>NZ_BAAHNB010000002.1:0-54046 GCF_054658355.1 Thermodesulfovibrio sp. TK110 | reverse complement strand
CCTGTCACGCAAGAGGCCGCGGGTTCAAGTCCCGTCCACCCCGCCAATAATATCAACTCTCCAGACACTTTTCAGGTTGACATTTTAAAACAAAATGTGGTAAAAATGTGGGCAAAAAAATAAGTTAGGGTGTAAATAAGCATGGCAGTTTATAAGAGAGGAAAATCATGGTATATTGACATAAGGATTGGTGGAGTAAGGATACATAGAAAGGCTGCAGATACAAAATCGGAAGCAAAGCGTATAGAGGAAGAATTAAAAACCAAATGGAGACTAAAAAAACTTCATGCAAGTGAAATTAAAGATGAACCTGTACCATTTGAGGTTGTGACTGAGATGTATCTGGATTATTGCAGTAAAGTTAAGGCAAAAAAAACTAACGAACTTGAAAGAATTAGTATAAATAAACATATACTTCCCTTTTTTCAAAACAAATATATAAATGACATAACAACGGAAGATTTAATTGAATATCAAGGTTTAAAAAAAAATCAAGGATTAAGCAACAGAACTGTAAATATTCACATATCTATTGTAAGAAAGATTATCAATTTTGCAGTTGATAAAGGAATTATTGTTCGGTCTTCTATAAAAAAATATCCAATGCTTAAAGAGCCAAAAAAACAACATGCCTTTTTAACTCCATCTGAAGTTAAGGCGTTGATAGACAATATAACTTGTGCTTTAACAAAAAAAAGAGTTTTATTTGGTGTTCTTACTGGGATGCGCCCTGCTGAGCTTGCTTATCTCGCATGGAACGATGTTGATTTTTATACCAAAACAGTAAAAGTGCAAGGCAAGGCTGGTTGGAAACCAAAAACAAGTGAAGAGCGAATTATTCCTCTTTGTGAAGATGCTATAAACATTTTGAAAGAGCTTTATAAAAATAGAAAATCACAATGGGTTTTTTCTAACACAGATAAGCCTGTTATTTCAATAAAAAAATCTCTTCGTGCTGCAGCAAAAAAAGCAGGCATACAAAAAAGGGTATCTCCAAACATGATAAGACATACTTTTGCAACAACTGCACTTCTTGCAGGTGCAAGCATTATGGAAGTTAAAGAAGTTATGGGTCACAGTCAAATAAAAACAACTGCAAGATATTTGCATGCATTGCAAGAACATCTTAAAAAAGCAGTAGAAAAAGTAAGTGATTTACTAAAAACAAGTGGTTTTTGTAAAAGCCTTTTTTAGCCACTTAAATTCATCAGGGTATATTTTACTATTTATCTTTACCTAAAAACGCCTTAAAAGCCATTCTAAGCAATCTAAGTAATGAAAAAATATGTATAGGTTCTACATGTTTTACCATAGAGGAGAAAAAATTTTATTTTTAACAAATATTATCTTTAACTCTTTAATATAATGTTCATTATATTAAAAAATATCCTTAAACAAGTATTTATGAGTAGTCATGTGTGTATAGTTAAAATTAATAGACATCAGAGGAGAAAGGTGGAAGTGGTTACTGTGTGTTTCTTAGATATTAAGATGGTTGATATAAAAGAAATAATTGCGCTTTCAGTTTACAAAACTGATTATATCTATCCACAACTAAAAGATACTGTAAAGTGTGTTTTGTATGATATTATTTTTTCAAAGACAGTGCTTGAAGGCAAGGCATCTGCAAGAATAAGCTATTCTGATTTTGCTTTTCTTTCTGGGTGTTCTCTTACGACTATTAAAACTGCGTTAAAAGAGATGCTTGCAGATGGATATATAAAGATTGTAGGAGCGTATTATTCAAGAATTGCCAATGAATATGCTTTAAACATTAAAATACCTGAAAATTTAACACCAATTTCAAATGTACAGCGTGTCCCGCAGAAAGTAGTAAAGTCAACTTTACATAGAAATGATGTATCTAAAAAGTATGAACTTACACAAGAAGGTCATGCGATAGTAAACGCAATAAAGTCATCTATGAGTCAACATGAAAGGAAGCTTTATGAAAAGAAAGCAATTGATGAGTTAATCATAGAAAACACAGAAATAACAGAGCAAGCAATAGAAAACAAAATAACAGAAATTATTGTAAGAAACTTTAGCAATGAAAAAAGAAAAAAATATGTTGTCTCATCTGAGTAATCTTATTCTTGCAATAATTGCATCAGCAGATAAAGAATTATATTTAAATGAAATTGCAAATAAAATTTCTATTACAAAAGAAGAATTACTTATTCATATCCAGGAAATTAAAGAGTATTTAAACCCTACATGTCTTGATATATCTATAACAGAAAACTCTGCTATGCTAATTATTAAGCCTGATTATGCAAAAAACATTCCTGATGAATATAGAAAGAAAAAACAACTTAGCGCACAAGCATTTGAAGTGCTTGCAATAATTTGTGCAAAACAGCCTTGCACAAAACAGGAAATAGACAGTGCAAGAGGTGGCATAGACAGCGAAAAAGTTCTTGAGAACCTAATAAATGCTGGTTTGGTAAAAAAGCTTTGCAGTCTTAGTATTCCTGGAGCTCCAGCGCTTTATTCAATTACAGAGCAATGCATTCACATGGCTGGGTTTAAAAGTTATGATGAAATGGTAAGCGTGCTTTTTGAAATAAAAAAAGCCTGAAGTAGTGACAGGTTTAAACCCATCACTGCTTCAGGCTTTTTTTATTTCCTTATTCTACTATGTAATCAATATCTTCGCTTTTCTCTACAGGTGCAGGTGGATGTTGTGTTTGTCTTCTTGGTTTTTCAAGTGAATATGGCAAAGCAACACTAATGTGTCTCATTAACTCTGCGAAATATAAAAAATCTGCCTTGTTAAAAGGAACATTAATTTTTTTCTCTGATCCATTCTCTTCTCTTTTAAAGACTATCGCAAAACCTGTTTTTTCATTTCTTTGCCACTTTTCAAATATTAAAGTAGCAATTCTTTCCTGTCCATTTTTGTCTGTTTTGTGAATCAACTTGTGTTGATTAAGATTTCCCTTAACCATTGTGTTACAAATCAACATAATATTAAATGCTTCCTTTACATCAACCATAAAAATTCCTTGTTCATTTCCATTTCCATTTCCAAAAGTAAAAAACCTTAGAAAGATTTTTCCTTCACCTCCCTGTACCGCAGTTGTAATTTCCATTCCTGAGTTTTTTGAATAAAATGTGTAAAACATAAAAAACCTCCTTTAAATTATTATTTTATGCACCAAAGGTGCTATTATTTGAAATTTGAATATTGAATATTGAATAAAATTAAAGGAATGAAATGAATGGATAGAAAAAGGTAGGAAAAAAGATATAGGACAACCTCACAAGTGAGGTTGTCCTATTAACTATTAAACAATCAAAAATAATTCATCAATGTTTCAATATCATTCTTCATTTCCCAAAAGACAATTTCCTTATTTTGAAATTTCTTTACTGTGGTAGCTACCACTAATCCATTGTTTGCAACTCTAACATCATATCCAATCATTTCTACAACCTTAATGAAATCAAACACGTTAATGTTTTTTTGTAACATCTCTTGATATGAAATAAAAATCTTCATATAAACCTCCTTTAAAAAGATTTTTTGGCTTTGGCAGGATTGCCATACCTCTCCAAAAGAGAGTCACCTATTGGTGAGAAATTATATTCTAAAGTTATAAAACTTCTAAAAGTTTGTCAAGTGCTAAATTTTGATAGTCATCTTGACAATATGAAGTTCACTAAGTTATTTTTATATTATCTTTATAAAAAAGGAAGGAGTGATAACAATGGTAAAAGAACTTACAAAAGAAGAACAAGAAAAATTAATAAGAATGCAGAAAGATATAATAAGAGCTCTGCAGATGGCTGGTGCCTCAGAAGATGTGGCTAAAGAAATCATAAAAAATGCAAAAGTGCTAACAGATGACAACAAAGAAGTAACATTTCAATAAAAAAAGCCAGAAAAACAATATTGTTTTTCTGGCTTTTAGATTCTTTAATTCCTTGAAAAACCAAAACTCAGTTTTTTTATCTCCTCAATATCGGTTTCTGTTCCATTTTTTTCAATAACATCAAAAAGCTGTTCTACAGGTAATTTTTTGTATATACTGTCACTGATTAGAAAGAAATAACTAAATTTGTTGTTAATAGTTATTTTTTTGTCTTTTTTTGACTTTATTACTATATACCCCATTTACTCCTCCTTATTTAAGTTTATAGTCCTTATTAACAAAAAAAGTTCGTGTTTTGTAACACGGTTTACAAATTTGCAAACCGTGTTAAACCCATTGAATTCAAAAACCTTTAAGCTTGCCACATTTTCTTTAACCACTGTTGCAGATACAAGAGGAGTATCTATAATGTTTAGTAACATCCTGATTATTATCTTCCCTACCCCCTTTCCTCTTTCATTGTGTTTCACACAGATACTTCTTATTTCTGTGGTGTGCCAGGCTATTTTGTATAGCCCAGCAACACCGATAAGATTGTTGTTATTATAGAAACCAAAACACTTAATCTTGTTTGGTAATGTGCTACTATAATTGTTGTCTTTTAAAAAAAGTATCATTTCATTTTTAGAAAGGCTCTTCATCTCTAATTCCATTTTTTACTCCCCCATTATCTTCATTATCACTGTTATCACTGCCGAAGAACCTTTCTCTGAAACTTAGCTCGTACTCAAGTTCAACCAGCTTAGATTCAATCTCAATTCTGTCTTCCTCAGGAATTGTTCTTTCATTGTAATATAAATCTGTAAGTCGCTCCATCACAGACTGTAATTGTCTTGTTGTAAGTTCTTCAACATTAAGCTCAAGCAAGTGCCTGTACTTAGAATTATTTGATATGATTGAATATTGTTTATTGTGTTTATTATTAGGTATTTGTCTCCAATATGTTCCATCCCATACCCAGTCTGCATACGAACCAGAAATTTTCTTCTTTGTCTTCTTTGGTTTACTTTTGAGCTCCCTAACTACTTCATAGCAAACTTTCTTTTCTTTTCCTTTGAAAGTAATTTTGTATAATTTAAAAACCTGAACCTCATGATATTGAATCTTTTCTGTCTTCAAACCTGCAATATGACTTGCTTTCTTGAACATTTCCAAAGTAGATGCATAAAAAATAGAATTTCGGTAAAAAATTAAATTTAACGGTCTTGCATCATTTCTCCATAAATATAAACCATCAGGAGACAAAAGCGTAAAGGCAAAATCTCCATCCGATGAGACCTCATAAGTTACTTTCTCAATAGCATCTTCAAGTGATACTCCTTGCCTTAATAAAGCTGTGATACTTCTCAAAAAAAGCTCTGAATCAACCTTGGCATCAGAGAGTTTATTAGCTCCAAACTGCTGTGCAATTTCTTTCATTTTGCCACCAAGAACTCCATTATGTGCCAGCCAATACCATGTATTGTTAGCTTGTGATCCAAAAGGATGAGCGTTTCTGTCACTTTGCTCTCCTGTAGTTTTGTATCTAACATGCCCCATGATAATTTTATGCCCTTTTTCGTTCCACAAAAAATCTGCAAAACCTTGTGCAATGTAATGCAACCCTCTTAATCCTTTCTTTTGAATTTTAAATCCTCTTTTATCTGCAACCAAAATCCCTGTTCCATGAGGGTTGCTGGCTTCTTCTGATAATATTAGCCCTCTTAAAATTCTTATAATTTCCTCATTAACATTGCCTATAAAGCCAAACAATCTACACATAAAACCCTCCTTTTAAAGAATTAGGCACACCAAAATGGTGTGCCTTTTTGTTAATACGAAAACAATTCTCTTTCAACTTCTTTTGTAATAATCAATTTTCTCGCAAGAGATATAGAATGAATACATTTGTGACCATTTCTTAAAAAACTTCTGCAGTTGCACCAAATCTCTCCATTATCTTTAACCGTACACTTATACCTTTGTTCAGAGCAAGATGAGTCATCAACAGAGACAGAGATATACTCTCTCGGAGAAGGAACAGTAACAGTATAAGTATTTTCAGACTCCTGAACAATATTTTCCCATGCAATTATTTTTCTTCTCAGAATGCCATTTGTGGTTCTTAGAATTGATGCAAGATTGTTGATATGATTTGTAGGTAATGCAGAATCTCTTTCGCTAAGAGCCAGTTCAGGATTATAATAAATACTCTCTAATTTCTCGTTTCTGTATCGCTTTATAAGATCAACATCAAGCTGAGGTAGTGAAAATTCCTGATCTGTTGAGAAAAGGTTATATCTCTCTAAAAGGAACTGTCTTGCCTGAGCAACCAGTGGAATTGCATTTTTGGTAATTCCTAACTTATCAAGAACTTCTTCTACTGTAGGGTTTTCAGAAAAGTCTGAATATTTCAACCCTTCTTTTACTTTTTGAATTAATTTTAAACAAAAGATCACCCAGTTTATAACTTTTGTTGAGTTCAGAGTGCCATGATGTAATCTAAACTCAACTGTTTTGTACTCCTGAAATGCCCTCAGGTTAAGAGCATAATATCTTTGATCTCTGTTTATTCCCAAATCTGCAAAACCTGCAAGCACTTTCCCGACAAAATGCTGACTTTTTCTTAATGAAATGCAATATCGGTTTTCTCTTCTACTTGGAGCAACAAAATAAAAAACTACTGGCTCAATTTTTGTCCACACCAGTAACAGCCTTTTTAAATCATCAAGAGTGTAATTCCACGCATCCACATGAACATGAAAGCCACACGAACTATTAACAGCACCACCTATCTTATTCCACGTAGATAATACTTCTTTGATTGCATTAAATCCTTCATTACCAAACAGTTTTGGGCTCGTGACCTCAACGCTTTGATATTCTCTTTGTTCTTCATTGCTCATATTCCTCCTTACTGAGCCATCGTCACCAAGCTTCCAAAGCTCATTGCCCATTTCATGGTTATACCCTGTAAGCAGGGTCTTAAACCCTTTCTCTTTAAGCTTTTCATTAAGCTCTGTTCTACTTTTAACCAACCCTTCCAGCTCTACACCGAATGAATACAAAGGCAATAATTCATACTTAGGGTTTTCCTTAATAAGAGAAACAAAATCTTTGTATTTAACACCTATCTTGCTTAAAATATCATTAATAATCCAATATGCTTGTTCCTTGCTAAGTTGCTCATGAGGAGTGATACCAAGTTTTTTCATCAGCACCTTTTGCCACTCCGTTATTTTCTTAAAGTTTGTCTTTAATGTTGCTTCCCTAAATGATGATGAATTGATGTAAGACCTAATATGTTTGCAAGTTACGATTCCTCTGTCTAACTTAACTCCTCTTTGAAACAGGAAAGATAAACAATTGCAACCCAGAGAGCCATCAGAAAGACCATAAATTGTGTATTTACCATTATAATTTTGGCTCTCTACCACAGTTAAAATTGTCCTCTGTGAATTGTATCCTCTGTTAGGCGCAACTTTAATTACTATTCCACAATTAGGACATTCATATGTGTTTTCTGTGATTACTATTCCACAATTAGGACATTCATTAGGACATTCATTAGGACATTCATATGTGTTTTCTGTGATTACTCCACCATCAATAAAAACATCATCAACAAATAACTCACTAATTAATGTTGTCATAATATCCCTCCTTATAATTGTTTTTTTTAAGTTAAATAAAAGATAAAAGAAGTGGTTTTGGTTTGAATTTAAGAGATAAGATTAAATGGCGAGATTAATTTACTCTTCAATATGCTTATCAGAATACCTATCAGAAACTACTATGAACTTTTCTTCTACATCTGCATCTTCACCAATACAAATAGGCAAATAATCACACCACGCACATGATACTCCTGGATTTTTGTAAAAATGTTCTTCTTCAATGTCTTTCCAAACCTTTAACACAATTTTTTTAAAGTTTTCTAAATCTTCAACTGTTCTTGTTGCAAATAAATACTGAATCTCAGGACTTTTCTTTTTGATAAATACTCCAAAACCTACACGCTCTGGAGTCTTCTCGGTTTCTGCAAGAACATAAGCATAAGCTGTTAATTGCAAATCCAACTTTACCTTGTGTTCTGAATATCTTGCGTTAGCAGTTTTCCAGTCAAGTAACATATCCTTTCCCACAAAATCAATCGTGCTCCAAAAAGGAACCTTTCCCTCAATTTCAATATACCTCTGTTCTTCAACAGAGATATACTCTCTTGGAGTATCAGGATGATTTTTCCATTTTTTAAGAATTTCTTCACCCATCTTCAGTAATATGGTATGTGTGTCTCCATTAGAGTACTCATACTCTGTTTCCTGTTCAGCTTGCCATATGTTTCTAAATGTTGTCTCAGGTGAAATCCCTTCAATAAAAAATTTCTCAATGCTGGCATGAATTGTTGTTCCAAAAGCAATGCTTGCCTTC
This sequence comes from Thermodesulfovibrio sp. TK110, assembly GCF_054658355.1. Lineage (NCBI taxonomy): Bacteria > Pseudomonadati > Nitrospirota > Thermodesulfovibrionia > Thermodesulfovibrionales > Thermodesulfovibrionaceae > Thermodesulfovibrio > Thermodesulfovibrio sp. TK110. The sequence goes on along the minus strand of NZ_BAAHNB010000002.1, from coordinate 45,758 downwards.
GGAACTTTTCTCCTTAACTTTTTAATGTGCGATAAATAAAATTTGTAAGGACAACTTAAATAGGTTTTTAATGCAGTTGCAGTTAAATACATAAAACACCCCCTTTTTTTATTTTTGGATTTAATTAAAATTAATGGATTTAACAATGATTATTTGTGTTTGTGGTAGTATTTATGGCAGGATTGCCATACCTCTCCAAAAGAGAGTCACCTATTGGTGAGAAATTATATTCTAAAGTTATAAAACTTCTAAAAGTTTGTCAAGTGCTAAATTTTGACACACAAGAGGATTTACCCTCTTGTGTGTCATTTAGTTTGTCTTACACTTTTATGTCGTCTTCATCGCCATCACTACCATAAGCAAGTTCCATCTTTTTGTCAACTTTTGTGTCCTTATCCATCTCTTGTTTTGGCATAAGCTCTCTCGGTGGAACATAAGGAATCCCTGCTTTTTCACAAATTTTCTGCGCAGCGTCATTTAGCCTTCTTACTGCCTCAAAATACTCTTGTAGAAGTTCCGAAACTTCATCAGCATTAAACCTAAATAACAAGCCCTGCCTGAGAATTCTAATGCCCCTGTCTGCATTCCTTGCAATTCTTAATGCAACTTTTGTGTCAACAGTCGTAGCACGAACTACCCATGAAGTTGCCTCTTTTGCAAGGCTTACTTTTCTTTCCACAATCCTTTGCGTTCTGTCTTCTGCCATGTTTTTTTACCCCCTTTCTTGTTTTTTAGTCTTCAAGTTCTTCTTCGCCATAAAGCCACTCAATAAGAATGTTTTTTATTACCCTTCTCCATGAAATAACTACAAAGAGAAAGCTCGTAAAAACAACAAAATATGATGCAGGAATAAACACCTTTCTAAATTCAGTTAAAAATGTTCTTACAGAATCGCTTGAATCAATATGCACTATTGCTTTAATTATTTGCCCTTTATCAAAAAAAAATGCAATTTTGTCAATTGTTTCTGGTGTAAGCTTTACATAAATATAATGAAACAACAAAAAAATAAGAAACGCTTTTATGAAGGACCCAACTGTTAAGCTAAACAATAAACTCTTAATTTTACTTCTTGTTATTGAATATTTTTTTCTCCAAAATTTCCCTACTTTGCTAATAAAAATTGCATAACCAATTGAAAAGCCTATAGATAGAAAAAAAATATATATTTCATCCACAATGCTTGTAGAATAACTGCCAAAAACAGGAATGATCTTCTCAAAAACCCCCATCATAATAGGGCTCATTAGCGCAGTAAATAACCCAGACACTAAAGATGCTTTAATCCCTACTTCAACAAATTTTACCCATTGCTTTGTCGTAAAAAACTCAGAATCTATTGTTTGACCTGACGATTCACTTGCAGCAGTATATTCAATGTTGCTTATCGCTTCAAAAAGATTCGTAACTTTTTCTGTTGCCTGATTTGTCACATATATTGGTGAATCTTTATGGCTCATTACTTACCCCCAAAAAAACCAAAAAGCCTGGCAAATATCCATCCATAAGCAAAAAGAAATGCAAACAAATAAAACCATATTCCTGCTAAAAGTTGATCTCTTCTTATCCAGAACCACAAAGAAAAACCAAGACAAATAAATCCTAACGCTCTTGCAAGCCACCCATTTAAAAAAGTGTTAAATAGAACACTAAAAAAATTTACATAGCTTCCACCAAAATATTTTGATACATCAAAAAAATCTACAATATTCATTTTCCTCCTCTTATAATAAGAGATATCATAGTAACCAAATTATTCCCAAAAGCCAGACGCATCTATTTTTATATCATTGTTGTTTTGAAGTTTTTGAACTTTAAAGCTTTCATTAACCCTCTCTGTCTCTTCAAGTTTTTCTTTGATAAATCTTACAAGTGCATCTTCTCCACTTTTTATATATACCTGTTGAAGTTCCACAGGAGACACTTTTTGAAGAAGTAATCCAAATAAAGTCTCTATAACAATTCTATTAATTCCTTTAAGAAGAGAATATGCTCTGTAAATTTCTTCATTTTTAATTGATACTATTATTTTTCTATCTTTGCCCTGCAACATAATAGCCTCTTGCTTGAGAAAACTCTGGCTCGTTGGGTATATATACTTTGCTTCCTAAAACTTTACTCTCTAAATAATATGCCCCACCGCCAGCAAGAATAATAAACTCAACATCTTTATAAAAATCTTTTAACTCCTGCTTTATCTTTGAAAATAAAATCTCAGAGTAATTTAAAATTGCCTCAGTTTTATAATTTTTTAAATCTATCTTTTCTGTCTCAAAATGCATATATCCCTTTTCAAAAACTTCAAGTAATCTTGCTGCAGACCAGTTCTTCACTATAGCAAACCTTTCAGGTAAAATTGCTCTCATAAACTCAACAGCTTTTATTACTCCATACCCTTCAAGCGTTATAGCTATCTTCTTTTTCCATGTATTATCAACTCTCTCTGCCACAAGACAGTCAACAGTATTATATCCAGCATCTATTACCATAGTATCTCCACTTATTTTTTCTGTGCTTACTACATCATATAGAATTCCAAGTCCTTGAGGTAAAACAATTACTTCAGAACTCATTGCAACGCTTTTAAGGCTTTCTTGAAACTTTAAAGCATAAAACTTACAATTAGGTGGTAAACCAGATACAATAATGTCAAACCCACCAAACTTGTCCAGAATATGCTTTAAAAAAGCAGGTGCATACCTTATCAGTTCCTCAACTGTCGCAATCTCTATTCTAAAAGAAGAATACTTCGTATCTCTGCCTAACACATACTCTCTGCCTGCTATATTTACTTTTTCTACTTCCATATTTGCATCTTCAGACACATAAGCAATCTGCGTTGGTATCTTATACTTTACCCCATCAGAATAAACCTTAGTATGACCAAAACCAATGTCTATCCCTAAAACCTTTGCTTTTTTAATTTTAGATTCTTTCTCCATTTTTCTACCCCCCCTTTTTTTAAAAGTTTAAATAAAACTATTTAAGTAACTTATGTCACCAAAGTAACTCAAGTAACTCAAGTAACCTAAGTAAAAAAGTTACCTTGTTTACCTAAATGAAATTGGCTACCTTGTTTACCTAAGTAAAAAAAATTACCTTGTTTACCTAAATGAAATTGGTTACCTTTAAATAATGTTTAATTACAAGCACCCGATTTGTCACATTTTCTATATACAAGCACCCGATTTGTCACATTTTGAAAATTGCTTTCTTAATTGTATTCTTATCCTCTTAATTTCAAGGGCTATGTTTTTTTTAACAAAATATGTGTTATTTAAATTAAATCTTCTTATGGCTTCTCTAATTAAAGTTTTTGCGTGTATTTTTTTGTTAGCGTCTTTTGCTTCCTTTAGTCTTGTGTAAAGCCATGAGGAAAGCTTATTGTTGCAATTTACTCTTGATTGTTCAACTATTTTTTTAATTGTAGTTTTTTTATACCCTGAAAGTTGTAGTTTAATAAAAGACTCTCTTCTCCAAACGCTATGAATCGCAGAAAGCTTTATAAAATCTTCCTCAGTTAATGGAAATTCTATTATTTTATTTTTTATGAAAAACTTAATGTCTTTCTCACGAAACCTTCTGAAATGTTTTATAATGTCTGGTATTTCCATTTGTATAAATTTCAAGCTCAATTATTATCACCTCCAGATCTTTCTTTTTATTCTTAATTATTGACTTTTTGTTGTTATACCAGGCATCCAATAGTTGTTCTGCAGAATACACTCCATGCTCTATATACCACTCTTTTTTATTTTCATAATACTCTGCTACTGCTTTCTCAAATAAAACATATATTTTATGCCATCTCTTTTTGTGTAACTCTAAAACCCCCTTTCTGCAAATAAATGGGCATACTACGCAGCCAAGCCTTGAAAAGCCTTCATCATAAAGAGATGGATATGGCAGTTTATGCATTTCAATATAGTCCCATATATCTGCCTCTGTCCAGAAAAAAATCGGATAATAATCAATCGTCTTTGTTTCAGTGTTTAAATTTATTTTCTCTCTTCTTGCACGCTTATATGACTCTTCCGCACGCACTCCTAAAACTATATGCTTTGAACCTTTAAGTACTCTATGTTTAAGCTTTGAACAACACCATCTTTTTTGTTTTGTTGGTGGTCCTACTCTTTTAACATACTCAAAGAAACTTCTTAACGGACGCAACCATTTTACTTCTGGATAATACTTCAAGATAAACCTCGTTAGTTCTGGTGGATCAATTGTGGTGAAATTGTAATATACCCGATGCTTTACCTCTGCTTTTCTTACCAAATCATATGTAACAATGCTGTCTTTACCACCTGAAAACTTTACCGTATAGCCCTCAGCAGGTTCATTGGCTTTTAAAAAATCAATAGCTTCTTGAATTTTATCTGTAAGAAAAAGTGTCATATAAAATATGACTAAAAAGTAACCTCAAAACTATTAAAAACAACAAAAAAATGTGAAAGCTGCCAAACCAAAACTTATCAAATACTCTACTAATGATCCTGTCGGAATTAATCCTAACCCAAATACTCTTTTTGTCGGATGCAGCAATGGAACACTGGAGCTTAACGAATCTTCAAGAATATGTAAAATACAGCCAAAACAAAAGAAAAAACCAATATAAAACATAAAATAAATCAGAGTTTCAGAGTTAATTACCTTAAAAACAGAAAGAAACTGAGAAAAAGATACAGTCTCTATACTAATACCTGTCTTTGCTTTCACCATAAACCATAAAATAGAGGCAACAATAAAGTATCCTAAAAACCAGTGGCTTAATCTTCTATGATTTCTCTTCCATCTTTCACTTGCATAATTATGCCCCTCAATGGCATCAGGAAAAATACTGCCTACCATAGCAAAAACGGAAGAAATCACATCGTGTGTTATAAAATAAACAACCGAAAAAGTTGCTACCTTATGGTTAATCCATTTCATCTCTATATCTTCTTTTTACATTAACAATTTTGCACCCTGTTGCTTGTTCTTGTTGTATAAGCATATGCACTCCTTCTTCAATTGCATCCTGCCAGTTGTCCGCCCAAACAAAAAAACTTTCTTGTCCCCCATCTTCTTTTAAAATTGTTATTTCCCACTGAAAACATTTTTTAAAATCTTCACTTTGAAACATAATCCACCCCTTTCTTTTTATTCTTTTTTGATATAAGACTGATAAGGCTGCAACTCCTTCCACACCTTTTGACTGTATCTAACCCTCTTTACTTTTGAACTTGCATTGTAACAACCCACTGCGTCCCATGTATATCCAAATTTTTTAATGCACTGGCTAAGAACCCAAGCTCCTACATGAATGTTATAGCAAGGATTCCAAAGATGCCTTGGGTCCGTTAAGCCATATGCTTTTAATACAGGTATCCATGATGAATTAATCTGCATAATCCCTATATCATAAGAACCGTTAGCGTTTTTATTAATAGCATAAGGATTGAACCTTGACTCTACCTTTGCGATAGCCCAGAGAAGATTTGGATGCACTCCATATCTATTGCCTGCATCTATAAAGCATTGGTTAATGTCTGTGTGATCTGAATCTGAAACATCTGTATTTGCCAAATCAATGAAAACTAAAACAATAGCAATAGATAAAACAAACAGCTTTATCATTTACTGCCCTCTTTTTTGATAGCATTATAAATCGCTGTTATGCCTTTTTCGCATAATGCGCAAATTTTTTTAGAATTGTAAGTTTTTGTACCACAGTAAATACAACTGTATTTCTTTTTCTTAATCTCATCCTTTTCAAACTTTTCTGTTGCTATCGCAGCACGCCTTTTCTTTTCTTTTTCAGAAAGCCTTAAAGACATAAGTTTCTCCTCCATTAAAATGGTTCGTATTCAAGATCATCATAATTAAAAGACGGTTTCTGTGCAGAAGAATTATTGCTTACAGATGTTTTTTCCTTTTTGTCTTCTCGGTTCCCATTGCCGCCCACAAACTTCACAGTGTTTGCAATAATCTCAAATTTGCTTCTTTTTTGCCCTTCATATTCCCATTTTCTTTCCCTTAATCGTCCTTCAACCAATACAGTTTTGCCTTTACTTAAATACTGTGCACATGTTTCAGCTTGACTACCAAAAACAATAACATCAATAAAAAGCGTTTCTTCTTTGATTTCATCTCCTTGCTTGTATTTTGTATTAGTGGCTATTGGCATAACAACAACAAATGTTCCAGACTGAGTTTGTCTTGTCTCAGGGTTTTTTGTAAGATTGCCAAGTAGAATTGCCTTGTTATACATTTTATTTCTCCTTTCTTTTTTGTTATTACTTATATAAGTATCGCAGGTAACCATTCATATCTTTGTTGAAAACTTCTCAGTAGTAAAGCTTAAAAAAAAGAGGTAAGTGCTTTTTTGTGCTTTTTTGATAGCTCTTGCCAAGGAGGGTTGCACTTACCTCTTTTAAGTGTTATAAATTGCGCAACTCTAAAGTAGGTGTAAATCGTAGTAATTTTTTCTGAGGCACTTTTACGAGCTCTCCTGTTTTTGGGTTTCTGGCATTTCTTGCTTTCCTTGTTACAACCTTAAATGTGCCAAATCCTGGCAGTTTCAAAGTGTCATCCTTTTTTGCAAGTTCTTTGATTGTCTCAAGGACAGAATTTACCACTTTCATTGCATCTTTTTTAGTAATGCCACTTTTCTTTGCAACCGTGCTAATGAAATCTGTCTTTGTCATTCTTTTTCACCTCCCTTCTTTCGTTGTTATCTTGCCTTTTGATACTTCTGTATTTTTTAGGCTTAACAGTAACTTCCCCTTGATAAACCTGTTTTTCTTGTTTAATTTTATTAACAAACTGTTGCACATATTCTTTGACAGCAGTTAAAAACTCTGAAATATCCTTTTTTTCTCCTCTCGCAATCTTCTCAAGCTCTTGTTCCCATAAAGCAGTATATTCTACTGATGCTACTTTTTCTCCATCAAGTATATCTATTAAATGAAACGCTTTAGAAGTAGGAATATAAATTTTGCCCTGTTTAGTTAAATACTTTCTTTTCAAAAGTGTTGAAAGTATTTGTGCTCGTGTGGCAGGAGTGCCAATACCTGCATTTTCTTTTAAAATTTTCTTTAACTCTTTATCGGTTACTACTTTGTGAGCATTAGCCATTACACTTAAAATACTTGCATCCGTATATCTTGGTGGTGGTTGGGTTTGCTTTTCAACTATTTCGGCATTTTTTACTGTAAGCTTTTCTCCTTGAGTAAGCTCAGGTAAAACCTCATCTGCCCTAAGTCCACCATAAATTTCTCTCCAGCCTGCATCAAGTAAAACTCTGCCTTTAGCTATGAAATAGTAATTGTCAACTTTTATTTCTACTGTTGTATTCCTAAACTTACAGTCAGGATAAAAAGCAGAAATAAATCTTCTGCAAACCAGATCATAAACTTTCCTTTCATCTTCTGAAAGACCACTTTTTGGCACTCCCTGAGGAATTAATGCATGATGATCGGTTAGTTTTGATAAGTCAAAAATTCTTTTGTTTGAACTATTTAAATTACATTTTGAAATGTCAAATTTTATGTAGGATTTTATTTGTTCAAGTATTCTTTTACACATTCCTGCATACTGTGGATCAAGATATTGAGACTCTGTTCGTGGATAAGAAAGTAAATGCTTTTCATAAAGAGATTGTGCTATTTCAAGCGTTTTTTCTGCAGTAAAACCATACAATATGTTTGCTTCTTGCTGTAAAGTTGTAAGAGAAAAAAGTAAAGGTGGTTTTTCAGATGATATTTTGCTTGTCACTTGTTTTACTACTGCAGTTTTATCTTGAACTTCCTTTGCAATTGTCTCTGCAATATCTTTTTTTGTAATTGCAAACTGAGAATTAATCCCTTTATTAGTCTCATTTTCCACTTCTTCTTCGTTGTCATTACATTGAATTTGTTTAACATAAACACCCTTAAACTCATCTTGCCTCCTTTTAAATATCGCTAAAACATTCCAATATTTTTGTGGCTTAAAATTTTTTATTTCTTTTTCTCTTTCAACCAATAACGCTAATATAGCCGTTTGAACTCTTCCAACACTAAATAATTCGTTATTGTTTTTTACTGTTACCGCTCTCGTTGCATTAATACCTACCAACCAATCTGCCCACTGTCTGGCTAATGCAGACTGATAGAGTCTATCAAATTCTTTTACAGGTTTTAATTTTTGCATTTCCCTTTGAATAACATGAGGTTGTAATGCTTCTGATGTCCAGAATCTATATACTGGTTTTCTATTACCTGCAAGATTTAATATTAACCTTGCTATTAATTCACCTTCACGACCACAATCAGTAGCTATAACTACAGAAGATACATCAGTTTTATTTAATAAATTTTTTATTATTTTAAACTGCTTTGCACCTTCTTTGATAATTTTATACTCAAATCTTTGAGGAAAAATTGGAAGTGTTTGTAAAGACCATTGTTTTAATTTAGGATCATAATCGTCAGGCATTTTTAATTCACATAAATGCCCATATGCCCAAGTTATAATATATTTATTGTTTTCAAAATACCCATCTTTTTTTATAAAATTATTACCAAGTCCTTTTGCGAAATCTTGAGCAACAGACGGTTTTTCACAAAGTATAAGTTGTTTCATCTCTTTACTTCTCCTAAAAAGTTTTTCTTAAAAAAAAGATATAAATGGTAACTACAACATCTATTCAGGCTTATAATCAATTGCTATAAGTTTTGAATTTTTTTTATAAAGAATAATGACTCCGTTGCTGTTGTTCTTAACGACTTTAATTGCAAAATTTTCCCAAAAATATTCTGCATATTCAATAAGAGTTTTTCTGATTTTTCTATAATATCTCTTTTGAATGCCACTATATCCAATCAGTTCAAGAATAGATTCAAGTGTCATATTTATTTCTTCGTGCGTTAAACAAAACCTAACAATCGCTTTCAAAAAATCATGTGGCAGGTCAATGATTGCCTTAACTATTTTGGGCGTTGCCCAAATAATATAGTCTTTTTCATATAGCTTTGAAAACTCTTTAGAGAAAACAATTAGTGCTAAATACCCCTGTCTAAATCGGCTTTGATTTTTTGGTAAATTTTTTGGTTTATAAGAAACTATAACGTGCGAAACAATATGCCCAATTATCTCATATCTTTCTGTTTTGATGGTCAAAACAATCTCGGCAAGACTTTTAAGTTTTTCTTTTAACCATGTATCATTAGCATGATTTTTGTGCCCAAGGAACCTTAAGACCTCAGAAAAGTCAAATAAATAAGCCTTTTGTCCATCTTTTTCTCCATGAACACCAGTGGCTGCAATTGCATCAAAGATGTCTCTATCGGTTTGCGACAGAGGCTTAGAAAGTTTGTAACTCCCATATATCGTAAAATGCTCTTGTTTTTTTGTAAAAACTGCCAGCCTGTCAATGCTTTTGGGCATAAGCCTTTTTTTGTCTGCAAAAACATTATATTGTTTTTTATTCTTCAAAATCAAAAGAAACTCCTTTCTTATACAACCCTTGCATGTTTTCGTTGTTTTTCGGTTTCTGTTTCTTTTTTACTTGTTTTTTGTCAATGTCTGTAGTATCTGCGCTAAAAACAAAAGGAACAAGCTCAATAGGTGCAATCAACTCTGAATCAAAATCAAGAATATTCTTTACAATGAAATCATTATTCAGGTGAAAGTAATTGTTTTTTAGCGTAATAACTTCAAGATGCCGTATATCTTCCTTTAACCTACGAACAAGCATAATGTGCTTCACTGCATTTGCCAGCGCAGATGCTCCCCTTACAGCCTCATACAAATCTTCTTTGGTTAACTCTCTGTCTTTTGAATTGCCCATCAAATATTTCTTCGTATGATGCACAAGAATTAGATTTTTGTTGTATTTTTGGACAATAGTTGTTAAGGTTCTAACAAGTTTTGCAATCTCTGAATTATCATTTTCGTTTCTTAGCAACGCAGCAATTGGATCAATGAAAACCACATCGTGGTCAGTAAAAGCATCTTTTAATAGCTCAGATATGTTTTCATCTGAATCTGTATACTCAACAACCGTAAGAATTGAGTTTTCAGGAATTTTTTTTGAAAAACGATGAAAAATATGACGAAATCTTTTTTTAATTTGCCGAATGGAATCCTCTAACGAAACTATCATAACATTTTTCCCTTCAAAAAGCAGCTCGCAAGCTAAATATATGCTTAACATACTTTTCCCCACTCCACCTGTTCCAGCTAAGAGTGTAATTACGCCCTGGGTAATTTGAAAGTTTCCTCCTATCCGAACATCTTCTGTCTCATCTTCCTCTGAAATAAAGTCGTACACAGAGCCCGAAAACATTCTTTTTTCAAATACATTTTCGGAAAGAATGAGTGCATCAGAAAGAGTATGCTCCTCAAGAAAATCTGCGATATCAAACCCTTGCCTGTAATTCTTAAACTGAACTATATCTATTTTCTTAACCTTCAATTTCTTAAGCCATTCAATAACTTTTTCAGCTTTTTTTCTGCCTATTTCGTCGTTATCAGCAAAAATTACGGATTTTCTGCCGATAAATAATTTACAAAATTCAGGGTACAAGCTAACTAAGGACTCAAATTCTTTATCGCCAAACACATATCCCAGCACTACAGCGTCATAGTTTTGTTCACTTTGCTCCATTGCCATCAGTATCGCCTCCACACACTTTTCTCCTTCTGCAAACCAAATCTCTGTTTCATGGTTTTCACTAAGTGCAGGCAAAGCAGGCAACCCATAAAAATGTAAATTCTTGTTTTTATTTCCCTCATAAAACTCAATCAAAAATGTTTTCTTAGGAATATCATCTCTGCGTGGATTTTCATATCTATGCTTTACATATAATTTTTCGCCTGTGGGTGAAAAATATATGTATTCAATATGTTTTTGATAATCATCAGGAGACGCTTTTTTTCTTCCTGGTTGAACATTTTCATCTTCTGTATCTTTTGGTTCTTTTTCTGGGTCTTTAATTAGTCGCAGAAAATCCGCAAAGTTACCGCTTTTCCCACACCCGAAGCAATGAAACCGTCCTGTATCAGGATATATACAAAAGGACGGATTACTTTCAGCATGAAAGGGACATAGAGCAAAATAATTCTTGCCCTTTTTGATTAAATCTTGCCCTAAAAGGCGTTCATATTTTTTTATGTACTCAGACATTACAACCTCCTTACTTCAAAATAAAATTAAAAATTGCATCTGTTTTTTGCCGTAAAATCTCTTCACATGCCGAAAGCGATACCTCGTCAGAAATGACATGCAAATACGACGCAAGAAAATCGTCCAGTAGTTTGTTCTTTAGCTCTGCAGGCAATTTTTCTATGGAGTTTTTAAGGGCGAATATACTTGTTTCAAAGGAATGAAAAATCATTTTTTTCAGTTCCTTGTGTATATTGCCCTTCTTTAAAAAACTTAAAAAATATTCTTCATCATGCGTATACACATATATGTTCTGAGACACAGACATGATATCGCTGCAAACACGAAAAAACAGGTTCTCATTGATTTTTTTTGTATAAAAGAAAAAAACCCTCTCATTTCGCTCAAACATAGGTGGAACAACTATTTGCGCACGATATGTTTTTTGTATAACTTTCGCAAAATTTTCAAAAACGACATTTGAATCTGTCACTATTACTGCATCTATTGCCTCTTCTTTGTCTTGTTTTAACGGGATACTCCTGTTGCACGAAGTACATATTGTAATATATTTGAAAACTCTTGCTTTGCCCTTACAAAATGGACATTCTGTGGTTTTATACACCATACTCGCTCCTAATTTTGATTAAACTTCTTTTGATCAACATATACACGCCTTGTTTTTTTGCGTAACCCAACTTCTGCATTACAACTTGTATGTCATATCCGGCCAAAAATAACTCCCACGCTTTTCTTTCCTTGCCGCTCAAAGTTTCACATCTCTCTATTTTTTCTTTCAATGCTTCTCTCTCTTGTCTGAATTCTTCTTCTCCATCCACATCTTCTCCATCCACATCTCCAACAACGCAAAGTTGATGCGTATATCTTGGATTCTTGTATGTCGCAAGTCTGTGCTTTTCTCCGTTGTCGCCGTCATCGTTTTCTATATACGGGACTATGGCATATTTTCTGTTTGAAACCTTTTGTTTTTGAAATCTTCTTTGTGCTTCACGCTGTAATGCACCCTCAAATGTGCTGCACTTTAGAAACGCACAACTACTGCATTGTTTTTCATTTTTGCACTTGAGCAGTGCCTCCGCCACAATCATTATCGCTTCATACTCTATGTCTTCGTTTGATATCATTCGTCCTGAATATTGCATTGCATACCTTACTTGTCGCAGCATGCCTGGAAAATTTATATATACGTCTGATATTTGTTGCCATTCCTGTTGCGTTATTACGCTTTTTACTGTTGCTTTTGTTTTCATTTTTCCCTCCTTGGCATTTCATTTTTTATACATATATAACAAGTTATGTTATATTTTGTCTAAAAAAAATAAAAACTATTTTCTATATCTTTTTTTTACCCTTTTTTTAAGCTCTCTCTTCATTTCCTGCTCTTCTTCCTGGTGTTCTCTCATGTATTTTTCCCATATCTCATCTTCATCATATTGGTATTCGTCGTATTGTTCATGTATTGCTTTCTTTTTTTTCATTTCTGTCACCTCCTTTTTTCTTTCAAATTTTTCTTTTGAACTTCTTCAAACATTTTTTTTATTTGCATCTGCCTTACATTTTTTGATACCTCCTTTTGCATTGCCTTCATTTTACTGCGCTCTGCTTGCTCGTGCAAAAAGTTAATTACTTCATGTAAAAAAAACATTCTTGGTTTTCTCTTTATTACTCCCATTGCCCTTGCGTGTTTATTTATGTAGCTTCTGCTCAACCCAAGCTTGCTCATCAAATATTCCTCGCTTACTATCTTTACATCATCAACGCTAATTTCCAACAGCTACCTCCTTTTTACGCATTTTTGCTCAAATAATTTATAATTTTTCTGATTGTTATCTGGCCTGGAATGTTTTTTTTGCAATACAGTATTCGTCGCAATGTGTCTATACTTACTCCCGATTCCACTGCAATTTCTTCATACCTTTTGCCTTGCGCACGCAAGTTTAAAATCATTTCTTTTATTGTCTCTTTTTTTGCAAGCCTTTCTTGCTTTGTCATCTCTCCCTCCATATGTATTATAACATATCTTGTTATGTTAATTTAACATATCAAAAAAGATTTGTCAAGCTTTGCAATTTTATGTTATATTTTTTTACTGTTTTTTTATATATAAGCAAAAGAGGTAACCAAATGATTACTCCAGAACTAAGACTTGGAAAATTCATACGGGAACTTAGGCTTGAAAAAGGCTTAAATTTGCAAGAACTTGCAAAAAAAGTAGGCGTAAATTATGTTCATATTTCATATATTGAAAAAGGACTTCGTATTCCATCTGAAGAGCTACTCGTGCAACTTGCAAAGGTATTAGCAAAAGATGCTAAACATGAAAAGGAAATCAGAGAAAAAATGCTTTTTTTATTGACACAGATTAAAGCACCTAACGAGTTAAAACATAGGTTAATGCTTAAAAGTGAAGACGAAATTGTTTCAGAAATTTCTATGCCAGAAGAATTTATTTCAATGTTAAAAAAGGACATACAAGGCATCAACCCTTCTGTTTTTGAGAAATTTGGAATTAATTACAAACTTATCCAAAAAGTTCTGGATGGAAAAGCTCAACTTAGTAGAATAGATGTCATTAAGATCGCTCATCTTTTGCATAAAAATGTTGATGAATATTTGTTAAAAGCAGGCTATATTCCTGAAGAGTTTAATGAATTTTTAGAAAAACAATCTGTTTTCACGCTCATGAGAAGTTTAAGAGAACTTCCAGCAGAAAGCCTTGATAGTATTATTACCGCAATTGAAACAATTTTAAAAACATTCAAAAAAAATCAAAGCCAAAAAAGGCAAAAAAATGAAGAATGATTTTTTCTGATAAAATTCTGATAAAATATAACAAATCACAATATGCGTTCTAAGGTGAAAACAAATTGTATAATACTCACCATCAAATATTTACAACGAAGTATGAAGATGTTAGATTATTCGCCAGACAAATACTAAAAAAGAATAACATTACAGAACCACCTGTTGATATTCTTAAGATTGCAAGATTTTACAATGCAGAAGTTATTCCTATTTACGCTGAACAAGATTTTTGTGGATGTGTTTTGCCCATTAAAAAAAAAATAAAAAACAAACCTGCTTATCTTATCTTAGTTAATATCGCCGGACAAACAGACGGTAGAAAAATTTTTACAATAGCTCATGAAATTGCACATATTGCGCTTGGGCATGACAAATATGCAACATATGCAACAAATCTTTCATATAAAGCTAAAAATAGAATGGAAAAACTTTGTGATATTTTTGCGTCCGAAATTCTTATGCCAAAACATTTTGTGATTAAATATTTTTATAAACACAAAAAAACAGAAAACATCGTAGAAACCTTATCTGAAATATTCTGTGTGTCAAAAGAGGCAATTCAAATTAGGCTTAAAGAGCTTGAATTAAAATAGTTTTTAGAGAAACCTCGGCTCATCTACAGAAATTTCCAGAAGAGGAACTCATTTAATCCGAAGAGGAACTCATTTAATCCGAAGAGGAACTCATTTAATCCGAAGAGGAACTCATTTAATCCGAAGAGGAACTCATTTAATCCAGACAGAAAAACGACTCTTATTTTTTAGTAAAACCTTGAAAATAAAGGAAATAAAGAAGTATAAATGTGCAAAATCGGGAGTTTGTTATATTAATAAGGTATATATCAAGAAAAATTTTTCATAAAGAAAAATTTTTCTTGATATATTTTCTTGATATATATATTTTCTTGATCAAGAAAATATTTTTCTTTTTTTTCAAGAAAAAAATTTTTTTCAAGAAAATAAGCGGGCAAATTTTTCTTTATGAAAAATTTGCCCGCTTTTCTTTTTATTTTTTTTTCTTTTTAAAAGAAAAAAGAAAAAAAATAAAGTTACCACAGTTAGACTTATCCTTATAAGATACTCTTTTTATAACAAAAAAAAGAAAATGACAGCTAAATCTGTTATTGTGGATAAAGAAAATTGTGGATAAAGAAAAAGTAGAATTTTTTGGGCAAATTGTTGATGCAATAGAACTACTTGCCGAAAAATACGAACTGTCTTTTGACGAAGCAATTGAGCACGCTGAGTTTGCGTTAAGTTATAGTTTTAGTGATAGTTTAAACGCTGATGTTCAAGTTTACCTTAAACCAAGCTGTAAAATTATTGTTTTTTACAATGATACACTTAAAGAATTAAGCCCAAGGCAAATAAGTAAAGGCGTAGTTAAAAAAGCAAAAGCTTTTCTTGAGTATCGTTTTCAGTGTTTACATGCGCATAAGATATATATTGATGCAAAAAAAGTTATTAGAACTATTGTGTGGGGGCAAATTATTAAAAAAACAACTAATAATGCACTATATGTGAGATTTACAAACCCGTACGCTGTAACAGAAGGTGGCAGGGTGTTGGTAGGGGTTTGCCCTCTTGAGCATCAAACACCGAAAGAAAGAGGGCAATATTGGGAGGGTCTTTACTTGCACTTTTTTGTTACAAGCGTACGGGGCATTGTGGTTGATAAAATACCAAAAGTAGTTATAACCGTAAGTAGAAATTCAATTTCTCTTCCTGAGGCTTTATTAAGAAATATTTTAATTGAAAATGGAGTTTTTATAGAAATAAAAGCTACAAAGCGTATTGCTGGCGCATACACAGAAATAAAAGCACAAGAAAGAATTCCAAAGGAGTATATAAAAAAAGTTTCTGAAATACTTAAAGAGGGGATCATTGTAAAATATTAAAAAGAAAGGGGCACATAATGGCAAGCACTTTTTGGATGATTTTTACAAGAGTTTTGAAGGGGCTTTTAGGGCTTTCTATTAGTAAACAAACAGGAAAAAAATATCTTCAGTCTAAAGAAAAATGTCTTTATATTGGCATAGGTAAAAAATTAAAAGACCCAGAAAAGCAAAAAACAATAATTAAAATTCCAGACTCACATAGAAAAGGACATATGTGGTGTTTTGGTACAACGAGGGCTGGAAAAACAAGGAGTATAGAGGCTATGGTGGAACAAGATATTAGAAAAAATTATTCTGTTGTTGTTATTGACCCAAAGTGTGATATTAAGCTTTTTTCAAAAATAGTTCAAGTTGCATTTGAAGAAAATAGGTATGAAGACCTTATTTTTGTCACTCCTATTTTTCCTGAGTATTCTGCTGTTATAGACCCTCTGGCATATTATTATATGCCAGAGGAGCTTGTAAGCCATATTATTTCGGGGGTACCAGTTGATGATCCATTTTTCTACAAAGTTGCGTTTGAAATCAGTATGGTTTTAGTGCAATCTTTGTTGATTAAGGCTAAAGCAGAAAACAGAAAGCATAATTTCAATATCAATGAAATAAAAGACCGAATGAGCAAAGAAGACCTTGCAGAACTTTTAAAAGAAATAGAGATGATAGATTTACCAGAAGCAAAAGATGTAGCGAAAAATTTAAAAAAGATTGTGTCTTCACCACAGGAGTATTATTCAAAAATTTCAACATCATTAAGAGTTGCATTAATGCAGTTAAGCTCTGGAAATATTGGTAAGATTGTAGGGAAAGCAGATGAAAACAGGTTTATTAAAAGGCTTGAAGAAGGTAAAAGAGTAATCCTTGTTGCACATCTTGGCGCAATGCTAACAGAGGATGCCGCAAAAGTGCTTGGTAAAGTAATAGTAAGCATGATTAAAACTTTTGTTGGGCGAGTGTTTTTATCTGGGTTACAGGTTGATCCACCACTTGCTGTTTATATTGATGAGGCACAAAATGTGCTTTATTATGGAATAGAAGATTTGTTTGCAAAAGCAGGTGGTGCTGGTGTTTGGGTGCATGCCTTTAATCAGTCGGTAAATCAAATTTTTAAAGAAGTAGGGCGTGATTTTGGCCGTTCAATTCTTGATAATGCAAATACGAAGATTTTTATGCGTGTTCCTGATATTGATACTGCAGAGTATGCAGCTAAACATTTTGGCACGATAAGAAGATTTTCTCCTGCTATATCTCCTGATGGAAGTATTATCAATAAGGATGTAGAAGAGCCACTTGTAAAACCTGAACAGATTTTAAATTTACAACCACGCAGATTTTATATGATGACTTATACTGGGCAGTATTATGGGAAAACAATAGATGTGGATGATACATATATAGAAATACAATTTCCGAAAATTTCAGCTGAAGAACAGGTAGTTGGTGTATGAAAATTTTATTTGGGCTCATTGGTTTAGCATTGGTTTTATGGAGCTTGTCTAAGCTCATAAAACCTAAGTTTACAGAAATAAAAACAACAAGTCCTGATTTTTCTTCTAATAGCGCTCCTGAAACTGGAAAACAAATTTTATCAATACAGGATATTTCTGTAATTTGGGCTAAAAGAAAGGAAGTAAAAATTAAACTTGAAGAACTTGCAATTTTATGGAAAAATATGCAAAGCCAGCTTAATTATGGTGTTGAAAAAGTTCATTTTTTTAGCCCTGTAATTTCTGATTTCTATAAAAAATATCTTGATGGCAAACTTTACTTTACAGGCAATGTTAAAAAAGTAATTATTGATATTTTAACTTTGCTTGATACAGAAGGAGAAGTTTCAAGCGTTGTTTCAGGTCAATCAGAGACAGAAAGCAAGCTACCTCAAAATACATTTCAGATGCTTTCTAAAATATCTTTAACAGAACACACCATTCATGTAGCCGAAGAAATTTTAACAATAGTGCCTTTTGGTGCTAATGCTCCAAAGGCACTTATTGCTGCACTTGGGCATGATTTAGGCAAGCTGCCAAAGTTTAGAAACCAATATTACACATTAGGAGATCATCCTTTTATTTCTGTTACAGTACTTGACTCAATACAATCATTTAAAGAACTTGTTTACGCAGATGATATTTTGAAAGCAATTAGAGACCATCATTTAAAACCTAAAGATTTCTTAGGGGAGGCATTGAAAGAGGCAGACCAACGAGCAAGAAGGCGTGAATTAATTTTTGTTCAAAAAAATATTAATATATATAAGCCCACCGAAGAAGAACTCAATCAGTCTGACCCAAATGTGCCAGAGCCAGATGTGCAGTTTGTTGAACTTAATAAAGATGAAGATAAACAAAATCAAACAGAAAATCAAACCCAACAATCAAACCTTAGAAACAAACACCATTTTCTCCATCAAACTCATCAAACCATTTCCAAAGACATTTCTAAAGAAGCGCCTATTCCAAATGTATTCCTTACAGATTCTTTTTTCTCTAAAGACAACAAACAAGCCATACCTGCAAGCGATATATTTATTTCTACAACTGATGAAGGCAAAGAGTCTGTTTGTTTAAAAGAGCTTGAGTTAAATTGGTTTAATGTAGAAGAGTTTTTACAAATTTTGTTGTCTTATGTTAATCAAGTAATTTCAGGAAGATGGCTTGCTTGTAGTATGCCTGATGGATTGGTTTATGTTCAACCGAGACTGATTTGGATGATACTTAAAGAAATGGCGTCTCAAAAAGGGATACATGATTTGCTTTTAGCTGAAAATGATGAATCTCAAAAGAGAGATTATATTTACACAGTTTTAAAGCAGATACAACATCATAAAAACGCAATAGAAACTTCCTTAATTCAAGATGGGTATTTTTCTGCGCCATTTATTGTTCAGATGAAATCTGGGCAAAAACACAGGGCGCTATATGTGCCTATTAAAGCACAAGAAGCTTTTGGTGTTTTTGCAGGAGAACTTGAAGCAAAGAAAGAAGGAAAGTTAAGAGAAATAGAATCTATTATTCCACCTTATGCTTGTGAAACCTTTGAAAAATAAGGTTACTCTTTTTCACGCATATTGTATATGCAACTTATTTGGCTTTGTTTTGACAAAACATTTCAAGAAAGGAAAAATAGTGTTCCTGTTGGTTTACAGGAAGACTATGATATAGTTTTGCTTAGTGCCTCTTTAACTCAAGAATTTATAAAGAGAGATGGAGATATTATAGTTATTGAGGGAAAGTTTTTAACAGAGCCTTTGTTACAGGTTTTACCAAAAGATGGTCATGTAGTAATTTTTATAGAAAATGCAAAGCTTGATTACAACACATTGTTTTTTCTTAAACAAGTGTATTTAAATGGTTTTGTATTTTTTATGAACATGGAAGATCTTGTTTTTTATTTACACTTCATAAAGACATTGTATGATTGTAAAAATAATGGTAATGAATCAGATTTAATGTCAATAATTGATTGGATGAATCATTCTAAAAAAGTATCAGAAATTGTTTATTTTTTAGGACTTAGATTTGGTTTGGATAAGGCTACTGCAAATGTAATTAGCAAGGCATCCTTGTTTCACGATATAGGGAAAAAGTGCATGCCACAAAGTATTTTAAACAAACCAGGCTGGTTTAATTTTGTTGAAAAAGAGCTTATAAAGTTTCATGTTATTTCTGGATCGCATTTATTGCAAAGACTTGTAACATGTTTTCATGACAATGCATTGCATTATATGTCCAATAATCTTGCGTTATACCATCATGAAAGAAATGATGGCTCAGGGTATATGCATGGAAAAAAAAATCTTCATCTTTATTTAAGGATAGTTGCTGTTGCGGATGTTTATGAGTCATTAAGAAGTGACAGGCCTTATCGGTCTAATTGTGACAGAGATTTAGCTTTATCTTTTATAAAGCAAAAAGAGCCTGGTTTTGGGAGTGATGTTGTATCTGCATTAGAATCTCTTATTAAAGACGAAGTTCTTGAGTGGTTATAAGTTACTTTGCCTCTCTTTTAATTATAAAAGCTTTTTTATTAGGGGGTAAAATATGTTTTTTTCAGTTTTATTTTTAGCGACAACGATGCTTTTACCTGCCCAATCAGAACAAAAGGATGTTGTTTATATGGTTTATCCAGGGTTTCAGCAATATTACTATACAGAGAAAGCGTATTTTGAATCTAAAGCGTTTTTAACAGATGGTAATGAAGAAGAAGAGTATTTTGCTAAAAAACAAAGACCTGTTAATGTTTTTACTAAAGAAGAAATTCTTTCTATGCTAAAACCAGAAACAGAAAAACGGCACCAGGAGATTAAAAAGGAAATTAGCATCACTACAGTTTTTTTTGATTTTGACAGTTTTGTTTTAAGGGCAAAGGAAAAGCAAAAACTTCTAAGTCTTATACCACAAATTAAGCAATCCAATGTAGTAGAAATAAAAATTAACGGATACACAGATAAAATTGGAACAAAGCAGTATAACGATAGTCTTGCTTTAAAGCGTGCAAACACTGTGAAAGAGTTTCTTATTAAAAATGGAGTTTTATCTGAAAAAATAACAGTTTCAGGTCAAGGCAAATGTTGTTATATATCAGATATAGATGCAGATAATAGAAGAGTGGAGGTGATTGTAAGATGAAAAAGTTAACTTCTTATTTTATATTTTTTTTGTTTCTTTTTGGTTTGGTTACCGCGAGCTTTTCTTATACTCAGGAGGACATACAAGTGTTACAGCGTGCAGCGTATCATGCAAATGAACTTGAAAAAGAGATAAGCAATAGTTTTGTAAAAGACAAAGATATTTTACTTAAAAAGGTTAGGTTTATCAAAGAAAGGTTAAAAGAAGAAATTATGGGAAATCCATCAGACATTAAAACTTACAAAAAAATTAACTAAAAGGAGGTGACAAAATGAAGTTTAAAGACATTCTAAGTAAGGTATATCTGTGGATGTGTGAAGCAATGGTCAAAGCAAAGAATGGCGAAAACGATTTTATGGCAGTTGTAGTGCTTTCTCAAGTTATAGGGTTAGTTATCGCATTGGTTTTATCTTTAGTTTTGCCTGCCATTTCTCATGCGGATGCATTGCAGCCTATCTATGACAAGGCGAAATCTGAATGGGAAGGCTCTGGGGTTCTTGTAGCAGGATTGATAGGAGTGGTTGTAGGGGTAGTAGCACTACTGCTTGGCAGAGGCTGGATGTCTTTAGTATATGCATTAATTGGAGCATTTCTTGGTGGTGGAGCAAGTGGAATAGCAACTTCTTGTGTTAATACTGGCAAGGGTGTTAATTGGGGTTAATTTGTTAATTTACAAAAAAGGAGGTGGAACATGCCACAGCAAACACAGGAAAAAATAAGATACATACCAAAAACAGAGTATATTGATAGCATTCCTGAGGTTGGAGGGCTTGTTCCTTATGATACTTTTATGGTTTTTGTAATTGGTTTTTTTGCGACGGTATTTATTCTTCGCAATGTTATGTTCGCACCTGTGTTTGCTGTGGTAGCTGCTTTATTTTATGACAGGTTTAAAAAAAGATTTAACAGAAATTTTTATTTAACCATTCCATACTGGTTTGGTTTTAAGACTCCAAAGGGAGTTCCGCCAGTTACGGAAAAGGAGTTTGTAGAATGATTAAAGGCATTGAGCTTTGGAATAAGTTTGATAGAACCGTAAAAGTTTTATTAATTATTGTTGTAGTATTGGCTTTGTTTAATTGGGTTGAATTATGGATTATAGCAAAGCTTGCTTTTAATAGAAATATAACAATTACTTTTCCATCTGGCACTTATGAGAACACATCAGTTGTTGCAGGCAACAATAAAGGTTATATAGAGCTTTGGGGAAGGCATTTTATAGATGTAATTTCTGAATATAGTCCACAAAACTTTGAAGCAAAAGCAAATTATTTATTGAGATACACAAGCTCAAAAGGTGACAAAAACTTAAGACCAAAACTTCTTTCTATTCTTGATGAAGTAAAAAAGACAAATGCTTATCAAGAGTTTCATCCTGATGAGGCAACATGGAAGGTAACATGGCTCACAAGAGAGCTGTGGAGGGTTGAAGTGGAAGGCGATGTTGCAAGGGAGGTTTCTGTATCAGGGCAAAGCGTTAAAAACAAACAAAGAAGACTTTATTATGTTGACATAAAGTATAGTAAAGACGGAATACAATTGGAGGATTTTGGCTATGTGGAGAAGTAGTTTAGCAGTAGCTTTAATAGCATCATCATTAATGTTAAGCAACATTTATGCAGCAGAGTTTTCAAGTGAAAAGCTAATAGGTCAACAGTTAGAGCCACAAGCAGTGCAAACTCAATTAACCAAAGAATCGCAGACAAAAGCTTGTCCTGTTTCTGTTTCTTCAATTGTGCCTTTAACGGAAGTTCAAGAAAACAAAAACAGCAAGATTGTAGTAAAATATCGTGGAGTACCTGTTACAATTCCAGCATCAAAAGTAACAAATGTTATTGTGTTTCCATATCAGATTGAAAGCGTTGGAAGTTCTAAGTTTTGTTCAGATAATAAATTTGGCTCTAACTGTATAAATTCTGAATCTATTGGCAAGGGAGAAAAGCAGTTTTCTGTTGTTCCTGTTCAAGGTCAAGATACAGATTTTGTTGTAACGACTTCAAAACAGACATATGTTATCACATTAAGACCACAGTTTGACACTCCATCTTATATTGAAATTATTGATGAGAGTGAAAGCGTTAGTTCTACAAACACAGAATGTATGTCTGAATTAAATTATCCTTATGTTGATTATCTTATTGACCTGATAGGGAAAGCTATTAGAGGAGAAAAACCAGAAGGTTTTTATTCTAATCAAATTTCTCAAGTTTATGAAACGCCAGAACTACTTTTTGTATTCAAAAAGGAAATTGTATCAACTAAAGAGCCTGTTAAGGTGGTTTTTATTGATATCATAAATAAAACAAAAAATGTGTTGCAAATAAGGGAAGACTCAAAGTTGCTTGAGGTAGTGATCTCTAAAGTAGCAGGCAAGCCTTTGGCGGTATCACTAAGCAGAGAATTTATTCAACCTATAACTTCTGAAAGTGAAAGGAAATCTGAGCAAATTTCAACATGTGTTGCTGTTGTTAGAAAAAAATGAACAAGAGGTGAGGGAATGATAAAAAGAATTTTAAAAAAGTTTATCAAGCCTGATAAGAAAACTATTCAAAAAGAACATAAAGAATATATTCAGGCTACTCAAACATTAAACAGACCAGAAGAAGAGCAACCTAAGTTTGGTTTATTTTATACATTTGACGAACAAAAAAAAGAGCAAGAAAGTACTGCTAAAGCAGTTAGCGATAAACATAATGAATCACAAAGTGAGAAAGAAACTGTATATCCTCAGGAGATAAAAATTCAAACAGCAGATGAAAGGTTGGCATCTTTAAGAAACAAGGTAATAACGATAATTATTGGAGTTGTAGGCTTAATGTTTCTTGGGTATTCGTTAAAAGACATGATTATTCCTGTTTTTCACAAAAAGACGCAAGAAGAACAAAAACAAAAAGCAAAGCTAATAGAAGCACCAAAGGATGCAAAAAGAGGAGAGATAGTGAATCCACAAGCTTTGGAGCAAGATTGGAAGACATTAATAGAGAAAAGAATATCAGAGCAAGATAAGGCTTTAACAGACATAACCAAAAAGCTTGATGACATTTCTACCAAACTTGAAAAAAAAGAGAAAGAAAAAGTAGAGCTTGAAAAAGAGAAAAAATCTGCAAAGGAATCAATGCCTGCGGTGCCACCACCACCACTACCTGGTAATGCAGGAATGTCAATTAAAGCTGAACCACAAGTGCAACCTGTT
Organism: Thermodesulfovibrio sp. TK110; assembly: GCF_054658355.1. NCBI lineage: Bacteria > Pseudomonadati > Nitrospirota > Thermodesulfovibrionia > Thermodesulfovibrionales > Thermodesulfovibrionaceae > Thermodesulfovibrio > Thermodesulfovibrio sp. TK110. The sequence continues at coordinate 22,086 of NZ_BAAHNB010000002.1, read as the reverse complement.
TTTAAGAGCATAGACTTCAAAAAAAATAACAAAGACAATAAACAGTTAAGTTCTCCAGATACATCCAAAACAGACAATATCAATCTTCCAATGGGTATTGCTGTTGGCTTAACTTTTACAGGAATGGATGCACCGACTTTCCAATGGGGGCAACAGGAACCACAACCTATGTTAATTTCTCTTGAGTCTGCTTTAGTGACTGCAGGAGGCAAAGAAATAGACTTGAAGAACTGTATGGCACTTGCCTCAGGGTATGGAGCAGTATCATCCGAAAAAGCAATGCTTAGGTTGATATCAATGCAATGTAGAGATAAAAAAGGCAATCTTTATGCTGGTTCAGTTGAGGGGTGGGTGCTTGGCGATGATGGGAAAGTCGGTGTGACAGGGCGTCTTGTATCAAGACAAGGTTCAGTGATTGCAAAGTCTTTTTGGGCTGATGTATTGTCTTTGGGTGGATCTGCGTTAAGAGCTACTGCAACAACCACAGCCGTTTCTCCACTTGGTTCTCTTGAAACAACAACAAAAGACAGTGATATTTGGAAGTCTGCTGCAGGTCAAGCAGTTGAGAGAACAACAGGCAGAATTGCACAGTTTTTTATAAAGATTGCAGAGCAAATTTATCCAGTAATTGAGGTTCAACCAGGACGAAAAGTGACAGTGCTTATAAAACATGGCGTACTTAAACGAGTTACTCAGGATAACTTCTATGATATAGTGGCGTCACAGATGTCACAAACTCAACAAGCAAAACAAGACACAAAGGAGGAAAAGAAATGAAGAAAGCTTTAGTATTATTTGCAGTTATATTTGTTTTTATTGTAATGACAGGAACAGTTATTTTTGCCGAACAAAAAGAACAACAAAGTGAACAAAACAGCAATGAGCAAGCAATAAAGGCAATGTTAATCAGGAACAATGCTACAGTTGAAAGCATAAAAGATATAGGAGACTTATACGAAACAGTTGTTAATTTTAGCGGGCATAAAAATATTGTCTATATAACAAAAAATTTGCAGTATATTGTTATTGGTGCAATTTTTAATCCAGGAACAATGGAAAACTTAACAGCAGCTAAGTATCAAGAAATAAATAAAGTTGATTTTTCTAAGATTCCATTAAACGATGCAATAACAATTACAAAGGGTAATGGCTCTAAAAAACTTGTAATGCTTACTGATCCTGATTGTCCATTCTGTAAACAAGCATTTCAATGGCTTATGACTCAGAACAACTTCACTCTTTATGTTTTTCTTGTTCCAATTGAGCAGTTACATCCACAAGCTAAAGCGAAAAGCGTTCAAATACTTTGTTCAAAAGATGCAGTTAAGGCTTTAAAGGAGATTGAGGAGGGAAAAACTCTTAAAGAAAAACAGTGTGAAGAAGGTTTAAAAAAGCTTGCAAAGCATGCGCTTGTGGGGGAGATACTGCAATTACAGGGGACGCCACTTTTTGTTTTAGAGAATGGACAAAAGGTAGAAGGGTTTATCAAAAATGTGCTTGAAAAATATTTTAAAGGAGAATTGAAATGAGACAATTTTTAATTTTTGTATTGTTTGCCTTTGTAGTTTCAGGTTGTGCATCTATGTTTACGATTGGAGAAGAAGATTTTGCTTGCAAAGGTAATGCAGTAGGGGGAGTTTGTGGGGACCCTATGGGTATATATAAAGCTAAAGAATCAATTCTTGAACAGTATGAAAAAGATAAAACAAAGCAAAATTCAAAGCAGGACAACAAAAGCGTAGAAATTAGAGATGATAAGGCTGGTAATGTTAATAGTGGTAATTATTCTATATTTCCTCTACCTGTTCGTAAGGCAGAGGAAATAAGGCGTGTATATATATATCCTTTTCAAGACAGTAAAAACAACTATATCATGGGTTTTTATGTTTTTACAATTGTAAACAAAGGTCAATGGGTCATGCCTGATGGCAGGGAGGTAGAGAATGCTTTTGAAATTAATCAATAGAAGGCAGGATATCAGCAATAATAAAGCAAATATACAATACAAAAGCTTGAATCATCTTTTTAGGGCTATTTTTGAGTCAACAGGGATTTCTGATTTTTTTACTTATTTGTGGGCTGAAGACGATAAAGAATATACTTTATTTGAAACAATAGAAGGCATTGGTTTTGTTTATAGGGTATTTATTCCACCATTTGTGGGGGATGTGCATGAAAACAGGTTTATGCAGATTTTTAAGTTTTCTTATCCTATTGATACAGTTATTCAGTTTTTCTGTTATGCATCTGAAAACATAAAGCCCTATATTGATGCATATAGGGCTTTTCATTCTTATACTCCAAATGTAGATAATCCTGGGATAATAAAAGAAATCATAGAAAAAAGGGCGTCTCTTTTTGAACAAGCTGCAAAAAAAGGTTTTTGGGAAGGGATAAAATTTAAACCAAGAGTTTTTCATAATTTTATTTCTTTTTTAATTCCTTTTTCAGCTTTTGGGAACAATATTGAACAGACATATAGAATAGCAAAATCAATAGCAGCAAATGTAAAAGGAATGCTCAAGGGACTTGATTTACATCCTGTAAAAGTTTCTGCAACGGAGTTAAGAACTATTTTAAGAGAAATTTTTAACTGTGACACACAGGGAATATACGAATATGATTCACAAAGAGAATTTCGAAGGCAAATTGTTTCTTTAAATACAGAAATAAAAATTATAGAAGACTTACACTTCAATACAGACTTGCAAATAAGACAGAATGGGCAAGAAAAATATATTAGAGTTTTTACAATAACAAAGTATCCACGCAAGTTAAGTTTATGGGATTTTAACAACATACTTTTTAGGTGGGATTCAAGAGAGATTGAACCACCTCTTTCATGCCCTTTTGGTTTTTGTCTGTCTGTGAAAATGACAGATTGGAAAAAAACAAAGCTAAAAATAATGGCTAAAACGGCAGAGAATATAAGGCAGTCTGAGGGCAATGCGCTTGCAAGATTTTTTCCAAAAATTGCCAAAAAAGCAGAAGAAGCAAGATATGTTGCACACTTAATTGAAGAAAACGCTATACCTTTGCCGTCTTATTTGACTCTTTTTATTGCTGATCAGACAAAGCAAGATGTAGATTATGTTTCTCAGGTAGCAATAAATAAGCTTGCACAAGAAGGGTTTGAACTTGAAAGAGAAAAAGACAAAAACATGGTTGCTGCTTTACTTGAGTCGTTGCCTTTAAACCATATAAAGGAAAGAGATAAATTTTTAAATAGAAGAACTACACTTTTTGATGCAAATCTGGCTACCATGATTCCTTTGATTAGTGATGTTAATGGATCAAGTTACCCAGATGAGCTTTACATAGGCAGAAAAGGTGGAATTGTATTTTTTCACCGATATGATTCCGCAACAAATTTTAATGTGTCTATTGTTGCGGAATCAGGCGGTGGAAAATCTTTTAATACCTCAAACAGACATGTTCATGCCCTTGCATCAGGAAGGCGTGTAAGAGTAATAGATATTGGTAGGTCATATGAGTTTTTATGCCAGGAGATAGGTGGCGAATATATATATCTTACAGAAGAAAGAAATCCTTGCTTTAACTTTTTTACAAACATTATAGAAGATGCAAATGGCAATATTGATTCTGATGAACTTGATAGCATCGTGCCTTTAGTTGGTTTTCTTTGTGGACTTGACATTTCATGTCAAATTGCAAAAACAGGTGAGGATAATGTTTCTGCAAGATATGCGTCTATTATTATTAAAGCAGTTAACATGGCATATCAGAAAAAAGGCAAACAGGCAGGGCTAAGGGATGTAGCAGATGCTTTTCTTGAGATTGCACAAGATTACAAAGTTGATGATCAGGCACCAGAGAAACTTTACGAGAGCATATATCCATACAGTCATGGACCTTATTCTAAATATTTTAATGGAGAAAATAACATATACTATACGAAAGATTATGTTGTGCTTGAATTAGAAGAAATTGCACAGAAAGACATGCGACTTAAAGCTGCCATTTTGTTTTCTTTGATAATTCATATTATGAGAGAGGTTTACATTGAATGGTCAAAACATGAAAGAAGAACCGATGTTGATATAGATGAGGCATGGATGTTGTTTACACTTGCTACTGCATCAGAGTTTATGGAGTCTGCGGCAAGAAGATTTAGAAAATATGGTAGCTCTTTATGTGTTATTACGCAGGGTATTGATGATGCATATAAAAATCCTACGACAAAAGCAATTTGGGAAAACTCTGCACATAAGATATACCTAAAAATGAAGCATGCATCTATTGAGCAGGCAATAAAAGAAAACAAGCTCAGTATGGCAGAGTTTGAAAAGGAGTGGTTTAAAACTCTGGTGACAGACCCTGGCAGATTTTCTGAGATTTATTTTGAAACTGCACCTTTGTATGGAGTAGTTAGGCTTGTTGTAGATAAATTTTCTTATGGTTTTTTTACAACCACTGCAACAGAAAAACTAAGCGTAAAAATGCTGGCCAAACAAAAAAACATGACAGTTCAGGAAGTTATCAGGATGCTTACTGAAAGGGAATCAATAGAAAAAATTCTTATGCGTTATTTTAATGTGTCTGCCTTTGCAATTGAAGTTGCAAGACAGATGGCTTTTAGACTTGGAATATCAGTAGAAGATGTACTTGTTAGATTAGGATGTATATCAAAAGATGATATAGAAAAAGCAAAAAAAATGCAGGAGGAACAGCCAACATGGGAAACAATTTTAAAGTAAAATTTAACTGGATAGCGGTAGCTGCGATTTTTGCGTTTCTACTTGGTGTTGTTAATACAATTATGTTAAACAGGACAAAAGAAGTTCGTGTTTGCACAATTGATGTATGGGAAATAAGCAACAAAAAAGTGCTTGAAATTGCTCAAGATGCTTTACAAGACAGCAATCAAAATACGCAGTCTCAGGAACAAAAGCAAAGTGCGACCATACAAACCCAACAACAAGTGCTTTTAAAACTGAATGAGTATCTAAAAAAGGTAAATGCTAAACTGTCTAATCCATCTGATTATGGTTGTAGTTTTATTGCCATAAAAGGAAGTGTAGTGCAAAGTAAAAATGTTAAAGATATAACTGAAGCGATAATGAAAGATGTTAAGTAGTTTACTTATAGCATTAATCATAAATCTTGGCACATATGGGGCTACATATCCAATTGAAGAGCCTGATATGATGGCTCAGATTGAACAGGCACAGGCATTAGTGTCTTATGAGGACATATATAAAGCAATAAAAAATTCATACAGGGCAGATATTTATTTGCCTGATGTTAAAACGAAAACAAAAAGGAAAATGTCATTTACATATACTGTGCCTGAAGATTTAATAATTGATGGAAAACTTATAGCACAAAAGGGGCAGACAATAGATGTTTTGCAAAACATAAAGCTTAAATCAAGATATTTATTTTTAAAAGACTATCAAATGCCTCTTTTAAAAAAACTTTATGCTAAACATAAAGATATTGCAGCAGTTATTGTGCAGGGAGACTTGTTGGAGTTACAGAAAAAATATCCTAATTACAGGCTTTATATAGCTAATCAGGCACTAATAGAAAAGTTTCAAATAACAGGAGTGCCGACCTTGATATATCAGGAAGGGAACCAAATTATTATAGAAGAAATTCCTTTTATTACAGGGCAGTAAAGGAAAGGAGTAAGATGAAAAAAAGTTTGCTATTATTTTTAGCTTTATGTTTTTGTTTAGTTTTTTTTACAACAAATTTATTTGCAGAAAATCGTCCTTGTTTAAATCCTTTTTCAACTGTTGATTGGAAGTTCTTTTTTGACAAACTTAAGCTTAAAGGGACATGTGTTTGCTCAACAGACAACAAAGTTAAAATTGGGTTAAAATGGACAGTGCCAGAACCTATTGGTTTTGTTGAAGTGGTTAGGCAATCATATTACTATCCATGTTTAGGCGCACAGATAGGCTCAAAATCTTTAAAGATGTCTGGCACAAATTATAGCAAACATGGCACAAAGAAGAATGTTCATTATATTAAATATCCTGTTTTTGGAATTTTAAGTCTTTCTATGGATTACCTTTGCACAGACAAATACACTCAGTTTGACATAGCGCCACCAAGCGAGCTTGATCCAAGACAAAACGATGATGGTTTAGCTATACTTTTTCAACCAGACAAACTTCTGTATGCAAATCCAATTGCACAAGCGATATGTTTTGCAGATTGCATTGCCGCAACTGCAGGACAACCAATTAATGCACTCTATTGGTGTGCAGGATGCTGGGGCACAATAGGTTCGCTAACAACTACAACAAGAGGTGCAGACCCTGTTATTGAATCTGCTTTACAGGTAGTAAAGCAACTTGACTTGTTACATGCTGATTTTCAGCTATGGAAGTATTCAGATGCACCAGAACTTGATTATGTGGCACAGGCAAGCAAAGCAGGAGCGGTGGTAGACACAAAATGTTCTCCAAGAATTTTTCCAAGAATTATAAAAACTCAATACTATTTAAACCTTGCATATCCTGTCTCATGGAAGGCAATTCCTATTGGCGATTTTGGGCTTTTGTGGAGCTTTTTTAAACAATATCCTGGTTCGGGAGAAGATTTTATCTGGACAGTATGGAGGATAAGAAATTGCTGTGCAGGTTTTCAATTTCCTTAATTTTAGTTTTATTTTTTATATCAACAGGATTTTGTGTAGAAAAAAGATTTATAGATGCACCTACTACCTGTCATGTAGTGGAAAAAACTGAAGGCAACAAAGTTTATCTCAGAACAGATAAAAACAAACTATGCATACAGGCTTTAAATAAAGTTACTGTTATGTTGCCATCTGATATAAAGATGGTGCAAATTTTTGTAGATGGCAAGTTCTGGAAAACTCAAGATTTAAGCAAACAGGAATTTGAGCAGTTAGTGGACAAACAAAAAACTCAGGAAGTAGAAGACAAATATAGCAGTCTTTTCCAGGAAAAGTATATTGAAGAGGCAAAAAAATATGAAAAACTTAAAGAAAATATGAATTTACAAGAAATACAAAGATTAAAAAGCAAGCAAAGCAATAAAGAAATAGATTTAAAAGAAGTTATAAAAAAGAAAGAGAACGATAAAGTGTTAAGTATTTTTTATCTTTTCTCTTATAGTGTGCCTGATACAGTTTTAGATACTGTATTTTTGTCTGCAAAGAAACTACCTAAAAGCGTTGCTTTTTATGGAATACTAAGAGGTATAGATAAAGATAAAAAGATTTTACAAAAACTTACAATGTTAAAAAACTTTGAAGAAATAGAAATTAAAATTCATCCTTTTATTTTTAGAAAACTTGATACCCAGAGAGTGCCTGCGATAGTTTTTGCAAAATGTCCACCATCAGATATTTTTGAGTATGAACAATGTGATTGGAAATATGTTTTATATGGTGATATTTCTCTTGTTTCTGCTTTAGAAATAGTCTCTGAAAAAGATATAGAAATAAAAAAGGTTTATGAGACAGTTAAGAATGCTTTTTAGCATTATACTTTTTATACTTTTTTTTTCTACTACTGCTACTGCCTTTGATATAAACTCTTTTGCAGGGCAGATACAACAGAAAAATACGCCAGAACAGTGGATAAAGAAAAACCAAATTCCTAATTATAATGAAGATTATTTGCAAAGAAAACAATATAATTCATATGAGAATCAAGACTTTGCACAAAGGTTACAAGACCTTGCAGCACAGATGTTACAATCTCAATATACTTATACCTGTTCTTTAATTAGGAAAATAGAAGACAAATCTCTTTATAAATGCCTTGCCGATGGCTCAATTTACCCTACTATGGAACTTTGCCAAAACAATTGTTATATTACATACAGTTGCAATCAAAATCCATGTGCATCGGTAAATATGTGCTCACCTTTTCAAACTTGTCCATTAGGAAATTACCCATGTATAAACAATACATGCACACAAACAGGAACCTGCTCTTCACAGCAAGTTCCTATCACTCAATATCAGTGCCCTGTTACAGGACAGGTTTACAGTGATTTAAATCAGTGTAATGGTGCATGTTTGCAGACGGCACAGTGTAATGCACCAAGTGTTTCATTGTCGGGGGGGTTAGATTATGCAGTATGTTGGGATGAACTATCTTTTATAGCTGGTCAAAATTATATGGCATTTTGCGGGAATTGTGGTTGTAGTTTTTTATATTTGTTATCTAATTGTTCAATTTTAAATCCTACAAGTGTGTATCTTGGTAGTCGTCCCTATAGAGTAGGTTTATATATTTATGCTACAAGTAATAACAGCTTGGATATTTATGTTGATAATTGGGGATCAGTAAGGTTTGTAACCCGTTTGTATACATCGTGTCAAGTTTCAGGTTATTCAAGTGCTGGAATATATGGTTGTCCTGTAGCTGTGGCGTCGGGAAATATAGTATATCCCCCTTCGTGTGCAAACCCTAGGTCTGGTACATTATATTTTATAGGGAATTACATCTGTCCTCTCTCAGGTGGTTCTGCCTGTTCAGGCAATCCTCCAACCTGCACTAAAGGACAGGCATGTGTAACCAACAGCACAACAGTCACCAAATGGCAGTGCTCTTTAAATGGAGTTCAGTATGATACACAGGATCAGTGCACCACATCCTGTTACAGAACTGCTACATGCAATACAAATTATAAATGCACTTATGAAAGCAGTGTTTATTCTGATTTTAACACATGTTTGCAGAATTGTTCGTATTATCAATGCCCTGTAACAGGAGATGTGTTTTTTTCTCAAAGCAGCTGTCAAAATGCCTGTCCGTCTTTTGTTTGTTCCCATAACAATGCAACATATTCTACGATGTATGACTGCGTTAATGCCTGTAAGGAGGCATCATCATGCGTAAAGCAATAGCAATAATTGTCCTGGCAATTTTTTTAACAGATAACAATTTGCTTTTGCCTTTTATAAAATTATTAGAGCCAAAGAATGTTTATGCAGAGATAGTTGAAACAATAGAGAACACCTGTCCTTCAGACCCAACACAAAATGGGAGATGTGCATTGATAAATACAAAAGTAGATGGTTATGCTTGTAAAACTGTTGGTGGGGAACAAATATGCAGAGATTGGTGGAGAAAAGACTTTACATACAAATGTTCAGGACAGTTTGATCCTGATACAATTCTTGCACAGGTAGGTAATAAGTATTGTGAGTATAAAAATCAATGTTCAGAATGGATTGATGTGGAGAAAAATGGTGGCACTGTAAGTTGTAGAATTTATATAGACATAAACAGACCTGGCTGCTCTGCGGATAATTATAATTGGAGTTGCATTGCGAATGATTGTGGAGACCTTTTTGATAGATGCACGCTAAAGCAATATGTTAAATATTCTGATATACCCGATAGAGCTAATATGTTGCCTCCCATTGATTGCGATCCTGCATCGGGTAATTGTTCGGAACAAATACTAAGCAGTTCTAAAAGTGGAGTAAAGCTCGGTGTTTACACTTTTTCCTGTCCATCAGAGGTGCGAAAAATTTGTAAGTCTTATACGGGCACACTTGTATGCCCAGATGGGAAAACTCAGGTGTGCAATAAAGTAAAAACCTGCAAGCAACAGGCAACAGTTGTATCCACTGCTTATGAAGCAAAATCTTGTGTTGTAAGTAGAAACATGCAAACAGTTTCATATTTAAAATCCTGTAATCCTTATGGATGCCAAAGCAGCGCAGATGCACAAAACGCAAAAGATAATCCGTTGTGCATAAAAACAGGAGAAGTTAATTTATGTAATCCTGCAAATGGATGTTCAGATGAAGGTAGCTATGGAATCGGTGCATTTGTAAGAAATGGTGGAACTTTTAATTGGCTTGGTGGTTGGAATGCATGCGACTGGGGATATGCAGAGGTAAGAGGGCAAGGAAATAACACTGTAAACATTCATGCTTTTGCAACGGGATGTGAAGGGCAATGCGGCGATCTCTGGGTTAATATACCTGTAAATACTCCACCGGGAACAGTAATAGGATATGTTCATCCACATTGGGAAGGTTCTTGTGTTACATTGTCTGTTACATACGATGGATACGATTGTTCAGGTGGAGGATGTGTATATAAAATAGGGTTTCATGGAATGGGTGCAGGAACTGTTTCGGTTCCAGTTGTAAAAATAGCAGAAACTTTCAATTGTTATCAAAACAGTTTCCAAGACTGCAATTTTGGGGAAGGACTTCAGTGTAACAGGCTTTCTTCTTCAAATATAGATGATCTTGAATGTGTTGAATATGATATAGATGTGGACGATTCAAGGAAAGCAGAATGTAAAAAATACATAGTAAACTATGAGTGCCCAAAGCAAAAAGAAACAACGGAGTGTGCTCAGTATGAAGAAGTTCTTAGGTGTAATGATGGAGTATATCCTATCAGAGATGTAAGACTTGAAGGGATGGAGTTTGCTGCAGACTTTTACAAAGCTATGGCATATGCACAAGCAGCAAACGAACTCAAACATGTATGGTCTGGTGAGTCTTACAGATGCGAATCAGGGTTGTGGTGGTTATTTGATCAAATGAGCCTTGGAGACTACTTATTGAGTAAAGCAATGGGGTTTGCACTTTCTTATCTTGGAAGTCAATTATTTTCTTTAATAGGTGGAGGCTCTGCTATTAATCAAGCTCTGGGGTGTGCAAATAGCCTTTTTAAAACAGCACTAAATTTTTCAGGGACAACTCCTTTTGATAGTGGAGATAAAATAACTTTTTATGACACGGAGGGGAGTCAGGTTGGCGAATTAAGCACTACAGGAGTAAGAGGATGTTTTAATGCAATAGGGTTAAAAATTGCTCAAACAGTAGGATTAACTGCAGAGCAAGCAAGTAAAATTTTAAACTTTTTTGGAGATCCGATTGTTCAGTTTACAATTGGGTTTGTTATAGACATAGTTACTTCTATTAAAAAGTGTTCTACGTGCAGTAATGAAAAATGCGCAATAAAATACAATCAATACAAAGAATACTCTTTGATATCAAATAGATTATGTCACTATGTAGATAGCAAATGCACATGGAAATTAGACCTTGGAATCATAAAAAAATGCTTACGCACAGGTTATAGATATTGTTGTTATAACTCTAAATTTGCCAGAATACTTGTTGAACAAGCATACAAACAACTTGGTTACTCATGGGGTGATTATAATAATGCACAATGCACAAATTTGACTTTTGATGATTTAAGTAAACTTGATTTTGATAGTATGGATTTTTCAGAATTTATAGAAGAAATAAAAGCTAAAATGAAAGGTAAAATAGACGAGAATAGTCTAAACCAAACAATTAGAAATAGAATGGGAATGTAAATAAAATAAAAAGGAGGAAAGTAATGAAAAGATTTTTATCAATTTTTCTTTCATTGTTGTTAATTACATCACCTTTATTTGCCGAAACAAAAACAATAAAAACTCCTTCAGATTTGCTTGAGTTTGCTAAAAATTCAGAAATGCAAGATAAGGTTCTAATTGAAAATTATCAAGGATTGAATCAATCCTTAATCACAAGGATATTTTCTTCCGAAAGAGGTAGTGTAACTGTTAGAACCATAAAAATATATCAAAATAAGTTAAATAACACAAAACTATTAGAAGATGCTACTTTGATTTGTAGTTGTGATGAAGAAATTAAACCTGAATGCTGTGAAGTTATTTTTAAAAAATCAGAAATAGAAATAGAAAACAATAAAGAGAAAATCCTAAATGCTGGAAGATATAAAATCACAACTAATAGTTCAACCAACAGTCCAAATATAGACTATTTTTTTGACATTCCTTTCACATATAAAATGATGTGTCGTTCTATTATCACAAGAGATTTTGCTAAAGAAAAACAAATTGCACTTGAAACTTTAGATGTTAACAAACAGGAAAAACCATCAATTTTAACAGTTTTGTTTGGAGTGCCGTTATTTGTTCTTTCTTTTGCAGCACCCGTTGTGGCTCCTGTTGTTTCTCCAGTTATCACAGGTGTTTCTCAAGCTGCAACAACTGTTGGCATTGGTGCTATGAGTGCAGCAGTTCAGGGTGTAGCAGGTGGAGTTGGAGCTAATATGATTGAAGAAGATGTAGCGAACAAAATAAATACGAATCAAAGTTCGGATGTCACAGTTGTTCCTGAATGTGTTTTTGAAAATTTTGAGAAATCTGAAAAGTAAAAATGGAAGTAAAGAGAGATTTTAAAAGACAATTACTGATTTTAATCCGCAATACGATTATCATAATTGGTGTTTTCTTGCTTTTAATAATGATAATGTTTTTCGCAAGAGTAAAATTTGTTCATGCGGAGGCATATCATGGAGATAAGCCACAAAGAGGCTGGTTTTTTTACGAAGACCCTGCTTTAAAGCAGGAGCAAGAGACAAAACGGGAAACAAAACAAGAAAAAACAGAACAAAAAAAGAAAAAAGATTTTGAGTTTCCTGTCGTTGAAAATGCGCCAGAACCAGTAAAACAGTTTCTTTTAAATCCAAATGAAGATACTGCCAGAGCATATTTGCTCTGGCAGTATAAATACTTTGAACACTTAAAAAAGCTTGGATATACTCTTAGAGATGCCTATATTAAGTTTGGTTCTGAGGTATATCCTATTGCAGGATATTCAGAAAATCCTGCAGCATCTCTTGCTTTTTTAAGCGCAAGAGAGAAAGCAATAGAAAAAATACTGTTATCTGCAAGAGACAAGATTGGTATAATTTACTTTTACAAGTATGGTTGTCCTGAGTGTAAACTTCAAAAAAATGTTTTAAGAATAATTTCAGAAAAATATCACATTCCAATAAGAGCAGTTTCTGTTGATGGGCAACAAGACCCTGATCTACCGTTTCCATCAACATATAATCCATCTTTATTTGAAAAATACAACATAACTGCAGTGCCAACTTTGCTTGCAGTTATACATCACAATGGGCAAACTCAGATCGCAGGTCTTGGAGTAGGCTTTACTTCTTTAGACCTCATAGAACAACAACTTATAGGTATGCTTATTCAAGCAGAAATAATTAAAGAAAAAGACTTAAATCCACGCTATGGAAACTAAGACAGATAAGGTTACCCTATACTCCACATAAATTAGAAAATTTTTATTTATACATAGAGAACTTTTATTTATAGAGGTGTTAAATATGCTTAAGATAGTAAGAATATTTTTAGTTTCCTTTTTATCTGTGCTTATTCTAATTAATCCAATTGCAGCAGATATTGACTCAGTGCTTGATAATATTGTAAGTGGCGTTTATGTTCAAGGTCCTGGGCTTTATAAATCTCCTACGACTACTACTTTAAGTTTTGGCTCTCTTTCCTTTAGACTAAAAAATGATTTACTTGGAAGACCTATCGTAAATTTCCGAGCACCTCAAGCATCACTGAGTTGTTCTGGAATGGATTTTGACGCAGGACTTTTAAGTTTGCTAAATCTTGATATGTTTGGACAAATGCTTAGTCAAGCAGGTGCATCTCTTGCATGGGGTATTATGATTGGATTGGTATATTCTTTGCCTGGCATTGGAGAAGCATTTCAAAAACTGAATGAGTGGGCAAGAATGTTACAACAACTTGGAAGAAGCCCATGTGAGCTTGGTAAATTTATTGGCACTCAACTTGGAGCACCAATTGGGCAAGCCATTTCTGATTCACTTGGACTGAACAAAGTTGAAGAAGTAGTGCAGCAGACAGGCAAACCTTTTGAGGAAGCGCTAAAAAAAGTGCTTGACTACATTAAGCTTTCGGATTTCTACAGAACAATTCCTTATGGTGTTTTAAGTCAAGTAGGGCTTTCAGACAGAGAGATGCAGGATTTATTTGCAAGTTTCTTTGGGGTGCTTGATATTTATTTAGTGGACAACAATGGAAATCCTGTTTCATACAATCCGTCTTTAAAAATGAGTAATGCATGTGGTGGAGACCCTTGTAGTGAGAAAAACATAAAAGTAAAAATTTTTACACCTCTTACAAAGTCTCTTGAAGACATTTTGTATGGTGGAACTGTTATGCTTTATAGCTGCTCTAACCTTGAGTATGGTCAGAGATGTTCAGGAATAACAACTTATACTGCAAATGTTACAGGGCTTATTCCTAAATTTGCAAGCAAATTAAATATGGCTGTTGATTCTCTTGCAGAACAAGGCACTGTTTCTTACTCAGAAGAATTGAATGCGTACTCAAAAATGGTTCCTCAACTGTTGGACATGATAAGTTTTGCAGTGTTGTTAAAAAAGAATGTATCAGATGCTGATGCAAAAAGAATTGTTAACACAATGTCAGAGTATCTTGCACTTGTAAGCGTAGCTTATCTCATTGAATCAATGAAAGGCTATATAGGTGCAGCACTTGGTAGTAATGTAACAGATGAGGTAGCACAAACTATAAAGCAATACCAGGATATGATGAATCAGGGAGAGACTGCTTTATATGAAAAACTTAAAAGAGTAAACGAAAGGTTTATTACCATTCAGCAAGCATTTGAAAACTACAAAGCAATTAGAGCACAAATAGACCCTACAATAGGGCAAGTATTTGGTAAAGGTGCAGTTGTTTTTGGTAAAAATCCATTAGGAGCAAAGTAATATGACATTAGATGTATATACTGTTGGTGGAATAGAATTTTTAAGTCAAGTCTATAAAGGTATTGTGATGATTCTTGGAGACTCAGGCTTTGAGTCTCTATTAAGACTTGCTGCGTTTTTTACTGTTGTTGCAAGCGTTCTTGCTTTAATTGCAAAACAACAGTTTGAATCTTTACTTAAAAGAATGGGTATGATATTTTTTATTTCTGCAATATGTTTTGGTTTAAGAGCTAATGTAAATATAATTGATACAAAATATCAACAGACCTATGTTGTAAGCGATGTTCCTATGTTGCCTGCGTATGCACATAGTTTTCTTTCATCTGCATCTTACTTTTTGACAAACACTGCACAAAATGTTTTTCACACAGGCACTGTTAATGTTTATAATCCTGGAGCAATGGCTAAAAATGCATGGAGCAGTATTAATCTTGATTACAACAAAACAGGTTATGGTGGTTTTTTTGATATAGTTTCGTATATCTCCAAGTTTGACTTAAAAACTGTAAGTAAAGCAGACATACAAGAATACTACAACTATTTACTTCCTTTTATGAAACAATGTATAGTGCCAAACATAGGATATATGGATTTCCAGAAAATCAAAAAGAACATACTGGAGTGTAATTCTTTAATAAATTGTTTTGATATAAGTTCTAATAGTGATTTTGCAAATCTATTTATTAGTTACAATGGACAGACATATGATTGTGCAACATTTTTTGTGAATGAAATTAAACCACGATACAATAATTTAGTTGCTTATGGTAGTGATCCAACCAGTTTAATTGCATTTGGAATTCCTCCAACAGATGCACAGGCACTTTCTGATGCATTTGGCAGTTTGCTTTCGGCTGGTGCAGTTTCTTTAAGCGATATGATAGGACAAGCAGGAATGCTTTATGCTTTTTTAGATGGAGTTGATGCGTTTTTAAGTGATAGCCCTGATGCTTTACAAAACTTTGCATACAAATACGAAGCAGGGAGAAATATAGAAGAATCTAAGCAAATGGGTAAGACTCTTGGTATTTATGCAAAAGAGACAATTCCACTTATGAAAAATGCCTTTGAAGCAATTATGGTAGCATTTATTCCAATTTTCTTTCTAATTATTATGTTTGGTGGAGCAAAAGCGATTAGAAATGTTTTTATATCTATGGCATGGGTTTATATGTGGGACCCTGTTCTTGCTACGATAAATGGTATAGGGAACATTGCTGCAATAGCAAAGGTAAATGCTGCAATAGCACAATCTGGACAAATTGGTGCATTAACTTACAGTAGCTTAAATACTATTTTTCAAAATATGGATTACTTTCCTGCTGTAATGGGTTATCTTGCCATTTCTACGCCTGGACTTGCATACATGCTAATAAAAGGTGGAGAAATAACTATGGCAAACATAGCAAGTATGATGGCTACTCCTGTTATGACGACGCCAATACATTCTGAAGTTGCTACATCTGCAGAAACACAGAAGATTGCATCTCAAACAGGTCTGAGTTTTGGGCAAGTAGAGTATGCATATAATGCACAAGGACAAGCAAAACTGCATGCACTTGCATTTCAGCAAGGGTTAGCACAACAGATGAGTTATGCAAAACTTTTACAAGCTGATATAGGCTCACAACAAATGGGTTATACAGATGGCTTAGCAGCATCCAAAGCAATAAAAAAGCATGGATTAGAAAATATAATAGACAGTAAAACAAATTTATTATCACAAACTATTGGTAGTGGAATAGGGTTTGGCAATCAAGACAGAGCATTTCAAACAGGCTTGGTAAATACACAAAGAGCGGTTGCAGAAGCAGAAGCTTTTGCATCTGTAGCAAATAAGTATGGTGGTGTAGAAAAACTTGCCAATCTAATTGCTACACGCAATTATACACATCTTAGTTCTGCTTTAAAAGAATATGCAGAATTAAGAGGAATATCTATTATGGAGGCAGCAACAGAAATGGGATACTTTATGGGTGAAAAAGATGCAACCAGTGTAACTGGTTATGCTAATGCATCAGAAACAGTTGGTAAACAACAGATTGCTTTTACAGAGGCAAATAAAATACTAAACGAAACAGCAAAATTTGAAATGACATATCAATTTGCTCATGCAGCAGGATATGCAAAAAGTAAAGATGATTTTCTTGGTGTATATCTTGCACATCTAAGACATCATGCAGAAGAAACATGGACTCTGGATAAAACATCTGCAGAATTTTTGAATCAACAAATGGCATCGCTTGGTTACAAAACAAGATTTAAAGCAGGCGATAGAGTAACAATGGCAATGGATGAATATGGAAACATAACACTTGCTAAAGGTGCACATGGAGCATCAAGAGAAGTGCTTGATATTACTAAGGCTGTATATGGGCGTTCAACAGATATATATCATGGAAATGTGAATCACCATTTAGGGCAAAACTGGTCTACTGGAAACGATATAGTATATGCAGTTGCATCAGGGGATTCAAAAGGTTTTCATCGGTTCTATGGTGGGCAAATGTGGTATAACATGACAGCAGGGCAGGCTATTACAAAGCAAGTTGCAGATGCTTTACAATCATTTGGAAACTTAGGTGCAAATTTACAAAAAATATCGTCACTTGGTTTAAAAGTTTCAAGTCCACTTGGCTTTAAGGTTTTAGCAGCATTAGGCGTTCAGTTTTCTGAATCAGGCGAAATAAGAGGAGCAGATAATGTTGATGCAAGTAAACTTCAAATAAAGCTACAAGAGGCTTATAAAGATTTGTATTCTAATAAAAATCTTACATCTTATCAAAAGACTCAGATGTTTATACAGGGAGCTAATGAAATATATTCCTTGTTCCAACAAATAACAAAAGAATCACCATCAAGTAGAGTTAGTGATGCAGCTTTAGACCCTCAAGGTAAAAGTAAAGATACAATACAGTATCAAATGATAAGAAGTGTAGATCAGACTTTTGCAACAAAACCTGAAGATTTAAAATTATAAAAAAGGAGAGAAAAGCATGGTAAAACTAAAAATATTTAACTTAGATATAACAATAGAGATTCTTTATATAAACAGAAAAGAAACCATTGAAATTAAACATGGTAGATATAAAGATAAGGAAGAACTTTATCACGAGCTTGTAATAGCTGAGGGTAAACTAATTCTTCAGGGAGATGATACAAAAGTAATTGCAACACAGGCAGATGTGGTAAGTATTGTAATTAAAACTCCTGTTGACAAACTTGTAGAGCATTTTCAAAATCCTGAAATTTATCTTAGTAAAGCAGATGCAATTCCAGCAGAAAAAACAAAAGAAGCATTAAAAATAGTGCTGTCGTGAATTTATTTTCTTTTGTATGTCATGTCATCAGATAAATCAAGACTTCCTATTTTCCATATGCTTTCCTTTAATTCATTTTCTTCTATTCTCTGTTCTTCTTCTAAGACTTTATGAAGATCAATATCAGAACTGAAACCAAAAATATTTTTTTCAGTTGAAAAGCTAAAAAAATCTGTTGATGATTCAGCTTTACCAGTAGGAGCAGGTGGAACAAGTTTTTGTGATTCTTTTTCATACCAGGTCAAAATAAAAAAGTTTATCACCGTAAGAATAACTAAAATTCCTAAATCCGATGTGAAAAAAGATAAAATCTCATTCATTTTTTTTGCTCCTTTCTTCTTTTTCTGTTGTTCCATAAATATTACTTAATTTGGTAACCGAAAATCAAACGCTATCACTAAGATTGACATTTTTTGATATTTTTTTTAAATTAATATTAGGTTTTCTCACCAATAGGTGACTCTCCTTTAGAGAGGTATGGCAAAATTAACGCCACAAATGCCACAAATCAATCTATCCATACCATAATCTGTTCTTCATTTAAAGAAAATAGTTTGTTTTAATTCATGCCAATAATATCAAAACAATCAAAATAAAGGAGGTGTAATTATGTTTATGAATGATCTTTTAAGTTTTGCTGTTATAGCTGGATGGGGAGTGACGCTATTAGGTTTCATTATCTTTTTTGTGATTTTTATTTTAATTTCTGAATTAGTAAAGTAAATTAGTAGGGAGGTAAAAAAATGATAGGATGTTCAATCCAACATGAAACAGGAATTTATTTAAAATTTCAGTTTGAAGCTAATGAAGTTAATGACATCGGAGAAAAAATTGCTTTGTTAAAACAAATTCTAACACAGTATGGCAAAGTGTTTGTTGCAAAAGACACTGTATTTTTAAAACCTACGCCCGAATATGAAAACCAAAGAAAAACATTGTTGAAACTTGTAATTAGCGAATTTTATTTTTTGTGGGAACAGGCTAACAAAAAGCCAGAGGAGTAATCCTCTGGCTTTTTTTGTTTGGTTACTTTTGTTGTCATATTTTATAAATAACACAAAAATTTACCAAAAAAAGGGGGCTAAAACATTGCAGGAACTTAAAGAATTTTTAACACAAGAACAAATCAAGCAAATTCTTGAAGATGGAGGGCGTTTCATTTCCAGGGTTCGTTTTCCTGTGGAGTGCAACCTTAAACGCTTTTGCGATGTTTGTTTAATTCATTTACGACCTGGACAAGAGATATATGTTTTAGTTTATTTTCTACCTCTTTTTCATGATAAATATATAAAAGCGCAAATGGAACAGAAATGGTATGTAAGAGAGATGCTTTGCGAAACATGTGGAGAACTAATGTCAAAAGACAGCGTAGTTTGTGATAAAATAATTCCATCTCTTCAAAAATATTTTGAAAAACTTTTAAAGCGTTATGAACATATTTGTTGGCAAGACTAAAAAAAATATAAAAAATTTTTTAAAAAAATTTTTAATTTGGCATGTAATTCTTACAGTTGTTTTTACAACTACAATGGTTTCTACACATGCTGTGATAAAAGGTTTTGATTTTGAAAAGAAATACAAAGAGCCTGAAACTAACAAAGTATTAATTATCACGATAGGTGTCATTAATGTTTATACTGGATGGCTTTTGTATGCTATAAATCCTGTATTGCTTGCAGTAATTGAACATTTATATGGAGATCCAATGTTTTACGGAGAGTGTCGGGTGAAAAACATAATAAAAAATGGCATACTTAGAGTTGGAACAGCAACAGTAATGGGTGGCAGAGAAGAATTTCATGTGTATGGCGTAAATCAAAATGGGCAAATTGTAGAAAATGTTTGTTCATTTTGTCCGAAACAAATGAAGGTGCATTATGAAATTAAACTTCAAAACTATAAACCCGTGGAAACTATTTTTTACGATAAAACGGTGTCGTTGTCTAAAGTGTGTTCTTACGCATATCTAAGAGCTGCGCTTAAAATTGAGTATTTAAAGGAGAGGTTTTCGTTATGAAACTAAGCAGTGCAATAGAAAAATTTAAGGAATATCTAACTGGAATATACTCAGGTGCAACTGTTAAGACATACACAGTTGCAATGAATCGTTTTTTAGCTATTATTGGTGATAAAAAAGTTGATGAAATAGATTTTAATGATGTCCTAAAATACAAGTCATATCTATATGAGAACCAAAATCTTAGTTCTTCTGTTTGTGTAGCACTATCTGCAATTTCATGTTTTTTTGAGTTTTTAAAGAAAGCATATAAAATTTCAAACATTTCTCTTGAAGACTTAAAAATACTCAGACCTAAAGTGCGACAGAAAGTGCCAGCATATCTCAATAAAGCATCTATTCAAAAGCTTATAGATGCCTGTAAAGATATAGAAGAAGAAATCATGGTTAAAATGCTTTTTATTACAGGCATGAGAGCATCTGAATTGCTTAATTTAAAGAGAAAAGATATTCTTTGCGATAAAGAAAGCGTTTTTATCCACATTAGAGGTAAGGGAGGTTATGAAAGGGTTATTCCTGTTGATGTTATTAAAAATGAACTATCAAGATATATGGAATACCTTCAAATTAAGTATTCAAGCAAAGAAGAAAGGCTTTTTCCTTACACATATCATACTCTTTATTACAGATTGAAAAAAATCGCTCAAAGAGTAGGTTTTGATGAGATATCTCCTCACTGGTTAAGACATTCATGTGCAACAGAATTACTTGCCCAGGGGGTTGACATAAGGGTTATTGCAGAAATTTGTGGGCACAGGTCTTTAAACACTACGATGCGATATGCGAAGGTTAAACCAAAACTTGCTAAAGAAGCTATAGAAAAGTTAAAAATATAATAGCGATGCATGAACCTATAAAATTACAAGAATATCTGGAAAACAACTACCCTGAAGTAGTAAGGCTTTTATCAAGCAGACTTCCATTTTTTTATAAAACAGAAGTGTTGAATGAAAAAAAATTGTCACTTTTTAGCAGTGAACCAAAAATAATTAGAGCAGTTCGCAAAGATGATGTTCCTTATATAAAATATCATGATCAAGGTTTTCTTGAATATTTAAAAGATTTAAAAGTAATAACAGATAAAGAGATTAATTATTATCTGACCAATCTTCAAAAACAATATAAACACCTTAAAGCATTTATTACTACTAATTATAATAATTCATTTAAATCAGAAAGCAATGTTGTAGCAGTAAGTAAAGATGTTGACATAAATGATATTTTACATGCATTAGCAATGTCTTATTTTTGGTGCGGATATCTTTTGTGGAACTCAGGTGCAGAAGTAATTTTTAACAAGATCATATATGGTGAAAATCAATTTAACTTTACAGAAGCAGTTATAGAAGGATACCTGAGGTTAGTGAAAAGCATCTGGTTTTCAGAAGAAAAAGTAGTAACCTTTATAAAAAAAACACTTGAAGTCAACAAAACTCTCAATAGAGATTTTATTAATGGTTGTAATTACACAAGAGAAAAGCTGTTACGCTTTGCATATACATTAGCAAATGAGATAGATATGACTACACCAACAGGAGAGATTGCAAGACAAATTATTGTTAAGCATATCACTAAAAGATTGCTTGAGTTAAAGATTGTAAAAAAAGAAAACCGGATTGCATCGCTTTTATCTTTATCGCAAATATCATCAAATGAGTTGTCTATATTTCAGGAAGAAAGAGAAAAAACTATAAAAGAACTCACACAGGAAATAGCTGAATGTAAAAAACAGCTTAAAATTTTACAACTTTACGATAAAAAGAGCATTAAAAATCAAATTAAAAATTTTATACAGATGGAAATCCAAAATCAAATAAATCCAGATTGTAGTCATTGCGAAAATTTTGGTGCATGTGATTATCTTTGCTCAATGTTTATAAAAGACGAAGAACTAAGAAAAAAAACTGAATGTTTCAACTGTCCACACGAAAACAAATGTTTTGAGTTTCAGATGCAACAAAATAAAGACAAAGACTGCCCTTATTTTGTTGCATCTGAATTCAGTTGTTCTCAAAACTATCAAAAAATTTCTTTCCTGGTTAATAAATATAACATCACCGACCTGTAAAATCTTTTTGGTTTTAGCTGTGGGAAAAATGTGGGAAAAATTTTTAAAAAATAGTCTAAAAATGGTGATTTTGAGAATATAAAACATAGAAAAATCAAAGACTTTAGGTATACAACATTG
>NZ_BAAHNB010000001.1:555000-1899703 GCF_054658355.1 Thermodesulfovibrio sp. TK110 | reverse complement strand
TGTGCTCACCTTTTCAAACTTGTCCATTAGGAAATTACCCATGTATAAACAATACATGCACACAAACAGGAACCTGCTCTTCACAGCAAGTTCCTATCACTCAATATCAGTGCCCTGTTACAGGACAGGTTTACAGTGATTTAAATCAGTGTAATGGTGCATGTTTGCAGACGGCACAGTGTAATGCACCAAGTGTTTCATTGTCGGGGGGTTAGATTATGCAGTATGTTGGGATGAACTATCTTTTATAGCTGGTCAAAATTATATGGCATTTTGCGGGAATTGTGGTTGTAGTTTTTTATATTTGTTATCTAATTGTTCAATTTTAAATCCTACAAGTGTGTATCTTGGTAGTCGTCCCTATAGAGTAGGTTTATATATTTATGCTACAAGTAATAACAGCTTGGATATTTATGTTGATAATTGGGGATCAGTAAGGTTTGTAACCCGTTTGTATACATCGTGTCAAGTTTCAGGTTATTCAAGTGCTGGAATATATGGTTGTCCTGTAGCTGTGGCGTCGGGAAATATAGTATATCCCCCTTCGTGTGCAAACCCTAGGTCTGGTACATTATATTTTATAGGGAATTACATCTGTCCTCTCTCAGGTGGTTCTGCCTGTTCAGGCAATCCTCCAACCTGCACTAAAGGACAGGCATGTGTAACCAACAGCACAACAGTCACCAAATGGCAGTGCTCTTTAAATGGAGTTCAGTATGATACACAGGATCAGTGCACCACATCCTGTTACAGAACTGCTACATGCAATACAAATTATAAATGCACTTATGAAAGCAGTGTTTATTCTGATTTTAACACATGTTTGCAGAATTGTTCGTATTATCAATGCCCTGTAACAGGAGATGTGTTTTTTTCTCAAAGCAGCTGTCAAAATGCCTGTCCGTCTTTTGTTTGTTCCCATAACAATGCAACATATTCTACGATGTATGACTGCGTTAATGCCTGTAAGGAGGCATCATCATGCGTAAAGCAATAGCAATAATTGTCCTGGCAATTTTTTTAACAGATAACAATTTGCTTTTGCCTTTTATAAAATTATTAGAGCCAAAGAATGTTTATGCAGAGATAGTTGAAACAAATAGAGAACACCTGTCCTTCAGACCCAACACAAAATGGGAGATGTGCATTGATAAATACAAAAGTAGATGGTTATGCTTGTAAAACTGTTGGTGGGGAACAAATATGCAGAGATTGGTGGAGAAAAGACTTTACATACAAATGTTCAGGACAGTTTGATCCTGATACAATTCTTGCACAGGTAGGTAATAAGTATTGTGAGTATAAAAATCAATGTTCAGAATGGATTGATGTGGAGAAAAATGGTGGCACTGTAAGTTGTAGAATTTATATAGACATAAACAGACCTGGCTGCTCTGCGGATAATTATAATTGGAGTTGCATTGCGAATGATTGTGGAGACCTTTTTGATAGATGCACGCTAAAGCAATATGTTAAATATTCTGATATACCCGATAGAGCTAATATGTTGCCTCCCATTGATTGCGATCCTGCATCGGGTAATTGTTCGGAACAAATACTAAGCAGTTCTAAAAGTGGAGTAAAGCTCGGTGTTTACACTTTTTCCTGTCCATCAGAGGTGCGAAAAATTTGTAAGTCTTATACGGGCACACTTGTATGCCCAGATGGGAAAACTCAGGTGTGCAATAAAGTAAAAACCTGCAAGCAACAGGCAACAGTTGTATCCACTGCTTATGAAGCAAAATCTTGTGTTGTAAGTAGAAACATGCAAACAGTTTCATATTTAAAATCCTGTAATCCTTATGGATGCCAAAGCAGCGCAGATGCACAAAACGCAAAAGATAATCCGTTGTGCATAAAAACAGGAGAAGTTAATTTATGTAATCCTGCAAATGGATGTTCAGATGAAGGTAGCTATGGAATCGGTGCATTTGTAAGAAATGGTGGAACTTTTAATTGGCTTGGTGGTTGGAATGCATGCGACTGGGGATATGCAGAGGTAAGAGGGCAAGGAAATAACACTGTAAACATTCATGCTTTTGCAACGGGATGTGAAGGGCAATGCGGCGATCTCTGGGTTAATATACCTGTAAATACTCCACCGGGAACAGTAATAGGATATGTTCATCCACATTGGGAAGGTTCTTGTGTTACATTGTCTGTTACATACGATGGATACGATTGTTCAGGTGGAGGATGTGTATATAAAATAGGGTTTCATGGAATGGGTGCAGGAACTGTTTCGGTTCCAGTTGTAAAAATAGCAGAAACTTTCAATTGTTATCAAAACAGTTTCCAAGACTGCAATTTTGGGGAAGGACTTCAGTGTAACAGGCTTTCTTCTTCAAATATAGATGATCTTGAATGTGTTGAATATGATATAGATGTGGACGATTCAAGGAAAGCAGAATGTAAAAAATACATAGTAAACTATGAGTGCCCAAAGCAAAAAGAAACAACGGAGTGTGCTCAGTATGAAGAAGTTCTTAGGTGTAATGATGGAGTATATCCTATCAGAGATGTAAGACTTGAAGGGATGGAGTTTGCTGCAGACTTTTACAAAGCTATGGCATATGCACAAGCAGCAAACGAACTCAAACATGTATGGTCTGGTGAGTCTTACAGATGCGAATCAGGGTTGTGGTGGTTATTTGATCAAATGAGCCTTGGAGACTACTTATTGAGTAAAGCAATGGGGTTTGCACTTTCTTATCTTGGAAGTCAATTATTTTCTTTAATAGGTGGAGGCTCTGCTATTAATCAAGCTCTGGGGTGTGCAAATAGCCTTTTTAAAACAGCACTAAATTTTTCAGGGACAACTCCTTTTGATAGTGGAGATAAAATAACTTTTTATGACACGGAGGGGAGTCAGGTTGGCGAATTAAGCACTACAGGAGTAAGAGGATGTTTTAATGCAATAGGGTTAAAAATTGCTCAAACAGTAGGATTAACTGCAGAGCAAGCAAGTAAAATTTTAAACTTTTTTGGAGATCCGATTGTTCAGTTTACAATTGGGTTTGTTATAGACATAGTTACTTCTATTAAAAAGTGTTCTACGTGCAGTAATGAAAAATGCGCAATAAAATACAATCAATACAAAGAATACTCTTTGATATCAAATAGATTATGTCACTATGTAGATAGCAAATGCACATGGAAATTAGACCTTGGAATCATAAAAAAATGCTTACGCACAGGTTATAGATATTGTTGTTATAACTCTAAATTTGCCAGAATACTTGTTGAACAAGCATACAAACAACTTGGTTACTCATGGGGTGATTATAATAATGCACAATGCACAAATTTGACTTTTGATGATTTAAGTAAACTTGATTTTGATAGTATGGATTTTTCAGAATTTATAGAAGAAATAAAAGCTAAAATGAAAGGTAAAATAGACGAGAATAGTCTAAACCAAACAATTAGAAATAGAATGGGAATGTAAATAAAATAAAAAGGAGGAAAGTAATGAAAAGATTTTTATCAATTTTTCTTTCATTGTTGTTAATTACATCACCTTTATTTGCCGAAACAAAAACAATAAAAACTCCTTCAGATTTGCTTGAGTTTGCTAAAAATTCAGAAATGCAAGATAAGGTTCTAATTGAAAATTATCAAGGATTGAATCAATCCTTAATCACAAGGATATTTTCTTCCGAAAGAGGTAGTGTAACTGTTAGAACCATAAAAATATATCAAAATAAGTTAAATAACACAAAACTATTAGAAGATGCTACTTTGATTTGTAGTTGTGATGAAGAAATTAAACCTGAATGCTGTGAAGTTATTTTTAAAAAATCAGAAATAGAAATAGAAAACAATAAAGAGAAAATCCTAAATGCTGGAAGATATAAAATCACAACTAATAGTTCAACCAACAGTCCAAATATAGACTATTTTTTTGACATTCCTTTCACATATAAAATGATGTGTCGTTCTATTATCACAAGAGATTTTGCTAAAGAAAAACAAATTGCACTTGAAACTTTAGATGTTAACAAACAGGAAAAACCATCAATTTTAACAGTTTTGTTTGGAGTGCCGTTATTTGTTCTTTCTTTTGCAGCACCCGTTGTGGCTCCTGTTGTTTCTCCAGTTATCACAGGTGTTTCTCAAGCTGCAACAACTGTTGGCATTGGTGCTATGAGTGCAGCAGTTCAGGGTGTAGCAGGTGGAGTTGGAGCTAATATGATTGAAGAAGATGTAGCGAACAAAATAAATACGAATCAAAGTTCGGATGTCACAGTTGTTCCTGAATGTGTTTTTGAAAATTTTGAGAAATCTGAAAAGTAAAAATGGAAGTAAAGAGAGATTTTAAAAGACAATTACTGATTTTAATCCGCAATACGATTATCATAATTGGTGTTTTCTTGCTTTTAATAATGATAATGTTTTTCGCAAGAGTAAAATTTGTTCATGCGGAGGCATATCATGGAGATAAGCCACAAAGAGGCTGGTTTTTTTACGAAGACCCTGCTTTAAAGCAGGAGCAAGAGACAAAACGGGAAACAAAACAAGAAAAAACAGAACAAAAAAAGAAAAAAGATTTTGAGTTTCCTGTCGTTGAAAATGCGCCAGAACCAGTAAAACAGTTTCTTTTAAATCCAAATGAAGATACTGCCAGAGCATATTTGCTCTGGCAGTATAAATACTTTGAACACTTAAAAAAGCTTGGATATACTCTTAGAGATGCCTATATTAAGTTTGGTTCTGAGGTATATCCTATTGCAGGATATTCAGAAAATCCTGCAGCATCTCTTGCTTTTTTAAGCGCAAGAGAGAAAGCAATAGAAAAAATACTGTTATCTGCAAGAGACAAGATTGGTATAATTTACTTTTACAAGTATGGTTGTCCTGAGTGTAAACTTCAAAAAAATGTTTTAAGAATAATTTCAGAAAAATATCACATTCCAATAAGAGCAGTTTCTGTTGATGGGCAACAAGACCCTGATCTACCGTTTCCATCAACATATAATCCATCTTTATTTGAAAAATACAACATAACTGCAGTGCCAACTTTGCTTGCAGTTATACATCACAATGGGCAAACTCAGATCGCAGGTCTTGGAGTAGGCTTTACTTCTTTAGACCTCATAGAACAACAACTTATAGGTATGCTTATTCAAGCAGAAATAATTAAAGAAAAAGACTTAAATCCACGCTATGGAAACTAAGACAGATAAGGTTACCCTATACTCCACATAAATTAGAAAATTTTTATTTATACATAGAGAACTTTTATTTATAGAGGTGTTAAATATGCTTAAGATAGTAAGAATATTTTTAGTTTCCTTTTTATCTGTGCTTATTCTAATTAATCCAATTGCAGCAGATATTGACTCAGTGCTTGATAATATTGTAAGTGGCGTTTATGTTCAAGGTCCTGGGCTTTATAAATCTCCTACGACTACTACTTTAAGTTTTGGCTCTCTTTCCTTTAGACTAAAAAATGATTTACTTGGAAGACCTATCGTAAATTTCCGAGCACCTCAAGCATCACTGAGTTGTTCTGGAATGGATTTTGACGCAGGACTTTTAAGTTTGCTAAATCTTGATATGTTTGGACAAATGCTTAGTCAAGCAGGTGCATCTCTTGCATGGGGTATTATGATTGGATTGGTATATTCTTTGCCTGGCATTGGAGAAGCATTTCAAAAACTGAATGAGTGGGCAAGAATGTTACAACAACTTGGAAGAAGCCCATGTGAGCTTGGTAAATTTATTGGCACTCAACTTGGAGCACCAATTGGGCAAGCCATTTCTGATTCACTTGGACTGAACAAAGTTGAAGAAGTAGTGCAGCAGACAGGCAAACCTTTTGAGGAAGCGCTAAAAAAAGTGCTTGACTACATTAAGCTTTCGGATTTCTACAGAACAATTCCTTATGGTGTTTTAAGTCAAGTAGGGCTTTCAGACAGAGAGATGCAGGATTTATTTGCAAGTTTCTTTGGGGTGCTTGATATTTATTTAGTGGACAACAATGGAAATCCTGTTTCATACAATCCGTCTTTAAAAATGAGTAATGCATGTGGTGGAGACCCTTGTAGTGAGAAAAACATAAAAGTAAAAATTTTTACACCTCTTACAAAGTCTCTTGAAGACATTTTGTATGGTGGAACTGTTATGCTTTATAGCTGCTCTAACCTTGAGTATGGTCAGAGATGTTCAGGAATAACAACTTATACTGCAAATGTTACAGGGCTTATTCCTAAATTTGCAAGCAAATTAAATATGGCTGTTGATTCTCTTGCAGAACAAGGCACTGTTTCTTACTCAGAAGAATTGAATGCGTACTCAAAAATGGTTCCTCAACTGTTGGACATGATAAGTTTTGCAGTGTTGTTAAAAAAGAATGTATCAGATGCTGATGCAAAAAGAATTGTTAACACAATGTCAGAGTATCTTGCACTTGTAAGCGTAGCTTATCTCATTGAATCAATGAAAGGCTATATAGGTGCAGCACTTGGTAGTAATGTAACAGATGAGGTAGCACAAACTATAAAGCAATACCAGGATATGATGAATCAGGGAGAGACTGCTTTATATGAAAAACTTAAAAGAGTAAACGAAAGGTTTATTACCATTCAGCAAGCATTTGAAAACTACAAAGCAATTAGAGCACAAATAGACCCTACAATAGGGCAAGTATTTGGTAAAGGTGCAGTTGTTTTTGGTAAAAATCCATTAGGAGCAAAGTAATATGACATTAGATGTATATACTGTTGGTGGAATAGAATTTTTAAGTCAAGTCTATAAAGGTATTGTGATGATTCTTGGAGACTCAGGCTTTGAGTCTCTATTAAGACTTGCTGCGTTTTTTACTGTTGTTGCAAGCGTTCTTGCTTTAATTGCAAAACAACAGTTTGAATCTTTACTTAAAAGAATGGGTATGATATTTTTTATTTCTGCAATATGTTTTGGTTTAAGAGCTAATGTAAATATAATTGATACAAAATATCAACAGACCTATGTTGTAAGCGATGTTCCTATGTTGCCTGCGTATGCACATAGTTTTCTTTCATCTGCATCTTACTTTTTGACAAACACTGCACAAAATGTTTTTCACACAGGCACTGTTAATGTTTATAATCCTGGAGCAATGGCTAAAAATGCATGGAGCAGTATTAATCTTGATTACAACAAAACAGGTTATGGTGGTTTTTTTGATATAGTTTCGTATATCTCCAAGTTTGACTTAAAAACTGTAAGTAAAGCAGACATACAAGAATACTACAACTATTTACTTCCTTTTATGAAACAATGTATAGTGCCAAACATAGGATATATGGATTTCCAGAAAATCAAAAAGAACATACTGGAGTGTAATTCTTTAATAAATTGTTTTGATATAAGTTCTAATAGTGATTTTGCAAATCTATTTATTAGTTACAATGGACAGACATATGATTGTGCAACATTTTTTGTGAATGAAATTAAACCACGATACAATAATTTAGTTGCTTATGGTAGTGATCCAACCAGTTTAATTGCATTTGGAATTCCTCCAACAGATGCACAGGCACTTTCTGATGCATTTGGCAGTTTGCTTTCGGCTGGTGCAGTTTCTTTAAGCGATATGATAGGACAAGCAGGAATGCTTTATGCTTTTTTAGATGGAGTTGATGCGTTTTTAAGTGATAGCCCTGATGCTTTACAAAACTTTGCATACAAATACGAAGCAGGGAGAAATATAGAAGAATCTAAGCAAATGGGTAAGACTCTTGGTATTTATGCAAAAGAGACAATTCCACTTATGAAAAATGCCTTTGAAGCAATTATGGTAGCATTTATTCCAATTTTCTTTCTAATTATTATGTTTGGTGGAGCAAAAGCGATTAGAAATGTTTTTATATCTATGGCATGGGTTTATATGTGGGACCCTGTTCTTGCTACGATAAATGGTATAGGGAACATTGCTGCAATAGCAAAGGTAAATGCTGCAATAGCACAATCTGGACAAATTGGTGCATTAACTTACAGTAGCTTAAATACTATTTTTCAAAATATGGATTACTTTCCTGCTGTAATGGGTTATCTTGCCATTTCTACGCCTGGACTTGCATACATGCTAATAAAAGGTGGAGAAATAACTATGGCAAACATAGCAAGTATGATGGCTACTCCTGTTATGACGACGCCAATACATTCTGAAGTTGCTACATCTGCAGAAACACAGAAGATTGCATCTCAAACAGGTCTGAGTTTTGGGCAAGTAGAGTATGCATATAATGCACAAGGACAAGCAAAACTGCATGCACTTGCATTTCAGCAAGGGTTAGCACAACAGATGAGTTATGCAAAACTTTTACAAGCTGATATAGGCTCACAACAAATGGGTTATACAGATGGCTTAGCAGCATCCAAAGCAATAAAAAAGCATGGATTAGAAAATATAATAGACAGTAAAACAAATTTATTATCACAAACTATTGGTAGTGGAATAGGGTTTGGCAATCAAGACAGAGCATTTCAAACAGGCTTGGTAAATACACAAAGAGCGGTTGCAGAAGCAGAAGCTTTTGCATCTGTAGCAAATAAGTATGGTGGTGTAGAAAAACTTGCCAATCTAATTGCTACACGCAATTATACACATCTTAGTTCTGCTTTAAAAGAATATGCAGAATTAAGAGGAATATCTATTATGGAGGCAGCAACAGAAATGGGATACTTTATGGGTGAAAAAGATGCAACCAGTGTAACTGGTTATGCTAATGCATCAGAAACAGTTGGTAAACAACAGATTGCTTTTACAGAGGCAAATAAAATACTAAACGAAACAGCAAAATTTGAAATGACATATCAATTTGCTCATGCAGCAGGATATGCAAAAAGTAAAGATGATTTTCTTGGTGTATATCTTGCACATCTAAGACATCATGCAGAAGAAACATGGACTCTGGATAAAACATCTGCAGAATTTTTGAATCAACAAATGGCATCGCTTGGTTACAAAACAAGATTTAAAGCAGGCGATAGAGTAACAATGGCAATGGATGAATATGGAAACATAACACTTGCTAAAGGTGCACATGGAGCATCAAGAGAAGTGCTTGATATTACTAAGGCTGTATATGGGCGTTCAACAGATATATATCATGGAAATGTGAATCACCATTTAGGGCAAAACTGGTCTACTGGAAACGATATAGTATATGCAGTTGCATCAGGGGATTCAAAAGGTTTTCATCGGTTCTATGGTGGGCAAATGTGGTATAACATGACAGCAGGGCAGGCTATTACAAAGCAAGTTGCAGATGCTTTACAATCATTTGGAAACTTAGGTGCAAATTTACAAAAAATATCGTCACTTGGTTTAAAAGTTTCAAGTCCACTTGGCTTTAAGGTTTTAGCAGCATTAGGCGTTCAGTTTTCTGAATCAGGCGAAATAAGAGGAGCAGATAATGTTGATGCAAGTAAACTTCAAATAAAGCTACAAGAGGCTTATAAAGATTTGTATTCTAATAAAAATCTTACATCTTATCAAAAGACTCAGATGTTTATACAGGGAGCTAATGAAATATATTCCTTGTTCCAACAAATAACAAAAGAATCACCATCAAGTAGAGTTAGTGATGCAGCTTTAGACCCTCAAGGTAAAAGTAAAGATACAATACAGTATCAAATGATAAGAAGTGTAGATCAGACTTTTGCAACAAAACCTGAAGATTTAAAATTATAAAAAAGGAGAGAAAAGCATGGTAAAACTAAAAATATTTAACTTAGATATAACAATAGAGATTCTTTATATAAACAGAAAAGAAACCATTGAAATTAAACATGGTAGATATAAAGATAAGGAAGAACTTTATCACGAGCTTGTAATAGCTGAGGGTAAACTAATTCTTCAGGGAGATGATACAAAAGTAATTGCAACACAGGCAGATGTGGTAAGTATTGTAATTAAAACTCCTGTTGACAAACTTGTAGAGCATTTTCAAAATCCTGAAATTTATCTTAGTAAAGCAGATGCAATTCCAGCAGAAAAAACAAAAGAAGCATTAAAAATAGTGCTGTCGTGAATTTATTTTCTTTTGTATGTCATGTCATCAGATAAATCAAGACTTCCTATTTTCCATATGCTTTCCTTTAATTCATTTTCTTCTATTCTCTGTTCTTCTTCTAAGACTTTATGAAGATCAATATCAGAACTGAAACCAAAAATATTTTTTTCAGTTGAAAAGCTAAAAAAATCTGTTGATGATTCAGCTTTACCAGTAGGAGCAGGTGGAACAAGTTTTTGTGATTCTTTTTCATACCAGGTCAAAATAAAAAAGTTTATCACCGTAAGAATAACTAAAATTCCTAAATCCGATGTGAAAAAAGATAAAATCTCATTCATTTTTTTTGCTCCTTTCTTCTTTTTCTGTTGTTCCATAAATATTACTTAATTTGGTAACCGAAAATCAAACGCTATCACTAAGATTGACATTTTTTGATATTTTTTTTAAATTAATATTAGGTTTTCTCACCAATAGGTGACTCTCCTTTAGAGAGGTATGGCAAAATTAACGCCACAAATGCCACAAATCAATCTATCCATACCATAATCTGTTCTTCATTTAAAGAAAATAGTTTGTTTTAATTCATGCCAATAATATCAAAACAATCAAAATAAAGGAGGTGTAATTATGTTTATGAATGATCTTTTAAGTTTTGCTGTTATAGCTGGATGGGGAGTGACGCTATTAGGTTTCATTATCTTTTTTGTGATTTTTATTTTAATTTCTGAATTAGTAAAGTAAATTAGTAGGGAGGTAAAAAAATGATAGGATGTTCAATCCAACATGAAACAGGAATTTATTTAAAATTTCAGTTTGAAGCTAATGAAGTTAATGACATCGGAGAAAAAATTGCTTTGTTAAAACAAATTCTAACACAGTATGGCAAAGTGTTTGTTGCAAAAGACACTGTATTTTTAAAACCTACGCCCGAATATGAAAACCAAAGAAAAACATTGTTGAAACTTGTAATTAGCGAATTTTATTTTTTGTGGGAACAGGCTAACAAAAAGCCAGAGGAGTAATCCTCTGGCTTTTTTTGTTTGGTTACTTTTGTTGTCATATTTTATAAATAACACAAAAATTTACCAAAAAAAGGGGGCTAAAACATTGCAGGAACTTAAAGAATTTTTAACACAAGAACAAATCAAGCAAATTCTTGAAGATGGAGGGCGTTTCATTTCCAGGGTTCGTTTTCCTGTGGAGTGCAACCTTAAACGCTTTTGCGATGTTTGTTTAATTCATTTACGACCTGGACAAGAGATATATGTTTTAGTTTATTTTCTACCTCTTTTTCATGATAAATATATAAAAGCGCAAATGGAACAGAAATGGTATGTAAGAGAGATGCTTTGCGAAACATGTGGAGAACTAATGTCAAAAGACAGCGTAGTTTGTGATAAAATAATTCCATCTCTTCAAAAATATTTTGAAAAACTTTTAAAGCGTTATGAACATAT
Source organism: Thermodesulfovibrio sp. TK110 (assembly GCF_054658355.1). Taxonomy (NCBI): domain Bacteria; kingdom Pseudomonadati; phylum Nitrospirota; class Thermodesulfovibrionia; order Thermodesulfovibrionales; family Thermodesulfovibrionaceae; genus Thermodesulfovibrio; species Thermodesulfovibrio sp. TK110. Next base: position 1,888,242 of record NZ_BAAHNB010000001.1, on the reverse strand, counting down.
TTGTTGGCAAGACTAAAAAAAATATAAAAAATTTTTTAAAAAAATTTTTAATTTGGCATGTAATTCTTACAGTTGTTTTTACAACTACAATGGTTTCTACACATGCTGTGATAAAAGGTTTTGATTTTGAAAAGAAATACAAAGAGCCTGAAACTAACAAAGTATTAATTATCACGATAGGTGTCATTAATGTTTATACTGGATGGCTTTTGTATGCTATAAATCCTGTATTGCTTGCAGTAATTGAACATTTATATGGAGATCCAATGTTTTACGGAGAGTGTCGGGTGAAAAACATAATAAAAAATGGCATACTTAGAGTTGGAACAGCAACAGTAATGGGTGGCAGAGAAGAATTTCATGTGTATGGCGTAAATCAAAATGGGCAAATTGTAGAAAATGTTTGTTCATTTTGTCCGAAACAAATGAAGGTGCATTATGAAATTAAACTTCAAAACTATAAACCCGTGGAAACTATTTTTTACGATAAAACGGTGTCGTTGTCTAAAGTGTGTTCTTACGCATATCTAAGAGCTGCGCTTAAAATTGAGTATTTAAAGGAGAGGTTTTCGTTATGAAACTAAGCAGTGCAATAGAAAAATTTAAGGAATATCTAACTGGAATATACTCAGGTGCAACTGTTAAGACATACACAGTTGCAATGAATCGTTTTTTAGCTATTATTGGTGATAAAAAAGTTGATGAAATAGATTTTAATGATGTCCTAAAATACAAGTCATATCTATATGAGAACCAAAATCTTAGTTCTTCTGTTTGTGTAGCACTATCTGCAATTTCATGTTTTTTTGAGTTTTTAAAGAAAGCATATAAAATTTCAAACATTTCTCTTGAAGACTTAAAAATACTCAGACCTAAAGTGCGACAGAAAGTGCCAGCATATCTCAATAAAGCATCTATTCAAAAGCTTATAGATGCCTGTAAAGATATAGAAGAAGAAATCATGGTTAAAATGCTTTTTATTACAGGCATGAGAGCATCTGAATTGCTTAATTTAAAGAGAAAAGATATTCTTTGCGATAAAGAAAGCGTTTTTATCCACATTAGAGGTAAGGGAGGTTATGAAAGGGTTATTCCTGTTGATGTTATTAAAAATGAACTATCAAGATATATGGAATACCTTCAAATTAAGTATTCAAGCAAAGAAGAAAGGCTTTTTCCTTACACATATCATACTCTTTATTACAGATTGAAAAAAATCGCTCAAAGAGTAGGTTTTGATGAGATATCTCCTCACTGGTTAAGACATTCATGTGCAACAGAATTACTTGCCCAGGGGGTTGACATAAGGGTTATTGCAGAAATTTGTGGGCACAGGTCTTTAAACACTACGATGCGATATGCGAAGGTTAAACCAAAACTTGCTAAAGAAGCTATAGAAAAGTTAAAAATATAATAGCGATGCATGAACCTATAAAATTACAAGAATATCTGGAAAACAACTACCCTGAAGTAGTAAGGCTTTTATCAAGCAGACTTCCATTTTTTTATAAAACAGAAGTGTTGAATGAAAAAAAATTGTCACTTTTTAGCAGTGAACCAAAAATAATTAGAGCAGTTCGCAAAGATGATGTTCCTTATATAAAATATCATGATCAAGGTTTTCTTGAATATTTAAAAGATTTAAAAGTAATAACAGATAAAGAGATTAATTATTATCTGACCAATCTTCAAAAACAATATAAACACCTTAAAGCATTTATTACTACTAATTATAATAATTCATTTAAATCAGAAAGCAATGTTGTAGCAGTAAGTAAAGATGTTGACATAAATGATATTTTACATGCATTAGCAATGTCTTATTTTTGGTGCGGATATCTTTTGTGGAACTCAGGTGCAGAAGTAATTTTTAACAAGATCATATATGGTGAAAATCAATTTAACTTTACAGAAGCAGTTATAGAAGGATACCTGAGGTTAGTGAAAAGCATCTGGTTTTCAGAAGAAAAAGTAGTAACCTTTATAAAAAAAACACTTGAAGTCAACAAAACTCTCAATAGAGATTTTATTAATGGTTGTAATTACACAAGAGAAAAGCTGTTACGCTTTGCATATACATTAGCAAATGAGATAGATATGACTACACCAACAGGAGAGATTGCAAGACAAATTATTGTTAAGCATATCACTAAAAGATTGCTTGAGTTAAAGATTGTAAAAAAAGAAAACCGGATTGCATCGCTTTTATCTTTATCGCAAATATCATCAAATGAGTTGTCTATATTTCAGGAAGAAAGAGAAAAAACTATAAAAGAACTCACACAGGAAATAGCTGAATGTAAAAAACAGCTTAAAATTTTACAACTTTACGATAAAAAGAGCATTAAAAATCAAATTAAAAATTTTATACAGATGGAAATCCAAAATCAAATAAATCCAGATTGTAGTCATTGCGAAAATTTTGGTGCATGTGATTATCTTTGCTCAATGTTTATAAAAGACGAAGAACTAAGAAAAAAAACTGAATGTTTCAACTGTCCACACGAAAACAAATGTTTTGAGTTTCAGATGCAACAAAATAAAGACAAAGACTGCCCTTATTTTGTTGCATCTGAATTCAGTTGTTCTCAAAACTATCAAAAAATTTCTTTCCTGGTTAATAAATATAACATCACCGACCTGTAAAATCTTTTTGGTTTTAGCTGTGGGAAAAATGTGGGAAAAATTTTTAAAAAATAGTCTAAAAATGGTGATTTTGAGAATATAAAACATAGAAAAATCAAAGACTTTAGGTATACAACATTGCCTGTCACGCAAGAGGCCGCGGGTTCAAGTCCCGTCCACCCCGCCAGTAAAAATCAAGAGTTTGTGAAAGTTAGCTAAAAACCTATATCCGCAAGGCTTTTTGGAAACTGTATTGATGATTCAAGATTTTTTACTCCTGCAATTTTTAAAGCATCAATTATGAAGGTTTTAAATGTGTTTCTTACTTGTTCAAACTTTTCTTTAAGTATGGGCTCCAATCCATGGGCAAGTATGGAGCTATTTCTCAATCTAAGGCAGTTAAGAAGTTCGTTTTTTCTTTCCAGATAAAGTTGCCCTAAAGAATCATCCATCTTAGCGAGTAGTTCATAACTCTTTATAAGAGCAAGCTTAACAGTTCCATTTTCGCTATTCTTTTCACACTCTGTTTTCAAAAATTCTACAGCCTTTTCAGGAAGTGTAGGCAGTTCATTACATTTTATGTTTGAATTATCTATTCCATAACTGTTTAACCTGAGCTGTGCTATCATTTCAATGGCTCTGTAATATCTGGCAATAGAGTCATCAAACTTATCTTGTTTAGCTCTTCTTTCAGCATTCATAACAAGGTCAATAACTTTCTCATATCCATGAAACGGTTTCTTCTTCCCAAGAATTTGCTTAAGCCAGAGATAATAGGGAATTATAGCATCATGAATGGAACTATTCTCAGGGATGGCTTTCATTATTTCTTCAAGCACCTTGAAAGCAGACTCATGGTGAAATTTATCCCATAAAACAAAGACGTTAAGTATGTCCTTTATCTTTGTAATCTCTGTTTTAATTTCTACTGGCAGAGGAGTTTTAAGGTAATTTTTGGCTCTTTCAATGATTTCTTCGTAATAATACTTCTGCATTAAAGCATCAAAGTATTTTCTGTCAATCCTGTAAAGGAGATTTATCTTATTTATTGATGTAGGATAGTCTCCGCTGTCAATTTTAATAAGATTTGTTCTTTGTGCTGAATTAAATTGAAGCTCCCATCCATCCTGAAGAATACTCAAAAGGACAACTGCTGCACTCATTGTCTTTGTTCCGCCTGTGTAGTTTGCAATGACTTTGACATCTGAAGAATTCATTTCCTTTATTCTTGGAAGCAAATTTTCTTCAAGCTTTTTGAAAGTCTCATCTAAGTCATCTATTATGTCCACAGGAAGAAGTATTTTTTCATAGTTTTCCTTTGAAAGATTGCACTCCTTTGCAATAATTTTATCATCTTCTTTCAAAGGCTTACCATCAACGAGCCTTTCTGATGCCACTTCATATGTTCCAGTAGAGCAAATAAAGTAGATGAAGTCAAAATTATTCTCCTTTATGGAATTTATAATGGGCATAGGGCTACCACCAACAGTGAAAATTCCTATTGTTTTCATTTTCCCTCCTCCTCATCTGTTTATAAAAAATTATATCAAAAGACTGAACAAAACCACACAATCTCATGATTTCCTTACAGTCAAATAAAGAGTGTAACTTCAGGGAAATATTTTCTATAGTAATTTTATGGATACTATGATAAAATGAAAAAAATAAACTGATGGAGGTGGAAAGATGAAAAAAGTTTTAGTGCTTTATTATTCAAGAACAGGAAATACAGAGAAGATGGCAAAAATGATTGCTCAGGGACTTGCTGATAAAGGTATAAATGTTGATTTAAAAAAAGTTGAAGAAGCAAGTGTTGACAGTCTGCCAGAATATGATGGCTTTATAATTGGCTCACCAAATTATTTTGGAACAATGGCAGCAGAAGTTAAAAAATTCATTGATGAATCTGTTAAATACTACAGAAAGATTGAGGGAAAACTTGTAGCAGCATTCACTTCCACTGGAATGATTGGTGGAGGCGGAGAAACAGTATGTCTTGATATTCTCAAGGCATTTTTGATACATGGATGTATATGTTTGGGTTTTACAAGGCTGGGACATTATGGACCTGTTTCAATTGGAAAGCCTGATGAGAGAATTGAAAGAGAAATATCGGAGATGGTTAATAAATATGCAGAAGTTCTAAAAAGATTATAATGTTTGACAGAAAAAAACAGCTCAGGTGGGCATCTTTAAAGGTAGGCATTGTTATAACAATTTCACTGCTTATCATTTTTTTTGTAATAGTTTTTTCAGGCGGGATACAATCCTTTTTTCAGGAGAGAGTTCTGATGAAAATTTACATATCTGATGTGAAAGGACTGCGTAAAGGCGCACCTGTAAGAGTAGCAGGAGTTGATGTGGGAGAGGTCAAAGAAATAAAGCTCAGTAAAGAGCACGGAACTATGGTAAAAGTTTTAATAGATAAAAATGTTCTAAGTTATTTGAAATCTGACGCAAGAGCCACTGTCCAAACAATAGGACTTCTTGGCGATAAATATATTGAGATATTTCCAGGTGAGTCTCAAGAAAACTTTGACATATCAAAAGGCATGTTAGGATATCCTCAGATAGAAGTAAGGGAAATAATAGGAGTTGCAGCTTCAACAATGAATAAAATTGAAGGATTGATTCAGAAAATTGATTTCCTGATAACAAAAGTTGATAAATCTGAAGGAACAATTCCAAAATTAATCACTGATCCTTCACTTTATAATAATCTAAACTCAACGGTTTTAGAACTTAAAAAAACAGTGGAAGAAATAAGAGATGGAAGCATCGGGATGCTTTCAAGGGATAAGGAGTTTTATCAAAGACTGTCAAATGCACTCAAAAACTTTGATGAAGCTTCCAATAAAATATCTTCAAAACAGGGAACACTTGGGAAAATGATAAATGATCCTACGTTATATGAAAGCCTTCTTAAAAGTTCTCAAAAACTTGAAAATCTTTTAAAAGATATTGAAGAATCTCAGGGAACACTTAAAATGCTCATTAAGGATAAAACAGTAGCAGAAGATTTAAAGCAAAGCATAAAGGAGCTTAAAGAACTTATTGAGGAAATTAAAAAAGATCCAAAAAAATTTTTCAAATTCAGCATATTTTAGTTATAATTTCTTATGGCAATACTTGAGATAAAAAAATATCCCGATCAGGTATTAAAAAGGAAAGCTGAGTTAGTCACTGATATTGATGGAGATTTACAAAAATTGATAGATGATATGATTGAAACCATGTATAATTCAAATGGTATTGGTTTGGCTGCTCCACAGGTTGGAGTTTTAAAAAGGCTTATTGTTGTTGATACCTCTTTAAGGGAGGAAAATCATTCACTTATTGTTTTAATCAATCCAGAGATAATAAATTCAGAGGGAGAAATTCTCTCTGAAGAAGGATGTTTGAGTTTGCCAGGTTTTATAACAAGGCTTAAAAGAAATGAAAAAATTTTTGTGAGAGGGCTGGACAGAAAAGGTAAAACCATAGAAATTGAAGCAACAGGACTTCTTGCAAGAGCACTTCAACATGAAATTGACCATCTTAATGGTATTCTTATTATTGATAGAATAACTCCTCTTAAGAGAGAACTTTTCAGAAGAAAATACTTAAAAGCAAAGAAATAACTCTATCATGCCAGCTGGGATAATTTTTTTTGGTACTCCAGAGTTTGCAGTTCCAACGCTTAAGGCTTTAGTTTCAAAAAAAGAAAAAATAGTTCTTGTTGTAACACAACCTGATAAACCAAAGGGAAGAGGAAAGATTATTCAACCCTGTGAGATTAAGAAAATTGCTCTGGAATTCGGGCTTAATCTGGCACAGCCAGAAAAACTGAGAGATGAAAGCTTCATAAAGAAGTTAAAGGAATTAAATCCTGAATTTGGAGTGGTTGTGGCATATGGAAAAATTCTTCCAAAGGAAATTCTTGAAATACCAAAATATGGCTGCATAAACTTGCATGCTTCACTGCTTCCAAAATACAGAGGAGCAGCACCAGTGCAGTGGGCATTGATAAAAGGAGAAAAGATAACTGGCGTGACAACAATGCTTATTGATGAAGGAGTTGATACAGGTCCTGTGCTTCTACAGAGAGAAGTTCCTATAGAAGATGAAGACAATGCCCAGACACTTGCGCATAAACTTTCTACAGTTGGAGCTGAATTAATTATTGAGACAATTGAAAAAATGAGAAAAAAAGAGATTAAGCCAGAGCCTCAAAAGGGTGAGCCAAGCTATGCGCCTCAGCTTAGAAAAGAAGATGGAAAAATTAAATGGAATCTTTCAGCACGGGAAATATTTAATCTTATAAGAGGAACCTATCCATGGCCATGTGCATACAGTTTTTTAAAAAATGAGAGACTAAAAATAATTAAAGCAGAAGTATTAGAAGGAGTTGCTCCTGCAGGCAGTGTTGTTAAGGCAAAGAATGAATTAATTGTTGGAACTGGCAATGGTTTACTAAGAATTCTTCTTATTCAACCTGAAGGTAAAAAAGTAATGACAGCAAAAGAATTTCTTTCAGGAAGAAAAATAAATGAAGGAGTGGATTCATTTTCTTAGAGGTTTTGTTCTTAAGGTCCTTTATCCTGTTTTAATGCTTGTGGGAGCATTTTTAAAATCTAAAAAGGCTGAGTTTCAGGCATACATTGTAAAACTTAATAATCTTCTTGTTATGCATGATAGCGTAAATCCAAAAAAAATACTTCTTCTGCTTCCTCACTGCATTCAGAACTCAAAATGTGATGTTAGACTCACGTTTGATGTTTATAAATGTCGTAGGTGTGGCAATTGCAAAGTAAAAGACTTAATTGAACTTGCAGACACTTACAATATATCAATTGCCATTGCTACCGGAGGAACAATTGCAAGAAAAGTAGTAAAAGAGATTAGACCAGATGCAATTGTTGCAGTTGCTTGTGAGAGAGACCTCTCAAGTGGAATAGTTGATACTTATCCCATCCCTGTTATCGGAATTTTAAATGAAAGACCATTCGGTCCATGTATTGACACCACAGTAAATCTTAAGAAAGTTGAGGAAGCAATTAAATGGTTTATAAATCACCAAGAAAAACAGTAGTTGCAATTTTAAACAATGTATTGTATAAAAAAAAATCTTTGAAGTCCCTGCTTACTGACGAAGTTTTTTCATCCTTTCATAAGTCTGATAGAGCCTTCCTCATAGAAGTTTTATATGGCACATTAAGAAATCTATATCTGATAGATCTTTTACTTGAAGGTTTTTTTAAAGATAGAAAAAGGCTTTCTCCTTTTACAGTAAACAATCTAAGAGCAGCAGTTTATCAAATGCTATTTATGAAAATTCCAGAATATGCTGTAACTTTTGAGGCTGTAAATGTTGAAAAAAGTTTTAATGGAAAACCTGCAGTTGTAAATGCCATATTGAGAAATTTCATAAAAAAATACTCTGGCAAAAGCCTTGAAGAAATTTTTAACAGCAATCTACCACTTTCAATAAAATACTCCCATCCTGAGTGGCTTATCAAAAGATGGATTAAAAGATTCTCATCTATAGAGTCTCTTCTTAAAGCAAACAATGAAAAACCACCATTTACAATTGCTGTCAAGCCTGAAGAAAGAGCATCTGTAGCAGATTATTTAACAGAAAAGGGCTTTAAAGTAGAACTTTCAGAAGCTGTTTTATCAGGATTAAAAATAGATGGAGAAGGATATGAGATAAGACAAACTCTTAAATGTGCTCCATTTTTCTGGATTGTTCAGGATGAAGCATCCCAGCTTGTTTGTTTTCTTTTAGAGTCCTTTGAAGGTGCAAGAATTCTTGATGCCTGTGCAAGCCCTGGAGGTAAGACACTTCTTACAGCAGCATTAATGAAAAAAGGAGAAATAGTATGTATTGAAAACAACAGGGCAAGATTTAAAATTTTGCAGGAAAATATCAACAGAGTGAAAAAATTCCTCCCTTATGTAAAAATAAAGCCCCAGCTTGCAGACATTAATCAAATAGAGTTTAAATACTCCTTTGACAGAATCATTCTTGATGCACCCTGTTCTTCTACAGGAGTAATCAGAAGAAATCCTGATATAAGATATAGAGTAAGGGAGGAAGAAATTAAAAGGCTTTCAAAAATTCAAAAACTCATGATTGAAAAGGTCTCGCAATTTTTAGCCAAAAAAGGTATTCTTTTATACTCTGTTTGTTCAACAGAGCCTGAAGAAGGAGAAGAAGTAATTGAAAGCTTTTTACAGAAACATGACAAATTTAGTAGTATAAAAAAGTTAAGAACATATCCTCACCGAGACAGAATGGATGGATTTTTCATTGCTAAACTTTTAAGAATTAAATGAATAAAGTTTTATACATAGCAGGAGCAATATTTGCAGGTTTTTTGGCAGGTTATCTTTCTTTGACACTCTTTGTTTCAGGAGGAACTGTAGAAGTTCCTGACTTAAGGGGGAAAGACATTGTTCAGGCAAATCAAATACTTAAGGAAAAGGGGCTTTACATCCGAATTGATGGAGAAGAATATTCAGAAATGCCTACAGGAACAGTTTCAAGGCAGACTCCACCAGCAGGAACAAAGATAAAAAAGGGAAGAGAAATTGGAGTAATAATGAGTAAGGGGTTAAGGTTTACTGTTTTTCCTGATGTAAGAGGACTAAGCTATGAAGAAGCTGAAAAAGTTTTAAATGAGAAAGGTATTCCTATAGAAAAAGTTATAAAAATTCATTCAGAGCACTATCCTGAAAATACTGTTATAGCCCAGTCACCTGAGCCACAGGAAGGAGGAAAAGCAGTGAAGTTAATCATAAGTCTTGGAGAAAAGGAGGAAGAAAAATGACTCTCATAGCTCCATCAATACTATCTGCAGATTTTGGAAGACTTGCTGAAGAGATTAACCTTGCAGAGAAAGCTGGTGCAGATATGATTCATATTGATGTTATGGATGGATGCTTTGTTCCTAATATAACGATTGGTCCTGTAGTAGTGGAAGCAGTAAAGAAAGCAACAGCACTTCCCCTTGATGTTCATCTAATGATTGAAAAACCTGAAAAATATATTGAGGATTTTGTTAAAGCAGGTGCAGACATTCTTACAGTTCATGTTGAAGCATGTATGCATCTGCACAGAACAGTATGGCAGATAAAAGAACATGGAATTAGAGCTGGAGTGTCTTTAAACCCTGCAACTTCACTTACTTCAATTGAAGAAATCCTTCAGGATATTGACTTAATTCTAATTATGTCTGTTAATCCAGGTTTTGGTGGTCAACAATTTATTCCTTCTTCAATTGACAAAATTAACAGAGCTAAAAAAATGGTTTTATCTCGTGGATGTTCAGCAATGATTGAAGTGGATGGAGGAGTAAAGCTTGAAAATGCAAAAGAGATCGTTCAGGCAGGAGCGGATATTCTTGTAATTGGTTCAGCATTTTTTGGACAAAAAGATTACAAAATATTTATGGAAGACCTGAGAAAACAGTTATATGGAAATTAAAAAAATTATTGAAAAAGCAGAACAATTACGGCTGAAGGGTTATTTTAAAGAATCTTTCCAGTTATGGCGGAAAATTTATAAAACAGCGATTAAAAACAAGGATGTTACACTTTCTGTTGATTGTTTAATAGTGCTTGCAGACCTGAACAGAATTATGGGAAACTTTAAAAAAGCAGAACTTCTTTATAATGAAGTCTTAGAAATTTCGGATATTTTATATGATAGAGTTGCTAAAGCAGATGCCTTAACTGGACTTGCAATTACAAAAAAAGCAACAGGCCAATGGAAAGATGCTTTAAAAATTGTAAGAGTTGCACGAAACATTTATGAAAATCTTAATGATAAAAAAGGAATTGCCTTTACCCTATGGACTGAAGGCAGTGTATGGAGATTTGGAGGAAGAATAAAAAAATCATTACAGTCTTTTAATCAAGCACTATTGCAATTTAAGAAACTCAGGGACAAACAGAGTCTTGGATATGTTTACTGCGGACTTGGTGGAAGCTCAAGAGTTTATGGGAATCATGAAGATTCAATGAAATACTACAAAATGGCAAATGAAATATTTAATAAAATTGGAGATAGATTTGGCATGGCATATTCTTTTTGTGGTATAGGCAATGCTTACAGAATGATAAATGACTTTAAAAATGCTAAAGAAAATTTCACAAAAGCGTTAAATATTTACAGTAAAATCGGTGATATTGTAAGCTCATCCTATACACTTTGGAGTATGGCAATGATATATATTTTAAGGAAGCAATATAAAACAGCTCTTAAATATATTAAAAAAGCTGAAAAAAACTTCAAAAAATGTAATGATCCCAGAGGACTTATATATTGTAAACTTCAAAGAGGAATGCTTCATTATCTAAACAAAAGAAAGAAAATGGCAATAAAATATTTCAATGAAGCAATTCATGAAGCTCAAAATCACGATTTTGCACTTGAGAAAAAATATGCTCAAGGTTTACTTAATGGTAACTATTCTTTGCCTTATAATATTCCATAGAGTATAATTTATGATGATAAATGCAAGGATAATAACAATTCCCAATATACTGAGTTTTTTCCGCATAGTTCTTGTCCCATTTTTTATTATTGCAATGAATTCAAAGGACTACTCAGCAGCATTAAAAATTGTAATTGTTGCAGGTTTAACAGACAGCCTTGATGGAATCATCGCAAGAAAATTTAATCAGATATCAAAGCTTGGAGTATTTCTTGACCCTCTGGCAGATAAACTGCTTCTTTTGAGTATAATGATAACTTTTTACATTAATGAACTTGCACCAAAATGGTTCATAATACTGGTTTTCATAAGAGATGCTCTTGTAGCCACTGGATGGTTAGAAATTTATTTAAGAAAAAAGGAAATAACAAAACCAACACTGCTTGGGAAAATAAGCAATGCATCACAGGTAATTATATTTGGCTATATTCTTCTTTCCACAAACTTTGATATTCCCTTAATACCTGAGTCTGGATATTTTTTTGTAAGTTTTCTTGCAATTGCATCACTATTTCAATACACATTGATAAGATTTAAAAATGGCAAAATCAGGAGTTAGAATTGAATACATACATCCTGAAACGCCTGCTCAAAAAGCAGGATTAAAAGAAGGAGATATAATACTTTCAATAAACAGGCATTCTATTAAGGATGCTATTGATTTAATGTTCTATGCTGATGAAGATTTTCTCAAAATTACAGCTGAAAGAGATGGCAAAATAATAAGTTTTAATATTAAGAAAAAAACAAAGGCCCTTGGAATACAAGTAGAGCCTTTTAGAATAAAAAGATGCGTAAATAAATGTTTGTTTTGTTTTGTTGAACAGCTTCCAAAGGGATTGAGAAAATCTTTGTATGTTAAGGATGAAGACTACAGAGCAAGCTTTCTTTATGGAAACTATATTACACTGACAAATCTCACCCAGAAAGACTATGAAAGAATAAAAAAACTAAGACTGAGCCCTCTTTATATCTCTGTTCATGCCACAGACCCTGAGATAAGAAACACTCTTTTAGGAAATTTTGAAGCTCCACCAGTTATGATGGAGCTAAAAAAACTTGCAAAGATGAAAATCAGAATGCATACTCAGATAGTAGTTTGTCCAGGGTTCAATGATGGAGAAATACTTGAAAAATCAATCTTAGATCTTTACAAACTTTATCCATATGTATCTTCAGTAGCCATTGTTCCTGTAGGACTTACAAAATATCACAAAAATGGACTTACTCCTGTAACAAAAGGCAAAGCTGAAGAAGTAATAAAAGTTGTTGAAAAATTTCAGAAACGATTCAGAAAAAAACATGGAGTTAACTTTGTTTATCTTGCCGATGAATTTTACATTAAAGCTGAAAAACCTTTTCCTCCTCTGAGTTTCTATGATGACCTTCCTCAGATTGAAAACGGTGTTGGAATGGTTCCGTTGTTCATGTACAAAGCAACAAAACTGGAGATACCATCAATGAATTTAAAAAAAAGATTTGTCAGTTTTACAGGGATATCTTTTTATCCATATCTTTATGAATTTATTGAAAGACTTAAGAAAAAAAACATTCCCATTGATGTTTATCCTTTAAAAAATAGCATGTTTGGAGAAACAGTAACAGTAACAGGACTTTTAACTGGCAATGACATAATTAAAGGATTAGCTTCATATGTAGAACCTGGAGATTTACTTCTTATTCCTGATGTTACAATGAAAGATTCTGAAGAGATGTTCATTGACAACTTAACAATCAGTGATATTGAAAAAATTTTACAAATTAAAGCTTTTAAAATTGATACAGAGCCCGAATCTCTTTTAAAGGCAATCAAAGCTATATGTATTTCTTTAAAATCTTAATTTTACTTATAAAGCAGTATATATCAGTTGTTGCAGACTATCAACTTTAACTTCAAGCCGAATAAGTCTATCCCTGTCTTCCTGTGTAAAGGAAACTATTATCAAGCCCCGAGCCTACTTAAAGCTCAGGGCTCTCTGTGGGGGTGGGGGCTACTGACTTTGATTCAATTGACAACTTTTTTAATATGGATAGATATTTTCCTGTATAGCTGAAAAACATCTCCCTTTACAGAGACTTGTCAAGTCCTAAATCCATAGTCAAAATAGCGCCTCCATAGGGAAATGGCTTGCAACAAAGGATTAAGCAAGCATAATATATTATCAAACTCAGCAAAGAAGTGCTTAAAATGAGTATAGCACAAGGCATACTGCCATTTAAACTGATTATTGAGAAATCCAAAGAGGTGGTCACATCTTTTGCAAGGTTACCTCTGGCATTAGAGACAATGAAGGCAATGAAGATACTAAAGCTTATAGCTAAGAATCTCAAGATAAAGAAGAACAGTGGCAAATACAGTGAAAGTGACTATATAGAGAACCTTCTTAGTTTATTTATCTCTGGAGGGGATTGTATAGATGATATAGAGAGGAAACTTGTCAAGAAAATTGTGTCTGTTTGTAAAATTTTGCATTAAACCTTACCCTGTTTGTATCTTCATCTTTTATGCTGGTATGATAGGCGTCAATTTTTATTATACTGCCACAAAAACTCTTACAGAGGGTAAAGGATAGGTTTGCTAAAATATCTATTCGAACGCTGAATAAGCCTGTAAAAAAGGCTTAAAAAACTGATTGGACAACACTGTCAGTCAAAAAAACCTCTCGCAGAAGTAAAAACAGTATTATCGGGAAATATTGTTACGGATTATGGAAAGGTGTATTAAAGCACTTTAAGAGGTGCTATTTTATGATAAAATAAATATTATGAATCAAGAATTAGCAAATGTTATAAAAATTTATTCTACTGGTTCTCATCAGGAATTAAGTAATTATTTGCATGGAAAGTAGAAAGATACACTTATAGGAATACTGGTAGATTTATTGACAATGTATATCAATGATAAAAATTCTTCCACCATAAGAGAATTTATTACTGTTACATTAGCAGGATATCAGCATAAAATAGGTAAAATTGGATACAATGGTTTTAGACATGATACTTTTATTCCAGGCCGAACAATAAAATGCGAAGCAAAACCAAAAAATGTTGATACGGAAGAATTTAAAAAGCATAGCAGGGGTGAAAGAAAAACCTCTCCAGCAAAATTAAATGGCGGTGGAAATTTTACTGATTATACGCCTAATAGATTAGAAAAAGACATTAAAGAAAAAGATTTAAATATGTTGGTTAGTGGTTTCATTGATGGAAAGCTCATTTATATAATTGAATTCCCATTTAATTGCCCAGATTTTGTAGAAAATTTAAAAATGCAAATTGAAAGATGGCAAACTAAATTGAGGGGTAGTAAGAGTATAAAGGGGCAGTTTTTAAGAAGCGCAACTTTTGATTATAGAAATTTTATTAAATGTAAAGAATTAAAAATTGTTTTTCTTCTAAGTAAAAATGAATTATACAGATATAGAAAGTATATAGCTAATGGTTTTTATGAATTTTTATTAAACAATGCAAAAAATGATTAAAGATTACTTAAACAAAATAATTTGTGGAGATGCTTTATGTGTTTTAAAATCCTTACCAACCGAAATTGTAGATGTTGGTGTTACCTCGCCGCCGTACAATAAGGGAGAGAATAAAAAGGGATGGTTAGTAGCTAATGTAAAATACTTGGGTGCCTCGGATAAATTACCTGAGGATTTATATCAACAAAATCAAATTGCTGTTTTGGATGAAATTTTCAGAATAACTAAACCGGGGGGGTCCTTTTTCTATAATCATAAAATTAGATGGGAAAGGGGGAAATTGTTACATCCTATGGATTGGCTAAGAAAAACGAAATGGGTGATAAGACAAGAAATAATTTGGGACAGAATGATTGCTGCAAATATAAGAGGCTGGAGGTTTTGGCAAGTTGAAGAAAGAATTTATTGGCTCTATAAACCAAAAGGGAATCATGTAATAGGTGAAGAATTAAAGCCCCAACATGCATTATTAACTTCTATTTGGAGATTTCCACCAGAAAGAAAAAATCCTCATCCCGCACCATTCCCTCTTGAATTACCTGTCCGATGTATTTACTCTGTTATGGACGGGAAGAAAAAAGGTATCGTATTGGATCCTTATTGTGGAAGTGGGACTACTTTAGTTGCCGCAAAAATATTAGGTTATGATTTTATTGGGATAGATATATCAGAAGAATATTGTAAATTTGCTGGAGATAGGCTCAAGAATTACCAAAATGAAGAAAAATTTGCCAAAGAGGAAATGGCAAAGCATATTGTAGTTAAAACTTTTAAAGAACGAAAACAAAAAGGAGAATTTACTGGAAAATATGGGAAGAAAAATAACAATTTAGAACTACAGTCAATTTTAAAACTTTTTGAATCAAAATAAAATTATGAAAAAATCACAAAAAAGAAGTTATCAATACAAAAGAGCAAAAGCATATCAACGCAAAGGAATACATAAAGGATGCCCCTGTTCTCCTGACTATATAAAAGTAGACGAAAAGGCGAAGTGAAAAATTGATCTAAACCAAATGTAAAATCGTCTGTGTAAATTTAATCCCTTGAAATTGAGAAAAAAGGGTGTATCCTCCAGGGGGGTTAATTAAATTAACTTTTTAAGAAAGGTGTAGGGGACTTTATCCAAAGGCAGTGAGGTGTATAGAGAAGGATTTAGAGGAATTATTGAACTTTTATTACACACCTTCTGCGATGTGGATGAAGTTTAGGACAACGAATGTAATAGAGAGGGCATCCAGGGAGGTGCGAAGAAGGACAAGACCGATAAGCTGTTTTAACAATACAGTAAGTATAGAGAGGATAGTCTATGCAGTGATGAGCAGACTCAATGAACAATGGAGAATACGCCCTTTAAAGGAATTTACACAGAGATCTTGACATAACCTAATCTCCTGAAAGAGCAGGCATATTTAGATCAAGGAGAACTATATCTGGCTTGGAATATCTTAAAAGTTTAATTGTGCCAAGCCAGCCATAATTTTGAATAACTGTGTAACCAGCTTTTTAGTTCCTTTGTTATTTTTAAGTCCATCTCATTGTCATCAATTAATAAAATTTTCCCCTATTCATTTTTTTCATTCTACAAAAGCAGCAGCTTTTTATTCTTACATCATTAAATCAAGAAACTTTCAAATGTTGTTCTGAAAAAGAAGATGGCATGAATCCTTGATAATTCTTGATGGAGCTGAGGGGAGTCGAACCCCCGACCTCTTGAATGCCATTCAGAAAAATACATTTTTTAATGTTATCTCATGTTACCTTTTGTTAGAGAAGTCAAGGGTTTGCACCTGTCTAATTTTTTGACAGTATGTGTTGTTTTTTAGTAGTAAGTGACACAATTACTGCACAGTGACACAGGAAAAAATGGTTGAAAGTCAGGTTATTCACTGCTTAAAAAGTGTGCAATTTTTGAAATAGCCCTTTTTAGAAACCAGCATGAATTCTTGTTTGGCAATGTAATCTCAAAAAGGGTAGTCCACTTCCGTGACAGGGAAGAGGTCTTAAATAGCCATTTTTTGCTAATTATTAAACAATATCTTTTCTTTTTGAAATGTCATAAAACAGACAGTAAAATAGGAGTTGTTTATAGCTTATATAGGAAATTTTAATAGAAGTTAAAGGTAAGCGTTAAGACTTAGATTTGTGTTTTCTTTGTAAAGAGAAAAGCTCAGGCATAAGTTGTTTTAGCTCTTCATACAGCTCATCTCTTTCATTTGTATCTTTCTCTTCCTTAAGCTTTTTAACAACTATTCTTACATCATCAGGTAATTCATTAATCTTTCTGAAAAGCCTTTCTAATCTCTTTTTTATAGTTGGATGATGTCTTCTGCATTGAGGACAGTATAAAGACCATGTTCCTTTCTTAGGAGTAAATCTAACACCACAGATAAGACACTGTCTTTTACCTTCTTTATAAAAATTAACCTTATCTAATGGTGGCTCTTCAAGCCTTTCAAAAATCTCAACCACAACATCAACAAACCTATCAAGACTAATAAGTTCAAGATTATTGTTTAAAGCTTGTCTGCTGATAAGATAATTGGTTAGTTTTCTTGCCATTTCATTAAACTCTGTTCTATATCTTGCTATGTGTTTTGAGAAAAGGCTTGCAAGATTTAAAGATTTAAAAGAATGAACAGAAGATAAAAGCTGTTCTGAGGTTATTCTCTTGTTGGTTTTCCTGAGAATGCCTATCAGGTAGTGTTGCTTAATCAAAAGAGCAAGAACCCTCAGGACATCAAAATCCTCATCTTTTTCAAAATGAATATTAAAAAATATCTTGCCCTCTATAGTTAGTTTAGATTTGTAATACTCGTTCAAAGCTTTCATGTTTTCTTTATATTTATCCTTTCTAAGAAACATGAACATTACTGTTAACAGAATAAGATTGTTTACATAAGCTTTACTGTCTTTTAAATTCCATGCATAATAAGCATCCTTAATTTTCCCAGTCAAACATGTGCTTTCTGGATAACCAATCTCTGGAAGTATCCATCTTTTAATGAAAGACCTGAACTGGTCAATGCTTTGAAAAATCTTGCTTTTTACTAAAATTAAACCTTCCTCTGGATACCAAAAAACCTTTAATAAATCTTTCATTTTTGTCTCCTTAATAAAGTGTTATTTTTCTTATTATAGCACATGTCACTTGAAAAAAGCAATAACACGTAAGAAAAATTAAAATAAAAGAAAAAAAGGGAGGTTAAGCTATGAGGGGGCAAAACTGTAATCTCATAAGCACAGCTCGATGTTTTCTAAGGGCTGGCTTTTCAGTCGTGCCTGTGGCTCCGAATTCAAAAAAACCAGCTATTCCATGGAAAGAGCTGTCTTTTAAATATTTGCACACTGAGCTTGTTGAACATACTTTTAACCATAACTCAAATATTGCAATAGTGACAGGAAAGATATCTGGTATAACTGTTGTTGATGTGGACGAACCTGATCAATTCAACAAATTTTATAATTTTGATGAGCTTATGGAATACGCCAGTGTAGTGGTAAAAACAGCCCGTGGCTATCACTTCTGGTTCAAGTATGATCCTGAAATCAAAACAATGCAGCGTCAGGAACTCGGTTTTGATATAAAAAATGACCATGCTTTGGTTCTAACGCCGCCTTCAAAAATCAATGAGCATCAGTATTCTTTCATGAAATCAGAGGAGCTTAAAACCATTCCAGAGGATTTTAAGAGGAAAATCCTCTCTTTGCAAAATCCAAAATTTTTGAGCTCAGCAAAAACTGGAAGAGTGGTAAATCTTAATGTGCCTTTGGACGAATTCTTGAAACATTTTGAGGTTAAAAAGATTTGGACAAACAATGGGATAGAGGTTTTTAGAGCAATTTGTCCAGCCCACGACGATACCGAGCCATCTCTGGACATTTGGCAGGAAGGCAACGAAATTAAATTAAAATGTTGGGCTGGATGTAAAAAGGAAGATATTTTAAGAGCTGTAGGATTAGAGGAGAAAGAAAAAGAAGATAGAGAGCGTATCAACTGTGCAAAGAAACTTTTAGAACTCATGCAAGGTTTTGAACTCTGGTTAAACCAAAATAATGAAGAATTTATCACAATTCTCTGTAATGGTTCTAATAAAAACTTAAAAATTGCTTCTTCCGAGTTTAGAAAACTCTTGCAAGGAATTGCCCTCAGGGCTGGAATACTTGCTTATCCAACTGCAATTTCAATGGCTGTGGAGCATCTGGCTGGTCTGGCACAGTTAAATCAAAAGAAATACAATACTTACATCAGGATAGGGGAAAGTTGCGATTTCAAAGAACTTTATCTGGGTAACAACCAAGTTGTTAGAATCTGGAAGGATAAAATTGAGATCGGGGCTCCTAAACTTAAATTTGTTGAACCAGTGGGGTTCTTACTTTTACCAGAACCTGACCTGAACGCAGACAGTAATAGTTGGTATTTTCTTAAAAGGATAATTAACACATCAGAGGAAAATTTGATCCTTTGTTTGGCATGGTTGGTCAATCTTTTTAAGCTCCAAAATGAACAGCCTATTTTGAATGTTACAGGGGAAAGAGAAGGTCTTGGAAAAACAAGTGTTTCCAAAATCTTAAAGTGCCTCATAGATCCAACCCTAACACCTATAAAACCTCTCCCACATGACGAGGTTGATATTCTATGCCTGAGCTTGTCAAATCTCGTGCTTGCCTTTGATAATATAAGCCATATCACTTCATCTATGTCGGACTGTTTATGCAGAATATCAACTGGCTCAGCTCTTGCAAGGAGAAGGCTTTACACGGATAATGAAGTAGTTCAGTATTTTGTGAAAAACCCGATCATCCTTAACGGAATCTCCCTTATTGCAGAAAGAAGAGATTTAAGAAGGAGGATGTTAACAATTGAATTGCTTCAACCTGAAAGAATAATTCCTCAGTATGTGTTAGAGAAAGAGTTCAAACAAATCCAACCTTTGCTTTTAGGCTGGTTGATTAGAGCAGTTCAAGAAACTTTGAATGAATTTGAAGATGAAGATTACGACTTAACTGATTTAGCAAGTTTTGTTCAGAACGTTGGTAAAATTAAAAACTTTCCAGTCTCAGGAGTTCAATTTAGCGAGTTATTAAAAAATAACCGAGAAAAAGCAACCCTTGAAGTTGTTTTTGACGACCCAGTAATCAGTTTGATCATAGAACAATTAAAGGATAGAGATAGCTGGGAAATCTCAGCTACAAACTTTTTGGAAAAACTTCATGAGAAGCATTCAAAAAATCAGTTTCAGCTTAAACAATTGCCTAAGACTCCAAACGCCTTAGGGAGAAAAATAAGGTCATATTTAACCGACTTGGAAACCCTGGGGATAAAAACCCAGTTTTCCAGAAACGAAAACTTTAGACTTTTTTGTTTTAAAAAATTACCTAATTTCTTGTCAGTGTTGTCATCTTGTCATTTTTCTAATAAAATCAATAATTTTTTGCATGACGACAGCATGTCAACAAATGTCAGCATGACAACAAATGTTGTCAGCCTGACAACAAATGACAACAACCTGACAACAGCTGACAACAACAATCAATCTCTTGTCAGCCATAACTCATTGAAAAATAAGGAAAATTCCAATCCTGACGACACTGACAACAAAAAGAACAATTTTTTAAAACAAAAAGAAAATGAAGAGGAGGATTTTGAAATATGGTAATAGAGTCTGTTGGTGATCAACTAAAGGCAAAAAAGAAAGATATGGCACAGTTCAAATCTCTAATTGAGAAAGCAGGCTTAGTTAAGCAAGATATCCTCAACATGTTCAGGGATGAATACGGAAATCATAACAAAGTTTGCCCTAAGCCTGACATCTTTTTAGAAGTAACAGAGGATTACAAACTTATCTTTCATTGCAAAACATGCAAAGCACCATCCTACTATTACCAGAATGTGCTTAGAAAAAGACTTGTCCCAGAACCAACTCCTGTTTTTGGTAAAGAAGAGGAACCAGAACCTGTTGAAGAAAAACATTCTTTTTCTGAAGCAGAACATAAACCTTCCTATGATGAGATAGTTAGCAAAAGCAAAGGCATATCTCTGAATAGAAAATGTGTTGTCTGTGGTGCTGATAGCTGGATTATTCTGAAACCAAACTCACGGAAAACATCCATTCAATGCACTTATTGCAAACATACAGAACTCCACATTTTTAGAAAGGAGGTGAGAAATTGCCAGAACTAACTTTTAAAGAAGAGGAGATTAAAGCCCTTGCTAAGGAGATAGTCAAAGAGCTTATTCCTCTTCTTAAAAGCCAGAGCAAAGATGATGAGATACTTGACTTCAATCAAGCATGTGAGTTTCTGAAGTGCAAAAAGACATGGCTTTACTCCAAAGTCAGCAACAATGAAATACCTTACATTAAAACAGGCAAGTATTTGAAGTTTAGAAAGTCTGAGCTTTCTAAATGGCTTGAAAAAAACATAAGCTTTAAGATTTAAGAAAATTAAACCATATAAAAAAGTAACATTTGTTTTAGTGTTTTTAAACAACAGAACAAAGTAACACATAAAAGCTTAGTGAACCAAAAGAAAAAGAACAACAATTTTTTGCAGTGATACTAAAAAAGAAAGGATGCTTTATGAAAAAGAAAGTTAGATTTACAGACTTGTCTAAAAAGAAGAAAGCACAAGTTGTCCTCTATCTTTACTCTATGAAGCCCTTTAGTAAACAACATAAGCTCATTATGAAGTTTGTTGACAAATGTTTACCTGAAAACTTACAGAGACTGTTCTATGACAATTACAGCTATTTAGATTTTATATCAGAAAACAGAAAGAGATTACAGAGAGCTTTACTTATCTCTGTTAGCTCTTTATTCTATAAAACCAACAATACAAAACCAAATCTTATTAGAACCTTCAATAATCTTGTCAGTTATGTTAGAAAGTATAAGAAAGCTCTCTAAGACTTCTTAATTTTGGAAGTTTCTTCAAGCATCTGTCAACTCTTAACTCTATAAACTCTATGAACTCTATAAACCCTCTCTATACCATCAAAAAAAACATTCATTTAAATGCCTTTATTTTGAGTTTTTTTAACCTGACCTATACCTAAAATAGGTCTAAAACAAAAATTAAAAATAAGGGCATTAGAATGAATTCTGGAACGTTTTCAAGTAATGACAATGGTTTGAAGGGTATTTTTTTTTCTGGGGGGGGAAATGAAGGATAGGCAATCGTATCACATGCCTGTGTTGTCCATCATGTCCTCACCAGACTTTTCTAACATTCTTCATTTTTTAAACAAAACCTCAAGTATCCAATTGTTAGCTTTTCTTATAAACAAAGCTTATTGCTTTTATAAAAAGAATTCATTGACACAATTACTAACACAGTCAACTTTTACCCTTTAAAAATCAATCACTTACAAGGCTTTTTCTTGATTGTTAATCAAGTTACCTCTTTCTCTTTTATTACTGCTGGATAGGTTTTGTTACTTATATTTATTTAAGCACTTGACAAAAATGAACAGTGTTCTATATAATTGTATAAAAAGCAACAAGGAGAGGATATGGACTGGAACAAGGAGACAATTAGAAAGTTTAGGAAAGATTTAAGAATGACACAGAAAGAGTTTGCCAAGATGATTGGAGTTACAGTTAGGTATGTTACTTATCTTGAAACTGGAAAGAGAAAAGCAAGCAGTGTCTTAAAGAAACTTCTTGACTGTCTTTATGAAAAATACAGAGGAAAGGGGGTGATAGAATGAAAGAGAATACAGCAATTGTAAAAGCCTGTAATATTATGGCTTATCTTTTAATCATTGTATGCCTTCTGGGCATCATTAAATTAATCTTCTTTTAAGGGGAGGGATAAGTATGAAAACAAGAGGCATTTTTAAAAGAGGTAATGTTTACTGGATAAGGTATGCAGACCCTACAGGAAAAATTGTAAGAGAAAGTGCAAAGACTAAGAATATCAATGAAGCAATAAAACTCTTAGCTAAAAGAAAAGCTGAGGTTGCAGAAGGAAAGTATCCTGAAAAGATTGTTATTAAGAATCATACCTTTCAGGAACTATGTGATAAGTATTCAGAATGGGCTTCTATCCAGAGGTCTTTTAAAAGAAACAAACTTTACCTTATCTGTGAATTAAAAGAAAAATTTGGTAATCTTATTTTAAGAAGATTTACAACACAGCTTGTTGAGCAATTCCAGGTTGAGCTTATTAAACAAGGCAAAAAGCCAGCAACCATTAACAGGAAGCTTGCTTGTCTTAAGCACATGTTTACAAAAGCAGTTGAATGGAACATGATTGAGGAAGAGGTTTTAAAGAGAGTTAGAAAGGTTAAGTTTCTCAAAGAAAACAACAGAAGACTTAGATACCTTTCAGAAGAGGAAATTCATAAATTGCTTTCTTGTTGTGACAAACATCTTTATCCAATTGTCTTTACTGCATTAAATACAGGAATGAGGAAAGAAGAGATTTTGTCTTTAAAGTGGGACAATATTGACCTTAAGAGTGGATACATCCATGTTGAGAAAACAAAAAACTTTGAAAGAAGAGACGTTCCTATGAATGAGGCTTTGTTGTCTCTTTTTAGAAAACTGTTTGTTGAAAGAAAGATAGGGCTTGATTATGTCTTTGTTAATCCTGAAACAAACAACAGATACTTTGATGTAAAAAGAGCTTTCAACAGTGCTTGTAAAAAAGCTGGAATTAAAGACTTCCACTTTCATGACTTGAGACATACATTTGCAAGTCATCTTGTTATGAGTGGAGTTGACCTTACAACTGTTAAAGAGTTATTAGGGCATAAAGACCTAAAGATGACCTTAAGATACTCACACTTAGCACCAGAACACAAAAATAAAGCAGTAACATGTCTGAATCGTTTGTTTTTAACAACAAAAAAAGTTAGTGGCACAAAAACTGACACAGTCTGGAATTTTTAGGATTGTATCATGTGGTGCAAACCCTTGATAATTCTTGATGGAGCTGAGGGGAGTCGAACCCCCGACCTCTTGAATGCCATTCAAGCGCTCTCCCAACTGAGCTACAGCCCCGATTTTTTAAAAATAACACATAGGCATGTCATTTTGTCAATTACTATTAATTTTTCTTGCTTTTTTAAGGTATAATTAAGAAACTGCACAAGCGAGAGGTATTTGAAATGTCAAAGTTTTTGATTTTTCTATTGCTTGTCTTTCTCACAATTATCGGACTTTTTGCCATGGAAAATAAAGAAATGGTAATTCTTAAAGTACCATTTGGCGCATCCTATGAAATGCCCAAAATAGGATTAATGCTTCTTTCTTTAAGTTTTGGAGCATTTTTTGTTTTTATTGTCTTTTTTATTAGAGATACAAGCAACCTAATAACTAAATTTCAGTTGCAGAAAAAGCAAAAAAAAGAAGAAAAAATAAAGGACTACTATGCAAAGGCACTTAATGCTATCATGAAGGACAAAGTTCAAGAAGCAAAAGAAGCGTTACAGGAGATTTTAAAAGAAGAACCTGAGCATGTAGATGCTCTCATAAGGCTTGGAGACCTCTCAATGAAGGAAGAAGACTATAAAACTGCACTTAAATATTATAAAAAAGCTTATGAACTTGATCCTAAAAATATTGTTCCTCTTTTTTCTCTTGAAAATGTCATGGAAAAAATGAATGAAAATGAACTTGCTCTTAAATATATTGAACAGATCATGAATCTTGAACCAGATAGTCCTCTGGCGCATTACAAGATGAGAAATATTCTGGAACGGCTTGAAAAATGGGAAGAACTGATCAGCATTCAGAAAAAGATTCTAAAACTTGTTCCTGAATATAAAAGAGCAGAAGAGGAAAAAAAGCTTGCAGGATATACATATGAATATGGAAGGGTAAACATTGAATCAGGTGAAATTGAACAGGCTGAAAGAGTTTTTTCAAGCCTTATTAAGACTTATCCAGATTTTGTTCCTGCCTATCTTGGAATGACAGAGGTTATTCTTTCAAAAGAAGGAGTTGAGGAAGCAATTGATTTTCTCAGAAAATCATATGAAGATTTAAAATCAAAGCTTTTGCTCATAAGGCTTGAAGACTTACTTATTAGTATAGGAGATCCTAAAAGACTGATTCAATTTTATCTTAAAGCAATAAATGAAAA
Source organism: Thermodesulfovibrio sp. TK110 (assembly GCF_054658355.1). NCBI lineage: Bacteria > Pseudomonadati > Nitrospirota > Thermodesulfovibrionia > Thermodesulfovibrionales > Thermodesulfovibrionaceae > Thermodesulfovibrio > Thermodesulfovibrio sp. TK110. The sequence continues at coordinate 1,863,563 of NZ_BAAHNB010000001.1, read as the reverse complement.
GCCTGATGATGTGGAGCTTAAATTTCTCCTTGGCAGACTTTACTATCGTCTGGAAATGATTGATGATGCTATAGAAATTTTATCTTCTATTGATCCAGCTATATGCTCAACTCCAAAGCTACATTGCATAAAGGGATATCTTTATCTGAGAAGAAATCAGATTATGAAAGCTGTTTCTGAATTTAGAGAACTTTGCCCTGAAACAAAAGTATCAACCCTGTCTTACTTATGCAGAGAATGTCATTCCACATTTGAAGAATGGACAGGAAGATGTCCAGTTTGTGGCATGTGGAATAGTTTTGAGGTTGACCTGAGAGGCTGTGAAATTCTGAAATGATTGATTTTTTTTGTAGAAAACGAAAGATAGTTCTTGATACAAGCGTTTTTGTTAATCCTGATATCAGAAATTTTTTTGGTGAAAGTCCTGAACAGGCAGTCTTAGAATTTATAAAAATAGCTAAAAAAGCTAAAAATCTTGAATTTTATATTCCTTCTACTGTTTTTAAGGAGTTAATGTATTTTTTAGATGAAAAAAAAATTCCAGAAGATTTTTATTTTTTAATCAGAATCAAATCTCCTGATAAACACAGAAGTGTTTGCCCTGCAATATTTTTTTATGAGCTTGTTGAAGAAATGAGGCAAAGGATAAACAAAGGCTTGAGAGTTGCAGAGAATGCTGTAAGAAATGCCACTCAAAAAGAGCCTGATGAAGTTATTAAGGATTTAAGGAAAAAATACAGGGAAGCACTTCGTGAAGGTATAATTGACAGCAAAGAAGATGTGGATCTGATTTTTCTGTCCATGGAGCTTAAAGCAACACTGGTAACAGGTGATCAGGGTTTAATTAAATGGGCTGATAAACTCGGAATTGAATGGATTGTACCGGAAAAATTTAAAGAGTTTTTACTTTCTGCCACGCAATGAACTCCAGAAATTTCCAATTTTTCTAAATTTTTCATATCTTTTTTTAAGAAGTTCCTCTATTGGTATTTTACCAAGTTCAGTTGCAGTGCTGATTATTTTATTTTTAATTCTTTTACCTGTTTCCTGTGGTTCCCTGTGAGCTCCACCCGGTGGTTCAGGAATTATGTCATCAATAATCCCGAATTTCTTCAAATCCTGGGCTGTAAGTTTAAGTTCTTCAGCTGCTCTCATGTAGTCTTCCACTCCCACATCAGAATTCTTTTTCCAAAGGATTGCTGCACATCCTTCAGGAGAAATAACTGAATAAACAGAATGTTCAAGCATAAAAATTTTATCACAAACACTTATTGCAAGAGCTCCTCCACTTCCACCTTCACCTATGACAATTCCAATCAAAGGTATTTTAAGCAGAGACATCTTCATAAGATTTGTTGCAATTGCCTCAGCTTGACCTCTTTCTTCAGCACCTATACCTGGAAAAGCACCTGGAGTATCAATCATTGTAATAACAGGTATGGAAAATCTCTCTGCCAGCTTCATGACTCTTAATGCTTTTCTGTATCCTTCTGGATGAGCCTGCCCAAAGTTTCGGTAAATTCTTTCTTTTATTGTTCTACCTTTCTGATGCCCTATAACTGCATATGAATTTCCATCAATTTTTCCAAATCCTGCTACTACAGCAGGATCATCTCCAAAACGACGGTCTCCATGCAGCTCAATAAAATCCTCAAAAATCATTGAAATATAGTCAAGAGTATAAGGTCTTTCAGGATGTCTTGCAATCTGTGTCTTCTGCCATGCATTAAGATTTGAGTAGACTTCAGCTTTTAACTCTTTTAATTTCTTATTAAGCCTTTTTATCTCCTGAGTAAGATCAATATCACTGCCATCTGAGAGCTTTTTCAGTTCTTCAATTTTTGTTTCTAACTCCTGAATGGGCTTTTCAAAGTCAAGATAATAAGTCATAGTATCCTCACCTGACAATTTTCAATTTTTTGTATTTTTGTTTCAAAATCAAGGCATGGTCCCAAGGAACTTGAAATTATAACATGATAATCAGGAAGATTTAAACATATGTATACTTTGCCTTCTCCATTACGGGTTTCTTCAAGACATTGTCTTATTTCTTTCAAAGTTTTGTAAGCTTTCTCTGTGTCTGAGCAATCAATGCTTAGTTCATACTTTATTTTTAAATCCTCATTTTTCAGATCCTCTATCTGTCTTGCAAGAAATCTTGTTGAATCAGGAGATTTAAATACGATGCCCTTAATGATAATTGAGTTTTTTTCTGTTAAAATACTGCTACACTTTTTAAAAAGTTCAGGATAAATTACAACTTCAACTCTGCCAGTTTCATCTTCTATTGTTATGTAAGCAGTTACTCCTTTTTCCTTTGCTTTACTTTTCACTTCTTCCACAATGCCTGCTATTTTTATTTCCTGCTCCTGCTCAGTTTCAGTAATATCTTCTGCTGTATCAAAAATATCAGCAATTGTACAGATTCCCATCTTATTCAAAACAGTTCTAAGTGGCTTCATAGGATGTCCAGTAAGATAAAAACCAAGTGCAGCCTTTTCCTCAGTTAATACTGTATCATTATCCCATGGCTCTATGTTGTGCTCAGTTAAAAATAATCCACCCGGTAGTTTATTGCCTTTAAAGGATAAAAGTTCATGCATTGCTATAGCTCTTGCCTGATTGGCATTGTATTGAGGATAAAGAGAATCAAATGCTCCTGCTTTAATAAGAGATTCTATAACTTTTTTATTAACTTTTCTTGTGTCAACTCTGCTGAGGAAATCCGTCATTGAGGTAAATTTTTTCTTTTTTCTTTCATTAAGAATACATTGTAAAGCAGAGCCTCCAACACCTTTGACAGCTTCAAGCCCAAATCTTATAGAATTTTCCCTTACAGTAAAGACTCTATCGCTTTCATTTATGTCAGGTCCTTTTATTTCTATTCCCCAGGCTTTGCATTCATTAATAAATTTCACAATTTTGTTTGTGTCTCCCATTTCATTTGAAAGGTTTGCTGCAAAAAATTCCTTAGGATAGTGCAGTTTTAAGTAGGCTGTAATATATGCTAAATAAGCATAAGCAGCAGAATGAGATTTATTAAAGCCATATTCAGCAAAAGCTGCCATTATATTAAATAAAGCTTCTGCTTTATCCTGAGGAATTCCATTTCTTTGGGCACCCTGAACAAACTCTTCCTTAAGACTCATCAGCAGCTCTGGAATTTTTTTACCCATTGCTTTTCTTAAAACATCTGCCTGTCCCATTGTGAAACCAGCAATTTTATTGGCAATTTTCATAACCTGCTCTTGATAAAGAATTACTCCATAAGTTTCATCAAGTATTTCTTTAAGCTCTGGTAGGTCATACTCAATGGGAATCACTCCCTTTTTCCTTTTTATAAAATCATCCACCATACCACTACCAAGGGGTCCTGGTCTGTATAATGCTACAAGAGCAATGAGGTCTTCAAATCTCTGAGGCTCCATTCTCTTGAGTAATTCTCTCATGCCTCTGCTTTCAAGCTGGAATACTCCTGTTGTCTGTCCTGAGCAAAGAAGTTGATAGGTTTCAGCATCATTGAGAGGAATATTTTCTAAACTCAACTCTTTACCCTGGGCTTTAACATATTTTATCGTATCATCAATAACAGTAAGAGTTTTAAGACCTAAAAAGTCAAATTTAAGTAATCCAATATCTTCCAGAGCTTTCATATCAAACTGAGTTATTACAGTTTCTTCACCAGGATTTTTATAAAGAGGCATCATATCCTCAAGAGGCTCTGGAGAGATGACAACTCCTGCTGCATGTTGAGAGGCATGTCTTACAAGTCCTTCCAGTCTTAAAGCAATGTCAATCAATTCTTTCACAGTTTCATATTTGTCGTAAAGTTCCTTAAGTCTTGGCTCCAGATTTAAAGCCTGCTGTAAAGATGGACATGCGAAGGGTATCATTTTTGCAATTTTATCTACCTCACCATATGGAATGTTTAACGCTCTTCCCACATCTCTTACAACTGCTCTTGCTGCCATTGTGCCAAAAGTTATAATGTGGGCAACTTTATCTTTTCCATATTTTTCTGTAACATATTTAATTACTTCCTCTCTTCTGTCTTTGCAAAAATCAACATCAATATCAGGCATTGTTATTCTTTCAGGATTTAAAAATCTTTCAAAAAGCAGTCCGTATTTTATAGGATCTATATCAGTAATCTTGAGTGCATATGCAACAAGGCTTCCTGCTGCTGAACCTCTTCCTGGTCCAACAGGAATTTTTTTTCTTCTTGCATAGTTTATAAAATCCCATACAATAAGAAAGTATGAAACAAACCCCATATCTGTTATAACTTTGAGCTCTTCTTCAAGACGATTTATATAGTTTTCAGGAACATTGCCATTAAATCTCTCTTTTAATCCTTCCTGAGCAAGTCGTTTTAAATATTCTTCTGCTGAATATCCATCGGGAACATGGTATTTTGGAAGTTTGTATTCGCCAAGTTTAAAATGGAAGTTACATCTTGAGGAAATCTCAAGAGTATTTTTTAGTGCTTCTGGAATTTCCATAAATGCTGAATACATCTCTTCTGGAGATTTAAAATAAAACTCATCTGTCTGAAACTTAAGTCTTTTTTCATCTTTTATGGTTTTGCCTGTCTGAATGCAAAGCAGGATCTCATGTGCCCTTGCATCTGACCTGTGAAGATAGTGACAGTCATTGGTTGCAACAAGAGGAATGTTGAATTTTTTTGAGATTTCTATTAATCCTCTATTTGCAATTTCCTGCTCAGCAAGGCTGTTTGACTGGATTTCAAGGAAAAAATTCTTACCAAATAGCTCTTTTAATTTTTTTGCTATTTTTTCAGCCCTTTCAATGTTTCCATAGACAATGTTGTACGGGATTTCCCCTTTAAGACATCCAGAAAGAGCAATGAGTCCTTTATGATGAGAGCTTAAAAGTTCCATATCAATTCTTGGTTTGTAGTAAAACCCTTCAGTATAAGCCAAACTAATAAGTCTGGTAAGATTTCTGTATCCTTCCTCGTTTTCTACTAAAAGAGTAAGATGAAATGATGCTTCCTCTGGCATTCCAGGGTCTTTATTTATCTTTGTTTTGTCAAACCGACTTTTGGGAGCTACATATACCTCGCAGCCTATAATTGGTTTTATACCTGCTTTAGTGGCTTTTTTATAAAACTCCACAACTCCAAAAAGATTTCCATGATCAGTTATAGCGACAGCAGGCATTTTGTATTTTTTTGCCTGTTCAATTAATTCATCAATTTTTATTGCTCCATCAAGAAGGCTATATTCTGTATGCAAATGAAGATGGACAAACTCCTGAATGCTCATATTATGAATGTTAAAATTTTGCCCTCCATTAAGTCAATTTCAGAGGCTCAGGATAGAGCTATGAATGTGTTAGAGAAGGGAGGGGATATGTCCCCTCCCTTCAGAATTTTTAATTAATCAGTTCTGCATTAGATGTGCCTGTGGATAATGCCGATATTTCTCTATCCATAAGAAAACCAACCACTGCAATCACTCTGCATTCATCTTTAAATTCACATCCTGTGCATTTACCACCGAGTTTAGGAGTATGAAGGCATTCAACGATTTCTGGAAAGTATGTAACAAGCACACGGAGGTTAACGGACAAATTGTTTTCTTCTTCCATAAAACCTCCTTTCTCAGGCGTGCAGCCTGATATGATTTTTTAATTTAAATTAAGAGGAAATTCATCTAATATCTTTAAGCTTAATTATTCAGAGGGAGTTCCTATGTGAGCATCTGAAGGAGATATTTATTTAATCGCTGCCAAAGCTGTTCAATTAATCATTCCGATGTGTATTATTATCATCATACCAGTTATCCCGCGATGAATGCAAGTCATCTGGAATCCGATAAATTCTTATTTTCAAGAGCTTGTAAGTTTTTTGAACTCTCGTTATTCTCTAATGGAGATAGTAATCTTGTAATTCAGCCACTTTTCGGGTGATTTAAAGCTTAAAATTCAAAAAGTTCAACCTAAATTTTTATAAATTGTGTTAAAATTTTTTATTAATCTTTTGCTGGAGGAATAATGCTGATTATCGGAGAAAGATTAACTATTATCTCAAAAAGAGTTCGTGAAGCAATTTTGAAGAAAGATAAAGAGCCAATTCAGCAGATTGCCATTGAGCAGTGGAAAGCAGGAGCTCACATGATAGAGGCAAACATTGGTCCTGCTGAGGATGACGGAGAGGCTCTTATGGAGTGGATGGTTACAACTATACAGGAAGCAGTGCCACTTCCTGTATCTCTTGATACAACAAATCCAAAGGCAATGGAGGCAGGAATCAGGATTCACAACAATCAATGGGGAAAACCTCTTATAAATTCAGCATCCTTTGATCCTGATAGATTCATAATGTTTGAACTTGCAGCAAAATATAATGCTCCAATAATTGCCCTTACTGCTGGTAAAGGAGGGCTTCCAAGAGATGCTGAAGAAAGGGTTGAAATAGCTGTTCAGCTAATGGAAAAGGCAGCGGAATATGGAATTCCATTAGAAGATATATATCTTGACCCACTGGTTTTACAGATATCTACTTCTCAATATCAGGCAAAGGAAGTGCTACGGGCTATAAAGCTTTTTCAGGAGCTCAATGATCCACCAATGAAGACAATTGTGGGGCTCAGCAATCTTTCAAATGGATGCCCCAAAGAAATAAGACCGATTCTTAACAGATATTTTTTAGCTCTTCTTATATATGAAGGAGTTTCAGCTGCAATAGCAAACCCTTCTGAAGTAATTGAGGTAGTAAAAACAGTTAATGTAATCACAGGTAAAACACTTTATGCCCATTCCTATCTTGAAATTTAGGAGTTAAAAATGAATTTTTCAATACTTAAGGAAACATACTCAGGAAGAATTCCTGAGATACTTTTTGGTAGAGATAAAAAAGCTTTCTTTGGTGGAGAATCTGCTCTACCATTTCATTTTTTTGAAGGAGATTTTCCTCACAGGTCTTTGATTGCCTTTGAAATTCAGGATGATGTGCCTGAGGACTATCCTGAAGAGCTTGTTAGGGTTTACTCCTCAGTATGGGATAATCCTGTTAGATGGGCAAAGTTCTGTGAGTCTATTGGTGCAGAAGCAATTGCTTTAAGGCTTATGACTACTCATCCAGACAGCAAGAATTCCAAACCTGATGAGGCTGCTGATAGAGTAAAAAAACTTCTCTCTGAAATTGATTTGCCCCTGATTATTCTTGGAAGCAATCATACTGAAAAAGATGCAGAGGTTTTACCTGTTGTTGCTGATGCTGCAAGGGGATATAACTGTGTGATAGGAAAGGCACAGGAAGGAAACTATAAAACCATTGCTGCCTCTGCAATGGCAGGAGGTCACAGTCTTATTGCCATGTCTGAGCTTGATGTAAATCTTGCAAAGCAGTTGAATATCTTAATTACACAAATAGGATTCCCAAGAGAAAAAATAATCATAGACCCCATGTGTTCTGCTCTTGGATATGGATTTGAGTATACCTATTCAGTAATGGAAAGAATCAGAATTGCAGGACTTCTTCAGGGAGATAGTATGCTCTGTGTTCCAATGGTTGCTGATGTGGGCTTTTATGTGTGGAAAACAAAAGAAGTGCAAGCAACTGAGGAAGACATCCCTGAGTGGGGAAGCCTTCATGAACGGGCTATTATGTGGGAGGCAGTAACAGCCTGCTCATTTTTGCTTTCTGGAGCAGAGCTTTTGATAATGAGACATCCAGAGGCAATAAAAATTACCAGGAAATTTATTGAGGATTTATATGGCGATTACAGGAATAGAAATATTTAAACTTCTTCCAAAGACAAACTGTAAAAAATGCGGCTTTCCCACATGCCTTGCCTTTGCAATGAAGGTTGCCCAGGGTCAGGCAAACATTGAGCAGTGTCCTGAGGCATCTGAGGAAGTTAAGGCAAAGCTTAAAGAAGCCTCAACTCCTCCAATAAGGGGAGTTGTTTTCGGACTGGAAAATAAATCCATAAAAGTAGGCGAGGAACAGTGTCTTTTCAGGCATGAAAAAAAGTTTTTTAATCCTGCAGTGCTTGCTTTAAAAATAAAAGATGTTGACAAAAATATAGAGGAAAAATTGAAGGCAGTTTTAAATTCTCAAATAGAAAGAGTTGGAGAAATACTCAAGATTGATGCTATTTTTCTTGAAAATGAATCCAATGAACCTTCAAGATTTAAAGAAGCGGCTGAAAAAATAATTAACAAAGCTCAGATACCCATAATTCTTGGAACCTTTAATCCTTATTCTGCAGATCTGGTTTTAAAAGATTTTTCAAATATAAGACCAATTCTTTATGGAGCCAGTGAATTAAACATTGATGAAATGGTAAGTATAGCAAAAAAATACAATGTTCCCTTAACAGTTACAGCAAAGGGAATAGAAAAAGTCATTCCAATGGTTGAAAAACTTCAAAATCTGGGCTTTGAAGAAATACTGATTGATACTCAACCAGATACAGCCATAGAACTTCTTACTGACAACACATTAATAAGACGGGCAGCATTGAAAAAGAGGATTAAGTCCATGGGGTATCCTGTTTTCACACTTCTCAGAGAAAAAGATCCTTTTTATGAAACTGTTCTTGCATCACTGGCTATTCTTAAATATTCATCAATAGTTGTTTTGAATGAAATTACAGGATGGAAAAATCTTGTTCTTTTCACATTAAGACAGAATATATATTCAGACCCGCAGGTTCCAATGCAGGTAAAGCAGGATATATACAAAGTAGGAGAGCCTGATGAAAACAGTCCCATAATAGTTACCACCAACTTTGCATTAACTTATTTTCTTGTAAAAGGAGAAATAGAAAACAGTAAAATTCCCACATGGCTTGCCATAATGGATTGTGATGGCTTAAGCGTTCTTACTGCATGGGCAGCAGGCAAGTTTTCTGCAACTAAAATTGCAGAGTTTATAAAGGAAAGTGGAATTGAAGAAAAATTAAATCATAAGGAACTGATAATTCCAGGATATGTTGCCATGCTTAAAGCTGCCATAGAGGATAAACTTCCAGGCTGGAAGGTTGTTGTGGGAACAAAAGAAGCAAGTGGAATTCCAGCATTTTTGAGAAATTATGTAAGGAACAGGCAATGATAGAAAAATTAATTGAAGTAGCAAAAAAGGGCTTAGAAGATTTATTGAAGGAAACAGAAGGTAAACTGAAAGAAACTCTTTCAGAAAAGGCAGAGAGCTTTTCCTTTGAGCTTCCCGATACAGCCTATGGACTTCCCCTTATCTATGCTCTTGAAGGAATTAAAATCAACAGTCTCTCTGAACTCAAAAAATTTTTTTATGGGATAAAAGAAAGACTTAGCAAATCCACTGATGCAATAACATTATCATTGAACTATCTTTATCTTTCTGAGATTGCTCTATCACTGAATTACATAAACAATGAAGGGATTGATAAATCTCAGGAAATTAAGTTTTATGGATTTCTTGGAGATACAATTCAGAGAACACTTGGAGTTCAGCTTGTTGATGGTAGAATCCCTGCAGTGGCAGTTTTGCTTGGCAAAGTTGAAATTGACAAGCTTCTTTCAATAATTAAAGAACTTCAGGAAAAAAGAATTCTTACTTTTCTAATTGGTGCTGTTGCAGAGGAATTTTTAAAAACAGGACAAAGACATGGCTTTGAAGCTTATGTAGTTTCGGTTGGCACAAAAACAGAGCACACGGTTTTTGTTATTGACTGGGCAGTAAGGGCATCTTTGATTTTTGGAGGGCAGACAGCAGGAGATAAAGATGCAATAATAGATTATGTGAGGAAGAGAATCAATGCCTTTGCAATATCTTTTGGAAGTCTTGATGAAAAAGCAGTTGCTATGGCAGTTGCTGCAGCAGTGCTGGCAATTCCAGTGATAACTGATCAAAGCCTTCCTGATGTTTTAATTCCTGAAATTGCTGAGTATCCTCTTTTAACTTCAGAGAAAGACTACTCAAAAGTTGTTAGAAAAGCAATTGAAACAAGGGGATTGAAAATAGTTGTTGAAAAACCACCAATTCCTGTTTCCTATGGTCCTGCTTTTGAAGGTGAAAGAGTAAGAAAAGAAGACAGTTTCATAGAGTTTGGAGGACAGAAAACACCTGCCTTTGAATGGGTTAGAATGATGGAGGCTTCAGAGATTGAAGATGAAAAGGTTGAAGTAATCGGCACAGACTGGCGTATCCGTTATGAACAGGGCGGAAAAATGCCACTTGGAATTATTGTTAATGTGGCAGGCAAAAAGATGCAGAAAGATTTCGAGCCTGTTATTGAGCGACAGATTCATACATTCATAAATGAGGCTGAAGGACTCTGGCACATTGGTCAGAGGGATATAAACTGGATAAGAATAAGTAAAAAAGCAAAAGAAGCAGGTATCAGCCTTGAGCATCTTGGTTTGATAATAATGAGTATGACAAAGGCAAGATTTCGCAGCATCGTTGACAGAGTTGAGGTTTTGCTTTATGTGGATGAAAAAGATGTTTTAGCTCTGAGAGAGGAAGCAAGGCAGGAATACAGGCGCAGAGATTTAAGACTTGCACAACTTACTGATGAAGAAGTGAATGAGTTTTACTCTTGTCTTCTCTGCCAGAGCTTTGCACCTAAACATGTGTGTGTGATTACTCCTGAAAGGCCCGGGTTATGTGGAGCATTCACATGGCTTGATGCAAAGGCAGCCTATGAGATTGAGCCAACAGGAGGAAATCAGCCTGTTGAAAAAGGTGAGTTGATTGATCATCTCTATGGAAGGTACAGTGGAGTTGATGAGTATGTGAAAAAACACTCTGGAGGCGAAATACAAACAATTAATCTTTACTCTATCATGGAAAACCCTATGACTTCATGTGGATGTTTTGAATGTATTGTTGCAGTTACACCTGAAGCAAACGGAGTTTTAATTGTAAATCGTGGATACAGTGGTATGACTCCTATTGGAATGAAGTTTTCCACAATTGCAGGAATGATTGGAGGAGGAGTGCAAAGTCCTGGATTTATGGGAGTTGGTGTTAATTATATAACTTCAAGAAAGTTTCTCAAAGGCGATGGAGGCATAAGAAGAATTGTATGGATGCCAAAGGAATTGAAGGAAAGAATAAAAGAAAGCTTTCAGAAAAGAGCAGAAGAAGAAGGTATACCTGAACTAATGCAGAAAATTGCCGATGAAACAGTTTGTGAAGACATTGAATGCTTGATTGATTATCTATCTAAGGTTGGACATCCTGCTCTGGAAATGGAGCCAATAATAAAATAAAAAATGGCGGCGAAGGGATTCGAACCCCTGACACGACGGATATGAGCCGTCTGCTCTGACCAACTGAGCTACGCCGCCAAACAATATTAATATATCAAAATCATTATTTTTTTGGCAAACATCTGAAAGAGCTTCACAATTATGCCCTATCACAGGAGCGTCTTGATATAAGCTCCCATGTTTCTTCATCAATTTCATCAAGATATTCAGAGACTTTAAATTCTGCTCCGCACTCACTACAGCAGAGCACGATTCTACTTCAGTAAAAAAATATTAAAACAGAGCTTTTACAGTATTTACACTTTGCGTTTTTTAAAATTCTTTTTCGCACCATAGCTTTTGATCTAAAAATGCTTTAGCTATCATATTACCATTTCTGGTTGTTTTCTGTCATCCTGCAGAATTTGATTTTACGATGCTCTGAACTAAGGTGTAACCAGAGCAAGACGAAAAAATTGAGTTACTGGTTTATAATAAAATTATGCAGAAAACAGGAGTAGCAAATCTACCTCTTCACAGCGGAAAAGCACCACACTGGTTATTTAAAAGAATGGTTGCTCTTTCAAGAGCAATAGTTGAACTAATGATAATAGAACTTGGGAAAGAAGAACTTTTACGAAGGCTTTCTGATCCATACTGGTTTCAATGTTTTGGCTGTGTTCTTGGATTTGACTGGCACAGTAGTGGTGTGACCACTACTGTTACAGGAGCACTAAAGGAAGCATTAAGAGGAGTTGAACATGAATTTGGATTATTCATTGCAGGAGGCAAGGCAAAAAGAGCTTTACAAACTCCGCAGGAAATAATAAATTATGCTGAATACTCTGGCTTTACTCCTGAGCCTCTTATATACGCAAGCAGGCTTTCAGCAAAAGTTGACAATGTAGCAGTTCAGGATGGATTCAGTCTTTATCATCATACAATAATTTTTACTTCAGAAGGGCACTGGTGCGTTATTCAGCAAGGAATGAATGAAAAACTCCATGTAGCAAGAAGATATCACTGGCTCAGTTTTACTCTTAAGAGTTTTGTTGAAGAGCCTCATGAGGCAGTTTGCTGCGATTTAAAAATACCTGTATTAAATTTTACTGCGAAAGAAGCATCAGATTTAAGAAAAGCATCAACTATTCTTTCCTGTGAAAATCCTGAAAAAATTATTAAAGAGATGAAAAAAATTAAAGAACTTAATCTTCCAAAAAGGCATATAGTGAGTTTCTCTGATATAAATCCTGAAAGTTTTTATAAAATCTTTCTTGAGACATATGAGAAACAGCCTTCAGACTTTGAATCTCTTCTTGAAATAAGAGGAGTAGGAGCAAAAACTTTAAGAGCTCTTGCACTTACCTGTGAGCTTTTGTATGGAACTCCTTTAAGCTTTAAAGATCCAGCTCGTTTTAGCTTTGCTCATGGAGGAAAGGATAGAACTCCTTATCCTGTTAACATAACTCTTTATGATAGAACAATTCAGATTTTAAAGAAAGCAATTGAAGAAGCAAAAATACAACGAACTGAAAAAGTTGCAGCCTTAAGAAGATTGGCGAAAATTACACAACTATAACAAGATTATCCCTGTGAATTACCTCATCTGTATATTTATATCCAAGAATTTTTTCAATCTCTGATGTTTTCTTGCCTTTTATCAGTTTTATTTCACAGGATGAATAGTTAACCAGTCCCTTTGCAATTTTTTCTCCCTTTTCATCAATGCAGTAAACCGCATCTCCCACATCAAAATCTCCTTCTACCTTTTTAATCCCTGATGGTAGAAGACTTTTCCCCTCTTTAAGTAAAGCTTTTACAGCACCTTCATCAATGTAAAGATTTCCTTTAGACCTTGTCGCATAGGCAATCCAGCCTTTTCTTGAAGTAACCTTTTCTCTTACAGGCTCAAAGAATGTTCCCACCTGTTTTCCTTCAATAACTGCTTTAATATTTCCATATTTTCTGCCACTTACAATATGAACAGGAATTCCAAAAGAGGTTGCCTTTTTTGCAGCAATTACCTTTGAATACATTCCTCCAGTTCCATATCCTGTAGTTGTTGGTTTTGCTATTTGAGTGAGTTCTTTTGTGAATTCTTTTACATGTTTTATTAATCTGGCATCAGGGTTTTTTTTGGGATCTGAAGTGTATAGTCCTAAAACATCTGATAAAATTATTAAATGATCTGCTTCAATAAGCCCTGAAACAAGGGCTGCAAGCTGATCATTATCACCAAATTTTATTTCATCGGTTGCTACTGTATCGTTCTCATTAATTATTGGTATTACACCCATCTCAAGAAGTGTCAGAATCGTATTCTTTGCATTTACATATCTAACTCTATCGCTAAGGTCATCTCTTGTAAGAAGAAGCTGAGCTATGTGTTTTTTAAATTTTAAGAAATAGTTTTCATACATCCACATCAAAAGAGGCTGTCCAACTGCAGCAGTTGCCTGTTTTTTTCTTATTTCTCTTGGTTTTGTTTTAAGTCCAAGCTTTCTCATCCCTGATGCAATTGCACCAGATGAAACAATTACAGTTTCTACTGATTTATTATGAAGTTCAGCTATCTCCTTTGCAAGATAAAGAATTCTTCTTTGATTAATACGACCTGCTTTGTCAGTTAAAAGATTGCTTCCCACTTTTACAACAATCTTCATCTTTTCAACCTTTCTGAAAGATATCTAAGAAGGCTGTCAATTCCTTCTTTTTTTACAGCACTTACTGGGAAAAAATCAATTCCTTTTTTTTCACAGTATTCTTTAAGCCTGTTCATTCTTTCTCCTTTATAGGCAATATCAATCTTTGTTCCAACTACTGCAAATGGCTTTTTTATGAGAGCAGCACTGTAGAGTTCAAGTTCTTTCTGAATTTTTTCAAAATCATCCACTGGATCAGACTCTAAAAAATCTGATACATCAACAAGATGTAAAAGCAGATAAGTTCTTTCAACATGCCTTAAAAATTGATGCCCAAGTCCTGCACCTTTATGAGCACCTTCTACTAATCCTGGAATATCAGCAACAACAAAGCTTTGGTATTCACCATGTTTTACAACTCCAAGAACCGGAGTAAGGGTAGTAAAAGGATAATCTGCTATTTTGGGACGAGCAGAGCTTATAACGGAAATTAAGGTTGATTTTCCAGCATTTGGAAGTCCGATAAGTCCTACATCTGCCAGAAGCTTAAGCTCCAGAATTATCCATCTTTCCTCACCTTTTTCACCTATCTGAGCATACCTTGGAGCCTGATTTGTGGAAGTTGCAAAATGGGCATTACCAAATCCACCTTTTCCACCTTTTGCCACTACTGTCTGTTTACCTTCCTCATCCAGATCAGCAATTATCTCTTCTGTTTCAGCATCTTTTACAACTGTTCCAACAGGCACTTTTATTATTAAGTCTTCTCCGTCTCTACCTTTCATATTGCTTCCTTTACCGTGTTGTCCCTTTTGTGCCTTGTAAGTTTTTTTATATTTATGATCAAGAAGTGTATGGAGTTCACCTGAAGCCTGAATTATTACATCTCCTCCCTTACCTCCATCTCCACCATCTGGTCCTCCTCTGGGAACATATTTTTCTCTACGGAAACTAACACAACCTCTTCCACCATCACCGGCTTTCACATAGATTTTTACATAGTCAATGAATTTCATGGGATTAAAAAAGGGTGGCATTAGCCACCCAGAGATTTATTGGGCAGGTTCTGTTACTGGATAAACGCTTACTTTCAGTCTTTGCTTGTCTTTTCTTTCAAATTTAACAACTCCATCAATCAATGCAAAAAGAGTATAGTCAGAGCCTACGCCTACATTAGCTCCGGGATGAAACTTTGTTCCCCTTTGACGAACAAGGATATTTCCAGCTTTCACAAACTGTCCGCCAAATCTTTTTACACCAAGTCTTTTAGCCTGGCTATCTCTTCCATTTCTTGAGCTTCCAACACCTTTTTTATGTGCCATTTTATCCTCCTATAATTTCTTTTATTCTTACTTTAGTATACCACTGTCTATGACCTTTAAGTCTATGAATAGCCTTTTTTGATGGAGGTCTGTAGACGAAAACCTTTTTATCCTTTGCAGTTTCAATCACTTCAGCTTTGACTTTTAATCCTTCAATGTAAGGAGAACCTATTTTAACTCCTTCATTGCCCTGAAAAAGTAACACCCTGTCAAATATTACTTCATTTCCTGGCTCAACATTAAGCTTTTCAATTTTTAATACATCTCCTGCTTTAACCTTAAACTGCTTTCCACCTGTTTCTATAATGGCATACATGAAAAACACCTCCTCATGGAATTACTTTATTCAATGGATATTCAACAAATCCTGAAGCACCTGCTTCTTTAAGCTTTGGTAAAAGCTCTCTCACTCTTTTTTCGTTTATTATAACCTCTACGGCATACCAGTTTTCATCATAAAGCTGGGAAATTGTAGGAGAATGTAGAGAATTAAGCAGGCTGAGTACTTTTTTAAGAGACTCTTTGGGAACATTCATTTTAAGTCCTACTTTTTCTTCAGCCAGCAAAGCACCCTGAAGAAGCATTGCTATATCCTGCATTTTTTTCTTTTTCCAGGGGTCTTTCCATGCATTCTTATTAGCAATAAAACGAGTAGTTGACTCAAGAATTGTTTCAATAACGCGTAATTTATTTGCCTTTAAAGAAGCGCCTGTTTCAGTTAAATCAACTATTGCATCAGCAAGATATGGAGGCTTGACCTCTGTTGCACCCCATGAAAAATAAACTTCAGCCTTAATTCCTTTTGATTTTAAATATCTTTTCGTATATCCTACAAGTTCAGTGGCAATTCTTTTACCCTGCAAATCCTCAATAGTTTTTATTGGAGAGTCTTCAGGAACTGCTATAACCCACCGGACTGGTCTGAATCCTTCTTTCGCGTATCTGAGTTCTGCAACCTCTATTACATCCACATTCTGTTCAAGAATCCAGTCATATCCAGTAAGTCCGCAATCAAGATACCCTTTTTCAACATAAACTGGCACTTCCTGGGCTCTAAGAAGCATGGCTGATACTTCCTCATCATCAATTAATGGATAATAAGATCTATGGGAAACATGTATGTTATATCCTGCTTTTTTAAATAATTTCAACGTTGTTTCTTGCAGACTTCCTTTTGGCAATCCGAGTTTTAATAGTTTTTCTTCCATCTTTCTTTAAACCTCCGAAGTAAACTTAGAAATTTTAGTTTAAAATTTTTACGGAAATTCCGTCAACTTTTGTTTTTCCTGAAATTACTGTTTAATTATTTTACTACATACAGGGCAGGCAGGGTCTCTCTGTGCTTTGAAGGCTTTAAACTCTCCTCTCATTCCATCCCATACAAGAAGCTTATTTTTAAGAGGTTTGCCAATTCCCACTATATACTTTATTGCTTCCAAAGCCTGAAGTGCTCCTATTACTCCAGGAGTTGCACCTACCACAGGAAATGTTTCTTTCGGTGGTGCTTCAGGAAAAAGGCATTTAAGGCATGGTGTTTCTGGAGGCTGAATAAAACTTAGCATTCCCTGAATTCCATAGATTGCACCAAAAACAAGAGGAATCCCCTTTTTTATTGCTATTTCATTAAGAATATACCTTGTCTCAAGATTATCCATGCAGTCCATGATTATATGTGAGTCTGCTGTAACTGCATCTACATTCTTAGCTGTAATCTTTTCTGTAACAGGAATTACTTCCACATCAGGATTTATTGAAGTCAAGGTAATCTTTGCTGAGAGGGCTTTGTTAATTCCAATTCTTGTATGGCTGTGCAGTATTTGCCTGTTTAAATTGGTAATTTCTACATTGTCAAAGTCACATATGATTATTTTTCCAACTCCTGCAACTGTAAGATAAATGGAAACAGGACTTCCAAGCCCACCTGCACCAGCAATAAACACAGTGGAATTTTTTAGCTTTTTTTGCCCCTCCTCACCCCATCCCTCAATTAGCATCTGACGGCTATATCTTAAGAAATCCATCCTATCAGCTCCTTCATTTCTCTGAGAGTCTCCTCAGCTACTTTTTTTGCCTTTTTAGAGCCTTCACGGGCAATTTCAATAAGCACAGAAGGATTGTTGATTAAATGCTGTCTTTTATCCCATATGGGTTTTAAACTATCAATTACATGTTTTATAAGAACTTTTTTACAGTCAATGCATCCAATACCTGCTGTAATACAGCCTTCAACTATTTCCCTTTTTTCTTCCTCTGTTGAAAATATCTTATGCAGATCAAAAACAGGGCATTTCTGAGGGTCTCCTTTGTCTGTTCTTCTTTTTCGTGCAGGATCAGTAACCATTGTTCTTATTTTTTCTGTAACTGTTTTTTCATCATCACTTAGATAGATAGCATTCCCATAACTTTTTGACATCTTTCTTCCATCAGTCCCTGGAACTTTTGGAAATTCTGTAAGCAAAGCCTCTGGCTCAGGAAAAAACTCTTTTCCATATAGATAGTTAAATCTTCTTGCAATTTCACGGGAAATCTCAAGGTGAGGAACCTGATCAACTCCAACAGGCACATACTTTGCCCGATAAATTATAATGTCTGCTGTCTGAAGCACTGGATAGCCTAAAAATCCATAGGTATCAAGGTCTTTATCTTTAATCTGCTCTTTTTTTTCTTTATAAGTAGGGACTCTTTCAAGCCAGCCAAGAGGAGTAATCATACTTAAAAATATATGAAGTTCTGCATGCTGAGGCACCTGTGACTGAATAAATATGGTTGATTTTTCTGGATCAAGACCTGCTGCAATAAAATTCATAAGAAGGTCAACTGTCCAGTCCTTTATCTGTGAAGGATTTCCATATCCTGTTGTTAATGCATGCCAGTCTGCAACAAAAAAATAGCATTCATACTTATCCTGAAGCCTCACCCAGTTTGAAAGAGCTCCAACAAGATTTCCAAGATGAAGTGGTCCGCTTGGCTGCATTCCACTTAATACTCTATCCATTTATTCCTCCTAAAAAAGTGAAAGTATGTTTAAAAAAAGTTTGACCATAGGCCATACAAAAACAGTTGTTAAACCTGTAATAATCATGAATATTACAATCAAAGAACCATATGGTTCAATTCTTTCCATAAATTCGGAATATTTTAGAGGTAGCACACCCATGAGAATTCTTCCACCATCAAGAGGTGGTATTGGAATGAGATTAAATGCTGCCAATACAATGTTTATCATTATTGTAGCTCTAAGAATTAAAACTAATGGTTCAAAGATATAATCAGGAATTATGCCCATAAAAGGTAAAACAATCCATTTTAGAATAATGGTGCAAATTATTGCTACAACTAAATTTGCTGCAGGACCACCTGCAGCAGTAAGTGCCATACCAGCACGGGGATTGCTGAAATTATAAGGATTTACAGGAACAGGTTTTGCATATCCAAATACCCACTGACCATTTGTAAAAATAAGAAGAATAAATGGCATAATTATCGTTCCAAAAGGGTCAATATGTGATAAAGGGTTGAGAGTAAGCCGTCCTGAAAGCTTTGCTGTATTGTCACCAAGCCTGTAAGCTACCCATCCATGAGCAAGCTCATGAAAAACAATTGCAATCAATATAGCAGGTGCTGAAATTATAATCTGCCTTAGAATTCCTGGAAAATCCATTATCTTATCCTTATCATTACTTCATCTGGGTTGACCATGTCACCCTCTTTTATATAAATTTCTTCAACTATTCCATCAATTGGTGAATGGATTTCGTTTTCCATCTTCATTGCCTCAACTATTACCACTGTATCTCCAGCACTGACTCTGTCACCTTTTTTAACCTTAATTTTCATTACAGTACCAGGCATTGGAGAGGCTATATCACCAGGCTCTGAAGGTCTTGGCCTTACTGATTCTTTAGGCTTAATCTCCACTTTTCCTTCTTCGCTCGGAACAATCTCCTGTAAGGGTTCAACAATGACCTCAACAAGTTGATTATTTACATAGAGAAAATAAGGTCTTTTACCATCAACTTTATGTCCCTTCCCACCAACTTTAACATGATATGACTCTCCATAAAGATTTATGACAAATTCTGTTGGTGCAAGACTCGGAGCAGGTTTTGCCTCTTCTTTCTCGGGCTGAGGTTCTTCTTTGATTCCTTTTTCTTTTGCTTCAAGGAACTCAAGAAAAATCTTGGGGAAGAGGCAGTAACTGAGCACATCTTCATCAGAACAAGCCTTATCTTTCAGTTCTGCTTTTGCTTTTTCAAACTCAGGCTCAAGCAGATCTGCAGGTCTGCAAGTTATAAATTCTTCATCACCAAGAATTTTTTTTCTTACTTCCTCATTTACTGGCGCAGGAGGCTTACCATAAAGTCCTTTAAAGTAGTTTTTTGTTTCTGTGGTAACCATTTTATATCTCTCACCAGTAAGCACATTTAATGTTGCCTGAGTTCCCACAATCTGACTTGAAGGAGTAACCAGAGGAGGATATCCAAAATCTTCTCTTACACGGGGAATTTCTTCAAGGACTTCCTTTAATCTATGTAAGGCATTCTGTTGTCTTAGCTGATTTACAAGATTGCTCAACATTCCACCTGGGACCTGATAAACAATTACTTTTGGATCAGGTCCAATATATTCGCTTTCAAGATGTTTGTATTTTTTCCGTGTTTCATAAAAATAGTCAGCAATCTCGTCAAGAAGCTCCATATTAAATTTCGGATCTCTTTCAGTTCCTTTAAGTATGTGACATATTGTCTCAAGTGGAGGCTGAGATGTTCCTCCAGCCATTGTTGAGATTGCGGTGTCAACTATATCAACTCCTGCTTCAATTGCCTTAATTGTTGTTGCCACTGCCATGCCTGCTGTATCATGGGTATGAAGATGTATTGGTAGATTTATTTCTTCTTTCAGTTTTTTTACAAGTTCATAGGCAGTGTAAGGATCAAGAAGCCCTGCCATGTCTTTTATACAGATTATATGGGCTCCCATGTCTCTTAGGTTTTTTGCAAGTCCAACAAAGAAATCTATGGTGTAAATTGGTCCTATTGTATAACAAAAGGAAGCTTCAACAACTCCACCATATTTTAATGTAGCCTCTATGGCTTTTTCCATATTTCTTAAGTCATTTAAAGCATCAAAAATCCTGAAAATATCTATACCATTTGCTACAGCTCTTTCAACAAATTTTTCCAGAACATCATCAGGATAATGTCTGTAACCAACAATATTCTGTCCTCTTAAAAGCATTTGAAGCTTTGTATTTTTAACAAGCGCTCTTATGGTTCTTAATCTTTCCCACGGGTCTTCTCTCAAAAATCTCAAACAACTATCAAAAGTTGCACCTCCCCATACTTCAAGGGAGTGAAACCCCACTTGATCCATCTTCTCAGCAATAGGCAGTATATCCTCAAGCTTCATTCTTGTGGCATGAAGACTTTGATGGGCATCCCTGAATGTGGTATCCATTATTTTAACAGGTGATGATTTTGACATCTTTACACCTCTCAATTTTATTTAAACTCTGCTATGAGCAACAATGGCAGCAGACAGTATCACTGCCAGATCAAAGGGATCTTTTTCTTCACTATAAAGAAGACTATTAAGTTTTTCTTCAATGTATTTTGTGCTAAAGTTTCCTTTTCTGAAGTCTTCATCTTCCATGATTTTTATATAAAGCGGAATAGTAGTTTTTACTCCTCTGATTACATACTCACTTAGTGCGCGATGCATTCTTCTTACTGCCTCATCCCATGTTCTTCCTCTGGCAACAAGCTTTGCTAAAAGGGAGTCATAATAGGGTGGTACATTATACCCTTCGGTTACATGACCATCAATTCTAATTCCAAAGCCGCCAGGAGAGTAATAGGCAGTAACAGTACCTGTGGAAGGAAGAAAATCATTCAGAGGGTCTTCAGCATTAATTCTGCACTGTATAGCATATCCATTGAGTGTTATTTCATATTGCTTTATTTCAAGGGGTTCACCATAGGCAATTTTTATCATATTTTGCACGAGATCAATTCCTGTGATTTCCTCTGTAATTGTATGTTCTACCTGAATTCTTGTGTTCATTTCAAGAAAATAGTAGTTGAGATCTTCATCAACAAGAAACTCTACTGTACCCACATTATCGTAACCAACTTCATAGGCAAGTCTCTTTGCTGCTTCTGCCATCTGACATCTTACTTTTTCTGTAAGTAAAAGAGATGGAGCTATCTCTATCAGTTTTTGATGCCTTCTCTGAATTGAGCAATCCCTTTCTCCAAGATGAATAATTTTTCCGTATTTGTCAGCCATTATCTGTATTTCAATGTGATGGGGTCTTTCAAGATATTTCTCAATAAAGACTCTCTCATCACCAAAGGCTTTTTTTGCCTCTGACATGGCAATTGTTATCTGTCTTCGTAACGATTCTTCATCATAACAGATTCTTAAGCCTCTTCCACCACCTCCTGCACAAGCCTTGACCATTACTGGATAACCGATTTCTCTGGCTGCACTCACTGCTTCATCTATGCTTTTTAGAGGGGGTGTTCCTGGCAATAGAGGAATACCAAGCTTTTGAGCAATCTTACGAGCTTCATCTTTAAGCCCCATTTTCCTAATTGCCTCAGGATTTGGTCCTATAAAGGTTATTCCAGCCTTTGCACAGGCTTCTGCAAACTGAGGATTTTCTGCAAGAAAACCATATCCTGGATGAATTGCATCAGCACCAACATTTTTTGCAAGCTCCACTATTCCGTAGATATTGAGGTAGCCTCTAAGAGGACCTGGAGTAACAAGATAGGCTTCATCAGCTTTTTTTACATATCTTGCCGTTGCATCGGGTTCACAATATATGGCAACAGTACGGATGCCCAGTTCTTTACAGGCACGGATTATTCTTAATGCAATCTCTCCTCTGTTTGCAATTAAAACTTTTTTAAACATAGCATGCCTTTCAAAGGTAAATATAAAAATTTTAAATGAAAAGTTAAAATAAATCAATTAGCAGTGGTATAATAATTCTATGTTTATTGAAATTAAAAGAAAAATCAGACAGGGAGAAAGAATTAATAGAGAAGAAGCAGTATTTCTTTTTAATACAGATAAAATTCATGAGCTTGGTGAACTGGCAGATGAAGTTTCAAGAAAGTTTAATTCAGATAGAGTTTATTTTATCGTAAACAGGCACATTAATCCTACCAATATATGCATTAATCGTTGCAGATTCTGTGCCTTTTCCCGTTCAAAGGGAGAGGAAGGTGCTTTTGAACTAAGTATTGATGACATAATCAATCAGCTTAAGGAAGCTCAGAAGACCACAGGCTACATAACTGAAGTTCATATTGTATCAGGACTTCATCCTGAGTGGCAGTTTGAATACTATCTTGAAATGCTTTCAACAATAAAAAGAGAGTTTCCTTTAATTGGAATTAAAGCATTTACAGCTGTTGAAATTGATTATTTTTCAAGAAAATCTGGTTTAACAATAGAGCAAACCCTTATGAAACTAAAGCACGCAGGAGTTGATATAATGCCCGGTGGTGGAGCAGAAATATTCAATCCTGAGGTAAGAAATAGAATATGCCCGGAGAAGATTTCTGGTGAAAAATGGCTTGAAATAATAAAAACTGCTCACAAGCTCGGGATAAAAACAAATGCCACCATGCTTTATGGTCATGTGGAATCCTATGAAGACAGGGTTGACCATTTGATAAAATTGAGAGAGCTTCAGGATGAAACAGGAGGATTTCTTGCTTTTATTCCTCTCAGTTATCAGCCTGAAAATACGGATATTAAAGTTCCCTATCCAAGTGGGATAGATGATTTAAAGACGATTGCTGTGTCAAGGCTTGTACTTGACAACATTCCGCACATAAAGGCTTACTGGATTATGCTTGGTGAAAAACTTGCTCAACTTGCTCTGCTTTATGGTGCTGATTGCCTTGAAGGAACAATAATTGAAGAAAAGATTGCCCATTCAGCTGGTGCTCGCTCAAAAAAAGGTATCACAATTGAGGAACTTGTTCACCTTATAAGGGAGGCAGGAAAAATCCCTGTGGAAAGAGATAGTTTCTATAATATTAAGAAAGTATTTGATTAAAGGAGGTAAAATGAAGAGTTTGATTAATAAGGAAAAAATTATAGAATTGTATAATGTTAGCCTTTTATATGAAATACACAGAGTGCAAGAGAAAATAAGACTTTTTGAAAACAAGTATAATATTAGATTTGAAGATTTTGAAAAATTAATAAAAAGTCAGAATGAAGAAAATTTTGAATCATGGGATGACTATATGGAATGGAAGGCATATGAAAAAAAGCTTCAAGAACTAAAAAAAGAAAATCTTGATGCTGGCAATTATCAATTGTCTTAAAAACAATGTGATGAAATACTAAAAGAAATAGAAAGAAGAATTTTGATAATTTAATTATTTTATTATGGTAAGGATTAATAAAAAAGAAGCTGTTGAGATGCTTAAAGAAGCTTCCATTTATGAAATGGGAAGAGTTGCTGATGAAATAAGGGGGAAACTTCATCCAGAAGGTATTGTTACCTTTGTTATTGACAGAAATATAAACTATACAAACATCTGTATTAATCGCTGTAAATTCTGCGCTTTCTGGAGACCAGCAGGACATCCTGAAGCATATATTCTTACAAAGGAAGAGATCGCACAGAAAATTCAGGAAACTGTTGAAAAAAGTGGTACTCAAATACTTCTTCAGGGTGGAGTGAATCCAGAGCTCGGGATTGATTTTTACATTGATATGCTTAAATTTATAAAGAGCAATTTCAGAATTCATGTTCATGGATTTTCACCTCCAGAGATTTCCTTTCTAAGCAAAAAAGAAGGTTTATCAATAAAGGAAGTCCTTGAAAGACTGAGAGAAGCAGGGCTTGATTCAATTCCTGGTGGAGGAGCAGAGATTTTAAGTGATAGAGTAAGGCAGATTCAATCACCAAATAAGATTAAATCTTCTGAATGGCTCAACGTAATGCGTGAGGCACATCTTCTTGGTATGAAGACTTCAGCTACAATGATGTTCGGAAGCATTGAAAAAGAAGAGGATATAGTTGAACACTTAGATGCATTAAGAACACTTCAGGATGAAACCGGTGGATTTACTGCCTTTATTCCATGGAGTTTTCAACCTTCCAATACAGAGCTTAAAAGAGAATTTCCCGAGCTTCATTCAGCAGGCTCAGTGAAATATCTTAAAGTTCTTGCATTAAGTAGAATTTATCTTGATAATTTCTCAAATATTCAGGCCTCATGGGTTACGCAGGGTATAAAAATTGCTCAAGTAGCACTCAGGTTTGGTGCCAATGACTTTGGTTCAACAATGCTTGAGGAAAATGTTGTAAGGGCAGCAGGAGTTTGCTATCGTGTGAGTATGGATGAGATAATAGAAGCTATAAAAACTGCAGGATTCAGACCTGCCCAGAGGGATACATATTACAGAATTCTGAGATTCTTTGATGAGAATTAAGTGGAATTATTTTGAAAAGGTCAGGATTCCTGAGAGATTTGCAAAATATCTGTGGGACTATAAAGAGGAGGCACCTCTTGAGATGATAATTCTACGAGTTTTGAAATATGGCAGTTTTGATGAAATAGAGGAGCTCTTTAAGTTATATCCTGAGGAGACTTATAAAATTGCGATGAAATATCCTGAGGTCAAAAGAGGTGTAAGATTCTGGATAAAAAGATGGAAAAACTCCTTGAATTAGCAAAAAAAATTCAGAGCCTTTTTACAGATTTTTATCTTGCTGGTGGAACTGCAATAATGTTCAAATATGCTCATAGGGAAAGTTTTGACCTTGATTTTTTTAGACAGAAGCCTTTTTCTTTTAATAAACTGTCTTATAAAATGAGAAAACACTTTGAGCCTCAGGCTGCAGAGAAATTCTCCGATAACATTGATTTTTATATTGAAAACATAAGAGTTTCCTTTGTATTTTTTCCATTTAAAAATATCCTTCCTCTTGAAAGATTTAAAGGGGTAAAAAAAGCAAGTGACTATGATATTTTTTTAAATAAGATATACTCTGCAGGCAGAAGAGTTGATCCAAAGGATCCATTTGATGCTGCCTTTCTCTATAAGATTTATCAGTGGGACAGAGCTAAAGTGGAGGCAGACTTTAAGCTGAAATTTCCAGAGCAATCATATAAAATATATCTTGGAGCATTGCTTAGCTTTGAAGATTATGGAGAGATTCCTCAGTGGGTGAAGGAAACTCTTTTAAAACTTTTATAAGGAGAGCACAATGACAGAACTTTATGATGTAGTAATAATCGGTGGAGGTCCTGCAGGACTCACAGCCGGAATATATGCAGCAAGGGCAAATCTCAAAACACTCATTCTTGATAAATCCAGGACTGCAGGAGCCTTAGCATACGCTTCTTTAATTGAAAACTATCCAGGGCTTGAAAAACCACTACCAGGCAAAGAACTTCTTGAAAGGATAAGGGCACAGGCACTGTCTTTTGGAGTTGAATACAAAGAGGAACAGGTTGTGGGAGTGGATTTAACATCAGAAATAAAGGAAGTTGTGACAATGAACAGTAGCTATAAAGGGAAAACCGTTATTGTTGCTACAGGCTCCATGGGAAGAAAACCAACAATTAAAGGTGAAGGTGAGCTTCTTGGAAGAGGTGTAAGCTACTGTGCTGTATGCGATGCTCCTTTTTTCAGAGGAAAAACTGTCGGAGTGCTTGGCGATAGCGAAGAAGCTGTGAAAGAGGCAGTTTACTTAACAGAATTTGCTGATAAACTCTATTTAATAACGCCTTCTTCAAAGTTAAAGGTAGAACCTGAACATCCAGTTTATCAAAATCCAAAAGTTGAGATATTAACTTCCCATTCAATAAAAGAAATCACAGGCACAGATTTTGTTACAGGAATTATATTGAAAGATCTTGAAGGTAATGAAAAAAATATTGAAGTTTCAGGAGTTTTTGTCTATCTTCAGGGATCTCAACCTGTGGTTGATTTTCTTGGAGAGGCTTTAAAGCTTGATGAAAAAGGTTTTATTGTGGTAGATAATTTCATGCAAACAACTATTCAGGGTGTTTTTGCAGCAGGAGATGTGGCAAGTCCCCATGCAAGGCAGGTTGTTATAGCCTGTGCTCAGGGAGCTATTGCAGCACTTTCTGCTGAAAAATACATAAGAGGAAGAAGCCGTATAAAAACTGATTGGCATGGGTGAAACTATGATAACAGAGGATCTCATTGAGCAGATAAAAAATAAAATAGTTGAGAATTTTGAGCCAGAAAAAATAATTATTTTTGGCTCTCAGGCTACGGGAGAGGCAACTGAAGGTAGCGACATAGATTTAGTGATTATAATGAAAACAGATGAAAATCCTTATAGAAGGAATTTATTAGTTAGAAGAATTTTTTCAAATCGAAAATTTTCCATTGATGTATTTGTGTTTACGCCTGAAGAAGAAGAAAAATTTAGAAATGTAAAGGGCACGATTATAAACACAGCCTTTTCAAAAGGAAAAATTCTCTATGAGCGAAGGTAAAAACCTTATAGTAAAAAGATGGTTTCAAAAAGCAGAAAATGACATTAAAAATATACAAAACAATTTAAAAAGTTATGACCCGCCCACTGATACGATCTGCTTTCATGCTCAGCAGGCAGTAGAAAAATTTTTAAAGGGAGCGCTTGTGTATTTTGAAAGAGAAATAAGTAAAACGCATGATCTTGTTAAATTACTTTCAGACCTTGAGGATTTAATTCCTGAATTAAAGGAACTCGAGGAAGATATGGAAAAGTTAACAGAATTTTCCGTTGAGGTTAGATATCCAGACACATTTTATGAGCCAACTCTTCAAGAAGCAGAAGACTCATATAAAATTTGCTTAAAAATAAAAGAAATAATTTTGAATAAGGTGAGACTATGAGTGGAAATGGTAGTAGTTTTAGCAACTGGGAAGGCGAAGCCTTTGAAGAGATGCTTTTTGACTATCTTGACAATGGATATCTTGAAAACATAATAACCTTTTTTGAGCACGAGCCTGAGCAGATTAAGTTAATACCAAAGATGCTTGCGGATGAAAGATTAAGAGTTAAGGTTGGAGCATTTGCAATAATTGAAGAGATGAAGGCAAAGAATCCTGCAGTGCTACAAAAAATCATTCCAGACATTGTTGGGCTTTTAAAATCTAAGGAGAAAAATATTCGTGGTGATGCTGCTTATGCTCTTGAGATAATCGGTGATAAGGAAGCCAGACCAGCATTAATTGAGGCTTTATATAAAGAAGATGACCCCCAGGTAAAAGAGTTCATTGAAGATGCATTAAAAAGCATAAAATGAGTTACAAAATTATTGATGTTGCAGCAGATGTGGGGCTAAGAGCAGAAGGAAAAACAGTTGAAGAATGTTTTGTAAATGCAGGATTGGGTCTTTATAGCCTCATCACTGATATAAATCTTGTAAAAGCTGAAGAAAAAAGAGAGATTTCACTGTCAGAAGAGACTCTTGAAGACATGCTTATAAGCTTTCTCAATGAGCTTATTTTTCAGTTTGATGCTTATGGATTTATTGGCAGAGATATAAAAGTAGAGATTAAGGAAAACACTCTTAAGGCAGCTATTTGGGGTGAGTACTTTAATCCAGAAAAACATGAAAGAAAGCTCCTTTTAAAAGCAGCTACATATCATAATCTTGTTCTTCAAAGGGAAAACTCTCAATGGATAGCTGAGATAATTTTTGATATTTAAGGATATAATAGAATTAAAGCCTGCTTCAAAGGAGGTGTCTTATGCCTAAAATAGAAGGAACAGAAAGAATAGACCCATACAGAATTAGAGTGCCAAAAGGATTTGTCCAGGGGATGAAAACCGATGGAATTATCTTTGTTGATGAAACCCTTGAGCAGGAACTTGAACTTGACTCAGTAAGACAGGTTGCAAATGTGGCAACACTGCCAGGAATTGTAGGAAAATCTCTTGCAATGCCAGATATTCATACAGGATATGGATTTCCCATCGGTGGAGTTGCAGCCTTTGATACAGAAGAAGGAGTTATCTCTCCAGGTGGTGTCGGATATGATATTAACTGCCTTTGCCCTAAAACAAAAGTTCTCACAGAGCATGGATACTGGATAAACATTGAAGATATCTTAAATCAATACAGAGGGGAGAGATTAAAGATATTTAATTCAGAGGAAGGACATAATGATAACTCAGAGCTCTTGCTTGTAACTAAAAGAAAAAAGGATAAAGATGAGATTGCCTATGAACTTATTACAGAAACTGGACGGAAAATTGAAGGAAGCAAAGACCATCCAGTTTTGACTGTTGACGGTTACAAGCCTATTGAAAAAATAAATGAGAATGACTTTGTAGTTGTCTATCCATTTGAAGGAGTTGAATATGAAGAAAAAGAGGATGTAATAATAGATGAAGACAGTTTCCGTGACACAGATGAGCAGATAGTTTCATTTTTAAAAAATAGAGGATTTTTACCACTCAGATTAAGCTCTCCTCATATAGGAATTCTCTCGCGTATTATTGGTTTTGCCTTCGGAGACGGACATTTAGGAAATATGCAGGGGAGAATAGGGATTAGTTTTTATGGAAGGGTTGATAATCTCAATGAATTGAAAAAAGATTTAGATAAGCTCGGTATTTCCTCTGTGATGTATATTAGAGAAAGAAAATACTCAATAGAAACAGTAAGTGGGAGTTATAAAGGAAAATCCGTATCTGCTGAATTAAGAGTTTCATCAAGGGCATTTGCTCTTTTGCTTCAAAAACTCGGGGTTCCATCTGGTAAGAAAATAGAGACACCTTATGTAATTCCACAATGGATAAAGAAATCATCTCTATGGATTAAAAGAAACTTCTTAGCAGGGCTTTTTGGTTCTGATGGTAGCATTTTAAACTTTAAAAAATGCACTCCTCTGCCAATAAATCTTACACAGGCAAAGAAAAAAGAGCTTGAGGAAAACCTTTTAGATTTTCTGAAAGATATACAGAGCATGTTAAAAGAGTTCGGAGTTTCCTCCATTATTTATAAAATTAAATCAAAGAAAAATGTCACCTACAGGCTCTCTATTGCTGGAGAGGAAAACATAAAAGCATATACAGGGAAAATAAACTATGAATATGACTTAAAAAAGAAAGAGCAAGCACTTTTTGGATATGCCTATCTTAAAATGAGAGTTCCTGAAGAATTTCCAGATTTTAGAAAGTTTATAAAAGAATTTGGTGTCAAAGGCGGATTTGTAAAGGAAAGGGTTGTTAAGGTAAGAAGTATAATTCCAGATTATACACATTTCTACGATATAGGTGTATGCCATAAAGCTCACAACTTTATAGCAAACGGAGTGGTTGTTCATAACTGTGGCGTTAGACTCCTTAAAAGTAATCTTACAAAAGAGGAAGTGGAGCCAAAAATCAGAGAAGTTGTTGATTTACTTTATACTCATATTCCTTCAGGTGTTGGTTCCACAGGAAAAATTAGGCTTAATTATGAAGAGCTTAAAAAAGTTGTGCTTAAAGGTGCAATATGGGCAGTGGAACAGGGTTATGGTGAGGCTGATGATCTGAAGCGTATTGAATCCCATGGATGCCTTGATGGAGCAGACCCTGAAGTTATAAGTAAAAAAGCCTATGAACGTGGTAAAGATCAGTTAGGAACTCTTGGTTCAGGTAATCACTTTCTTGAGGTTCAGTATGTTGATGAAGTTTATGAGCCAGAAATTGCACAGGCTATGGGATTGTTCAAAAATCAGATTACTGTGATGATACATAGTGGTTCTCGTGGTTTTGGTCATCAAATATGCGATGACTATATAAGAGATATGTTACAGGTAGCAAAAAAATACGGAATAGAGCTTCCTGATAGAGAGCTTGCCTGTGCTCCTTTCCTTAGCAAAGAAGGACAAAGATATTTTTCTGCAATGAAAGCAGCAGCTAATTATGCCTGGGCAAACAGACAGTGTCTTATGCACTGGACAAGAGAAGTTTTTCTGAGAGTTTTTAAGCTCTCACCAAAGGATCTTGCAATGAGTGTTGTTTATGATGTAGCACACAATATTGCAAAGGAAGAATTTCACATTGTTAATGGCAAAAAAAGAAGAGTTGTGGTTCATAGAAAAGGAGCAACCAGAGCTTTTCCAAAGGGACATCCTGAACTTCCTGATTGTTATGCCTCTTGCGGACAGCCTGTTATTATTCCAGGAGACATGGGAAGAGTTTCATTTGTCCTTGTAGGGCTTGAAAAAGCATTGCAAGAGACATTTGGATCAACCTGTCATGGAGCTGGAAGGCTTCTCAGTAGAACACAGGCAATAAAACAGGCAAAGGGAAGAGCTATCAAGGAAGAACTTGCTGAAAGAGGTATAATTGTAAGGTCTGCTGGTAAGGAGACCTTGGCAGAGGAGATGCCAGATGCTTACAAAGATGTATCAAATGTTGTTGATGTTGTTCATAATGCAGGAATTGCTCGCAAAGTTGCAAAATTAAAACCAATGGGAGTTATAAAAGGATGAAGCTAAAAGTAGGATGGATTCAGTATGCCAATGTTTATCCCATATTTTATGTTCTTGAAAAGGAGGGATTACTTACAGAAGAAATTCATTTTGTAAAAGGAGTTCCATCTCAGCTTAACTGGGCATTGAGAAATGATTTGATTGATGTTAGTCCTTCATCTTCAGTGGAGTATTTACTGAATCAGGAGAAATATGACTATGTTGATGGAATCTGCATAAGCTCAAAAGAGTATGTGGGTAGTGTGCTTTTTTTCAGTGATTATGAATTAAAAGCCCTTGATGGCAAAAAGATATTGCTTACAGATCAGTCAGCGACTTCTCATCTCCTGTTAAGAGTTATACTGGAAAAATTTCTTGGATTAAAACCAGAGTATGATATCTCAGCTTCACCTTTTACAGCAGAATCCTTTTTATTGATAGGTGATGATGCTCTCAGATATAGAAAGATTTTAAAAAACAAGAAAGTTTATGATCTTGCAAATTTATGGTATCAGCATACAGGACTTCCATTTGTTTTTGCCTTATGGATTGTGAGAAAAGAGATTACTAAACCTGACAGTGAAGTTTACAGTATTTATCTCAGATTCAGAGAAAATCTTCTTTATGCAAAGAATCAATGGATAAAGTATGCAGAAGAGATGGGAAAAGACTACTACTTAAAAAAATTTATGACTGAGGATGAAATTATATTTTACTGGAGAGAAAACATGGATTATAATCTTACAGAAACTCATAAAAAAAGTTTAAAACTCTTTGACTCATACATTAATTCATTGAGATAATAAATCAGTGTAAATCTTCTCAATTACTGCTTCAGTCAAATCTTTAAACTCAGAGGTATCAACTACTATCAATCTTTCACCTTTTATTTCATCGGGAGGTTCAAACTTTTCCTTCTGCGCTAAATATATCTCCCAGCGAGCATCTGAAATAGTTGCTTCCTTCCTTTTCATAAATCTTTCCTTAACAATGTTGTCTTCTGCAATGCACCATATAAAGTAAATCTCACCAAAGTTAAGCTCTCTTATGACTTTTTGTCTAAAAGCTCTTTCACGAAAAGTGGCATCTAAAATCACATCCCTGCCACTTAAGAGATTTTCCCTTGCAATTTCTATCATTTTCATGTAAGTCTTCTCTGTGAATTCTCTGCTGTAAATACCCTTTTCAAAAGGCTCATAATGATGCTCAGTTGGTGCAATTCCAACAAGGCTTTTACGAACTATGTCAGAGGGAATCCATTCTGCAAGAGTTTGCTCAGCAAGAGCTTTTGAAAGGGTTGATTTTCCTGTTCCAGAAAGTCCAAAAACAACAAAGACCTTAGGTTTACCATCAGCATAGATATAGGCAAGGTCAAAGTATTTTCTCGCTTCCTGTAAAGCAGTCTGTCTTCTTTCCTGAGATAAAGCTTTATCCTCTGCAGTAAAACATCCGATTTTTCCTCTCACATAGGCACGGTAGCATTTATAAAAATTAAGAAGTTTTAACAAATCTTTATCACCAGCTTTTTTCACATAGGTTTTAACAAAGTATTCTGAAAGCTCTTTGTAACTGTGAAAATCCAGATCCATGCTTAAAAAAGCTATATCAGAGGCAACATCACCGCATCTGAATCTTTCATTGAACTCAATGCAGTCAAATATGTAAACTTTTTTTAAATCATCAAAGCATATATTGGCTGAGTAAAGGTCTCCATGCCCTTCACGGATAAATCTTTCCTTAATTCTGGCTTCAAAGACTGCCTTGTTTTCTTTTATAAACTTTCTTGTCCAACTGACAATCTCATTATATCTCCATTTATTTAGGGCAATGCCGACAAAGCTCTTTGTCTGATTGAAGTTTTCTTCAGTATTAAAGTAGACTGTATCAACAGAACCGTGCTCATCAACTCCTTTACCTGTTTTAGCTGACTTGTAAAAAGGAACCAGTAAATCCACAATTAAATCAATGTGTTTTTCTGTTAAGGCTTTATCTTTTAAGATTTTTTGCATCATTCCATCCTCTGGAAGCCTTTTCATCTTTACTGCATATTCAATAACATTTGAATCATCCTCAACTTTATAGCCATCCTCTGTTAAAGAAACAGGCACAACTCCAAGATAAATCTCAGGGCAAAGCCTTCTGTTAAGTTCTACTTCTTTTTCCGAGTAAAGTTTTCTTAATTCAATAGTTGTAAAATCAAGAAAACCAAAGTTTACAGGCTTTTTAATTTTGTAAACCAAATCATCAGCTATGAAAATATAGGAAATATGAGTTTGCAAAATTTTTAGTTCCTGTGGCTTATTTGGAAAAGCCTCTTTTTTAAGCTCCTCTGCCCAGAGAATTTCTTTCACTGCCATATTCTCTCTGTAAGTTTTTTAGCCTCTTCAAGAAGATAGTTTTTCTCTTGCAGATTTTTCGTTTCTATATAAATACGAATTTTTGGTTCTGTTCCCGATGGTCTTATCATAATCCAGGATAGGTCATCAAAAACAATTTTAATTCCATCAATGTCTGTTATGTGAATAATTTTTTTATTAAGTGTTCCTACTTTAAATAAATCACCAACTTTAAAGTAATCTTTCAATGCATGTGTCTGTTTTTTTATATGGGGACCGAACTTTTCGCGTGGTATCTCAATGCCTGTTCTATCTGAATAATATCTTCCGTAAATGGATTCAATCTCTTCAAGATAATCACTCAGGTTTTTTTTGAGTGTAGACAACATCTCAAGGGCAAGCAAACAACCAAAAATAGCATCTTTTTCAAGTAGATGATTCTGAGCTGAAATGCCGTCAGATTCTTCAAATACTACAATAGCTTTTTTTGTTGAATCTGGCAGAAGATATGGTCTAAAATGCTTAAATCCTACTTTTGTTTCAACAACTTCAACTCCTACAGCTTCTGCAATGGCATTTACAAAATTACTTGTTCCAACACTTTTTGCAACAACACCTCTTAATCCTTTGTAATTATATAGATAATGGAATGCCATTGCACCAAAATAATTCATTGGAATCTGCCTTTTCAGATCTGCAAAACGAACTCTGTCTGAATCAGGGTCAATTATAGCTGCAAATCCTAAGGAATCTTTCTTCAGATAGGATAAAGCAAGCTTTAAATTAGTTTCGCTTGGTTCTGGAGAAACTCCTTCAAAAAGCGGATCATCCTTTTTTCTCAAACATACAAAACTGCCTGGTTTTAATGAAAGAATTCTTGCAAGTTTGCCTCTACTTGTTCCATACATATGATCAATTGCACAAACAGGTTTTTCAGTTTCTATGAAATTCCTGATTTTTTCCAGATCTAACACATCTTTTTTTCTGATAAAATTTATGTAAAGTTCTGTTAGGTCTATTTTTTCAATGTCTTTTGGTTTTATG
This sequence comes from Thermodesulfovibrio sp. TK110, assembly GCF_054658355.1. Lineage (NCBI taxonomy): Bacteria > Pseudomonadati > Nitrospirota > Thermodesulfovibrionia > Thermodesulfovibrionales > Thermodesulfovibrionaceae > Thermodesulfovibrio > Thermodesulfovibrio sp. TK110. The sequence goes on along the minus strand of NZ_BAAHNB010000001.1, from coordinate 1,829,543 downwards.
CTTTTTACATCTTTAGCTTTTTTCATTATTTCATTTGCAAGAGCTTCCACTGGTTTTGTAAGCTCTTCTGGAGCTGGTCCTCCATCTGCAGGATTTAGTTTCAATCCTCCATAGTTTGCTGGATTATGACTTGGAGTAAGATTCACTGAAGCTGCTGCATTAAGTTCAATTACTCCTGCTGAAAACTCTGGAGTAGATGCCTCACCGGCATAGTAACATTTAACTCCTTCTGATTGAAATAATCCTATTACTTCAAAGGCAAACTCTTTTCCGAGAATTCTATTGTCATGTCCAACAATAACTCCTCTTTCTTTGAATTCATTGAAAGAGTTGACACCTATAGCATTTAAAACATTTCTTTCTTCGCTTTTTACTGCTTCAATAATAGCTTTTGTCAGCACTCTCACATTCTGCATTGTAAAATCAGAGCCAATCTCTCCACGCCATCCAGATGTGCCGAAATGAATCTCCGCAGGCTCAGTATTTTCCCTTGCCAGTTTTTCTATCTCTTTCAAAAGCTCTTTTTTATTTCCTGTAGCTTTGAGAATCTCTCTCCATAGACTGGATGCCTTCATAGAGTTCCTCCAGAGTTTTTATTTAATTATAAATATCTTGGCACGCTAAAGGCAAAATTTAATGGTATAATATGAAAAATACAATGAAGGAGGAAATAAAATGATAAAGAAGCTTCTGGCAGAAGAAGTCTACAAAAAATGTGATCATAACATATTTGATTTTGAAACAACTCAAGAGCTTTCACCTCTTCAAGGAACAATCGGGCAGGACAGAGCAATTGCATCTCTTGAGTTTGGTTTAAATCTGCCTGCTAAAGGTTTTAATATATATGCTCTTGGAGAACAGGGCACAGGCAAGATGCGTGCAATAAGAACACTTCTTTCTGAAAAGGTTAAAAATGAGCCTGTTCCACCTGACTGGTGCTATCTTTATAACTTTAAAAATCCTGATGCTCCTATTGCTGTAAGTTTACCTGCAGGCAGAGGAGCAGAATTTCAGAAAGATATGGAAAATCTCGTTAATACATTGAAAGTAGAAATTCCGAAAGCCTTTGAGTCAAAAGATTACGATAAACAGAGAAATAAGATACTTGAAGATTTTCAGCAAAAGCAGAGAGAATGGTTTTCCGCAATAGAAGAGGAAGCAAAATCAAAAGGTTTTGCAATTCGTAAAGCTCTTGCAGGACTAATAATTGTTCCTGTAAAAAGAGATGGCGAGCCTCTTACAGAGGAAGAGTTTCAAGCACTTGATCCTGATACAAGAAAACGAATTGATGAGCTTGGTAAAATGCTTCAAGACAAACTTGATGATGTTGTAAGAGCTGTTAAAGAAGCTGAAAAAATCGTTAAAGATATGCTCATCAGGCTTGAGCGTCAGATCGCACTTGATGTAATAGAGCAGCCTATTGAAGAGCTCAAGAAAAAATACTCTTTCAATGAAAAAATTGTAAATTATCTTGAAGCTGTCAAGGAAGATATACTTAACAATCTTCAGGATTTTAAGATTCAAGAAGAGGTGCCTGCAGTGCCTCCTTTTATGAAAATTCAGAGAGAAGTTTCTTTTGCCAAATACAGCGTAAATGTTCTTGTGGATAATTCTATGACAGAAGGTGCTCCAGTTGTTTATGAACCAAATCCTACATATCTTAATCTTTTTGGAAGAATTGAATATAAAATTCAGTATGGCATGGCAATTACTGATTTCACAATGATTAAACCTGGCTCACTTCATAGGGCAAATGGAGGATATCTTGTAATAGATGCATTGGCACTCCTTAAAAATCTATTTTCCTATGATGCCTTAAAAAGAGCATTAAGAAGTAAAGAAATCAGAATTGAAGATGTATGGGAGCAATATAGACTGATCACCACCACTACCTTAAGACCTGAGCCAATTCCATTAAATGTCAAGGTAATTCTTACTGGAACGCCTTTTCTTTATTACATACTTTATAACTATGATGATGAATACAGGGAACTTTTTAAAGTTAAGGCAGATTTTGATATAAGAATGCCGAGAACTGAAGAAAACATAAAAAAATATGCACAGTTTGTTTCACTCTGTCAAAAGGAAGAAGGACTTCTTCCATTCCATAAATCAGCGGTTGCAAAAATAGTTGAGTATGGTTCAAGACTGGCAGAGCATCAGGAAAAGCTTTCAACTCAATTCAGTAGCATTGCAGATCTTATAAGAGAATCACATTTCTGGGCAAAGAAAGATGGAAAAACACAGGTTTATGAAGAACATGTCAACAAAGCACTTGAGCAGAGAGTTTATAGATCAGCAAGCATAGAAGAAAAACTCAGGGAGTTAATTCTTGAGGATGTTTTGATTGTAGAGACATCTGGTAGAAAAGTGGGACAGATTAACGGGCTTGCTGTTATTGATCTTGGAGATTACAGCTTTGGTAAACCTTCTCGCATTACTGCAAGAGTCTATCTTGGTAAGGCTGGAATAGTGAATATTGAAAGGGAAACTAAGATGTCTGGCAAGATTCATGAAAAGGCAGTTATGATTCTTTCAAGCTATCTCTGGAGTAAATACGCAATAAAAAAGCCAATAAGCCTGAGTGCTTCCCTTACATTTGAACAGCTTTATGAAATGATAGAAGGTGATAGTGCCACATGTGCTGAACTTTATGCGCTTTTAAGTAGCATTGCTGAGATACCTCTAAAACAAAATATTGCTGTTACAGGCTCAATGGATCAAAAAGGAGAGGTTCAGCCAGTTGGTGGAATAAATGAGAAAATTGAAGGATTTTTTGAACTCTGTAAAATCAGAGGACTTGATGGAACTCATGGAGTAATTATTCCAAGAAGAAATATGAAACATCTCATGCTAAAGGAGGAAATTCAAAAAGCTATTAAAGAAGGTGCTTTCCATATTTATGCCATTGATTATGCAGAGGAAGGGCTTGAAATACTTACAGATATGCCAGCAGGTGAGCTTCAGCAAGATGGAACATATCCAGAGGGAACCATAAACTATCTTGTTATGAAAAAGCTTGATGAGATGTCAGAGTTGCTTAAAAAGAAGGAAAAAGAAGAAGAAAAGAAAAATGAAAAATAAAAATCATTTAAAGGCTTTAAAAATAACAGAGAGCAGAAAGAAAAAGATTAGAATTGTAGATATAGATGCTCCAAGGGGAATTCCTGAGTAAAAGGAAAGGAAAATTCCAGCATAGGATGATAAAACAGAAAGAATAACTGAGAATATTACTGTAGTTTTAAGACTTTTGCAGAGCTGCATTGCAATTAAAGGAGGAATAATCATAAGAGCACCAATTAAAAGTGCTCCCATTGTTTTTATTGATATGGAAATTGATAATGCTACTACACTGGCAAAGAGCATTTTAATCAGTGTTGTATTAATTCCAGAGGCATGAGCAATTTCTTCATCAATGCAAAGATTTAAGAGTTTTTTATAATATTTGAGCAGAAAAGCTCCACAAATTAAAGCCCCTGTCAAGATAAGATAAACATCTCCTTTTGTTACAGTGGAAAGACTTCCAAAAAGTATACTCATTATTGCACCTGTGCTACCAGATAATGCTATAAAAACTACTGATAGTGAAACACCTGCATAAAGAAAAAAAGAAAGAGAACCCTCTGCTGGAAGTCTGTCTTTTGCTCTGAGTTTCTCAACAGAAATAGAGACAATAAGGCTTAATAAAATAAGCAAAACAAGGGAATTTATCTTAAAAAAAAGGCTTAATGCCAGTGCTAAAAAACCAACATGAGCAAGTGTATCTGCAAAAAAGGCATATCTACGTAGAAGTAAAAATACTCCAAATACAGGAGCCAGTGGAGCTACAAAAGTTATAACTAAAAAAGCTCTCTTTATTATATCTAATTCAAAGATTTCAAGCATTTTTATTTATGTGGGAAAACAGTATGTTCAGGATATAACATACCCATATATTCCTCTTTCAGGATTTTTTGAGGTTCTCCAATACATACAACCCTTCTATTCAGACACAGAATACATTTTGCTTCATGGGCAAAAGTTCCTATATCATGAGTGACCACAACTATTGTAATTCCAAAATCCTGATTAAGAATCTCAAGTATCTGAAGCAGTTCATCCATTGAATAAGGATCAATACCTGTAGTTGGCTCATCAAGCATTAAAATTCTTGGTCTGCAAACAATTGCTCTTGCAAGAAATGCCTTCTGACGCTGTCCTCCAGAAAGTTCTCTGATTGATTTCTTTTTTAAATGGGAAATCTTAAAAACATCCAGTGCCCATTCAATATTGTCTTTTTTTAATTTTTCATCTCCGCTTCTAACAAGTTCTTCCACTGTAAATGGAAATTCATATATGGTCTGAGATATTCTCTGAGGTAGATATCCAATGGATTCAGATTTTAAATACTCTTGTGGAGTCAGTCCATAAATCAATACCTGACCTCTTTGTGGTTTTATTATGCCCAGTATTAACCTCAGCAAAGTTGTTTTACCTGCTCCATTTGGTCCTATGATTCCAAGATAACAGCCCTCAGGTATCTCAAGGTTAATATCTTCAAGAGCAAAAATACCCTCAAATGAATAATAAACACTCGTTAATGTTATGGCATTTACTGGCATTTTAATGCAGTTTTTAAAACTTTAAGATTTTCATTCATTGCTTGAAAGTAATCAACCCTATTTTGAGTGCCTGGTGTGTGAAAAGTATTAAATTTTAATATCTTTACTCCTGTCTCTTCTGATAAAGCTTTTGCTATTCTTTCTCCTTCAGGCTCAGATACAATGTAGTCAATTGAGTTTTGCTTCATGAAATCTTTGAGTTGTTTAATTTTCTTCATAGAAGGCTCCTGTTCAGGTTCATGAACAATAAAGTGTGAATTAAAGCCATATCTGACAGTAAGATAATTTAAAAATTCATGGGTAATTATCACATCTTTCAAAGTACAGTTTGATAATCCATGCTTATAAGAATTATCAAGCTCTTTTAATTTTGATTCATAAATGAAGAAATTTTTCTCGTATAACTCTTTTTTTTCTGGTGCAATCTCTGTGGCTGCATTTTTTATGAGTTTTATAATTTCTGCTACTAAAACAGGGTCTAACCATATGTGAGGGTCTATTTCATTACCAGAAGAGTATTTTTTAAACTGAATGCTATCCTGAAGTCTTACTACTTTTACTTTCTTTTGATTGAGTTCGTCTTTTATTTTGTCAATCCATCGGTCTATATCTGTATCTCCAAGATAAATTATCATGTCTGCCTTATACATTTTTTGGATATCCTTTAAAGAAGGCTCAAAATGATGTGGATCAACTCCCTGAGGCATTAAGCTTTCAACATAAGCCTCTGGAATTATCCATTTTGTAAACTCTGCAAGGGGATAAAGACTTGTATAAACTACAATAGATTTTGAGATTTTCTCAGGCTTTTGACTGCATGATGAAAAAATTATCATAAAGCAGATTAGAACAAGGAAAACTATAAAATTGAACTTTGAATTTTGAACTTTGAATTTTGAACTTTGAACTTTAAACTTTGAACTTTTTTTCATACACACATCCTACATTGAAAAAATGTCTTTTATTTTATCTTTTAATCCCTTTGAAGTTTTCCTGATTTCTTCTCCTGAGACTCTTGCAAACTCTTCAAGAAGTTCTCTCTGCCTTTCATTAAGTTTCTTTGGAACATCAATGTAAACTGTTACAATCTGATCTCCTTTATGAGTACCTCCTACTCTTGGAAGCCCTTTACCCCTGAGTTTAAAAACTCTCCCAGAAGGTGTTCCTGGAGGTATTTCTATCTTTGCTTTACCATCAATTGTTGGAACTTCTACTTCTCCACCAAAGACTGCCCTGACAAATGAAATAGGAATGGAACAGTAAAGATTTATTCCTTCTCTTTTGAAAAACTCATGCTCTTTAACATTCACATAGATATAGAGATCACCACGGGGACCACCAAATTCTCCAATTTCTCCCTCTTCCGTAACCTTTAATTTAGTACCTGTATCAACACCAGGAGGAATTTTAATTTTTAACTCTCTTTCTATCCTTACTTTACCATTTCCAGAGCAATCAAGACATGGCTCTTTAATAATTCTTCCAGTTCCCCCACACTTTGAACATGTCTTTGATACTGAGAAAAATCCCTGATTGTATCTGATATATCCAGTTCCACCACAGGATGAGCATATAATTGGCTCACTGCCTGGCTTTATTCCAGAGCCATTACAGGTTTCACATATTTCCCAGCGAAAGAATTTAATTTCTTTTTCAACACCTTTAGCAGCTTCTTCAAGGGTAATTGTAATATCATATCTTAAATCAGCACCTTTTTTAGGTCTGTTTTTCCTGAATCCAAAGCTACCGAAAAATCCTTCAAATATATCTTCAAATATGTCTGTAAAGTTTGTATAAGTCTCGTATCCAAATCCTGTAGAAACTCCTTCTGCTGTTCCATATCTGTCATAGTTCGCTCTTTTTACTGGATCACTAAGGCATGCATAAGCTTCATTTATCTCTTTAAACTTTTCCTCAGCCTCTTTATTCCCAGGATTTAAATCAGGATGATACTGTCTTGCAAGACGCCGGAACGCCTTTTTTATCTCCTCCTGAGAGGCGTCCCGGCTTACTCCGAGAATACTGTAATAGTCCTTCATTTATTATCTTTATCCTCTACTTCAGCTTCTATTACATCTTCCTCTTTACTGCCTGAAGAAGCATGGCTACCTGCCTGTGATGTACCTGCCCGCTTGTAAAGCTCTTCTGCTATTCTGTGTGAAGCTCTGGCAAGCTCTTCTGTAGCAGCCTTTATCTCATTTATGTCATTGCTTGTGTCTTTAATTCTACGGCATTTTTCAATTGCTTCCTGTATTCTTTTCTTTTCATCCTCTGAAACCCTATCCCCCATGTCTCTTAATGTTTTTTCCACAGTGTATATCATGTTGTCAGCATCATTTCTTGCCTCAGCAAGCTGTTTTTTACGTCTGTCTTCTTCTGCATGAGCTTCAGCTTCTCTGATCATTCTCTTAATCTCTTCCTCTGTAAGACCGCTTGAAGCAGTAATTCTGATTGACTGTTCCTTGCCTGTGGCAAGGTCTTTTGCAGAAACATGAAGAATTCCATTTGCATCTATATCAAAGGTAACCTCTATCTGAGGAACTCCTCTTGGTGCAGGAGGAATGCCAACCAGTTCAAATACTCCAAGAAGCTTGTTATCAGCTGCCATTTCTCTTTCGCCCTGATATACCTTGATTGTCACAGCTGTCTGGTTATCAGCTGCTGTTGTAAATATCTGAGACTTTCTGGTTGGTATTGTTGTATTACGCTCAATAATCTTTGTAAACACACCGCCAAGGGTTTCAATGCCAAGGGAAAGAGGTGTAACATCAAGAAGCAGAACTTCTTTTACTTCTCCCTTAAGAATTGCTGCCTGAATTGCAGCTCCTATGGCAACAACTTCATCAGGATTTACACCTTTGTGAGGCTCTTTTCCGAAGAAATCCTGAACAACTTTCTGAACCTTGGGAGTTCTTGTCTGCCCACCAACAAGTATTACTTCATCTATCTGACGCTGAGAAAGTCCAGCATCAGAAAGAGCTTTTTTACATGGTTCAAGGCTTTTCTGTATCAAATCATCAACAAGCTGTTCAAGTTTGGCTCTGGTTAACTTCATAAGAAGGTGTTTTGGTCCTGATGCATCAGCTGTTATAAATGGAAGATTTATCTCTGTTTCCATTGCTGAGCTTAGCTCTATTTTTGCTCTTTCAGCAGCTTCTTTAAGTCTTTGAAGAGCCATTCTGTCTTTTCTTAAATCAATACCTTCCTGTTTTTTAAATTCTTCTATAAGCCAGTCCATAATTCTTATATCAAAGTCATCACCACCAAGATAGGTATCTCCATTGGTAGCTTTTACTTCAATTACACCTTCTCCTATCTCAAGTATGGAGATGTCAAAAGTTCCACCGCCAAGGTCATAAACAGCGATTTTTTCTTCTTTTTTCTTGTCAAGTCCGTATGCAAGTGCTGCGGCTGTTGGTTCATTGATAATTCTCAAAACATTTAATCCTGCAATACGGCCTGCATCTTTTGTTGCCTGACGCTGGCTATCATCAAAATAGGCAGGCACTGTAATTACTGCTTCTGTAACAGGTTCTCCAAGATAGTCCTCAGCAGCCTGTTTAAGTTTCTGAAGAATCATAGCAGAGATTTCAGGCGGAGAGTATCTTTTGCCCATGATTTCCACATGAGCATCTCCATTTGGAGCTTCAACAATTTTATAAGGAAGTCTTTTTTTTGCCTCCTGAACTTCTGGAGAGTTATATTTTCTTCCCATCAATCTTTTTATGGAAAATATTGTATTTTCAGGATTTGTTATAGCCTGCCTTTTTGCCACCTGTCCCACTAATCTTTCACCTTTATCAGTAAAAGCAACCACAGAAGGTGTTGTTCTCTGCCCTTCCTGATTTGGTATTACAACTGGCTCACCACCAATAACTACTGCAACAACAGAGTTTGTTGTGCCAAGGTCTATTCCTATTGCTTTTCCCATTGTTTAATCCTCCTTTTTTGTTGTGTCTTGAGCACCCGATGGGTGCATACCCTCTTCTGAGGGCTTAGATTTGCGAGAAACAGCCACAAGAGGTTCTCTCAAAAGTTTATTTTTATACATATATCCTTTTCGCAATTCTTCTACAATAATGTTATCATCCATGTTTACTGTCTCAACTGTAGAGACTGCATGATGCAGTTCAGGATTAAAAGCCTGTCCCACTGTTTCCATCTGCTTTACTCCATACTTTTCTAATATGCGTAAAAACTCTTTCAAAGCATTTTCAACACCCTGTTTCATACTTTCAAGCCACTGGGAATTCAATTCACTCCCAGCATGTTTAATAGCCAGTTCAAAATTATCTATAACTGGAAGCAGATCCTTAATCAGTTTTTCATTGGCATAATTTATCACTTCCTCTCTTTCTTTTTGAACCATCTTTTTATAATTCTCAAACTCAGCATACAGTCTTAAATACTTTTCTTTTTGCTGATTTAACTCATTTTGAAGATTTTCAATAATATCCCTTGGTTTGTCTTCAATGGCTGAGCTTTCACAAGAAATTTCTTCAGTTTCTTTATTTTCAGGCATCTCTTCCTTTCTTATCTCCTCCATTTTCTCCTCCTAATCTGAAAGTGTTCTTGTCAACACCCTTGCAAAGGCATTCACTAACATGATTGCTCTTTGATAGTTCATTCGCTTTGGACCAACAAGAGCAATAACACCAAGTGACTTATCTTTTTCTTTATATGGTGAAGCAATTATACTGAAGCTTCTGAATTCTTCCACAGGATTTTCCTCTCCTATTATAACCTTTACATCATCATCTTCAGAGATATTTTCAAAGAGCTTGAGCAAAAGATGTTTGTTCTGAATTGTTTTTGCAACCTCTTTAAGCTTTTCTATATCGGAAAAATCAGGTAAATGCATTATGTAATACAATCCTGATACATAGACATCTTCTATTGAAAAATACAATGCTTCCTGACACATCTTTAAAATCTTTGCAATCAGTTTATCCCAGAAAATTTTTTCTTTTTTTATTCTTGTAAGAAGGTCTTCTCTTATCTCATCAATAGTTTTTCCATGATAGTTTCTATTGACAAAATCAGCAAGACTGTTAAGTTCATTCTGAGTTATTTCAGGATAAGCTTTTATAATTTTATTTTTAACAATACCTTTGTCATTTACAACAACGGCAATTACAAGATCATCTTTAAATTTTATAAAATCCACCCGGTGAAGTGCAGTTTTTTCAGTAGCAGGTAAAACAGCCAGCCCTAAATAGTGGGTAGCCTGAGATAAACTCTGAGTTGCTTCAAGAAAGAGTGAATTCATATTGTGTTTCAGTTTTCTCAATCTTTTCGTTAAATCTTCTATGAATTTTTTAATCTCAGCTGAATGGGTAACCATGGTTTCCTGAAATATGTAGTCAACATAAAATCTATATGCTCTGTCTGTTGGTACTCTTCCTGCTGAAGTATGGGGCTGGAAAAGAAAACCAGCATCTTCTAAATCGGACATTATATTTCTTATGGTTGCAGAGCAAACATCAAATCCGTATTTTTTCATAATATAACGGGAACCAACAGGTTCTGGTTTCTCAATGTAACTCTCTACAACTGCACAGAGTATTCTTTTAGTTCTTTCATCAAGCATTGTATCTTTCATTTTAGCACTCTCCATCTTTAAGTGCTAACATTTAAAATTATCATGAAAACTTTAAAAAAGTCAAATATCTTACCAGTTAAGTTCTTTATTAAGAAGTTTTGCATAAATATCACGAGGAAGAAAACACGCTCTGTGTAAATCTTCTGTATAAAGTTTTGTTGGCACCTTTACAGGCTTTCTTATCTCCCTTGGATCCAAAGATTTTGAGCCAACAGAAAAGCTCCACCAGTTTCCAGCATAAGTTGCAATAGAAGCTGTGTAAAGGTCAACAATGGGGAAAATAAGCTTCATTGAGTTTTGAACTTCATAAACAAGCTCTTTATGAAAGATAAGGGACTCTGAGAGGGTTACAAACATTCCATGCTGAGTAAGGGCATCTCTTACTGATTTAAAAAACTCAACTGTGAAAAGGCTTTTAGCAAAACCGATTATATCAGTAGAGTCAACAATTATAATATCAAGAGCATTATTCATCTCTTTTATAAACTCTGCTCCGTCCATACATCTTACTTCTACTCTTGGATCATCTATGGAGCAGGATACAGTGGGAAAAAATTTCTTTGAAACATTAATCACTTCTTCATCAATTTCTATAAAATATAGCTTTTTCACACTGTCATGCTTGAGAACTTCTCTTACTGCGCCACCGTCTCCACCTCCTATAACAGCCACTGTTTTTGGTTCTGGATGAGAGTGCATAAGAACATGTGTTAACATTTCATGATATATAAATTCATCTCTTTCAGTAAGCTGAACAACACCATCAAGAACAAGAATTCTTCCAAAATAAGGATTTTCAAAAACCATTATTTCCTGAAACTTAGTTTTCGCCTTATAAAGAACCTTTTCTACATCATATACATACTGTATTGGTGCATATGGGTCCTTCTCAAAAAATTTAATCATAGCATCCTCCTAAATTAAAAATGTTTTCGGTATGGAAAATCCATTGAATTCTGAAGCATAGGATATGGTATATGCTCCAGCAGAAAGAATAAGTATAAGACTTCCCACATCTGGTTCAGGAAGCAAGACTTCCCTGTCTATGACATCAAAGCTATCACAGCTTGGTCCTGCAATTGTCCAATGTTTTTGCTCTCCTCTGCTTCCAACAACATACTGATATTTAATGCCTCCTATACTTTCCATCAATCCATTGAAAACGCCTACATCTATGTAAAGCCAGTTTTCCTCTCCTCTTTGAGCTTTGCCAATAATTCTTGAAACAAAAACTCCTGCATCTCCCACAACTGCTCTGCCAGGCTCTATAAAAATCTCAGTATCAGGAAAATATTCTTCAAGAAGTGAGCTGATTTTTGCCTCTATTGTTTCTATTGGAGGTACTCTTTTAGTGTATTCAATAGGATATCCACCTCCAATATTAAGCATTTTTATTTCAATTCCAGCCTTTTTGGCAAGCTCCTTTACCTGTCTTGCTTTATCTATGGCAGTGTGCCAGTTATATATATTGCTACATTGGGAACCCACATGAAAGGTAATGCCTACAGGATTAAGTCCTTTCTGTTTTGCATAAATAAGTAACTGCAAAGCTTCTTCCATCTCCACACCGAATTTTTTACTCAGTGGCCATTCACTTCCTTCATTTGGAACAGACAATCTTACATAAACTTTTTTCCCTGGTGCATATTTTGCCATTTTTTCAACTTCTGCTTGACAGTCAAAAGCATAGTAATTAATTCCATATTCCACTGCCTCTTTAAGAAATTTAAAGGTTTTTACTGGATTGCTTGTTATTATTCGCTCAGGCTCTACATTAAGCTGTTTAAGGATTGCCAGTTCTCCCTCTGATGCTATTTCAAAGCCCACATTAAAATTATTTAAATATCTGAGAACTTCCACATCTGGATTGGCTTTGACCGCATAGAAAACTTTTGAATTTTTTATTCTTTTTCCGATGAGGGAAATTTTTTCTTTCAGAGTTTCTCTATCAATAAGAAGATAAGGAGGTTCATCATCATGAGAAGCTATCCAGTTTAAAACTCTGTCCATAAGATTTTGTTTTCTCATAATTTTAAAATTTTATCATATTCTATGATAGAATAAGAAATGGAAAATGAAAGACTAAAAAATCTCAGGGATGCAATTGACAGAATTGACAGAGAAATTCTTAAACTTTTGAATGAAAGAGCGAAAATTGCTATAGAAATAGCAGAAATAAAAAGAGCTAAGGGACTTTCCTTTTATGATCCTGTAAGAGAAAAAAATATAATTGATAAAGTTGTAAAAATAAATGAAGGACCTTTTTCTAATGATGTTATAAAAACTCTTTTCAGGGAAATTGTTTCAGCCACACTGGCACTTCAGGAATCACAGAAAGTAGCTTATCTTGGTCCAGAGGGAACATTCACTCATCTTGCTGCAATAAAGTATTTTGGTAGCTTTGCTCAGTTTGAACCTCAGGATAGCATTAAATCTATTTTTGAGTCCGTTGAAAAAGGATTGTCCAGATTTGGTGTTGTTCCAATAGAAAACTCAAATGAAGGAACTGTAACCTATACTCTTGATATGTTCATGCAGTATTCAGTAAAAATCTCTGGTGAAATAATAATTCCCATAGCACTTCATCTTCTTTCCCTTACAGGGCAAAAAGAAAAAATAAAGAAAATTTACTCCCATCCCCATGCAAGAGCTCAATGCAGAGAATGGCTTAGCAAAAATATGCCCAATATTGCTGTGTATGATGTTGCATCAACAGCTGAGGCAGCAAGGCAAGCCTATGTTAATGAGGAGATTGCAGCTATTGCGAGTGAATTTGCAGCACAGATTTATGGACTCAAATTTGTTGCAAAACATATTGAAGATTATAAAAATAACTATACAAGATTCTTTATAATCGGGAGAAGCTTTCCGGGTAAAACAGGTTATGATAAAACTTCTATAATGTTTTCCCTTCAAGACAAGCCAGGAGCTCTTTATAATGCTTTAAAGCCTTTTAAGGATGCCAGCATAAATCTTACCAAAATAGAATCCAGACCAGCAAAAATGCGCAAGTGGGAATACATATTTTTTGTTGACTTCATAGGACATATAGAAGATGAAGAAGTGAAAAAAACTCTTGAAAAAGTAAAGGATTACTGCATAGAGCTTGTGCATCTTGGTTCATATCCAATTTTTGAATAAAGGGAGGCTTTATGATTAAACCATTGCCATATGTACAAAAGATTCAGCCCTATATTCCAGGGAAACCAATTAAAGAGGTTGAAAGAGAGCTCGGCATAAAACAATGTATTAAACTCGCCTCTAATGAAAATCCTCTTGGTCCTTCACCAAAGGTGGTAGAAAGCATCATGGAATTTTTATCAAATCCAGCAGAGCTTGCAAGATATCCTGAAGGAAGCGGATATTATCTTAAAAACGCTTTATGTGAACTATTTTCAAAAAGAGGAATCAATCTTACACATGATGAAATCATTCTTGGCAATGGCTCAAATGAACTTATTGATATTGCTGTAAAAACATATATTGGTCCTGGTGATGAGGCAGTGTTGGCTACTCCTTCTTTTATTGTCTATGCAATGAGTGTAATAGCCCATGGTGGAATTGCGAAGGAAGTGCCACTTAAAGATTGGAAGCATCACCTTGAAGGAATGCTTAATGAAATAACAGATAGAACAAAAATTGTATTCATAGCCAATCCAAATAATCCAACAGGCACAATAAACTACAGGGAAGAATTTGACAGCTTCATGAAACTTCTTCCAGAAAATATACTCGTTGTTGTAGATGAAGCCTATTATGAATATGTTACAGAGCCAGACTATCCTGATACTTTAAAATATTTTAAAGATGGCAAAGATATATTGATTTTAAGAACCTTTTCAAAAGCCTATGGATTGGCAAGCTTAAGAATTGGTTATGGAATTGCAAAAAAAGAGATCATCACAGAGATGAACAGAATAAGAGAACCTTTTAATACAAACACAATTGCTCAGATTGCTGCTGAAGCTGCATTAAAAGATGAGGAGCATCTAAAAAAAGTGCTTGAAATTAACGAAAAGGGTAAACAATATCTTTATTCTGAGCTTGATAAAATCAAACAAATTCAATATCTTCCCACTCAAACAAACTTCATTTATATAATACTGCCAGAGACTATCTCATCTAAGGAAGTTTTTGACTATCTTCTCAAACAGGGAGTTATTGTAAGAGCTGTAGGCCCCAGGCAGATAAGAGTCACAATTGGCTTAGCTGAAGAAAATAAGGCTTTTATTGATAATTTTAAAAAATTTTTTGGAGGTTAAAGCATGGATATTATTGTATTAAGACCTGATGTAACTGATGAGCAGATTGAAAAAATCTTAAAAAAACTTGAAGCAAAAGGACTTAAACCCCATGTCTCAAGGGGAACAGAAAGAACAATTATCGGAGTAATTGGAGACACATCAAAGGTAACAGAAGATGAAGAAAATGCTATAAGAGCTATCCCGGGAGTTGAGGATGTTGTAAGAATTCTTAAACCCTACAAACTGGCAAGCAGGGACTTCAAAAAGACTGACACAGTAATTCAGGTTGATGAGCTAAAGATTGGAGGCAAGAGAGTTCATGTTGCAGCAGGTCCATGTGCTGTTGAAAACAGAGTTACTCTTCTTGATATTGCTGAAAAAGTCAAGGCTTCAGGAGCAACCTTCTTAAGAGGAGGTGCCTTTAAGCCCCGCACATCTCCTTATTCTTTCCAGGGACTTGGTATTGAAGGGCTTAAATATCTAAAAGAAGCAAAGGAAAGAACAGGTCTTCCTGTGATAAGCGAAATAATGGATCCAAGAGATATTGATGTTATGCTTGATTATGTAGATATTCTTCAAATTGGCACAAGAAACATGCAGAATTTTAAGCTTCTTATGGAAGTTGGTTCAGTTGACAAGCCTGTTTTGCTTAAAAGAGGAATGTCTGCCACAATAAAAGAGCTTCTTATGGCAGCAGAGTATATTCTTTCAAGAGGTAATGAAAAGGTCATACTTTGTGAAAGAGGTATAAGAACATTTGAGACTGCTACAAGAAATACTCTTGATTTGAGCGCAGTTCCGCTGTTGAAGTCTTTGAGCCATCTTCCTGTGGCAGTAGATCCCAGTCATGGAGTTGGAAAGCGTGAGCTTGTTGCTCCAATGGCAGTTAGTGCAGTTGCAGCAGGTGCTGATATGCTCTTAATTGAAGTCCATACAAATCCAGAGGAAGCTCTCTCTGATGGTGAGCAATCCTTGACTCCAGAGCAGTTTAAAGAAATGATGAAAAAAGTTAAAGCTGTGGCAGAGGCTATTGGCAGGGAAGTGTAATGGAGGATGGATTTAAAACTGTTTCAATTATTGGAGTTGGATTAATTGGAGGTTCATTAGCCTTAGCATTAAAAGAAAAAAACTTAGCAGACAAAATTATTGGTTATGGAAAAAATGAGGAAAGGCTCAAGAAAGCTATTAAGCTTGGCATAATAGATAGCTATACTGACTCTCTTAAAGAAGTCTGCGAGGCAGAGCTCATTGTTCTTGCAACTCCCATAGGAGTATTTGAGAGAATTACCTCTGAAATGGCTCCTTATCTTAAAAAAGGCACAGTGGTTACTGATGTAGGAAGTGTTAAAGAGGCAGTGGTTAATAAGCTTGAAAGATTGATGCCACAAGGAGTTTACTTTGTTGGGACACATCCTATTGCTGGTTCAGACAGAACAGGATTTGAGCATGCAAGAGCTAAGCTTTTTGAGGGATCAAAGGTCATCATTACTCTTACAGAAAACACTGAAAAATCTGTAGTAGAGAAAGTTGCGAAACTATGGACTAAAACAGGAGCCCATGTTACATTCATGACTCCTCATGAGCATGACAGAATTTATGCCATTATAAGTCATCTTCCCCATTTAGTCTCATTCTGCCTTGTAAATACCGTAGGAGATATAAATAAAGAGTTTATAAAATACGCTGGTTCTGGATTTAAAGATACAACAAGAATTGCCAAAAGCTCTCCAGAACTTTGGGCTGATATTTTTACAATGAATGATAAAAACATCTTACACTGCCTTGAAATTTTCGTAAAAAAGCTTGATGAGATTAAGCAGATGCTTTCTAAAAAAGAGATTGAAGGAGTCAAAAAATTCATAAAAAAAGCAAAAGATTTAAGAGAAGAGATTGATTAATAATGGAAAGGAGTCTTGACCTTACATTCATAGTAAATGAAGATGGTAAGACCCTCAAAGACCGATTTGAACAAATCGTAAAAGACTGCAAATTTTTTGATTGTTTGGTTGCTTATTTTTATATAAGCGGGTTTCACGCCATATCCAAAGCACTTGAAAAAACTGAGAGAATAAGAATTCTTATTGGGCTTGGGATAAATAAAGAAGCCTATGAGTTAGTTAAAAGCGCAAAAGATAGACCTCAAAATTTATGTCAACTCTCTCATTCAGAAACAAAAGGAATCATTGAAAAGGCAATAGAAGATGAGATGGCTGAATCAGAAGATAGTCTAAATGTTGAAGAGGGAGTTAAAAATTTTATTGAATGGATAAAGTCAGAGAAATTACAAATAAGGGCTTATCCTTTTCAAAATCTTCATGCAAAACTATACATAATGACTTTTAGAGAAGGGGACCGAGATGTAGGAAGGGTAATTACAGGTTCAAGTAATTTTACTCAATCTGGACTCGTTGACAACCTTGAATTTAATGTTGAGTTAAAGAACCGTGCTGATTATGAATTTGCAAAAACTAAATTTGAAGAATTATGGAGAGATTCAGTTGATGTAAATGAAAAATTTATTCAAACAATAAATGAAAAAACATGGCTTAATCAAACTATTACCCCTTATGAGCTTTATCTTAAATTTCTTTATGAGTATTTCAAAGATGAATTATCAAGGGTTGATGAGGTTTTTACAAAATATTTGCCAGAAAATTTTAAAAGATTTGAATATCAAGAGCAAGCAATTTTAAATGCTAAAAAGATACTGGAAGAATATGGAGGGGTTTTTATTTCCGATGTAGTGGGGCTTGGGAAAACCTATGTTGCAACTATGCTTGCAGGACAACTTGATGGAAGAACACTTGTTATAGCACCACCAGCGCTTCTCAATGAAAATAATCCAGGGGCTTGGATAAATATTATTCGTGACTTTCATATACCTGCTAAATGTTGTTCAATAGGCAAACTTGATGAAGCAAAAGCATTTATAGAAAGATATGAAAATACAGATCATCCTGTAAAAAACATAATTATAGATGAATCACATCGTTTTAGAAATGAAACAACAATTAGTTATGAAGATATTGCTGAAATTTGTCGTGGAAAAAGAGTTATATTGGTTTCAGCAACCCCTTATAATAACTCACCAACGGACATTCTTGCCCAGATCAAGCTCTTTCAGAATCCGAGAAAAAGCACTATCCCTGGTGTCCCGAACCTTGAAGATTTCTTTAGTAAACTTGAGGCAAGATTAAAGAAAGTTGACAGGCAGAAAGATTATAACAAATTTCTTGAGATAACAAAAATTAATGCAAAAGAAATACGTGATAAAGTTTTGAAATATTTAATGGTTAGAAGAACAAGAAGTGAAATTGAAAAATATTTTGCAGAGGATTTAAAGAGGAACAATGTTAAATTCCCAGAGGTAGAAGACCCAAAGCCCTTTTATTATCAGTTAAATGATGATGAAGATAGAATTTTCATGGAAACTGTTAAACTCATAACACAAGATTTCAACTATGCTCGTTATAAACCATTACTTTATTTAAAGAAATCAATTTCTCCACTTGAAGCGCAGTCTCAAAGAAATATGGGTGGCTTCATGAAAGTGCTTCTTGTAAAACGTTTGGAGAGTAGTTTTTATGCATTTAGAAAAAGCATTGATAGATTTATGCATTCATACGAGATGTTTATCAAAGAATATGAAAATGGGAATGTATATATAAGCAAAGGATACATAAACAAAATTTTTGAGCTTTTAGAACAAGGAGATGATGAAGCAATTCAAAGATTAATAGATGAGGGAAAGGCAGAAAGATATAATAGTGAAGATTTCAGTCCTGATTTTAAAAACGATTTAATGCATGATCTTGAAATTTTATTAAAAATAAAATCAATGTGGGAGAATATAAAAAGAGATCCAAAAATTCAAAGGTTAATCTATGAGCTAAAAAATAATCCTATTTTTAAAAACAAAAAAATAATTCTTTTTACTGAATCTAAAGAAACGGCAGAGTATTTAACTAAGCATAT
Organism: Thermodesulfovibrio sp. TK110; assembly: GCF_054658355.1. NCBI lineage: Bacteria > Pseudomonadati > Nitrospirota > Thermodesulfovibrionia > Thermodesulfovibrionales > Thermodesulfovibrionaceae > Thermodesulfovibrio > Thermodesulfovibrio sp. TK110. The sequence continues at coordinate 1,811,121 of NZ_BAAHNB010000001.1, read as the reverse complement.
AAACAGCGAAATTGGAGAAATAGCTTTGCTCTTTCATGGTAGCTCTTCTGAAAGTATCCGAGATAAAGTTATAGAAAATTTTGATGCAAGGGCAAGAAATAAGAGGAGTGATTATAGAATTCTTGTTACAACTGAGGTTCTCTCAGAGGGAGTTAATCTTCATCAGTCAAACATTGTAATAAATTATGATATACCCTGGAATCCTACAAGGCTGATGCAGAGAGTTGGAAGAATTAACAGGATAGACACGCCGCATGATAGAATTTACATTTTTAACTTTTTCCCTACAAGGCAAGCGGATTCTGAAATTGAACTTACAAATATTGCTCGCTCAAAAATAGAGGCATTTTTGACATTGCTTGGTGGTGATTCAGCCATTTTAACAGAAGGAGAACCAGTCTCTTCTCATGAACTCTTTGATAAGCTTCTTTCAAAGAAAATCATCACTGAGGAAGATGAAGAGGAAGAAAGTGAGCTGAAATACTTAAGAATTATTGAAGATATTCGTGATAAAAATCCAGAACTTTTTGAAAAAATAAAACGGCTCCCGAAGAAAGCTCGCTCTGCAAAGGCAGGATGTAACACAGGCACTCTTGCCTGTGAAAGTAACACATGTTCATGTGTGAAAGTAACACAGGCATTCCTGCCTGTGGAAGTAAAACACACTCCTGTGTGTGAAAGTAACACAGACAAGAGTGTCTGTGCTACTACTGATGCCTTACTTACATTTTTCAGAAAAGGAAAGCTTATGAAATTCTTTTTGTCAGATGAAGAAAAAACTGTTGAACTTGATTTTCTCACTTCGGCAAAAATTCTTGAAAGCACACAGGATGAAAAAAGAGTAAAGCTACCCCTTGAAAGTTATTATGAATTGCTTGATAAGAATAAAAATGCTTTCTTTAATGCAACTATGGAAGAGGAAATGATTGAGACGACTGGTAGACGAGGTGGTGGAAGTAGTTCTGTTAAACTTCTAAAAAATTTAAAAGCAACACAAAAGAATAGTAAGCAACTGACAGAAGAACAAGAAGAATATCTTAAAAAAGTAATAGCCCGTTTAGAAGAAGGTTCCTTACCTAAACAGACAGTTAAGAGGATACTCAGTGAACTAAATAAATTAGAAACAGAGATTCAAAATCCCTTAAAGGTTATTGGAATTCTTCAGAGAGAAATATCTCCTGCTTTTCTTAAAAGCCATTATGCAGAAACCTCAGCAATAACAGAAGGGAAAAGGGAAGTTATACTATCACTTTATTTAGCAAGGTGATAAATATGACAAAAATTGAAGAGATTAAAGAAAAAATAAGAGAACTAAAACCTGTGCTTCATGAAAAATATAAAGTTAGAGAGATAGGCATCTTTGGCTCTTATGTGAGAGGAGAGCAGAAAAAGAAAAGCGACCTTGATATCCTTGTTGATTTTTATGAAGTGCCTGACCTGTGGTCATTCATTGAACTTCAAGATTTTCTATCAAAAGAATTAAAAGTTAAAGTTGACCTTGTTATGAAATCCGCCCTTAAGCCATATATAGGAAAAATTATCTTACAAGAGGTAATTTATATATGAGAGAAATAAGAGATTATCTGATAGACATAAAAACTGAATGTGAATATTTAATGAGCAAAAGTAAAAATTTAGACTATGAAAGTTTTATCGTAAATGAGGAACTGAAAAGAGCATTTGTAAGAAGCCTCGAAATCATTGGAGAAGCCAGTAAGCACATTCCAAAAGAGTTAAGAAGAAAATACTCTCAAATCAGATGGAAAAGTGTTATAGGAATGAGAAACATTTTGATTCATGAATATTTTGGAGTTGATTACATGGTTTTGTGGAAAGTCATTAAAGAAAAAATACCAGAGTTGTATGAAGTGATAAAAATATGCTTGAAGAGGTAAACAAAAATGAATAGGGAACAAGCAAAAAACTTGATAATTGAAACATTTGAAAATTCTTTTGATAAAGATAAATTTATTAAATTTATCACTAATTTACTAAAAACTTATGATAGAAATAAAGCTCTTGAACCAAGAAGCGGAATTCAAGGGATAACTGAAAGATATCTTGATTTTATTGCATCCTGGGAAAGAATTGGTAGATATGTAGATAAAGATGGTAAAAAGATAGATATTTTAGTAGTGAAGCTAAGAAAGGAAACTTCTTTATATCGTGCCCGAACTGCTCAGAGAAATTTCGTTGCTGAATATTTAAAAGGAACCCTTGGAACTACTACAAAGAAAGATGCAGCCCTTGTAGCTTTTATATCACCAGATTTAGAAGACTGGCGATTTTCCCTTGTTAAATTAGATTATCGCTTTGAAGGAATTAAAGCCAAAGAAGAATTTACGCCCGCTAAAAGATGGTCATTCTTAGTTGGCAAAAATGAGAAAAGCCACACTGCCCAATCAAGAGTTATACCAATACTTGAAAATGACGACTTTAAGCCAACCCTTGAAGATTTGGAAAAAGCCTTTGATGTAGAAGTTGTAACAAAAGAATTCTTTGAAAAATATAGAGACCTCTTCATAAGAACAAAACTTGAACTTGATAAAATTGTTAAAAAAGATGAAAAAGTAAGTAAAGAATTTGAAAATAAAAATATAAATACCGTTGATTTTGCCAAAAAACTCCTTGGTCAAATTGTATTTCTCTATTTCCTTCAAAAGAAGGGTTGGTTCGGTGTTGAAAAAGGAAAACCCTGGGGAACAGGTCCAAAAGACTTTATAAGGAGATTGTTTAACAAAGAATTTGGAGATTATGAAAACTTTTACAACGATATACTTGAACCACTTTTTTATGAAGCATTAAGAACAGATAGAAGCGTGGATGACCATTATTACAGTAGATTTAATTGCAAAATTCCTTTCTTAAATGGTGGACTTTTTGACCCTATTAATGATTTTGACTGGGTAAATGTTGATATTCTTTTACCTAATGAGCTTTTCTCAAATAAAAATAGAACAAAAGAAGATGATATTGGAGATGGTATTCTTGATGTCTTTGATAGATATAATTTCACAGTGAATGAAGAAGAACCACTTGAAAAAGAGGTTGCCCTTGATCCTGAGCTTCTTGGAAAAATTTATGAAAAACTAAATGCCATAAGACCGGATAACTTTGATGAATATGTAAGAGTTCTAAAATCTGGTAAAAAAGGTGAAGAAACAAAGTTTAATAAAGAATATGGAGTTTATTACACGCCAAGAGAAATTGTCCATTATATGTGCCAGGAAAGTTTGATTGAATATCTTTGTAACACAGACATTCTTGTCTGTGGAAGTAGCACAGACACTCCTGTCTGTGGAAGTAGCACAGACACTCCTGTCTGTGGAAGTAACACAGACATTCCTACCTGTGAAAGTAACACGCCTGGTTGGAAAAGAGAAGATATAGAAATATTTGTAAGATATGCTGATTTAATTTTAGAGAATGAAAGAACAGTTATAAATAAAAGAAAAGAAACAAAGACATATAAGCATAAAATGCCAGAAAGTATAATTAAAAATGCACAACTTATTGATAAACTTCTTGCTGATATTAAAATTTGCGACCCAGCTGTTGGTTCTGGTGCTTTTCCTATTGGAATGATGCATGAGATAGTAAAATTAAGACAACTACTTGCTGTTTATATAAGTAGCACAGACACTCCTATCTGTGAAAGTAACACAGACACTCTTGCCAGTGATTTCAAAATTACTCGTCGTAATCTTCCCCATTGGACCAAATCAGATTCTATTTACTGGGTTACCTTTCGTCTTGCAGATTCCATACCGCAAGAGAAAATTAATCAATGGAACGAGGAATATCAAATATGGTTAAAACATAATCCTAAACCATGGAATGAAAAACAATGGAAGGAGTATAATGAAAAATTTGGCAAACGATTTGAGGAATGGTTGGATAGTGGGTATGGTTCTTGCATTTTAGCCAGGCCAGATGTGCGCGAAAAACTGATAGAGTGTCTTTTCAAATTTGACAAACAGAGATATTTAGTGCATGCAGTAGTCATAATGCCAAATCATGTTCATTTATTAATAGAACCAGCTTCAGGATATTCTTTATCTGAAATTTTAAAAGGTATAAAAGGAGCGAGTGCATACTATATTAACAAACTTCTAAATACCAGTGGGAAAAAAGTTTGGATGGAAGAATCATATGATCATATTGTTAGAAGTGAAAAAGAATATTTTCATTTTATCCAATATATTAAAGAAAATCCAACTAAAGTCAATTTGCCTGAAGATAAATATTATCTTTATGTAGCACAGACACTCCTGTCTGTGGAGGTAACACAGGCATTCCTGTCTGTGGAGGTAACACAGGCATTCCTGCCTGTGGAGGTAACACAGGCATTCCTGCCTGTGAAAGTAGCACAGGCATTCCTGCCTGTGAAAACACAGACAAGAATGTCTGTGCTACCTTATGACTTAAAGCGCCATTGTATAGAAAATTCTCTTTACGGAGTAGATATTGACCCAGGAGCAGTTGAGATTTGTAAGTTAAGATTCTGGCTTTCAATGATTGTGGATGAAGAAGATTTTTACAACTTAAAACCCCTTCCTAACCTTGATTATAAGGTTGTCCGTGGAGATTCACTTTTAGGAGTTGAAAAAGATTTGTTTAATCAAGAGGCATTTAAAAAGCTTGAAGGATTAAAAAATCTATACTTTAATGAAACAAATCCAACTAAAAAACAGGAACTTAAAAATGAAATTGATAAACTGATTTACGAAATAACCAACGGTCATAAAGAATTTGATTTTGAGGTTTATTTCTCAGAGGTATTTCATCAAAAAGGTGGCTTTGATATAGTGATTGCAAATCCACCGTATATCTCTACAAAAGGAGTTGATGAAAAACTTAAACCTATATTAGAAAAATATTATGGATTTGCCGATGATTCCTATAATCATTTCTTTTTTAAAGGATTAGAAATATTAAAAGATAAAGGAATACTTGCTTATATTAGTTCAAAAACTTACTGGACAATCCAAACCAAGAAAAATCTTCGTGATTTACTACTAAACAATACTATACTTACAATTTTTGATACAGCTAATCCTTTTGAAAATGCTATGGTAGATACAAGTGTAATCATCGTAAAAAAATTACCACCAAGCCCATCTCATCAGATAATATTTTTAGATGGTAAAGAGAGTATTCAACAACCAAAAAGATATACCATACATCAAGAAGACTATAAAAATGCTCCGAACAAAGTTATATTTATACCAACAGATTTTAATAAAGAAATTTATCAAAAATTTGGTAAAAAGGTTAATGAACTACTAAACCAATGGTGGAATTTTATCAATACCAGTAAAAATATTAAAAAATACGAAAAAATACTTGAAGAATACCGTAATTCTTTAAAATCAGGTGATATTACATTACTTGGGCTTATTGCAGAAGGTGGAGTAGGTATTCAAACAGGAAACAATGGGAAATATATAGGTGTATTAGAAGGCACAAAATGGGCTGAAAAGGTTTACAAAGAGCGTCCAGAAAAACTATTAAAAGCGGAAGAGTTTTGTAGAAAAAATGGTATAAAAAACAAAAAAGATGCAGAGGCATTTTTAAACAAATTTGATGAAAAGGAAATTCGTAAACTTTTTGATGATTTGAAAGAAAAATATGGTAGAGATATATTTGGTCAAGGCTGGCTTTATAGGATTGTAAGCAAGGAAGAGATAGCGGATGTGAATTCTTTAACAGAAGATGAAAAACTAAATGGTATAAAAGGCACCAGAACCTTTGTTCCTTACGATAAAGGAGATAAAGAAGGCAATCGTTGGTATGCTCCAACACCTTACTACATTGATTGGAGTAGAGAGAACGTGAAATTTTTAAAAGAAAATTCTGGGAAAAAGGGGGAAGGTATGCCAGTTGTTCGTAATCCTCAATTCTACTTCAGAGAAGGTTTTTGTTGGACAGATGTTAGTTATGATATTCGTTGCAGAATAAAGGAAAAAAGCATACATGATGTGCTTAGTATGTCGTTATTTCCTAATATAACTTTAGTAAATTCTAAATATATTGTAGTTTTGTTAAATTCTCGTTTTATGTCTATATATTTAAATGCTTTTGTAAATACAACGGTTCATTTTCAAATCAATGATGCCCGCCAATTACCAATTATAATCCCCACTCCTGACCAGTTAAAAACTTTTGAAGATATATGCGACCGTGCTATGTCAATTCAAAAGAGAAAATTTGCAGGTGAACTAACAGAAAGCGAAGCAGAAGAAAAATTAGAAGAGATACAAAAAGAATTAGATGAGTTGGTATTAGAATTATATGGGATTAAAGTATGAGTAGAAATAAATTGTTGAACATCACAGACCCACAAAAACAAGCCAAAGTTAAAGACCTTGAAAAACAAATAGACCACCTTGTGTATAAGCTTTATAATTTAACAGAGGAGGAGATTAAAATAATTTAAGGAGAAAAATAATGGCAGATAAACAAGATTTATGGAATTTAAGTAATAGACTTTCAACGAAAACAAAACTTGAAATTTTAGAAAAGATTTTTGATGTATGGCTGACCATTTGGAATAATCAAAAATGGGCATCAAATGAATGGTATATCATAGATTTATTTGCTGGTAGAGGTAAGTATAATGATGGAACTTATGGTTCACCACTTATTTTTCTTGATAAAATTTTAAAAAAAAGAATAGACAAAAAATTGAGAGAAAATATCAAAATTAAATGCTTTTTTATAGAACTGAATAAAGATAACTTTGCTTGTCTAAAAGAAAACATTGAAGAATTTCTTAATAAAAATCCAGAGACAAATAAAGTAGTTGAATCTCAAGTCTATATTGGAGATTGTAATGAAAAAATACCTGAAATAATAAGACAGATTAATAACACTCCAAAAAATCCTCTTTTTGTTTTAATAGACCCAACGGGTTTACAAATTAAGAGAAAGACTGTTGATTTAATGGTTAAATTAAATAACCCGAAAGATATCATGTTCAATTATATTTTGGAAGGTGTTCGTCGCACCAGTGGTGTAGCAAAAAAGAGAAGATCAGGAACCGAATTAACAGAAAAAGAGATTAAGACTATAAATACTCTAAAAGAATTTATTGGGGATGATATTAATTTAATAGGAGATGACCAAAAAATGTTAGAAGATTTTGTTGGCTCTGTTTTTACCTCTAAAGGGCTTCATGTTGTGGGGTATGATATCAAATATCCAGACCGTAATGATACTTTGTATTATCTTCTTTATGCATGCAAAAAACCTAATGTGACCAAAATTGTTAAAGATGTTTATGCACAGCAGAAGGAAAGAATTTTAGGGGAAACATTGTTTGGCGGTAAAAATTTTTATAAAGAAGCTCTTTTGGAGATTCCTTCAAAAATAAAGACTATTAATAGAAAAAGTCTTTTATATCAAACTAATGTTGAATATGGCGACTGGACGATAAATCATATTGTTGGTTGCAAACATGGTTGTAAGTTTCCGTGTTATGCGATGATGATGGCAAAAAAATTTGGTTGGGTTAAAGATTATGAAGATTGGAGAAATCCAAAGATTGTAGCGAATGCTTTAGAACTTCTTGAGAAAGAAATACCGAAATATAAAAATTACATTGACTTTGTTCACCTGTGTTTTATGACTGACCCTTTCATGTATGATTATAAAACGAAAATGATAATACCAGAAATAAAAGAGTTAACATTAAATATTATTGAAAGATTAAATAAAGAGGGTATAAGAGTAACAACTTTAACGAAAGGAATTTATCCTGAAGACTTGTTAAATAAAAGAAAATTTCTGGAAACTAATGAATATGGGATAACACTTGTTTCCTTAAATGATGATTTTAAAAATAAATTTGAACCTTATTCTGCACCATATGAGGAAAGGATAGCAGCTTTAAAAAAACTTGCTGATAATGGATTAAAAACATGGGTAAGTATTGAACCCTATCCAGTTCCTGCTTTAGATCCTCAATCTGCAGATATTGAGAGAATCTTAAATAAAGTTAGTTTTGTAAAAAAAATAATCTTTGGAAAACTAAATTATAGAAGGTTGGCAGAATATAATAATTCTTATTGTGCCTGGAAAAATAATGAAGAATTCTATAGAGAAATGGCTCAAAAAGTAATTGAGTTTTGCAAAAAGAATGATATAAAATATCATATAAAATCTGGGACCCCCTTGAGTAAAAATGAAAGTGTAAATATTTTTAAAGAATGAATACAATGAATTTATTCGAAATCTATCCTCAAAACCAACCTATTGTCCAGCAAATAGAAAAACTTGTAAATCAAATCCTCTCTCTTGCCCAATGTAACACAGGCATTTCTGCCTGTGGAAGTAATACATATTCATGTATGAAAGTAACACAGGCAATCTTGCCTGTGGAGGTAAAATGCACTCCTATGTGTGAAAGTGAAAACACAGACAAGAATGTCTGTGCTACAACAGACCCACTAAAACAAGCCCAAGTCAAAGACCTTGAAAAACAAATAGACCACCTTGTGTATAAGCTTTATAATTTAACAGAGGAAGAGGTTAAAATAATTGAAGGAGGTAAAATAGAATGAGTTATCTAATTTATGCGGCGTATGGTTCAAACTTTTTAAAAGAAAGGTTTATGGTTTATATAAAAGGTGGAATGTATCGTGGCTGGGAATACTCGGGAAGCAAAGACAAAACTGAACCTCAAGATTTAGGGTGGATGTATGTTCCGCATAGATTATATTTTGCTAAAAGCTCCTCAAAATGGGGCAACAAAGGAGTAGCATTTTTAAGTTGTGAAAAGGAAAAAGATAGTAGTTTTCATGCGGTTGTCAGGCTTTGGAAGGTATCGCAGCAACAGTTTGAAGACATTAAGAAACAAGAAGGACGATGGTATGATGTAGAATTAGAATTGGGAGAAAAGGACGGCTTTATAATAAAAACTATCACTGGTTGTTGGAAAACTGAAATCAATAAACCTTCAGAAGAATATCTTAATGTAATTAGGCAGGGTTTAAAGGAAACAACGGGATGGTCCGATGATAAAATTGAGGAATATCTCAGGAAATTTTTGTAATTATAGCACTTATATATCAATTCTTTCTTTCCTACAAAGGGATGCTTTCATGCAAAGAGTTAATTCCCTGATTTTTCAACAAAAGGATATTTTCTAAAAAAGCCTTTTGTTTTTTGCCTCTTACTTCTACTTCAACTTCCAGATCTTCCTTTCGTAAGCCTACATCTATGACGCACAGGGCTATGCCTTTGCCAAGGGTTGGAGAAAAGGTAACAAGCCCAAGGAGTTTGCACTCAAGCTTATGGCTATGTAAGGCTTCTTTTGTTACATACTCTTTTTTAAGCTTCACACCCTGACCCAAGACCAAGACACAGCCCCACAAAAAGCCTTAAGTTAAGGAACTTGAAAACAAAATTGACTACTTGGCTTATCACTTGTATAATTCAACAGAAAAGAAGATCAGAACAATTGAAGGAGGGAATATTCAAAATCTATAAAAAATTCAGTGTAAAAAATTTTCGTTGCTTTGAGGAAAAAATTTTAACCCTAACCCAGTGTAACACAGACACTCCTGCCTGTGGAGGTAACACAGGCATTCCTGCCTGTGGAGATAAACTATACTCCCATGTGTGAAAGCAAAAACACAGACAAGAATGTCTGTGCTACAACAGACCCACAAAAACAAGCCCAAGTCAAAGACCTTGAAAAACAAATAGACCAGCTTGTGTATGATCTTTATGATTTGACAGAAGAGGAGATTGTAATAATTGAAGGAGAAGGAAATGGCCAAGGCACTTAGAGTTGACATTAATCCTGAAATCATAAAATGGGCAAGAGAAACTGCTGGATACTCTGATGAAGAATGGTATTATTTTTATCGCCCTTGGCTTAACCGAAGAACAGCAAAATAAGTCTACTCATCAGTTGCCGAACTTATCCAAACCAGATTAGAAAAAGCAAGGAGTATGTGAAAGGAATGAAATTTGACCCGACTGCACATCATCGGTGTTCCATACTATTAAAAGGATATGATTATTCCCAGCCTGGAGCATATTTTATTACAATCTGCACAAAAACCGTAAATGTTTCTTTGGAGAAATTTTAGATGGGGTAATGGTGCTAAATGATACAGGACAGATTGCCCAAAAATGTTGGTTAGAAATTCCAGACCATTATCCCAATATGATATTAGATGAATTTGTGATAATGCCAAACCATATACATGGTATCATTTTTATAAACAATAAAAAAACAAATGTAGGGGTTCAAAATTTTGAACCCCTACAAAATCGTTACCAAAAAATTATACCCAAATCAATTGGTTCTATTATCCGTGGATTCAAAATCGGTGTCACGAAATTGTTTCGCCAAAATACAGATCTCTATGATATTTAGCAAAGAAATTATTATGAACACATTATTCGTAATGAACAAGAATTAAACGAAATCCGTGAATATATTATCAATAACCCTTTAAAATGGGAATTAGATAAATATTATTTAGAAAAATGATTGATTTAAACACTCTCGGCGCTAAATGGCTTGAACTTAAAAAACAGATTTATCAAAACTTTGCCTTTAAGCTCCTTGAGAAAAACTTGTGTTTATATTTCTGGTTTGTCTAAAACACTAAATTTTTCTGGTATAATAAAACTTTATGGATAGAGTAATTAGAAAAGCAAAAGCACTTAAAGGTGAAATAACACCACCTGCTGATAAATCTATATCTCACAGAGCAGTTATGTTTGCCTGTCTTGCAAATGGACAGTCAAGAATAAAAAACTTTTTATGGGCAAAAGACCCTATTAGCAGTCTCACTGCTATGAGATCACTTGGAGCGGATATTCAGATAACAAAGTCAAAAGAGATCATTGTTAATGGTATGGGTTTACATTCACTGAAAGAGCCTGAAAATGTTATTGATTGTGGTAATTCAGGCACTACAATAAGACTACTTAGCGGAATCCTCGCAGGGCAGCCATTTTTAAGCATTCTTACAGGTGATGACTCTCTCAGACAGAGACCAATGAGACGAATTATTGAGCCTCTAAGGCTCATGGGAGCAAACATTATGGGAAGAGCAGAAAACAAACTTCCACCTCTTGTGATAAAAGGAGGTTCTCTAAAAGGAATAAACTATAATATGCCCATTGCTTCTGCACAGGTTAAAAGCGCTATCCTGCTTGCAGGACTTTTTGCAGAAGGTGAGAGTTCTGTTACAGAACCTTATAAAAGCAGGGATCATACTGAGAAAATGCTTAAAAGCATGGGTGTAGAACTTAAAATAAACAATAATACAATAAAAATAACTCCACCGCGGCATCCTCTTAAACCTTTTGATATAACCATACCAAATGATTTCTCTTCAGCAGCTTTTTTCATTGCAGGAGCCTTGCTTGTGCCAGACTCTGAAGTAATAATCAGAAATGTCTGCCTGAATGAAACAAGAACAGGCTTTATTGAAGTTTTAAAATCAATGAATGCGAATATAGAAATCTTTAATTTAAGAGAACAGGCTAGAGAACCTGTGGGAGATATCTTAGTAAAAACTGTTAGTGCTCTTAAAGCTGTTACTGTTCAGGGTGAGATTATTCCAAGACTTATTGATGAATTTCCAGTTTTATGCATTGTAGCTACACAGGCTGAAGGAACTACAGTAATTAAGGATGCTAAAGATTTAAGAGCAAAGGAATCAGACAGAATCAAAGCAATGACTACAGAGCTCAGTAAAATGGGTGTTTTAATAAAAGAGTTTGAAGATGGAGTTGAGATAAAAGGTCCATGCAGGCTTAAAAGTGCAGAAGTTTACTCTTACAAAGACCATAGAATTGCAATGGCATTAAGCATAGCAGCACTTATTGCAGAGGCTGAAACCGTGATAAAACACACAGAGTGTGTTGACATATCATTCCCTGAGTTTTATAATCTGCTTGAGATGCTTCAGAGATGAAAAAAGTAATAGCAATTGATGGACCTTCTGGTGCTGGTAAAAGCACTGTTTCAAGGGAAGTAGCTAAAATCCTGGGATTTCAATATCTTGACACAGGTGCTTTATACAGAGCAGTGGCATACTATTTTTTCAGGAATTTTAAGCATACTGTTATTTCTCTGTTAAAAGAGCATGAAATAGAAAGAGAACTTTCAAATATAAAGATTTACTATGAAAATGGCAGAGTTTTCTTATTTGATGAGGATGTTTCAGAATTAATCAGGGATCCGAAAGTTGGCGCTGTTACATCAGAACTTTCCGCTAAAAAGACTATAAGAGATTTTTTACTCCCTCTTCAGAGAAGCTTTGCAGAAAAGATGAATCTTGTTGCTGAAGGAAGAGACATGACAACAGTTGTTTTTCCTGATGCATGGAAGAAGTTTTATCTTGATGCATCCTTAGAAGTAAGAGCTCGCAGAAGATTTGAGCAACTCATACAATCAGGTAAAAAAATAACCTTTGAAGAAGCATTAAAGGATGTTATAGAAAGAGACAGAAGAGACTCCTCTCGTAAAGACGCTCCTTTAAGAATCAGTGAAGATGCTTTTTATATTGATACATCAAGGCTTACAGCTCAAGAAGTTATCTCAATTATATTAAAAAAAGTTGCAGAGGATGACTGATATAATGTATTATCAAAAACAGTATGTTAAAAGAAATTGTTCTTGTAGAAGGCGCAGGTTTTTGTTTTGGTGTAAAAAGAGCTATTGACATAGCCTTTGATGTTGCCAGGAAACATAAAGATGGCGTTTTCACATTTGGTCCTATAATTCACAATCCTCAGGTTATTGAAAAACTAAAAGATTTAGGAGTTCATCCTATAGAGGATTTTCATGAAAAAAATATAAAAACTTTAATAATAAGGGCTCATGGAATTCCAAAGGAAAAATTTGAAGAGATTAAACAATTTGGGATTGAAGTTATTGATGCTACATGCCCTTTTGTAAAAAAAGCTCAAAATCTTGCTGCAAAATTAGCTTCTGAAGGTTATCAGGTTCTTATTATAGGAGACAGGGAACATCCTGAAGTTAAAGGAATTTTCAGTTATGCTGGAGAAAATGCTTTTGTAGTAAGCTCTGATGAAATTCCTATTTTAAATAAAAAAATTGGTATAATCCAGCAGACTACCCAGCCAATCTCAAAGGTTAAGGAGATAGTAAACAAAATCATAAAATCTCACAATGAATTTGAAGAGATAAGAATTTTTAACACTTTATGTAATTTTACATCCAGAAGGCTGGAGGCAACTCAGAAAGTGGCAAAAGAAGTTGATGTAATGATTGTTGTTGGAGGCAAAAACAGCGCAAATACAACCCAGCTTGCTAATCTCTGTAAAGCCTTGGGTGTAAAAACATATCATATAGAGGATGCTCAGGAGATTGATAGAGACATGTTTGAATATGCTAAAAAAATTGGTGTTACAGCAGGAGCATCAGCTCCTCAATGGATAATTGATGAAGTTATTGATAAAATAAAAAGTTTACAAATTAAGGAGGAACAGGGACATGCAGAGTGAGATCAGTGAAAAACAAGAATTGGAAAGTCTCTATGAGAGTTCGCTTTCTCATGTAGAAAGAGGAGAAATCATAAAAGGCAAAATAATGGGAGTAAGAAATGATGGAGTAATAGTGGATGTGGGATATAAATTTGAAGGAATTATTCCACTTAATGAATTTTCAGAAGAAGAGCTGAAGAGCATTAAAGAAGCAGATGAGATAGAAGTGTTTATTGAAAAAATAGATGATGCTCAGGGATTAATCTCTTTATCAAGAGACAGAGCATTAAAAATAAGGGGCTGGGAAATTCTTATGGATGCCTATGAAAGAGGAATCCCTGTTGAAGTAAAGGTTACAGGAAAAACAAAAGGAGGCGTTTTAACACGCTTTTATGGTATAAATGGTTTTATACCTGCTTCATTGCTTGAACTCAGAAAGCCAAAAAATCTTGATGAATATGCAGGAAAAACTCTTAAGGTAAAAATAGAAAAAATTGAACCCCCAAAAAATCTTTATGGACAGTGGAGAAATCTTAAGACTTCTTTAATTTTTTCAAGGAAGGCTTATTTACAGGAAGAAAGGGAAAAACTCAAAAAGGAAATATCTGAAAAAATAAAAGAAGGGCTGAAAATAAAAGGTATTGTGAAAAATATAACAAACTATGGAGTTTTTGTTGATCTTGGTGGAATGGATGGTTTTCTTCATATTTCTGATATATCCTGGAGTAAAGTTAAACATCCTTCTCAGTTTTTTGAAATAGGTAAGGAGTATGAATTTATTGTATTAAAAGTTGAATCAGAGACTGAAAGAATAACACTTGGATATAAGCAAAAAAAGCCAGATCCATGGGAAAATATTGATAAAAAATACTTATCAGGTATGAAAGTTAGAGGGAAGGTAACAAGAATTGAGGATTTTGGTATTTTCGTTGAACTTGAAGAAGGAGTTGAAGGACTGATTCATGTAAGTGAACTTGACTGGACATCTCCAAAGCATCCCACATATTATGCAGAAGTGGATGAATGGATAAATGTAAAAGTTCTTGATATTGATAAAGAAAACAGAAGAATCTCTTTAAGTCTTAAACAACTAAAACCTAAACCATGGGAAGTGGTTGCTAAAAAATACAAAGTGGGGGATAGGATTATAGGAAGGGTAAAAACAATAACAGATTTTGGAGTATTTGTGAGACTGCCAGAAGGAGTTGACGGACTCATTCATATATCTGATATCTCATGGACAAAACATGTTGACCATCCTTCTCAATTTTTTAAAAAAGGGCAAAAGGTTGAGGCTGTAATTTTACATTTAGAACCTGAAAAGGAAAAACTCTCACTGGGTATAAAGCAGCTTACTGAAGATCCGTGGATTAAAGAAATCCCTGAAAGATTTAAAGTTGGAGAAGTTTACAATGCCAGAGTGATTAAAAAAACTGAACATGGATTATTTGTTGATATTGAAGGAATTGTTGAAGGACTGGTTTATAACTCTGAAATTGATAAAAATAAACCTGTAAAAGAGGGAGATGAAATAAAGGTAGTGGTTGTAAAAGTAGATAGGGATAAAAGAAAAATTGGATTAAGCATGAAAAAGATAAGTGAAAATGAGGAATAAAAAGCTTAAAATGCTGTTTATCATTATTGGGATTCTGGTTTTGCTGAGCTTCATCATAACCACTATGCAGATCGGGCTTTCTACTGGTAAAGTGGCTCTTGTTAATATTAAAGGTGTTATCGTAGACTCCAGGCAATCAATTGATGCAATAAAACAATACAGAAAGGACCCTTCAATAAAAGCTATTGTAATACGGGTGGATAGCCCTGGTGGTGCTGTGGTTCCATCACAGGAAATATATGAGGAAATAAAAAGAACAATTTCTGTAAAACCTGTTGTTGTTTCTATGGGTTCTGTGGCTGCTTCAGGAGGATATTATATTTCATGCCCTGCTACAAAAATAATTGCCAATCCAGGAACACTTACAGGCTCAATTGGAGTATTAATAGAGATACCAAATATAAAAGGTTTGCTTGATAAGATTGGAGTTAAGGCAGAAATTATAAAAAGTGGCAGATACAAAGACATTACATCTCCTTTCAAGCCTTTACAAAATGATGAAAAAGAAATATTACAAAAATTGATAGATGATGTACATGAACAATTTATTAAAGCTGTAGCTGAAGGAAGGAAAATTCCAGTAGAAAAAGTTAGAAAAATAGCGGATGGAAGAGTGTTCACAGGACTAAAAGCAAAAGAACTCGGGCTTGTAGATGACATAGGTGATCTTGATTATGCAATAAAAGTAGCAGCGCAGCTTGCTAAAATAAAAGGTGAACCAGAAATTGTAACGAAAAAATCAACACTTTTAATAGAAATTTTAAGGGGTGATACTGAATCATTGATAAAAAAGATTTTGCCTTATATACAGGTGTATTACTTATATTCACCAGCATTTCAAAATTAAAACTTACAGGGAGGACAGACTATGAAAAAATCAGAACTAATTGACAGGGTTTCTCAAAAAATTGATATTCTAACAAAAAAACAGGTTGAGACAATAATAGATATGATTTTTGATTGCATGACAGAGACTCTCTCAAAGGGGGAAAAGATTGAAATAAGAGGATTTGCCAATTTTAAAGTTAAACAAAGACCTGAAAGAATTGCAAGAAATCCAAAGACAGGACAGCAGATCAAAATTCCAGCGCAAAGAGCAATACATTTTAAAATGAGTAAAGCTCTGCGGGAAGCTTTAAATAAGTGAAGTGCTACTGCAGGCTCAAAATTTAAGGATATTTTATAAAAATTCTGCTATCATAGATGATATCAATTTTCATGTGGAAAAGGGTGAGATATTTTCTATTGTTGGCGAAAGTGGCAGTGGAAAAACTCTAACAGGACTTTCAATAATCAATCTTTTACCAGATTATTTCAGAGTTACTGGTAAGCTAATATTTAAAAATACAGATATTCTTGCTCTTGATTCTTCTCAGATAAGAAAAATACGGGGCAAACAGATTTCCTTTATATTTCAAGATCCGATGGTCTCCTTAAATCCTGTTTTAAAAGCAGGCTATCAGGTTACAGAGATGTTTATTCATCATTTTAATATGCCTGAGAAGGAAGCTATAAAAAAAACTGAAAAAATATTTAACGAACTTAAAATAGCCCATATAATAAATAACTATCCTCATCAGCTTTCAGGAGGAATGCGTCAGAGAGTCATGATAGCAATGGCAATAGCATGTGAGCCTGAGCTTATAATAGCTGATGAACCAACTACTGCATTGGATGTAACTGTGCAGGAAGAAATTCTTGATCTTCTTTATTTTTTAATTAAAGAAAAACAAAAAGCCATGATTTTAATAACTCATGATATGAACATTCTCGGTGAATATGCTGATAGATTGATGGTTATGTATGCAGGTAGAATTATGGAGATGGGGCATGTGAAGGAAATCTTTAAAAATCCCTTGCACCCTTATACCATAGCTCTTCTAAATTGCGTGCCAGTAGAAGGAAAGAAAATAGAAGGAATTCCAGGTAATGTGCCAGACCTTAGAAAGCTGCCTTCTGGATGTGTATTTCATCCAAGATGTAAGTATAAAAGGAAGGAGTGCATGATTGAGCCTCCTTCCCTTCGTGAAGTAATTCCTGGACATCTTGTGCGATGCTTTTGGAGCACCCCAAAAACTCGTTGAGTTTTTGGGGACCCCTTACATTGATTCTTTTGATGTTATCTGGATTACTTCTTTTATATGTCTGTCTATTATTTCAGGCAAGAATGGTATATCAAGATTTAGAAATCCGCTTGTAATAAGGCTTGTTGCTTCATCCTTTGTCATTCCTCTTGACATAAGATACTCAACCTGTTCCTCAGATATAGGACCTATTGATGCTTCATGGGAAAGGTCTGCTCTGTCTGCTCCATACGAAATAAGTTGAGGTATTGCATATATGGATGCATCTTTTGAAAATATTATTCCACGACAGTCAAGTCTTCCCATACAGTAGTCATGGGTTTTTGCAATAAGGTCACCTCTTGAATATATAACGCTTTTATGGTCAGCAATTGTTCTTGCAAGAGATTCTCCTTTGGTATCTTTTCCCTCAAAGATTATTTTAGATCCCAGGTCAATGTATGAATCTTTAAGCCCGTAAATTACTGTATTAAACCTTGCTGAAGCTCTGTCTCCTTTTAAATAAACTACAGGGAATGACTGAATGGATTTTACAGGTTTTAGCAGAGCATAATTGTTTACATAAACTCCGTCTTCTTCAACTAAAACTGCTGTTCTTGGACGAACATAAAAGTTTTCAGCCCAGTTATGTATCATTGTAAAAAAGAGTTTACCACCTTTTTTAACATAAAACTCTGAAATCCCAAGATGTATTCCTGTTGCATCAGACCTTGAAAGGGTGCAACCTGTGATTACATGAAGCTCTGCTCCTTCTTCAACAATAATTATATTGTGAACATTCTGGCTTATGTATCCCTCAGCAATCATTAAACATGTCTGAAGCGGGTAATCAAGCTTCTGCCCTGGCAGTATTCTTATAAAGTATCCATGAGTTGGATTTAATGCAACCCAAGCAGTGTATTTATCAGTATCAGGCTGAACAATTCTCCAGAAGTAATCTTCAAGCCAGTCATAGGTTTCAACTGCTTCATTTGTGCTCATCAGTTCAACTTTTCCTTCATAAAGCTTGCTTAATTTCTTATAGACAACAGAATGATCCATCTGCACATAAGAGCCTGAACGCTCTTTTTCTTCAACATCAACACCTGCCATTAAAGCTGCTTCTTTTGCAAGCTCTGGAAGAAGCTCAAGAGATTCAATTTTCCCTCTTTCAATATATTTTTGAAATTTTGTTAAATCTATATCCTCTCCATAAATTGCTGGTTTGTTTAAGGCTTTTTCTGCTCTTTTACGGATCTCCTCTAAATATTTTTTGCTTACTGGCATGTGGCGCACCTCCTGTAGCCATTTTTCTTTATTTCAGAAAGTATATCTCTTGGATTACCCTTGCACATGAGCTTCCCATTGAAAAGTATGTATCCTCTGTCAGCATTAATGTAGTCCAGTATATATCCTGTATGGGTTATTACAATTGCGCTCCTTTTTACATCTTTAACTCTTTGGTCTCTTCCAAGAAGATGGTTTGTCATTTCTCCAATTAATACGATGTTTTCAAGATCAACTCCACTTTCTGGCTCATCAATAAACACAACTTCTGGCTTCTGCATGAGTAGTTGTAATAACTCTGATCTTTTAACCTCACCACCTGAAAAACCATCATTTACATCTCTGTCTAAATGAGCTGTAAGATTAAGTTTTTCAGCATATTTTAGAATTTCATCGTCTGGGGCACCCCAAAAACTCGACGAGTTTTTGGGGACCCCGTCTGTATTTTTGCCATTACTCACAATTTTAAGAAGCTTTCTTAAACTTACACCTCTTACAACAGGAGGTCTTTGAAAGGATATTCCCATTCCCAGTTTTGCCCTTTCAGAAACATCCATGTGTGTAATGTCTACACCTTTAAAGATTATTTTCCCCTTTTCTATCTTATATTTTGGGAATCCCATTAATGTCATTATAAATGTTGTTTTGCCAGCACCATTTGGACCAAAAAGAACTGCAATTTCTCCATAATCAAGGGAAAAATTAATATCCTCAAGAACTTTTCTGCCTTCAACAGAAACATGAAGATTTTTTACTTTTAGCATCTCTCCCATAGTTGCCCTCCTTTGTGTTAAATATTGTATCATTCTTCATAATCCTCTATAATTTCTCTTATTGCATCTTGGATCTGATTTACTGGAATCATTATAGTGAATAATACTGTGAGCAACACAACCTCCTCTGCATTTTTCTTTTAAGTTACATAATTTATTATGGCATGAATTGTTAAATGAAGTTTTAAAAATTTTAAGTTTTTGAGACATTAGAATGTCCTTAAGAGAATTTTGAAAAATATAGCCAATGCGGAAGTCATCAAATCTTGATAAAAGATAACAGGGATAAACTGCTCCATCTGGCATAACAGTTATTTTTTCCGTTCCTGCTGGGCAACGATATTTCTTATCTCCTCCAGTAAATCCTTTACAATACACAGGCTGAATACCTGAGTATTGATTTTGCCATTCTTTGATTAATTTCATAAATTCATAAAAAGGCATTGATAGCTTTAAATCTTCTTCTGTTACAGCATCCATGTAAATTAAATAATAATTGATTCCATTGTTTTTTGCAAATTCTATAATTTCTCTGTGAGGAGTCTGTTTTCTTGTTATAATGCTTTTAATCCAGAGTTTATGTTTTTTTATCAAATCAAGAAGACTTTGATTTGCCTCATAATTGATAGATACTCCGATTTGTAGCATGGAGTTTTTATCAAGTTTTAACAGCTTTTCTATTTTCTCCTCAAAACTTCCATTTGTGCTGATGGTTACTTTTATTTCATTATCAATGGCTGATTTTACCAACTCTTCAAGGGCTTCATAAAGAAAAGGCTCACCACCCAGGATATCAAGGTGCAGAATATTGTTTCTTTTCAAGATATTTACCAGCTCTTCAATTTTTTCTTCAGGAAAATCTAAAGATGCAGAAGAGCGACTTTTTCTGTTAAAACAGAATTCGCAGTTTTTATTGCATCTTAATGTGGGAAAAAACTGGATATATTCAATCATTTTTCAATAGTTCTGTCATAGCATTTTCTAAATCATTGATTATATCTGGATTTTTCAATATAGCTCCAGGTTCTTCATATCCAAGATAAGAGACTGTAAGGTGTTCATTCACATTGATTGTTCTGAGAAAGGCTTTCAGTGTTGCCTCTGCACAGG
Source organism: Thermodesulfovibrio sp. TK110 (assembly GCF_054658355.1). Lineage (NCBI taxonomy): Bacteria > Pseudomonadati > Nitrospirota > Thermodesulfovibrionia > Thermodesulfovibrionales > Thermodesulfovibrionaceae > Thermodesulfovibrio > Thermodesulfovibrio sp. TK110. The sequence goes on along the minus strand of NZ_BAAHNB010000001.1, from coordinate 1,790,794 downwards.
TAACTCCAATTTGCCCTTTTTTCATTCCTCCAACAAGTATAATGAAAGCTTTCCTTTTAAACTCTTTCTCTAAAATCGGTCTTTTTAAAACATATTTTTCATACCAGAGGCACTGACATCTATCAATAATAAGCTTTAACTGGGCTGGAACACCAAAAAAGAATATAGGTGATGCAATTATAATTCTGTTTGCCTCTCTGAGTAAAGAATATACTCTATTCATATCATCAGAAATAATGCACTCACCAGTATCTTTACATGCATCACAGGCAGTACAGCCTGAGATGTTTAAATCGCATGCTTTTATGAAGCTTATCTCATGATTTTTTCCACTACAGAACTTTATTGCTTCATTGAGCAGTATTTCAGAGTTTCCCTTTCTTGGCGAGCCTAATATGGCAAGAATTTTCATTTTTATGGAAAAGCTCCCTCCATAATAGAGGGAGCTTAAGTTTTATTCAATTTTTTTATACATCTTCTTTGGAGAACCACAAACAGGACATTTATCTGGTGGTTCACCTTCTACTGTATGCCCACATACCTGACAGACATAATAATCAGTATCCAGTTTTTTATCAAGATTTTCAAGAGCTTTTTTGAATAACTCTGCATGCACTTTTTCCACTTCATTGGCATAGTAAAAGCTTCTTTTAGCTTGAGTAGCACCCTCTGCTTCTGCATCTTTAATCATTGGTGGATACATGCTTTCAAATTCATAAGTTTCTCCACTAATGGCAGCTTCAAGATTTTCTTTTGTGCTTTTTACTCCATTGGCAGCTTTAAGGTGATTCATTGCATGAACTGTTTCTGCCTCAGCAGCAGCTTTGAAAAGCTTTGCAACTGCAGGATATCCCTCCTCCTCTGCTTTCTTTGCAAAGGCAAGATATTTTCTGTTTGCCTGAGACTCTCCTGCAAAGGCTTCCATCAAATTCTTAAGAGTTTTTTCCATTTTTACACCTCCATTTTTGCATGATATTCTTTTAAAGCCTTTCCAAAGGCTAAGCCAAACTCATAGCATTTAGTTAGATCCTCCTCTGATGGTTTGTATAAAACTCTTATACCCGGTTCAAAAACTTCAAGTTTCATTGCTTTAGCTGTTTCATACATGTCCTTTACTGCCTCACCAGACCAGCCATAACTTCCGAATGCAGCAAATAGCCTGTTTTTAGGTCTTAGACCTTTTAAATAACTTAAAAACTCAGCAACTGATGGAAAAACTCCATTATTTAATGTGGGAGAACCAACAATAATTCCTCTTGACTTCCATGCCTCCTTTACTGCCACTGATTTTGGTGTTGCTCTGAGTTTAATTATTTTTACAGGAACTCCCTCATCTTCAAGCCCCTTTGCAATTGGAAAGACCATCTGCTCAGTGCTGTGCCACATTGTATCATAGACTATAACTGCACTTAGTTTTGCTTTTGCATCAACCATATCCGAATAAAGAGTTAATACCTTGTCTATATGAGAACGCCATATAACTCCATGGTCTGGAGCTATCATTTCAATCTCAATGCCAAGCTTTTTAATTTCCTCAATTTTCGCTTTAATAACATTTCCGTATGGCATAAGAATGTTTGCATAGTAATCAATAACCGCATCTTCAAGCTCTTCCATTGAACGGCTTTGAACGAACTCATCATCAAATCTCTCTACAGTGGCAATGTGCTGACCAAAGGCATCCTGACTTATGAGAACTTTTTCCTCTTTAATATAGGTAAACATAGAGTCAGGCCAGTGCATCATGGGTGTTTCAATGAAATGCAAGGTTCTTTTGCCAATCTTAAGGCTATCCCCTGATTTTACAACATTGACTTTGTATCTGGATAAATCCATAAATCTGCTTAATCCTTTTTTGCCTCTTTCTGTCATGTAAAGATTTGACTCGGGAACAATCTCTAAAATCTTTTCCAGTCCTGTAGCATGGTCATTTTCAATGTGATTTATTACGATATGTCTTATTTTTTGGGGCTCAATGATTCTTGATATGTTTTCAATTGAAATATGTGCAAAATCATGATGAACTGCATCAAGCAATACTGGTTCGTCATCAACAATGAGATAGTTATTATAACTCGTTCCATGAGGTGTTTCATAACCGTGAAAATCTCTTATTGCCCAGTCAACAACACCCACCCAGTAAATATCGTTTTTCAGCTCCACTGGCTTCATTTTTTATTCCTCAAGAAGAGAACTGAATTTATCAAGATGAATCTCTTCCTCTTCAAGAATCTGCTCAAAGAGTTTTCTTGTTACATAGTCTTCTTCTTTCTCAGCAAGCTTTATGATCTCCTTGTATAAAGCTACTGCTTCTTCCTCTGCTTTTTTGTCAAGCTGAAGCATCTCCGTTAAGTTTTTGCCAATTGTTATTGGATCTGGCTGTGTTGTGGGAACACCTCCATAAAAAGCTATTCTTTCTGCAATCTTTTCAGCATGAAGCATTTCATTAATTGCAAACTGTCTGAAAAGCGCACCAACAGGTTCTGCTTTAATACCTTTTGCAAGAACATGTTGCCACATATACTGAATGCTTACCTGAAGCTCTCTTGCAACTGCTTTTTGTAGTTTACTCATTAGCTCATTGCTTATCATAAAATACCTCCATTTTTGATAAATTGGTTTATTGATTTTGATGTTTAAACTCTTTTAAAGTGCCTCTGCTTCCACAGGAAGGACATTTCTGAGGTTTATGCTTTGCTGTTCTGATTGAACCACATTTAGAACATTTATATTCTTTTGATCCCACTTTAATATCTTTTTTCTTTTTACATTCTGGACATAAAACATGTACTGTTAATTGAGTATCAATAATATCAAACTGAGGAAGATACTGATGTAAATCAGGAAGCTCAACTTTTTGATAAATATCAAAAACTTTCTTACATCTTACACATATTGCATGATGGTGCTCAGTTGTATCAGGGTCAAATCTTCTTTTCTCAGGATCAATATGAATCTCTTTAACCCTGTTTGTTCTCTTTAGAAACTCTAAAACATTATAAACAGTTGCAACTGACATTGTGGGGAAATCCTTTGATAATGCTTTATAAATCTCCTCTGCTGATGGATGCTCTTTATTTCCATCAAGATAATTTATAATTGCAAGCCTTTGTGGTGTCCATTTTATTTTTGGTTTCATTAAAATAATTCTAAATAAAAAATGAATTATTTGTCAAATCAGTAGTAAATTTTTCTTGCAATCCTCTCTCCTATTATGATAAAATTCTTTCAAGCCACGAAGGCTTAATAAGCTCAGAAGAGCTAAACTTAAGCTTTCGTGGCTTTTTTATTTATTCTAAAAAGGGGGAGAGAACATGAAGAAATGCCTTATCTTTTTCACAGTTTTATTATTTCCTTGTTCCGTTTTTGCTGCTGATGTAACAGACTGGCTCTCAGTATCAGGAACAGCTACAGGAGTTTATCAATGGTTACACATGACAAAGGGGTATGTAGACTCTGAGACAAAGGACAAAACAAAAGACAGAGGTTCAGCAGTAATTGATTTTAATGTATCTCTTAAACCTACTGAAAATGATGAATTTTTCTTAAGAGCAAGCTTTGCAAAAGGAAGTGGATTTCATTCAGAAAGTGCAAATTATCCTTTTACACTTAAGTCAAATGCAGATGACCTTTTTGTAGACCTTCATAATATCAATGGGCATCCAAGAGATCATCTTCAGGAGTTATGGTATTCTCACAGATTTACAATTGAAAAAGAGATATCTCTCAAGCTTACAGCAGGAATAATTGATTCAACAGCTTTTATTGATGACAATGCCTATGCTAATAATGAGATATCCCAGTTCATGAATGAAGCTTTTGTTAATAATCCACTTGCAAATCTTCCAAGCTATGATGCTGGAGTTGCAGCAGAGTTTGAAGCTGGTAAATTTCATATAAGAGTAGTAGGAATGCGTTCAAAAAATGAAAATGAGACAATGGATGTAAAAAAATACAACTGGATAGGAGCACAGATTGGTTACAAGCTTGAAACCTCTCTTGGTGAAGGAAACTACAGGCTTTATGGTTACACAACAAACAAGAGATTTGAAAACTGGGATGCAGATGCATACAAAGCATTGAAAGGAGTTGGAGTATCCTTTGACCAGCAATTGGTGAAAGACACACTTGGAGCATTCCTCCGTGCAGGATGGCAGGATGACTCAGCAAAGATAGATTATAACAGAATGATTTCACTGGGATTAAATCTCAATGGAAGTGTATGGGGAAGAAAGGATGATGAAATAGGAGCGGGCTATGCTTATCTTAAAAGTCCATCAAAAAGCGAGCTCAAGCACAGTCAGGTATTTGAGTCCTATGTAAAGTTTAAGCTATTTTCATACAAATTTCTAAGCTCAGATATAACCTTTGATTATCAATATATTCGTGACACTGCCCGTGAGTCTGACAATACAAAGGCAGGACATGTATATGGTGTTAGGTTTAATATTAACTTTTAAGGAGGAGGTTTAAGATGAAGAATTTTAAAATGTTTTTAATCAGCATCATTGCGGTATTATTTCTTACAGGCACAGCAGTGGCACATTTTGGAGTTATAATGCCTTCTGATGACATTGTTGGCGAAAAAGACCAAAAGAAAATTACGCTTAAAGTTTACTTCATGCATCCCTTTGAACAGGAATGGCTTAACATGGAAAAACCAAAAACTTTTGGTGTGATGCTCGGTGATGAAAAAACTGATTTGTTAGGCAGTCTTGTTAACAAAAAGGTAAAAGGTAAAAATGCATGGGAGACTACCTTTACAATCAAACGTCCTGGAGACCATATTTTTTATCTTGAGCCACAGCCCTACTGGGAGCCTGCTGAGGAAAAATTCATAGCTCACTATCCAAAAGTTGTTGTTCAGGCTCTTGGAAAGGAAGAAGGATGGGATAAGGAAGTGGGTCTTCCAATTGAGATAGTTCCCCTTACAAGACCTTACGGACTATGGGTTGGTAATGTATTTCAGGGAATTGTAAAAGTTAATGGAAAGCCTTTGCCTTTTGCAGATGTTGAGGTTGAATACTTTAATGAAGGTGGTAAGGTTAAAGCACCAAAGGAGCCCTATGTAACACAGGTTATAAAAGCTGATGCAAATGGTGTATTTACCTATGCAATTCCAAAGGCTGGATGGTGGGGATTTGCAGCATTGACTGATGCTCCTTATAAGATTAAAAAAGATGGTAAAGAATATCCTGTTGAAATTGGTGGAATTATCTGGGTTAAGGCAAGGGAGATGAAATAATGCATATATCTGAAGGAGTGCTTTCTGCGCCGGTACTGCTTACCGGCGCTGTTTTATCTTTAACAGGTCTTACTCTTGGGCTTAGAAAAATTAAAAATGAAGATATTCCAAAGGTTGCTGTCCTTTCTTCTGCTTTTTTTGTAGCATCATTAATTCATATTCCAATAGGTCCTACCTCTGCTCATCTTGTTTTAAATGGGCTTGTTGGAATGCTTCTTGGATGGGCAGCCTTTCCTGCTATTTTTGTAGGACTTTTGCTTCAGGCTTTGCTTTTTCAGTTTGGAGGATTGACAACACTTGGTGTAAACACTTTTGCAATGGCAATGCCAGCAGTATTATCATATTATGTTTTTAGAACCTTACTACATAAAGGTAAAAATACTGCTTTTATTGGAGGAGCTCTTGGAGGAGCTTCTGCAGTGCTTATTGGCACATTATTCATCAGTCTTGCTTTGCTTGAAACTGAAAAAAGCTTTATGGGAGTTGCAGTAACTCTTTTTACAATGCATCTTCCAATTGCTGCAGTAGAGGGAATTATCACAGGTTTTGTTGTGTTATATCTTAAAAAAGTAAAACCGGAGGCATTAGGATGAAAAAGTTGCTCAATTTAGCTTTATTTTTTATGCTGCTCGTTCTCATTCAGCTTCTCATTTATTCAAATGATTCCTATGCTCATAAAGTAAGTGCCTATGCATACAGGGAAGGTGACAAGATAATTGGTGAATGCTACTTTGTTGATGGCTCACCATGCAAAAACTCTAAGGTTGAGGTTTATGACAGCAGGGGTAAAAAAATTACAGAGACCACCACTGATGAAAAAGGAAGATTTAATTTTAAAACCTCAGAAACAGGAGAATTAAAAATAGTAATTCCTGCTGGAGAAGGACACAGAGCAGAATACACCCTTGAAGCAGTTAAAAAGCCTGAAAAAAAGGAAGTAAAAAAGCAGGAAACTGTTAAAGAAACTCAGAAACACGAGCTTCCTCAAGGATCAATCAACAGAGAGGAGATCAAACAGATTATTGATGAAGCAATGGATGCAAAGCTTCAGGGATTAAGAAGTGAGCTAATGGATTTAAGAAAACAGATGGATAAAATAAGCATAAGAGATATAATTGGAGGAATTGGATATATCTTGGGAGTCTGGGGCATAATAATGTTTATCAAGAGAAAGAAAAATGCATCTTGAAGAATTTTCAGAAGGAAACTCTTTTTTACACAAAGCGGATCCGAGATTAAAAATCATAGTTTTTTCCATATTCAGCATTCTCTGCGCAACTGCTACTGGATTGAAAACTCCGTCTTTATTTTTAATTTACTCTGTTTTTTCTATTTTCATTGCTCGATTAAGAATAAGGCCTTTTTTTTCAAGACTCAGTGTGGCAAACTTTTTCATTCTTTTCATCTGGATTTTTGTCCCTATCAGTTATCCAGGCAATCCTTATATATCATTTGTCGGATTAAAGATAAGCCATGAAGGACTGCTTTATGCACTATCAATTACACTGAAAGCCAATGCAATTATTATTGCCACAATAACACTTCTTAGTACCTCCTCTATCAATGCTTTAGCTCATGCAATGCTTCACCTAAAAGCACCTAAAAAGCTTGTTACAGTGTTTTTCCTTTTTTATCGCTACATTACAGTTATCCATGATGAATATTTAAAAATAAAAAGAGCTGTTATTGCCAGGGGTTTTGTTCCAAAAACAAGCATTCATACTTACAGAACCTATGCTTACATTGTTGGAGGAATGCTTATTAAAAGCTATGAAAGAGCAGAGGAGATTTATAAGGCAATGCTCTGTAGAGGCTTTCAAGGGTATTTTCCACTTTTTGAACATTTTCATATGAGAAAAATTGATGTAATATTCAGTATTGTCTCAATCTTTGTGTTTATTTTATTATGGAAAAATTAGTATGTAACTTCTTTTTCTCCAACAATACTGGTTAATGTTTTTAACAGGAACTCTTTAGCATCAAGAATTTCTATTAAAACTGGTTCTCCTTCCTTTGAAAAATGAACAATTATCTGTCCCTGCTCTTCTGCGTAATCAATGTCTTTATCAGAAATTTCAATTAATAAAGCATCCACATCTTTGCTGTACTTAATTTTTCTCATATCTCTGTCTCCTGCCAGGATATATTGTTATTACATAGATTTCATCATTTTCAATCATTGGAATTTTCAGGATAAATCCGTGCTTTTTTAATAGTTCAATTTTTAAAAGAGCATGTTTGGTAAAGTTAATTTTCATTTTTGATATATAATATAAAATTAATCTTTGAAACTGCAACGGGAGTTAAAATTTGGAGCAACCAATTATAAGGCTTAGAAACATCTCCTTCCATTATGATGATAGGGTTGTTTTAAATAACCTTAGCCTTGATATTTATGAAGGCGAAAGAATCGGTCTTATGGGACCTAATGGTTCTGGGAAAACTACCCTTCTTTACATTATAATGGGGCTTCTTAAGCCATCTTCAGGTATAGTTGAGATTTTTGGAAAGGTAAGACAAAAAGAAAAAGACTTCATTGAAGTAAGGCAGAAGATAGGGCTTTTATTTCAGGATTCAGAAACTCAGCTTTTCTGTCCAACAGTAAAAGAAGACATAGCATTTGGCCCGCTCAATCTTGGAAAAACAAAGGAAGAGGCATTAAAAATTGTAAAAGAGACCTGTGAAATTCTGGGGTTAAAGGGTTTTGAAGACAGATTAACCTATAAGCTTTCTGGAGGAGAAAAAAGACTTGTAGCACTGGCAACAGTAATAGCTATGAAGCCAGTCTGCTACCTCTTTGATGAACCTTCAAATGGTCTTGATGAGAAAACAACAGAAAGACTTCTTCAATATCTAACAGGCAATGCAAAGACCTACCTTATCGTTTCTCACGATAGGGATTTTATAGAAAAGGCAACTGATAAAGTTTATTTTCTTGAAGAAGGCAGGATTATTGGTTGACAAAATTTATCTTTAAATGTAATTTTTAGATTATGAAAAAAAGTGATGCTTTAAGATACATAGAAAATGCAAAAGAAATCCTTAAAAAGTCAGAAATAGAAGAAAATTACTACAAAGACATTAAGTATGTTAAAACAGCTCTTGGATGTGCCTATCTTGGAGTTTTAAGGGCAATAGATGATTACTTATTAAGTAAAGGTGTTCCAAAAGAAAAGCTTCCTAAAAAAGCACAGGAATACGAAAAAGCATTAAAAAAATATGCAGATATTCATAATGGAAAACTTGTCAGGATGTTTGATGCTATTTATGATGAATTACACATTGGAGGTTGCTACAGAGGAGTCTTAAGAAGAGTTGATACAGTAAAATCTGCATTAAAAGGGGCTCAGGATTTTATAGAAAAACTCTTAAAGAATGTTTAAAAAGGAAATATCTTAGGCAGCTTAAAGCCTTTTCCATGTTTTAGCTGTTTCATCATTTTTTTCATCTCATTGAATTGTTTGATAAGCCTGTTAACATCTGTAACTGTTGTTCCACTTCCTTTTGCAATGCGAATCCTTCTACTTGCATTAAGAATTTTAGGATTTCTTCTTTCTTCTGGTGTCATAGAATTAATTATAGCTTCAACTTTCACAAACTCTTTTTCATCAATTTTTATTTCCTTTAATATTTTATTAGCTCCGGGAAGCATTGAAAGAATATTTTCAAGAGGACCCATCTTTCTCATTTTTCTTATTTGCTCTCTTAAATCATCAAAGGTAAACTCTTCTTTTTCAATTTTTTTCTTTAGTTTTTCTGCCTCTTTCTCATCATAGGCTTTTTGAGCTTGCTCAATAAGAGTGAGCACATCACCCATGCCAAGAATTCTATTTGCCATTCTGTCTGGATAAAACTCCTCAAGAGCATCAAGCTTTTCTCCTGTTCCGATAAGTTTTATGGGCTTGCCTGTTACTTCTTTTATTGAAAGTGCTGCACCGCCACGGGCATCTCCATCCATCTTTGTGAGAATAACTCCTGTAATTCCAATTTTTTCATTAAAGCTTTTTGCAATGTTTACTGCATCCTGTCCTGTCATTGCATCGGCAACAAAAAGAACTTCATGAGGATTTAGAATCTCCTTTACATCCTGTAACTCCTGCATCAACTCTTCATCAACATGCATTCTTCCAGCAGTATCAACAATTACTGGATCCATTCTATCAATTACCGCTTTCTTTAAAGCCTCTTTGCAGAGGCTTCGTGGATCCTTAGTTTCATAAGAATAAAACACAGGAATATCAATTTGTTTACCAAGTGTAACAAGCTGATCAATTGCTGCAGGTCTTTGTAGATCTGCTGCCACAAGCATTGGACGCCGTCCCTGTTTCTTAAAAATTCTTGCAAGCTTTGCTGAAGTGGTAGTTTTTCCAGAACCGTGCAGCCCAACCATCATAAAAACAGTAGGAGGATTTGGGCTTAACTGAATCTTAGAACTGCTTCCTCCTAAAAGCTCGCACAATTCATCATAAACAATTTTTATTACCTGTTGAGCTGGAGAGAGACTTTCAAGGATTTCTTTGCCAACTGCTTTCTGACGAACTCTTTCAATAAAAGATTTTACAACCTTAAAATTAACATCTGCTTCAAGAAGAGCAATTCTTATTTCTTTTAAGGCTGCATCAACATCTTCTTCTTTCAGAATTCCTTTGCCTTTGAGCTTTTTAAATATTGCTTCAAGTTTATCTGTTAGTGCCTCAAACATTTATCTTACCTCTCTCAGAAGATTTTCAATTTCCTTATTTAACAATCCAAAAGTATCATTTGTTATTCCTCTGTATATCTGAACTATAATTTTTTTCTCATTTAAAATAAAAAAATTCGGAAAACCGTAAATATTGTATATTTTTTTTATTTTTGCATTAGCTATATATAAAGGGTATTGAATTCCTCTATCTTTTGCGAACTCAAAAAGTTTTTGAGTTTCCTTTATTTCGTCATTGAATATAACTCCAATTATTTGAACATTTTTATTTTTGAATTTCTCATAAAGTTTGTTTAAATCTGGAATTACATAATCGCAGGCAAAACATTTATTTGAAAGAAACTCTACAATTATAACCCTACCTTTAATTTGATAAAGCTCCACAGGCTTATTATTTATATCAATTAAGAAAAAATTCGGGGCAGAATCACTTTTTTTAAGTGCACTCTGCCCTACCTGTGGAATTAACAATATAAGAATTAAAATTAAAAATTTTTTCACGAATTAACTACTGAGAAGGCTATCCAGTTTGCTTTTTAATATGGATTTTGGAACAACTCCAACGATCTGATCAACTCTCTGACCATCTTTGAAAAACATTATTGTCGGAATACCCATGATTCCATAACGTGTTGCAATATCTGGATTTTCATCTGTATTAAGTTTTCCTACCTTAATTTTTCCTGCATATTCTCTGGCAAGCTCCTCTATTGTTGGTGCAATTATTCTGCAGGGACCACACCATGGTGCCCAGAAATCTACCATTACTACACCTTTTGAGTTTAAAACTTCTGAGTCCCATTTAGCACTTGTAAGTTCTAAAATACCTTCAGCCATTTTTACCTCCACAGAGATTTTGTAAACAACTTTTTTAAAATAAATTTTTCTTTATTAATTTGTCAATCTTGAAGACTCCTACCAAATTTACATAATTAAAACTCCTGAGCCTGCCAGTGAGCAAGCTCAGGATAGTCATGAATATTTAGAAATTTATTCCAGTGGAATTTTTATCTCTCTTGGCTTTGCTTCCTCTTTTCTTAAAATAGCTATTTCAAGAAGACCATTCTTTAAATTCGCCTTAACTGAAGATTTATCAACATCTGCTGGCAAATTAACAGTTCTTGAAAAAGGACCGTAGCTTCTTTCATTTAAAATATAGTCTTCTTCAGAAACACCTTCAGGTTTTTTAATTTCTCCTTTGATTATGAGTCTGTCATCAGTAATGGTTAAATCTATATCCTGTTTATCAACTCCTGGAATTTCTACCTGAATAATCAGCTCATTTCCTCTCTCAAAAATATCCACATTGGGAGAAATAATACCTTCACTGCTAACAGACCTTTTTCTTCGAACAGGTGAAAGAAACTCTTCAAAAAGCCTGTCCATCTCCTTTCTTATCTCTTCAATCTCTTTTAAAGGACTCCATTTTACAATAGCCATTTTACACCTCCTAAATTTTTAGGCTGCTTCTGCTAAAACAACTTTATCAAATATAATTTTACCATCTTTAAAATCAACTTCCACAACATCTCCCTCTTTAAATGTTCCTTCAATAAGTTTTATTGCAAGTGGGTCAAGTATCTCTTTCTGTAATACCCTTCTCAAAGGTCTTGCTCCATATACAGGATCATAGCCAATTTTTGCAATGTATTCTTTTGCCTCTTCTGTAAGAGTAATATCTATCTTTCTATGCTTGAGATACTGTTTTATTCTCTTAATCTGAATTTCTATAATCTCTTTCATTACTTCCCTGCTTAGTGGGTTGAATATGATTATCTCATCAATTCTGTTAAGAAACTCAGGTCTGAAGAAAGCTCTTAAATCATTCATAATTCTTGTTTTTAAGTCCTTTTTCAAATCCTGCCAGTGCTCAGAGCCTGCATTTTCAAGAAACTCCTGAATATGGGCACTTCCTATATTTGATGTCATAATGATAATAGTGTTTCTGAAATCAACGGTTCTTCCATGTCCATCAGTTAGACGACCATCATCAAGAACCTGAAGCAAAACATTAAAGACTTCGGGATGAGCTTTTTCAACTTCATCAAAAAGCACGACACTATATGGACGCCTTCTTACTGCCTCTGTGAGCTGCCCTCCTTCCTCATAACCAACATATCCAGGAGGTGCACCAATCAACCTGGATACTGTATGACGCTCCTGATACTCAGACATATCAATTCTAATCATTGCATTTTCATCATCAAAGAGAAACTCTGCCAAAGCCTTTGCAAGCTCTGTTTTACCAACACCTGTAGGACCAAGAAACATAAATGAGCCAATTGGACGATTCGGATCCTGAAGCCCTGCTCTTGCCCTTCTTATGGCATTTGAAACAGCAATAATTGCCTCATCCTGTCCAACAACTCTCTCATGAAGGCGCTCTTCCATTTTAATTAACTTCTGGGTTTCGCTCTCAAGCAATTTTTTAACAGGAATTCCTGTCCATTTAGCAACAACCTCTGCAATGTCCTCCTCATCAACTTCTTCCTTGAGCATCTGTCTTGTCTTTTGAAGCTCCTTCAGACGGGCATTTGCCTCATCAAGGGCTTTCTGAAGCTCAATAAGTCTACCATATCTGAGTTCTGCTGCTCTGGTAAGATCTCCCTGACGCTCTGCTTGTTCGGAAGCAATACGGGTCTGCTCAATCTCTGCCTTTATCTGTCTAATTTTTAAAATAATTTCCTTTTCAGCCTGCCACTGCCTGCTTAATTCCTCTTTTTTAGCAAGCAGTTGCTCTATCTCCTGGGAAATCTTTTCTATCTTTTCCTTTGCATCCTCAGTTGGTTCCTTGCTCAATGCCTGTCTTTCTATCTCAAGCTGACGAAGTTTTCTTTCAATCTCATCAAGTTCAATTGGCATGCTGTCAATCTCCATTCTAAGCTTTGCTGCAGCCTCATCAATTAGGTCAATGGCTTTATCAGGAAGGTATCTGTCCGTTATATATCTTGCTGAAAGAACCGCAGCAGCAACCAGTGCTGAATCCTTTATCTTCACACCATGATGAACTTCATATCTTTCCTTTAGTCCTCTTAAAATTGATATTGTATCCTCAACAGAAGGCTCCTTAACTAAAATGGGCTGAAATCTTCTTTCCAGTGCAGGGTCTTTTTCAATGTATTTTCTGTATTCATTGACTGTTGTTGCACCTATGCATCTTAGCTCTCCTCTTGCCAGAGCTGGCTTAAGCATATTTGCAGCATCAACAGCTCCTTCTGCAGCACCTGCACCTACAAGGGTGTGAAGCTCATCTATGAATGTTATAATTCTTCCATCTGACTGAGTAATCTCCTTAAGCACTGCCTTGAGTCTTTCCTCAAACTCTCCACGGTATTTTGCACCTGCAAGAAGTGATCCTATATCAAGAGCTATGAGCTCTTTGTCTCTCAGAGATTCAGGAACATCGCCTGCCACAATTCTCTGAGCAAGACCTTCAACTATTGCAGTTTTACCAACACCAGGGTCTCCAATCAGCACCGGATTATTCTTTGTTCTTCTGCTTAAAACCTGAATAACTCTTCTTATCTCCTCATCCCTTCCAATAACAGGATCAAGCTTGCCTTTGCGGGCTAACTCTGTGAGATTTTTACCATATCTAACCACTGCCTGATATTTTTCTTCTGGATTGGGATCAGTTACCTGATGAACTCCTCTTATTTTCTTCATTGCATCAAGCAGTTTTTGCCTTGTTACTGCCTGCTTTTTTATGGCATCAAGAGCAGGACCACCCACATCAAATAAAGCTATAAGAAGATGCTCCACACTTATGTATTCATCTTTAAGATGCTCGGCTTCCTCATAAGCTTTCTCAAAAAGCTGATTTAGTCTTGGAGTAATATAAATTTGTTCAAGGGGTTGAGCACCATAAACCTTTGGAATTCTATCAATGGCTTTCTTTAAATCTGCTTTTATTGTGTTTAAGTCTGCTCCACATTCCTTTAAAATACGGGGAACAAGCCCTTCACTGTCTTCAATTAAAGCATAAACCAGATGCTCCACATCTATCTGCTGGTTACCATACTGTGATGCAACTCTCTGAGCCTCTCTTATTGCTTCCTGTGTCTTATAGGTAAGTCTATCAAATCTCATGGTTTTCCTCCTTAAATTTCTTCAAAAATTTTTTTAATTCTCTTTTCAATCTGCTGTTTTATGTCTTCATCAACATAGCGAAGTACTTCCTGTATGAATTGTTCCATCATCTGCATTCTTTCTCGCATTCTGAGAATAATATCCACTCCAGCCCTGTTAACTCCAAATTCCTTTGTAAGTTTTATTACAAAGTTAAGTCTTTCAATGTCCTCATCTGTATAAACTCTCTGTCTTTTAATTCTCCTTGGTTTTATAAAACCTTCTCTTTCATAAATCCTCAGCGTCTGTGGATGAACATTAAGGAGTCTGCATACCATGCTTATCATATAGAATCTCTCATCCTGTCTCATGCTTACCTCCTCAACATGAATTCTCTTGGGTTTTCTCTGTAAAGGCGTTCAATTTTTCTGATTTCTTCCTTTTCAGAAGCTGTTAATCCTCTGGGAACTACTATTTTTATAACCACATACAGGCTTCCTTTTTTGCCTTCTTTTGGAGAAGGAAATCCTTTCCCTGAAATTCTGAATTTCTGTCCACCCTGAGTTCCCTCTGGAATTTTCATTGTAACTGTATTTCCATCTGCTGTTGGAACATCAACCTTAGCCCCTAAGGCAGCTTCAACAAATGTTACAGGAAGCTCAATGTATATGTCATCTCCTTTTCTGGTGAAAAAAGGATGTGCAGAAACATTAACCTCTAATATCAGATCACCATAAGGTGCACCGCCTCTTCCAGCATTTCCATATCCTTTAACCCTTACAGTTGAGCCATTATCAACTCCTGCTGGAATTTTTGCCTTAACTGTTTCAGTAATTAAAATTCTTCCTGTTCCATCACAGTTTTTACACTTTGATGATGCAGTCCTTCCAGTTCCACCACAATTAGGGCAGGTTTGACTTACTCTCATAAATCCTCTTGAGGTTTGAATTCTTCCTGTTCCGCCACATCTTGAGCATATGTCCAGTTTATCAGCACCACTTCCACGACAACTCTGGCACTCAATGTATCTTTGATAGGTAACTGGCTTTACTGTGCCTTTATAGGATTCTTCAAAGGTTAATGTAACAGGAATAATTATATCTTCGCCTTTTACATAGGCAGTTCTTGTTGCACTAAATGTTTCACCAAATATATCTCCAAAAATATCTCCCAGATCAAAGCCTCTTGTGAAGTCAAAGCCACCAAAGTCAAAACCTTTAAAATCAAAGGTTTCACCCCTATCATACTCAGCCCTTTTCTCTGGATCGCTCAGCACTGCATATGCCTCATTTATCTCCTTAAACTTCTCCTCCGCCTCCTTATTCCCGGGATTTAAATCAGGATGATACTTTCTTGCAAGCTTTCGATAAGCCTTCTTAATCTCTTCCTGGGTGGCATTCTTGCTTACACCAAGAATTTTATAGTAATCTTTACGTTCCATGAGATCAGTTTAACATATTGAGTTAAATTATATCAATATCTTAAGTTTGCCGATAAAATTATGTCATGAATGCATCAAAATCAAATGCTTCAGCGAAATAAAATTGCCTATCGGCAATTTAACTAAATTAATGTTAAAATAAAAAATTAATTAATGGAATAGGAGGTGGAAAATGAAATATGTAAAAGGACTTAAATGCAGAGAGTGTGGAAGAGAGTATCCTGTGGAGCCTATATATGTATGTGAATTCTGCTTTGGTCCTCTTGAAGCAGTTTATGACTATGCAAAAATAAAGAAAGCTCTTTCAAGAAGAATAATAGAAAAAAGACCTAAAACATTATGGAGATATAAAGAGCTTTTACCAATAGATGGAGAACCACAGGCTGGACTTAACTCTGGTTTTACACCTCTGGTGGAAGCTAAAAATCTCGCAAAATATCTTGGCGTAAAAGAACTTTACATAAAAGATGATACAGTTGCCCATCCCACCCTTTCATTTAAAGATAGAGTTGTTGCAGTAGCACTTACAAAAGCAAAGGAATTTGGTTTTGATACTGTTGCCTGTGCTTCTACAGGAAATCTTGCCCATGCTGTCTCAGCACACGGTGCAAAAGCTGGATTTAAAAGATTTATATTTATTCCTGCTACCCTTGAACAAAGCAAGATTGTTGCTTCCATTGTTTATGAGCCAAATCTTGTTGCAGTGGATGGCAATTATGATGATGTAAATAGACTTTGCAGTGAAATAGCAAACAAATACAGATGGGCTTTTGTAAACATAAATATAAGACCTTTTTATGCAGAGGGATCAAAAACAATAGGATTTGAAATAGTTGAACAACTTGGCTGGAAAGCACCAGACAGCATTGTTGTGCCCTGTGCAAGTGGTTCACTTCTTACAAAAGTGTGGAAGGCATTAAAAGAATTCAAAGAGCTTGGCATTTTAAAGGAGCTTGAAACAAAAATATACGGTGCTCAGGCAACTGGATGTTCTCCCATTTCTACAGCATTTAAACAGGGAACAGATGTTATAAGACCTGTTAAACCAAACACAGTTGCAAAATCCCTTGCAATTGGAAATCCTGCTGATGGATATTATGCTTTGCAAGCTGTAAAAGAAAGCGGTGGTGCTATGGAGGATGTATCTGACGAAGAAATAGTGGAAGCAATAAAGCTTCTTGCAAGAACTGAAGGAATCTTTACAGAGACAGCAGGAGGTGTTACTTTAGCCTGTTACATTAAGCTGTTGAAAGAAGGGAAAATTGACAGAAAAGACACAACAGTGCTTTGTATTACAGGAAATGGGCTTAAGACAGCAGAGGTCTTAAACGGCAGAACAGCAGAGGTTTACAATATAAAACCAAATCTTGCTTCCTTTGAAGAAGCTTTGAAAAAAATTAATGAAAAAGGGAGGTAAAAATGGCAGTAAAAGTTTTAATACCAACACCGCTTCAGAAATTAACAGGTGGTAAAGATGTGGTAGAAGCACCAGCTGGAAAAATCATAGATATAATCAATGCACTTGATAAACAATATCCAGGGCTTGCAGAAAGGCTATTTCAGGATGGTAAGATAAGAAGGTTTATAAATGTTTATGTGAACGAAGAAGATGTGAGATTCCTTCAAGGAGAAGAAACTCTGGTGAAAGATGGTGACGAAGTTTCAATTGTTCCTGCAATTGCAGGAGGCAAATAAGGAAGGAGGATTTTATGGGTGAGATTAAAAAATTAAGGGTAAGACTCACCTTCCCTCAGGAATTAATAAAAGAGCCTGTGCTTTTCAGAATGGCAAAAAAATACGATGTGATGCCAAACATTCGCAGGGCAAGAGTCACTGATACATTTGGAGAGATGATACTTGAGCTTGAAGGAATTGAAGAAAATCTTAATGAAGGCATTAACTCTCTCAGACAGCAGGGAGTTGTAGTGGAATTAATAGAAGGAGATATAATTGAATAGCCATGAATACAAAATCACCATGGAGAGGAATTATAAAAGAATATTATGAATTTTTCCCGGTAACTGAAAAAACTCCTATAGTCACTTTATTAGAAGGCAATACTCCTCTTGTAAGGGTTAATAATCTTACAAAGAAATTAAATATGGATATAGAGCTTTATCTCAAATTTGATGGAGCAAATCCAACAGGTTCATTTAAAGACAGAGGAATGACACTTGCTATCTCAAAGGCTTTAGAGGAAGGCTCCAGAGCAGTCATATGTGCTTCTACAGGAAATACTTCAGCCTCTGCATCAGCCTATGCTGCAAGAGCTGGAATCAAGGCAATTGTCCTTATTCCAGAAGGTAAGATTGCCACTGGAAAACTTGTTCAGGCAATGATTCATGGGGCAGTTGTTATTCAGATTAAAGGAAATTTTGATCAGGCTTTAAACATTGTAAGAGCCATTGTAAAAGAGTATCCCATTACCCTTGTTAATTCAATAAATCCTTACAGGATTGAAGGGCAGAAATCAGCAGCATTTGAAGTGTGTGATCAGCTTGGAAGAGTTCCTGATTATCATGCTTTGCCTGTTGGAAATGCAGGAAATATTTCAGCATACTGGAAGGGATATAAGGAATACAAAGAAAAAGGAAAAATTTCAGCACTTCCCAAAATGCTCGGATTTCAGGCAGCAGGAGCAGCACCAATTGTTCTCGGTAAACCTGTTGAAAAGCCTGAAACAATTGCAACAGCTATAAGAATAGGAAATCCTGCAAGCTGGAAAACTGCTGTTCAGGCAAGAGATGAATCCTGTGGAAAAATTGATATGGTAACAGATGAAGAAATCCTTAAAGCTTACAAAATGATAGCATCCTATGAAGGTATATTCTGTGAGCCAGCTTCTGCAGCTTCTGTTGCTGGAGTTATAAAGCTTTACAGTCAGGGATATTTTAAAAAAGGCTCCACTGTTGTTTGCACACTTACAGGTAATGGACTCAAAGATCCTGATACTGTTTTTAAGGTAGCTGATGAACCTCATGTTTTGCCTGCAAGCCTTGATAGTGTTAAAGCCTTTGTGGAGAAGATTTTATGAAATACATTGTCATTGTTCCTGATGGCGCAGCAGACTATCCACTGGAAGAACTCGGCGGTCTTACACCTCTTCAGGCTGCCAGAACTCCAAATATGGACTGGCTTGCTTGTCATGGATTAACAGGTTCTGTTAAAAATATTCCTCAGGGGTTTCCTCCTGGAAGCGATGTGGCAAATCTGAGCATTCTTGGTTATGATCCAAGAGTTTATTACACAGGAAGAGCACCACTTGAAGCTGTTAGCATGGGATTGAATTTATCAAAAAATGATGTGGCATACAGATGTAATCTTGTTACACTTAAATTTTCAGATAAACAAAGAATTTTTATGGATGATTACTCAGCAGGTCATATCTCTTCTGAAGAGGCAAAAATTCTTATTGAAGAGATAGATAAAAAACTTGGAAGTGATACTTTAAAATTTTATCCTGGCGTAAGCTATCGTCATATAATGTTATGGAAAAATGGCTCAGAAGATGTAGAATGCACTCCACCTCATGACATTACAGGAAAGGAAATCTCAATGTATCTTCCCATAGGAAAAAGTGCTAAAATGCTAAAAGAGCTTATTTTCAACTCAATAGATATTCTTAAAGACCATCCTATCAATAAAAAAAGAGTCTCTCAAGGCAAAAAACCTGCAAACAGCATATGGCTATGGGGACAGGGACGGACTCCGATACTGCCAAAATTTCAGGAAAAATACGGAATTTCAGGTGCTCTTATTTCAGCAGTGGATCTTACAAAAGGACTTGGTATTTTAGCAGGATTTCATATAATAAATGTTCCAGGAGCAACAGGCTGGATAGATACAAACTATGAAGGTAAAGCTCAGTATGCCTTAAATGCTCTTGAAAGAGTTGATTTTGTATATCTTCATATTGAAGCACCTGATGAAGCAGGTCATCAGAGCGATTACAAACTAAAAATTAAGGCAATTGAAGACATTGATAGTATTGTTGTTAAGAAAATTCTTGAAGAAGCACCAGAAAGATTCAAAGAGTTTAAAATTCTCCTTCTCCCAGACCATCCAACTCCAATAAAAATAAAAACCCATACTGCTGAGGCAGTTCCATTTGTAATTTATGATAGCAACCATATTGAAAAGAAAAATAAAAAGTTTTCAGAGGAAATTCTTGCTTCTCCTGATATTCATATAGAAGATGGCTACAAACTTATGAATTTATTCATATTCGGAAATGTTTGATTTAATTGATATTCTTCTTCATATTGATGTTTATCTTGAAAGCCTTCTGAGTGAGATTGGCAACTGGATTTATGTTGTTCTATTTTTTATAGTTTTCTCAGAAACTGGATTTGTTGTAACACCCTTTTTACCAGGAGATTCTCTATTGTTTACTGTGGGAGCTTTATCTTCAAGGCAGCTACTCTGCTTATGGAGCTCATTTATGGTTTTAAGTATCGCTGCTACATTGGGAAACACTGTAAACTATCATATTGGAAAATTTGTTGGTCCAAAAATTTTCTCAAAAGAAAACTCCTTACTTTTCAACAAAAAGCATCTTTATACAACAGCAGTTTTTTATGAAAAACATGGTGCAAAAACAATTATTATTGCAAGATTTTTACCGATTTTAAGAACTTTTGCTCCTTTTGTGGCAGGAATTGGAAGAATGAATTATGCTAAGTTTCAGATATACAATATTTTTAGCAGTTTTCTCTGGAGCAGCTCTTTTATTGGAGCAGGATATCTCTTTGGAAATCTTCCGGTAGTAAAGGAAAATTTTTCAATGTTCATTTTGGGCATCATCATAGTCTCAGTAATACCAAGCATTATCAAAGCAATATCAGTACATTTTACAGGCGATTCAGCTACGTTAAGTGATTCAAAGTTCAAAAACTCAAAAAAGGAGTAAAATAAAATGATACCAATAAGAGATTGCCTTCCAAGAAGATATACTCCTTACATGACATGGCTTATTATTGCGTTAAATTCAGTTATCTTCATTTTTGAACTTATGTTCCCAAAAGAAGACTTAGATTATCTATTTCACATATTTGGTGTTGTTCCTGCAAAATATATGCTTGTAACATCTCTTCCCTTTGATCCTTTTTATTATCTTCCATTTTTAACGAGCATGTTTCTTCATGGAGGATGGTTTCACCTTATAAGCAACATGTGGGTAATGTGGATTTTTGCAGACAATGTAGAAGACAAGATGGGTTCTTTCAGATTTTTAATTTTTTATCTTATTTGCGGATTTGGAGCAAACTGGATTCACTGCCTTATAAATCCAGCTTCAACAATACCTACAGTGGGAGCTTCTGGTGCAATTTCAGGTGTCTTAGGCGCCTATATGGTAATGTTTCCCCATGCAAGGGTTATAACTCTTTTGCCGATTTTGTTTTTTCCTTTCTTTTTTGCTCTTCCTGCATTTTTCTATATTCTCATGTGGTTTTTTATTCAACTTTTCTCAGGACTTGGCTCCCTTCTTAGCCCGGCAGATGTGGGAGGAGTTGCCTGGTGGGCACATGTAGGAGGATTTCTGTTCGGAATTATTTTACACAGAGTTTTTGTAATCAAAAAAAGACTCCGTATATACGATGACCATTTTGATTACTACTGTGCCTGGGGAAGATTTTTATAATTAAAATATGGCAGTTTGCAAAGTATGCAATAATTTCTCTCCTTACATTGCAAAACATCCTGGAGTTTGTCTTGACTGTATAAGAAAAAAATCATCTCAAGCCATTACCGTGGCTTTACAATCCCATAGAGAAAGTAGACTTGCTTATGGATTACCTCCTTGTCCTCCAAAAGCTGAAGATGCAGTTCAGTGTAAAATTTGTGCAAATGAATGCAGAATTCCGGAAGGGCAGTATGGATATTGTGGATTAAGAAAAAATGAAGGAGGAAGATTAATTACTCTTCAACACAATCATGGAAAACTTAGCTGGTATCTTGATCCTCTTCCAACAAACTGTGTTGCAGACTGGGTATGTCCTGCTGGAACAGGTTCTGGATATCCAGATTTTGCCTATACCAATGGACCTGAATACGGATACTACAATCTTGCAGTATTTTTTCACGCCTGTTCCTTTAACTGTCTTTACTGTCAAAACTGGCATTTTAGAGAAGAAACCTTTAAATCAAAAACAAGAAATGTTGATGAACTACTAAAAAGCATTACATCTCATGTCTCCTGTATATGTTATTTTGGAGGTGACCCTTCGCCTCAGATAATTTTTGCCATTGAGGCATCACGCAGAGTAATTAAAGAAAAAAAGGCAAAAATATTGAGAATATGCTGGGAGACCAATGGTTCAATGAATAAAGCCTATCTTGAAAAAATGATTGAATTGAGTTTTCACTCAGGAGGCTGTATTAAGTTTGATCTGAAAGCATGGAATGAGTCTCTGCACATTGCATTAACAGGAGTTTCAAATAAAAGAACATTAGAAAATTTCGCCTATGTAGCAAAGTTTTTTGAAAAAAGACCCATTCCGCCATTTCTTATTGCAAGTACTCTTTTAGTCCCTGGATATATAGATAGTGAAGAAGTAAGCAGTATAGCTAAGTTTATTGCTTTCTTGAATCCTGAGATTCCCTACCGTTTACTCGGATTTTATCCTCATTTTTATATGGATGATCTTCCTTTGACTTCTAAAAAATTAGCCAATGAATGTTATGAAGCTGCTTTAAGTGCAGGCTTAAAAAATGTTTCCATTGGAAATGTTCATTTATTAAGATAAGAAGAGGGCAGAAATCTGCCCTCTAAATTTAAAGAATCGGTAAATATCTTTCAATTTCATAGGGAAATATTCTTATACGATAGTCATCCCATTCTTTTTTCTTACTTTCAATGAGATTTGTGAATATATGGTCTCCGAGAGTTTCTCTAAGTAATTCACTTTTTTCAGCATATTCAATGGCTTCAATCAAGCTACCAGGAAGATTATCTATGCCAAGAGCTTTTCTTTCATCTGGATCAAGATGATAAACATCCTTTTCAACTGGCTCAGGCAGTTTATACTTCTTTTCTACTCCTGTCAGTCCAGCATTTAGCATACATGCAAAGGCTAAATAGGGATTGCATGCAGGGTCAGGACTGCGTAATTCAATTCTTGTTGCCTTTTCTTTCCCGGGTTTGTAAAGTGGAACTCTTATAAGTGCAGACCTGTTTCTTCTTGCCCAGCAGATATAAACAGGAGCTTCATATCCAGGAACAAGTCTCTTGTATGAGTTAACCCATTGATTTAAAACAAGAGTAATTTCCTTTATGTGAGTTAAAACTCCTGCTATATAGCTTTTAGCAACATCTGAAAGATAGTACTTGTCCTTTGCATCAAAAAAGGCATTTTTGTCACCCTTGAATAGAGACTGATGGGTATGCATTCCACTTCCGTTTTCTCCAAAAAGAGGCTTTGGCATGAATGTGGCATAAACACCATGTTTCTTGGCAATCTCCTTCACTACAACCCTGTAGGTCATGACAATATCAGCCATCTGTAGAGCTTCAGCATACCTTAAGTCTATTTCATGCTGAGAAGGCGCCACTTCATGATGTGAGTATTCCACTTTGATACCCATCTGTTCAAGCGCTAAGATAGTATCTCTCCTTAAGTCTTCTGCAGCATCAAGGGGGTAATCAAAATATCCACCTTCATCAAGAGTTTCAGGGTTTCTGTCTGATTTAAAATAGAAAAACTCAAGCTCTGGTCCAAGATAAAAGGTGTAACCTTTTTTAGCAGCTTTTTCAAGATTTAGTTTCAGAATATATCTTGGGTCTCCTTTGTAAGGCGTTCCATCAGGCTCATAAATATCACAGAACATTCTTGCAACAGCACTTTCTGATGGTCTCCATGGAAGTATCGCAAAGGTTGTTGGATCAGGTCTTGCAATCATGTCTGACTCATCAATTCTTGCAAATCCGTGAATTGATGAGCCATCAAAACCCATACCTTCTGAAAAAGCCATTTCAAGCTCCTCAACCGGAATAGCAAAACTCTTTAGCTGACCAAGAATATCAGTAAACCAGAGTCTTACAAACTTAACATTCATCTCCTTAACCAGCTTCATAACATCCTTTTCATCTCTTGGTTTTGCGTAAGTCATAACATCCTCCAACAGTTTTTTATTGAGGCAAAGCCTCTTTAATTAAAATTCTATTTTCAAAAAATAGTTAACCATATTTATACAAAACTTTTCCATTCATTCTAAACGGCTAACGGTTGCCATATAGATATAGAGATATAATAATCAATATGAAAAATTTTGTCAATGTTTTTTGTTTTATATGTCAATAATTTTGTGTAAATTTGCAGACTATTAAATTGAGTTATCGGAAAGGAGAGACTGTTATTGACTTTGACATATTAAAAAAAGATAATTTAAAATAATTTTAAAATAATTTCTTATAAAATGGAGGAAGCTATGAAAAAGTACAAATGCAGTGTATGTGGCTATGTTTATGATCCAGCACAGGGAGACCCTGATAACGGGATCCCAGCAGGAACAGCCTTTGAAAATTTGCCTGATTCATGGAGTTGTCCTGTTTGCGGTGCAACAAAAGATATGTTTGAACCAGAAGAATAGCTGAGGAGGCTATTATGAAATCCATTGAAATTGCCTTAAAGATGGAAACAGATGCTGTAAAGTTTTACGCTGAAGCAGCAGAGAAAGTTTCCCATCCTGTGGGTAAAAAAATGTTTTTAACTATAGCTGAAGATGAGAAGAATCATATTAAGATGATTGAAGAAGTTCTTAAAGGACTTGAACTTACAATTAGAGAGGCAAATCCAATTAAAACAGTAAAAACAATATTTGAAGAAATGAAGAATCAGATGATGGAGAGAATCAAGGCTCAAACTGATGACCTTGAAGCATTCAGAATAGCGATGCAGATGGAGAAGGAAGGTATAGAATTTTATAAAAAAATAAAACAAGAAGTAAACACTGAAAAAGAAAAGAAGCTTTTTGAAAGACTAATTTATGAGGAAGAGCAACATCACAAGATTTTTTCTGAAACCTATAATTTTTTGAGCGATACTGGTAATTGGTTCATGTGGAAAGAATTCTCAATTGTTGAAGGATAAAGTGGGAGGGAATTCCCCTCCCTATTTTTTATTATTTTATCCCAAGTACATCTCCCATGTCATATAATCCTGCTGGTTTTCCATGAAGCCAGATTACTGCTCTTAAAGCACCTCTTGCAAAGGTATCCCTGCTTGATGCCTTATGCACTATTTCAATCCTTTCTCCTAATCCTCCAAAAATTACAGTATGTTCTCCAACAATATCTCCTGCTCTTACTGTCTGAATTCCTATTTCCTTTCTTGTTCTCTCTCCAATTATTCCCTTTCTTGCATAAACAGCAACTTCATCAAAATCTCTTCCCAATGCTTCAGCAATAACCTTTGCCATTTTTATAGCTGTTCCACTGGGCGCATCTTTTTTCATTCTGTGATGAGCTTCAACAATTTCCACATCATAGTCATCTCCAAGAACTTTTGCCACATCTTTAAGAATCTTAAATAAAAGATTTACGCCGATACTCATATTAGGGGAGAGCACTACAGGGATTTCTTTTGCTGCTTCCTTAATCATGGTGAGTTGTTCATTGCTAAATCCTGTTGTTCCAATAACCATTGATTTTTTATATTTTTTTACAATTTCAAGATGCTCTAAAGTAGCTTCTGGATTTGTAAAATGTAAGACAATATCAGTATTATCAATTACTTTTTCAATATCATCAACGATTTTCACTCCAATTTCACCTAATCCTGCAACTACTCCAGCATCAATCCCCAATTTTGGATTATTTTTTGACTCCACAGCTCCAACAACCTGTATCTCCTGATAATCCTTTGAAAGGGCAATAATTCTACTGCCCATTCTTCCTGCTGCGCCACATACTGTTATTTTTATCATCTTGTTCCTCCTCTATATTTATTGTTTCATCAACTTCTCCAACTTTTATTGAATAGTATTCATGAAACCAGTTCCAGAGATCAATAATTTTACAATTTCTTGAACAGAAAGGTCTCCATGGATTGTTTTCATACTCTACAGTTTTACCACATACAGGACATTTAATTTTCATGATTTAATTTTAATTTTTCATCTTCTAAAGTTGCAACTAATATGATACACTATATTATGCTTTTTACAGATAGAGCAAAAACAGTTCTTGAAATAAGATATTTACTTAAAAATGAAAAAGGTGAAGTCATTGAAACACCTGAGCAGATGTTTCATCGTGTTGCTAACTATGTGTCTCAGGCAGAAGAGTTTTATAAAGAAAATCCCTCTCAATGGGCAGAAAAGTTTTATGAACTTATAAGTTCTTTAAGATTTCTTCCTAATTCTCCAGCATTGATGAATGCAGGCAAGCCAAAGGCTCAGCTTGCAGCCTGTTTTGTTTTGCCTGTGGAAGACTCAATTGAGGCAATATTTAAAACACTTAAAGATGCTGCATTAATCCTTCAAAGTGGTGGTGGAACAGGATTTAGTTTTTCCCGATTAAGGCCAAAGGGAGATGTTGTTCGCTCAACAGGTGGCATTGCAAGCGGTCCTGTTTCATTCATGAAGATATTTGATAAAGCTTCAGATATTATAAAGCAGGGTGGTGCGAGAAGAGGTGCAAATATGGGTATATTGAGGGTTGACCATCCTGATATCTTAGAGTTTGTAAGAATTAAAAGATTTGAAAGTTTAAGCAATTTCAACATATCCGTTGCTGTCACAGATGCTTTTATGGAAGCTCTTTTTAAGGATGATTACTATCCATTGATAAATCCAAGAAGTGGTGAGGTTGTAAAAAAGGTTAAAGCAAAGGAAATCTTCAATGAAATTGTTGAGTCAGCATGGGAAACAGGAGACCCTGGAATAATTTTTATAGATACCATCAACAAATACAATCCAACTCCTCATATAGGACAGATAGAAAGCACAAATCCCTGTGGTGAGCAACCTCTTTTACCATATGAAGCATGCATTCTTGGTTCAATTAATCTATCAAACTATGTAAAAGATAGTAGTATTGATTTTCAGATGCTTGAGCAAGATGTAAAAGTAGCGACAAGACTTCTTGATGATGCAATAGATGTTACCCATTATCCTGTGCCTGAGGTTGAAAGGATGCATAAGGGAAACAGAAAAATAGGGCTTGGAGTAATGGGCTGGGCAGACTGTCTTGTGGAACTCGGTATTCCTTATAATCATAAAAAAGCATTTGTGCTTGCTGAAAAACTCATGCATTTTATAAGTAAAAAATCCCATGAAGCATCTCAGGAGCTTGCACAAAAAAGAGGCGTTTTCCCAAATTTTAAAGGCTCTGTATGGGATAAAAGAGGCATTATGATGAGAAATGCCACCACAACTACAATTGCTCCAACAGGAACAATAAGCATAATTGCTGACTGTTCAAGCGGAATAGAGCCTTATTTTTTGCTTGCTTACAAACAGAGAATTCTTGATACAGAGTTTGAGATAATAAACAAGTATTTAGTGGATTTTGCTCAAAAACAGGGATTTTACAGTGAAGAATTCATAAATGAAATCAGACAAAAGGGAACACTAAGAGGCATAAAAGCAGTTCCATTAAAAATAAAGAGGCTTTTTAAAACAGCTCTTGAAATCACTCCTCAGGAACATATTGAGATGCAGACAGTATTTCAGAAATACACAGACAATGCAGTATCAAAAACCATTAATCTTCCTCAAAGCACAAAAAAGGAAGAAATTGCTAAAATATTTATTCTTGCCTATAAAAAAGGACTCAAGGGAATAACAATTTTCAGATATGGTTCAAAGAGAGGAACACTGCTTAAGGTAAGTGATGCTCATCTTACAGAATGCTGTGAAGTAAAAGGAAGGTCTCTTAGAGTAACCAAATTTCACGATGCTGTATGATTAAGCTTGAAAACATCTCAAAAAGTTATGGAAATGTGAAGGCATTACAGTCTCTTAGTTTTGAAATACTTAAAGGTGAGATATTTGGACTTCTTGGTCCAAATGGAGCTGGCAAAACAACTACTGTCAAAATACTCACAACACTTACAAAGCCAGACAAAGGAAAATGTTTTATTGACGGAATTGATGTGGTAAAAAATCCTTTTGAAATAAAAAAAATCATAGGAGTTGTTCCTCAGGAAAACAATCTTGAAAGAGAGCTTACTGTTTATGAAAATCTTCTGATCTATGGAATGCTTCACAGAGTAAAAGAGCTTAAGGCTAAGATTTCCGAGATTCTTAAAACTATGGAGCTTACAGAAAAAAAGCATTCTGTTGTATCAACTCTTTCAGGAGGGCTTCAGCGAAGAACACTTCTTGCAAGAGCATTGCTATCTGAGCCAAAGGTTTTATTTCTTGATGAGCCATCAATAGGTCTTGACCCTCATATAAGAAGGGAGCTATGGCAGATCATAAGAAAGATAAAGTCTGAAGGCAGAACAGTGCTTCTTACAACTCACTACATTGAAGAAGCCGAAGCACTCTGTGACAGGGTGGGCATTCTATCTCATGGAAAATTAATTGCACTTGGTAGCCCTTCAGAGCTTAAAAAAGATGTTGGTGAGTACGTGGTTGAGTTTACTGATAAAGATGGAAGACTGCTCAGTGAGATATGCCATAGCAGAGAAGAGGCTTATGAGATTGCAAAACAAAGAAGCAATGGAGTTGTTATAAGGAAATCCAATCTGGAAGATGTTTTTGTAAAGCTAACAGGAGAAAGAATTAAGGAGACTAAGGAAGTACAATGACAGACTGGTATCCTGTTTTCATTAAGGAGATGCTTCAGTTCAAGCGAAAGCTTCTTAGGCTGGGATACATTTTCTCAGCCATGATGGCACCGATTATTTATCTTGTTACATTCGGGCTCGGGCTGGGAAGAACAGTAAAACTCTCTGAAGGAACTGATTATTTAACATTTTTACTGCCAGGTCTTGTAGCAATGAGTTCAATGAATAATTCATATTCATGGGTTGCAAGCTCTCTTAATCTGAGCAGACTCTATTTCAAGACATTTCAGGTTTACATTCAGTCACCTATAAAGCCATTTTCTATAATGATTGGAGAGGTGCTGGCTGGTATGGTAAAGGGACTGTTTGCCTCTTTACTTATAATTGCTGTTGGTTTTGTGGTGCCTTCAAAGTTTTCCATAAATCTGATTTTTGTTTTAACCCTTTTACTTAATTGCTTTATGTTTGCCTGTCTTGGTGTAATAACAGGAATGATAACAAAATCCCATGAAGACACTGCCACCTACTCAAACTTTTTCATAATGCCAATGGCTTTTTTCAGTGGAACATTTTTCTCACTTGACAGAATCCCAATGATATTTAAACCAATAATCTACATAATGCCCCTGACACATACAAATATTTTAATCAGAAAAACTTTTATTGATACGGAAGGAGTAGTTTCTCTGTTTGTTATTATTTTTTACTGTGTTAGTTTTTTTCTCATAGGCTCATTTTTAATGAAAAGATACAGTGAATAGAAAAATAATCGGCAATTTTAAAATTTTTTATAATAGAATAAATCTCGGAAGGAGCATTTATGGACAAAAAAACTCTTATTGAATGGGATAAAAAATATATCTGGCATCCTTTTACACAGATGAAACAATGGCTTGCTGAAGAGCCAACAATATTTATTGAAGGCAGAGACTGCTTCTTAAAGGACATTGATGGAAGATGGTATCTTGATGGAGTATCATCCCTATGGGTAAATATCCATGGACATAGAAGAGCTGAAATTGATGAGTCAGTCAGAGCACAACTTGACAGAATCGCACACTCCACACTGCTTGGAGCATGTAATGAGCCAAGTATAGTGCTTGCAAAAAATCTTGCTCAAATACTAAGTGAAAAACTTCCATGGGGAGAGCCCCTTACAAAGATATTTTACTCTGACAATGGCTCAACAGCTGTTGAGATTGCCATGAAAATCGCCTATCAATACTGGGTTAATCAGGGCATTAAAGGAAAAGATAGTTTCGTAAGCCTGAAGGAAGGCTACCATGGAGATACAATAGGTGCAGTAAGCGTTGGAGGGGTTGAGCTTTTTCATGAGGTTTATAAACCTTTGCTAAGCAAATCAATTCAGGCACCTTCACCATACTGCTACAGATGTGAGCTTAATTTGAACTTTCCATCCTGTGGACTGGCATGCCTTGGTGAAATGGAAAAAATAATAAAGCAAAATCATGAAAGAATTGTAGCTGTAATAGTTGAACCTCTTGTTCAGTGTGCTGGTGGAATAATTGTATGGCCTCATGGATACTTAAAGGGACTCAGAGAGCTCTGCAATAAATATGAAATTCTTTTAATTGCCGATGAAGTAGCAACAGGCTTTGGTAGAACAGGCAAAATGTTTGCCTGTGAGCATGAAGAGGTAACTCCTGATATAATATGCCTGAGCAAAGGAATAACAAATGGTTATATGCCTCTATCAGTTACCGCAGTAAGTGAAAGAATCTTTAATGCCTTTTTAGGCGAGATTGAAGAGAGAAAAACCTTTTATCACGGGCATTCCTATACAGGAAATCCCTTAGCCTGTGCAGCAGCTATTGCAAATCTTGAGATATTTAAAAAGGACAGTACATTAGAGAATCTCCCACCTAAAATTGAATTATTGAAGAACAAGCTTTCAGAGATAGCAAAGCTTTCCTATGTTGGAGATGTAAGACAAAAAGGAATGATTGCTGGAATAGAACTTGTAAGAGATAAAAAAACAAAAGAGCCTTTTCCATGGAAAGAGCAGACTGGCTGGAAAGTGGTTAAATTAGCAAGAAAATATGGGGTGTGGCTCAGGCCTCTTGGTGATGTTATAGTAATCATGCCTCCACTTGTTATTTCAGAAGAAAATCTTGAAAGGTTGCTTGATGTAATCAAAGATTGTATAATAAGGATTAGTTCAGATCTGGGAGGTTAGAAATGGGTAGATTATTTTTAGCAATACTTATGATTTTTGCCTTTGGATGTACCCAGCAGGTAAAAACAGATATAGCAGGAGTTGGAGAAACTGTTCCCACAGCTCCATCAGCAATTGCATGGGATGGTAAAAATCTTATAATTGCAAAAGAAGGTATAATTGTTTTTTTAGAAAACATAGACACAGCAACCGCTGGATCTTTCACAGGATATGAAGGACACTATTTTTTGAATAACTATCCAATAACAATAACATCAAAAGAAAATCCACCTTACATCACAGGACTTGCATGGCAAAAAAAAGCAGATGCTGGATTCATATGGGCAGCAGATGCAGCAAATAAAAGAGTTATTAAATTAACTGCACAGGGAGAAATAGTTAAAACTATTCAACTAAATAAAATCTATCCTGAAGACATGACATTTGATGGAAAATATCTCTGGATTGCTGACTCTAAAAGAGGGAAAATATTTAAAATAACTACAGAAGATGGCTCAGTAATTGAAGAATATCTCTCACCTGTTAGCTATCCTGCTGCTTTAGCATGGGATGGTGAATATTTAATAATCGCTGGAATTATAAATCCTGCCCTTCCCTCTGATTCATCAGATAATGTAAAAATTGTCAGATTAGATACTGTAACTGGAAGGGTTATTGAGGAAATATCAAATTCTCGTTATATTTCATCTCCTTCAGCAATGGTATGGATTGATGGAAAACTATGGATATGTGATAGAAATTCTGGTTATATTGTAAAAATTAGTGATTGGGGAAGTCCTTCAGCAGATGAAAAAATCTATAAACTGGCAATAACTCCGTCTATAATTAAAAAAATTGAAACAAAAGAAGGGAAAAAAGAAACTGATATAGAAGAGGCTAAAAAAGCTGCTGAAGAGGCTAAAAAAGCTGCTGAAGAAGCTAAACAGGCTGCAGAAGCAGCTAAAAAGGCTTTTGAATTACAGCAGAAAAAATAATGTTTTCTATTGATAAAATTGAAATAAAAAAAGGCGAACTTTTCATAATAGCAGGTCCATGTGTTATAGAGTCTGAAGAAATAGTATTTAAAACTGCTGAAAAATTAAATGAAATTACTCAGAACTTGAAAATTCCTTTCATATTTAAATCTTCCTATGATAAAGCAAATCGCTCATCAATAAATTCTTACAGAGGTCCTGGAATAAAAAAAGGGCTTGAGATATTAAATAAAGTGAAAGAAGAATTTAATCTGCCAATTCTAAGCGATGTCCATTCTGTAGAAGAGATTGAGATTGCCAGAGATGTTCTTGATGTTATTCAGATCCCTGCCTTTTTATGCAGACAGACAGACATGATTGTTGAAGCAGGGAAAACTGGAAAACCTGTAAATGTAAAAAAAGGTCAGTTTCTTGCACCATGGGACGTGAAAAATATAATTGAGAAAATTAAATCAACAGGAAATGAAAAAATAATCATTACAGAAAGAGGAACAAGCTTTGGCTATAACAATCTTGTAGTTGATTTCAGAAGTTTTCCAATAATTCGCTCAATGGGAGTGCCTGTAGTTTTTGATGCCACACACTCAGTTCAGCTTCCTGGAGGTGCTGGAACATGCTCATCAGGCCAGAGAGAGTTTATTCCATATCTTTCTCGGGCAGCTGTTGCCTGCGGAGTTGATGGATTATTTTTTGAAGTACATCCAGAACCTGATAAAGCCTTATGCGATGGTCCGAACATGCTTCCTCTTAAAGACTTCAAAAGTCTTCTCAAAATTCTCATTGAAATTCATAACACAGTAAGAAAGTTTAAGTCTTCACCTGCTTTCGCTTTAAATAAACTGTAACTGTAGTTCCTTTTCCCAGCTCGCTTTCTATATAAATCTTACCTTTGTGCAATTTAACAATTTCTTTACATATGCTCAAGCCCAAGCCACTGCTACCATCCTCCGTTGCTCTTGTTCTGTTAACTCTGTAAAACCTTTCAAAAACTTTTTCAATATCTTCTTTAGGTATTCCTGCTCCTGTATCTTTTACTTTTACTGAAATAAATTCAGAATTTTCAGAATCAGAAGAAATCAGAACATCAATTTTACCATAAGGTTTGTTATACTTGATGGCATTTTCTACAAGATTCACAAAAAGTTCTGTAAGCAAAGCCTTATCACCATGCACCCAGAATACTCTATTTGAATGAACAGTCATTGTTAATCCATTCTGTTCTGCCAGAAAACTCAACATAGTTACAACATTCTGAATAATTTCATTCAAATTTACTTCTTCTTTTTTAAATTCTATTTCATTTCTTGTTAGCCTTGCCAGAGTTAAAAGTTTTCTAACCATTGAGGACATCGTATCTGCAACATTTTTAATTGTTATCAAAGCATTTTCATATTCATCGGGCTGTCTTCTTTTTCTGAGCATTACATCGCATTGAGTTCTTATTACTGTAAGAGGAGTTCTTAATTGATGAGCTGCATCTGCAATAAATTGTTTCTGAATATTAAAAGCTTTTTCAAGTCTTTCAAATGTTCTGTTAAATGAAATGGCAAGAGTTCTCAATTCGTCAGGTAGGTCTGTTATATCTATCCTTTCAGAAAGATTTTCCTCTGAGATTCTGTTTACAGTATTAGAGAAATTTATTATTGGAGCTGTTGATTTTTTAACAATTAAAAAACCTCCTATTGCTGAAACCATTATGATTGAAGGAATTAAAATTAACAGGGCTATTTTATAGTTTTTAAGAAGATTTATCTCTTTTGCAATGTTCTGAGCACACTGAATAATGAGAGATTTTTCTTGAAAATAAAAATTTACAACTCTTACAGGTTTATCATTTAAATAAAATGTATCAAAGGTTGTTCTGTCAATGCTATTATTGAAGGGAAGATTAAAATGCGATAAAGAGGGTGATTTTTCAATTGTTGTGCCATCCTGTTTTCTTATCTGGAAATAGCTTATTGATTTTATAGAGCTGTATTCCCACATTATTTCATCAGAAAATTTGAAATCTCCTCCTTCACTATCATTTTCAATAAGGGTGGCTAAAGCCTGAGCTTTTGAAAGAAGAGCATCATCAATACTCTTCATTATAATTTTGTTCAGCGTAAAATATAAAGCTATGCCTGAGATCAGCAAAATGATAAAAAAAATGCTTATATAAAAAAGAAGAACCTTTGCTTTAATTGAGGAGATCATTTTATTCTCTTAAAACATATCCTGTGCCACGAATTGTATGAATTAATTTCTTATCAAATCCATCATCTATTTTGTTCCTCAGACGATATACAAATACCTCAATTATGTTGCTGTCACAATCAAAATCATAATCATAGAGATGCTCTATTAAATCTGTTTTGGTTAGAACTTTGTTTTTATTATAAGCCATGTATTCAAGTAAAGCATATTCTTTTGATGATAAATTGATTGTTTTCCCACCTCTTTTGACTTCATGAGAGGCAGTATCAATAACTAAATCTGCAATTTCAATTATTGAAGATTTTATATCTTTTTGCCTTCTAAGAAGTGCTCTAATCCTTGCAAGTAATTCTTCAAAAGAAAAAGGTTTTGTAAGATAGTCATCTGCTCCGCTATCCAGTCCTGAAACTTTATCCATTATGCTGTCTCTGGCAGTAAGCATAAGAACTGGAGTTTTTAATTCTTTTTTGCGTATTTTTTTAACAATAGTTATCCCATCAATAACTGGTAGCATGATATCAAGAATTATAAGATCATAAGATTCATTTTCAGCCATGAAAAGTCCATCTTCTCCGTTGTATGCTACATCCACACTGTATCCTTCTTCCTCAAGTCCTTTTTTTATAATATTGGCAAGAGATTTTTCATCTTCAACAATTAACAAACGCATAGTTTATTTTACCCTTTTTTTTAATATAATGAACAATAAAAGGCGGGATAATTCCCGCCCCCTGAGGTTACTTCCTATTCATCTTCTCTGTCATTTTCAGAATCTCTTTCTTCATGCACATCATGACCTTTATCCTGATGGTCTAAATCTATCTTTAAAATCTTTCCGTTACCAGCATCAACCTTCACATCTGCTATCTGCTTGTCAGCCTTTACAATCTCAACTCCGTAAACAAGGTATCCGTTTTCATTTTCAAGCTCTGCTTTTATAACCTTACCAGGAACTACTTTTAGAGCCTCGTTTACTGCATTATCCATTGAGATTTTAGCAAGAGTTGCATACCGAGCCTCGTCATCACTCGCAAGACGAATGCTTCCTGCATCGTGTGACTGTGCGAAAAGCAAACCTGCTCCAATTAAACCTGCCATGGTAAGTCCAAATGCTGTTGTTATAAATTTTTTCATCCCTTTTCACCTCCTTTCTTTGCTGATTTGTTTTACTTCTGCTTTCATTTTATAAAATGGAAGATGAACAGAAAATGAACACAAAAAATTATTTATGTTCTCCACTATGTTTGTCGTATATATATGTTTTCTCACTTTCTCTGGATATTTTAGATACTGAAAATATTGCTCCTTCTTTGCAAGAAGGTTTCTTATATAGGCTGGATATTTTTTCTCAAATCTCTTACATAATTCTTCAAATCTTGCAACTGCCTTTTCAAAATCATCTATTCTCTTTATTATTAACAATTCCTCATAAAATGCCTTTACATCTTCTTTGCTCATGTTCCTCTTTATGTTTCTCTGCATGGGTATCAGACAAAGTTGATGGTCTGTGTTTAGGAATAATTCCCTCGCTCCTTGCAAAAAGTAGGACAGTTTCAAAAAATATATACTCTATCGGCAATTGCATATCAAAAAACATTTGACAAAAATGTAGTTTTGGTAATATTCTAAAAAATGTAAGGTAACCATTTGCCGACGGGAGAGTATTAATGTGTAGATTAGCAGCTATAACATCATCTAAATATTTTTCACCAATGGAGAATATTCTTGCCCTTGAAACAATGAAAGAAGGGCATGATGGATCAGGGCTTGGGCTTACGCTTAAGGACCTTGGAGGAGAGTTTAAAGATTTAAAAAACTATCCTATACTCTCAGGAATTTGCTCAAGAAAGGGTAAAGAGATTCTTGACGATTACATGAAAGCATCCGGATTTAAATTAATGCATGAATGGACACCTAAGATCAAGCCTGTAAAAGGTATCATTAGAAGGGATTATTATTTTGCAAGAGTTTATGATTATCCTGATGACTGGAATGATAAATCAGACAGAGAAAAAGAAGACCTTCTTATGAATATAAGATTAACCCTGAGAAAAATGGGCGAAGCCGATGAATCCATTTTTGTTTTTTCTTTTTATCCTGATATTATAACCATTAAAGAAGTGGGTGATCCTCTTGAACTTGCTGAATTTTTTGGACTTGATAAAGATAACCTTGAAGCGAAAATAATATTTGCTCAGGGAAGGCAGAATACTAATTATCAGATATATCTTTATGCCTGTCATCCTTTCTTTATTCAGGGATACTGTACAATGACAAATGGTGAAAATACTGCCTTTGTCCCAATAAGAGAGTTTCTTATGAGCAGAGGATTTCCCGGATATATTGGATATAACTCAGATAGTGAGGTATTTTGCCATATACTTCATTATTCTATGAGACAACTTGGATTTCCACTTACTTATTATAAAGATATAATTACTCCGTTAAAATGGGAAGAAATAGAACAAAGACCTGATAGAGAAGCTTTATCACTTTTAAAAATGTCCCTTCGCCCTCTTTGTATTGACGGTCCTAATATGGTTATAGGTTTTACTCCTGATGGAACATGCTTTATGGTTCAGGATGCAAAAAAACTAAGACCGGGAGTTGTTGGAGGCATAAAAGGGAAATATGCACTTATGTCAGAGCTTTGTGGACTTGATAAGGTTATTCCTGAAAGAGATAGATCCAAAGATATATATCCAATGAAGTATGACATGGTGATTGTATCACCTGGTGCAAAGGAGGTAAAAATATGGAACCAGCTACAGGTTTAAGATTAGATTTTAATCATAAATTAACACTAAAAGAGTTTCCTTACATAATTCGCTGGAGGGAAGACCGTTGCAAACGCTGCGGGCAATGTACAGCAGTATGTCCTCAGGGAGCGATCAGACCTGCTGTTAAATACATGAGAGTTATTGAATCAAGTGGAGATACTCCAAAGCCAAGACCTGTAAGAAGAATAGTTCATGTAATTGAACAGGTCAATGATATTGAACACTATTGCACTGGCTGTGCCATGTGTTCGCTAGTATGTCCAAATAATGCTATAGAGCCTGAATACAATCCTCAGAATAAATTCCTCTTTTATAAAAATCGTGGAGGAGAAGGATACAAAAGAGGTGGAAGAAGAAATGACCCCGGTGTTTCAACTCTTGACAGGCTTAAATTCACAAGAATCTCAATGCTTACAGATCCTGCCCTTGATGCTGGAAGACATGAATTTAGAGTTCGTTCATATATTGGAAGAATTCTTCCTCCAGAAGAACTGCCCCTTAAAGTTGAAAACGGCAGACTTGTTGTTGATAAATCTTCAGGAAAGTTTATTCCGCCAGTAAGAGAAATATTTCCTATAATGATTGGAAGCATGTCAATTGGTGCACTTTCTCCAACAATGTGGGAAGGACTTGCCATGGGAGTTGCCTATCTAAATGAGGTTGAGGGAATTCCAGTTGTTATGTGTTCTGGTGAAGGAGGATTTCCACCAAGACTTCTTAAATCAAGATATGTGAAATATTTTGTGCTTCAGATTGCCTCAGGTTATTTTGGCTGGGACAGCATAATTCATACTTTACCATATATGACTGAAGACCCTGCAGCAATAGAAATAAAATATGGTCAGGGTGCAAAGCCAGGGGATGGTGGTTTATTAATGGCTCCAAAGGTTATAAAATTGATTGCAGAAATAAGAGGAGTTCCTCAATTTGTAGATCTTCCTTCACCGCCAACTCATCAAACAAAATATTCAATTGAAGAGTCTGTTATGAAGATGATTCAGTCAATGTCAATGGCTTTTGGATTCAGAGTGCCTGTTTATCCTAAAATTTCAGGAACCCGCACTGCCAAAGCAGTTCTTAACAATCTTGCAAGAAATCCCTATGCTGCAGCGCTATGTATTGATGGAGAAGACGGTGGCACAGGTGCAGCATATAATGTTTCTCTTGATAAAATGGGACATCCCATTGCATCAAACATCAGAGAATGTTATCTTGATCTTGTAAAACAGGGCAAACAGAATGAGCTTCCACTTATTGCTGCTGGAGGAATCGGCAAAAAAGGAAATCTCGCAGCAAATGCAGCAGCCCTCATAATGCTTGGTGCTTCTGCAGTAGCTGTTGGAAAATACATAATGCAGGCAACTGCTGATTGCCTTGGCGATGAATACAACCGTTGCAATATATGCAATACAGGAAAGTGCCCAAGAGGAATAACGACTCAAGACCCTAAACTTTACAGGCGTCTTGATCCTGATAAAGTTGCTGAAAGGCTTGTGGAAGTATTTAAAGCTGCTGATGTAGAGCTTCGTAAAATATTCGCACCAATGGGAAGAAGCACAGAGCTTCCAATCGGAATGTCTGATGGATTAAGTATAGATGATAAAGCAATGGCAGAAAGGTTGGAGATAAGCTATGCCTGTTAAGAAAACAAAACAAAGAGAAATGCCAAAAATAGGCTTACACGAAACCCTTATCCCGTATGAAGAAGTGGTAAAATGGGTTGATGGAAAATCTGTGATTATTCATGGAAATGTAAAAGGAAGAAGAATACCTTCAAGAATTCTTGAGGATTACATTCAGGAGGCTGTTAGAGAAGGTGCAAGAAATCTGCATATTTATGCTGATGGTCAGCATGGAATTGGTGGAAGAATATATCCAAGAGGTGAAACTGTAAAAATTACAGTTGAAGGACCTGTTGGGCAGAGATGTGGTTCAATGGGAATGTTTGGAACAGAGATAGTGGTAAAAAATGGAGTTTCCGATGATGTGGGATGGCTTAACTGCGGTGCTAAAATCACAGTGCTTGGAGATGCTACAAATGGAGCATGGAATGCTGCTGCACAGGGTATTCTTTATGTTCAAGGAAGTGGTGGTGCAAGATGTGACACTATGACAAAACACAATCCAAGATTTGATCCCCCTCAGTCCTGGTATTTTAGGGATGTAGGAGACTCCTTTGCTGAGTTTAAAGCTGGTGGCATTGCAGTTGTCTGTGGAGTAAACCCGAGAAATCCAAGAACAGTACTTGGATACAGACCCTGCGTTGGAATGGTTGGAGGAGTTATCTATTTCCGTGGCAGAATTGAGGGTTACAGTGAAAGAGATGTAAAACTTCTTGAACTCAGTGAACAGGACTGGCAGTGGCTATGTGAAAATCTTAAGCCATTTCTTACTGCCATTGACAGAATGGATTACTATGATGAACTCACAAAAGATATTGGGCAATGGCACAAACTTGTTCCGTATACACCACAGGAAAGAAGAAGGAGAAGATGGTTTAAGATTGAAATCTCAGAATTCAGAAAAAACTACTGGGAAAAAGAAGTTGGTCAGGGTGGAATATTTGCTGAATACATTGACCATGAACCCACTGTTATTCCATATATAGTAACTGGCAAATATCGTAGATACAAGCCAGTATGGGCAAATGAAAAATATGCACCACCCTGTGCATACAGCTGTCCAACAAACATACCAACCCATAAAAGAACAGCACTTATCAGACTCGGTAAAATAAAAGAAGCACTTGAACTCGTGCTTGAATACAGTCCTCTTCCTGCAACTGTATGTGGAATGATATGTCCAAATCTATGCATGCAGGCATGTACCCGTGGCAGAATTGATATGCCAATCTCTGTAAAAGAGTTTGGTAAAGCCTCGGCTTTACTTCCTCCTCCAAAAAAAGCAGAACCAACAGGGCATAAAGTAGCTGTAATTGGCGCAGGACCTGCAGGAATGTCTGTTGCATGGCAACTAAGCCTTAAAGGACATAGTGTCACACTATTTGAAGCAACAGATAAAATTGGTGGAAAAATAGAGCTTTGTATTCCAGAGCACAGGCTTGACAAAAAAATTCTTCACATGGAAATAGAAAGATTCATGGAAGTTGTGCCAGATATTCGTCTTAATACAAGGGTTACAAAGGAGCTTTTTGAAAAAATACGTAAAGAATACGAATTTGTCGTAATAGCAGTTGGTGCTCATAAACCAAGAAAAATTCCTTTTCCAGGGTCAGAACATACTATCTCAGCCTATGAATTTTTAAGGGCAATAAATGAAGGTAAAACCTTTGATCTTAAAGAAAAAAGAGTTGTGGTAATTGGTGCTGGAAATGTTGGAATGGATGCTGCAGTGGAGGCTTATTTGTGCGGAGCAGAAAAAGTAACTGCAATTGATATTCAAAAACCTGCATCTTTTGGAGCAGAGCTTGAACGGGCACAACAAAAAGGTGTGGAAATCATCTGGCCCAAGTTTACTGAAAAATATGTTCCAGAGGAAAAGAAAATTTACTTCAAGGATGGAACAAGCCTTGATGCAGATTTTGTAATTATGGCAATAGGTGATATGCCTGACCTTGATTTTATTCCACCACAGATTCATACTGAAAAGGGCTGGGTTGTTATAAATGAGTTTTTCCAGACTTCAGATCCAAAAGTCTATGCAATTGGTGATGTAACAGGCTTAGGACTTGTAACTCATGCAATTGGGCACGGAAGAATTCTTGCTCAATATTTACATGGAGAATTAATGCATGCACCTGTAACAAGGGATTTAAGGCAGAGAATTCCCTATGAAAAAATCAAACTTGACTACTATGAAAGATGTCGTGCCACATCATCCCTTGAGCAAGAAGCAGAAAGGTGTCTCAGTTGTGGCTCATGCAGAGACTGTCACATGTGTGAAATGACCTGTTACTGGGGTGCAATAAGCAGAGTTGAAAAGCCTGATGGAAGATATGAGTATGTGGTTGATGACAACAAATGCATTGCCTGTGGTTTCTGTGTCGGAATATGCCCTTGCGGTGTCTGGGAGATGGTTGAAAATATTTAAATCAATCTTTCCTTATTAATTTTTAATTTAAATTTTGGCTGCTAATTGTTGATTAGCAGCCATTTTTTACTGAACATGGTTATTATAGCCCTTGGTAAGTAATGCCTCATTTAAAAATCTACTTGAAATAGGTTTCATTGCCTCACATAATTTTCTAAATAAAATCATTTTAACTTCCCCTTATTTATTATCAATTTTATCCTGGGAATAATCCCCTTTTTCTTTAAATATGCTCTTTCAAGCCTTCTCTGATATCTCCTTATCTCTCTGTAAAGCTCTTTTACCTTCCCACCTACTCTCTCCTTTGAAATAAGCTTTGCGAGAGGATTAGATATCTCAAAAAATGGGCATTGATAAACTCTGAGCCATTGTCTGAGTCTATCCCAGTGTCCACTTTTGAGCTCTATTTCTTAGTGCAAAAAGTTCTGTCCATCCACTATATACATCAACTGCATATTAAAGTGTTTACTTCTATTCTTTAAACTGAATTTTTTCTTTTCAGGAGAAAGAATTCTATCAATGGTTGCCGCACTAAATAAACTCTTTAGAGGACTTAAGTTTTGGTATGATATCAGGCAAAATAGCTTTAAGTCTTTTGCCACGCTCTCTTAACCTTTTCATCATAGATAGGTTTTCTTTTGCGTTTAAGTTTAGATTTTGCATCCTCCTCCCTCCTAAATTGATTTAGAAGGATATTTTAATTTTCTTTTAGATTTTTTATATGAGGCAACGATAAAATTTCGTATAGATTTTTAATGAGGCAACTCGTTGGCTGGCAAATAATCTTTTGAAATGGTAAAATTAAAAAATGGGAGTAGATAAGAAGTTTCTAAATAAACTTCTTTCAGGGATTTCAGATAAAAATTTGAGATTTAATGATTTAAGGAAACTTCTTCTGGAACTTGGTTTTAAGGAAAGAGCAAAAGATATTAAAATACAAACTCCATAAGGAGGTGGACGATGTATAAATATGAGATAATACTTTACTGGTCTGAGGAAGATCAGGCATTTATAGCTGAAGTTCCTGAACTTCCAGGATGTATGGCAGATGGTAGGACTCAGGAAGAAGCACTTATAAATGCTCAGAAAGTAATACAGCAATGGATTGAAATAGCAAAAGAACTTGGCAGAGAGATTCCTGAACCAAAAGGTAAAATTGCTTATGCTTAATCAGTTTGTGAAAATGTCATCTGAAGTTAAGCAGTTTGTTGCCTCTCTGCCTAAACCATGATAAGTTGGTTGTGCTTTATATCCCTCCTTATAGCTTTATTTCCTGCAAGAAGGCTAACATATATGTGAAATTTAATATAGTAACCACAAACTCACATAAACAGTTGACAAGAAAATAAAAATTAATTACCATATATAAAATCGGTCAGAAGACCGTTTGAGTTTTAGCATTAAAAAATTTTTATTATCAGTGGTCATGAAGGCCACAGTTTCGGGCAGAAGCCTGAAGCTGTGGCTTTTTTATTTGATTATGATAGCAACTGAAATAAAGAAAATCTCATACTGGAATGAGAATGCAAAATGGTACAGACTATGGCGTGAGCACAACCTATACCATGAGCCCATAAAAAACTTCCTCTTTAAATTCACTCAGCAAGGATTAAAAATCCTTGATATTGGCGCAGGAGATGGAGTTTTAACCTTCCCTTTAATAAAAAGAGGCTGTCATGTAACAGCGCTTGAACCTTCTGAGACAATGCAAAATTATCTTTATGAAAATTCCCTCGCCAATGGTATTAAATTAAAAATTGAACCAAGAAGATTTGAAGAATTAGAATGCCATGAAATCAATGAGTTTGACCTTGCTTTAGCCTGTAACAGTCTTCATCTTACTGAGTATGGAATTGAAGGCTCAATGTTTAAGCTTTTTAGCTCTCAGGTGCAAAGTATCTTTTTTGTTACTGAAAAGGTTTTCTGCCCTGATCAGTTTAAATTAATTTATCCTGAATACTCACTGATTTTTAACCATTCCTACCTCTGTGAAAGCTCCTTTGCCTATCACAGCCTTGATGAGATTTTTGAACACTGGGAGTTTAAAAATAAAAGAGAGCTTTTCAGCTGGGAAAGGCAAAAGCTTATAAAATCAATCACTTATGAGAAGGGGCATTACTGGATCAAAGATTTTGCAATAGTAAATATATTTTACTGGAGGAGGGGAGTATGATTCTGCAAATTTTTGTCACTTTGTTTGTTTTTCTATTTTATTCAACAGCATTCTGCGAGGATGCAACAAAAATTTATCAGCTTGATGAGATTACTGTTTCAGAAGAGAAGATTAAAGAAGAACAGTCAACACCCAATTCAACAGTTGTCATTCCTGAGTTGCTTCTTCAGGGAATAAGCTCAAACCTTGATGGTGCTCTTTTCAGGCAGCCTGGAGTGGATGTTCAAAGACTTCAGGAAATTGGAGGTGCCCTTGATGATGACTCAATCAAAATAAGAGGATTTGGTGCAAGAAGAATCACTCTTGCGTATAATGGAAGAATTCTTAACACGCCTGGAACAGCTGGGGGATACTTTATTGACTGGACAACTGTGCCACTTACAAATATTGAAAAGATTTACATTATAAAGGGAGTAAGTGACCCCAGATACGGAAATACTCTTGGTGGAGTTATAAATCTTATAACCAGAAAGCCCAAGGAAAAGCCAGAGTTTGAAGTTCAGGCAATGAAGGCAAGATATGATACAGACAAACTCAGCTTTTTTCATTCCTGGAAACCTTCACAGTTTGAATATTCAATTAGTGGTAATTATGTGAAAAGCGATGGATACCTAAGAAATGGCAACTTTGATGTGAAAAATTTTAATCTCTATGCAGGATATTCACTACCCTGGGATGGAAAAATTAAAGTCAATTTTGGATATTCATGGGTTAAAAAGGGATTTATTGTAAACAACAGAAAATCAAAGGACTATGACAGTCTTGATTATAATGATCCAAAAGACAGTAGATATCCAGCGTCAGATGGTGAGATTATGTATGGTGGAATGGGTGCATATCCAGAAGATGGAAGCTGGTGGAAAAGAGAAAAATATACCTTTGACATCGGTTATGAGCAGGCTTTATTTGGTGGAGTTTTTGATATAAGGCTCTGGAAAAACTATGCTGAAAGAGAAGCATACAATACCCGCAAATCCCTTAATCGTGTTTTTCACAAAAAATGGTTTGACGATAAATCATACGGAGCAGATGGTTCCTATAAATTATCAATTGATAAACATGATATAACCTTTGGATTTGATTTTACAAGATTTAAAGACGGAGGTGATAAAAATTACTCCGACGACTTCAGAGCACACTTTCAGAATAGCAACTATGTTAACTCAGAAATAATAGGCATTTATCTAATGGATGACTTTCATATAACTAAGGAGTTCACCATCACTCCAGGGATTAGATATTCATCCTATGAAGGAAAAGCAGGACCTGCTGGTAGAGAAGAAGGAATTAAAGATATTTCAATGGATGGTATAGCCCCTTCTCTTAAATTAACTTATACCTACGATAAAAACTCCCTTGTTTATTTGAGTTTAGCACGTGCATTAAGGATGCCCACACCTCCTGAGCATTACTGGCATTACTCTCCTGATGCAGGAGTTTATACAGGAGATTTACCATTCAAAAAAGAAGATGGCTTGATGATTCAGGGAGG
Source organism: Thermodesulfovibrio sp. TK110 (assembly GCF_054658355.1). Taxonomy (NCBI): domain Bacteria; kingdom Pseudomonadati; phylum Nitrospirota; class Thermodesulfovibrionia; order Thermodesulfovibrionales; family Thermodesulfovibrionaceae; genus Thermodesulfovibrio; species Thermodesulfovibrio sp. TK110. Next base: position 1,746,742 of record NZ_BAAHNB010000001.1, on the reverse strand, counting down.
ATGGAAAGCTGAATTTCCAACAAAAACTTCACTGGAAATAAGCCCCTATTATTACAGAATCAATAACTTTATTTATTTTGACCTGATAAACTTTGTCTCCTACAATATTGATAGGGCAACTATTTATGGATTTGAAGTGGAAGTTTCTCAACAATTTGGCAAAGGCTTTTCAGCTTTTGCTAACTACACTTTTCAGAAATCTAAAACAAAGGGGGACCCATTTGTAGAAAAATTTGTTGCACAAAAGGATAGGGATTTTGATGAGATTCCTGCACTTCCAAAGCATAAGATAAATCTCGGGCTACAGTATAAGGGAATAAAGGGAGAAAAGGTAACTTTTTATGGAAGATATGTATCAAGTCAAAAAGTTATATACAATAATAACACTCTTTATAATACTGACCTGAGAGTGAGAACTCAGAAATCCTACTTTACAGCAGATCTTGAGGCAACCTATCCGATTACAAAGAATATTTTTGTACTTGGTTATCTTCACAATATCTTTGATAAAAACTATCAGGAAAGATTCGGTTATCCTGCAGCAGGAAGAAACTGGGGAATTGGGATAAAGGGAGTATTTTAAGTTGAGACTGAAAAGGGCTTTATTTTTTCTCTCACTCCTTGTACTTATTTCCTGTAGTTCTCCTGATAGGACTGATGATGGAATTGTCATTGCTCTTGATTCTGAACCAAACAGAATTAATCCTCTTTTTCTTACAGATCTGAACTCTCACATGATATCAAACATTGTTTTTAAAGGACTTGTCAGGATAAACGAAAAAGGAGTTCCTGAACCAGAGCTTGCAAAATCGTGGGAGATAAAAAATAACGGGCTTGAGATAGTTTTTCACCTGAGAGAAAATGTTTACTGGCATGATGGAGAAAAATTTAAGGCAGAGGATGTGATTTTCACATATGAGCTTCTCATTTCTCCTCAGGTTGCATCACCAAAAAAGGGAGTTTTAGGTCCTGTAAAAGAGATTAAAATACTTAATCCTCATGCTATCGCTGTTATTTATAAAGAACCCTATGGCTCTGTCCTTGAATCATGGAGCATAGGAATACTTCCATGGCATATTGGTAAAAAGGTTCTTGAGCCTTCTTTTGATAAGGCACCTGTGGGAACAGGTGCCTTTAAACTTGAGAAATGGAATAAAGGACAATTTATTATTTTAAAGGCTTTTGATAAGTTTTACAGTGGTAAGCCCAAGATAAATAAATTTATCCTCAAATTTATCCCTGACACTACAACAAAATACCTTGAGCTTAAATCAGGTAAAATAGATGTAGCAGAGTTACCGTCCTACATAAAAACTGATGAACTTGATAACCAGTTTAACAAATACAAAGCAGATTCATTCAGATACACCTGTTTTGGTTTTAATCTAAATAAGCATCCATTCAATGATGAAAAATTCAGAAAAGCTGTTGCCTACTCCATAAATAAGGAAGAAATTATAAATTCTGTGTTGAAAGAAGGCAGAATTTCCTTAGGACCATATCCAGCCAGCACATGGTATTTTAATCCTGAAGTAAAGCCCTATCCCTATGCTCCAGAAAAAAGCAAGGAAATTCTTAAAAATACAGGGATTAGCTCTCTAAAATTTTCACTCTCTGTAAACAGTGAAAATAAAGAACTTCAAAGGGTTGCCCAATTTATTCAGCATAATCTTAAAAATATTGGAATTGAAACAGATATAAAACTCTATGACTGGCAGACATTTAGACACAGAATGATTGAAGAAAGAGCCTTTGATGCAGTTCTTCTTTCACGCGCATATCTCTGGGATCCAGATATTTATGATCTATGGCACTCATCAAAAACAGGTAAAGGACAGTGGAATTTTTTTTCATTTAAAGATAAAGAAGTTGATAGTCTCCTTGAAAGGGGAAGAAAAACTTTAAATTTTAATGAAAGACAGAGAATTTATAGAGAGCTTCACAGGCTTATTTATGAAAAACAGGCTTGTATTTTTCTTTATGAAACTCCCCTTGTTTTTTATGCAAATAAAAAGATTGGAGGAATAGCTCCTGATCCCAGAGGAATGCTTTATGGAATTGAAAACTGGCGCCAAAATCATTAATCATTTGAAGGTTTATTTCAGCGTCATTTCTTAAAGCAGGGGAAAGAGTTTTTAATCTTTAAAAGATATTCAACTACCGTGAATGTTTTCGTCGTGATGGTAACTGGCTACCTGACCGCTTTTTTGAAGATGCCCTCACCATAGGACCTAAAAAAAGTGCTGTGCTTGATAAAGAAATTTTCCGTGAGATGCTCACACAGTATTACAAAAAAAGAAGCTGGACCCCAAAACAATAAAGCCCACAGAGGCAAAACTAAAGGAGCTTGGACTGGATAAGATTACTTAAAATTGCCGATAGAGAATTTAGCTGTTTTTTTGGTTCCTAAGGCTATACGAATTTATTTCTCAAAGAAGGCTTTGTAAAAATTTCTTGCACGCTGGAAGTATTCTGTGTTTATTTTTTCTGCTTCATTTAGGATTTTTTCTCTTAATGGATGGTCTTCAAACCATTCTTCAAGAAGTTGTCTCGTTACCTCAATATGAAACTGTAAGGCATAGACATTTTCCCTGTATTTGAATGCCTGATTTTCATAAAGGAATGATTTTGCAAGATGAACCGCACCCACTGGTAAATTAAAGGTGTCTCCATGCCAGTGAAAGACCTTAAATTTTCTCCATACATCACCAACTGATGGATGCTTTGCAAGAGCAATCATTAAGGGGTCTCTTAAACCATCTGCAGTAAGCTCTATGTCATGCCAGCCAATTTCTTCACCATGTCCTTTATAAACCCTTGCTCCAAGCGTATGGGCAATTAATTGAGCACCAAGACATATTCCCAGAACTTTCAAATTTCTGTTTATTGCCTCTCTTATAAGTCTTGAAACCACTTTTAGATGGGGATAAATATCCATCTCATAAACACCCATTGGTCCGCCCATAACTATTAAACCTGTAAAGTCTTCAAGAGTTGAAGGCAATTGCCCTTCTTCTGCTTCAAAAATTTTATAGGGGATTGAGTTTTCAATCAAATAGTTCTCTATGCTTCCTGGTCCTTCTGATTTAATATTTTTAATTATCGCTATCATTGAGATTTACTCCTTTCTTTATTAAAATTCCATATTTTTTTATTCTGTAGTTGAGTTGCCTTTCAGTAAGACCCAGAGCATGAGCTGTTTTTCTTATATTATAATTAAATTTTGGAAGAGTATCTATGATGCGTATTCTTTCAAGTTCTTCAACCTCTTTAGGAAGCTTGCGTTGTCCAGAAAAAGAGGATTTTATTTTTAATACTCCTCTCACAGTATCAGGAAGGTCATAGAGTTTTATCTTATTGCTCTCAGTCATTACAACAAGCCTCTCTATGGTATTGGCAACTTCTCTCACATTTCCAGGCCAGTCATAGGAAACAAGCACCTTTAATGCTTCTTCATCTATTGAGACAGATTTTTTATAAATCTTGCAAAAACTTTTAAGATAATGCTCAATAAGCAAAGGAATGTCTTCTCTTCTTTCTCTTAATGGTGGAATATATATGGGTATGACATTAAGCCTCCAGAAAAGGTCTTCTCTGAAAGTTCCTTTTCTTATCTCCTCTGAAAGATCTTTATTTGTGGCTGAGATGAGTCTTACATCAACCTTCACTGTTTTTGTTGAACCAAGAGGCTCAACTGTTCTTTCCTGAAGCACTCTTAATAATTTTGGTTGAAGTGAAATAGGTAACTCGCCAACTTCATCAAGGAAAATTGTGCCTCCATTTGCCTGTTCAAATTTGCCAATTCTTTTTACAGCACCTGTAAATGCTCCTTTTTCAGAGCCAAAAAGCTCTGCTTCAAGAAGGTTTTCAGGAATTGCTGCACAGTTTATTGCTACAAAAGGTCCCTTTGATCTTTTACTCTGAAAATGAATTGTCTTTGCAATAAGCTCTTTACCTGTTCCAGATTCTCCAAAAAGTAACACTGTGGCGTCTGTTCCTGCAACTTTCATAACTGTTTTAAGTACTGCCTGAAAAGAGGGTGATTGTCCTACAAGATTGGGAAAGTTGTATCTGTCTTTAAGTTGTGCTCTCAGCAGAAGATTCTCATCTTCCATGACCTTATAACTCTCCCATAGCTTCAGAAACTGAGCAATAAGGGATGCAACTATTGAAAGAACTCGGAGGTCATCATCCACTTCTCCTCTTTCATCTGCATAGATTCTATCAGCAGAGACAACGCCAAGAATTTCATCCTCAATTTTTATCGGAACACAAAGAAAGGAAATGCCTCTTTTATCTGGTCTGCTTCCTGTTTTATTGAGAAACTGAGGCTCCTTTTCAATGTCAGGAATAAACATCGGCAATCCTGTCTCTATTACTTTACCGACAATACCTTCTCCTACTTTATATTTGCCTCTGCTAATCTCTTCCTGAGTAAGTCCATAGGCAGCCACAATGCTGATTTCCTCTGTTTTTTTATCAAAGATAAAAATACTTCCTCTTCGCATATCAAGCTGTTTTGATAAAATCTCAAGCACAGAGTGAAGATTTTTCTCAAGGTCAAAGGATGAAGTTAAAACCCTGCTAACTTCAAATAATGCTTTTAATTCTATGTTTTCACTTTTATTCATACTATAAACGGCAAATGATTGCCGATAAACTATTATAACATTTGAATCACCTGCGGTCAAGAAATTAAGATTAGTACTTATTTTTGAAGTATGAACTGTTTGTTTAACATTTATTTAATACCCTTCAAGAGCCTCTTCAAAATATCTGTCAAATAAATATTTAACATCAGAATATTTTCTTAGAATTTGCATTTCATAATTGTCCTTCTGTGAACCAAAGGTATAGATAAGTGCTATATTAAATTTACTGCAAATTTCTGAGAGTTTTTCAAATTTTTTCATAATATAAATATAATCAAGGGAATATCTCAGAAAGAGTAGCTGATTTAAAAACTAAAAAAGATAAAATTTATAAAGAACTATCCAAGAAACCTTCGTATGTAGGCTGCCTCAATAATAAGGTCATTTAAAGGTTGTTTTAGTCCGTTTTTAATTATCTTTATTATTTGTGATGTTATATCTCTATGATTTAAATTGGGCTCATAAGAAAGATTGAGAGCATTGATAAGCTCTATGGAACTTAATAAGCTTTTTTTAGATTCAGCTGGCAATAAATCAAGGCATTTTGGATTAAAGTATTGCATTGCTATTGATAAGTCAAGGACAATATTTCTGTAAATATCTTTTATTCCGATAATTTCTTCTTCTGAAAGAGCACTCAAACCTATAAGTTCAGGAGGAAGTCCAATGGAGTAACAGGAACAACAAAAACCAATAACCCTTGGAAGCCTTACTCCACCAATGCTCCTTGAATATCCAAAAAGTCCTGCATGAAGTTTTCTCATTCTCCTTTTAGGCACAAAATTAGAAATTTCATTAATCAATGGAGCTATAGTCTCTATACTTTTTTTATACTCTCTTGATGTTTTTTCTATCATTAAAAGAGCAAATTTTTCATCAAAATCTTTAAGAGGATAGCGAGTAAAGTTTTTAAGTTTTCTAATTCCCTCAATAACATCTTCTACAGGATTGTCAAATTTAAAAGCAGACTGAACAGTAAAAGTTTCCACTGAAGAATACTCGGAAAGCACTTTATCTACTGTATAGGGAGTCAAATTACCTCTAAAGGGAGGTGAACCCGCACCTAATATTGGATATATTTCAATGTCTCTTTCTTTTGATAGTTTTTCTAATTTTTTCAATGCAATTTTATTCCCGAGAATAGCACTAATCACACCATAATTCATAGCAGGATCAGAGCGAGCTAAAAAAACTCTTTGATAAGTAAAGTCCTTGTTTTTAAGATAATCGGAAACTATCTGATCACATCTAAGCATTGTTTCTATATCTTCAAACAAAGGAATTACATTAATGCTTTCTGGTAAAAATCTACCTATCCATTCGGCAAGAGTTATATCACCATCAAAAATTTGTCTGTGTTGTCTTTCAATGAGAAAATTTTTATAGAAGTAATAAATTCTATTTAATTCTGGAGCATTTGTTGTAAGAGGAAGAATTACTTCAAAAACAGGCGGAAAACTATCATCACCATAAAAAATTTTAGCCACGTCCATTGATCGTGGAATGCTTTCAAGAGTTTCAAGCAAAATCTTAGCCTCATCTTTTTCTACAGCCGGGTTTGGAACTCTTAATGTAAGGAAAACATCTCTACCTAATCTTTTTTGTTTGAAGAAATGAGGGTATTTGGTAAGAAGTTTTTTCACCACGTAATTATCCACTTCTTTCCCTTCACTGTCCCACATCTGTTCACAACAACCAAGATGAGAAAAGGCGTAATAGGCTTCCTGAATTTCATCCTCTCCTGACATGTCTGATGTTTCAGCAAAAAAGGGGATATTAACATTGTCTGGATGTTGCGTGGACATAACTCTTGGAATTTTTCTTTCTAATACATTCATAATCCTTCAACTTCAATTATAACCAAAATTCCTAAGTTATAGATAAGTGGTATGTTAAATTTATGACAAATTTCTGTGAGTTTTTGAAACTTTTTCATGATATAAAATTATAGCATAAAGGGAAACTCTCATGAATCGCTCCCTGATTTGAAAATTAAAGAGGATAAATGTATAATTGTGTATATAAAATATAAAAAAAAGGAGGGATTATGACAGAACAATTAATAATAAAGGTTGATAAAAAAACAAAAAGAAAATTTGCCAGGATCGCAAGAATGGAGGGTAAAACAACAAGTGAAAAATTAAGAGAATTAATTGAACAGTACATTAAAGAGAGAGATATTGAAAAATATATTGATAAATTATGGAATAGAATAGGAGTAAAATTAAAATCCAAAAGTGTTACTCCTGAATTAATTGAAAAAGCCATACGAGATCATAGAAGTGAGAGTCGTAATTGACACTAATGTATTTGTATCTTCTTTCTTTGGTGGCAAACCTCGCAGGATTATTGATTTATGGAAAGAAGGCAAAATTACACTTTGTCTGTCTTCATCAATTTTGGAGGAGTATATAGATGTTCTTCAGAGAATAGGGCTCAAAGATGAGATTGAGCTTCAAGAACTTCTTAATCTTTTTAGAAGCGGGTTCAATTTAATTTTCACAACACAGACACCTAAACTAAATATAGTTGCAAGGGATCCTTCTGATAATAAATTTATTGAATGTGCAGTAAAATTACAAGCAAAATACTTAGTCTCTGGTGACAAAGAATTAATAAAGATCAAAAAATATATGGATATAAAAATACTAACTCCAGCTGAATTTTTAAATATTTTCAAATAAAATCGGCAGGAAAGTCCCTGCCGATTTTATCATATAGCATGTTCACCCTTTTCTTTTGTTCTTATTCTCACAGCATCTTCAACAGGAATAATAAATATCTTTCCATCACCAACACTGCCTGTATAAGCCTTTTCCATTATGACATTGATTACTTTTTCAACAAGGCTATCAGGCACAACAACTTCAATTTTTATCTTTGGTATAAATAGCACCTCAAGCTCACTGCCTCTATAAATCTCAACATGACCTTTCTGCCTGCCAAAACCCTTTACATCAGTCACTGTCATTCCCTGAATACCTACTAAAACAAGGGCTTCTTTCACTTCTTCAAATTTAAAAGGTTTAATTATTGCCTCAATCTTTTTCATCTCATTCCTCCTTTTTATAGGTTATATGCTCTTTCACTGTGCTGAGATGCATCAAGCCCTGTAATTTCATCTTCCTCTGTTACCCTGACCTTCATGAATATTCTGAGCACTAAGAATATTAACGCAGTCATTATAGCTGTGTAAACTACTGTTACTAAAACAGCTATAGTCTGTGTCCATAGTTGCCCAGGATTTCCATAAAGCAAGCCTTTACCAGCCTCATTAATTGCAGGGTCTGCAAAAACTCCTGTAAGAATTGCACCCAGTATTCCTGCAACACCGTGAATTCCAAATACATCAAGGGCATCATCATATCCTATCTTTGGTTTCATTGCAGTGACACTAAAGTAGCAAATAAATCCTGCAACTGCACCAATTACAATTGATCCAACAATATTTACAAATCCAGCTGCTGGTGTAATTGCAACAAGACCTGCTATCATTCCTGAGGCAAGACCAAGCACAGTTGGCTTCTTTGTTACTGCCCATTCTGTAAACATCCATGCAAGAGCTGCCACTGCTGTTGCTGTATTTGTGTTAATGAAAGCCTGTGCAGCAAGACCATTTGATGCAGCTGCACTTCCTGCATTGAATCCGAACCATCCAAACCACAGAAGTGCTGCACCAATTGCTACCAGAGTAAGATTGTTTGGCACAAGAAGAGTATTTTTTCTTTTACCAAGAATAAGCACTCCAACTAAAGCTGCTATACCAGCATTTATATGAACAACTGTTCCACCTGCAAAATCAAGGGCACCCATCTTTGCAAGAAACCCACCACCCCATACCCAGTGTGCAACAGGAACATAAACAAAGCTCATCCATAGAATTGAAAAAATTACCCATGCTGAAAACTTCATTCTTTCAATGTATGCACCACTTATCAAAGCAACAGTAATTGCAGCAAAAGTAAGCTGGAATATGGAGAATAAAACCTCAGGTATAGTTCCCTGAAGAGAATCCACTTTAACACCTGATAAAAATGCCTTATCAAGATAGCCGATTATTCCTGCCATATCGCCTGAAAATGCAAGACTGTATCCGTAAAACACCCATAGAAAACTAACAAGGCAATAGGTCACAAAGCTCATTGCAATTGTGTTAAGAACATCCTTTTTCTTTGCCAGTCCACCGTAAAACAATGCAAGTCCAGGAACTGTCATAAGCATAACAAGAGCAGTTGCTACAATCATCCATGCTGTATCACCTGTATCAAGCTTTGGTTGAGGCTCAGCCTGAGCATTCTCAGCAAATACTAAATTTGCTGAAATTGATAAAATCATCATTATTAGTATGAATATACTCACTAACTTTTTCATCTTATTCCTCCTTAAAAACTAAATGTAATGTTAATTCCTGTTACCCAGGTATCATCAAGATGTCCATTTGGATTGTATGGATTTCCGTCCACGATTCTTTTTGCCTTGCTTGAAAGTGGAAACCAGTACTGAATGATAGGTTGAATTGTTAAATTTTTCATCACAGGAATTGTAAGTCCTGCCTGAATTTTTCCATCATGAAAGGCATTGTATTTTTTGCCAGTGTAGTCACCTGTGCTACTTTCATAGGTTCTCCAGTAAGAGTCATCACCTTTGAAATAACCAAAGGATGCTGCAAGGTCAAGAGTAATGTCTTTGTAAACCTCAAAGGAGTGCGAAAAGCTCAGATTAAAGTAAGTGCCAGGATAAGTTGAAATGTCACGGTAAATAGTAAGAGTCGGCTTTGATATTATATCATAGCTTGCACTCAGAAAGACTTCCTCTGTCTCATCCGTATACTTTGTTCCGTAATAAATGTAACCACCTGTGAGAGATAGTTTGTCAATTGTGTAAGTATAACTCAAGGTTAAGTCAGATTCATTAAAACTTTTTCTTCCAGTCCTGTCAGGAACAAATGACTGCGTAGCATGCTCATCACTGTCAATATTACCCCAGTAATTGAGAGAAAACCCTTTGTAAGATAGAGTAATAGAAGGCTGAATAACAACGCTTTTAGAACTCAACTCATAACCACGAAAAATATACCTGTTGTAAGCACCCACAGAAACACTACCAGTAACCCTGTCTTCCTGCTTCGGCTCTTCCTTTTTTACCTCTTCTGCTTTAACCAGGGAGACAGACATCAAAAAAACTAAAACCATCACCAAATACTTAAAACTTTTCATAACAGCACCTCCATTTAATTTTTACTTTTATAAAAAGCGAAATCTATGCCAGATTGTAAGTGCTTGAAATTTATAGGCTTTTTTTGAAAGACAAATGACAATTTTGTAGAACTCAACAAATTTGTAAAGTTTTTTGAAATTTTGTTATAAACTCTGTTTTTTAAAAAATAGTCACTAAATAAGTTTTTTTAAATTCCGTAACATTTTTTATTATGAATGACAGAAAATAAAAAACTCGGCTAATTATACCTCGGCATCACATGGAAGCTTTTCTAAAATTGCTGATAGAAAGTGTCATCAAAGCACCCTGAGGGCGTGAGAAGAATCTCTGAGTGTTTTTGTTTTGGAAAAAATCGGAAAGAGATTCCCCACCTACTTTGCAGGTGAGGAATGACAAAAAAGTCTGGAAAAACAAATATGAAAATAAAAAATTAATGGTTGCCATTTTCTATAATTTTTCTTAAATCAATATCTGCACCTAAAACACCAATCAGCTTGCCTCTTTCATCAAAAATGGGTGCAGAGACAGTGAAACAATAAGAATCTGTTGCCACAGATATATAGATATCTGAAATATAAGTTGAAAGCCTTTCTTTTACCTGAGTAAACCATATTCTGTTTGACCAGTTTTCACCATAACCTGTTGAACCATATTGGGCTTTGAAATCTCCTCTCCCAATGTTATCAGTAATCTGAACACCACGATCATTGGTAACATATAGGAGTTCAAACATATCGTATTGCTGAATCAGGGCTCTTAAATAATTTTCAATTGAGCTTCTATGCATTGAGTTTAACTCCAAAGATGAGGCAGCCATTTCCACTATTTCTTTTGCATATTCATGAATATCAGTCCTAGCCTTTCCTACTGAGAGAATTTGCTCCTCTGATAGAGAATGAAGCATATCAGCATATCTTTTCAGATTTGAAGAAGAAAGAGAAGCCCTTTTTACAAAATCAGAAAGCACAGAAACTGAATTATCCAGAGCATGCACTGTATCTTCCAGATTAACTGAAACATCGTTTAATTTTTCTGCATTTATAGCAAGTTCTTCTATTGGAGAATCAAGTGCTTCTATCTTATCTCTATTTGAACATACAAGAGTATAGGTGTTTTTAACATGAGTTTCTATGTATAGGGTCTTTTCTTTTATTTTATCAACAAGCGAAAATATCCCCTTTGTTTTTGCTGTTACGTCCTTTGTAGCTTTCATTGTTGCATTGGCAAGCGCACCAACTTCCTGTGCTACAACGGAAAATCCTCTTCCATGTTCTCCTGCCCGAGCTGCTTCAATTGCAGCATTAAAAGACAGAAGTCTTGTTTTATCTGCAATTTCCTTTATAGTTTTGACAAGAGATGATATTACACTGATTGCATCGGATATTTCTTTTGTTGCTGCTACAAGTTCATCTACAAACTTTTTAACAGAAAGCATGCTCTGTTCCGTCTCTAAAAGCCCTTTTTTTGTATGATTAATACTTTCATTAACAATACTCACTCTTTTTACATTTTCCTTTGCATAAGAGGATACATCTTTTACTATTTCGTTTACTGATGTCATCTCTCTTGATATTCCAACTACTTCTTTTTCAAGCTGTCTTGTCCCTTCATTTAAATTTTCCGACTCCCTGTTAATCAGTGGTGCAAGATCAACAAGTTTTATAGAATTCTCTATAACCTTTTTCATAAAAATGTTTTTGTTCCCATCAAATGTTTTACCATTTAACTGTCCATTGTTTTTTTTGATAAATAAATTTTTAAATATTGCAATCATGTCATCCCTCCAGAAAATTTTTACTGATAGTATCTCAATTTGCATGCCATCTGAATCCTTAATAATTTCAAAAAGTTATCTAAAGAGCTTCTCTACAATTTTGTCTGATTATTACAATTTTGTAAGATTTTTTTACACCAGCTGAAAACGGTTCGTCAAGCAACAATACTTTGGATTGTCCTTCCCATCAGGCATTTCTCCTTGAATATCTGTTAACTATGAGATAGTAACCTGTTAGTATTGAACACATAACAATTAGGAATAGCAAGCAAAGTATCCAGAATTTCTTTACTTTTAAAATCTTTTCAAGTAAATAAATAGGCAATACATCTACCTAAACATATTCACAATAAACTTCCCCTATTTTTGCATTTAACAACTCAAGCTCAATGTCTTTGTCCTCTCCAAGAACTCCATAAGCATCTGCCCTGCAGTGTTTGCAATGCGTTATCTGATGGATATAATGAGAACAATTTTCTCTTATTCTCTGGAGCATCTCATATGAAGGTCTCTGCAAATGCTTGAATTCAGCCTGCGGAATAAGCGGTATTATATTCATAGTTGTTGCACCAAAAACTCCTGCAAGCCATGCAATTAAAGGAATCTCCTCTTCATTTACTGTGGGGATTAAAACTGTATTTACCTTTACAGCAAAACCTTCTTTAACTGCTTTTCTTAAACCTTTCCATTGATTGCATAAAAGACACTCTGCAGCATCTCTTTCTCTGTAGACTTCACCTCCATAGGATACCCAGGAGTATATCTTTTGAGCAGTCTCTTCTGTTGCAGCATTGATGGTTATTGTAATTGTTCTTATCCCCAGATTCTTTATGAGCGAGAGTTTTTCAGGTAGATAAAGTCCATTAGTGGAAAGGCAAAGCATTACCTCTGAAAACTCTTGTTTCACCATTTCAAAAAACTCAAAAGTTGAATTGTTTGCTAAAGGATCTCCAGGACCTGCTACTCCAATTACAGAAATGTTTTTACCCCTATCCATAGCCACTCTCACTCTCTGTATACCTTCATCTGGGTTGACAATTCTGCTTGATACTCCGGGTCTTGACTCATTAACACAGTCATATTTCCTGTCACAGTATCTACAATGGATATTGCAAAAAGGGGCAACAGGAAGATGAATTCTTCCAAATTTATGATGAGCTTCCACATTAAAACAGGGATGTCTTTCTAATGTTTTCAAATCAGGGAATCGCTTTTTCATTTTCCTCACCCGTTCTAATTCTCATTGCTCCTTCCACAGGGCACACAAAAATTTTCCCATCTCCGTGTTTACCTGTTCTATTTACTTCCATTATTTTGTTTAATATAGGCTCTATCAATTCATCTGGGGCTACAATGGTTAGCATCTTTTTCGGGACAAAAAGAGCAACCTTTGATAGAGTATGCTCAAGTGCATATGTTGATGGAGTAGCCTTAAGTCTAACAGTAGTGCAAAAGCTTTCTGGTAAATCTGAATCAAGCTCAATGCAGGTATCTCCTCTTTGTTTGCCTCTTCCTTCAACTGCCTGAAGAGTTAAAGAGGCAAAACCTATTTCTTCCAGTGCTTTCTTTGTCTCAGGTGTTTTATCTCTTCTTATTATAGCAATAATCTCTTTCATAGTTTCTCCTCCCCTGTTCTGATTGTAAAGGCTTTATCTACAGGGCTTATAAATATCTTGCCATCTCCTATAAATCCTGTGCGAGCCTTGTCCATAATTATTTTGATTACCTTTTCCACATCCTCATCCTCTACAACCATCATGAGCAATGTTTTTGGAAGTTCATCATAATGAACAGGTCCTACCTGAAGTCCCTTCTGTTTTCCCCTACCAAAAACTGGCATCTTTGTAAGAGATGGAAATCCGGCTCCTTCCAGAGCAAGCACCACTTCCTGTTCTTTCTCTGGTCTTATAAATGCTCTAATCATTTTCATGGTTTTTCCTCCTTTTTTATTAATTTTTTTAGCCACGGAGGTGGCGATGTTTTAAGAACTGAATAAAGTCGCTCCAGGCATTCTTCCAATAAAGTCCCCTCCTTTACTTTTAATGGCATCATGCCTTTTTGTGAAAGCCTTGCTGCTGAAGGCGGTCCAATTTCTGTCATGTAAATAATACAGCAATCTGATAAAGCATTAACCTTATCCCAAACATAACCATTATGAAGTTCAGGATTATCTCTGCTTTCTTCAATTTTAGTGTCTCTGCCTTCAGAGAATTTTCTAATCTCCAGAAATTTGTAACCATCTTCATCAATTTCATATACAACAAACTGTCCACATCTTCCGAAATGTTCATTTACAGTTACCCCATCTGTAGATGCAAAGGCTACTTTCATCAGTGCACCTCCCTTGCTAATAAATTAACCATATCACAGACAATATTCAAACTTCCTCTATAACCAATTGTTACCTTATGGGTGTAACCAAAGGTCCTGTATACAGGAAATCCCATTTCATACAAAGGCACTCTAAGTGTCTTTGCCTTTTCTTTTGCATGACTGTTTGAAATTAGTAAATCATAGTTCTCATTAAGATTAGAAAGACTACCAACAATAACCTGTTCAGCTGGTAATGATGTAATATCCTCAGATTTTTCAGGAACTACCACAAACTTAATTGCCATCCCCATTTCACAAATAAGACTAGATAAATGAAGTGCCATATCTGATTCTAAAGCCATAGCCACTGTCTTGCCTGTAAGCTCAAAATGAGCATCTCTCATTGTATCTATCAGTATTCTTCTTTCTCTTAAGAATCTCTCAGGAATTTTTTGTCCGCTTATTGAAGACAGAATTTCCATAAACTCGTCATTTGCCCTGATACCACAGAGACTTCCGATAACTTTAAAGTCTGTTCCAGTTTTCTTCTTAATTATTTCACCTGCTACTGCAAGGCTATTTCCTATAACAACTGTAAATTCTGATGATCCCATCTGCCCAACTTCTTCTAAAGCTGTTCCGCCTTTTGTTATACTGGGAAAATCCCTGCTTCCTTCAAGAAAAGAAAGATCTGGCAGAATTATGGGTTTAAGTCCAAATGATTTAACAATTTCCTTAAGTTCAGCAAAATCTGCAGGAGTAAGATGTCCTCCAGCAATTATATTTATCTGTCCAGCTTTCTTTTTTACAGTTGAAAAAGGAATCAAATTTAAAAGCCTTGACACTGTCTCTTTGTATCCCCACTGCATTCCTCCTTCATAATCGGGAAGAGGTATATGCAAGACTTTAAAATCACTGTTTTTGAAAAGGTTTACAACTTCTTCAATGTCCTCTCCTCTCATATGTGAAAGAGCACCTGTTATCAATGCCAAAATTTTTGCTCCTTTTTGAGCAAAATTCTCAACGACTTTTATAAGCTTTTCCTTTCCACCCATTACCACTTCTTCTGTAAATAGTTTAGAGCTTGTCATTGATATAGGCTCTCTGAAGTGCTTTATAAGTAAAACTTTACCCAAAAAATTACATCCCTGTGCAGCATGAAGGATAGGCATGGTTCTGTCCACTCCTTGCAAAGCCATCACAGCACCTATAAAGGGAGAATTTTTTAAAGGATCAATAAAGGAACTTGCTTTACTCTCTGTTATCAATGGCTTTACATTTCTCTGAGAAGAATAAAATTTCAACACTCGGCTTATATCCTCTGCAAGATTAATCAAACCTTTGTATCCTGCATAAGCTCTGTGTCTTTCCTGATTTACATCAACAAAGGGGAAACCCTCTTTTATAGCAAGATACTGATTCCTTCCTCCTGCAATAAGAATATCAGCCCTCTTTTCCTTCATTATCCTTAAAATATTTGCAGGGGAGGTATCTTCAAAAAGCTGACAGTCCACATCTACCAGTTCCTTTATTTTTAACTCATCTTCATGAGTGCTCTTTTTTAACCCTACTGCAACAACCTCTAATCCAAGGTCTTTTAATGTAGAAATCATTGACCATGATTTAACGCCTCCTGTGTATAAAACTGCTCTTTTACCTCTTATATGCTGATATGCTAAAAGATTATAATCAAGCTTCCTTTCTTCCCTTTCAATCAGCCTTTCTACTTTTTCAATATATTTATTATCGGCAAAGGCATAGGCAATCTTTCTCAAAGCACGGGCAATCTCTGTTTTACTAAAAAAGGAAACCTCCACAAAGGGAATACTGTATCTTTTCTCCATCTCTATGGCTACATTTACAAGAGCTCTACTACATACAACTACATTAAGTCTTGCCCTGTGAGCCCATTTTATCTCTCTTAAGGTGGAGTTTCCTGTAATTCTTGAGAGAATCCTGAACCCTGATTCTTCAACTAAAGGTTCAATAAAAAACTGGTCTCCAGCTATATTGTATTCACCTATGATATTTATATCTCTTTCTGTAGTATGGGGAGGTTCTTCTCTTCCTATAACATATTTAAGAAGAATATCTCCAGCTATGCGATTTCCTAAATTTTTGGGTCCCACAAATCCTGGAGCATTAACAGGAATCACATCAATTTTCAGTCTTTCCGCTGCATTAAGGCATATTCTTTCTATGTCCTCACCGAGCAATCCTGTTACACAGGTAGAATACACAAAAATAGCCTGAGGCTTGACTTTCAGTGCAATGTGTTCTAAAGCTCTGTTGAGTTTTTCTTCACTGCCCAAAATTATATCAAGCTCACTTAAATCTGTGGTAAACCCCATTTTATGAAAATTTCCCTTTGTGGAAATTGTTCCCCTTGTCTGCCAGGAGTTTGCGCAGCATGAGATAGGACCATGCACAAGATGCACTGTATCTGCAATAGGCTGTAACACAATCATAGCACCGTCAAAGGCACATGATTCTCCACCTCTTGCTCTACAAATTTTGTCTCTTTTTTCTATCATAGCAGTGCTATTTAATGTTGACAGAATCATTTCACACCTCTACCTTATTACATCAAAACTTGGTGAATCCTTTGAGTTTCTATCCATTTCATCAAGAATGGTATTTACAATAAGAGTAAGGAGATTAAGAGCACCTGAATAACCAACTATTGGATATCTATGCATGTGATGTCTATCAAATAGGGGAAATCCAACTCTTATAAGAGGAACTCCGGTATCCTTCCAGAGAGCCTTGCAATAGGAGTTTCCAATCAGCAGGTCAACAGGCTCTGTGAAAAGAAGAGATCTCAAATGCCACATATCTTTCTTAATATAAACTTTTCCCTCCGAACCAAAAAGAGGCTCTCTCCGAAGTATTGCGTATGCCTGTTGTTCAAAGTCTTCGTCACCATTGGTGCATACTATATGAACAGGAATTCCACCGAGTTCAAGAATGAAGCTAATCAAACCTAACAAAAGATCAGGATCTCCTATTAGAGCAACTCTCTTTCCATGAATATAGGCGTAGGAGTCAATCATAGCATCTACAACCCTTCCTCTCTCCTCAATAAGTTCTTCAGGGATAGGCTTTCCAGAAAGCTGGCTTATCACATCAAGAAATAAATCTGTATTACGAATTCCCACAGGATAAGGAACATTTAAAATGGACTGTTTCCACACTTCCTTTATGAATTCACCTGTTTTATAAGTGGAGTATTTTTGTAATGCCACTGTTGCAATAGAGTTTATTGAATAGATCACATCTTCAATAGAAGTTCCTCCTGGATACATTTCATAGACACCTTCATTGGGAGAGTCAAGGGTATCACTTATATCAGCGAGCATTATGTAAGGTACTCCCATGAGATTCAGCATTCTCTTTATCTCTCTATAGTTGCCTGTATAGGTATCAAAACCTGGAATTATATTAATTCTTTCACTCTGAGATGGCTTTAAACCTGCTGTCATGTAACTTAGAATTCCTCTGAGCATGGCATCATATCCATTAATGTGAGAACCTGTAAAACTCGGTGTATTTGCATAAGGAGTGGGAATGTGATCAGGTATTACACCCTGCTGTTTTGCCTTTTTAATAAAAGCATTCAGATCATCTCCTATAACCTCAGCCATACAGGTAGTAGAAATAGCAAACATCTTTGGCTTATAAAGGGCGTAGGCATTCTCTAATCCTTCAATGAGATTCCTCAGTCCTCCAAATACCGCTGCGTCCTCTGTCATGGAGGTTGAAACAGCAGGAACAGGTTCTTTAAAATGTCTGCTAAGATGACTTCTGAAATAGGCAACACAACCCTGAGAACCATGCACAAATGGCAGAGTATCTTTAAATCCAAGAGCACAAAGTACTGCACCAAGGGGCTGGCATGCCTTTGCAGGATTTATTGTTAGAGCTTTACGGGCAAAATTTTTCTCCTTATACTCCTCTGTTTTTGTGTATTCCAAAATCCTATTTACCTCTTCTTCAGAGCATGGTAATTCAAACTCCTTTTTCCTTTCAAAAAGTTCTTTATAATCGTTTCTTTTGTATAATTCTACATGGTCTTGTATTTTCATTTTCTCTTCCTCCTTATAAGTTTCCATGTGGGATTGTTTACAGCCATATCCATATCACGAGCAAAAACTGGAAAACCATCAAATCCATGATAGGGTCCTGAGTAATCCCAAGAATGCATCTGTCTGAAGGGTATTCCCATTTTGTGATAAACATACTTTTCCTTTATACCTGAGCCCACAAGATCAGGATTCAAAGCTTCAGCAAACTTCTCAAGTTCATAGTGGGATGGATCATCATAGATGAGAGAATTTTTAGGCATCTGAGGAAAGGTCCTTTCATAATCATCTCTGTGAGCAAATTCATATCCTGTAGCAATCACAACCATACCAAGGTCTTCATAGGCACCAACAATATGTCTTGGTCTCAAACCTCCTACATACAGCATTACTTTTTTGCCTTCCAATCTGGGTCTGTATTTTTCTATTACCTTATCCATAAGAGGTCTATATTTTTCTATAGTTTTCTCTGTTTTTTCCATGATATAATCATCAAAATGCTTTGCTATTTTTCGCATACTTTCGTAAATCTTTGTTGGTCCAAAAAAGTTATACTCTATCCAGGGAATTCCAAAGTTTTCTTCAAGATATCGGGCAATGTAGTTCGTTGACCTGTAGCAGTGAACAAGAATCAGCTTAGCCCTTTGTAGCATTGTTAATTCATTGAGTGTGCAATCACCGGGAATCTGTGCAATAACCCTTAACCCCATTTCCTCAAGAATCTTTCTTGAAGCCCAAGCCTCACCGCCAATGTTATAGTCACCAAGAATTAAAACATCATAGGGAGTTTCCTTATTCAGGATTCCCTTTACTTTTTCCAGAACCCAGTCTCTGATGCTATCATTGGCAATGTGATGCCCAAGAGACTGACTTATTCCCCTGAAACCCTCGCAACGAACAGGTATCACAGGAATACCAAGTTCCTTTGTCATTTTTCTTGCCACAGACTCAATGTCATCTCCTATAAGACCGACAGGACATTCACATTGAATGGTTATACCCTTTGCGAGAGGAAACATCTCCTTTATTTCTCTGCAAAGTTGTTCAAGCTTTTTGTCTCCTCCGAAAACAATGTCATTTTCTTGAAAATCAGATGTTATGTGCATTGTTCCAAAGGAATTTATTCCTGTTATTCCGTTGTAATAGTTTCTTCTTGACCACCAGCTGTACTGTCCACAACCAACAGGACCATGACTTATATGCACCATGTCTTTTATTGGTCCCCATACAACTCCCTTTGAACCTGCAAAGGCACATCCTCTGGAAGTCATTACACCTGGTCTGCTCTTTACATTTGAGTTTAACTGACAGGTAGCAGGTGTACATTCAGGATCATTTGAAATTAAATGCCTTTTTCTTTCTTTTTTTGTCTTTTCAGGATAAACCTCAAGAACCTCTTTTATTAATCTTTCCGTATCCTGCTCAATTATTTTCATCATTTTCCCCTCCATCAGTCTAAAAATCCATATTTTGCAAGTAATTCCTCAAGCTCATCCATTGTAAGTGGTGTTGGGATGTATAAGTTTCTATTTTCCGCCATTTTTTTTGCCAGTGTTCTGTATTCATCAGCCTGAGGATGTTCAGGCGCATACTCTACCACTGTCATACGATTAAGCTCTGCCTTCTGAACTATATTATCTCTTGGAATAAAGTGAAGTAGTTGAGTCCCAAGTCTTTCAGCAAACTCTGAAACAAGCTCGTATTCTTTGTCCACCTTTCTTGAGTTACATATAATTCCTCCAAGTCTAACACCTCCGCTTTGGGCATACTTGAGAATTCCTCTGGATATATTATTTGCCGCATATATTGCCATCATCTCACCAGAAGTTACTATATATATCTCCTTTGCCTTGCCTTCTCTTATTGGCATTGCAAAACCACCGCATACAACATCACCAAGAACATCATAAAAAACAAAGTCAAGATCAGAACTATAAGCACCATTTTCTTCAAGAAAATTGATTGCTGTAATTACACCTCTTCCAGCACAGCCAACGCCAGGTTCAGGACCTCCGGATTCAACACACTTAACACCTTTAAATCCTTCAAGCAGAACTTCATCAAGCTCAAGACCCTCTACAGCTCCTCTCTCTCTGGCAAGATCCATTACTGTTGCCTGGCTTTTCTTGTGAAGTATAAGCCTTGTTGCATCTGCCTTAGGATCACAACCCACAATCATGCATTTGTATCCTGCTTCTGCAAGAGCAGCCACAGTATTCTGAGTTGTAGTAGATTTACCTATTCCACCCTTCCCATAAATGGCAATCTGTCTCATCTTTAACCTCCTGCTTATTGATTTCAAAACTAAATAACTTTATTTTTATAAAAAGCGAAATCTATGCCAGATTGTAAGTGCTTGAAATTTATAGGCTTTTTTTGAAAGACAAATGACAATTTTGTAGAACTCAACAAATTTGTAAAGTTTTTTGAAATTTTGTTATAAACTCTGTTTTTTAAAAAATAGTCACTGTCTCTTCCCTTCCTATGCCAAAATAATCGGAAGAGATGCCTCAATCCGCTAACCTTCTGCAGGCTCGGAAATCTCTTCTCAGCAACACTGTCCAAGCCTGGCGAAGTCGGATGTGGCAATTTCCTGCTTGTTTTCTACATTAAGGAAGAGATTCCTCGCCTTTGCCTCGGGATGACAAAATAATGTATTATTCTTATTGAACAGCCTCCATTACTTATAACTCTTTTTTCTCAACTCTGGATGTGCCTCAAAATAATCATTGAGCTCATCAAGTGTAAAATTATCAAGAAAATTAAGTTCATTATCCCAGCCCCAGCTTCTTTCTATCTTCCTTGCATAGGGAGCAATATTAGATATGTCAATATTAATGTCCTCTCTGAACTCATACCCTCCTTCATAACGAAGCATCTGAAGGTAAATTTTGTCTTTTTCAGTGAAAATCTCTTCTACCTTTTCATAAACTGGCTTGAGTTCTTTGAGATAAACCTTTGAAGAACTGCTTAATTCGGGCTTACGCGCTGGAAATGCTTCAATTATCTTTACTCTTTCATTCTCATTTATTCCAAGACTTCCCGGGAGTATGAGCACGAGCTCTACTTTCCCAACTCCTCCAATAATGTTTGAGGTTTTTAAGGGATAATAAAGTTTGTCTGATTTAAATCTGTAAATTAAAGGTTCAATAAACTGTTGTGTGTTATTTACTTCTACATAATCAAACACAAAGTATTTAATCCCCCTTTTTATATAATCTTCGGCAATAGCTGAAAAATTCTTAAGGGCTTTGATTTCAATCTTTTTAATTCCTTTTTTATCAAGAAAATCTATGACCCAGCTGTTAAATCCATTTATGTCATTTATCTTAATCACTGTTACATCGTGAAGGCCTATTTTCTGACTCAGTTTTATCTCCACAGGCTCAGCACTTGCACCACCTTTGTAAAGAGCTTCAAACTCTATCCTTTTTACTCTCAAAAGTTTATTTATCACTTCAAACGGACTTCCCTTAGCAAGGCTTACCTCTGGTTCTGAGGGAAAGGGAATAAATTCTAAAACTCCTGTTTTTTTACTTGCTTTCAATTCTGTCCCAAGAATTAATACCTCTTCTTTTTTGTTGTGAAATATTATTGCCCTCTGAGAATCCTCACTTACTTCTGCATCCCTATTCCACCAGAAATGCCCTTTATCTACAAATATTAGGGAGGGAGATAAAATCAGCAGGAAAAATATAATTACAATTAAATTTTTTTTCATTGTTCTGCTCCTTTTATTTTTTTAATCTTTCAGCATTTTTGCATGCACTATCATCTTTGAAAGTATTGCATAAATATAGATATTCCTCTCTTGCCTTTTGGGGCAAATCCAGTCTTTCGTATATCTCTGCTTTTTGCTGTGAAATTTGGGATGCAAACATGAACCAAAAGAAAGCTTCTGCCTGCTGTTTATTAAGTCTAGCAAGTTTTTTAACAAAATTAAGCATTGCAGAATCATTTTTTGCATTATTGATTTCAGAAATCAGGAAGATAAATTCATTTAAGCTCAATGCATTTTGTGCCTCAGGAAGGTTTTCATCCACAACTAATTTTGCTTTGTTTAAGTAATTTAGAATGTCACCAGAAAAAGAAGCAGATTCAACACTATAAAAGTGAACCAGTAAAAGCGCATCTATTCCTTCAGGTTTTCTTTTTTCAATAAGTTCAATACCTTTTTCAAAATATTGCCTGCTTGCTTCTACATGAGACATAAAAATGTATTCTTCAGCAGAGGCTATACCTTTTGAAATTTTTTGTTTAATGTTTGATACTATTTTTTCAAAAATTTTGTCCTGCTCTTCTTTGCTCATTTTTTCAATTTCTTTTCTTGTTAATCCTGTAACATTTTCCGAAATCTTTTCTCTCCATCCACTTCCATTAAGATAGTTATCTATTTTGGCAAATTCTGATAGACTGCCTCCTGATTCTTTTTTAAGTTCTGTTAGCAATTCTTCTTCCTTCTGTTCCTGCAATTTTTCAGCCTGTAGTTTTAATTCATTAGCTTTTAACTTTGATTCATTTATGAGTTCATCATACTGTTTTTCTTTATCAAGATTGTTTTGTCTAATCCAGTAATTTCTTGCAAGATTATAAGCTTTTACCTTTCTCTCGTAATATTTACTCAAACACTCAGAATCTTTCTCTTTACAAAGCCCTCTTGCGTTCTCTATTTCATTTAATGCTTTGATTAGATACTGTTCAATTATTTCGGATTGAGACCTTTCTAATTCAGCATTTTGAAGTTCATCCAGATATATTGAAGCCCTGAGATAATATAAATCTCCTTTCTTTGGAGCGTTTAAAGCTAATGCCCTGCTTATATCCTTCAAAATCCTTGCATTATAATCCTTTTCTTCGCTTATATTTAATTTCTCTGAATAATATTCTAACCATTTTAATTTATACAATATTTCAGCTCTTAATGCATAGGCTTGAGCATAGTTTTCATCCATAGAAATTGCTTTGTCAAGATTTTGAATTGCCTCTTTCAGTGTTTCTTTACTTTCAGTTCTGCTTAATGTTTCACCAATGCCAGCATAAGCCTGAACAAGTTCTGGATTGAGTTCCAATGCTTTTTTATAAGCTTTAAGCTGTTCCTCTTCATTGTAAACATTCTGAGCTCTTTCAAGCCATAGACTTGCCTTGTATTTTTTCTCTTCTTCAGAAATAAGTTTCGCTATTTTTTGTTTATCTCCAGCAGTTGCAAGTTCAAGCTGTCGTTTAAGTTTTGTTATTTCTTTGTTCTGTTTTTCAACATATTCCTTCAACCTTTTATATGACTCCACAATGCTTTGATCCTGACTTATTTTTTTAAAATTTGCCTCTATCTCTTCCTGGGTCATGGTTGCTTTTATTTTTACATAAAACCTTATTGCATCTACATCACCGAGAACTGTTTTTTTCTTTTCAATGACTTCCACTTTCATTGAATGATTGGCAATAACTTCAATAACATCACTTTCAAGAGCAAGATTTTTAACCTTTGTATAGCTTTTTACATATGCACCAGCCTGCTCTGCTGCTTTCTGCATTGCTGCCTTTTTTGCCCTTTCCTCTGCAACCTCCATCGTCTCTCCATTACCCATCACATATTCACCATCTGCAGTAATTATCACAGGCTCTGAAGAAAATGCCTTTTTAGAACCAATTGCTGCGACTATACATAGCACCATACAAAACCATATGAGCATCTTCTTATTCAAAATAGTCCTCCTTGTTTTTTTATCTCTGTTTACCACTTCTCATCCATAATCTCCTTACGCTTTTGTCTGTATTCTTCATCAGTAATCAGTCCATCTTTTCTCAATGCCTCCAGTTTTCTGAGTTTTGTCTCAAAATCTATTCTCTCTGGTTTATCACTTTCATCTATCTCCACTACATCTGTAGCAGTGAAAGGGATCCTCGTTTTCTTTGAATCTGAATAGGTTGAAAGATTTTTAATTGAATATATGATACCTCCAATACATGCAATAATCCAGATAATACGGAAAAGGGCAAAAGGAGTCTCATCAGGAGCATCGAACATTATAGCAAGTCCAAAAAATAGAAATATTACAAGCATTACAATCGTTATTTTTGATGCAAGAGGAGATGGTCTAACAGAGGCTATTTTAGGTTTTTCTTTCATATGGTAAATGCAATTACGCTGGTTTCAAAGGTTGATACTATCTCAGTTTTAATTAAAAAGATGCTCACTATTCTGTTTAAAAACATTAAGGCAGGCAAAGACAACACAGCAAAAAGAATATAAAAAGTCTTTTTCATCTTTATCATGACTGCAACCACAATCCCTGCAATCCAGAAGACTATTGCGATAAGATAAAAAATTACTATTAATTCAGGAAAACCAGGGATTTTCTATCCTCCTTAATTTGATAATTAAAACATTTCTTAAAGATTACCATCCTGCCCAAAAATATTCAAGGTAAAATTCACATTACTGTCTGCATAGGTAGCAAGTTCAAGGGTTTATTTAAATTTAGCTTTTAAAGGAAATCTGTCAGGATTTTCAATAATTTCAATACTTAAATCCACATCAAGGTCAGGCCAGTAAAAATGTCCTGGTGCAATCTCTTCAACATTTAATATTTTTTTAATAGGGACATCTTTAAACCATGGAAAATCTTCATACGATAAAAATAACTCTCTATCTCCTGTTAATAACCATATGCCATGGCTTGATATATTAGTTACCTCAACTTTTAAACCATTCGTACCAGGCGTTTTTGATTTCATCATAATGTTTCTCCAAAATATCTTCAATTTCTTTCAATTGTTTTCTTGAAAGATTAAAATTTTTTGCAAGTTCTATTTCAGGTTCTAACCAGAATTTGGCTTAACCATCAGCACAATGTATATGAACATGCATTCTCTGTTCCTCTCTTGAGAAGAAAAAGAATCTATATCCTTTCTTGATAAATATCGTCGGACTCATATATGCTAATTTTAGCATAACTCTAAAATCAAACATGAGCGAACTTTTTCCGTCTTCCCGAAATCTTCATCTCACCTTTCCCACTGGAAATGACTGACCTGTTGGTGTTGCTGTTGGATACTGTGCTTGTTTGAATATCTTTTCTGCAAGGGCTGGCACCTCACTGTCTGCATAGGTGGCAAGTTCAAGGGTTTTGATAAATCCATCTTTATCTGTATCTGCCTTGCCTTTTAAACCTTCTGTAAGCACATAGGTAAATAGCCCGTGCCCCTGATAACCCTCAAGGGCTTCCTGCAGGGATGTAGAGGCTGATATAATCGTTGAGCCAACTGCCTTTGAGAGAATCTTTACCGCTGTCTCTTCACTCATCCCCCTTGTAAGCATTGCCATCTGAAGTGCCTCTCCAAGCTTTCCTGCATTGCAGGTATCTATTACAATGAGTTTCTTTGTTGATGGCACATTAGCTATGAGTTCCTTCAATTCTGCCTGTGTGAGGGCATCTTCTTTAAGTCTAAATGTGCTTAAAGAACCTACATTGCTTGTTATAAGAAAATATTCTCCCTCATCCACTGTCCCATGACTTGCTACATAAAAGACAAAGACATCCTCTGGATTGAGATTTTTGAATGCCTCAAGGGTCTTTTTAATATGCTCCTTTGTTGTTTCTTCTTTTGTTGTCAAAAGTTTTATCTCTACCTTCTCAAACAAAGGTTTTGCAACCTGCCAGATTGTCTCTGAAAAGAGCTTTGCATCTGCAACTGCGTATTTGAGTGTAAGTTTCGGGTTTTTGTATTCATTTATGCCAATTGCAACCACATACATTGAAGGCTTTTTAATGCCTATACTTGCAATGACCTTATGCACTGCAGGATTGCTCTGCATGGTATTATCACCATTGAATGCAACGGCTTTTATCACATTTTCACCATTTAAGAGCTTTACCGTATAGGTCTTATAGATAGACTTCTCTCCTTGCTTTGGAGTAATCTTTACTCCCCTTACACTGTCAACAAGCACTGCGGTGTCATTCAAATAAAGCCTTATATCACCAATGCCAGCACCAGAATCAGTAATCTTTACTGTAACCTTTATCTCTTCTTTGTCAGTTTTTTCAGGTGTATCAATTATCTCCACCATTGGTGGTGTGCCAGCATCAGCAAGGGTTCTGTATCCTTCAAGGGATTTACCAGCAAGGGCAAGCTTAACAAGGTCTGGACGATAAAATGCCTCACGGTAGTTCTCAATACCATATACATTATTGCCTATGCGGACATTTAAATATTTATCGCCATTTGGCGAGGCATTGTAGTAACCCTCTGGGGTGATAACGATCCATTCACCGTCAGTGAAGAGGATGAACTGGGCAATTTCTTTGCCTGTTTTTTTATTGAATAAAACTATATTCGGTTTGAAAACTTTAAGGGTTAAATTACCTGTTTTTGATGTTTGATCACGCTCTGTAACTATTATATTATCTCCATCTTTGCTTTTAACTACATCTGGGATAAAATTAGGAATAGATTTAACATCAATGCCTATTTTTTCTAACCTTGCATCCTTTAAGTTCCATACAATGAAACGATTCTTATTTCTGTAATCATAAGAGATAGCATAATCCTTAAAAGTTCCTTTCACTATCCATTCCTGATAAACTGGTTGGTTTCCAAATTTAATTAGTTTATTGTTGTTAATATCATATAAAATGAGAGTGGTGTGGTCTTCATTTACTGCTAAGATAAATTCTTCATCTATTGATAAAACAGGGCGGGGAAAACTTTTTACTTTCAAATTAGCTGGTGAAACATTGAGTTCATTGTTTTTTATTTTTATCTCAGCGTTTTCAATTAAATTACTAGCCTCAGAAAATTTAATTGATACCTTACTGAAGTTGTTGTAATCCCCTGACTTCAAAACATAAGGTACATAAGGTTTATGATTAAATTTGCTGAACAATCTTTCCAAGTCATTTCTGTGAAACACAAGATACTTGGCGAAATTTAAATCCTTTAGAGACCTAAAAGGTCCATCTTCTATGGATATTACATCTCTGAAAAAATCATTGAAAATAAAACTCTGGACATCAACTTTATCATCTATAAAATTATAAGAAATTAGAATATCTTTTTTATTATCTTCGTTTCTATTATCTATCAAAATAAGTAAATTGCTTTCATCATTTGAGAAAAAAGAAAATAAGATTGATGAAAAATCTAATTCCTCCTCTTTAAACTCTAAAACTTTATTCCTATATAGCCTTGATGTTTTTCTATCCCATATTTTAAGTACAATTCTCCAGTTGTTGCCAAATTTATAATTAGAAATGGAAGCAACATAGTTAATAGGACCTAATGCGATTGAGTCAATAGGTTCTGTTTCAACATGACCTATGTTGGCAAAAATTTCAGGACTGTCCGATGCAGAACTGCTCAAAGCTACAGTGCCTAACAATATGATAATTGTTATAAATAGTAGAAAAATTCTGCTTAAATTCAGCTCATCATAATCAATTTTAATTTTATCCATTTTCTCCTCACCTCACTGCCACTGGAAAGTCTGGAACGGTTACGGGTTTTGTGGTTACTGGGGTTTGTTTTCCTTTTGTGAGTTCCTTCACCCGCTCTGCGATAAAGGCATCAAGCATGTTTATTGTTATCTTTCTCTTGCCAAAAAGGTCTGCCTTTCCGTTTATCCCTTCTACAACTGCCTTTGTGAATGCACCATTTCCCCAAGCTGGGTCTTCAAGGGAGTATTGCCTTCCTGTTGATGAGGCAAATACTACAACACCATTTTCTGCACTTGTAAGCTCATTTATCACCCCTGTTATGTCTGTTACTGCCCTCTTTCCCATTACATTTCCAGAATGGCAGGTGTCAACAAACATCACCACCTTGCCTGCAATGGATGAGACCGTGTTTTTTATGTCTGAAAAGGCAACTGCTGTCCTTTTGAGTTTGTCAATGTCTGCATTCTGAGGAAGAAAATAGTATATCCCTGCACTGTCATTTATGCCATGTCCTGCTATGAAAAGCATAGCAATGTCCTTGCTTGTTGTCTCTTTCTGTAACCAGTCAAGTCCATCAAGTATTTCATCCTTTGTTGCCTTTTCATCTGTAAGGAGTTTGACAACTACATCCTCATAAAGCCTTCCTTTCTGTGTCTTCATGGTCTTTATAAAGTCCTCTGCATCCTTTGAGGCAAACTTTAGCCTTAGGGATTCGTCTTTGTATCTGCTTACTCCTATGGCAAGGATGTAGAGCTTTGGCTTGACTATGAATTCCTCCTTCTTCCCCTGCCAGAATAGCCTTATGGTTGCTGGCACACTTGCTGAGTATCTGTTTTCTGCAATGAGGCTCAGTTCAAAATCCCTCTCTGGCACTGTTACTGTCAGCTCTCCTGCCTCTTCACCCTTTGGCTTGATTAAAAGCCCCCTTTTCTGTGATACTGGTCTTCCATCTATCAAGAGCTTTATTGCTGTTACTGGTTCTCCTGATGGGTTTCTAAGAGAGTATCTTACTGTGAGTTCATTCTTTGATATGCTTGAGCCGTCTGATGGTGAGAGTATGGTTATTACTGGTGGAAGTATGTCTTTAATAGAGGTCTCCACCCTTTTTCTACCTGATTCCTCATTTGCTAAGGCAATGGCTTTTTCTTCATCATAGGTTGTAAAGAGCTTTGCAATTATATCTGGTCTATAAAACCTGTCTCTGAACCTTGATACAGGAAAGAAATCCGCCTCTCTATCTTTTCCATTGTTTATATGCCAGCCTATGAGGTCTTCTGCATTAGGGCTTGCATCATAGTAGCCCTTTGGTGTCCATAAGACCCAGCGTTTTTTGTCTTTGTGTGGAAAGAGTGTAAGCAGTTCCTTACCATCCTCCATCCTGAACCACCTTATGGTTCCATCACCAAACCCGGCAACAACCACCCTGCCATTCCCAGAGATGTTTACAGCCCATACTACATCTGGTGCAGGCACTTTCCAGAGCTCATCTCCTTTTTTATCAAGGCATCTTAAAAACCATTCAGTTCCAAGGACAAACCTCTTTCCATCAGGTGATATGGCAAGGGAGCGTGAGATTTCATACTGCTTAAGTTTAATTGGCTTTCCATTTAGTTCTGGATTAAAATTATTCTTCCAGTCAGTTATTTTTATCCCTTCTATCTCAAATATGGGTGGTAAGAGCCTTAAGGAAGGCTTACCTGTCTTAAGTTCCCTGTTTTCTGCATCAAATACTGCTGGAGAATCGCCCAATATATCATAGCCAAATCTCACAATAGAGCCATCATAGGATAAAAGGAATTTTTCCCATTGCCCTCTTAGGTCTGCTTTCTCATTTCCCTTAAAAATAGCAAGCCTTCCAGATGCATCAACTATACCAAAAGACGGCTCAGCTGATGCAAAGGCAATGCCATTGTCCTTAAGTGGAAGTATGTGCATTATAGTATCTTCTGCTACAGGTATATCAATATAACTCCCTTTACCAGCCCTATCCCAGCGACGGATAATAAATTTCCATTTATTATCAAATAGTTTTGCACATCTTCCACCAGCATACAAAAACCTTCCATCATAAGACCATGTAACTTTGGAAAAATCACAATCTGAAAATTCAGATGTATCTGCCCTGTAAAGAGGCTTAAGGTCATCGGATGAAAGGATATCAAGATTTGGGGTATCTTCATATCCCACTGCTATCTTTGAGCCATCAGGAGAAAAGGATATATGATAAGGTCTTTTTCCACCTGGTGCCTTTTCTTTTTTAATTAAGTTGAAATTTCTGTCATAAAGCCTTATATAACCATCATAGGAGCTTACAACGAGCCTTCCATCACTACTAAAATCAAAGCCATAGACACTATCTCCATAAGCTTTATCCTCTTTTATAAGGGAATATCCATCTGTGGAATAGATTCTGATGCCATTATTTAGACCAAGCCCTGCAACAAGGAATTTGCCATCCTTTGAAAAGGAAAGATGGAATATTACCTCTGGCAGGCCTTTTATGGTCTTTATCAATCCACCTGTTTCCCTGTCAAAGATGTAGATGGAACAAGTTTTATCCCATTCATATCCTGTCCAGCCACCTGCTGCAATATGCCTTCCATCAGGGGATATTGCTACTGCATATATCTTTCCTTCTTTGCCTTCATCAACTGGCGGTCTTATGACCTTAAGGGGTCTGCCAGTCCTTAATTCCCATATCCTTATTGTCTTGTCAAGTGAGCCAGTTACAAGGAACCTCTCATCTTTGTCTATGCTGATTCTTCCAATCCCCGCTGTATGCATGCCTGTCTCTATCCTTAAGATCGGCTCTGCTGGAGGCTCAGATGCAAAGGAGTATAATGCATTAAGAAGGATAAGGATGATTATTAGTTTAATGGGTTTCATGTTACCTCCTTTCCACCCTTACGGGTGATTCAAAGTTCAAACACCCCTTCGGGGTGATTCAAAGTTTAAAATTCAAAGTTCAAAAACCCTTTGGGGGATTCAAACCCCTATCGGGGATTCAAAATTCAAAGTTCAAAGTTCAAACGCCTTGCGGCGATTCAAAGTTCAAAGTTTAAGGTTTAAATTTGTTTTCTTTGAACTTTGAATTTTGAGCATTGAATTCTTTTAAAAACTCCTCTACCTCCTCTCTCATGCTTTTATAGGGAGTTTTAAATTTTTCTCCTTTCATTCTACTACCTTTTAAATAGTTTATAAAGGCTGATAGCTGGGATGCCACATCTTTACAAAGATTATAAGCCCTTTTAAAATCCTTTTCCTCAATGTATTCAAGCTCTTTTGCCAGATACAGTTGTGACCTTACCTCTCCACAGGAGCCTTTAGCAATGTATAGAAACTGCAGGAACTCCATATTTGAGCCCCTTTCAAAACTTTCTGCAATATTTGAAAGAACAGAGACAGAGGCTCTTCTTATTTGGTCTGTTAATGAATAGTCTTTTTTAAAGCCTACTGTGTCTGTCAATGCATAAATCATTTTTGAAAGCTCCAGTGCTCTCTGCCAGACTTCAAGTTCCTCAAAAGAGCGTGGCATATTTTACCTCCTCAACACCCCTTCGGGGTATTCAAAATTCAAAGTTTAAAGTTCAAAAACCCTATGGGGGATTCAAAGTTCAAACGCCTTGCGGCGATTCAAAGTTCAAACACCCCTTCGGGGGGATTCAAAGTTTAAAATTCAAAGTTCAAAGTTTAAAAACCTTCGCCGTGCATAATAAACACTGCCCAATAAAATGGATTTGGATATTTTGCCTTCATCTTTGTTCGTGTCAGATTCATTGCCTCTGCCCTGTTCTTACCTGCTTTCAGATGGCTATACAAAGTCTTCATATATTCCACTGCTGGCTCAGATGCCACTTCCCAAAGGCTTACCACTACTGCCTTTGCCCCTGCCTGTTGAAATGCCCTTGTAAAATTTACAACTCCCTCTCCTTCAACCTCTTTCCCAACTCCAGTAACACAGGCAGATAAAACAACCATATCTGCATTGAGTTTCATGCCTGCAACCTCGCTGAGAGTTAAAAATCCATCATCTCCTTTATTTTCAACCTGAGAAAGCAAAATAAATGGCTCATTTATTCCCTGAATCATTCCAGGAAGTGAGGCATGGGTTGCAAGATGGATGTATCTGTATTTTTCAAGCCCTGCGTTTTTAAGATTTGTTTCATTAGCCATCACAGAAAGCAAAACCTGAGGTGGTTCTACCTTTACTCCCATTATCTTTGCAATCTCTCTTACTTCATCTTCTGTCTCTAAAAGTGGTGGAAACACTATCCTGTTTTCCCTGTCTTCATCTGTTACAGCGCCCCATTTTGCTTTTATTGCAAGACCTCTGAAGGCATATTGATTGAGATTTACAAACTGCACATCTTTTCTTCCCTGTTTCCATGCAATATATCTTGGGTCATCCTTGCTGTAAACAGGGTTGCCAAGTGCAAAAAGAGGCTTTTCAGGCTGCACATCTTTTAAAATCCTCTGAAGTGCCATAATAGTTGCTGATTGATAGTAGGTGATTGTGTATCTGTCTGCCACATATGTGCTGTCTTTAAAGTCTGTGCCTTCCTTTATAATGAGTGCTTCAAAAGGAAGTAATCCCAAAATTCCGTCTGGAACGATAATTATTCTTTCATTTTCTTTTACCTCTTTCAATGCCTCTGAAAGCAGAGTTTCATAAAGTTTTTTAGCCAGACTAACTGAAAATCTTGATGGATTCCTTGTATTCATTGGTTCAATGAATGACTTTACTGTATCTTCAAGGGACTGTCTTGTTAAAGGTATTTTTATAAGCCTTTTTACGCCACCTTTTTTGATGACAAATAAATATGTTGCATCATCAGTTATTGCATACTCAAATAAAACTTCATTCTCTCTCAATGGCAGTTCTTCTGCTTTAACAGGGAGTGGATAATGAAGTGCCGCATATCGTGGATGATTCTTTCTGAGCACTTCTATCAATTCATCAAGTTGTTTTTTTAATCCTTCTCTTTTCTGCTGAAGCTCCTTTACAGCCTGCTCACCTTTTTTTAATGCCTCTTCCCATCTGCTATCAATATATGAAAGCTCCTTAAAAAGTCTATCTTCAGCTTCTTTTAAATTCTTTGGTATTTCCTCGCTCATTGTTTTTCTTGCAGCACCTGCCATTGCCTCAAGAAGTGTGCGGGCTTTTGTAAGCTCTGAAAAATAAAAGGCTGCCTGTGCAGGATTCTGCCCAAAAGTGGAAAAGTTGAAAGCGCTTCTTCTTGTGCGAACTTGCCATGATGGAGCCTCTGGCTTAAAAGTTATTCTGCTGCCGGGAGTAAGGTTATAGTTTTTTTCTGCCATCTCATAAAGCACTGATATTATGGCTCTATATGGAGTGAGCCTTCCGTAATAGCCACCACCTGTAAAGAATTGTCCTTTTTCAGTAATGGACTGCCTCATGTCTTCAACTATGTTTATAGCATTCATGAGATTGATTGCTGCCTCCTGCAAAGCACCCTTACCTTTTAATGCCAGCCCTGCCTGAGTATAATACTCAAAGTGTCTATTCAGGTTATCTTTCCATGAAGGTGGGATCTCATTTACAAGCTTTAAAGCAAGATCATATCTGCCAGTTAAAAGATATACCTCTATGAGCCCGGGGTGAAGCATTCTGTTTGGTTTGATTCTTTCTTCAAGCCTTTTTCTTTCAAGAAATATCTGCTCTGCTTCTTTCAGTCTCCCCTGCTTTAGATAAACTGCTCCTATGTTATTAAGCCTTGTTTCAATAAAAGTGGGATTATTCAGCTTTCTATCTATTTCAAGGGCTTGATTCAGATATTTCAGTGCCTCATCATATCTGCCTGCTTTGAAATACTCCATACCAATGTTGTTTAATACATAAACAAGAGAAAATGGTCTTTGAAGTTGTTTTTCCATTTCAAGTGATTTTTTGTAATATTCAAAAGCTTTGTTGGAGTGACCCATTTTCCCATATACATGTCCGATGTTATTTAAAAGGGTTGCGGTTGTTGATAAATCATTTTCCTGCTTTGCTAGTTTTAATGCCTCTTCATAGTGTGATAGAGCCTTTTCATATCTGTTCATATCCATATAAAGTGTCCCAAGATTATTTAAGGTAACTCCTAACTCTCTTATAAGATTGTTTTTTTTCTGAATCTCTATTGCCTCTTCATAATAGGAGATTGCTCTGTCATGTTTGTAAAGGTCGCAATATGTATCGGCAATTTCTCTGAGAACAATTGATATGCCTTCGGCATTTTTATGCTTTTTTGCTATTCTTAATGCTTCTTCATAATAGGAAAGAGCCCTTTCATGCTGTCCCATCTGGGAGTAGGTTAATCCTATTTGAGAAAAATTTGCTCCAACTGATAACTCATCACCTTTTTCTCTATAAAGTTTTACAGATTCATTAAAACTTGAAAGAGCTTTATCATGCTTGCCAACCGCCCGTGCAGCTTTGCCAAGTTCATGATACACGATTGGAAGAGAGTCTTTAGCGCCGATTTCGCTGAAAAGTTTTCTTGATTCTTCAAGATAGTTATAAGCCTTATTGAAATCTATTGCTTTGCGATTGTATATTGAACCAGCAAGTAGCAGGTCAGTAGCAAGCCATTCTTTATTTCCAACTTTTCTTTCAGCATCAATTGCTTTTTCGTAATAAAACAATGCCCTCTTATCATCACCCAGTCCTTCATAGGATGAACCAAGACCGTGATAGTTGTTGGCATAACATTCATAATAATCTTTTCCGCATAATGCAAGGGATTTTTCATAGTAAGAGATTGCTTCCCTGTATCTTCCACTCTCATAGGCTTTATCCCCTAATTCCCACAGCCTTTCAGCCTCATTTTTTGGCTGTGCAAAGACAATTGAGGGCAGAAGAAGTAAAAATATTATGAAAACCTTTACCTGCATATGAACTTAACAGATGCCTTTACATTCACTAATTTTTCTTCTTTCTTTGGCTCAGGTGCTTCAACCATAGATTTTTCTATCATCATGGATTTGTAAATAGGTGGTTCCCAGAAATAAGGTCGCCTTATATCATAGTCAATGCTTGAGATTGAACAGGTTTTTCCAAGTTTTTCTCCTGCTTTCTTTGCAAAATTCTGTGCATTATCAATCATCTCAAGCTTAAGCTCGTTTTCTATTGTTTTTACAATTTTGCTTGATATAAGCCATTTGGGTTTGGATACTGTGTAGTTCATTTTTTCACCATATTTTTCTTTAAAACCATCAATTGTATCAAGAACCCTGTTTTGCTCTTTTGGATCACTTAATTCAAAGGAATAGCCAATCTCACCTTTATATCCTGAGCATTTTTTCCTATCCCTTTCCCACCAGCAGTTTTTATAGACTGAATAACTTCCTCCACTGTATTTGATATTTAGTGCTCTTATAGCTTTATCAACTGCACCAAGCATGTTAATAGCTTCTGCTTCCTTTTGAGCTGTTATAGTCACTTCAAGTGTCATGTTTAAAATATCAGGTGTGATCTCCTTTATTTCCTCAAGTGTCAGTGAAATACGAGTAACTCCATACTCCTTTTCTTCTGCATAGGCTGATGATAAACCAAGAGGGGTCCCCAAAAACTCATAGAGTTTTTGGGGTGCCCCAATGATGAATAATAAAGTTAAAACAAACAATGCAAGTCTTTTCATATTTTCCTCCTATTTCAATACAAAGGCAACTTTTGCACTGGCAAAGAAGTTTGCCTTCTGATTAGCAGAATAAATCTTTACAGCATCTTCATCAGAAACCTGAACATCAGACGGGCTTACACTGCCAGAGGCTTTAATGATTAATGGATTTTTAACTCCTCTTTTTTCCAGTGCTGCCTTTGCTTTTTCAATGCTGTTTGTATACTCTCCGCATCCCTGCTCAACAAGAACTTTTTGACTTATCTTTGAAGGATCATAAAGAACCTCTCCTTTTGCTGTGAATATTCTGTTTATTAAAGCAGGTCTGAAGTTGACCTCTGTTGCATCAATTATAAGTCCATCATATTTATCTTCAACTGGAACAGGTTTTGCTTTAAACTGTGGCTGAGGTTCAATAATCTCTTTTTTGACTTTTGGATCACCGAGAATCTTCTCATACATTAGAGAACCAAAACCTCCTGGACCTGACATCCCAACCTTTACAATAACAACTGCTGTTTCTTCCTGAGGATTCCACTCTTTGTAAACCACCTGAGCACCCTTTATAAATCCAGCTACTGCTGTTCTTACTATGTCATACTGAAGTTGAGCATCTCTTACAAGAGTGTCACCAACAACTGCAACTCCTTCAAGAATCTCAGCAAGCTGTCGGTATGCAAGGGCTGTTGCAGCACGCTCTGCAGTGAGCCTTCTCTGGCTTGGAGTTTTAGCAGTTGCTGAAGGAAGTCCTTCAGCTGCTACAAGAATGTAATCATTGATAAATGCCTGTTCAGGAGATGTTGTAATGGATAGATTGTTTTTCTGAAGCCACTCATTTGCCTTTTCAAATACTGATGAAACCCTGTCATCCTGGGCATTTGCAAGCCCTGTGAATAAAAGGATTGATAAAATAAAAACTACCAGCCTTTTCATTTTTTCCTCCTAATAAATGTTTAATTTTTGTTTTAACATTCTTATTGAAAGAATTGCTTCTGCGCCATCAACTGCTCTTTCAGGATTGAACTCTCCTGAAAGCTCAGGCTCCATTATTCCCCTTGTAACAATATTCATGACAGCATTGTAAATTGGAGAAGTTGTCCTTACATCAGGAAATGGAGATTTTTCATGTCCAAAGAAAGCAGTGGCTATTTTGGAATCTCCTGTGATTTTAATCAATACATCCTCAAGTATCAAAGCCATTTCACCCCTTTTTACAACCTCATATGGCTTGAAAAGATATGCCTTAACTGTCTCATCATATTTTGGTTCAAGACCTCTTATCTTCCATTTAAGTATGGTAAGTATTTCATTTTTAAATGGATTGTTTAATATGTCAGCAGGCACAAACTCAGGTTTTGTCTTTTCAATCTGACTCTGAAGAGGAATTCTTCCTGAAAAAATTCTATCAATTTTAAGCTCATTAATGAGTAAAGCCGCAAGGTCAGCTCTTGTTATTGAATCTTTGACTGCAATTTTTTTACCAGCATCTCCAACTGTTATTCCTGCCATTGCACGGGTAATTTTATCTGCCTTTTTCCATGCCCTATCAGCTTTCTCATGCCATTTTCCATTTCTCTTTGAGTTTAATACTGCTCTAAATTTATCCTTTGCTTTTTCAAAATCAAATATCTCAAAATAGGCAATTCCCATAAAGTAGTGTGCTGCTTCTTTGCCCTGATAATAATTAAGTTGAGAATCATCAACTTTGATGTCCAGTGCATTAAAGTAGGCTTTTTCAGTTTCTCCAAGCCAGTCATTTGTTTTGAGATTGGTTAAACTCCTTATTTTTGCCATGTAGTAGTCAAACTCTTCCTGTGAAGTTTTTGCTTTCTTTTTTGCAGTTTTCAGGTCTTTGTCAATTCTTTCAATTTCAATGTTTTTAAATTCAGGATCCTGAAGTTTTTTAACTTTTTCAGACTTTGCAATGGCAAGCCCAGAGTAAGCCTTTGAAAATTTTTCATCGCAGTAAATGGCTCTTTCAAACTTTTCAATCGCAAGCTCAGGATTTCCATCATCCAGAGCTTTCATTCCAATGAGATAGTGATGTTCAGGGTTATCCTCAGGTAGCGTGCATTTTGAAATCTCCTTTTGAGCGCATCCATATAAAAATCCTGTAAAAATTAATAAAACAGTCAAAAACTTTAAATATTTCATCATAAAACCTCCTTTTTATGCTTTCTAACCAATAATATCAGAAGAGAAGACATATGTAAAGGTAATTTTCACATTATTCTATGATTTCTACGGTTGAGCCTGCTTTTATCCCAGAGGAATTTCTTTTCCTATGATTGCTGTTTCTTTCTCAGAGTCAATGCATTTCTTTGCCTCAGCATGGTATGCCAAAAAAGTCATTACAAGAATAATAAAAATAAAAGTTCTCATTTTTATTTTCTAAAAATCACTGAGTTCAACATCTGGTGATATCAAGAAAAATCCTTCTTCCTCTTTCACTATGCCTTTAAACTTCAAAACTTTTAATGCCTTTGTAATGGCTTCTCTTGATGCACCTGTACAGGAGGCAAGCTCTCTATGGGTAATTTTTTTGATTTTTATCAATCCATCCATGGTTTTCTCTCCTTCCTTTTTAGCAATATTCATAAGAAATTTTATAATTCTCCTGCTTACATCTAAGAACGCCATTGCACCAAGCATTTCATCTGTAAATCTTATTCTTTCAACCAAAGCAGAAAGAAGAGAGATAGCAATTGCTGGATAACTCTTCAGAAGCATAAGAAATTGTTCTCTTTTCAGTGTTCCAATAAGGGAATCTTTGATTGTAATGATTGTTGCTGATCTTGGTCTACCATCAAGAAGGCTTAATTCTCCAAAGAAATCACCCTTTTTAAAGATATTAAGAATGAGTTCTTTACCATCCGGGTCTAATAGGCAGGCTTTAACTGCACCATCAAGAATAATATAAAGATCTGTGCTTTCATCTTCTTGATAAAATATAATTTCAGCTTCTTTAATTTTTCTTACTTTAAAACCTCTTGAAATAATTAACAGATGAGCATCAGAAAGATTTTGGAAAATGGGAATTTCTTTTAAAATTCTTATAATTTCATAATTTGACATACTAAACTTTATCAAAAATTTATAACACAGTCAAGTTACTTCTCTAAATGCTCTCTATTATCTTTGCTGTTCTTAACTTCTTCCATTTAATTTAATATAGTAACCACAAGATGTGAAAATTACCTTGAAATCATTTCCACAAAACATTATAATTTGAAAAAAGCCTCAGGAGTTAGTTATGAAAAAGCTTTTGTTTATTTTATTCATTGTTCTTTTTATCGCTTCTTGTGCTACTGTGAGTGAGTTTAAAAAAGAAACTCCTGAAGCAAAAATATCAGAGGAAGAACTTCCAAAAACAGTTGCCATTCTTCCCTTTGAAAATAAAACAGAAGAGTTTGGAATAGCAAGTCAGGTAAGAAAAACCTTTTACAACCACTTTAGCTCAAAGCCTTACAAAGATATTGAATTGAGCATTGTTGATGAAAAAATAATTCAGCTTGAAAAATCAAAGGGCAAAAACATCCTTGAAATTCCACCAGTAGATATATGCGAGGCTTTAGGATGTGATGGATTAATTTATGGTAGAGTTACTGATTACAAAAAGATTTATGCAGTTGCCTACTCACAGCTTGGCATAGAAGCTGAAGTCTGGATGATAAACACAAGGACAGGAAAAGAGGTCCTCAGACTGAAAGATTCTGTCAGATACCATGAAGGTGGGGTTCCACTTTCTCCATTAAGTGCAGTCATGACAGCAATCTCAACAGCGATGAATATAAGGGATATTCAGCAGATAAGAATGCTCAATGAACTCTGTTATAAATTCAATGAAAAAATACCTTCACCTCAAGGAACTGTTGAGGAAAGACCCATAATTAAAGAGGTTCTTACAAATGCTAAGGATTCTCCCTTTGGCAAAGGAAAGGTTATAAAGGTTGGCTTAGAGGGAGACAGAGGAATGGTTGCCACATTTGATATAGGGAACTTTAAAAAGGGCATAGCCATGAAAGAAACTCAACCAGGTATTTACATTGGTGAGTATGTTGTTATGCCAGGGGATAATGTAAAAGAAGCTCCCATAATTGTATCTTTAAGAAAACCAGGAGGATATGAAACTCAGTGGATTGATATAAGCGGATTTATTACAATTGACACAACACCACCTCCTAAGGTAACAGGATTGAGGGTTAAAGGTTTTCATGACAGAATTGAAGTTTCATGGCAAGCGCTAAGAAATGTCTCTGATTTAAAAGGATATAAGGTTTTAAGAAGTGAACAACCACTTACAGGATTTAAAGAAATTGGCAGTGTTGAGCTCAATTTATTTGAAGACAGGACAGTACAGCAGGGAAAACTTTATTATTACAGAGTTATTGCCTACGATATCGCAGGAAATGAATCAGAGATACAGGATGCTGTAAAAGCATCTCTTACAGCCAGAGAACCTCAGATAATTTCAGGAACAATTGAAAAAGACACTGTGATTTCAGGAGTTTACATTGTTAAAGATAGCCTAAGAGTGCCAAAAGGTTTAACACTGACAGTTGAGCCTGAAACAAGAGTAATGTTTCACGAGAATTCTGAGCTTACTGTCTTAGGCAAGATTATCATAGATGCAAAGGATGCTCCTGTAGAGTTTGTTTCAGCTACTGATAAAAAGTGGAAAGGAATATCTGTTAAAGATGGAGAGATAAAAATAGAAGGATTCAGGCTTAAGAATGCAAAGACAGGATTGAACTTAATTTCAGCACGTGGTTTTATTGAAAACGGAATAATTACCGACTGTGATACAGGGATTTCAGTATCAGGAATTCCGTCTGCCTCAATTAAAAATTCAACAATTTCAGGAAATAAAACAGGAATAGAGCTTGTAAAAACAAATTCAACAATTTCCATGAACAACATATTGCAAAATGAGACAGGTATTAAGATTAATGGATTTTCAGGAGATATAAAGGATAACAATATTTATGATAACAATATGAATGTTTCATCAGAGACAGTTTTAAAGATTGCTCCAAATTACTTTGGTTCAATAAACATTGATGAGATGAAGCTTAAGAATATTCAGATAAGCAGTGTCTACAATTTTAGAGTTCCTGAAGGAAAAGTTGTAAATGCAATTTTAAATCCCTATTCAGCTCTTTCTCAGGAAGAAAGGCAGAAAAAAGCAACAGAATTTGTTATTGAAGCAGGGAATTATTTCAGACAGAGGAATTACGGAAAAGCTGTTACACTTTTTGAAGAGGCACTGAAAGCCCAGCCAACTGTTGAGGTTTATTACTATCTTGCTATCTGCTACCAGGAAATGAAAGAAGATGAAAAAGCATTGAATTATCTTAGAGAGGGGGTGGAAAAGTTTCCAAAGGATGCCACTTTGCAGAAATCCCTCGGTTTAATGTATTATCAAGCTGGCAGGGAAGAAGAAGCAAAAAAGGTATTTGAAGAAGTTTTGAGACTCAATCCTGAAGACAGGCAGGTAAAATTTTTAATGGAAAGATTAACAATTAAATAATTTAGGAGGTTAAAGATGAAAAGGTTAGTTTTATCAATGGTTTTAATTGGAGTGATATTTGCATTTACTTCATCAGGTCTGTCAACAACAAAATCCGTTGATCAGTCTAATTCATGTAATATTAACTCAGAAAATACTCTCTTTGCAGCTTCAGCAAACTGTGGTCTATGGAATCTTCAGCCAAATGGTTGCTATGAAAGAGTATGTTGCTGTGATCAGAATGGTCAGCACTGGTGTGAAAGATGCTGTCCTGATAAAAGTGGGAAGTGTGTTGCATACAAAGTAAAGTGTTAAAACTGCTATGAGAAAAATTTTTTATATTGCATTAGTAATACTAATTTTTAGTTCTATTGCCTTCGCTTCACAGTCAACGATTACAGAAGCAGAAGGATATGCTTGCATGAGTGAGGACAGAACAAAAAGGCAGACAGAGGAAACAGCGCTTCATGATGCAAAAAGAAAAGCAATTGAGCAGGTATCAACCTATATTCAGTCTGAAACTCAGATTAAGGACTTTGAACTTCAGAAGGATATTGTAAATGCCTATACAAATGCAAATGTAAGAATTATTGAGCAAAGGGCAATCTGGGACAGTGAACCTCCAAAAGTCGGAGATTGTTACAGAATTAAAATCAAGGCAGAGGTTATTCCTGATGAAAATGCAATGAAAAATCTCTCTCAGGCAACTCTTCTTGATGATCCCTCTGCTCCTCTTAAGGTACAGATATGGACAGAAAAAAGGGAGTATCACGCTGGAGAGAAGATTAAAATTTTTCTAAAAGGAAACAAACCCTTTTATGCAAGAGTTGTTTACAGACAGGCAGATGGAAGCATTGTTCAGATTCTTCCCAATCCTTACAGAAAGGATAACTATTTTCAGGGAGGAGTTGTTTATGAGATACCTTCAGGTCCTGATAGATTTGAGCTTGAGGTAACTCCACCCTTTGGTGAAGAAAGCATCATTGTTTATGCAAGCACAGGTGAGCTCGGCGCAGTGGAGCTTGAACCAGCTGGAGGAGTTTATAAAATAAGAACAAAACTTGAAGAACTGGGAGATAAAACAAGAGGAGTTCAGATTATTGAGAAAGGACAGAGCAGAGCATCAGAGTTTTTTGAGGTAAAGCTGAATATTGAGACAAGATGATAGAGGTGAAAATTACCTTGAGAAATTTAGTTAGTATTCATAAAATTTTTTATAACTCCTTGAGGAGCTTAAATTAAAATATGGAGGTTAGAAAATGAAAAGAAAACTTTTTCTGGTTGCCATGTGTATTGTGGTAGTTGCTGCTGGATTTTTATTTATTACACACAACAAAGACACTGCTACTGCATCTCAAAATGTTGATTACTGCTTTGCAATGAAAGCTGATGGAAAAGTTGAAACAATGTTAGCTGTAAAACCATGCACTCCATCTGGATGGTGGTGCACATCTAATAGTCAGTGCTGTAGTGGTAGCTGCAGAAATAATGTGTGTGATTAAACTCAGAAAGGGCAGGCATTAGCCTGCCCTAAAAATTAAAATTCAATGAAAAAGCTAAAAATTTTGATAAATTTGATAATTTTTCTATGCCTTCTTTTTAAATCATACACTGCATTCTCAAAAACCCTTATTCTTGAAGGCAATCTTCAAAGCAGAATAAAGATAACCCAGCAGATGCGATTTGATGTGCCCAAACCTCTTGAAACACTTAGTTTCCGATTTGCTCTTCCAAAAGATTTTTCAAATAAATTCGTATCCCAGAGCATCTATAATCTTGATGTAAAAATTGACCCGGAGCCTGAAAAATTTGAAAAGATAATTGATCAGTATGGAAATCACTGGGGTATTGCAAGCTGGAGAAATCTCACAAAACCAGTGAAAGTAACTGTTACATTTGAAGCCTATGTTGATTCAGAACTTAAAGCAGAAAACTCAGTAGCAGATTTTCCTCTAAAAGACATTCCTGACTTTGAAAGAATCTTTCTTAAATCAACAGAGCTTGTGCAGTCTGAGAATCCTGAAATCATAAAGCTTGCCAGGAAGCTTACAGAGAATGCTCAAACAGAGTATGAAGCAGTTACAAAAATTCTCAACTGGATTGCTGATAACATAAAATACACCTACAATCCTCCTCAGTTTGATGCTTTATGGACACTTAAAACAAGAAAGGGAAACTGTCAGAACTTTGCCCATATAGCAATAGCGCTTCTCAGAGCATCTGGAATTCCATCAAGGGTTGTTGGTGGGCTTACATTAAGAGAACAATGGAAGATTCCACTGGGAAAAAACTTTCTTGTTCAGAGCATGGGACAGGGAGGGCATGCATGGATAGAGATTTATTTCCCTGATCTTGGATGGCTGAGCTATGACCCCCAGCAGTCAAAGCAGTTTACTTCATCAAGGCATATAAAGCAAACCCATGCTCTTGAGTCAGATGAGGTAAATGATACATGGAGAGCTTCTCCTTATTTGCCTTCATACAGTGAGACAGTTGAGGCTAAGTTTGTCTCTGACAGGATTCACATATCACCAAAAGCATCTGAAGCCTCACCAAAAGCCTATCTTCTAAGCAATAAAATAATAGTTAAAAAAGAGATAATAGAAAAACCACCACCTCCATCACTTCCACTTCCTTTACCAAAAGAAAGAATATTTGAATTCGGAAATATGGATTTTCCCACTCTCGTTGAACTATATCAGGTTTCTGGAGATAGAGCAATGAAAATTCTTGATAAAGAAACAGCAGAGTATGTTACTTCAAAATACATCTATGCTCAGGCATTCAGGATTGATGAACCAATAGAGATTGAAAAAATATCCCTTGCAATGAGAAAATTCGGAGGTGATGGCACTGTATATATTGACCTTGTATATGATGAAAAAAGTAAGCCTGGACTTAAAGGATTTAGATCAAATCCAGTATTTCTTGAAAACATTCAGAAAAAACCAGGCTATTACTGGATTGATTTTACATTTCCA
Source organism: Thermodesulfovibrio sp. TK110 (assembly GCF_054658355.1). Classification (NCBI taxonomy): domain Bacteria; kingdom Pseudomonadati; phylum Nitrospirota; class Thermodesulfovibrionia; order Thermodesulfovibrionales; family Thermodesulfovibrionaceae; genus Thermodesulfovibrio; species Thermodesulfovibrio sp. TK110. The sequence goes on along the minus strand of NZ_BAAHNB010000001.1, from coordinate 1,703,158 downwards.
GATAAAGTAAAGATAGAAAAGGGAAGATACTGGATAGTGCTAAGACACTCTGGTGATGTTGTAATGAACTGGTTTTTCATACCTGGTAATCCCTATGGAGATGCTGATGATACAAGGTCAACTCTTAAAGGATACCATTGGGAAGATATTTTAAACTATGACTTTGTATTTAAAGTAAGGGCAAAAAGGCAGTAATGTCACCTTTTACAGAAGTTCTTTTAAGACAAATATACTTCACAGGAATACAGGCAGTTCCTGCAGTAACAATCTCAGGATTGCTTATAGGCTTTGTTATAGTTCTTCAGACAGCTTCAATAGCTGGAGCAGGCTCAAGCAATGTGATTGGGAAAATACTTCTGTGGCTTGTGTTAAAAGAAATTGGTCCATTTTTTACAGGACTCATAATTCTTACAAGGAGTGGCTCTGCGATTGCAACAGAGCTTGCCACAATGAAACTGAACAGAGAGATTGAGTATCTTGAAGTATTGGGAATAAAACCTGAAGTTTATCTAATAAAACCAAGAGTTTATGGGATGATCTGTTCTGCTTTTGTTCTATCTATATACTTTCAGCTTACAGCTATTTTTGGAGGCATTTTTCTGGCAACCCTGATGAGCGGGGTTTCTTTTTCAGATTACGGAGATGCTATTGTCTCACAGTTTTCCTTTAAAGAAATTCTCATATCTTTTATAAAGTCTTCAGTATTCGGATTTGCTATTTCTCTAATCTGTATATGGCAGGGGCTTTCTGTTATGAAAAGTCCCACTGAAGTTCCTCAGAGAGCAACAAAAGCTGTTACTGGAAGCCTTTTTTCGCTTTTTCTGATTGATGTTATAATGGACTTTATTGCGAAAATTATTGAATGATAAGAGCTATTGATTTAACTGGTGAGTTTATAAAAAAAGAAATGAATTTTGAGATTGAAAAAGGTTCAAGGACTGTTTTTATTTTTGAGAGGGAAGAACAGGGAGAGGAGTTTTTAAAACTAATTACAGCTATTAAAAATCCTGAGAAAGGAGATGTCATTTTCATGGGGCATAATTTAAAAAAAACACCAAGGGATGAACTTTTTAAATTGAGAAAAAAAATAGGCATTGTTTTCAAATCTGGAGGACTTATAAGCAATTTAAAGGCGTGGGAAAATCTTATACTTCCTGCTCTTTATCATAAAGTTGATAAAGAGGAAGAGATTATTAAAAGAGGCATGGAATTACTTAAAAAACTTGAATTTAAAAAAGAGCCAATGAGCCCTGTTTCAGAGCTTACAAATCTTGAAAAAAGGATTATAGGAATTGTAAGAGCTTTTTTAATGAATGCTGAAGTCATGATTTTTGAATATCCCTTTGACGGACTTAAAGACTCAGAGAAAGAGGAAGTTGTTGAGAAAATACAGCAGATAGGAGGCACGAGCACAATGCTTTATATTCTTAGTTCAGAAAGAGAGAGTTTATTAATTGAAAAGGCAGATGTAGTTAAATATGCAGAAAATTAAACAAACAGATCCAAGATTTCTTTTTCTTAAAGGTAAAGTTTTTCTATTTATTGCAATAGCTCTTATAGGAATGAGTATCCTTCTTTTTTTTATTGCAAAACAGAGAGGTATGTTTATAAAAACAGAAGAGTTCTACTTTATGACAACAAAAGCAACAGGACTTTACAATGGCATGCCTGTTAAAGTTTCAGGATTCAAAATTGGAAGAGTTAAAGATATGCAACTTCAGGATAATGGCTTTGTAAAAGTGACTCTATCCATAGAGGAAAAACATGTTAAATGGTTTAAAGAAGACACAGTGGCAATTTTTATCAAGGAAGGATTTATTGGTGAGTCTTACATTGAAATTTTGCCAGGAAATGGAAATCCTCTTAAGCCTGGACAGTCAATAAAGTTTTTCAAGCAGGCAGGGATTGAAGAGATTGTAGGAGAGCTTAAGGGTGAGATTTCTGAGATTCTTCAGGGCATAAAAGAAACGATAAACTACATCAATGAACCACAGGGAAACATCAAAAAAAGCATTGAAAATATTGAAAAAATATCCAGAAATTTAATAGATACAACAGAGCAAATTAACAAGCTTTTAAAGGAGCTTAACAGAAAAACTCCTGAAATAGTAGAAAAATCAGAAAAAACATTACAGGAGCTTACAGAACTTATAAAATCTCTGCAAAAACTTTCTCAAGAGCTTAATGAGACAGCAACAGCAATTAAAGGGGCAGCAAAGGAGGATTTGCCTTTAATGGTTGAAAGGGCAAAAAAGAGCATGCAGGATCTTGATGAGATACTTCAGAGCATAAAAGGACTCTGGCCCATAAGAGAAGGCATTAAAAAACAAGAAATAAAGCCTGTAGAGGCAGATACATATGAAAAATAGATTAAAAATAATTCTATTGTTTTTTTTCATCATAATTCAGGGATGCTATAAAGGACCAGTGGAGCAGCCTTATAGAATAGTAGAACTAAATAGTTTAATTATGCAGGCAAATAAAGCCTTTGAAAGAGGACAGACTGAAAGAGCAAAAAATCTTTACATGGAGGCTCTTAAAAAATCACGTCTGATTCAGGATGACAATGCCACAGTTATAATTTTAATAAGTCTGTCAAGGCTTTATACATCAGAAGAACAGATAAAGGAGGCTAAAAAATTTATTGATACAGCAGTAGAGCTTTCTAAGAGAGCGTCTTTGCCTGAGAATACCGTTGAAGAGCTTGATTTTGAAAGGGCAAGATTAGGCTTTATTGTCAATGAAGATGTAGAAGAACTTTTAAGAAAACTTATTCTTTCAAAGTTCACGAGCATAAAGATAAAATCATTGAATCTTCTTGCAAGAGTTAAGATGAAACAAAATAAAAATGAGGAAGCTGAAAAATTACTCAATGAAGCTCTTAAGATAAACCAGAAAATAAACAGAGTTGAAGAGGCTAATTCATTAAGACTTCTTGGTATTGTATGCTCAGATAGGGATAAAAAAAGGGCAGAAAGCTATTTTCTTAGAGCATTGGAATTAGATAGAGAACTGGCAATTCCAGAAAAAATAGCCCTTGATATGCAGACTCTTGCCATATTTTATGAAAAAATCGGTGAGCAAGAGAAAGCAAAAGAATATTTTATGAGAACCCATGAAATCTGGAAAGAACTGGATAAAGATGATATTGCGATAAAACTTAGGAGGTAGTTATGAAGGTAGTAATTTTTTTTATTTTATCCATACTTTATTTATCAGCAACTGCCTATGGAGCTATTGGAGAAATTGAGAAAATTGATGGAACAGTTCTTTATAGAGAGCACTCAGGTATTCCCTATAAAAAAGCCAGGGCAGGTCTTTCACTAAACTCTGGATATTGGATAAAAACAAAGCAAAAAAGCTGGGTGAGTTTAAAACTCAGCGATGGAAGCAAATTTACTCTTGCTGATAATACGGAACTTGAGATTTCAGAGTATCTGCTTGATAAAAATAGAAAAAATGGAGTTTTTTATGTAACTCAGGGGAAAATAAGAGCAACTGTTGTAAAGCTTACAGGGCAGACAACAAACTTCAAGGTTAAGACTCCAACAGCAGTGGCGGGGATAAAGGGCACAGAATTCATGATGCTTTCAAAAGGGCAGGCTAATGTATTTTTTGGCAATGAAAACACAGTCTATATATCTGGAAATGATACAGTAGAGAAAACTCTTGCTGCTGATACAATGGTTCAAAATACAAGAGGGCTTACTCCCACAGAGCCTGTAAAAGTAGAAGAAAGCACACTTCTTTATGATGCAAAGAGAGGACTTTCACAGATAACAGGAGCAACACCACCAAAGGAATGGGAGATTTCAGGTGCATTGCCCCACATAATTGCAAGATGGAATATAAATTACGGACATTATCTTGCTGATTCTGGTAGATACGAGGAAGCTCTTTATGTATTTCAGATAGCTCTTGACCTTAGTGATAACTCAGAAATAAGGGCAGATGCAAGGCTTGAAAGGGGTGCTGTTTATTCAAGATTTTTAAGAAATCCTGAGGCTGCGCTTTCTGAATATCTTCTTATTCTTGAAGAATATCCTGAGACTCCTCAAAAAGAAACAGCTCTTTATCTTACAGGAATGACACTTTATGAACTGGGGTTTAAACAACAGGCAAAGCAAAGGCTTCTTCAGTACAAAAAGGAGTATCCTGATGGAAAATATTTAACAAATATAGAGACGATTTTAAAGCTCCTGGAAGATGAAAACTAAATTTTTGATTTTTCTATGTATCGGCTTTATTTCAGCTTTCATTGTTTCTTTTCTATACATTTTAAAGATAGATTTTTTAACATCCCTTGACTTAAAACTTAAAGATGTAAGATTCAAACTCAGGGGAACTCTGGAGCCTGATAAAAGGATTTTAATTGTAGCAATAGATTCAAAAAGTATTGATAGACTTGGAAGATGGCCCTGGGATAGAAAGATAATCGCAAAATTGATAGAAAATCTTAAAAAAGCAAAAGTTATTGCTCTTGACATTGTTTTTTCTGAAACCTCCACTCCTCAGTCTGACAGAATTCTCTCTGAATCAATAAATAAAAATGCAGTTGTAGGATATTATTTCAGAGATGAAGAAACATATATCAATTTCCGATCTTATGAAAATCTCAGACAATCAAGAATAAAAATAATCAAAACAGAAGAGGATGTAAAAACCATACCTGTGAGAGAATTTTCTTATGCAGAGCTTAATATTCCCTTAATAAAAGCTCAGGCAGGTTTTTTTAATATTTTCCCTGATGATGATGGAGTGTACAGAAAAATAAATCTGCTCGCTCTTTACAATGGAGAACTTTATCCACATCTTGCACTTAAGGCAGTTTCTCAATTTAAAGATACACCAGTAATTGTTGAATTAGCCCAATATGGAATAAAAAGCATAAAAGTGGGAGATAAAACAGTGCCTGTTGATGAATCTGGTAGCCTTACGCTCAATTATTATGGCAAAGCTGGCACATTTAAAACTGTTTCAGCAGTTGATGTTATGGATGGAAAACTGCAAATTCCTGAGAATTCAATTATTTTTATTGGCGCTACAGAAATCGGGATTGCTGACATTCGTAGCACGCCAGTGGATCCTGTTATGCCGGGAGTTGAAGTATCTGCAACTGCTGTGTCAAATATCCTTAAAAAGCAGTATTTAATTTATAATGCATGGGTTACACTGGTTGATATTTTATTTATAACAATGCCTGCAATTTTGATGAGCTTTATTTTTGTTAGAGTATCAAAGAGTTTCTTTTCACTCAGCATTTTTGTAACTTTTTCATTTTTGATATATTCCCTCAATCTTTTTATCTTCAAAAAATACTTTTTAAACATCTCTTTGATTTATCCTTTTGTTGCTCTTTCTTTGTGTTATGTGCTTTCAGAGGCATACAGAAACTTAATCATTGAGAAAAAAAGCAGATTTCTTAAAAAAGCCTTTTCAAGCTATGTCTCACCTGAACTTGTTAACATAATAATGAAAAATCCTGATGCATTAAAGCTTGGCGGAGAAAAAAGAACAATAACCGTGCTTTTTTCAGATATAAGAGGTTTTACCACACTGTCAGAGCAGATTGAGCCTGAAAATCTCGTAATGCTTCTTAATAGTTATCTTGATCCTATGACAAAGATTGTTCTTAAACACAAAGGAATGCTTGATAAATATATAGGTGATGCTATAATGGCGATATATAACGCACCTGTGGAGCTTTCTCAGCATCCAGAACAGGCTTTGCTTTCAGCACTGGAGATGATACGACAACTCAAGGCTTTAAACGAAAAGTTTAAAAAAATTGGTTTCCCTGAGATAGACATTGGGATAGGCATAAACACAGGAGAGGCAGTAATAGGAAATATGGGTACAGATATGAGATTTGACTATACTGCTATCGGAGATACGGTAAATTTAGCATCAAGACTTGAAGGATTAAATAAATTTTATGGCACAAGAATAATAATAAGCGAAAGCACCTTCAATTCTTTAAAACAAAAGAATAAATTTATTACAAGAGAACTTGACCTAATAAGAGTTAAAGGTAAAAAGGAACCTGTAAAAATATATGAAGTTATTGAAAACTCTGCTTTTGAGCCTGCTATAAAATATTTTGAAAAAGCTTTAAATCTTTACAGAAATCGAGAGTTTAAAGAAGCACTGGAAATATTCAGCTATATTAAAGAAAAATTTAATGATAAAGCTTCCATTGTTTACGAAGAAAGATGTAGACACTATCTTGAGAATCCTCCATCATCAGACTGGGATAAAGTTTACTCTGCCAAAGAAAAGTAATACAATAATTATATGATTGATTTAAATAAACTGCCTTCTTTGCCAGGAGTTTATATTTTTAAGGATTCATCGGGAGAGGTTCTTTATGTTGGAAAGGCAAAGAATCTTAAAAACAGGCTTAAAAGTTATTTTCAGTATAGTGATCTTGACCTAAGAAAAGCAAGAATGGTTCAGCTTGTAAAAGACTTCTCCTACATTGTTACATCAAATGAGTATGAAGCCCTTGTTCTTGAAGCAAATCTTATAAAAAAGTATAAGCCACCTTACAATGTTTTATTAAGAGATGATAAAACTTATCCATACTTGAGAATAACAATTACTGAAGACTGGCCCAGAATAGATGTAATTCGGAAACCCAAGAGAGATGGTAATCTGTATTTTGGTCCATATGTTCCTGCTCAGTCAATGTGGGAGGCTTTATCTTTTATCAGGAGAAATTTTCCAGTAAGAACATGTAAACACAGCTTAAACAAGCCAATTCGTCCATGTGTTCAGTATCAGATGAAAAGATGTCCTGCTCCCTGCGCTGGATTGATAAAAAAAGAAGACTACATGAGAGGAGTGGATGAGGTTATTTTATTTTTGAAGGGTAAAAAAACTGAGTTGCTTGATAAATTGTATGAAAAAATGGGGAAACTATCTCAGGAACTTAAATTTGAAGAAGCTGCCTCTGTTAGAGATCAGATTAGAAGACTTGAAAGAATATTTTCTCAACAAAGGGTGGTTTCTCAAGCTATTGAAGATATGGATGTTATAGGGATCTATATAGAAAATTCAAAAATATCTGTGAATGTGTTATTTGTAAGAAATGGCTTACTCATTGGTTCAAAGGACTGGATAGTTAAAAAGGTTTTTTATGAAAATGAAGAGGAGCTCATCAGTTCAGTAGTTGAAGCTCTTTATTCAAAGGAACTGCTGATTCCTCCTTCAATCATTATCCTGAAAAATTTGCCAGAAAACCTGAATGAAATAAAAGAATGGCTAAAAGCTCAAAGAGGTGCATCAGTTGAGCTTAAAACTCCTTCTAATGAAGAAGAAAGAGCACTTCTTGATATGGCATTAAATAATGCAAAAATTCATCTAAAATCAAAGCTTTCACCAGTAGAAACCACACTTGAAGAGCTTAAACAGAGACTTAATCTTACAGAGACTCCATCAAAAATTGGTGCCTTTGATGTATCAACTCTTTTTGGAGCTCATTCTGTAGGAAGCTTCATCTACTGGGAAGATGGTAATTTTAAAAAAAATTTTTACAGACACTTAAAAATAAAGGAAACTCATGGAATTGATGACTATTCAGCAATGAAAGAGATTTTTTTAAGAGTTGTAAAAAAATTTGACACAGAACAAGGAGTTCCAAAACCAGATTTAATTCTGATTGATGGAGGTTTGGGACATTTAAACACTGTATTGAAAGTTATAGATGAATTGAAAGAACAACTTCCATGTTTTGCAATTGCAAAGGAACCTGATAGAGTTATTTCCCCTGAAGGAGATGAGATGCTTCTTGAAGATAAAAAAACATCTTCCCTTTTATTAAAAAAAATAAGAAATGAGGCTCACAGATTTGCTATATCCTATCACAAAAAACTTAGAAAAAAAGCAGCTTTTCAGTCAGTTCTTGAAAAAATCCCTGGAATTGGTAAAAAAAGAAGACTTACACTGCTAAGACATTTTGGTAGTATTGAAAAAATAAGGTCAGCCTCCTTAGAACAAATAGCTTCTTTACCAGGATTTAATCTTAAAATTGCTCAAAAAGTTCTTGAAGTACTCACAACTTTATAGTGCTATTAATATTAATCACTTTTTCTTCAAAAGGTATATCTTTATGCGATATTTTCAGTGCTTCTTTAACAAGCCATGTAAGTCCACTGCAGCATGGCACTGCCATTCTTAAAACAGTGATTGATTTCAGGTTGTTTATCTTAAAAATTTCTGAAAGTTTATTTAGATAAAATCTAGGCTCATCAAGCTTCGGACAGGCTATTATAAGTTTTTTATCTTTTAAAACATCTTTATGAAAATCACTATATGAAAAAGCAGTGCAATCAGCAGCAATAAGCAAATCAGCATTATTTAAAAAATTAGCTTTTACAAAAACAAGCTTAAGCTGAATAGGCCAATTACTGAGTTTGTGATTTTTAGCAAAAGATAAACATTCACAGGACTGATATTCTTTTAGTTTTATTAATTCAAGATGTTTCTTTGTGCTATTTTCATCAAAAGGTTTTGCTTCTCTTTCTACAATTGATATTGCTCCTTTAGGGCAGCTTCCAAGACATGCTCCTAATCCATCACAGTAAATCTCATTAACTAACTTTGCCTTTCCCTCTATAATCTGAATTGCTCCTTCTGCACAGGCATTCACACATGCCCCGCAGCCATCACATTTTTCTTCATCAATCTGAACTATTGGTCTTTTTATCATTTTTAGCTCCTTTAAAGATGATTTTAAATCTATTATACCTGCAAAAACAGAGAGGGAGTATGATGAAAATCATATTTTAGTCTAAGAAAGACTGTGACGTTGGAGAATCTCCTCTGCAAGCTCTTTATATGCAATTGCTCCCTGAGCCTCTGGAGCATAAAAAATAGCAGGCAACCCATTCATGGATGCCTCAGCAAGGACTATGTTTCTTGGGATACAGGTTTCAAAAGTTTTTGAGCGAAAAACTTTTTTTATATCCTCTGCAATGTTTCTACTCAAAGTAAGATGTCTGCTGAACATGGTAAGAAGAATACCTTCAAGTTCAAGAGCTTCATTAAAATTACCTTTAATTCTCCACAAAAGCTTTATAAATATCCTCAAAGCCTCAAGAGCAAACTGCTCACATTGAACAGGAATTATTACTGAGTCTGATGCAACAAGAGCACAGAGCGCAAGAAAAGAAAAAGAAGGAGGACAATCAATGAAAATGTAATCAAATTCATCTTTACAGGAATCAAGCAAACATTTCAGTCTTTTCTCTCTTTCTTTGGTTTCAAATATCTCAAGTTCTGCCATAAATAAATCAATTCTTGAAGGAATTACATAAAGATTTTCAAAAGGCTGAATTAAAACTTCCTTGAGTGTTGCTTTACCTGAGTAAAGCTCATATAATCCTTTAATTTTTTCTCCATTTTTTCTAACTCCCAAGCCAAACGTAAGACTTGCCTGAGGGTCTGAGTCTATTACAAGAACTTTTTTGCCTTTTACTACCAGAGAAGCTGAAAGATTAATGGCTGTTGTTGTTTTACCAACACCACCTTTCTGACTGGCTATTGCTATAACCTTCCCCATTTATTTTTGAACTTTAAACATTGAACTTTGAATTGCTCTTCAGGGTGCCATACCCGTCAAGACGTTATAAATCTTCAATTTCTCTATAAGAGTCCTCCGTGCTTCTTCAAAGGATGATTTAATTCTATACCCTGCTGCATTTTTATGTCCTCCACCACCAAATTCTGTTGCAATAATGCTTACATCCACATCACCTTTTGAACGAAGGCTTACTTTAATGAAGTTTTTTTCAATCTCTCTAAAAAGTGCTGAAACTTTGACATTTTTCAAAATTCTCAAAAACTCCACAAATCTCTCAGTATCGGGCTCAGAAGTTTCAGTTTCTTCAAAATCCTCTTTAGTTATGTAAGCTATTATAACAGGAGGTATTATTTCAACCTTGTTCAGCATTTTTGTAAAAAGTTTAAATCTATTTTCACTCCATGATTCAAAACTCTGTTGATAGATATATGATGGTTTAGCTCCACATCTTACCAGCTCTGATGCTATCTGCAAAACCTCTTCAGTGGTACTGTCAAACTGAAAATTACCAGTATCTACAATTATCGCTGTATAAAGATTTGTGGCAATTTTTGAAGTTATTTTTCCATTGAGTGTTTTAATAAGATAATAAATCATTATACCTGTTGCTGCAGCCTCTGGTTCAATCCATTTTATACAAGATGAATCAACTGTTTTGTTTGTCTCAATGTGATGGTCAATAATCAACTTAAAGCTAAAAGCAGGCTTCAGATTTTCTATAACTTCTTTTTTATAGCTGACTCTGGAAATATTATTACAATCAACAAGAACTAAAACAGGCTTATGTCTTACAGCTGAAGGATGAAAATCTTCAATATTTTTAATATATTCAATTCCTGGAAGAAACTGATACTGAACAGGAACTGGTTCTGTATAAATTTCTACTTGTTTATTGAGCTGTTCAAGTAAAAACTTTAAAGCAATTGCTGAACCAAAAGCATCTCCATCAGGCGTTGTATGAGTGAGTATTAAAAAAGAGTTATTCTTCTGAATGGCATCAACTAAATCTTTCGGTGGTTTCAAACCTCCTCCGGAGCTTTTTTTATTTCTTTTAAAAGTTGATCAATTCTAAATCCTCTTTCTATAGATTCATCAAAAACAAATTCAAAAGTGGGTATTATCTTTATTCTGAGTCTTCTGGCAATCTCGCTTCTTATAAATCCCTTTGCTTCATTTAAAATCTGCAGTGAAAGCTCTCTTTCCTCTGACTTAAGCACAGAGATAAAAACTTTAGCCTGTCTCAAGTCATCAGAAAGTTCCACATCAGTTACTGTGATAAAGCCAAGTCTCGGATCTTTTATCTTATGTAAAATTATTTGAGCAACCTCTTCTTTTAAAAGAACTCCAAGTCTCTGAGACCTCTTATATGGATGCATATTAAATTTCCTTTACAGGAATTTTTTCAAGAACATAATTTTCAAGAATATCACCTTCTTTAATGTCATTAAAGTTTTCTATTGTCAATCCACATTCATAACCAGCTTGAACTTCTCTTACGTCTTCTTTAAATCTTTTTAAAGAACCTATTCTGCCTTCATAGACCACTATGTTGTCTCTTATTACTCTTATCCCATCACTTGCTCTTGATATTACTCCATTTAAAACATAGCATCCAGCTACTGTTCCAACTTTTGAAATCTTAAATACCGCTCTTACCTCTGCTCTTCCCAAAACTGTTTCTTTAATTTCTGGTTCAAGCATTCCTTGCAGAGCTTTCTTTACATCATCAATTACTTCATAGATGATGCTATAAAGCTTTATGTCAACACCAAGCTGATCAGCCAATTCCTGGGCTTTTGTTTCTGGACGAACATTAAATCCTATTATTATTGCATTGGCAGTAGCTGCAAGATTAACATCACTCTCTGTTATACCTCCAACAGCTGTATGTATCACTCTGACTTTAATATCAGGATGAGTTATCTCTTCAACTGCTTTTTTCAGTGCTTCCACTGAGCCCTGAACATCGCCTTTTATGATTAAATTAAGCTCCTTAACTTCTCCTTCTTTAATTTTCTCATATAAATCCTGTAGCGTTAGTTTCTGAGCTTTTTGCATCTCAGCAAGTCTTTTCTTCTGCGCCCTTGCATTAGCTATCTGACGGGCAGTCTTTTCATCTTCAACAACAGTGAAACTGTCTCCTGCCTGAGGAACTTCTTCAAAACCCACCACTTCAACAGGAGTTGATGGTGGAGCTTCATTAATTCTTTTACCTGTATCATCAATCAATGCTCTTACTTTTCCATAAGTTGTTCCTGCAACAAAAGCATCTCCAACCCTTAAACTGCCATTTTGAACAATCACTGTTGCCACAGGACCACGACCTTTGTCAAGCCTGGATTCAATTATTGTTCCTCTTGCAGGTTTGTTCGGATTTGCTTTAAGCTCCATTATTTCTGCCTGAAGAAGTATCATTTCAAGTAAATTTTCTATGCCTATCCTCTTTTTTGCTGAAATATCAACGAATATATTCTGTCCACCCCATTCTTCTGGAATAACTCCATATTCTGAAAGCTGTGTTCTCACTCTTTGGGGATTTGCCTCTGGTTTGTCTATTTTATTTACAGCAACCACTATTGGAACACCAGCTGCTTTAGCATGATTTATTGCTTCAATTGTCTGTGGCATTACTCCATCATCAGCAGCAACAACAAGAACAACAATATCAGTAACTTTTGCTCCCCTTGCTCTAAGAGCTGTAAATGCTTCATGTCCTGGAGTGTCAAGAAATGTAATATCTTTACCTGCAAGACTAACCTTATAAGCACCTATATGCTGTGTGATTCCTCCTGCTTCCTGTTCTGTAACTTTTGTTTTTCTTATAGCATCAAGAAGTGAGGTTTTACCATGGTCAACATGACCCATAACAGTTACAATAGGAGGTCTTGGCTGAAGAAGCTCTGGAGCATCCTCTGTTTCTTCTATTACATCAATCTCTTCAGCCTGAGAGAGCTCTACTTTTACTCCAAAGCTTTCTGCCACAAGCTGTGCTGCATCTAAGTCCACAGGCTGATTAATTGTTGGCATATAACCAAGTTCCATAAATTTTTTTATAACATCAGAAACTTTCTGACCTATAAGCTCTGCAAATTCTTTAACTGTTGTGCCTTCTTCTATTTTGATGGACTTTTTTCTTGGAGCAGTTGATGGTGCCTGAACAGGCTCTTCCTTTTTAAATTTGTTTTTAACTTTCTTTTGCTCCTTAATGTCAAGCCACTTTTTTGGTTCTAATTTTTTTGGAGGTATTTTGTTTATTACAGGTTTTGGTTTTATTTTTTCAATTTTTTCAAAAGATATTTCTCTTCTAAATCTGCCAGGCAGGTGTATTTCTTCTTCATCTTTTATTTCTTCTTCAATAATTTTAGGCGCTAATTCCTCTTTTTTCTCTATCTCTTTTATCTCCTCAATCTTTTCAACCGTAACAGTTTCTATCTTTTCCTCTATTTTCTCTGGTTGTTCTTCTTTTTTGAAATGCTGTTTTATTAACTCAACTTCCTCTGATTCTATATTGATGTTTGTAGTTCTTTTTTTAAACTGGACATTTCTTATTTTTTCAACAAATTTTACAATTTCTGAAGGTTTTACGCCAAGTTCTCTGGCTAATTCTATGCTTCTAACTGCTTTATCAGACATAAATTAATTCTTCCCTCCTTGTTTCTAAATCAATAAAATGTTATCATAAATAATTAAGTATATGCAAATTAAGGAGGAGGGAAAATGGCAAGCTGCTATGTATGTGGCAAGAAAAAAGTGGTTGGTCACAATGTAAGTCATGCAAATAACAAAACAAAAAGATATTTCTTTCCAAATCTTCAGAGAATGAAAATTATTACTGAAAAAGGTCCAAAAAGAGTACATGTCTGCACAAGATGTCTTCGTTCGGGTCTTGTTACAAAAGCGATTTAGAAATGCAAAGAATAGGACAAGTTTTACCTGCATTATTCAATAATTTTGGCATAGAAGAAGCAGTAACGCTTAAATTTTTAAGAAAAAAATGGGATAATATATTCGGTTCTCCTGTTAAAGAGCATACTTATCCAAAGGAGCTAAGAAATGGTGTTCTTTATGTGACAGTTAACTCTCATGTATGGCTTGCTCAGCTTCTTCTACTAAAAGATGAATTTCTTAAAAAACTTAATGCCTATGGAATAAAAGATGTAGAACTCTGTTTTGGAAGAATTTACAGGAAACAGAAAGAAAAGAGCAATGAGAAAAATATAATTAGTTTATCCCTGAAGCAGCAAGAGTGGATAAAAGATATTACTAAAAAGATAAAAGATGAGGAGATAAGAACAACTGTTGAAAACCTGTTAAAAAATTATCTTTTATTTATAAATCAATTTAAACTTGGGTAAAATAAAAATTAAGGAGTTTTATAATGGCAGAGTTTAATTTTGTTTTTAAGGATTATTCAGAGGAAGAAAGCAGAGTTTATGAAAAAGCCATGAAAGAAATAATGCAGAACATAAAAAATGGAATGTCCTTCAGAGACGCTGTTGATAGTGTAAAGGTAGATGATAATGAATTAAAAGCTTTGATAGAAGATGATGCATTAAAGATACTTATCGCAGAGCTATGTTATGTGTCAAAAATTCCCTTTGAAGAGCTGGCAAATATGTTAAAACTACCTCTTGAGACAATAAGAAATGCAAATTTTGAGATGCTTGAGGATGTGCAGTTAACTCTTAACAATACATTTAATAAAAATAGGAAAGGCAATGCTTAAAAGAATTAGATTATATTCATTGAGCACATGCCCTGTATGTAAAAAAGTAAAAGAATTTTTAAAGAATAACTCTGTAGAATATGAGTTAATTGAAGTTGATACTCTTGAAAGTGGTGAACAATGGCTTGCGATGAAAGAATTGAAAAAAATTAATCCTCAGGAAACCTTTCCAACAATTGTTGTTGAGACTGCTATGGTAGGATTTGATGAGGAAAATCTAAGGAAAATTCTGGAACTGAATGCCTGATATGACTCCTGAAAAACTCTATGAAATTTTAGAAAAATATGCCAGCTCTAAGGGTTGGGAGTTAAACAAGGATAAAGATTTTGTATTTGAACTTTTGAAAGGATTGCTTAAAAATGAAGCACGCTATGGTTACAGATCATGCCCGTGTAGATTGGCTTCAGGAGACAGAAAGGCAGATGCTGATATAATCTGTCCCTGTATTTACAGTGTAGAAGACATAAAAGAGTATGGAAGATGCTATTGTGGTCTTTATGTGACAAAAGAATACAATGAAGGAAAAATAAAAGAAAATGTTGTTCCTGAAAGAAGAAAAAAATAAAAGAAGGAGGTGATTTTCATGATTTTCAGTGAATTAATAACACTTAAAGAAATAAAAGAAGATCCTTTTTTTAGAGAAAATATGTTATGGGATGTTGAGCCAAAGGAAGTCATGTCTCCAAGATGTGTAAAGGAAGGAGATAAATTAGTTTATAAAGGTCCAATCAAGGGATATATCCCATACATTGATACTTCAGGTGCAAAGCCTGTTCTTTTCATAATGAGACATACCCAGATGGATTATGGAGAAACCATAGCAAGAATAGATGAAATTCCTGAAGAAATGCTTATTGAAGCAGTTAATGAAAACAGGGATAAAATATGCTTTGGAATGTGTCCCATAAATGAAAAGATAAAACAGTGGTTAAAAAAAGAACTCGGAGCTTTATAAATTAAAAATTTCTTCAAAGCTCACTATTGTTAAAAATTGCTTAGATTTACGGGGAATGGAGCGAGCAGAAGAAACTGCTCTTAAAATAGGTAATCTTATTCCTGCAAGTTTAGCTGTATGGAGAATTTCTTCTGTATCGTCAACAAAAATTGAAAACTCTGGCTCAAAAGAAAGCTTTTCTTTAAGTCTTTTCCAGAATTCAATTTTCTCCTTAGGATAGCCCATATCAAAGGCTGTAAATATATCATGAAAATATTTATCAAAGCCTGTTTTTTTAAGTTTAAGCTCCATTACTTTGTTGTGTGCATTTGTTACAAGATAAAGCTTTTTGCCATTGGAGCTTACAACTTTTAAAAATTCTTCAGTATCTGGATGAGGACAAATAAGATGTTCCACTTCCTTTTTAAGCTGGAATATATCAAGACCTGTTTTACCTGACCAGAAATCTATGTCTGTCCAATTAAGACTCCCTTCTTCTGCTTTATACATTGAGAAAAGTATTCTTTGAGCTTCTTCAAAGCTTATTCCTTCTTTTTCAGAATATTTTTGAGGCACATAAATCTCCCAGAAATAATCATCAAAATACTTATCCAGTATAGTTCCGTCCATGTCTAAAAGGATTGTTTTTATTTCATTAAAAAGTTTCATCTTCTGCTGAATACCAAGACATATCAATATAAAATCTTGTTCTTTCGTAAATGGTACGTAAGATATTGCTTAATTCAAAAAACATTTCTTCATAAAACTGAAGATCCTTTAATTCTTCTATAGAAGCTGGGTAGGAATAAGCAATTTCATATTCTTCACCATGCATCAAATCTTTCCCAATAAACTCTTTCTTTACTAAAACCAGATCCACATCAGGATACTCATTAACTATCTCTTCAAAAAGCTCACTTATATGATTGTATCCTTCAAGAAATGGAAGATTTATGATAACATCAATCTCTACCATATTTTCAAAGCTTTCAGAGTCCTCTTCTACCTCATCCTCATCATAAAGAAATGAACTACTTGTCTGATGGGCATTATAAGAAAATGATACTGTAGCACTTATTGGATAGGGTGGCTTAATTTCAGGTAAGGTCATTAAAAGCTTGCTCTCTTTATTTAGAGAATACTGTTCAATGTATGTGGACATTTCATATACATCAAGATAATTTTTTGCTGCATCCATTATTCTCATTTGTAATTCTTCAAATCTAATCACAGTTCCTCCTTATCAGGTTGCCTTTATTTTATATAACATTATACCATATAACGATAAGATTCTTTTAAATGGAGGATTAATATGAAAACTGGATATTTTATCACAGGCACAGATACAGGAGTGGGGAAAACTATTGTTACAGCTGCCATATTGAGGAGTTTTATAAAAAAAGGATTAAAGGTTGGTGCAATGAAAGTTATTGAAACAGGATGTCTTAACAAAGATGGGATACTGCTACCAAGTGATGGAATGCTTTTAAGAGATATGGCTGAAATGAATGACTCTGTTGATTTAATAACGCCTATAAAAATGGAAAATCCATTGAGCCCCCTTGTGGCATCAAGGCTTGAAAATGCAGAGGTTGACATTGATAGAATCTTTAAATCCTTTGAAACTCTTAAGAAAAAATATGACTATCTTATTATTGAAGGTGTAGGTGGATTAATGGTTCCTCTTATTAAAGAAGAAAAAAGGAAAACAAATTTTTATTTTGTCAGGGATTTGATCAAGGATATGGAATTACCTGTAATAGTAGTAACGAGACCAGCTCTTGGAACAATTAATCACACACTTCTTACATTAGAGGCATTGAAAAATAAGAAAATTCCTGTAAAGGGTTATATTATTAATTTTTCCGAGCCTGCAAAAAATGATATTGCTGAAAAAACAAATCCACAAGTTTTAAAAGAATTGATTGATATACCCTGTCTTGGAGTCTTTCCATATTTAACTGAACTGAATAAAGACAGAATAGGAGAAACAGCACTAAAAAGTCTTGATATTGAAGCATTGCTTCATGGAGTATAAACTTTTACAGGATTGTTATTTTCATCAAGGATTACAATTTTTGGCTTATGCAAAGGAATTTCATTTTCCGTAAGATAACCATAGGAAAAGATAACAATTCTGTCTCCTACCTGAGCTTTTTTTGCAGCTGGACCATTAAGTCCTATTGTTTTTGAGCCTTTTGGAGCAGGAATAACATAGGTATCAAATCTTTCTCCATTATTCATATTACTTATCCATACTCTTTCATAAGGCATTATTCCAGCCAGCTCAATTAGCTCAGCATCAATGCTTATTGAGCCTTCATAAAATAAATTAGTCTCTGTTACCTTTGCTAAATGCAGTTTTGCTCTTAAAAAACTTCTAAGCATCTTATTCTATTATTTTAGGAACTTTAAAAAATTTATCTGTAGCTTGAGGTGCATTCTTTAATACTTCCTCTCTTGGTAAAGACTCCTTAACAGCATCTTCTCTGAATACATTATTCAGCTCAATAACATGAGATGTAGGCTCTATAGCTGCTGTATCAATTTCATTTAATTTTTCAACATAATCAAGAATGCGGCTTAATTGATCCTGATAAAGCTCTATTTCTCTTTCATCAAGCTCAAGCCTGCTAAGCATTGCAATATGCTTTACCTCTTCTTTTGTTATTTTCATTTTTTACACCCTCTCTAAGTTTACAATTTTTGGCGCTAATTTTTTAACCCCTATGCCTGGAAAGTTAACAACAACCTTTAAATCATCTCCTTCTCCATAACAGTCTCTTACAACTCCAACTCCCCATGTGGGATGCTTCACTTTGCATCCTATTACAAAGGGATGCTTAACCCTTGGTTTTTCTAATTCCTTCTTTTCTGGAGTAAATGTTGAGTAATCCTTTCTGATGCATGTGCAGTATTCAGATGGAATATCTTTGATAAAGTTTGATGGCTCTTGTTTTTGGATTTTTGAATAAAGTTTTCTCTGCCTTACACTTGTAATATATAAAAGATTCTTGGCTCTTGTCATTCCCACATAAAAAAGTCTTCTTTCTTCCTGCAACTCAAGAGGATCTTCAAGCGCCTTAAAGTAAGGTAAAATTCCCTCTTCGCAGCCTGCAATGAAAACCACTGGGAACTCAAGTCCCTTGGCTGCATGAAGGGTAAGAAGGCAGACTCCGTTTTTCCTGCTTTCCCATGTATCCACACTTGAAAGAAGAGCGACTTTATCAAGAAATTCCCTTACAGATACTTTTTCTGCAGAACTGAGGAGCTCTAAAACATTCTGAATTCTATCTTCTTCAATTTCTTCAAGATATCCTGTAAGATTCAGTATATCCTTTATCATTGATGCAGCATCCTGATACTCTTTCTTAGAAAGCTCATCTATAATAGTAGTAAAAGATAAAAGCTTTTCTTTTAAATTAACTGCAACAGAATCATCTTTTATCATCTTTTTTATTGC
Source organism: Thermodesulfovibrio sp. TK110 (assembly GCF_054658355.1). NCBI lineage: Bacteria > Pseudomonadati > Nitrospirota > Thermodesulfovibrionia > Thermodesulfovibrionales > Thermodesulfovibrionaceae > Thermodesulfovibrio > Thermodesulfovibrio sp. TK110. Next base: position 1,684,451 of record NZ_BAAHNB010000001.1, on the reverse strand, counting down.
TTCATAGATTGATATCATGTGTTTTTTAGCTTCATTTTCAATTTTTAATAAAGCTCCTGCTCCGATTCCCCTTGGAGGAGTATTTATTATTCTCATAAGGCTTACATTGTCTTCTTTGTTTAAAATAAATCGCATATAAGCAAGCACATCTTTTATTTCTTTACGGTGGTAAAAGCTCACTCCACTGATTACCTGATAGGGTATTCCTTCCATCCGCAAAGCCTCTTCCAGTGCTCTTGCCTGAAGAACCAATCTGTAAAGAATTGCAAAATCTCTAAATTCATAATCGCCTTTAAGATAAAGCTCCTTTATATTTTTTGCTATATACTTTGCTTCTTCCTCTTCATTGCTTAATTGACAGTAAAAAACTTTTTCTCCCCAATCTCTTTCTGTCCAGAGAGTTTTTGGTTTTCTCATTGGATTTTTTGAAATCATGGCAGTGGAAGCAAAAATTATATGCTTTGTAGAACGATAATTCTGCTCCAGTTTAACTACTTTTGTATGTGGGAAGTCTTTTTCAAAATTGAGGATATTATAGACATTTGCTCCTCTGAATTTGTAAATACTCTGATCATCATCTCCAACAGCACAGATATTTCCATGATATTTACAAAGAAGTTGTAACAGTTCATACTGAGACTTATTAGTATCCTGAAATTCATCCACAAGTATATATCTGAATTGTTCAGAGTATCGCTTGAGTAAATCTTCATTTTCCTTGAATAACTTTATTACGCAAAGAATTAGATCATCAAAATCCAGAGCATTACATTTTTGAAGTTCTGTTTGGTATCGCATATATATTCTACCCAGTCTTTCTTCAAACTCATAACCTTCAATATTTGAAATATAATCTTCCCAAGTGAGCAGATTTGATTTCAGATTGCTTATTTTGTTCACAACGCATTTACATAAAGCTTCATGCATGTTCATGTCCTTTAAAATCCTTTTTATTAATCCTGCCTGATCATCTTCGTCATAAATGATAAAGTCTTTTTTATAACCAATTTTTTCAATGTGAGCTCGCAGTATCCTTAAGCATAAAGAATGAAATGTTCCTATCCAGGGATTTTTAAGCGCGCCATTACAGATTTTAAAAATTCTTTCCTTCATCTCATCAGCTGCCTTGTTGGTAAAAGTTACTGTGAATATGGAAGATGGATGCAGTCTCATTGCTTCTTTAAGATAGGCATACTTATAAGTAATCACTCTTGTTTTACCACTTCCTGCTCCTGCAAGAACAAGAAGTGGACCTTCACAGTAAAGAACTGCTTCCTGTTGTGCCGGATTTAATTCCGACAGGGGGAAATCTTTCATGGCTATACCCCTCCTTACGCCTTACGGCGATTCAAAATTTAAAGTTTAAAGTTCAATCTATTCAACAGTAACACTTTTTGCAAGATTTCTTGGTTGATCCACATCACATCCTCTTAAAACTGCCACATGATAAGCAAGTAACTGAAGAGGAATGCTGAAAAGCACTGTATTAAGATAGCTGTTTATTCCTTTCACATAAATAAGTCTATCAGACAACTTCTTAAGTTTTTCTTCCTTACTGTCTGAAATTGTTATTATAAAGCCATCTCTTGCCTTTATTTCCTGCATGTTGGATACGTTCTTGTCAAGATATAAATCATTGGAAACAATGAAAACTACAGGGAATCCTTCTTCTACCAAAGCAATGGGTCCATGCTTCATCTCACCAGCAGCATATCCCTCTGCATGGATATAGGATATTTCCTTGAGTTTAAGTGCTCCTTCAAGAGCAACAGGATAATGCGGTCCTCTACCAAGATATAGAAAATTTTGTTTTCTGTAAACTTCCTTTGCAAGCTGCTTTATTTCATCTTCAAGCTTTAAAGCTTCTTCAGCCATTCTTGGAAGAACAAGAAGTTCTCTCAAAAAACCTGTATAGCTGTCAGCCGGATATACTCTTTTTGAGTTTGAAAGAGCAAAACTAAGAAGATAAAGGGCTACAATCTGACTGGTAAAAGCCTTTGTTGAAGCAACGCCTATTTCAGGACCTGAATGGGTATAAAAAACTCCGTCTGCTTCCCTTGATGCTGTACTTCCCACAACATTACATATGGCAAGAGTTTTTACTCTGGATTTTTTTGCAAACTTCAGTGCTGCAAGAGTATCTGCTGTTTCTCCAGACTGGGTTACTGCTATGAAGAGAGAACCTTCCTCAAAGGGAACATCTCTGTATCTGAATTCAGAGGCAATATCTGCCTCAACAGGTATTTTTGCTATTCTTTCAATCATGTATTTACCAATGAGACAAGCATGATAGGATGTGCCACATGCAACAAGATATATTTTTCTTGTAAGAGCCAGCTCTTCAAAACTTATTCCAAGCTCTTTGTAAACCACCTTTGAACCATCAGGTAAAACCCTTCCTCTAATTGTGTCTGCAATAGCTCTTGGTTGCTCATGTATTTCTTTGAGCATAAAATGCTTATATCCACCTTTTTCAGCCATTGAGGCTGTCCATGTAATGGTTTGCGTTTTTTTCTTTTTCTCTTTACCATTTATATCAAACACCTTAAAATCATCTTTCTTGAGCACAATCATCTCACCATCATCAAGAAAAATTACTCTGTTACAGTAATGGAGAAAGGCTGGCACATCAGAGGCAATGAACTTTTCATTATCTATAATTCCAGCAACAATGGGGCTTTCCATTCTCACGCCAATGATTTTATCTGGCTCTTTCTCATCAATTATTACAAGAGCATAGGAGCCTTTGAGCATTTTAACTGCCTGTCTTACTGCTTCCTCAATATTAAGGTTAGCTCTGTATCTATTTATGAGATGAGCAATTACTTCTGTATCAGTCTCAGAGATGAATTTATAACCTTCCTTTGTTAATTCATGTTTCAAAGCAGCATAGTTTTCAATAATACCGTTATGAACCAGAGCAATTCCACCAGAGCAATGAGGATGAGCATTTACATCCGAAGGTTTACCATGAGTTGCCCATCTTGTGTGTCCTATTGCCAGATATGGCTGTGAATTCAAAAGTTGAGGATTCTCAGTCTTAATAAGTTGTTCCAGGTCTTTAATCTTTCCTTTGCATTTTACAGTTTTAATTCTACCATCAATTAAACAGGCTATTCCTGCTGAGTCATATCCTCTGTATTCAAGCCTTTTTAATCCATCAAGCACTATCTGAACAGCCCTTTTTTCACCTATGTATCCAATAATACCACACATCACTGTTTCTCCCTTTTTTTCTTTGCCCAGCCTTTAATGTGTTTTTGAGGTGTTCTTGATATAGCAAGTGAGTCTTCTGGAACATCTTTTGTAATTGTAGAGCCTGCAGCAATATATGCACCTTTTGCAACTTTTACAGGTGCTACAAGCTGTGTATCACTTCCTATGAAAACTTCATCTTCTATTGTTGTTTTATGTTTTTTCTTTCCATCATAATTGCATGTAATTGTGCCTGCACCAATGTTTACATTCTTACCTATTTCAGCATCTCCGAGATAACTAAGATGAGCTGCCTTTGTCCCATCTCCAATTACTGATTTTTTGACCTCCACAAAATTACCAATTCTACATTCCTTTCCAATAAAACTTTCAGGTCTTATATGGGCAAAAGGACCAATTTTTGAACCTGATTTTATGTAGGAGCCTTCAATAACTGTGCAGTCCTTTACCTGAACCATTTCTTCAATTACACTGTCACGAATTCTTACTCCCTGATAAATAATGCAGTTATTTCCTATAACAGTATTGCCTTCAAGAAAAACATTTGGATAGACTATTGTATCCTGTCCAATTTTCACAGAAGGAGAAATCCAGACTGAGTCTGGCTCATAAAATGTAACACCCTGAGACATTAATTCTTTAACAACTCTGTCTCTTAAATATTTCATAGCAAGGGAAAGTTCTTCCCGATTGTTTATACCAATTAATTCATCTTCTTCTGCCATTGCATAGGCATCCACTTTATATCCTTTAGTTATGGCTATTTCTACAAGATCTGTTAAGTAAAACTCACCTTTACGAGGATTTTCTTTAATCTCCTTAACAAGCTCAAGCACTTCTTTTTTTGCCATATAGATTCCGCTGTTAGCCTCGCCTGATTCAGAACCAGAATAATCAGTGATTTCAACTATTTTTTCAATCTCACCCTTAGAGTTTCTCAAAATTCTTCCATAAGAATGCTGTCGGTCAGGAAAAAAGGAAAGAATTGCCAGGTCTTGAGCCTTCTCATCAAAGAGCCTTAAAAATTTGAAAAGTGTGTCCTTTTTTATCAAAGGTGTATCACCATTAAGAATAAGGATTTTTTCACTTTTTATGTAAGGCAGAGCAACTTCCACAGCATTAGCTGTTCCTTTTGGTTCGTTCTGAAAAATAATTTTTACATTTCTCATACTAAGATGTTCTATCACTTTATTTAGAGATGGATTTACAACCACAAATATACTGAAAGGATTTAAACTCTGAGCACAATCTATAACATAGTCTATAATTGGTTTATCAAGAATCCTGTGAAGCAGTTTTGGCAGCGTGGATTTCATTCTTGTACCCATTCCTGCTGCCAGAATTACCACATCCACTATTTATCACCTCTTATTATCTGTGGTGCTGCTATTCCACCTGAAAGAATTATTTTTATTCCTTCCTGAATTGGAATGTTTGTATGAATTACACTTTCAGGTTCAAAAAGCACAACTTCTCCAAGATAAAGATTATTGGTTGGTATGTAAACGGCAATAAGTTTTTTTTCCATATTATTTTCTCTTAAAAAACACTCCTTTGTCTGAAATCCAAACATGAAACTGTCCTTTCTTGGATACTCAACAATTACAAACTTCTGAAACGATGTTCTATTTTCAGGTGAAAATGCATCAATTAACTGCTTAAGCGAAGAATAAAGACTTTTAAAAATGGGAATTTTAAGAAAGAGCAATTTTTCAATCTGATCTAAAAGCTTTTTTCCAAATACATTAGTTGATATAACACCTACAATAAACACAACTAATAGCGCTGTTATAAATCCTAATCCAGCGATGTGTTTACCAAAAATGTAGTCATATATAGGACCTAAGAGACCATCTATGATTTTAAAAAGTTGTATCAGGATAAAGATACTTATTGCTACAGGAATGGTTACTATTAGACCGGCAATAAATTTTCTCTTAAAAGTAAGTCTAATAGATGGTTCCATGCTATGCTTCTGCCTTGCTCATCGCCTCATCTGGTATATCAAAGTTTGCATATACATTCTGTACATCGTCATGATCCTCCAGGGCATCCATGAGTCTCAGCATTTTTTCTGCATCTTCTCCTTCTACAGGAACATAGTTTTTGGGCAACATTGTAACCTCTGCCAGAGAAACATTTATACCAGCTTTTTGAAGAGTCTCCTTTACATTTTTTAAATTCTCAGGTGAAACAATTATTTCATAACTTTCCTCTTTTGGATCATTTTTCACATCTTCAACACCTGCATCCAGGGCAACTGAAAGAAGAGTGTCCTCATCCACAGATTTTTTGTTAACAAGAATGTATCCTTTTTTTTCAAAAATCCATGAGACACAACCAGACTCTCCAAGACTTCCGCCATGCTTTGAAAGAATATGTCTTATTTCAGAAACAGTTCTGTTTTTATTATCTGTCATTGCTTCAATTAAAACTGCTACTCCTCCAGGACCATAGCCTTCATAAGTAACTTCTTCATATGCTGTGCCAGCAAGCTCTCCAGTCCCCTTCATTATTGCTCTTTTTATATTGTCAGAGGGCATATTTACTTCTCTTGCCTTTTCAATGGCTACTCTCAGTCTGGGATTTTTTTCAGGATCTCCACCACCAAGACGTGCTGCTACTGATATTTCTCTTACAAGCTTTGTAAAAATTTTTCCTTTTCTGGCATCAACCTGAGCTTTTTTATGTTTGATTTGTGCCCATTTGGAATGACCTGCCACACTAACCTCCCAGAGAAGGATGGAATATTTTTAATAATAATAAGATTTTTCCTTTTATGTCAAATTTTTACCTTTTCCATAACATTCAAAGCATCAATAAATAAAGAATTTTTAATACCTCCCACTGTAAGCTCCTTAATAAACAATCTTCTTTGTGCCTTTATAAATTCAGATTTGTCAACTGAAGCAATACTGCATATTTCATCAATAAAATCAGGCATAATTGGAGTTTCAAAGAGACCGTTTTCAGCGATCATGAATTTTTTAAAAAAAGGATTATTCTCAAATCCTAAAAAAATCCTTTCCATGATGTTTTTCTGGAAAATAAGATTCTGCCGAAGTTTATGAAAATTCTCTTTAAGCTCTTCATCTATAAATTCACCATCCCATATTAAAGGAGCATCCCTATGAAATCCTTTACATGCCTGAAAAGCTCCTTTTCTTCTCTCTGCTATTACAAGATTCTGTAATTCTTCTGGAAAACTCACTGAAAATGGAATAACTTTGCATTGAAGAGGTTTATGTTTGCCATGCAAGAAGCATAAGGATTCCCTGAGCATTTTGCATCTTTTTTTAAAACGATTTCCAGCTATGAAATCTCCAATTATATAAGAATGTTTGTATTTAATGGCAAAATCTTCTATATAAGCTTTATGAGAAGAATTAAAAGGATGTATTTTTCTGAATCCCACTGTAATCGGGAAAAAACTGTAAAGCGTGCCAACCTCTTTCAATGTAAGAATTGTTGCTCCTCCGCAACAGGCAGAGGAGCAGTGAATCATACATTGAAATCTGATCTCGCTTTTCACTTTCTAAACTTCATTACATCATCCCTTAATACAACTGCTTCCAATTCTTGAGGAAATCCGCATTCTTCAAGAAATCTCAATATATTTTCTCTTCCACCCTCCTGTCTGTCCACAAGAACGACCACTTTTTTTACAAAAATCCCTGCTTCCTTAAGACGGGTTATTGCCTGAATTGTTGAGCTACCTGTTGTAATTACATCGTCTACCACCACTACACTGTCTCCCTCTTTTATATTTCCCTCTATCCACTGCATTGTGCCATGTTCCTTTGCTTTTTTTCTAACAACGAATGCTTCTACTGGATTATTTCTTAAGTAGGATGTATAGGCTACAGCACTGGCAATTGGATCAGCACCAAGAGTAAGTCCACCAATACCTTTTATATTAAGGCTGGAAATCATGTTATAAATAATATTTCCTATCAAATACATTCCTTCTGGAGAAAGTGTTACTGCTTTACAGTTAAAGTAATAGTTACTAAGCCTTCCTGAGGTGAGCTGAAATATGGGAGTTTCAGAGTATTTAAATGCCTTTTCATAAATTAGTTTAATGAGTTTTTCTTTCATGATTTTCTGTTTCAGCCTCCAGTAGTTTAGTTATGGTTTTTTTAAACTCTCCGATAACTTCTAAATTTTTCGTAAACTCATAAACTTTTTTAAAATCTATCTGTTTATAACGATGTATAAGTAAATTTCTAAAACGAGCCATATTTGAAAGAGTTTCAGATATGTTTTGGCTGAATATACCTTTTTCTTTAAGAATATCAAAACATTCTGCATAGGTTGAAGGAGTTAGTTTAAACTTCTTAACAGCAATGTGGTAACATATATCAATCACAGCTTCTGCGAGAATAATAAAGCTCGCATAGGCAATGTATCTGTAGTCAGGATTGTTTAGAAACTCCTCTAAAGGAACTTTTTTAATTTTTTCAAGCTGCGATAAAGCTTCCTCAATTTCTTTAAAATTTAACATTATTCTTTCTGGATTAAGCACCTGAAGATAGAACCTCCTTTAGATGTCTTATCCAGTAAGGATAAAAATCAGCATAGAGTTTAAGAGTATAGATTAAAAAATCTTCCCATAGCTCTTCATTCTTTACAGTTATAAGCTTACCTTTTACTACATTGTAAGCAAAAAAAACATCTGCATCATTCAAAATTTTACAGTCAACAGGATAGTTTAGTTTTTTTTCTATTTTATCAGGTAAAGCAATCTCATAATACTGCCATTCGCTTTCCTCAAAATTTTCAATAAAAACAGCTATATCAATATCCCTGAAGGGAGCATTCTCAATAAAAGAGCCGAATAAATAGGCAAAAGCAATACGGTCTTCCTGTTCAAGCTCTGTTTTTATAATCTCAGATATTTTTCTTTTTTCTTCCTCAGGAATCTGGTATAACGTTATTTCTCCATTTTTAATAGCTTCTTTCCTGTTTTTCAGACTCACATACCTCTTTTACAGTATCTTTTACAAGTTTTCCGTTTTCCCATACTTTTTCTGATACTTTTCTGCATTTTGTATAAGGGTCTTTATAGTAGTAATCACTTGCTGGTTCTGCTCTGTAGTAACCTCTTCCATCTTCAGTTCTGTATTCTACAGGTTTTCCAGTCTGATAAGCTTCACGAGAGCCTCTCACTGAGATATCAGCCAGTGTTGCTCCAAGCACTGCACCCAATCCAGCTCCAATAACTCCGCCACGCCATGGATTTTTTTTGTCAAGAAGTGCACCTGCTATACCACCAACCACTGCACCTGCTCCTGCTCCTTCATAATGTTGTTGCTGAAGCTGCCCACATGCAACTGTAAAAAGCATCAATGCTGCTAATACTAAAGCCAGTCCTTTCATATTTTAACCTCCTTCTTTTTCTTTTATTCTAACTCAATTGCTTCAAAAATTACTCTATTTCTTCCTTGAATCGTTTAATTCTTATCCCATTTGGAGTAATAACAATTAAATTTCCTGAAATATCTTTCTCTTTGAGCATCTGAAAAAATTTTTTAAATATTTCACATGTTTCTTCAATGGTATGTCTATAAATTTTAACTATCATAATTCCACCGCAGTATTTAGGATGAAATCTGAAAATTTTTGAAAAATCCTTGTCCATTGTAATAATTATACGATTCTGCTCACAGGCTATTTTATACACCTCATCATCTTTAATCCCTGATAAACTGCCTCGTATACATAATACATCGTGTCCTTGATTTTTCAAGTATTCAACAATAGATTCAAATAAGTTCTCATCAGCAAGAAATCTCATGTAAATACACCAGCTTCTTCATCAGCAAGAACAGCGGCATAATTTAAACATGCTTTAATGTCTTCATCTGTAATGTTAGGATACGCTTTTTTTATATTTTCAAAGCTTTCTCCTGAAGCTAAGAGCTCAAGAATTATATGAACAGGAATTCTTGTTCCCTTTATGCAGGGCTTTCCACTGCAAATTTGAGGATCCACTGAAATTCTCTCTATGTTCATTTAACCTCCTCCTTTTTCTTTTATTCTAACTCAATTGCTTCAAAAATTACTCTATTTCTTCCTGTTTGCTTTGCCTTGTAAAGAGCTATATCCACTTTCTGTATTATTTCATCAATTGAATATCCCTCTTGTCCATAGTATGTTGTAAATCCTATGCTTATTGTATTTTTAATTTTTTCTCCTTTGAATGTATAAAAATCATGTTTTTCAACTTTTTCTCTGAAAGCCTCTAAAATTTCCCTTGCTGTATTTTCATCAGTGCCTGGTAGAAGAATACAGAACTCCTCACCTCCATATCTTCCAATCAGTGCTCTTTCAGGCATGCTAATGTGAGCAAGATATATTAACTCCATTAAAACTTTATCACCTGTCTGATGCCCGTAGGTATCATTTATTTTTTTAAAAAAGTCTATGTCAAACATTGCAATAGTTAAAGGCTCTTTATAAAGATTGCACCACTGAAGCTCCTCATTTATTCTTTCTAATAAAAAGCCTCTTTGATAAGCGCCTGTTAAGGGGTCTTTTGTAAGAAGACTGTTAAAATCTTTTTTAAGCTCAATAATTTCATTTGCTTTATTTATCTTCATTAAAAGCTCGCAGTTTAAAAAAGGCTCTATGACATAGTCAAAAATCTCATAGTTACAAAGTTTTTCAATGGTTTTTTCATCTTTTCTCCTTAATATCAAAATTATTGGAATCTCTCTGAGAGTGGGTGCTTGAGTGATTTTTTTCAGTAACTTCCAGCATACTCTTGGGCAAAAATCAAGAATAATTATATCAGGCTGGTTTTTATAAATTCTATCAATAGTTTCATCATCTATTGGATAGACAAAAAAATTTTTCACTTCTTCTTTTAGAAAATCATGCAACTTTTTTATAGTTCTTTTTCTATCTGAACAAAGACACAGATTCATTACAGATTTATCATTTTAATAATTGTCCTCCTTGCTGCTTCCTCAGTAATAGCTCTTCCAATCACTATATAGTCTGCACCCTGATAGAAAGCTTCATATGGAGTGGCAACTATTTTTTGATCATGAAAATCAGAATTTTTTAATCTTATTCCTGGAGTTACAACGGTAAAATCCTTTCCGCACAACTCTTTAATGTTTTTTATTGAAGAAACTGCACAGACAACTCCATCCATTCCTGCCTGTTTTGCCTTTAACGCTAAATTTTTAGCAAGAACTTCTCTGGAAACTGGAAAAGAAAAAACCTGAGTTAATGCTTCTTCACTGAGACTTGTTAATACTGTAACTCCTAAAATCTTAGGTGGCTGTATATCTTCTTTGTAAGAATATTCTTTTACAGCCATGACAGCCCTTTGCATCATCTCAATACCACCAGAGGCATGAACTGTAAACATGTCAATTTCATATTGAAGCACAGATTTTACAGCTTTGTAAACAGTGTTAGGAATGTCATGAAATTTGAGATCAAGAAAAACTTTCTTTCCTTTATTTTTGAGAATTTTTAAAATTTCAGCTCCTTCGCTGATAAAAAGCTCAAGCCCTACTTTGTAAAAATTAATAAGCCCTTCAAGTTCATCAACAATCTTTAAAGCATCTTCTTTTTTTGAAAAATCAAGGGCAACTATTATACGACTTAGGTCAATCATATCTTTGGCAACACTATACCCTGCTGAGCCTGATACTTTCCTTTTCTGTCAGCATAGGAGACCTCACATTCTTCTTCAGCCTTTAAAAATATAAGCTGTGCAATACCTTCATTGGCATAAATCTTTGCTGGCAGAGGCGTTGTATTTGATATCTCTATTGTTAAAAATCCTTCCCACATCGGTTCTAAAGGCGTTACATTTACAATTATTCCGCATCTTGCATAGGTTGACTTTCCAATGCATATTACAAGCACATCTCTTGGAATTCTGAAATACTCCACAGAACGAGCAAGGGCAAAGGAGTTTGGAGGAATTATGCATACAGGACCTTTAAATTCAACAAAGCTTTTAGGATCAAAATTTTTTGGATCAACAACAGTGCTGTTTATGTTAGTAAAAATCTTAAACTCATCAGCAACTCTCATGTCATAGCCATAGGAACTTACACCAAAAGAAATAACACCTTCTCTTACAAGACCTTCCTCAAAGGGCTCAATCATTCCTTTACGAGCCATCTGTTTTATCCATCTATCATTTCTTACCATAGCCTCACTCCTTCTCATCAATTGTATTTCTTATTTTAAGTAAAACTTCCTCAGGAGATAATGTTTTTTCAACTGAAATAAAATCTTTAAACTGCACTGGATACCCGCTCATTATAATAACCTTTGTCTCTGGTTTTATTTTCTTAATCTGTTTCATAACTTCAATACCAGAGATTCCAGGCATAACAAGGTCAATAAGACAAAGGGAGATCTCATCTTTGTGTTTTTCATAAAGCTTTAAAGCTTCATCTCCATCTTTAGCTTCATAAATTCTGTAACCGTATTCTTTTAGAAAGGATGAAATATATCCTCTTGCCTGTTCATCATCATCAACAACAAGAATCGTCTCTTTACCTTTTAAAAGCTCAGGCTCTATGGGATGTTTTGTTTTTCTGTCTTTTACTGGTAAATATATCTTAAATGTTGTTCCTTTGCCTGGCTCACTGTATACATGAATGTGTCCATCATACTGCCTTACAACTCCAAAAACTGTAGAAAGTCCTAAACCTGTTCCTTTACCTTTTGGTTTTGTTGTAAAAAATGGTTCAAATATTCTTTGCTTTGTCTGTTCATCCATGCCTGTTCCTGTATCAGACACGCATATGAGAACATATTCTCCAGGCTTTACAAGAGGATGTGTATATGAATACTCAATATCAATTGAAATTTCTTTCAGCCCAATTGAAAGCTCTCCTCCTTCTGGCATTGCATCACGAGCATTTGTAATGAGATTCATAAGAATTACTTCAAGATGGGTTTTATCAATTTTATAAAAAATTTCTTCCTCAGGAATATGGAGTTTTAACTCAATATCTCTTCCAATAATTGGTCTTACAAAATCTGAAAACTCTTTAATATACTTATTTAAACTGATTTCCTGAATTTCTCCGAGCTCCTCTTTTCTGCTGAATGCAAGCAGTTTCTTTGCCAGATCTCTTGCTCTTTCACCGGCATCAATAATTTTTTCAACAAAGTTTTTAAGAGTTGGTTCTTCTATTTTTGTATGAAGAAGTCCTGCAAATCCTATTATTCCAGTAAGAATGTTATTAAACTCATGGGCAACTCTTCCTGAAAGAAAACCTAAGGATTCCATCTTTTGAGAATGAATCAGTTGTTCCTGTATTTTTTTTCTTTCTGAAATATCTATTATTGAGGCAACTGATTTTTTCGTATAAGGGATCATGGCAACATTTAAAAGAACATCTTTAATTTTTCCATTTCTGTCCTTAAGCTTTGATTCATACTGTCTTGGAGCAAAGCTCGGAGAGATTCTTCTTAGTTTGTGATACTCTATCATTTTTTCAAGCATCTCTTCAGTAAAAAACGCTGTCCACTTCATTTTACCTTCAATTTCATGTTTTTTATAGCCTGTTAAAGATTCAAACTCTTCATTAGTAAATTCAATTGTCATGTCTTCTTCAACAACTATAATGGCAACTCCTATAGAAGATAGAATTGTCCTTTGCTGCTCAAAAAGATGAAGAATTTCTTCATCCTGTTTTTGAATGTCACTGATAAATTTCATGAATGTTTCTTTCTGTTTATTAATTAACTGACCGAGCATCTTTACAATTTCAATAGAAGAGTCTTCAGATGCAGTTGCTGTAAAGTCTCCTTCATGAATCCTTTTTAAAACATCAAAATGTTCACAAATACCAATTGCAAGCTCATGAGTAAGCTCTATCATAACAGAAACTTCTTCTGAAACTTTGTTTATGGAATTGATAAGCCTTTGAACTGCATATCTATCAAATTGAAGGTCTATTTTATAAGAAGTATCACCTTCAGCAATCTTTAACAAAACATTAGAACATAGATGAAGAACCTCACTTAAACTATTTCTATATTCACATAAAGGATTATTACATTTAAGATATCCACCATAAGGACAGGGATAAAGCTCCATAATTAGATCCTTATTGTAACCTTTATTTTATTTCCGAATTTTTCTATATTAAGAATTGTTTTGCCAAGTTTCTGGCACCAGGCTTTTATGTCTTTTTCAAAGGTAGGACAATCTCCTATGACTTCTATTATTTCACCTTTTCTAAATTCTGGATAAATAGCACTGAGTTTAAGAACAGGTATGGGACATTTTAATCCTGAAAAATCTAAGCTTCTGTCTGCCAAGCTTTTTCCTGTTCCTCCATTTCTTTGAATATTTTTTCAAAAATTTTCAATGCCTCTTCTGCTTCTGCTGGATCCATTTTGTTTATAGCAAAACCTGCATGAACAAGGACATACTCGCCAATTTTTGGTTCCTCAGGAAGCAACATTAAACTGACCTGTTTCCTCAGTCCCATTACATCAACAGTTGCAGTATATCCGTCTATTTCAATTATCTTTGATGGCACTGCAAGACACATTTTACCCCCCATGAATTTAAAATTTCTAAAACTGCACGTATTAACTCACCTATTTTACCAGCTACTGTCTCTGATAGGTCAAGTCCCATATCTATAATCTCAGGTTGAATACCTACCAGAACAAGCTCTTCAGGCATCATACCCATAAGCCTTGCGATCTCAAGAAGGTCTTGCACTCCTACATGATGAAGAGAAAGCTTTGTTTTTAAAAAAGGAGGTATCTCTTCTCCCTTTAAAATGCCTATGTATCCAGGTTCTTTATGAAAATCAACTATGTCTATCAAAAGAATTTTTTTATACTTTTCAATGTAAGAGAGAAGTTCAAGTCCCAGTGTTCCACCATCAATTATTTCAATCTCAGGCTCAAACTTATAATTTTTCCTGAGTATCTCAACAACTTTTGGACCAACTCCCTCATCCTTTAAAAGAATATTCCCTACTCCAATTATACCAATTTCCATTTTTCTCTCCAATAAAAAGCCCTCCCAGCAAGGGAGGGCTGGTAATTTTTGTTTTGATTTTATTTCTTTATTCCTCTCTCACCTCAATCATGTGCATTCCGCATGCCATGCATGGGTCATAGGAGTGAATTGTTCTAAGAAGTTCAAGTGGAATTTTGGAGTCAGCAACAGGTGTATTGACAAGTGCTTCCTCAACAGGACCGCGCTGACCTTTATGGTCTCTTGGTGAGAGATTCCATGTTGATGGAACAACCATCTGATAGTTAGCAATCTTTCCATCCTTTATAACAACAAAGTGAGCAAGACATCCACGAGGTGCGTCATGGAATCCTACTCCTTTACACTCCTTGGGCCATGTCTTTGGATCCCACTTGTCTGTATCAGCTATCTTTGTGTCTCCTTTTTTCATATTACCAGCAAGTTCCATTATGTAATCCTTGGTCTTATGAGCCATAAGAAGTGTCTCAATTCCTCTTGCAGCAGTTCTTCCAAGTGTAGAGAACAATGCCTCAGGTCCTACTCCGAGTTTCTTAAGAACCATATCAACAACTTCTTTTACATCCTTATGCCCGAGTCCGTAGGCAACAAGCATTCTTGCAAGAGGACCTACTTCCATTGGAAGGTCTTCATATCTGATTGCCTTACCCCAGCTGTATTTTCCTTCAACATTGAGATACTCATAAGGAGGTTTTGGTCCTGTATAGTTAGGCGTTGTCTCACCCTCCCATGGATGAAGTCCTACATCACCTTTTGAATATTTATACCATGAATGTGTAATGTATTCTTTGAATTTCTTGTGATCTAATGGCTCAATCTTGCCTAAATTCTTGTTCTTAATAACTCCACCTGGCAGATACATCTTACCACTTGCATCAGGCCAGTCTCCACAAGCAAGGAAGTTATTAAATCCTCCAATTCCAGCCCATTCTTTATAGAAAGATGCAACTGCAAGAAGATCAGGAATGTAAACCTTCTCAACAAACTCAATTGCCATATCAGCATACTTAAGCATAAATGCAATGCTGTCTGCGTTAAGTGCATTCTGACTTTCAGCATCAACAGGTGTTGACTGCCCACCAACAACAAATGTCTGTGGATGAGGGTTCTTTGCACCAAGAAGTGCCTGAATCTTTATAATTTCTCTCTGAACATCCAGTGCCTCAAGATAGTGGGCAACTGCCATTAAGTTTGCTTCTGGTGGAAGTTTATATGCTGGATGTCCCCAGTATCCATTACTGAATATTCCAAGTTGACCTCTTTCTACAAAAGCCTTAACTTTATCCTGAACTGCCTTAAAGTATGTGGCAGAGTTTTTGGGCCATGAAGATATACTCTTTGCAAGCTCTGATGTTTTAACCGGGTCTGCCTTTAATGCTGAAACAACATCAACCCAGTCAAGTGCGTGGAGATGATAGAAATGAATAATGTGATCCTGAACATTCTGATTTGCCATTATAATGTTTCTTAAAATTCTTGCATTATCTGGAATCTTTGCTCCAATTGCATCTTCAACTGCTCTTACTGATGCAATTGCATGAACAGTTGTACAAACACCGCATGCTCTCTGTGCATATGCCCATGCATCTCTTGGATCTTTTCCCTTAAGAACAATTTCCATACCACGCCACATTGTACAGGAAGACCAGGCATCTTTTACCTTTCCACCATTCACAGTGGCTTCTACTCTTAAATGCCCCTCAATCCTTGTTACAGGATCAATGACTAACCTTGCCATACATGCCCCCTTTATTATTCTGTTTTTAGTTTATTTACTATACCAGCCATTGCAGCAAGACCAACTGCTTTAGCATAGAAAGTATTTTTCTCAGCTTCAGCATAAAGATTATTATCCCAGAACTTTGGCTCTGAACAACCAATGCAAGGATGCCCTGCCATCACTGGCCAGCTAACACCTTCATTCCATCTAATTGTAGGACAGTTATGATTGGTAAAAGGACCTTTGCAGCCCAGCTCAAACAAACACCAACCCTGTCTGTGTCCTTTATCTCCCCATGCTTTTACAAATTCTCCTGAATCAAAGTGTCCTCTTCTTTCACAGTTGTCATGGATGAGTTTTCCATAAGCAAAAAGAGGTCTCTTGAGTTTATCAACTGCTGGAAGTTTTCCAAATGTGAGAAAGTAAACCACTGTTGCTGTAAAGTTTTCCACATTCAATGGACATCCGGGAAGATTAATTACAGGTTTGTCTTTAATAATATCCATTACACCAACAGCACCTGTGGGATTTGGCTTTGCTGCCGGAACTCCACCAAAGCATGCACAGTTTCCAACAGCAATTACTGCCATAGCATCTTTGCATACTTCTTTTGCGATGTCAACATTGGATCTTCCACCAATGGTGCAGTAAATACCTCCATCTTTGTCTGTAAGTGCTCCCTCAATAACCACAAGGTATTTACCCTTATAGTTCTTGATTGCATCATGCAGGGATTTTTCCGCCTGATGTCCTGCTGCTGCCATGATAGTTTCATGATACTCAAGAGAAATTACATCAAGAACAATCTGACCAATTGTTGGCTTGCTTGCTCTCAAGATACTTTCAGAACAACCTGCACAATCCTGATACTCAAGCCAGACAACTACTGGTTTTTGTTTTTTTTCCATTGCCTCAGCTATCTTTGGAACAAAAGAAGAGGAAAGTCCTAATACTGCTGCAGTAGAAGCACAAAACTTAAGGAAGTCTCTTCTTGAAACCCCTTTACGAACCAATCCTTCATAGATTGTTTCTCTTTCCATACATGCCCCCCAAAAAAATTTTTTTCTGTATAAAAGTCTATATATTTTTTTCTAATTTGTCAAGAGATTTTTAAAAATTATCATTCATGATAATTTTCACTTCTGTTCCTTTATCTATCTCACTGTCAATTTTTAACTGCCATCCATGAGCTAAAACAAGGTGTTTAACTATAGCTAACCCCAATCCTGTTCCACCAAGCTGTCTTGAACGAGCTCTGTCAACTCTATAAAATCTTTCTCCAATTCTATGAAGATGCTCCTTTGGAATTCCAATCCCTGTATCCTCCACTGAAAGAATTCCTTTATCATTTTCTTTGAAAAATCTTACTTTGACTGAGCCTTTTTCAGTAAATTTTATAGCATTGTCTATGAGATTTATCATTATCTGAATAAATCTGTTTTTGTCAGCATAAATAAATGTTTCAGGTGGGATTTCTTTTTTTAAAAGAAGACCTTTCCCCTCTGCCTTCTCTTTAAAAATCTCAAAAACTGAGTCTACCAGACTCTCAAGCAGTATTCTTTCCTTTTCAATTTTTAAATCCCCTGATTCAATCCTTGAAAGAGTCAAAAGATCTTCTACAAGTGCATCAAGTCTGTCTGCCTGATTTTTTATGATCTCAATAAATTTTCTCGCATTCTCTCTATCATCAACTGCTCCATCAAGAAGAGCTTCTGCATAGCCCTTTATAGCAGTAACAGGAGTTTTAAATTCATGTGAAACATTTGCAACAAAATCTTTTCTTATATTTTCAAGTTGTTTAAGCCTGCTTATATCATGAAGGAGAATTATTAAAAAAGATACACTACCTGAATCAATCACAGGCATTGCTTTTGCAAGAAGATATATGTCTTTCCCTCCTTTTTTAACTGTGATTTCTTCAGTTAAGTCCTGTTTTTCCCTCATAGCTGAACTTATAAGATTTATTAAATCTATGTTTCTAATAACTTCAATTACAGGTTTTCCTTCCGGAGGTTCTTCTATCTTTAAAATATCTCTAAGGCTTTGATTGGCAAGCATTATATAACCTTTAAGATCAATAATGAGAAGTCCTTCTGTTATTGATTTTAAAACAGTTTCAAAGCTTTGAGATGATCTGATTTGAGGTAATTCATAAAAATTTTTCTCACTCCGCAGAGCCTGTATTCTTTGAGAAAGCGTTTTTATTCTGCCTGCAAGGATTAAAATTATAAGGATTAAAAGAAAAATCAGAAATATTAAAAATTCCACTATCATCAAGCCTCAATGTAATAGCCAATTCCACGAAGGGTTTTTATATATTCTGGATTATCAGGATCTTCTTCAATTTTTAAACGAAGTCTTCTTATGTGAACATCCACTGTTCTTGAATCCACATAAATATCATGTCCCCACACAGCATCAATAAGATGGTCTCTGTTAAAAATTTTATTTGGTCTTTCTGCAAGGTATAAAAGAAGTTTAAACTCAGTTGCTGAAAGCCTTTTTACCTGCCCTTTTACTGTTACCAGATATTTCTCCTTATCTATTACCATTTCTTTTATCTTTATAATCCTCTGCTCAGTGTGTGGTGGCATTGTTCTCCTTAAAACTGCTTTTATTCTCGCCAGAAGCTCTTTTGGACTAAAAGGCTTTGTAATGTAATCATCTGCTCCAGCCTCCAGTCCTCTCACTTTATCAAACTCTTCACCTTTTGCAGTTACAATTATTATTCCTGTTTTTTGCATCTCTGGATTTTTTCTCATAACTTTGCATATCTCAATCCCCTGAATTTTGGGTAACATGAGGTCAAGAACTACGAGGTCAAAGGAATTTTCTTTCAGTTTCTTTAAAGCTGTCTCGCCATCAAGAGCTATTGTTACATCAAAATTTTCCTTTTTAAGAGTATAGGCTATTAAATCAGCAATCTCCTTTTCGTCTTCAACTATTAAAATTTTTTCATTCATTTAAAACCTTTTTTAAATCCTCCTCTGATATTTCAAAATTTATTTTCATTTTGCCTATTGCCTCTGGAATAACCATCCTGATTTTCCCTTCAATATTCTTTTTATCAAGCAAAATGGTTTTTATCATGGCTGAGGAATCCATATTAATAGGGAGATTTATAGGTAATCCAAAGTTTTTCAAAATGTTTTTTATTCTTTCCAGAGCTTCCCTTTCAAGAAAACCAAGCATGGCACTCAGCTTTGCCTCATAGACCATTCCAATTGATATCGCCTCTCCATGAAGATATCTGCTGTAACCAGTTAGAGTTTCAATGGCATGTCCAATTGTATGACCATAATTTAGTATAGCTCTGAGAGCGATTTCTCTTTCATCCTTTGAAACAACCTCTGCCTTGATTTCACAGGCTCTTTTTATTATCTGAATGAGTATTTCCTTTTCTTTTCTCAGAATTTTTTCTCTGTTTGCCTCAAGAAGCTCAAAAAATTCTCTATCCCATATAATTCCATATTTTATAACCTCAGATAAACCTGAGATAAACTCTCTTTCAGGTAAAGTATCAAGGGTATCAACATCAATCCATACTAAGGAAGGTTGCCAGAAGCTACCAATCATGTTTTTGCCAAGGGGATGATTAACAGCTGTTTTTCCACCCACTGAACTATCAACCTGGGCAAGCAAAGTTGTTGGTATATGAATGTAAGGTATGCCTCTCATGTATATGGAAGCAACAAAGCCTGTGATGTCTCCGATCACACCTCCTCCTAAAGCAATAAGTAAGGAGCGTCTGTCAAATCCAGCTTCAAGAAGTTGAGTAAGAATATGATATGCCCAGAAATAGTCTTTATAAAGCTCTCCATCCGGGATTAAAACTATGTAAGTGTCAAATCCTTCTTTTTTCAGGGATGATATTACTTTTTCCGCGTAAAACTCAGAAATTTTGGGATTACTAATCACAGCTACTTTTTTCCCTATAGAAAATCTGAGCAATCTCTCTCCAATAAGAGAGAGATTTCCTCTGTCAATAAGAATTTCATAACTTCGTTCACCAAGCTCAACTCTAAGTTTTTCCATCTCTCAACCTCTCAATTATTTTTTCTGCAACCTGTTCAGGAGTTAATCCTTCAGTGTTAATGCAAAAATCTGCTTTTTCATAAAGAGATTTTCTGCTGTCAAGAAGTTCCCTTATCCTTTCCTCAGGATTTTCAACTTGCAGTAGAGGTCTGTCTTTACAATGCTTAAGTCTTTCAAAAATAACATTTTCTGAAGCGTTAAGACAAAAAATTACACCATTTTCTTTAAGATTTTTCATATTTTCTTCTCTTAATACAACTCCTCCTCCAGTGGCAATAACCTGTGAATCCTTTTTAGTTATAAGATTTATAACTTCTGATTCAATGTCTCTGAAACGAGACTCTCCAAATCTTGAAAAAATTTCATTTATTTTCATTCCTGTAGTTTTTTCAATCACTTCATCAACATCAATGAATTTAAAGCCAAGCTTTTCTGATAGAATTTTTCCAACTGAGGTTTTCCCTGTGCCCATAAATCCTATGAGAACAATGTTTTTCATGTTAAAATTAAATTTATGCAATACTATTATACTAAAAATCTCATAGGTTTCGGGACTGTCTTGTTTCTTTTATTCTTTATTTTCACTAATGCGTGTGCAAAAAAAGAGGCTGATTACTATAAGGTTACAGAAATCAATGATGGAGATACTGTCACTATTGTTACAAACAGTTTTTTGGGGATTATGGTTAAAACTGAAAGAGTCCGTCTTATTGGAATAGATGCACCAGAGCTTGCTCAGGAACCATGGGGAAGAAGAGCTAAAAATTATCTAAGAAAACTTATTAAAGAAAGTGACTGGCAGGTAAAAATTGAGCTTGATGTTCAGCACAGAGATAGATATGGAAGAATTCTTGCATATCTCTGGGACAAAAATGGAAGAATGCTCAACTATATGATGGTAAGAGACGGATATGCTGTTGTCTATACACTGCCTCCAAATGTTAAATATGCTGAATGGTTTCTGCAAGCACAAAGACTGGCAAGAGAGGAAAAAAGAGGAATCTGGGGAAAGAATGGACTCAGTGAGACTCCATATCACTGGAGGCAACAAAATCCTCGTCGGTAAAGGTTTAGCCTTTTTATTTACTTTATCATCAAGAAAATGATAAAATCGGTCAAAAAGAGGTGATAAAATGCCATTACTAGAAGTGAAGAAATACACCTATGAAGATTTGAGCTCTCTGCCAGAGGGTAATTATGAAATTATAAATGGTGAAAAAATTGAAATGACTCCAACAAAATTCAGACATGGAAAGTTTGAAGGAATTTTTTTTGAATTACTAAAAAAACACCTCAGTCACAAAGGTTATGTAGCAGTGGGAGAAGTGGGAATTATAATCTCAAAGGAACCTCTAAGGTTAAGAGCAGCAGATGTTGTATATGTAAGTAAAGAAACCTCTCCAGATGAGCCTGCTGGTATGCTTGAAATCCCTCCAGACCTTATAATTGAAATAATCTCTGAGGACAATACAGCATCTTATCTTAACGAGAAGGTAAAGGATTATCTATCAATTGGTGTAAAGACTGTTGTTCTTGTGGATCCCTCTACAGAAACTGTAATTATTTTCAAACATGGCAGTAAAGCTGAATACTATAACTTTGATGAAGAGGTTGAGCTTATAGATGGTGTCTCTATAAGATTAAAGGAATTGCTGCAGGAATCTAAATCATAAATCTCTGTCTTTTAAGATAGTTTTTAATTTCTTCCCCTTCACTTTCAAAACCTCTTTTACCCATAGCACCATAGGTTAGTCTTTTGCCGAGTTCTACTCCTGGTTGATTAAAAGGATTTATACCATAAAGAAGACCTGTCATTGAAGTGGTTATTTGAAGGAACTGAAAGATTTGCCCAATATTGTAAGCATCAATCTTTGGAATGATGATTTTAAGATTTGGTTTTTTACTCATTGTTAAAGCCATTTCTGTGGCAAGCTGTTCTGTATTTATAAGCTCCTCAAGAGTATGTCCTCCAAGAAATCTCAATCCTTCTATATCATGAAACTCCTCTGGAATCTCTTCCTGACATCCATGCCTTTCAATGCTCACAAAAAGAATAACTTTATCCTCAGGTCCTTCCATCCATAATTGAAGCTGAGAATGCTGATCAGTTGTTCCTAAGGATGGATATGGAGTGGTTCCTTTTCCTTCCTTGCCAAGGCTCTCTGCCCATAGTTGACAGAACCATTCAGAAAGACTCTTCAGTCTGTCAGAGTAGGGAAGAAAAACTACAATTTTCTTGCCTTTAACTGTATCCATCAAATACAGAGATGATGCGGTAACTGCCATTGGATTTTCCTCTAATTTATTATTCATAGCCTTTTTTGAAACTTCTCCTACACCTTCTAGCATTTCCTCACTTTTAATGCCGATAACTTCAAGTAAAAACAGACCTACAGGAGAAAGAACTGAATATCTTCCAACAACATTTTTTGGAATAGAAAGACAAGGAATCTCATATTCCTCTGCAATCCTTCTTAAGTTTCCCTTTTCAGGATCTGTAGTGAATACAAAATGCTCCTTTACATCAAGTTTTCTATCTCTTATCATCTTCCAGAAAATCAAAAAGGAAGCTAAAGTCTCTGACGTAGCTCCAGATTTTGAAATAACATTAATGAGACTTTTCTTTAACTCAATTGTTTC
The DNA here is from genome assembly GCF_054658355.1 of Thermodesulfovibrio sp. TK110. Taxonomy (NCBI): domain Bacteria; kingdom Pseudomonadati; phylum Nitrospirota; class Thermodesulfovibrionia; order Thermodesulfovibrionales; family Thermodesulfovibrionaceae; genus Thermodesulfovibrio; species Thermodesulfovibrio sp. TK110. Next base: position 1,661,838 of record NZ_BAAHNB010000001.1, on the reverse strand, counting down.
AATAATGTTTTTAAAGGTCAGAGGATCAACATTGTCATAAATAAAAATCTTTGGTTTTTTCTTGAGATTATGCATAGGGCTCAGAGCTTCAAGAATAACTTTAGGTCCCAGTGCACTTCCTCCTATTCCAAGAAGAATAAAATATTCATAATCTTTTGCTTTATTAGCATGTTCTTTAACTACTGTTAAATCCTGCCTATAAAGTTCTATGAAATCAAATTCCTTATAAGGTCTTTCTGAAATTAGAGTGATTGCCCTTTTAGCATGAAATTCAATCTCAGCAAGAGAAAGCCCACTATGCCCTATCTCTTCAGATAAGACATTAGAAAAATCTAATTTAACCACTCCTGCCTCCTTTTTTAGAAAAATAGGCTACTACAAAAACTATTACAACAGATAAAATAACAATCATTGCTAAAACCTTGGTAATTTTGAAAGCCATTATAACAAGAAGCGCAAGAGCAAGAAGAAGATAAAACTGCCAGATCAAAATTTTTGCCTCCGAATATAAAAATAAGCCTCTTTTGTAGAAACTATCAAAATAGCTATAAATCCGATTAACAATCCCTTAATACTAAACCAGCCCTTGATTGCAATAAACCATAAAAACAAAAAAATAGCACCCAGTTTAACATAACTCAAGCCTATTACCGCAAGCTGAAACATTGGTTTACCGAAAAATTTCTTTACAGCCCATGCAAGCTCTCTTAAACTGAACCAGCTAATTAAGCCTCCAAGAATAACATTAAATGTAACTATTTCATTCTGCCAAAAAATGTAACTTGCTAAAGCAAGCGCTGGTAGTAAAATTAAACTTTGTTTATTTATTCTCTTCAGAATCTCTCTGTCCATCTTCCTTATCCACCTTTCTTACAACCCTGAAAATTTCTCTTATGCCAGCAACAAAGCCAGCCATTAAAAAAATGATAGAAAATAATGGAAATGTATTAATAAACTTATCAATTAAATATCCAACTGCAATGCCTATAATTACGCACAGAACAAAGTTAATTCCTAAGGCTGAAGCCTCAAGAATTACTTTGAAAATGGATTTCTTAGGAGTCTCTTCACTCACTGCTGTCCTCACATTCTGATAATACAAACTCTTTTAAGGAAGTTGCAACTTCTTTGTAAAATGCCGTGTTTGCTTTCTCATATAAACTATCACAAAATAAAGGAATCCACTCGCAAAGTCTTCTTAAAAATTCAATCTGCAGATCCTTGAGATTTTGCTCTATAAGATAGCTCATAAAGAGAAGTTCCATAGAGATGTGGTCATGGGGAAGGTCTACTTCTTCATCTATGGCAACACCTGCAGTCCAGTAAAAATGCTGAACATCCTTGAGTTCAAGACTTAAAGGAACATCTTTGTATAGTTCTGTTAGATAATATCTTTCATAGTTTGGAACAGCACCCTCCACAAACATAGCTATATAGTCATTGCATATCTCTTCATAGGTATCATTAATAGAAATTTCAGCAAAATCTTTAAATTCCTCAATATGTTCAAATTGAGGAATGTTCATAAAAAGATAGGCAAAAAGTCTGTATGTTTCAGCTCTTTCCTGGTCAACAGGATCTAAAAAATTCATAGCTTCTTAAAGGCTTCATAAGCAGCTTTTACAGTTTTTTCTATATCCTTTTCAGTATGGGCAAGTGAGATAAAGCCTGCTTCAAACTGAGATGGTGCAATGTAAACTCCCTGTTCAAGCATGCTCCAGAAAAATTTTTTAAACTTATCAATATCAGAAGTTTTTGCTGTATGGGCATCCTCTACTTCTGTTTCAGTAAAGTAAGTGCAAAACATTGTTCCTGCTCTGTAAAATTTAACTTTTACACCTGCCCGCTGAGCAGCATCTTTTAATCCCTCTTGAAGATGTTTCATTGTTTTTTCAAGTTTTTTATATGTTGAGTGTTTTGAAAGAATCTTAACTGTCTCAATCCCTGCAGTAACTGCAAGAGGATTGCCAGAAAGTGTTCCAGCCTGATAAACTCCTCCTTCAGGTGCAACAAGGCTCATTATTTCTTTTTTACCACCATAGGCACCAACAGGAAGCCCACCTCCAATAACCTTTCCAAGGCAAGTTAAATCAGGCTTTATCCCATAATACTGCTGCGCTCCACCAAAGGAAACTCTAAATCCTGTCATAACCTCATCAAAAATCAAAACAATTCCGTATTTTTCTGTTTCTTCTCTTAAAGCTTTTAAAAACTCTTCCTTTGGCAAAATACATCCCATGTTTCCAACAACAGGCTCAACAATTACACAGGCTATATCTTTCCAGTGCTCTTTTAAAGCATTTTTAAATGCTTCAGTATCATTAAAAGGTAAAACTATTGTTTCTGAAATATATGATTGAGGCACTCCAAGACTGTCTGGAATTCCGAAAGTAGCACCACCAGAGCCAGCTGAAACAAGAAGTCCATCCACATGACCATGATAGCATCCCTCAAACTTTACAACTTTGTTTCTTTTTGTAAAACCTCTTGCAACTCTTATGGCAGACATGGTTGCTTCTGTGCCAGAGTTAACCATACGAATTTTTTCAATTGATGGAAAAGCCTTTTTTATTAAGCTTGCAAGCTCTATCTCAAGAGAAGTTGGTGCTCCATAGCTTGTTCCTTTTTCAGTTGCTTTTTTTAAGGCTTTCACTACTGCTGGATAGGCATGTCCAAGAATAAGAGGTCCCCAGGAAAGAACATAGTCTATGTATTCATTTCCGTCAACATCATAGATTTTTGAACCTTTTGCCTTTGCTATAAATAATGGATTTCCACCAACTGCTCTGAATGCTCTTACAGGGCTGTTTACTCCACCTGGCATAAGTGTAAGAGCTTTTTTATAAAGTTTGCCCGATTTTTTTGTCTTCATCCTGACCTCCGAATTTATTTATTTCAAATAAAAATAACAAAAATTCCGATAAAATCTCAATTATGGTATAATTAATCATGTCCAGAAAAGCGCTTGTTATTGATGATAATGATCTTGTAAGAGAAACTTTGAAAGCAATGCTTGAATTCTTGAATTTTGAAGTTGTTGTTGCTGAAAATGGAAAGGAGGCTTTAGAAAAATTCAGCTCTGCTGAAAAACCCTTTGATGTTGTTTTTATTGACCTTGTTATGCCTGGAATCTCTGGTATTGAAGTTTTTAAAAAACTCATGGAGCTTAATCCTCAGATAAAAGCCATAATATCAAGCGGATACTCCAATGACCCATCAATTGCTGAATATGAAAAGTTAGGATTTAAGGGCATTCTGAACAAACCCTACACATTAGATGAGCTTAAGAAGACTCTTCAGAAACTAAATCTCCTCTGATGCTGGAATATATATTCTGAAAGTTGTTCCCCTGCCTGCCTTACTTTCAACCTTTATTTTACCTCCCATTTTTTCTATTATGCTCTTTACAATACTCAATCCAAGACCTTTACCTTCCTTTTTCATTGTAAAGAAAGGATCAAATATTTTATCTATGTATTCTTCAGGAATTCCAGGACCTGAATCAGTAATTGTTATACAGACATAGTTTCCTTTTCTCAAATCCTTGATTTCTCCGTGATTTATTAAGTTTTGCAGACTTACTTTAATTGTCCCAGTATTCTCCATAGCCTGCCTTGCATTCATTAGAATATTTTGAAATACTCTATAAAGTTGTGCACTATCAGCATAAACATAAAAAAGTGAAGGAGCAGATTCAATGGTAAAATTTATTTTTGTTCCATTTAAAATAAAGGTTGCTGAACTTCTTGCAATATCTTCAATATTTATCTTTTCTCTCTTTGAGATAAAATCAGGACTTAAATCCTTTAGCTGTTCAACAATCATATTCATCATTTTTGTTGCTTCTATCATTTTTTCTATATTTTTTTTCTTGTCCTCTGAAGTTTCAAGCTCTTTAAGCAGGGAAAGATTTCCTGTAAGAACCATAAGATAATTACTGAAATCATGAACAATACCTGCAGAAATCTTTGTAATTACATCCATCTTTTCAAGCCTTCTTGAAACTTCCTGTCTCTGGATTATTTCTGTAGCATCTTTGATTGTTATTACATCACCCAATTTGACACCCTTTATCTGTATAGAATTCTCATCATAAACCACAGGAATTTCTTTTTCTTTTACCCTTAAAATTTTAAATTCTGGATTTTCATGATCTTTAAGAATTAATAAATCTTTTGCATTCTTTTCTATAACCTCTTCAGAAACATCTAAAACTCTCATAGCCTCTTTGTTCATGTATTTTATTCTGCCTTTAGCATCAGTATAGATTATCCCAGCATCTATTGCATCAAAAGCAATTCTTTTTTCTTCAGCCTCCTCAGCAAATCTGAGGAATATAGTTCTCAGCCTCTCAAGGTTTCTTACAGAAAAGGAATGAGAAATAAAGGCAAGAATAAGCAGTCCAATGAAGAATATGGCTTTATATCTGTCATATATAGAAAGGTTTAAAAAACTTGCAAGAAACCAATCGTTTATAATCTGCCATTTAACAATCTGCCATTTTTGTCCTTTATAGTCTATAAGGATATTACCATCAACCTGTTTAAATCCTGAAGGTAAAAGTTTATCATTACCAAAGAGTTTTTCTTCATAAACTCTATTAAGCTCCTCTTCAGAAACACTAAAGAGCAATCTATTTATAAGCTCTGGTTTTCCTATTAAAATTCCTCCAGAGGAATGCATTAAAAAGGCATTTTCCATGTTAATCTGTTTTTTAAAATTCTCAGTTATGTCAAACTGAAAAACAAGCACACCTATAATACTGCCTTTTTCATAGACTGGATAGGAAACTCTTATATCATCTCTTCCTGTGTAAACTCCTCTTGCTATGAAAACTGAAAGCTTTCCATTAATTGATTCTTTAAAATAGCTCCTGAAGCTCACATCTTTATTAACCATAGTTTCTCTATATTCAGCAGAGCAGGCTTTTATAATTCCATTTTTATCAGCAAACCATATGAGAGCTGTGTCAAGAGTCTGATTAAGATAGGAAAGATATTTATCAAGCTGTTCAGTTCCTTTTCTCATTGCAATTTTGAAATCCTCAGAAGAGGCAACAACTTTTATAAAGTCGCTGAAAAAATCTATCTTGTTTTTAATTTCAAAAGAAACTCTCTCTAAGGTTATTTCTTTATGATAGGCGTCCATGTTTTTTGTATCTTCAATAAATCTCAAAGAGAAATAAAATAAAACTGAAAAGACAAAAATAAAGACAGAGATGTAAAGAAGAAAAGCTTTAAATTTTTCTTCATAGAGAAAAATTGCTCTGAATAACAAACTAAGAAGAGCAAAAATTGTTGCAAAAACATTAAAAACCAGTAAATGTGTAATCAGATAAAGGCAAAGAAAAATGTAATATGAGCCAAAAAACACAAACGGCAGAATTGTTCCTTTTTTTATAATTGAAGGAATAACATTAGATGGCTTTGATATCGAAACTTTCTCTTTATACCATAGATGAAAATAAGAAATACCAGTAAAAAAAAGCCCTAAAAAGGCAAAAATATCATTTTTCTGAAATATGAAAACCATAAGAAGAATTATCGGCAACAAAAGATAATAAAAATTGAAATTAAGCACTCTTTTATAGCCGTAGAAAAGAGTTGTTCCGATTATAGCAGTGTTTAAACCAATCAGAAGAGGATAAAAATCTCTAAAATAATCTTTGAAAAGAACTAAAAGATTTAATGTGAAGTTTAAAGAAAGGACAGCGAAAAAATATTTAACTACTTTTTTATTAGTAGAAGGCTCTATTTTAATTCGCCAGAAAAGAATGTAGTAAAAGGCTAATGAATGAAATAAAAGAAAAGATGCCCTCAAAAAATTAGATAAATCATCAAAAAATTGGGCATTCATTTTATTACTTCATCAAACATGGATTTTTGTTTATCAGAAATTTTTAATTTTATACTCTTTGCTCTTTTTAAATTAATAATTCTCACATACTTGGAAGCATCTTCCACATTTATTTCTGATATCTTTCCTGTCTTTAAAATATAAGAAGACAACTGACCTGCTCTGTATCCCATCTGATAAAAATCAACAGATACTCCGCCAAAGAAACCAAGTTCTACAAATTGTTTGTTAATTGCCAGATCAATCTTTTTAATTTTATCTGTAATTATTGATGCCACATCCCGTAAAGTAAGAGCTTTCCCATCTTTTATGGACATTACAAATGGGAAATAAGCAGTAATGTCTTTTCTTTTATTTATTTCTTCTAAGGCTTTATTTAATTCTGAAGAAGTGCTTACAGGATAAAAAACTATCCTGTTTTTCCAATCCGTATCTTTAAGTTCGTAAATAACCTGTTCTTTAAGTGTCTCTCCCATAAAATCAGTGGAGTAAAGAACAGCGATTTTATCAATCATGCCAGTTAAAGCTTCAACAAGCTCAATCTGTTTTGGAATAAAAAGCCTCTCATAAACACCAGTAAAGTTCTTAACAGGCTTTCTTTCTTTAAGAAAATGATACTTTTCATTGTAATGCTCTGGTGTGACATTTATTCCTGAGAAAACAACAGGAATTTTCTCTCCCATAAAATGCTTTGCAGCACACTGAAACGCAGCATCATCAGTTGTAAGAATTAGGGAAGGTTTGCGCAATTTAACACTTTTTGCGAAATCATCACATCTACTTTCAATTTCCTGCCCTGATATTCTTCTTGAATCAAGATAGGTTATGTCAATTTTTGGGTTATTAATCTCCTTTTTCAATGCATCAATTGCTCCTTCAACCTGTGGAGCACCACATACATCTTTCTCATCATAGCTTGAAAGAATGAAAACAGTCCTGTCATTTGAACATCCATAAAGAAGCATGAAGATAAATATAAAAAATAACTTTAACATGAGATATATTTTACTAAATTTCAGGTTTATGGTAAATATTGCTTGAATTGTTTTATAATTTTAAGATCTTTTCTTAAAAGGAGCTTAAAATGAAAATACCTGTCTCTATTCCTGCTGAAACCTTTAAAGTAAGAGCAATTGATATAGCAGTGTTTTTCATTGTTTTGGGAATTCTTTCTTTCATTATATATATTGCTTCTCAGTGGAGCACTCCCTATGAAAGGACTCTCGAGATCAATCTAAATCCATCAAATATTCCAGAATATGCTCTTCAATCTCTTGCAAGAATTTTTTCTGCCTATTTACTTTCACTTCTGTTTTCCATATGGTATGGATATACTGCATCAAGAAGCAAGATTCATGAAAAAATTATGATTCCACTTCTTGATATTCTTCAGTCAATTCCAGTGCTTTCTTTTTTACCAGGAGTTGTTTTGGCAATGATATCTCTATTCCCAGGAAAAAGAATTGGAATTGAACTGGCATGTGTTCTTCTTATTTTTACTGGACAGGTATGGAATATGACCTTTAGCTTTTATCACTCTATCAATACCATTCCAAAGGAATTGAGAGAAGTAGTGAAAGTTTTCAAAATGAATAAATTTTCAAAATTTTTAAGACTTGATCTTCCCTTCAGTGCCATAGGACTTATCTGGAATAGTATGATGAGTGTGGCAGGTGGATGGTTTTTTTTAATGGCATGTGAGATGTTCATCCTTGAAGATAAAGATTTTAGACTTCCAGGACTTGGCTCTTATATTCAGACAGCAGCAAATAAAGGAAACATTGAGTATGTAATTTATGGAGTTGGTACAATGATTTTTTTGATAATTATTCTTGACCTTTTTGTGTGGAGACCCCTTATTGTATGGTCGCAAAAATTCAGGTTGGAAACAGTTCCACCAGAAGAAGAAATAGAATCCTTTGTATTAAATCTTTTCTCAGGCTCTATTTTTATCAAAAAAGTAGGAGAATTTATTACCAGCACAATTAATAAAATGGAAAAAATGAGTTACAGAAAGTTTGCTATTTCAGAAAATCCCTTTATTAATAAACTAAGCAAAATAACAGGGATTGTTTCTTTATTGTTCATTTTAATGGTAATTATATGGGCAATTTTGAAAGCTTCCCATCTCATTTCCTCCGTCAGTTTAATTGATATTATAACCATAATAAAAGCTGCTTCTTATTCGTTGCTGAGGGTTTCAGTAGCATTATTAATAGCTCTTGCATGGACTCTTCCAGTTGGTGTTTATATTGGACTAAATCCCAAAGCTGCGAAAATCCTTCAGGGAATTGTTCAAATAGCAGCAAGTGTTCCTGCAACAGCGATTTTCCCTGTTATTCTTTTATTTTTAATTAAACTCGGTGGAGGACTTGATATTGGAGCAATATTTCTGATGCTTCTTGGAACTCAATGGTATCTTCTTTTTAATATAATTGCTGGAGCAAGTGCTATTCCAAAAGATTTGATTGAGATCTCTCAAGCTTATGGAATTAAAGGACTGAGAAGATGGAAAACTCTCATTCTTCCTGGAATATTTCCCTATCTTGTTACAGGATTGATTACTGCCAGTGGAGGAGCCTGGAATGCTACAATTGTAAGTGAGTATGTTTCCTTTGGTGGAGAAATTATGTATACAACAGGACTGGGTGCATTAATAAGTCAGTCTTCTGCTTCTGGAAATTTTGGAGTTTTATTGCTCTCCACTGGTTTTATGTCCTTAATTGTTGTTGGAATAAACAGACTGCTCTGGAAAAGACTTTTTATATTAGCTAAAACAAAATATATTCTGGAGTAAGCTATGGAAAAAGAGGTTATCCTTGAGACCATAGGCATTAAAAAATCTTTTCTTGTTGGCAAAGGAAGAGAAATCACGGTTTTAGAAGATATTAATCTTAAAATATGTTCAGGCGAGTTTGTTTCAATTCTTGGACAGTCTGGTGCCGGGAAATCAACTCTTTTAAGAATAATTGCAGGAATTGTGGAGCCAACTGAAGGAAATGTTTTATATAAAGGAATCCCTCTTAAAAAAGCTCAGGCTAAAATAGCAGTTGTTTTTCAGAGTTTTGCTCTTTTTCCATGGTTTACTGTCCTTGAAAATGTTAAAGTTGGACTGGTAGGACAGGGATTAAATGAGCAGGAAATGAATGAAAAAGCCCTGAGAGCAATTGACCTTGTTGGACTTGACGGATTTGAGGATGCCTATCCAAGAGAGCTCAGTGGTGGAATGCGTCAGAGAGTTGGAATTGCAAGGGCACTGGCAGTTGAACCAGAAATTCTCCTTATGGATGAGCCGTTTTCAGCCCTTGATGTGCTTACAGCTGATAATCTTCGTGGAGATATTATTGATTTATGGAGAAATAGAAAAATGCCAGCAAAGGCAATTATTCTTGTTACACATAATATTGAAGAAGCTGTGAGCATGTCAAGCCGTGCTATTGTTTTAAGTCATAATCCTGGAAAAGTGAAAGCTGAAATACCCATTGAAATGCCTTATCCGAGAGACAGAAATTCAAGAGACTTCAAATTTTTGTTGGATAAAATATACACTGTTCTCATAAAATCACCAGAAGAAATTCCTTTTTTGCTTGCTGCAGGCAGATTTCAGTTCCTTCCCCATGCAAAAGTTGGAGCAATTGCAGGACTTATTGAACTTGTTCACGATAAAGGTGGAAGAGTTGATATCTATGCACTGAGTTCAGAACTCAGCATGGAAGTGGATGACATTTTCCCTCTTATAGAAGCTTCTGTAATCCTTGATTTTGGAGAGATAAAAGAGGGTGACTTTATTCTTACAGAAAAAGGTAAAAAATGGGCAGAGGCTGATACTCTTAAAAAGAAAGAAATCTTTAAAGAGGTTGCTCTTCAAAATGTTCAGCTTATTAAACAGATTATGCAGGTTTTATCAACGATTTCAAAACATAGAGTATCTGAGGAATTTTTCCTTGATATTCTTAAAAATCATTTCACACCTGAGGAATCCTGGAATCAGCTTGAAACAGCCATAGACTGGGGAAGATATGCAGAGCTTTTTGCCTATGACTACGATGCAGGAGAGCTTTACCTTGAAGAACCTTCAACAATTGATATGTGAACTTTCAGAATTAGCTGGAATAATTCCTTTTTACTATGACTGTAAAGGCAACTTCCTTGAAATATCTATGGAAACAAAGACTCAGCTAATTTCTGCTATGGGAATTAACATTGAAGAGGCTCAGCACTGGATTGACTACTTTAAAAACTATCCTGATTTTTTAGAACCCGTGTATGTTATTGAGTCAGGTGGCTCTGTAGAGATTTATCCAAAAGAGAATCATAAAATAAAAAAAGCCTTGGTTGAAATTTTTCCCTTTGAGGAATTAGCTGAGTTTGGTGAAGCACTCTCTTTTAAGGTAGAACTTTTGCCTGTAGAAGAGAAAAAATTCAGCATTCCCATTCCTTCTTTACCAATTGGTTATTACAGATTAAGAGTTTTTTTAGAAAATTCAGCTAAAGAGACTGTTTTAATAGTTGTGCCAGAGCATTGTTTTACTCCTTTTAAAAATAAAATCTGGGGGCTTCAATGCAATCTCTGGAGCTTAAAAGAAAACTCAGAGGGAAATTTTTCTCATTTAAAGGCACTGGCAGGATATTTAAACAGTCTTGGAGGATTTATAAGCATAAATCCTTTACATTTCAATGATCCTGAGGACATATATGGAATAAGTCCTTATTCAGCCATATCAAGGGAGTTTAATACACCTCTTTATTTATCAAGCTGCCCTGTGCAGCTGAAAAATGAAGAGATTTTTGAGTATTCCTCTGTGTGGAAGGAAAAAATGAAATGCTTGAGAAAAGAGTTTGAAGCATTTTATAAAAATTACATAAATGCAGATGTAAAGAATTTCATGGCTTATAAAAATAAGCTTTGCCCAGTGATTAGAGAAGATTTAAAATATTTTTCAGTTTTTTGTTTCCTGAGAGAAAGATTTGGAAAAGACTGGCAGAGATGGAGTCCTGAACTTCGCTATCCCAAAAAAGAAATCCTGGATAAAATTTACAGAGACAATGAAAAAGAAGTTCTCTTTTATGAGTATCTTCAATGGTTTGTGGACAGTGAATTTGAAGAGATTAAAAAATATCCAGTTTTAGTTGATATGGGTTTTTGCTCAATTAAATCAAGTTTTGATGTGTGGATTAATCAAGAGCTTTATGCACTTAAGGCAGAATATGGTGCACCTCCAGATGATTTTAATCCAAAGGGACAGAAATGGGGAGCACCTCCTGTGATTCCCTTTAAATTAAAGGAAAAGGCTTACCTTCCATTTATAAAGAGTTTAAGAGCCAATATGAAAACAAAACTTTTAAGAATTGATCACGCTCTTGGTTTATTTAGAGCATTCTGGATTCCTGAATCCTCTTCTGCAGAGGATGGTGCCTATGTAAAGTATCCGTGGAAAGACCTTCTTGGAATTATTGCTCTTGAAAGTCAATTAAACAAGACAGGTGTTATTGGAGAAGACCTTGGAACAGCAGAGGAATGGATGAAAGATGAGCTAATAAAAAGGAAAATATGCTCATGGAGAGTTTTTTATTTTGAAAAAACTATGGAAGGATATAACCCATCCAGCTTTTATCCAGAAGATTCTTTATGTAGCATAACAACCCATGATTTGCCAACACTTAAAGGATTCTGGCATGGAAAAGACATAGAATTAAGAAGGAAATTTAAAATTTATGATGAAAAACAGGCAGAGAATGCTTTTATAGAAAGACAAATGGATAAAGAAAAAATCATTGCTCTATTAAAGGAAGAAGGCTTAGTTGAAGGAGACTCAATTAAAGCGATTTTTTTTGCAATATTAAAATTTCTTGCAAAAACTCCTTCAAAATATCTTCTTTTATATCCTGAGGACATATTACTCTTAGAAGAGCAGATAAACTTTCCAGGAACAATCACTGAGTATCCTAACTGGCAGAGAAAGCTTCCTATGTCCATTGATGAAATTATAAAACTGCCTATTTTCAATGAAATTCAAGCTATTTTGAAAGAGGCTGGACGGGTTCATTCTCTTGATTAGATTCCAAAGGAGTTTGCTGTAAAACAGGCGTAGAATCTTTTTCTTCTGGCTCTGTATACTCTTCTTTAATTATACCTCTTTTCTGCATTATAAAATAAATAAGATTTGCTCTTCTTTCAACAAATCTTGAATTTCCAGCAGGACTGTATTTTAAAGGATTTGGTAAAGATGCAGCCAGCTTTGCTGCCTCCATTGCTGTAAGCTCTGATGCTGATTTGCCAAAGTAATATCTTGATGCAGCCTCTGCACCAAAAATTCCCTCACCCCATTCAGCAACATTAAGATATAGTTCAAGAATTCTCTTTTTGGAAAGAGTTTTTTCAAGTCTCCATGTAATGATTGCTTCCTGAATCTTTCTTACAGGATTTTTTGATGGACTGAGGTAAAGATTTTTTGCAAGCTGTTGAGTAATTGTGCTTCCTCCATATTTAAGCTTTTTTTCTTTTATATCCTTTTCAATTGCCTTTTTTATCCCTTCAATATCAAAGCCTGAATGTGTGTAAAATTTATCATCTTCACCAATAAGCACAGCTTTAACAAGATAGGGCGAAATTCTATAAAGAGGCATCCATACTTTTTTAATTTTTATTTTTTTACCTTGCTTTTGCCATTGCTCCATCCGATACTTCATCATTCCAGTTAACTCTGGATTTTTCTTTTTAAGAGAAGAAACATCCACAATAAAAGGATAAACAATTATATAAATGAAATAAACTGCAGCCACAGCAATTAAAATTCTAAGAAACCATTTAAACATTCTCATATTTTATAATTCAAAGCGTCATGCCCTTCAAATCACAGATTAAACCTGTTGATATTTCTGTGGTATAATTTAAAAAATACCAAAACTTATGGAGTAGGTTCTTATGCCTTTTGAAGAAGGATGGTGTTGCAGAAAAAGATTTAGAGAATGTGGTTTAAAATGGACACAAACCCGCGAAGCCATAATAAATCTCCTGTCTTCCAAAAAAGGTCATTTAAGTGCTGAAGAAATTTTTCTTGAAGTTAAAAAACTTTACCCAGGAATAGGACTTGCCACTGTTTACAGAACTATTGAGCTTTTAACAGAACTTGGAATTTTAAGAAAGTTTGACTTTAAAGATGGAAGAGCCCGTTATGAATTTATTGCAGGAAAAGAAACAGTTGAACATTATCATCTTGTCTGCAGAATCTGCGGTAAAATTATTGATTATGAGATTGATCTTGAAAAACTGCAAGATCCTCTTAAAGATTTAAAAAACACTCTTACTGAAAAGTTTAAATTTTCCATTGAGCGTTCTGATATTCAGTTTTTTGGACTCTGTGAAAGATGTAAGGCTCTTTCAGGAAAAGGGACAAGATAGGGTTTTGGTTGCATTTATAAAACATATTATTTTTAAGGGTGGGCTTAAATTATTTTTTTGGCTTGGGAAGAGTTTAAAAAAGCAACACCTTCAAAAAATTTCAAGCCTCATTGGAAACATGCTTTACTTTATTCCATGGACAAGGAAACATATTGCCTTTGAAAATTTAAAAACTGCCTTTGGAGGGCAATACAGCGAAAGAGAACTTAAAGAGATTCTAAAAAAATTTATTCAAGAAGTTATATTAACTGCGCTTGAAGTTGCCTTTATTGTCAAAAAAAATGAAAAACTTGCTTCATGGGCAAAGGCAGAAGGAGTTGAATTATTTGATGAAGCATTAAAACAAAATAAAGGAGTTATTGCATTAAGCGGGCATATGGGAAATATTCCTGTAATGCTTGCATGGCTTGCTGAAAAAGGTTATCCTGTAGCTGTGCTTTTTAAAGAAGGAAAGTATCTACCAAAGGGATTTCTTTATAACTTGATACGTTCATATAAAATTTATCCAATCCCCATGCATTCTGACAGAGAAGTGCCAAAGGAGATTATCAGGGCATTAAACAAAAACATGATAGTTTTTATTCTTGCTGATCAGGCAAGACCTGGAGTTTATGCAAAATTTTTTGGTAAGTATGTTCAATGTCAGAAAGGTGCTTTTGTTATTGCTTTAAGGAAGAATTCTCCTACAATTCCTGTTTTCATTGTAAGAGAAAAAGATGGACACACTATAAAAATTTATAAACAAGAAGAGATTTTTCACTGTCCTGAATCATTTCAGAATGAGAGTTTTTTATTCTCCGATAAATATGTAGTAAAACTGATTGAAAATTACAACTTTCTTCTTGAAAACCTTATAAGAAAGCATCCTGAACAGTATTACTGGTTTCATAGAAGATTTAAGAAGATGCTTCAGTAAACTGAAGATGCCAGAGTTCACTATAAACTCCTCCCTTAGAAAGAAGCTCTTCATGAGTTCCCTGTTCAATAATCTCTCCTTTATCTATAACAATGATTTTATCTGCTCGTCTGATTGTTGAAAGTCTGTGAGCAATTACTATGGTTGTTCTTCCTTTTCTCATTTGTTCAAGAGCTCTTTGAATTTTCTCCTCTGATTCTGTATCAAGAGAAGCAGTTGCCTCATCAAAAATTAAAATTTTTGGTTCCCTAAGAATTGCTCTTGCTATAGTTATTCTCTGCTTCTGTCCTCCTGAAAGCAAAACTCCTTTTTCACCTACCATGGAGTCATAACCATGAGGCAATTTCATAATAAAATCATGGGCATCTGCCATCTTTGATGCAGCCAGAGCTTCTTCAAAACTGGATGATATATTGCCAAATTTAATATTGTTTATTACTGAATCGTTAAATAAAACAATATCCTGAGTTACAAGAGCAATCTGTGAACGCAAACTGTAAAGAGAAAGATCCCGAATACTTACTCCATCAATCAATATGTCTCCTTCTGTGGGATACCAGAACCCTGCAATGAGATCTGCTATTGTGCTTTTGCCTGCACCTGAAGGACCAACAATTGCAGCAGTTTCACCAGGTTTTATCTCAAAAGAAACATTTTTCAGGGTATAATCCTTTGCAAGTGGATATTTAAAAGAAACATTTTTGAACACAATATGACCTTTTAACTCCTTTTCAACTCCCTTTTCAGGCTCATGTTCAACAAATATTATTTCTCTCAATCTTTCAACAACATTTCTTCCTTTCTGAAATGATGCATTCACTCTGCTCAATCTCTTAAGTGGAGTGTACATGAGAATAACAGCTGTAGCAAAGGAAAAGAAGTCTCCAGATGAAATCTTATCATTTACCACAAGCCATCCACCATAAAAAAGTATCATTGCCACACCAACTCCAGCAATTACTTCTGTAAGAAGATTGGTAAGCTCTTCAGTTCTAACTTCACGCATTATATTGCGATAATGTTCTGTAAGAGCTTTTCTATATCGCTCTTTCATATCTTTTTCCATTGTAAAAGCCTTAATAATCTTTATACCATGAAGTGTTTCATGAAGAAGAGTGGTCACTTTTGCTATTCTTATTCTTGTTTTCATGCCTATGTTTTTCATTTTTTTGCCAAGTTCTGTCATTACATAAATCATAAAAGGTATAACTACAAAGGAAAGAAGTGCAAGATCCCATCTGCGATAAAAAGCAACTGCTGCTAAAGAAACAACGGTCAATCCTTCAACAATGAAGTCTTTAATTGTATTTGAAACAGTGCTTTTAAGCAAATCTACATCATTTAATACCTTGGAAATGACATTACCTGAAGAATCCTTACAAAAAAATGAAAAAGGGAGTTTGAGAAGTTTTTCATAGATCATATCTCTTAAATTTTTCACTATTTTTGCACCAATTGAGTTCATAAGATAGTTATTTAAAAATGTAAAAACACCTCTTAAACTAAAGAGTATAATGACTCCAAAGGTAATCAGATAAAGATACTCTGAAGACTTTTTAATAAAAATCTGATCCATTGCAGGTTTAACACTCCATGCAATAGCTCCATTTATGCCTGATATGGCAAATCCGCAAATAAGTGCTAAAAGAAGTCTTAGACGATGTTCTTTTATAAGTCTCCAGAAAACTGCAAGGTCATCAATCCACTGTTTTTTAAACTTTATTTTAAACTGTTTCTCTATTTCCATAATTTTTCCCATGTTCTGGCATATTTCAAAAAGGAATAAAAACTGTAAAGCATTGCAAGAATAAATCCTCTCATACCATCCAGAAATCCTGCCCGTAAAATATACATTTTAAAAAAAGTAAAAAGCGGAGAAAAAAACATCTTAAAAATTATTTTATATTGAGAAGGATTGCTTTTAACAATCTCCTCTGCAGACAGACAGGCATAATTACTCATTTTTCTGATAAACTCCTCAATGCTGTGATAAGTATAATGAAGCAAAGGCTCTTTTAAATATCCCACTTTACCTTCAACAAGAATTTTTTCATGAACTTCTCTTTTTTGCATTTTCCCTTTGTCTTTTTTAAAAAGTCTAAGCGTGTAGTCTGGCCACCATCCGCTGTGTTTAATCCATTTGCCAAGAAAAAAGTTTTTTCTTGGAATAAAATATCCATCCTTGTCTTCCTTTATTTTCTCCATTATTTCTCTTTTTAAAGATTCTGTTACTCTCTCATCAGCATCCAGAACCAGAACCCATACAAGAGTTGTTTTATCTATGGCAAGCTGTTTTTGATTTGCAAAACCCTGCCACTGGCACTGAAAAATCTTCTCTGTATATTCTCTACATATCTGCAATGTTCTGTCCTCACTGAAGGAATCAACAACCACTATCTCCTCAAAATCTTTAACAGATTCCAAAGCATCTTTAATGTTTTTTTCTTCGTTTTTTGTTATTACTGCCACTGATACAGGAATTTTCAAAAAAACTTCAGCCTCCTATTGTTGACATAGCCCTTAAAGGCTTTGTGTGAGATGAGAGCCCCTGAGGCTTAAGCTGAATTGCTTTTATAAGGATCTGCCTTATTTCATTCTCTGATGCACCGCTTCTTATAATTCTTTTTAAATCAATCTCTCTGTCTGAGAAAAGACATGGTCTCAATTTCCCTTCAGCAGTTAGCCTGAGTCTGTTACATCTTGTGCATATATGTGTTGAAAGAGGGCTTATAAACCCGAGCAATCCCTTAGCACCTTCAAGCATAAAATACTCTGCAGGTCCTGATTTTTTTATCTGAACAGGTATAAGCCTGCCCACAGTATTTTCTATCTTTTGTTTTATTTCTTCTGTACAGATAAAAACTTCTTTTTTCCAGCTATTATGTCCAACTGGCATAAACTCTATAAACCTTATTTGATAAGGCACTTCCATGCTCCATCTGGCAAATCTTCCTACTTCATCATCATTAATTCCTCTCATTACAACTACATTTATCTTTATAGGATTTAGCCCAACTATTTGAGCTTCTTCAATTCCTTCAAGCACTTCTTTCAATGAACCAAATCTTGTTATAGCTCTAAATTTATCTTCATTCAGAGAATCAAGGCTAACATTTACCCTTTTCAGTCCTGCTTCAAATAAAGATTTTGCATACTTTTTCAAAAGTATTCCATTTGTTGTCATTCCTATGTCCTTTATCCCTTCTATTCTGGAAGCTCTTTCAATAAAGCTTACAATGTTCTTTCTTAAAAGTGGTTCTCCGCCTGTTACTCTTATTCTATATATACCTATTGTTGTAGCAATTCTGATTATCCTAAGTATTTCTTCATAACTAAGTATTTCTTCATGGGGAAGCAAGTTCTTAATTCCTTCTTCAGGCATGCAGTAAATGCAACGAAGATTACATCTATCAATAACTGAAATTCTTAGATAATCAATGTTTCTATTAAAGTTATCCTTCATCTCTTTATTGTTCTTTTTGTTTTCTTGGTTGTTGTCTTTTTACCAGAATTCTCACTTTTAAGTATCTCTGCTATTTTCTGCTGAGCAATCTCTGCTTCCTTGGACTGAGGATATCTTTCAATAAGTTTTTCAAAAACCACTTTTGCTGTTTTTTTATCCTTCAACTCAAAAAATGCCATTCCTTCTTTAAGAAGTGCACCAGCTGCTTTATCATGTTTTGGATATCTTTTTAAGAACTCTTCATATGCAAGGATAGCATCTTCATATTTTTTTTCGTTATAGTAAGTCTCACCTATCCAGAAATAGGAATTGGGAAGAAGTTCAAAATCCGGATAATTTTTTATAATTTCCTGAAATTTTTCTCTTGCAGAAGCAAAATTTTTGTTTTTAATATCAATATGCGCTGAATCATAAATTGCCTTTGGATCCTTAGCAGGTTTTGAAATCTCATGTTTTTCTGGTGATAAAGCTGGCTGAGTCAATTTTGCCTGTAATTCTGCTAATTTATCATTCAGTTCCTTAAATTTTTTTTCATTCTGAAAGGAGTTCTCTTCAAATCTTCCCTTAAGAAGTTGAAGCTCCTTTACATAATCCTGTGTTTGAGCAAGAAGGGTAAGTTGCCCTTCCTTTAATGCTACTGCTGTGCTTAAGTCTGATGACATTTTATCAATCCTTGTTTTAAGTTCTGAAACATCCTGCTTTAATTGAGTGTTTTCCACATAAAGTCTTGCAATATCAGCCTTCATCTGTTGAAATTCATCTGTTGTAACGCATGCTGATAAAATTACTGAAGCTATAATACCTGTAAAAGCTATTTTAAGTTTTTTCATTTGCCCTCCTCTATAAATACAAAGTGTGCTCTTCTGTTTTTCTGCCAGCAAGATTCATTGTGTTCCGTGCATAAAGGTTTTTCTTCTCCGTAACTTATTATTTCCATTTTAGATGGTATAACTCCAAGAGTTATCAAGTACTGTTTCACTGCATTTGCTCTTTTTTGTCCAAGAGCAAAGTTGTATTCATTTGTTCCTCTTTCATCACAATGACCTTCAATTATAACTTTCAAATTTGAATACTTCTGTAGCAGTGAAGCAACTTTTTTCAATGTGGGAATATCTTCCTGTTTTATATCATATTTATCATAATCAAAATGGATGTCCTTTATTTCTTCCTGAAGTTTTCTTACAAGTTCTGACATCTCTTGGGCGGAAAATTCTTCCTTTTGTGCTGGTTTTTCAGCTTCTACTTTTTCTTCTTTTTTTGGCACCTCTCCTTCTACTTTTCCTTCTGGCATATAGATTTTTCTTTCAGCACAGGCAAAGATAAAGAAAAGACAAAAAATAGCTATAAAAAAATTTTTTATGCTCATTTTCGCCTCCTGGAAGGATTTTTATAACAAGGCTTGCTGTGTTTTGCCATATTTATATAATACAACAATTAATAAAGCTTTGAAAGGTCAGCAACAGATCTCAACACCTGAGCCAGTTCCTGTAAAAGAGCAAGTCTATTTTTTCTTATTTTTTCGTCCTTGTCCATAACAAGCACTCTATCAAAAAAATTATTTATCACAGGGCAGAGAGTTTCAAGATAATTTAGCGCATCAAGGAATTGGGCATTTTTTAAATATTCATCAAGCTTTTGTTTTTTTTCTGCCATGGCATTATAAAGATTTTCTTCTTCCTCTGCAATTAAAAAATAAGGATTAAGCTCAAATCTTTCGTAATTTTTAATAATATTTGAAACTCTCTTTACTACAAAGAAAAAGGACTCAAAATTTTCTTTTTTGTAAAATACCTTTACTGCCTCAACTCTATCCTCAATTTCATAAACAGGACTACTTAAGATAAAATCACTCACTGTTTTTATTAAATTTACTTCATACCCTATGCTCTCAAAATAGCTTTCCAATCTCTGAGCAATAAAGTTTGAAATATGTTTCTTCATTTTTTCATCGGCAAACTCATCTATTGTATCAACACATTCTTTAATGCTTAAGGGATATCTTTTTTTCAACAGTATAGTCAAAATTCCATTTGCTGACCTTCTCAAGCCAAAGGGATCTTCTGTTCCTGATGGAACCTCTCCAAGATAAAAAAAGGACGCAATGTGGTCAAGTTTGTCAGCTATACTTAGAAGACAACCCTCTTGTGTAGATGGCAAAGCATCTGTAAAACCCTTTGGAAGATAATGCTCTTTAATTGCAAGTGCTACTTCCTGAGATAACCCTTCTGCTCTGGCATAATATCCACCCATTATTCCCTGAAGCTCTGGAAACTCTCCAACAACACCACTGGCAAGATCAGCTTTACAGTATTTAGCAGCAACCTTTACTGATTCAATTTTCTCTGGTAAGATTTTTTCTGCAAGCTTCTGAGCTATCTTTAAAATTCTTAAACTTTTATCATAGAGACTACCAAGTTTTTCGTGATAAACTATTCCCTTTGTTGCATTGACAAGACTGTTTAATCCTTTTTTGAGGTCTTCTTCATAATAAAACTTTGCATCTTCAAATCTTGCTTTTATGACTCTTTGAGCACCTTTTTTAACATTTTCTTCATTCTCTCTTAAAGTGTTACTTACTACAATATAGTAATTTTTTAGTTTTCCTCTGAGATCAGTAATGGCAAAGTATCTTTGATGATCTTTCATAACTGTAATGAGCAACTCTTCTGGAAGGCTTAAATACTCCTCAGGAAAACTACATAAAACAGAGTTTGGAAACTCAACAAGATAATTTACTTCTGTAAAAAGCTCTTCATCCCATAAAACCTTTCCATCTACTTTATTTGCAAGCTCTGTAGCCTGATTAATTATTATCTGTTTTCTTTTTTCCTGATCAACAATCACAAAGGCTTCATTAAGAGCTTTTTCATAATCCTGTATTTTTGATAAACATATTGAATTTTCAGAAAGAAATCTGTGTCCCCATGTTTTGCCCTCTGCTTTTATACCATCTATCTCAAATGGAACTTCTTTATCATTATACAAACACATAAGCCATCTTACAGGTCTTACAAATTTTATGGTTCCACTTCCCCATCTCATCATCTTTGGGAAACTAAGTGAAAAGAAAAACTCCTTTAAAATTTCTGGCAAAACTCTTTCTGTTTTCTTTCCTTTTTCCCTGATTACAGCACAAACATAGTTTCCTTTACCTTTTTGTTTAACTTCTAAGCTATAAACATCTAATCCATGAGCTTTTGCAAAGGCATAGGCAGGCTCCTTCGGTTTTCCTTCTTCATCAAAGGCAACATGAGCAGGTGGTCCCCAGAAGAGTTTTTCCTCTGATGCCTGCTCTTCTGAAACCTTTGCTTTTAAAACAAGCCTTCTTGGCGTTGCATAAACTTTTAATTCTTCAATATTTATTCTGAATTGAGAAAAAATTTTTTTAGAGTTTTCTTCCAATTGATTAACTGCTTGAGGAATAAATCTTGCTGGAATTTCCTCAACTCCTATTTCAAAGAGCAGATTCATTTCCATACCTCTTTTTTAAGTATGCTTCTGCACAAGCTTTTGCAATAGCTCTTACTCTTGCTATATAATTTGTTCTTTCTGCCACTGAAAGAACTCCTCTTGCATCAAGAAGATTAAACATATGAGAGCACTTAAGGCAAAACTCATAGGCAGGTAAAATAAGATTGAGTTCAAGCATTCTTTTTGATTCCCTTTCAAAATCATCAAAATGTTTCTTTATTAATCCTGGATCAGAATGATCAAAATTAAAACAGGAAAATTCTATTTCACCATCCCTGTGAATCTGTCCATAGTTAAATTTTTCATTCCACTTTATATCAAAAACATTGTCCACTTCTTGCAGATACATGGCAATTCTCTCAAGACCATAGGTTATCTCAACAGAAACAGGATTTAAATCAATTCCTCCCACCTGCTGAAAATAGGTAAACTGCGTTATCTCCATTCCATCAAGCCATACTTCCCAGCCAACTCCCCATGCACCCAGTGTAGGAGATTCCCAGTCATCTTCTACAAATCTTATATCATGTCTTTTAAGCTCTATACCCAGAGCTTTAAGGCTTTCAAGGTAAATTTCCTGAGAATTCTCAGGTGATGGCTTTAAAATAACCTGATACTGATAATACTGCCCGAGCCTGTTTGGATTTTCTCCATATCTTCCATCAGTTGGTCTGCGACAGGGTTGAACATATCCTGCAGACCAGTGCTCTGGACCTAAAACTCTAAAAAAAGTGGCAGTATGAAAAGTTCCTGCTCCAACCTCCATGTCATAGGGTTGAAGTATAACACATCCTTTTTCAGCCCAATATTTGTTAAGTGTAAAAATTATATCTTGAAAATACATAGATTTTCATGATACTTTAGCAAAGAGGCTTATGTCAAATGTATCCAAGAGTTCTCATAGCAGGTGTTTGTGGTGGCGCAGGAAAAACAACTGTAGCCCTTTCAATAATTTCTCTTCTTGCAAAAAAAGGCTTAAAAGTAGTTGCCTTTAAGAAAGGTCCTGACTACATAGACAGTGGCTGGTTAAGTCTTTTTTCACAAAATCCCTGTTACAATCTTGATACATTTATGATTCCCCCTGAAAAAGTAATTCAATCCTTTGTTGAAAGAGCAATAGGAGATATTTCTATAATAGAAGGCAATAGAGGACTTTATGATGGGCTTGATGTTAATGGTTCGGTTTCTTCAGCAGAGCTGGCAAAACTTTTAAAATGTCCTGTAATTCTTGTAATAGACTGCACAAAAATGACTCGTTCAGTGGCTGCCTTGATCAATGGATTTATTCAGTTTGACAGGGAAGTAAAAATCAAAGGAGTTGTATTGAATCAGCTTGCCAATGCAAGACATGAGAAAATTATCAGAGAATCTATAAAAAAATACTGTGATGTGGAAATTGTTGGTTCATTGCCAAGATTTAAAGATTTAAAAATGCCTGAAAGACATATGGGACTTTTACCCTATCAGGAGCATGAAGAAAAAGAGGAAGCCAGACAGTTTATAGATAAAGTATCTCAATATATTGATGTAGAAAAAATCATCAAAATTGCTAAAGATGCAGAGTCATTATCATATGTCCCTGTAAAAAACTCAGAATTTTTAGATGGAAGGGACTTAAAAATAGGTGTTATAAGAGATAGAGTTTTTCAGTTTTATTACGAAGAAAATCTTGAAGAGATAAAAAAAACAGGAGCCTCTGTTGTTTTAATTAACTCCTTAGAAGATAGAGCCTTACCAGATATTGATGCTCTTTATATTGGAGGAGGCTTTCCAGAGACCAATGTTAAATATCTTATTAAAAATTCTTCTTTTATGGATGATATTAAGAAAAAAGCAGAAGGAGGGCTTCCTATATATGCTGAATGTGGCGGCTTAATGTATCTCTGTAAAACTCTAATTACTGCAGAAGGAAGTTTTCCCATGATTGGTATTTTTCCTCTAACTCTTAATATGTTTAAAAAACCTCAGGCACATGGATATGTTATTGCTCAGGTTGTTGAAGACAATCCCTTTTATGAAAAAGGAGTACAAATAAAAGGGCATGAATTTCACTATTCAAAAGTTATTGAGTTTGATGAACTACCTCAGATGTGTTTAACTATGACAAGAGGACAGGGTATTATTAACAGCAGGGATGGAGTTATGTATAAAAATACTGTAGGCACATATGTTCATATTCATGCTCTTGGCTGTAAAGAATGGATCAGTGGTATTTTAAAAAGAGCAAAAATCTATAAGGAGTCAAAAAATGCCTAAAAGAGAGTTGCCAACATGCCTTTTCTGTGGAAGAGTAATAGATCCTCCACAGGAAACTTTTACAGAAATAGGAGAAGTAATATATGGAAAATGCGAGTGTGGTGCAATATATGTATGTGAACCAACCGGGCATAATCAGGGTGATGCTCTTGTTGATGCCATGCTTCTTGCATCTCCTCAAGGGATTGATAATGTTGAAATAGGTGTTAACTTTGAATTAAGAGAAAGAGAATATGATTACAGAACTCACCAGTACATTTATATGAAAACCTCTCATTTTAATGGAAGACTTTTTTTCATCAAAGCATTGACTGAAGGCATGAAATCAGATAAACACGAAAAAATTAATATCAATAAAAAGGATTTTATCTGTCTACTTGAAAACTTAGAATTTGAAACAATTGAGAAAGCCTCCTTAGGTAATAAAAACATATTTGGATGGCTTATTTCTCTATCCTATGATAAGGAAAATTCTATTTCATGGAAAGCAATTGATGCAATGGGACATGTGGCAAAGGTTTATGTAGAGGCAGGACAGATAGAACCGTTAAGAAACACCATAAGAAAACTTTTATGGTCAATGACTGATGAATCAGGTGGAATTGGCTGGCGTTCAGCTGAATTAATTGGAGAGATAATCTATGCAGAGCCTTCACTTTTTGATGATATAATTCCAATACTCTGGTCACAAAGAGAAGAAGAAAGCTTTCTTGAAAGTGTCCTAAGAAGCATGATTAAGCTTTCAAAAAAAATTGATTTAAATAAATACATCCGGATAAATGATAATGAACTGAAAAATCTTTTGCACCATGAAAAAGAAGAAATCAGAGCGCTCACAGCAATACTAATCAATAAAATCAAAACTCCTATCCCTGTTCCAGAAGATGTTAAAGATCTGATGTTATCAGTTTATACCAGAGGCAAAGTAATTAGACTTAAAACTTTTAAGGCTGAGAAATTTTTATAAATTTTTATAAAATTATAAACTAAATTTATTTGACTTCAAAACTCTTTTTACTTTAAAGTTGTTTTACTTTATTTAAATGCAAATATGGCTTGAAATTCTTTTTCTAAAGAAGTTAGAATATTTGCAAAAAACTAAAAGGAGGTTAGAAAATGCCTTACATTGAATTTAAGGGAAAGCAGATTGAGATTGACGAGGATGGTTACATTCAGAATCTTGATGATTGGTCTCCAGAGCTTGCAGAGTATATGGCTCAACAGGATGGAATTACACTTACTGAGCACCACTGGGAGGTTATTAACTTTTTAAGAGATTATTATCAAAAGTATCAGATTGCTCCTATGATCAAAATTCTTGTTAAAGAAATGGCTAAGATGTTTGGACCTGACAAAGGTAACACAAAGTATCTCTATGGTCTCTTCCCAGATGGACCAGCAAAACAAGCCTGTAGATATGCAGGACTTCCAAAGCCAACAGGATGCGTATAATTTCCAATATAAAGGGGCAGGCAACTGCCCCTTTTGTTTTTTGAAAGGGGGAGATATTAACCTAAAAGATTAAAAATTTACAGGAGAAAAAAATGACCATTAACAACCTCCTTTCAAAGAAAAAGGAGAGCATAGTTGAAAAATCTTTCAATTTAACTATCTCAACTTATCCAGAAAATACACAAGTTTTTTTTAAAGACAAGAAAAAACAGTTTACCAATCCTGTTGGTTATACCATTTATCAAGGAATTCAGGATATTATTGACAAATTAATCAATGATGAATCTCTTGATAGTTTTATTCCTCCTCTGGAAGAGATTATCAAAATAAGAGCTGTACAGGATTTTACTCCTTCTCAGGCAGTTGGATTTATATTTCTTATCAAAAAAACAATATATGATGAACTTCGTAAACACATAGAACCTGAGAAGCTCTTAGAATTTCTTGCCCAAATTGATTCTCTTGCTTTGGTTGCCTTTGATATCTTCATGAAGTATAGAGAAAAGATATATGATATTAAGGCTAAGGAACTGATTGACAGAACCTGGTGGATTCTTAAGAAATGGAATATTGTTTCAGAAATTGAAAATGAAACTGTAGAAAAAACAAAAAACTTATAAAGAGAGGTAGGGTGAAATGGGGATAGGATTAGCTTTTATAGTAGTTTTAGGATTAATAGTTTTTGCCTATATTGGCACTGATATTTTAGGGCTGGACAGTTTATTTGCCATCGTTTTCCCTTATGCTGCAGTTGTGATTTTTGTAATTGGATTTATCTACAGGGTAGTTAAATGGGGAAAATCACCTGTTCCTTTCAGAATTCCAACAACTGCAGGACAGCAATTCTCTCTTCCATGGATTAAGTACAGCAAAATTGACAATCCTGCAACTGGCTGGGGTGTAGCATTGAGAATGTTTTTTGAAATTGCTCTTTTCAGATCCCTTTTTAGAAACACAAAGGCTGAAATAATCAATGGAAGACTTTATATTGGTTCAAACAAATGGCTCTGGCTTGGAGCAATAGCATTCCATTATTCGTTTCTGATTATTCTTATCAGACACTTAAGATTTTTTGCTGCTCAAACTCCATGGTGTGTTTCTATAATTGACTCTGTTGACTCTTTCTGGCAGATTGGTCTTCCAATGCTTTATATGACAGATATTGTAATTGCTGCTGCTCTTCTTTATCTTTTGGGCAGAAGAATATTTAATCCCCAGGTAAAATATATTTCTCTGCCCTCTGATTATTTTCCACTTTTTCTTATAATTGGCATAGTTACAACTGGCATTCTTATGAGATACTTTGCAAGAGTTGATATCACAAGCATAAAAGAGCTTGCTCTTGGATTGGCTTATCTTAAGCCAACTGTACCTAAGGGAATAGGAAGTCTCTTTTACATTCATCTATTTCTTGTAAGTGTTCTTTTTGCTTACTTTCCATTTAGTAAACTGATGCACATGGGTGGAGTATTTTTAAGCCCCACAAGAAATCTCGCTAATAACAACAGAATGAAGAGACATGTTAATCCATGGGATTATCCAGTTAAGCATCGTCATTATGAAGAATATGAAGATGAATTTAGAGAAAAAATGAAAAAAGCTGGAATACCAGTAGAAAAGGAGTGAGACTATGGGACTGCCAAAACCAGAAGAATTAATCTCAACAGTTAATTTAAAAAAGATGCCATCCAGATGGTGGATGGATACTTTACCAGTAGAGTTTAAGCCAGGGTTTTACTGCTATGGTGCAAAAGGGAAAAACCTTGAATATGTTGACTTTCCAAATGCACGAGACTTCCATGTAACAGATCCTGACTGGAAGCTGCCGGAAGACTGGAAAAAAATAGTTATTGAAGGTATCAGGCAGAGACTTGAAAGATTCAGAACATTCCATGTATTTATGGACATATGTGTTAGATGTGGAGCCTGTGCTGATAAGTGTCACTTCTTTATAGGCTCTGGAGATCCCAAAAACATGCCAGTGCTGAGAGCAGAACTTCTAAGGTCAGTTTACAGAAAATACTTTACCACTGGCGGAAAACTCTTTGGAAGGAACGGAGGAGCAAGAGAACTTGACCTTGATGTGCTAAAAGAACTCTGGTATTACTTCTATCAATGTACAGAGTGTCGTAGATGCTCTCTTTTCTGTCCCTATGGAATTGATACAGCAGAGATAACAATAATCGCAAGAGAGCTTTTAAATCTATTGGGCTTGAATACTGACTGGATATCTGGTCCTGTTGCGAACTGTTACAGAACTGGAAACCATCTTGGAATTGAGCCTCATACAATGAAATCAACCCTTGAGTTTATGTGCAATGATATAGAAGAAATAACAGGAATCAGAATTGAGCCACCAATAAACAGAAAGGGTGCTGAAATTCTTTTTGTAACTCCTTCAGGAGACCTTTTTGCAGACCCTGGAATATATACATGTATGGGATATATGATGCTTTTCCACGAAATAGGACTTGACTATACATGGAGTACCTTTGCATCAGAAGGTGGAAACTTTGGATTCTTTACATCCCATGAAATGGCAAAAAGACTTCACACAAAAATATATGAAGAGGCAAAGAGGCTTAAAGTTAAATGGATAATTGGTGGAGAGTGCGGACACATGTGGAGAGTCTGGCATCAGTATCATAATACATGGTATGGACCTATTGATTTCCTTGAAGAGCCTGTATCACCAATTACAGGTACAAAGTTTGAAAATGCCAGGTCAAATAAAATCGTTCACATAAGTGAATTCACAGCAGATCTTATCAGACATGGAGTTCTTAAATTTGATAAATCAAGAAATGATAATTTGATTGTAACATTTCATGATTCCTGTAATCCTTCAAGAGCAATGGGAATTCTTGAAGAGCCAAGATATATAATTAAAAATGTTTGTAACCACTTTTATGATATGCCAGATGAAACTATCCGTGAGCAGACATTCTGCTGTGGCGGTGGAGCTGGATTGAATGCAGGTGAAATAATGGAACTCAGAATGAGAGGAGGATTCCCAAGAGCTAATGCTGTCAGGTATGTTCATGAAAAATTTGGCGTTAATATGCTTGCATGTATATGTGCAATAGACAGAGCAACACTGCCACCACTTATGGATTACTGGGTTCCTGGTGTAAGAGTTACAGGAGTTACAGAGCTTGTTGCCAATGCCATGATAATGAAAGGTGAAAAGGAAAGAACTATGAATTTAAGGATGGAGCCACTACCAGGAAAGGAGGAACAGTAAAATGTATGATGGATGGAAAATAATTCTTGGATTAATTGTTTTTGTATTGATAGTGACTCTACCTTTTACAATGAGTGTTGGAAAAACTTATGTACAGCCTAAACCAAGCATTGATACTCCTGAAATACAGAAAATGGAAAAAAAACAATGTATTGAGCCAAAGCAATACATGAGAGAGATGCATATTAAGATTCTTTATTCATGGAAAGATTATGCCACAAGAGAAGGAAAAAGAGTTTATGTAGCCAGTGATGGCAAAACATACACAATAAGTCTTCAAAATACCTGCATGAAATGCCATTCTAATAAAGAAAAATTCTGCGATGAGTGTCATAATTATGTGAATGTGAAACCCTATTGCTGGGATTGTCATATTGAGCCTAAGGTGGGAGGGTTAAAATGATTACAAGAAGAGATTTTCTGAAAATAGCTGCTTTTTCATCATTGCTTGGTTTAGGTGGTGCCTTTACAATTAATGCTCTGGAAAAAGAGCCAGGACAGAAAGTATTAAAAGAGTTTAATGCTTTAAAAGGAAAAAGATGGGCAATGGCAATTGATACAAGAAAGTTTAAAACGCAGGAAGACTTTGAAAAGGTTATAAGAGCATGTCATAAAGCCCATAATGTACCTGAAATTGCCAATCCTCTTCATGAAGTAAAATGGATATGGACAGATGACTATGAACACTCGTTTGCAGGCACTGCTGAAGAATACATATCAAAAGAGGTAAAAGAAAGAAAATTCCTTCTCCTCTGTAATCACTGTGACAATGCACCATGTGTTAGAGTCTGTCCTGTTAAGGCAACATTTAAAAGACCTGATGGTATAACAATGCAGGATATGCATCGCTGTATTGGATGTAAATTCTGCATGGCTGGATGTCCCTATGGTGCAAGAAACTACAACTTCCTTCCACCAAGAGACTATATAAAAGAACTTAATCCTGAATATCCCACAAGAACTCTTGGAGTTGTTGAAAAATGCACATTCTGTAATGAACGTATAGACAAAGGACTTCTTCCATACTGTGTTGAAGCTTCTGAGGGTAAGATAATCTTTGGTGATCTCTATGATCCTAAATCTGAAATTAGAAAAGTGCTTTCTGAAAATATTGTTATTCGCAGAAAAGTTGAACTCGGCACACAGCCTATGGTTTTCTACATAATTTAATGGGAGGTAAAAGATGCTTGATTTAGCGTTAAAAGGCAGACCAAGATACTGGATTTGGGTATCCTTTTTAATAACAATGATACTTATTGGTTTTATATGCTGGATGAGGGAACATCACATTGGTGCAGCTTTTACAACAGGACTGAGCAGAGATGTAACTTGGGGATTCCATGTTGGCCAGTTAACCTTCTTTGTTGGTGTTGCAGCCTCTGCTGTGCTTGTTGTCCTTCCCTACTACTTCCACAATTATAAAGTTTTTGGAAGAATAGCTGTTATTGGAGAATTTCTTGCTGTTGGATGTGTCCTTATTGCTATGCTTTCTGTTTTTGTTATCATGGGACAGCCTTCCCGTGTGTGGAATGTTTTGCTTCATGCAACACCGCATTCAATTATATTCTGGGATATGGTAGTTCTTATAACCTATTTATCTCTTAATTTACTTTGTGGATGGACAGTTCTTCATGCAGAGAAAAAAAGTGCTCCTCCGCCAAAATGGATTAAACCATTTATTTACTGGGCAATTCTATGGGCACCCTCAATTCATACAGTAACTGCTTTCCTGTATGCTGGCTTACCTGGAAGACCTCACTGGATGACAGCTTTGCAGGCAGCTCACTTTCTTGCAACAGCCTTTGCAGCAGGTCCAAGTCTTCTTATTATACTAAGCATGATAATCAGAAAAGTTTCAAAATTTGATCCAGGTCAGCAGGCAATTAACAAACTTGCAGAGATAGCTACTTATGCTTTAATAATTCATTTATTCTTTA
The DNA here is from genome assembly GCF_054658355.1 of Thermodesulfovibrio sp. TK110. Taxonomy (NCBI): domain Bacteria; kingdom Pseudomonadati; phylum Nitrospirota; class Thermodesulfovibrionia; order Thermodesulfovibrionales; family Thermodesulfovibrionaceae; genus Thermodesulfovibrio; species Thermodesulfovibrio sp. TK110. The sequence continues at coordinate 1,631,841 of NZ_BAAHNB010000001.1, read as the reverse complement.
TAGGACTTGAATTCTTTACTGCCTTTTATAGCCAGATTCCAGATCACATGAAATCATTAATATATCTCTATCAAGGACTTGAAGGACATAACAGACTTGTTCCATGGATGGCTGTATCAACACTGCTTGCATTTATTGGATTAATCATATTCATATTCCCACCTTTAAGAAAGTGGAATGTGACCAAACTAATTGCTGCTGCATGTGTATTTTTCTCCATATGGATGGACAAAGGATTTGCCTTTGTAGTGAGCGGTTTTATTCCAAATCCCTTTGACAGAGTCACAGAGGCATGGATAGCTCTGAATGAATTTCTTGTGGCTGCAGGGGTATGGTCAGTGGGAGCACTGGTAATAACAGTGCTTTATAAAATAGCAATCACAGTTAAAGAAAAGGCAGTATTTGACAAATACGGGCAGAAACAGGTTATAGAGTAGAGATTTAACTTATCAAAACCAGTTTTAAGGGCGGTTTTAACCGCCCTTTTTATTCAAAAGAACTGAAAAGAGAATGCTTTTCCTTTAATGAAGCCTTTATAAATTCTCTAAATAAAGGATGGGGTCGGAAAGGTTTTGACTTAAACTCTGGATGAAACTGGCAGCCTAAAAACCATGGATGGTCTTTTAATTCAATTATTTCTACAAGTTGTCCATCAGGAGAACTACCACTGAACACAACACCTTTTTCCTCAAGTAAAGGTATATACTTGTTATTAAACTCGTATCTGTGTCTATGCCTTTCTGAGATTTCCTTTGTTTTATAGGCTTCATAGGCTTTTGTACCTTCTTTAAGTACACATGGATATGCTCCAAGTCTCATAGTGCCACCTTTTTGTGAATCAACTGTTCTCACCTCATATCTTCCAGTTCTTGGATTAAACCATTTTTCCATTAAATAAATAACAGGATGTTCTGTATCAGGATCAAACTCAGTGGAATGGGCACCATTAAGACCTGCCAGATTTCTGCTTAATTCTATAACAGCACACTGCATTCCAAGACATATTCCGAAGAAAGGAATTTTGTTCTCCCTGGCATATCTTATAGCTTCAATTTTACCTTCAATACCTCGACTACCAAATCCTCCTGGAATTAAAATACCATGCGCATCTGAAAGATATATTTTTGCTCCATCCTTTTCTATATCTTCTGAGTTCACCCATAGAATGTTAACCCTTGCCTCATTAGCTATTCCACCATGAATCAGTGCTTCATTCAGACTTTTATATGAGTCCTTTAATCCTACATACTTACCAACAACAGCTATATTAACCTCTGTTTTAGGATTCTTAATTCTCTGAACCACCTCTTCCCATTCAGTTAAATCGCCAAATCTATGAGGCAAACAAAGCTTTTTTTCAATTAGCAAATCAAGCCCCTCGTTTTTAAAGTTCAAAGGAACTTCATAAACTGTCTCTACATCATGAGCTGAGATAACAGAGTCAAAATCAAGGTTGCAGTGGAGAGCTATTTTTTTCTTAAGTGCATGAGGTAATGGACGATCTGCCCTGCAAAGCAGAATATCTGGTTGAATTCCTATTGCTCTTAAACTGTTAACACTGTGCTGGGTTGGTTTTGTTTTTAGTTCTCCAGCACTTTTTACATATGGAACAAGGGTAAGATGAATATAAAGCACATTTTCTCTACCCACATCATATCTGAATTGTCTTATAGCTTCAAGAAAAGGAAGTCCTTCAATATCTCCCACTGTTCCACCTACTTCTACAATAACCACATCAAAATCGTTTTCTCCTGCTGCACTTTTTATGGCATCTTTTATTTCATCTGTAACATGGGGAACAACCTGAACAGTATGACCAAGATAATCGCCTCTTCGTTCTTTTGAGATAACATTAAAATAAATTTTACCTGAAGTATAGTTATTAACATGTGAGGTTGTTAAATGAGTGAATCTTTCATAATGCCCGAGATCAAGATCAGTCTCACAACCATCATCAGTAACATAAACCTCTCCATGCTCAAATGGACTCAGAGTGCCAGGATCAACATTTATATAGGGATCAAGCTTTTGAATTGTAACTTTAAAGCCCTTTGATTCAAGCAAAGCACCAATTGAAGCTGCTGCTATGCCTTTGCCTAAGGCTGATACAACTCCACCAGTTATAAATATGTATTTAGGCATTGCTCAGCTACCTCCAGGTCTTCTGGTGTATCTATTCCAAAGGAATCATATTCTGTTAAAGCAACCTTAATTTTAATACCATTTTCAAGAGCTCGCAACTGCTCCAGAGCTTCTATTTTTTCAAGCCTTGATTGAGGAAGTTTTACAAAATTTTTAAGAATTTCCACTGTATATCCATACATTCCTATATGTTTGTACATGAAGTCATTACCTGAAATACCATTTAAATATTTTTCTCTATCAAATGGTATTGGGCAGCGTGAAAAATAAAGAGCATAGCCTCTCTCATCAAAAACAACTTTTACCACATTGGGATTCTGAAAATCCCTTTCATCTTCAATTTTTTTTGCAAGAGTTCCAATGAATTGATTTGCACCGGAACATTCTTTCATAAGATTTATAAGCTGGTCAATCATCCGGTGGTTTATCAAAGGTTCATCTCCCTGAAGATTAATTACAATTGATTTATTGTTTAAATTATATCCATCCTTTATTAATATATCAACTGCCTGAGCAATTCTGTCAGTTCCTGATGGATGCATTTTTGATGTCATTATAGCTTTTCCACCAAAGGCATTAACACATTGAAATATTCTTTCATCATCTGTTGCCACAAAAACATCATCAATCAAACGACATGCTTTTGCTCTTTCATATACATGCTGAATAATAGGTTTATCTTTTAAGATAGCAAGAGGTTTTCCAGGAAATCTTGTAGAAGCAAATCTTGCTGGTATAATAACTGTAACCATAAACTCAACTTTTATGATAACATAAATATCTGATGCTGTGGCCAAATTTTATAGGAGAAACAAAACAGTATTGCCTTAAAACAATTAAAAAATATTTCCTGCCAGTTTTATCAGCTTTTGGATTGGTATTGAGTTTTCCACCTTTTAATCTATTTTTTCTTGCATGGTTTTCTTTTTTACCGTTTTTTTTATTTTTAAACAGAGCTCAGAATTATAAAACTGTATTTAAAGGTGGTTTAATTTTTGGATTTTTCTATTTCTTAGGAAATGTTTACTGGATATATCATTCTCTATATTACTATGGTTCAGTACCTCTTTTATTGAGTTATATTATTGTTGGATTGCTCAGTTTGTATCTTGCGTTGTATCCTGCTTTTTTTTCTCTGTTATACAAAAATCTATTAAAAAATAACCTACCTACTTCATTTTACGCTCCTTTTATATGGGTTAGTCTTGAAGTTCTAAGAAATTATCTTTTCACAGGCTTTCCATGGGCATTGATAGGGTATAGCCAGTATAAATTTTTAATAATCGCACAGGTTGCTGATATCACAGGCATTTATGGAATTTCTTATCTTGTTATACTTTTTAACTGTTTTCTTTTTGATTTATGGAGTTTTAAGGATAAAAAAATTTATTATCCTCTCTTACCATATCTTCCGCATATTATAAATATAGTTGCCGTTTTATTAATTTTCGTTTTATGTATAGTATACGGAATAAAAAAGCTTTATGAACCTGTGATAGGTAAAGAGTTCAGGGTAGCTGTAATTCAGGGAAGCATACCTCAAAATGAAAAATGGGATTTTAATAAACTAAATGAGATTTTAAATATCTATAAAGACCTTACAATAAAAGCCAGAACTTATAATGCTCAACTTATTGTTTGGCCTGAAACAGCAGTTCCTTTTGTGTTTGAAAAAAATAAGTATTTCACTTTAGATTTAATAAATTTTGTTAAAGAGCAAAATATATATCTGCTCTTTGGAAGTATAATGGAAAGACAGAAGGATTATTACACAAATAGTGCTGTTTTAATTGATCCAAATGGAACAATTGCCTATTATTATGATAAAATACATTTAGTACCTTTTGGAGAATATGTTCCCTTAAGAAAAGTTTTATTTTTTATTAACAAATTAACAGTTGGAATAGGAGATTATAAGCCTGGAGACAGTTATAATGTAGCAATCACACCATTTGGAAGATTTGCAACTTTAATTTGCTATGAAATTATTTTCCCTGGACAAGTAAGAAAATTTTATCAAAAAGGTGGACAGTTTATTGTAAATATTACAAATGATGGATGGTTTGGAGTTACATCTGGACCATATCAGCATTTTTCAATGGCAGTATTCAGAGCAATTGAGAATAGAAAACCTTTGATAAGAGCAGCTAATTCTGGTATTTCAGGTTTTATAGACAGTAAGGGAAGAATTATAAATAAGACAGCTTTGTTTGAAAGAACTTATTTAATTGAAGATATTCAGGGTAATGAAAAAATAAGTTTTTATACAAAATATGGAGATATATTTGCCTATTTCTGTATTGTCTTTTCATTGATTTTTGTTATAGGAAACATAAGATTTGGAGGTAAAAGATGGTTACATATGAGGATTTAAAAGTTGTTTTAAAGGAAACTAAAGAGAGAATCTTTTCCTTGAGAGGTTGTCTTTGAGATAGATAAGCTAAAGAGAAGACTACAGGATTTAGATAAAGAGCTTCAGAAAGAAGAAATCTGGCAGAATATAGAAAAAATAAAAGAAATCCAGAAAGAAAAAAATAAACTTTCAGAGGTAGTTGAACCTATTGAAAATATTACTGACAGATTTTTGTATCTTGAAGAATCTTTCAGTATTGCTGAATCAGAAGAAGAAGGATATCTTCTTTTGGAAGATTTAGAAAGTGAAATAGAGAATATAAAGTCTCAGATTAAAAGCCTTGAAATTCAGCTTCTACTTAGTGGAGAGCATGATAAAAATAATGCCATTGTATCCATTCATCCTGGAGCTGGTGGAACAGAAAGTCAAGACTGGGCTGAGATGCTTATGCGTATGTATTTAAGGTGGGCTGAAAAAAAAGGTTTTAAAGTGCAAATTATTGATTTACAGGCAGGTGAAGAAGCTGGAATCAAAGATGTTACATTTACTGTTGAAGGACAATATGCTTATGGATATTTGAAATCAGAAGCAGGAATTCACAGACTTGTAAGAATATCACCATTTGATGCTAATAAAAGAAGACATACTTCTTTTACAGCTGTTTCTGTTTTACCTGAAATAGAGGATGATATTAAAGTGGAAATAAAAGATGAGGATTTAAGAATTGATACTTTCAGAGCCTCAGGAGCAGGGGGACAACATGTAAATAAAGTTTCATCTGCTGTAAGGATTGTTCATATTCCAACTGGTATTATTGTTACATGCCAAACAGAAAGGTCTCAACATAGAAATAGAGAAATTGCAATGAAGATTTTGAAATCAAAGCTTTATGCTCTTTTACAAAAAGAGCAGGAAAACAAAATTAAATCTATTACAGGTGATAAAAAAGAGATAGCATGGGGTAATCAGATAAGATCATACATTCTTCATCCTTACAGGTTAATAAAGGATCATAGGACTAATATTGAAGTTTATAGTGTTGAAGAAGTTTTAGATGGAGATATAGATATTTTTATTGAAACATATCTTAAAAAGTTTGCTTCAATTTCTTAATTTTTTTGTTTTAGTTTTTAGAAGTAGCTATAGGGGTATTTATTATGTTTAAAATTGTTTTTTTGCTTTTTTTATAAGAGTTTTGCTTGTTTAAAAGTTTTGTTGATTTTTTAACAGATTTAACAACTTGTGATTAAAATGATTTTAAATATGCAGGAAATGTTAATAACTATAAAGTTTTTAACATTTTATTGCTCAGTTTGTTAATTATAGGATATAATGAAAAGGTTTAAAATTGGCATATAAGATGAAACTATTTGAATTTAAAAAGTTTTTTATTTTAACAGGCTTTTAACAATAAAGTTTTTAACAAATGTTAAAAAGTTGTTAAAAAATGAATGATATAAATAAAATCTGGCAAAAAACTTTAGAGATTATTGCACAGAAAGTTGGAGAATCAACTTTTGAATTATGGTTTTCTCCTATAAAACTTTTAGATATAAAGAGTTTAGAGGCTTTAATTGAGGTTCCTAACAGATTTTTTAAGGATTGGATAGAAGACAATTTTCCTTCAATAATAAGTGATGCTTTATATCAGATTACTGGCAATCAAATCTCAGTTCGTTATATTATTACAGGTAAAGAGAGAGAGTCTGTTTTAACTGAGGAAAAAAAGCAGGGAGTAAAAAGAGGTAATTTGAATCCTAAATATACTTTTAATACCTTTGTTGTAGGTCCTTCAAATCAGTTTGCCCATGCAGCAGCGCTGAGAGTTGCTGAAAATCCAGGATTTGCCTACAACCCTCTTTTTATATATGGTGGGGTTGGGCTTGGTAAAACTCATTTAATAACAGCTATTGGAAATTATATTCTGGACAAAAAACCTGGAGTTAATGTATGCTATATGTCTTCAGAACAATTTACAGGAGAGTTTGTTTCTGCAATAAGACATGAAAAAATGCCAGAGTTCCGACAAAAGTACAGAACCTTAGATGTATTTCTTGTAGATGATATTCAATTTATTGCAGGTAAGGACTCAACTCAGGAAGAGTTTTTTCATACTTTTAATGAACTTTACAGTAAACAAAAGCAAATAGTTATATCCAGTGATAAACCACCAATGGAGATTTCTGATATTACTGACAGGCTTCGTTCAAGATTTGGAATGGGTCTTATTGCAGATATTCAACCACCAGAAATAGAAACAAGGATTGCAATTTTATATAAAAAAGCTGAACTTGAAGGAGTTCAACTTCCTGAAGATGTAGCTTATTTTATCGCATCAAGAGTTAAATCAAATGTTAGAGAACTTGAAGGCTCTTTAATCAAACTGTGTGCATATATTTCAATTACAAAGACTCCAATAACCATGGATCTGGCAAAACATGTTTTAAGAGATTTACTGCCTGATGAAAATAAACCAATTACAATTGATTTAATTCAGAAAGCAGTCTGTGAAGCCTTAGGAATCAGAGTTCATGATATAAAGTCAAAAAAAAGAACTAAAGAGATTGCAAATGCAAGGAAAATAGCCATGTATATAACAAAAAAATTAACAAATCTTTCATTGGCAGAAATCGGTAATGCTTTTGGAGGTAAGGACCATGCAACTGTTATATATGCTTGTAAGCAGATAGAAAAGGATAAAGAAAAAGATGAAGCTCTTGCAAAATTGATAGACAGCATTATAAGAAAATTGCAGATGAATAAACTTTGAATAGGTAAAAGCCGGCTACATCAGCTAATAATAGTTGTAACAGGATAGTGTAAAAAAGCAGGAGATTGCAACTCAAGATTTATAAATGTAATAAAAGGAGGATACCATGCATGTAAAAATTAAAAAACAAAAGATACAGGATGCTCTTTCAAAAATTCAAAATATTGTTGAAAAAAAGAGCATTATGCCTGTATTGAACCATTTTCTTATGGATGTTACTGATTCTGTATCTATTTTAGCTACTGATCTTGAAACTGCTGTAAGACTACCACTGGAAGCAGAAATTTTTGAACATGGTAAAAGCTGTATACCTGCGAGAAAATTTTATGAAATTGTAAAAGAACTTGATGAAGAGATTGAAATTAAACTTTCAGAGGGATGGCTTAAAATTCAGAGTGGCAGAACAAATGTGAGACTTGCTGTTTTAGATGCTTCTGAATTTCCTGTTTGGCCACAGATTGGCGAGGCTTCTCAAATTAATTTATCAAGAGATCTTCTTCTTACAGCAATAGATAAAACAATCTATGCTTCAGGAGAAGCTGATGCAAGATATGTTTTAAATGCTCTTCTTTTTGAAATAAAAGAGTCACACCTTCATGTAGTTGGTACAGATGGACATAGACTTGCTCATTTTAAGGTAGCTGTAGATACAGACACAGAAGCCTTAAAAGTTATATTATCAAAAAAATCTTTAAATGAATTAAAAAAATTCTTATCCAGCACTGAAAATGTTTCACTTAATATTGGCAAAACACATGTAATGATAGAAATGGATGGAATAAGTTTTCTCAGCAGAATGATAGAGGGTAATTATCCTGAGTATGAAGCAGTTATTCCAAGAAATAATCCATTGGTAGCTGTGGTTGACAGAGATTTATTGATAAATTCATTGAAAAGAGTCTCTGTTTTAAGCAGAGAAAGACAGAATGCTGTAAAAACAGAATGGAGTGAGGATTTAGTTGTTATTTCTGCATCAGACCCTGAAATTGGAGAGGCTCAGGATTCTCTCAGCATTGATTATCATGGAGACTCCATTGTTATTGGCTTTAATGCAAAGTATTTAATAGATGCTCTTGAGCGCATAGCATCAGATAAAGCAAAGATTATGATGAATGCCCCAGAAAAAGCTGTATATATAACAGATGCTCATGATACTTCCTTTGTTTATGAATGTGTTGTTATGCCTTTAAGACTTTAAACTTTGAACTTTGAACATTGAATTGCCCGAGGGGCGTCTGAATCACCATAAAAGGAGGTATTGTGAATAAAGAAGAAACTTACAGAGTTGAAGACATAAAAATTCTTAAGGGACTTGAAGGTGTAAGAGCTCGTCCTGCAATGTATATTGGCTCTACAGGAATTGAAGGATTACATCATCTTGTTTACGAAGTGGTGGACAATAGCGTGGATGAGGCTTTAGCAGGATTCTGTAATAAGATTGAAGTTTACCTGCACAAAGATGGAAGCTGCACTGTAAGTGATAATGGCAGAGGTATTCCAATAGGAATTCATCCTGATGATCCAGAGGGCAGAACTGCTCTTGAAATTGTTCTTACAGAGCTTCATGCAGGAGGAAAGTTTGAATCCAAAGCTTACAAGGTTTCAGGTGGACTTCATGGAGTAGGATTAAGTGTTGTCAATGCCCTTTCTGAGGAGCTTGAGGTTGAAGTAAAAAGAGAAGGCAGAGTAGTAAGACAAAAGTATTGTCGTGGTATACCTCAGGAAAGTCCTAAGGTTGTAGATCAAACAACAATCACAGGTACTAAGATAAGATTTAAACCTGATCCTGAAATATTTGAAGTTACAGAGTTTTCAAGGGAGATTCTTGCTGAGAGATTTAAGGAACTGGCTTATTTAAACAAAGGATTAAAAATTATTCTTACTGATGAAAGGGATGGTTACTCTGAAGAATTTATAAAGGAAGGAGGAATAGTTTCTTTTGTTGAAGATTTAAGCAAAAATAAAAAGCCTTTACATCCCAACCCAATATATATTTCAGGTGAAAAAGACAGAATTATTGTTGAAATTGCTATTCAATACAATTCCGGGTTTTCAGAAGAGATTCTTACCTTTGTTAATAACATTAATACAAGAGAAGGTGGTACCCATTTAGTAGGTTTTAAATCTGCTCTTACAAGAACAATAAATACTTATGCTCTGCAGAATGGACTTTTAAAAGAGGGTAAAGAGTCTCTTTCTGGTGAGGATGTAAGAGAAGGTATTGTGGCTGTAATAAGTGTTAAGATTCCAGAGCCTCAGTTTGAAGGACAGACAAAAATGAAGCTTGGCAACAGCGAGGTAAAAGGAATTGTAGAAACAATTGTTAATGATAAACTGGCAAGATGGCTTGAGGAAAATCCTAATTATGCAAGGAAAATTGTTGAAAAAGCAAAAGAAGCTGCCCGTGCCCGTGAAGCAGCTAAAAAGGCAAAAGAACTTACCCGCAGAAAAGGTCTACTTGAAGACACAACTCTTCCAGGAAAACTTGCTGACTGCACTGAAAAGGACCCTTCTCAAGCAGAGCTTTTTATTGTTGAGGGAGATAGTGCAGGTGGTTCAGCAAAACAGGCAAGAGATAGAAGAACTCAGGCAGTGCTCCCACTGAGAGGTAAGATTTTAAATGTAGAAAAGGCAAGAATTGATAAAATGTTGAGTTCAGAAGAGATAAAAACTCTTATAACAGCAATTGGAGGTGGTATTGGAAAAGAAAATTTTGAACCTGAAAACATCAGATACCATAAAATAATTCTTATGACAGATGCTGATGTTGATGGTGCCCATATAAGAACTCTTCTTTTAACATTTTTCTACAGACAGATGCTTCCTTTAATTGAAAAAGGCTGGCTTTTTATAGCTCAGCCCCCCCTTTACAGAGTAAAAAGAGGTAAATGGGAGAAATACATTCAAACAGAGGATGAAATGAATGAATTTCTGATGGATATTGCAGTTGATGAGGTTTCATTAATTGTTCAGACAGACTTAGAAACAAAGAAAAATTTTCTCCGATTACTTTTTGATTATGGAAGAGTTCTTCAAGATTTTGAAAGAAAAGGATTTTCACCATCTTACATTGAGCAGATGCTCAGAACACGAGAAAGCAGGATTTATGAGTTAAAGGATTTTATACTTCTTAAGAACATATTTGAAAAACTTCAATCAATTCAGGAAATAAGAGAAGACAAAAATTATATTATTAAGATTAAAAATGAAGAGGTGAAAACACCATCTTTATGGGAGCTTTACAGTAAAATCATGGATGCTGTAAAAAAAGGGCTTACAATTCAAAGATATAAAGGACTTGGTGAAATGAATCCAGAACAGCTCTGGGAAACCACAATGGATCCTGAAAAAAGAACTTTACTGCAGGTTACAGTTGAAGATGCTCAAAAGGCAAATGAGATATTTACCATACTTATGGGAGACGATGTGGAACCAAGAAAGGAATTTATTATAAAGCATGCTCTTGAGGCAAGAAATCTTGACATTTAGGAGTGCCTATGCTTGATATAAAATTTGTTAGAGAAAATCCAGAAAAAATAAAAGAAGCACTCCAAAAAAGAGGTTATGAAATTGATTTTGATCAGTTCTTATCCCTTGAAGAAGAAAGGCTAAAACTCTTAAGAGAGATTGAGAATAAAAGAGCCATAAGAAATTCCGTATCTCAGGAAATTGCAAAATTAAAGAAGTCTACCCATGACACAGCAATACTGCAAGCTCTCATTCTTGAGATGCGTCAATTAGGAGAAGAATTGAATGATATTGAAAATAAGCTTAGAGAAGTTGAGGAGAAGGTGCAGAACTTTCTTCTTTATATTCCTAATATTCCCCATCACACAGTTCCTGTTGGTAAGGATGAAACGGAAAATGTTGAGATAAGAAGATGGGGCGAGCCACCAGATTTTGATTTTGAGCCACTTAATCACTGGGATATTGGAGAGATTCTTGGAATAATTGATTTTGAGCGTGCTGGTAAAATTGCAGGAAGCAGATTTGCTGTAATGAGAGGTCTTGGTGCTAAGCTTGAGCGTGCACTTATTAATTTTATGCTTGATTTACATACAACTAAAGGATATGTTGAAGTTTTTCCACCACTTCTTGTAAATAAAGCATCCATGACAGGAACTGGACAGCTTCCAAAGTTTGAAGAGGATTTATTTAAAACCAATGATCCAGAGTTCTATCTTATTCCAACCGCAGAGGTTCCTGTAACAAATCTTCATAGAGAAGAGATTCTCTCAGAGGATGATTTACCCATTTATTATGCTTCCTATACTCCATGCTTTCGTCGGGAAGCAGGTTCTCATGGAAAAGATGTTAGGGGACTTATAAGACAGCATCAGTTTAATAAAGTGGAGCTTGTTAAGTTTGTAAAGCCAGAAGACTCATACAATGAATTAGAATCTCTTACACGGGATGCAGAAGAAGTTCTTCAGAAGCTTGGACTTCCTTATAGGGTTGTGGCACTTTGCACTGGAGACCTTGGTTTTGCTTCAGCAAAAACCTATGATATAGAAGTCTGGCTCCCAGGGCAGAAGCGTTACAGAGAGGTGAGCTCTTGTTCTAATTTTGAGGATTTTCAAGCAAGAAGAGCAAACATAAGATTTCGTAGAAGAGGGAAAAAAGGAACAGAGTTTGTTCATACATTGAATGGCTCAGGACTGGCAATTGGAAGAACAGTTGTTGCCATTCTGGAAAATTATCAGCAGAAAGATGGCTCTGTTAAAGTTCCTGAGGCTTTAATACCCTATATGGGTATTGATGTAATAAGATGATTCAGCCAGTAATTGATTCTTCAGGTATTATTCATATTTTTAAAGGTAAACAGGCAGAGCCAATTAAACTTATAATTGGAGAGATTTTAACTGCGGAAATAATGGATATATTTCCCGCAGGTACAATTCAGGTAAAGATAAACAATAGAATTCTTAATGCCCAACCCCAGAGAGAACTTTTTTTAAATAAAGGCGATACTGTGATGGTGAAAGTTGAAAAACCTCTTCCTGATGGAACAATTCCTCTGAGAGTTTTATCTACCTCTGAAGATGAAGGGAAAGCCATAATAAAGGCTGAAAATCAAATATCAGACAAAATTTTTAAACTTTTTGAATCCCTTTTTTTGCCTGATACCACCAAGGCAAAGCAGACACAACAGGCTAAGATGGATTTAATTAAAGCATTGCTGTCAATTCCATCAGAAAATCTTTCAGAAGCACAAAAAACTATGCTCATGCAGAAAGTAATTGATGCATCTGAAACTGTAGAGCATCTTCAGCAGTTAATAAAACTTCTTGAGAAGAACAACTTTCCAAAAGAGGAGATTGCCAGGCTAACAGACATAATTATAACAAACCACGAAGAACTTACATCAGGAAAATTAAAAAATACTCTTTTTAATACAGGAGTATCCTTTGAAGCAAAAATGAAGCAGGCTCTTTTTGATAGTTTTAAGATTGAACAGATTAAAGAGGATCTGAAAACTATTCTTGATGACATAGCTAAACACGCAAAAACAGCGGGTATGGAAGAAATAGCTGATAAAGCACAGCAGATTCTTAGACAGATAGAAGGGTTTCAAGTTCTTTCAAAAACCTATCAGAGTTTTTTCACCTTTCTTCCTGTTTTCTGGAAGGATATTGAGGGTGGAAACTTTGCATTCAGAACCCTCAAAAAGCAGGGGAAAGACTATCATACAGTGTTTGTAAATCTCAGGATAAAAGAAGACTCTCTATCATTTGTCGTTACAATGATAAATAAAAGCTTTTTTGTGAGTTTTTCTGGAAAACCTGAGATTATGCAGATTATTAAAAGCTATGAGGAAGAACTTAAAAAAAGATTTCACAGGCAGGGGCTGCTTCTTTCAGGAATAAACTATGTTACAAAAATTGAGGAACTTTTAAAACAGTGGCAAATACAGGAAGGATTGGTTAGTGTAATAATATGAAAGAAGACAGGAAGGCAGTAGCATTAAAATATGAAAAAGAAAAGAACACTGCCCCAACAGTTGTAGCAAAGGGAAGAGGATGGATTGCTGAGAAAATTATAGAGCTTGCAAGACATCATGGAGTGCCGCTTAAGGAAGATGAAACTTTAGTTGAGGTTCTTTCAAAGCTTGACCTTTATGAGGAGATTCCTGTTGAATTATACAAAGCAGTAGCTGAAATCCTTGTTTTTGTTTATCAGATTAAGGGAAAGATTAAATGATTGATATTTTAAATAGAATAGTTGAGGTAAAAAAAATAAGAGTCAATGAGCTAAAGAAAATTAAGTCAATTGAAGAAATAAAAAAACAGGCACAGAGCATTAAAATTCTTTCTCAATTTTATGATGCTATAAAAAGATTGCCCCATGAACCAATAAAGCTTATTGCAGAGATAAAAAAAGCATCTCCAGTTAAAGGACTGCTTAAAGAGTATGATGTGTTAAAGATGGCTGATTTATATATATCTTCTGGTGCAGATGCTATTTCAGTGATAACAGAAGAAGATTTTTTTCTTGGAAGCCCAGAGTTTTTAACAAAACTAAAAGAAAAATATCCTTATTTTCCTGTTTTAAGAAAGGACTTTATTTTTGATGAATACCAGATATATGAGTCAAAACTGCTCAAAGCAGATGCTATTCTTTTAATTGCTTGCATTTTAACTAAAGAGCAGTGTAAAAATCTCTATGAAATTGCAAAGTCTCTTCAAATGGATGTTTTATTTGAAGTTCACGATGAAGAAGATTTAGAAAAAGCTTTTTTTGCAGAGGTTGATATAATAGGAATAAACAACAGAAACCTTAAAACAATGAAGATTGACCTTAATACAACTTTAAGGCTTAAAAAATTAATCTCAGAGGATAAAGTTACAGTCAGTGAGTCAGGAATTTCTGAAAGAACTCATGTTGAAAAGCTTCTTAAAAATGGAATAGATGCCATATTGGTGGGAACATCAATAGTTTTAAGCAATGATCCAAAAGAAAAAATAAAGGAGCTAAAGGATGTCAAAGCTTTATATTTCAGGTAATCAGGCAATTGCTTATGGATTAATTCACGCTGGAGTAAGATTTATCACAGGATATCCAGGAACCCCTTCAAGTGAGATTATTCCTGCAGCACAGGAGATTGTTAAAATCAATTCTGTTAAAGCCTATGTTGATTGGGCTATTAATGAAAAAGTTGCCTATGAAGTAGCCTATGGAGCATGCCTTGCCAACATAAAGAGTGCTGTAACAATGAAGCAGGTGGGACTGAATGTGGCAATGGATCCATTTATGAACTCTGCCTATGTGGGAACTGTGGAAGGATTTGTAGTAATAAGTGTTGATGATCCAGGTCCTCATTCATCTCAAACAGAGCAGGATAGCCGTTTTATGGCAATGGCAGCAAAGATTCCTGTTTTAGACCCTTCAACTGTAGAGGAAGCCTATGATTTTGCAAAGAAAGCCATTGAATTAAGCGAAAAATACAGCATTCCAGTTATGCTTCGTAGCACCACGAGGATTTCCCATGGAAGAGCAGTTGTGGAAATAGAGGATAAAATGCTTGATGGCAGCATAAAGCCTGAGTTTAAGTCTTCAAAGGATTGGGCTAAACAATTAGCAAGGTTTGCAGCAACTCCAAAACAAAGACTTGAACTGCATAGAATTTTAAATAAAAAGATTGAAAAAATTGCTGAACAAAATAAACCTCAGCTCTTTTTTAATGGAGATATTCTCATTTTTTCAAGCGGTGCTGTATTTGCATATCTTTATGAACTTATTGAAGAATACGGACTACAGGATAAAATTACTCTTTCTAAATTTGACATGCCCTATCCTTTATCAAAGGAAATAGTTAATTTTAAGGAAAAATTCAGCCGTGTAATTTCTGTTGAAGAATCATATCCAGTTATAGAACTACAGCTTGATACAGAGGGAAGAAGAAATGGTATAGTGCCCAGAGAAGGAGAGCTTACACCAGAGGTCTGCGAGGAAATTCTTGAAAAAATTGGTTTGATTAAAAGGACAAAAACATTCACTCTACCTCCTCTTAAAAAGCCTTCTCTTTGTCCTGGATGTGCTCACAGAATAGCTCTTTTTGCAGTTAAAAAAGTATTTGGCAAAAAGGCAATATATGCTGGTGATATAGGTTGTTATACACTTGCTCTTAATTTTAATGTTACTGACTCAGTGCTAAATATGGGTGCGAGTGTTTCTTTTGGTTTTGCTTTTAGTAAAGCTTTTGAACTCGGGCAACAACAGCAGTATGTGGTTTCAATAATTGGAGATTCAACATTTTTTCACTCAGGAATTCCTCCTTTAATTGACGCTGTTCATTACAGAGTTCCCCTTTTAGTCGTTATTCTTGATAACAAAAGCGTTGCAATGACAGGAAATCAGAAAACCCTTTCTGATGAGTTGAGCTCTTTTGGTGAGCCTGTAACACCAGTTGTTATTGAAAATGTGATAAAAGGCATAGGAGTTAAATTTATTCATGTGGTTGATCCCTATGATTTTGATGTTTCAGTAAAAATTCTTAAGGAGGCAAAAAATTTTCTTAAGAGAAAAGAGCCTGCGGTTATTGTATTCAGACATCTATGTATTAATACAAAAGAAGGATTTAGTGCTAATCCAAAGTATAGTGTTCAGATTTCAAAGGAACTTTGTAAAGGATGCAGAATTTGCATCTTAGAATTTGAATGTCCTGCAATAATTTTTAATGCAGATGAAGGCAAGGCAGAGATTGACAGAACACTTTGCATAGGTTGCGGATGCTGTATCCATGTATGTCCTGTAAAGGCAATTGTTTTGATATAATATTTAGAGGGCTTGAAAGAATGAAACTGGTATTAATTGGTAAAGGTGGACAGGGCGTAATATTCTTTTCAAAGATGATTGCCCAGGCTGCAATCAAAAAGGGCTTTTCTGTGCGTTCAAATGAAATCAAGGGAATGGCTAAAAAAGGTGGGACTGTTGAGGTTCAGATGAAAATTAATGAGGGAATGAGCGGCGTTGTTCGCAAAGGCTCTGCTCAGATAGTTATTCTTTTAAGCGAAGATTTGATTGATTATGCAAAAACTTTTTCTGATAGAGTTTTTACATTTACCAGAGAAGAAATTGATAGGGCTTTAAATTCTGTACCAATGCGTTATGTAAATACTTTTTTGCTTGGAGTATTTGTAAAGAAGACAGATTTTTTTACCTGTGAAGATTTTATCCATATTCTTGATGAGGAAAATAAAAAATCTTTCATAAAGGGGTGTGAATATGTTCAATCCTCAGCAGGAAACTCTTCCAAGAGAGGAAATTGAAAAAATTCAGCTTGCAGGATTAAGAAAAACATTAAAATATCTTAAAAATTCAAAATCAAAGCTTAAAGAAAAGTATAAACACATTGAGCCAGAAGACATCCACAGCCTTGATGACTTAAAACTTCTCCCATTTACAACAAAGGATGAACTAAGAGATTGCTATCCTTTTGAGCACATAGCCAGGGATGTTTCAGATTGTGCAAGGATGCATATGAGTTCAGGCACAACTGGAGTTCCTGTTATTAATGCTATGACAAAAGGAGACATTGCTCAATGGGGCGAGATAATGGCAAGATGTCTTGCCTGTGCAGGAGTCACAGAAAAAGATAGACTTCAGATAATGCCTTCATTCGGGCTTTTTAATGGCGGATTTGGTTTTCACTATGGTGCAGAGCGTCTTGGCTGCTTTATAGTTCCAGCAGGTGCTGGTAGGTCACTTATGCAGCTTAAACTTATTAAAGAACTTGAAGTAACTGCAATAGGAGCAATTGCATCCTATCCTGCAAGGTTAATTGAGGTTGCTCGTGAGAGCGGTTTTGATTTTAAAGAAACCAAATTGAGAGTTGCCATACTTGGGGCTGAAACATGGTCAGATGAATACAGGCGAAGGATTGAAGAAGAGATGAACGTAAAAACCTTTGACATAATTGGACTTACTGAAACAGGTGGAGTCGGTCTTGGAATTGATTGTCCTGCAAGAGCAGGTATTCATGTATGGGAAGACCATTACATTGTTGAGGTAATAGATCCTGAAACAGGTAAACCTGTATCTGCAGGACAGGAAGGAGAGATGGTTATAACAACTCTTACCCGTGAAGGGTTACCACTTCTTAGGTATCGCACAAGGGACATATCAAGCATTTTATCTTATGAAAAATGTGATTGTGGAAGATCTCATGTTCGTGTAAACAGAATTCGTGGAAGAACTGATGACATGCTGAAAGTTAAAGGAGTTAATTTTTATCCATCACAGGTTGAGCAGATTTTGCTTAAATACAAAGGACTCTCTCCATATTATCAGCTTGTTATAGAAACTATAAAAGGCAAGGATGAGATGACAATTATTGTAGAAAAGGCTGACAATGGAATTACTCAAAAGGAGCTTGAACATCTTGACCTTGAACTTTATGACTTTTTAGGTTTTCACAGTAAAATTCAGGTTGTACCAGAAGGAACAATTCAGAGAGTTCCTGGCAAAGCAGTAAGAATCGTGGACAAAAGAAAGAAAATTTAAAACACTGTTAAGAATGTTCCACGTGGAACATTCTTAACAAAATTCTCCTTTTACTATAAAAACAGATCTATCGCTGTGTTCTACAACATTTCTTGAAACAGAGCTCCACAAGATTCCCTCAATAAATCCTTTTCCATAAACTCCCCTTACAATACAGGTTATATCCTCTTGATTTGCCAGTTTTATAATCTCAGCTGATGGTTTTCCGATGGAAAGATGAGACTCACACAATCAGGCATTAAGGTTTAACAGTCATTAATAATTCTGATATAATTGTTAAAAACAAACAAAAGAGAAAAAAGGTTGGATAAGTGAAGTTATATAAAATTGCCCTCATACAGAGGGAAGTGTTTAATAATCTAAAAGGTTATAAATATGCCAAACTAATGCAATGGAGGAGATATATATGCCTAACAATAAACTTGATATAACAACATTAGAAAACTGGCTTTGGGAAGCTGCTTGTAGAATCAGAGGAGAAGTAGATGCTCCAAAATACAAGGATTATATACTTCCTATAATATTTCTCAAAAGACTTTCTGATGTTTTTGAAGATGAGATATTGAGACTATCTGAAGAGTTTGGCGATAGAAAAACGGCTGAGCAAGAAATAGAAAAAGATCATAAACTGGTGCGTTTTTATCTTCCCAAAAAAGCAAGATGGGAAAACATATCAAAACAAACCACTAATGTTGGAGAGTATTTAACTGATGCAGTGCGAGAAATTGCCAAAGAAAACCCTGATCTTCAAGGTGTTATAGATATAGTTGATTTCAATGCAACAGCAGCAGGACAGAGAATTATAAGTGATGAAAAACTCAGAGATTTAATAAACATCCTTGGCAGGTATAGGCTTGGTTTAAACGATGTGGAGCCTGATATCTTAGGTAGAGCATACGAGTATCTTTTAAGAAAGTTTGCGGAAGGTTCAGGGCAAAGTGCAGGAGAGTTTTACACACCAAAAGAAGTTGCCATACTAATGGCACACATATTAGACCCACAGCCAGGAATGGAAGTATACGACCCAAGTTGTGGATCAGGTGGTTTACTCATCAAAACTTATCTAAGGTTTAAAGAAAAATATGGAGAAGACGGTAAAATAGACCCTATAAAATTCTACGGTCAGGAAATTTTACATACTACATTTGCCATGGCTAAGATGAATGTATTTATTCACGATATGGAGGGAGAAATTGTTCTTGGTGATACAATGACAAATCCCAAGTTTTTAAACTCAGATGGTTCTCTTAAAAAGTTTGACCTTGTAGTGGCAAATCCTATGTGGAATCAGAACTTTCCACAATCTGTTTATGAAAACGACCCATATAACCGTTTTATCTTTGGTTATCCCCCTTCAAACACCGCTGACTGGGGATGGGTTCAGCATATGTTTGCATCTTTAAAAGATTTTGGGAAAATGGCGGTTGTCCTTGATACTGGTGCAGTTTCAAGAGGTTCTGGAAACGCAGGAAGAAACAAAGAAAGAGATATAAGAAAAGAGTTTGTGGAAAGGGATTTTATAGAGGCTGTTATACTACTTCCGGAAAATCTTTTTTACAACACAACAGCACCGGGAATTATTATGGTTATCAACAAAGCAAAACCAGAAGATAGAAAAGGGCATATACTACTAATAAACGCTTCAAAACTTTATGAAAAAGGCAGACCAAAGAACTACTTACCAGAGGAAGCTATTCAAAAAATTTCTGATATTTATCTTAATTGGAAAGAAGAGGACGGCATAAGTAAGATTATCACAAAAGAAGAAGCAGCAAGAAATGACTATAATCTTAGTCCATCTCGGTATGTTGCACAAAACGGTGAAGAAGATACAATACCCCTTGATGATGCAATAGTAAGGCTTCAAGAAGCGGAAGAAGAAAGAAGAGAAACTGATGAAAGATTAGAAAAGGTGTTGAAAGAGTTGGGGGTATGGAGTTGAGAAAGTTGAGAGTTTATAGAGTTCATAGAGTTGAGAGTTCATAGAGTTTATAGAGTTTGTGAAGTTGAGGAGTTGGTAGGGTGTTATGATAGAAAATCAAAATGTTGAGTTTAAAGAAAACTGGAAAGATGAATATCTGAAGGTTATCTCTGCATTTGCTAATACTAATGAGGGTTTAAATCTGAAGTTCAAATTTTAGATACAGTTGAAGTAAGAGGGAATTTATTTCAACAGTTAGATGGAATCATGAATGCTATAAAAAAGCATATCAATGTTAAATTTGATACCTCTGTAAAAGATTTAAAGTTAGAAGAATTAGCTCGTAAGGATATTTGGGAATATCCTTTGGAAGCTTTGCGTGAAGCTGTTATTAATGCATTAATACACCGTGATTATTTAGGCACTGCTCCAATTCAAATAAAAATCTATGACGATAAAATTACAATATGGAATTTAGGCAAACTTATGCCTCCTCTAACTATTGAAAGCTTAAAAAAGCCACATTCTGGTAATCAAAGAAACCCACAAATTGCTACTATCTTTTACTATGCTGGATTTATTGAAGCTTGGGGTTCTGGCACAGTAAAGATGATAAATCTCTGTAAAGAGCAAGGACTACCAGAGCCTGAGTTTATTGAAAGTAGAGAAGGGATTGGCGGATTTACGGTTGAGTTTTATAAAGATATTTATACAGAGGAAAATTTACGAAAAATGGGACTAAATGAAAGACAGATTAAAGCGGTGATGTATGTCAGGGAAAAAGGTAAGATAACTAACGAAGAATACAGAAAGATAAATGATATTTCAGATAGAACTGCCCTTAGAGATTTAAATGACCTTTGTAATAAAAATATTTTTGAACGCGAAGGAAGAACTGGCCGAAAAACATCATACTTTTTAACCCGACAAAAACCAGACAAAGCCGACATTAATCCGACAGAAAGCCGACAAGATAAAAATCTAAAAAAATGGAAAGAGGTTTAAAAATATGAGTGAGAGAGTTCATGGAGTTCATAGAATTTATAGAGTTGAAAGCTCTGAGTTCAAAGAAACAGAGATTGGATTGATACCAAAGGATTGGGAAGTGGTGAGATTGGGAGAGGTGGCTAATATTTCTGCAGGGGGTTCAGCACCACAGGGAGAAAAATTCTTCAACGGCAATAACCCATTTATTAGAGTTCAGCATATTGATAATGAAAGTTATAAAATAAATAATTGTGATTACATTACTGATGAAGCGGTAAGAAAATATAGACTTAAACTTTTTCCAAAGGGAACAATTGTATTTCCTAAAAGCGGGGCAACAATTTATTTAGAGAAAAGGGCAATGCTTCCTTTTGATAGTTATATTGTTAGCCATTTATGTGCTGTAAATTCTAAAATACCTGAATTATCACAAGAGTTTTTATTTTATGCTTTGATAAAAACAAAATTTGCTGAAAATAAGGGCGATGGATATCCTACATTAAATCTCTCTGAAGTTAAGAATTTCAAACTCCCCCTTCCGCCCCTTTCAGAGCAAAAGGCTATTGCTTATGTTTTATCTACAATACAGGAAGCAATAGAAAAAACCGAGCAAGTTATTAAGGCAACAAAAGAACTAAAGAAATCCTTAATGAAGCACTTATTTACCTACGGACCTGTAAGCTTGGAAGATGCGCAAAAGGTGGAGTTAAAAGAAACAGAGATTGGATTGATACCAAAGGATTGGGAAGTGGTGAGATTGGGGGAGGTGATTATTAACGACTCTAAAGACGAGAAATTTATAAAAATGAACAGGTTCAATTTATTACCTTTCATACCTATGTCAATTATACCTGAAAATTCGCTTTATATTACTGAATGGGAAATGAGGGCAAAAGAACAGATTAGAAGCGGGATAATTGTGCAAAATGACGATTTATTAATTGCCAAAATAACACCTAGTTTTGAAAATGGCAAACAGGGTATTGTTAAAGGTCTTCCTTATGGCTGGGCACTTGCAACAACAGAAGTAATACCCGTTAGAGTTAATAATAAACTTTGTTCTGAATTTATAGCTTACTATTTGCGATTACCAAAGGTTAGATATAACCTTGCTTCTAAAATGGAAGGTACCACTGGAAGACAAAGATTACCTAAATCTCAACTTGTGAATCTTCAACTCCCCATTCCACCTTTACATATTCAGCAACAGATTGCTGAAATCCTAAAAACTGTTGATGACAAAATTCAAGCAGAAGAAAACAAGAAAAAAGCTCTTGAAAGTTTTTTTAAATCAATGCTTCATAACCTTATGACTGGAAGGATTAGAGTTGATAGAGTTGAGAGTTAATAGAGTTAATAGAGTTAATAGAGTTAATGGAGTTCGTAGAGTTAATGGAGTTAATGGAGTTGAGAGTTGAAAGTTGAGGGTTAAAGGATGGGGAAGATAAAGAGATTTGAGGATATTGGAGCATGGCAGAAAGCAAGGATGCTGGTGAATAAAATTTATTCAATCACAAGTGACGGTTTATTTACAAAAGATTTAGCATTAAAAGACCAAATTAGAAGGGCATCTATATCCGTTATGCTAAATATAGCTGAAGGATTTGCAAGAAAAACAAAAAAAGAATTTGCCAAATTTTTGTATATTGCCCATGGTTCAGTTGCAGAAGTTCAATCTTCTTTATACATAGCATTAGATTTAAAATATATATCAAATGAACAATTTTCTTCACTGTATAGCGACTGCGAAGAAATTTCAAAAATAATATCAGGCCTTATAAAATATCTGGAGGATAAACAATGACAAACTCTAACAACTCTAATAACTCTAATAACTCCACAAACTCTATAAACTCTATAAACTCTACAAACTCTACAAACTCTATAAACTCTATAAACTCTACAAACTCTATAAACTCTATAAACTCTACAAACTCTATAAACTCTATAAACTCTAATCTTGGCTCTGAAAGATACTCCGTCCAAAAACCAATAATAAACTATGTGTGTGAGGCATCTTCAGAATATGAAATATCAGGCGGTGAAAAATTTTACCTAAATCTTGGCTGGGAATATGTAAGCCCAAACGAAGCACTTAAACTAAGAGGCGGAGAAACTGGATTTATATTTAAAGAAGTTTTCATTAAACAAATCCTAAAACTAAACTATTTTATGACACAAGATTTAGCTGAAGATTTGATAAAACAACTTGAAAGAATCCCTTCAAACATTGAAGGCAACTTTATAGCTTGGGAATATTTAAAAGGCTTAAAAACCATTTATGTCCCATCTGAAAAAAGAGAAAGAAATGTAAAATTTATAGACACAGAAAATATTGATAACAACATCTTTCAGATAACCGATGAATTTGAATTCAGCAATGGGACAAAAACCATAAAACCGGACATAGTATTTCTTATCAACGGTATTCCTATTTTTCTGATTGAAACCAAGTCTGCCCATAAAATTGATGGCATGAGTGAAGCATTAGGCCAGGTAAAAAGATATCATCATGAAGGTCCAGAGCTTATGAAAATCCTTCAGGTATTTACAATTACACACTTAATAAAATTCTATTACGGTGCTACTTGGAACACATCAGCAAAATCTCTTTTAAATTGGAAAGAAGAAATAAAGGAGTTTATAGAGTTAGGAGTTCATAGAGATGAGAGTTTACTACCAAACTCTATAAACTCTATAAACTCAACTAACTCTATAACTTTCGAAACCCTTGTTAAAACATTCTTTGATAAAAAAAGAGTTGTAAAAGTATTAACAGATTTTATATTATTCACAAAACAAGATGGAGAACTTAAAAAAGTAGTCCTTAGACCACACCAAATGAGAGCGGTTGATAAAATCATTGAAAGAGCTTCATCAGACAAAAAAAGAGGACTAATCTGGCATACACAAGGCTCTGGAAAAACATACACCATGATAGTCTCAGCACAAAAGATTATTGAAAATCCTATATTTAATAACCCTACCGTAATAATGCTTGTTGATAGAAACGAGCTTGAAAGTCAGTTATTTGGAAATATAAAAGCATTAGGTATTGAGTCTGTTGAGGTTGTAAAAAGTAAAAAACACTTACAAGACCTTCTTTCAAACGATAAAAGAGGACTTATCATTACAACTATCCAAAAGTTTGAAGGCATGCCACCAAATATTAACACAAGGGACAACATCTTTGTCCTTGTTGATGAAGCCCACAGAACCACCAGCGGAAAACTTGGCAACTACCTTATGGGAGCATTACCAAATGCCACATACATTGGCTTTACAGGAACGCCTATAGACAAAACTGAACATGGAAAAGGAACCTTCGTAATTTTCGGTAAAGATGACCCACCCCATGGATACTTAGATAAATACGGCATAGCGGAATCCATAGAAGACGGCACAACTGTCCCATTACATTACACACTTGCACCTAACGAGCTTCAAGTGGATAAGGAAACCTTAGAAAAAGAATTTTTAAATCTTAAAGATGCTGAAGGAATAAGCGATATAGAAGAACTCAACAAAATCCTTGAAAAAGCTGTAAATCTAAGAAATATGCTAAAAAGTAAAGATAGAATTAGTAAAATAGCTGAGTTCATAGCAAAACATTACAAAGAATATATTGAGCCTATGGGATACAAAGCTTTTGTTGTTGCTGTAGACAGAGAAGCTTGTGTATTGTATAAAGAAGAGCTTGATAAACACCTACCAGAAGAATACTCTAAGGTTGTATATAGCTCATTTTACAATGACCCACCAGAGCTTAAAAAACATCATCTTTCAGAAGATGAAGAACAAAGAATAAGAAAAGCATTTAGAAAACCAGATGAACTTCCAAAAATACTTATTGTTACAGATAAACTATTAACAGGTTTTGATGCTCCTATCCTTTACTGTATGTATTTAGATAAACCGATGAGAGACCATGTCCTACTGCAAGCAATTGCAAGAGTTAACAGACCTTACGAAGATGATGAAGGACGAAAAAAACCCTGCGGTTTTGTTTTAGACTTTGTTGGCATATTTGATAATCTTGAAAAAGCACTGGCTTTTGACTCTAAGGATATTGCTGGAATTGTTCAGGATATAAATGTTTTAAAGGATAGATTTTCTCAAGAAATGAACTCTAAGGGACAGAAATATTTATCTATTATCAAGGGAAAATCACCAGATAAAGAAATTGAAGCACTTCTTGAATATTTCATAGACGAAGAAAAAAGGCATGAGTATTATCAATTTTTCAAAGAGTTATCAAATATGTATGAGATTATATCACCAGATGCATTTTTAAGACCCTTTATCAATGATTATGAAACACTTGCAATTATATACAAAATCTTAAAAGAAGCTTATGACTCAAACACTCCAGTTGATAAAGAATTTACCAAAAAGACAGCCCAGTTAGTCCAACAACATACAAAAATTGCAGGGATAAAAGCAACCTTTGACATTTACGAAATTAACGAAGATACATTAAGAAAATTAGAAGAAAGTAAAGTCAGCGATACAGAAAAGATTTTTAACCTTGTTAAAAGTATTCAAGAGCATATAAAGAAGGAAGCATCAAAATCACCCTATCTTATTTCTATTGGTGAAAAAGTTGAGCTTATTACTGAATTGTATAAACAAAGACAGAAAAACACTCAACAGACCTTAGAAGAACTTAAAAAACTTACCGAAGATATAAACTCTGCTAAAAAAGAACAGATAGAGAAAAACATGTCAACAGAAATTTTTGCCATTTACTGGATATTAAAAAAAGAAGGTTTTACAAAAGCTGAAGAGTTGGCAAACAAAATGCAAGATGTTTTATCCAACAATCCTTACTGGTATAAAAGTGATAAACAAGAGCGAACAGTTAGGCAAAAACTTTACCAAGTGCTGATAACATCCGGTGAAGTTGAGGTTGAAAAAGTGTCAAGTATAGCATCAAAAATTATAGATACTCTCAAAAAAGGTGTTAAAAATGATTTCACCTGATTTATTCAAAGAAGATGTTTGGAGGTTGGCAAAAGAGATTGGCGTTAAGCCAAAGGAGATACACATACGGAAAATGAAAAGAAAACTGGCAAGCTGTTCAAGTAAAGGAAGGTTAACTTTTGATATAACCCTCTTAAATGAAACAAAAGAAGTCAGGTATAAGGCAATCCTGCATGAACTTCTTCATTTGAAGTATCCAAACCATGGCAAAATGTTTACAATCGTGTTGAAGACCTATTTAGAAAGAAGCTTATCAAAGAGAGATAAAAACTAAGATCAAACACCCAGATATAATTGACTTATGACATAATGCCGATTGAAAATATGGGATTCGGGCAACTTTGCGGATACTTCATGTCCTTGCTTAGCCATGCTGGATCGGTTATATAACAGAGTCTATCTGGCTGAATGTGTTTGGCACTTCGCCCAAATTCCGCGCTTCGCTCGGAACATGAGATACACTCAGTCATGCCATTTCAGTTTCTTTGGGAAAATGTATTAAAAATGACACCAAAGGGAGGCTGTTTTATGTGCTTTATCCTCTCCATGAGAAGTTCAATTAAAAATCAAAGTATGAATTTTATATCCTGTGACAATTAAAATTAAAACTGCGAATATCTGTTTTACTTGTACACTTGGTACAAATCTGCTTGTTGTTCTTGCACCAAGAAAGGAAAACAAAGCTCCAGTAGCTATCAAAGCAAGGGTTAAAGAGAAATTCCAGTGAGCAGTGCTTAGGTGGGGAATCAATGCAGAAAACGATGGAGGGCAGACTGCAAAGGCATTTATTCCTGCTGCTCTTTTAGGTTCAAATCCAACAATTATTAAAGTTGGCATAAGTAGAAACCCTGGACCAACTCCGAGGAATCCTGAAAGAATTGAAATGGGAATTGCTAAAATTGCTGCTAATTTGAAGTTTTCGTCTCCATTAGCGCTTTTTAATGGTTTAAAGAGTCTATAGGCAAGATAAAATACTGCGACAAAATATATAATCCAGACATATTTCTGGTTAACAAATTGAACAATGTATGCACCAATTGGAGCAGAGGCTGTTGTTATAATTGATAATGGAATGGCTTTCCTCCAGTCCACAAATCCACTTTTTGCAAATCCTAATGTGGAAAGCAGAGCAGTAACTCCGTTCAGTAAAAGACTTAAAGGTTGAACCTGGTGCACTAAATCTTCCATGAAAAGTCCTAAAAATGGGATGGCAGCAAAGGCAACTCCAAGCCCAAGCATTCCTGAAATAAAAGATAGAATAGAGAGTCCTGCAACAATAATAATATCTTCTTGCATAAAAAAGATTTTATATCGTGATATTAAGACTTGTCAAGATAATAGTTATTGTGGTTAGATGAAAACAAAAAAGTTTTTATTTTGTGTAGCAAAAAGATTCCTCGTCTTCGCAGTGGAGTAACAAAAGATGTTATCATTCTAAGGGGTGCATTATGTGCATAAGCAAGAGAAGAACAAATGCCCTACGGCGATTTTAAGTTTAAAATTCAAGGTTCAAAAAGCTCTCAGGAAACAAATGTGAGTTTATCTATCGGCAATCTCAGGCTGGATTTTAAAGTTGACCAGAAATAGAAGAATGTTTTAAAATTTTTCAACTTGTCCTGAAGGATAAGTGAAGCCATGAAGGCTCAATGAAGCTTTCATGGCTTTTTTATGTGAAGATGAAAACTATTTATATAAATAAAATTCAACACTTTATTGTGCTTTCAATGTTTTTTCATCTCTTACTTTTTGTGGTCTTTTCAAGTTTTGCAAAATTAAACAAAGAGCATCAACAGATTGAGATTTTTATAATAAACGATGTAGTCAGATCCATTAAAGATTCAAACAAAGCTCAATTTTCAGTGAAAAGGAATCATGTAGAGAAAATACAGTCTACTGTTAAATCTGCTGAAGATGTAAAAATTGTAGAAGAAAAAATAGAAAATGATGTTTTAAATTTTTCTTCCTCTCATTCTGAATCCTCAGAAAAGACATCATCAGGCAGGTTTATATCAACTTCAAATACAGAAAAAACAGGGATAATTGATGCAGAATTTGGAAGTGCTTATGGTCCGAGGTTTCTTTACAGGGAGATTCCTGTATATCCTCAGATTGCAAGAAGGCTTGGAAAGGAAGGGAGAGTTGTTTTGAGGCTTACTCTTGATGAAAAAGGAGAACTTATAAATGTAGAAGTTATAGAAGGAGCTCCTTATGGATTTACAGAGTCTGCTGTTGAGGCAGTAAAAAAATCAAAGTTTTCCCCTGCAATTAAAAATGGCAAACCAGTAGCCTGCAGGGCAATACTTCCTGTAAGATTTGTCTTAAAGTAGTTTAAACTTCAAAGTTCAAAATAACTACTTTTAAATATTGCAATTTTTTTTGTAAACTAAATAAACAATCAATTGATTCAGGAGGTATTATGCAGATTAATTATGCAGAAAGAATCCGAACGCTTCCACCTTACCTTTTTGCAGCTATTGATCAAATGAAAAAAGAAGCTTTTTCAAAAGGAGCTGACTTAATTGATTTAAGCATTGGAGACCCTGATATTCCAACGCCTCCTCATATTGTGGAGGCAATGAAAAAGGCTGTAGAAAAGCCTGAACATCATAGATATCCAAGCTATGAAGGAATGCTTTCTTTTAGAAAAGCAGTATCAGAGTGGTATAAAAGAAGATTTAATGTTAATCTTGATCCTGAAAATGAAGTTTTAAGCCTCATTGGCTCAAAAGAAGGAATTGGTCATATTCCTCTTGCCTTTGTTGATCCTGGCGATATTGTTCTTGTTCCTTCTCCTGGATATCCAGTTTATCCTGTAGGAACAAAGTTTGCTGGAGGTATTCCCTATTTTATGCCTCTTAAAGATGAAAACGGTTTCCTGCCAGATTTTGAATCAATCCCAGAGGATGTTTGTAAAAAAGCAAAACTCATGTTCATAAACTATCCTAACAATCCAACCAGTGCTGTGGCTGATAAGGAGTTTTATGAAAAAGTAGTTGAATTTGCCAGAAAATATAATATTATCGTATGCCATGATGCAGCCTATTCAGAAGTTTATTACGAGGAAAAACCTATCAGCTTTATGCAGATAGAAGGAGCTAAGGAAGTTGGTATAGAGTTTCATTCTCTCTCAAAAACCTATAATATGACAGGATGGAGAATAGGGTTTGCTGTAGGAAATAAAGAAGTTATTTCAGGACTTGGAAAGGTTAAAACAAATCTTGACTCTGGTGTTTTTCAGGCAATTCAGGAAGCAAGTATTGTAGCACTTGAAACAGATGATAGCATTTTAAAAGAAATAAGAGATATTTACAAAGAAAGAAGAAATATTTTATATGAAGGACTTAAAGCTAAGGGATTTGATGTTAAAAAGCCTATGGCAACCTTTTATCTATGGGCAAAAGTTCCATGTGGAACAACTTCAATAGATTTTGTTGGCAAACTTTTAAAGGAAGCTGAGGTTTTATGTACTCCAGGAGTTGGATTTGGTGAATATGGAGAAGGATACATAAGGTTTGCTCTTACACAGTCTAAGGAAAGAATAAAAGAAGCAGTAGAAAGAATAGGGAGGCTTAAGCTGTGATGAAGACCTTAATAGTAAAAACTTCTTCAAGAGAAGAATTTGTTGATATTACAGATGAAGTTGAAAAGGTTGTTAGAGACAGCGGAATTAAAAATGGAATGTGTTACCTATATGTTCCTCACACAACAGCAGGCATAACCATTAACGAAGGTGCTGACCCTTCAGTAAAAAAGGACATTCTTAATGCATTAAAAAAGATTGCGCCCTATGGTGCAGGATATCTTCACATGGAAGGCAATGCAGACAGTCATATTAAAACAACAATTGTGGGTTCATCAGTGAGTGTTTTTATTGAAGAGGGTAATCTCATTTTAGGACAATGGCAGAGCATATTTTTCTGTGAGTTTGATGGACCAAGAACAAGAAAGGTTTATTTAAAAATAATTAAACAGGAGGAATAATGTTAAACATTAATGCAATAGCTCCAGATGAGCTAACAGAGGAGTCAAGGTTTAAGTTTCGTTGCTATCCAGGCATTTCCTGCTACAGAAGTTGCTGCAAAAACATTGATATAATGCTAACTCCCTATGACATAATGAGATTAAAAAACAGATTTGGCATATCTTCCGGTGAATTTTTAATGAAGTATACCTATGCATTCATTGAGCCAAGAAGTGGTTATCCATTTGTTTTTTTAAATAAAAATGATGATGAAGAAAAAACATGCCCATTTTTATATGAAGCAGGATGCTCTGTTTATGAAGATAGACCTGCTACATGTAGATATTACCCAGTTGGGCAGGCCTCTCTTAAAAAGTTTGATATGACAGATGGGATAACAGAAGAGCATTATTTTTTTGTTAAAGAGCCTCACTGCAAAGGTTTTCACGAAGACAGAGAATGGACAGTGGCTGAGTGGCGAAAAGATCAGGGAGTTGACCTTTATGATGATATGAACAGAGGATGGAAAGAGCTTTTCTTTAAGAGAAATCTGAAAGCTGAAAAACTTGATGAAAGAAAGGCTAAGGCATTTTATATGGCTTGCTATGACATTGATGCTTTCAGAAGATTTGTTTTTGAAAGCAGATTTCTTCAGGTCTTTGATGTTCCTGAGGAAAGATTGAAAAAAATGAAAAAAGACGAGACGGAATTAATGAATTTTGGATTTGACTATGTAAAATTTCTTTTAATGATAAAGGAGACTTTGAAATTAAAACATAATTAAGACTTTAGCAGTGAAGATAAGAGTTCACAAACTTTGGGAAGCAACGTCCTTCGGGCGATTCAGATGCCCTTTGGGCAATTCAAAGTTCAAACGCCCTTTGGGCGATTCAAAGTTCAAACGCCCTTTGGGCGATTCAAAGTTCAAAGTTCAAAGTTTAAAGTTTAAATGTAAAGGGCTTTTAACTGTCCACAGGCAGCAAGGATATCCTGTCCTTTGCTTTTTCTGATAAACACAGAATAGCCCTTTAATATCAAAGTTTGCTGAAATTTAAGTATCTCCCCTTCATCAGGTTTTTCAAGCTCACATCCTTCCCATGGATTGAAAGGGATGAGATTTATCTTTGATGGTATTCCTTTGAGAATCTGTGCAAGCCTTAATGCATCTTTTTCAGAGGAATTAATGCCCTTAAGCATTACATACTCAAAGGTTATTCTTTCTCTTGATTTTAGAGGATATTCTCTCAATGTTTTTAAAAGTTCCTTGAGTGGATATTTTTTATTTACTGGCATAATGGAGGTTCTTGTTTTTTCATCAGATGCATTAAGGGATATTGCAAGCTTTACTGAAGGAGCCTTCTCTGGTAATTCTTTAATTGCTGGAATAATACCAGCAGTGGAAATAGTGATTCTTTTTGGTGAAAATTCAATCAAATTTTTAAATCGCCACAATGCTTCAATAACATTTTCAAAATTCAATAGAGGTTCACCCATTCCCATAAAAACGATGTTTGTAATTTTTTTGTTTTCATCTTTTATTAACCTGCTTACCTGAATAAACTGGTCAACTATTTCCCATGCAAGAAGGTTTCTTTTAAATCCTATTCTGCCTGTAAGACAAAATCTGCAGTTACAAGGACAGCCAACCTGACTTGATATGCAAAGTGTTAATCTATTCTTGTCTGGAATTAATACACTTTCAATTTTTTCTTTATCTTCAAGCTCCCAGAGAAATTTTTCAGTGCTGTCTTTACTGATTTTTCTTTCAACCAGTCTAATGTTGCCAATATAGTATTCCTTAGATAAACTCTCTCTAAGCGATTTAGGCAATTCCGTGATTTCATCAATTGAAGTAGCAAACTTTTTGTAAATCCAGTGAATAATCTGTTTTGCTCTGTATAGAGGAAGTTGCTGGTTTTTTATAATTTCTTCAATCTTCTGTGTATTGTAATTCTTGAGATTTTTTAGTATCATTCGTGATGAAGAGGAGGGATTGGAACTTCAAGCTTTGTGAGATAGTTTTTAAGATAACTGCATACAGCCTCAGGATTGTCAATGATTTCAAAATATTTAAAGTCATCAAGACTTATGGCACCAAGATTTTTAGGTGAATTTTTAAACCATTCAAGAAGTCCTTTCCAGTAGATAGAACTATAAAGAATTATTGGAAATGAAAGAATTTTACCTGTTTGAACAAGTGTGAGAGCTTCAAAAAGTTCATCAAGAGTTCCAAAGCCACCTGGGAAGATAACAAATCCGATGGAATATTTTATAAACATCAGCTTTCTTACAAAAAAGTATCTGAAGTTCAAGGAAATATCAAGATATTTATTGGGATGTTGCTCATGGGGAAGCTCAATATTCAATCCAATAGATTTTCCTTTTCCCAGTTTTGCGCCTTTATTGGCAGCTTCCATTATGCCAGGACCACCACCTGTAATGATTGAAAAGCCAGCCTCACTTAGTAGTTTTGCTACTTTGAATGCTTCCTGATAATAAAAATTTTCTTCTGTTAATCTGGAACTTCCAAATATTGAAACTGCAGGACCAATACCATGCAAAGTTTCAAAACCCTCAACAAGCTCTGACTGAATTCTGAATACTCGCCATGTATCAGAAGACTTAAAATCCTCTATCATCTTCCTCTTCCTCTACTATTGTTGTTCTGATAAGTGCAAGAATTGCAGAATGGGGTACAATTAGATACTTTTTTTCTTCAAACTCTATTTCAATTCCAGCATCTTTAAGAAAAAGTGCATAATCACCTTCTTGAGCTTGAAGAGGTATATATTTTATGGGCTCAGCATTTGTCTGCTTCCATGGTTCTTCAAGAACAACAGAAATGTCATTAACAGGATAACCAGGTCCTACTTTTATAACTCTTCCACCAATAACTTTGTCTTTTTCTTTCACAGTGGGAGGTAAAAAAAGTCCTGCCCGAGTTTCCATTCTCTCATCCGGCTCAATAAGAACTCTGTCTCCAACGATTATTAACTTCCTTTGTGTTTTCATAATTTTGAACCTTAAATTTGAAACTTTAAATCACTCAAAGGGTGTCTGAACCTTTAATTTTATTTTATCTCAGCTACATCTTGTAAATCCACAGCTGTGACAGATAACACAGCCTTCTTCATAAGAAAGCGCACTACCACATTCAGGACAGGCTCCGTAGTGAGCTGCCTCATTTGAACTTTGAACTTTGAACTTTGAATTTTGAATCACCTGCAGGGCATTTGAATCACCAGAAGGGTGGTTTGCGGTTGAATTGAGTTTTCGGATATGTGCAGTTTCTTTTATTTCAGCCTCTATTGCCTTTGCAATAGCATCTGAACAGCTTGTAATCTTTCCATTGCCTGACCACACAGGAGCATGACAGGATATTCCTTTAAGTTGCTTTACTATTTCCTCTGGCTCAATTCCACTTCTTAAGGCAAGAGATATGAGTCTTCCAATTGCTTCTGCTTGTGAGGCTGCACATCCACCTGCTTTGCCTATATTTGTAAAGACTTCAAAGGGTTTTCCCTCATGGTCTTTATTGATTGTTACATAAAGATTTCCACAACCTGTTTTCATAAGTCTTGTAACTCCTTTTAGAACCTCAGGTCTTTTTCTTGGTTTTAGAATTAAAGGAACGCTTTGAGCTTCTGTTTTAGTCTTCTGTATAACCTGTCCCTGTCTTGAGCCGTCTCTATAAACAGTTACACCTTTGCATCCAAGACGATAGGCAAGAAGATAAACCTCTCTTACATCATCCTCTGTTGCATCTTTAGGAAGATTTACTGTTTTACTTACTGCATTGTCAACGTATTGCTGGAATGCTGCCTGCATGCGAACATGGTCAGATGGAGAGATTTCATGGGCTGTAACAAATATTTTTTTAATCTCATCCGGGATTTCTTTAATTTCCTGAATTGAGCCTGTTTCAGCTATTTTTTCAGCTAAAGCATCAGACCAGAGTCCTAATTTTTCCATTTCCTTTCTGAAATAAGGATTAACTTCTACAAGGCGTGTTCCATCCATCACATTTCTTGCAAAACATATGGCAAAAAGTGGCTCAATTCCAGAGGAACATCCTGCAATTATGCTCAGTGTTCCTGTTGGTGCAATTGTGGTTATAGTTGCATTTCTTAAAGGCATTTTTCCATAATATATGCTTTTTTCATAGTTAGGAAATGTTCCTCTTTCCTTTGCAAGCTCTTGAGAAGCCATCCTTCCTTCCTGAAGTATAAACTTCATCAATTCTTCTGCGAGACTGAGAGCGTCTTTTGAGTTATAAGGAATTTTTAACTGAATAAGCATGTCAGCCCAGCCCATCACACCAAGACCTATTTTTCTGTTTGCTTTTGTATTTTTTTCTATAAGACTCAATGGATATTTATTTGCATCAATAACATTATCAAGAAAATGAACAGCCTTCCATACAGTGCTTCTCAGAAGTTCCCAGTCAACAGAGTCTCCTTTTACCATTTTTGCAAGGTTTATTGAGCCAAGATTACAGGACTCATATGGTAAAAGAGGTTGTTCTCCACAGGGATTTGTTGCTTCAATTTCTCCAAGTAGAGGTGTTGGATTTGAAGCATTAATTCTATCAAGGAAAACAATTCCTGGTTCACCATTTTTCCATGCCTGGTGCACTATAAGATCAAAAACTTCCTTTGCTTTAAGCCTTTTTACAGTTTTGCCTGTTCTTGGATTTATTAAATCGTATTCTTCATCATTTATAACTGCTTTCATGAAATCTTCAGTGAGTCCAACGGAAATATTAAAGTTTGTAAATTTTGTAAGGTCATCCTTGCAGGTTATAAACTCTAAAATATCAGGATGGTCAACTCTCAGAAGCCCCATATTAGCACCTCTGCGTCTTCCTCCCTGCTTCACAGCCTCTGTTGCTGCATCAAAAACACTCATGAAAGATACAGGTCCTGAACTTATTCCCTTTGTTGAACCTACCACATCTCCTTTGGGTCTGAGGCGAGAAAAGCTGAAACCTGTACCACCTCCTGATTTATGTATGATTGCAGCATGTTTTACAGCATCAAAAATTCCTTCCATAGAGTCTTCAACAGGCAAAACAAAGCACGCACTGAGTTGTCCAAGAGGAGTCCCTGCATTCATTAAAGTGGGAGAGTTTGGTAGGAATTTAAGTGTGGTCATAAGTTCGTAAAATTCCTCTTTTGTTTTATTTACCTCCTTTTCAGATTTACCGTACATTGCATCTATTTGAGCAATTGCTATGGCTACCCTGCGAAATAACTCCTCTGGTGTTTCTATGATTTTACCTTCTTCATCTTTTTTAAGATACCTTCTTTTTAAAACTTCTATTGCATTATCTGTTAGCTCCAAATTTACTATTGTTTTTTCCATTTGACCTCCCTTCTTTTATTGCAGAGTTGTTAAGAAATAAAACTTTAGATTATAATTTTAAGCATGACTGCAGATATTTTTCTACTACTTTTTAATCTTTTATTGATATTACTTAGCGCAGAGATTTTCACCAATGGCATTGAAGTCTTCGGAAAAAGACTTGCTCTCAGTCAGGCAGTAGTGGGAAGTATATTGGCTGCAGTAGGCACAGCTCTTCCTGAAACAATTCTTCCTCTGGTTGCTATTTTACTGCACAAAGGAGAGGCAGGACATAGTATTGGTATTGGCGCAATATTAGGTGCTCCTTTTATGCTTGCTACACTGGCTTTTTTAACGATTGGATTAACAGTTGTCGCTGGATATGTATCAAAAAGAAGGAGTTTTGTCTTTGAGGCAGAAATTTCCACAGTAAAAAGGGATTTAGTTTTTTTTCTAATCATGTATTCTTCAGGAATCTTTTTACCCATGTTTTTAAAACAACACATATTAGTTGCTCTTTTACTTTTGTTTGGATATATAGCCTATTTATATGTAACTTTCAAGAGTGAAAGTGAAGGAATTTTACATGAGGAAAGACTATATTTTGATAAAATTTTTGGAAAAGTTCTGCCAGTAAAGAGATTGGAAACTTTTTTTTCACTGACCCAGGCTTTGATTGCTCTTTTCATAATGATTAAAGGTGCTCATGGATTTGTTTCCGCACTACAACATGTTTCTGTTAAGATGGGATTTGACCCTCTTTTGTTTGCTCTTTTGATTGCTCCAATTGCAACAGAACTTCCTGAAAAGTTTAACTCTGTAACGTGGACATTTAAAGGAAGGGATACGCTGGCAATGGGAAATATAACAGGTGCAATGGTTTTTCAGTCAACTTTTCCTGTTTCTGTAGGAATTATTTTTACGGACTGGAATATAACAGGTTATGCATTGTTGAGTGCCTGTCTTGCAATTCTGGCAGGTTTAATACTTCTTGGGGAAATTCACTTTAGAAAGCGAATTTCCCCTTTACTTTTAATTCTTTCAGGCTCTTTTTATATCCTTTACGCCTTTTTAATTATAAAGCCCTTTTAGCTATTCTTCCTCTTCCTCAAGCAATTCTTCAACTTCCTCTTTGCCTTCTTCAAGCTCATCTTCCTGTTCCTCATCATTCATAAGAAGAAGAGTGAGGAATTCACCAACATGGGTTTTTTCTTCTCTTGCAATGTCAAGAAAAATAGCTTTAATCTTTTCATCGTTTGTTAATGATGCAAGCTGTTCATAAAGATTAATAGCGTCAAGCTCAGCAATAAGCCCTATTCTTAAAATTTGTCTGTTAATGTCTTCCTGTTCTAATTTTTCCATTGAAAAAGGTATTTTGGAAAGCATAAAACACCTCCGTTTTTTCTTTCAATTATACAATAAAAATTTGTTAAAATTAAACAAATACCTCAAGGAGGATTAAAATGAGAGAGGAAGGCAAGATTTTAGCAGCGTTTCTTTTAGGAGGAGTAATTGGAGCAGCCTTTGCCCTTCTTTATGCACCAAAATCAGGGGAAGAAACAAGAAGAGATATTAAAAAGAAAGCTAAAGAGCTTAAGAAAAAAACTGTCAGAGCAGCAGAAGACCTTTATGAAGAGATTGAAGAACTTTCAGAAATGTTAAAAGAGAAAGTTAAAGATATTAAAGAGCGCGGGCAGGAATTAAGCTCAGATGCTAAAAAAGAAATTTTAAATCAGATTGAAAAACTTACAAAAGTAATTGATGAGAAAAAGAAGAAGCTTCTGGAGAAGCTTGATTGATTGAAAAAAAGGCTCTTCTGGATTTAGATTTTTATAAAATTCTGAGTTTAATAAAAGAGTTTGCCAGTTCCTTAGCTACAAAAAAAGCTATTGAAGCAATTTTCCCTTTTGATGAGTTTGAACAAGCAGACAGTGCTCTCAAAGAATTTGAAGAAATAAAAAAATATCTTGATCAGGAAGCCGAGCTTTCTATATCTTTTTTTCCTGATATCTCTGAATTACTTGATAAAGCAAAGAAAGAAGGAGCTATTTTTGAACCCTCTGAGTTAACTCAATTTTTAAAAGTTCTTAGGGTTCTGGATAAAGTAGCTCCTATTGTTGATAAGTTTTTAAACTTCCCTTTTTTGAGCCGGAGAATAAAAACTATTCTTAAAACAGGTTTATCTATCGGTCAGCCATATCTTCTTGAAATACTTGAAAATACCGTTGATGAAGAGGGAAATATTCTTGATACAGCCTCTCCATCTCTGAATTACATAAGAAAACAGATAAAAATAATAGAGGAAAAAATAAAACAAAAGCTTGAAGAAATAATCAACAGACCGAATATAAAGGTTTTTCTTCAGGACAGATTTATTACAAAAAGAAACAATAGATGGGTTATACCTGTTCGGATGGATTCAAAGGGACAGGTTTCAGGAATTGTTCATGATGTTTCTCGTTCTGGTGAGACAGCTTTTATAGAACCTTCTGAAATAACAGCTTTATCCAAGAAATTAGAAGAACTTTTAATTGAGCAAAGAGTTGAGGAAATAAGAATACTTAAGGAAGTCTCCTTTGAGATACATCAAATCATTGAAACCCTTGAAAGAGAATTTAATTTACTCATTTATCTTGATAAAATGCTTTCAGTATATAAGTTTTCCAGAAAATTTAATGCTCATGTTCCTCAACTCAGCAAAGAAATCGTGATAAATCTCATAGATGCAAGACATCCTATGCTGATGCTTTCCAGAGATGTTGTACCTCTTCAGATAGAACTGAAAAATAAAAAAGTTCTTGTAATTACAGGTCCTAATGCAGGAGGCAAAACAGTAACACTGAAGACAATAGGACTTTTAACTGCAATGGCTATTTCTGGACTTCCTATACCAGCAAGTCCTTCTTCTACAGTTCCCTTTGTAAAAAGTATATATGTTGATTTTTATCATGAAGACTCTATTGAAGAGCATCTTTCAAGTTTTGCCTCTCATATAATAACTCTCAAAAAAATAGTTGAAGAGGCTAATTCCGATAGCCTTGTGCTTCTTGATGAGATAGGCACAAATACTGATCCTGAGGAAGGCTCTGCTTTAGCATGCGCAATACTTGAAGAGTTAAAAGACAGAGGAGTTTTCACTTTTGCAACAACCCATTTAAGTAAAGTTAAAATCTTTGCAACAACCCAGCAGGATATAGAAATAGCCTCTATGCTCTTTGACGAAAAAACCATGTCTCCCCTTTATAAATTGAGCATTGGCAGTTTAACTCCTTCGTATGCCCTTCAAATTGCTCAAAAATATGGTTTTCCTGAAAAGCTTATTAAAAGAGCTTACGAATTAAAAGGCTCTCAGGAAAAGGAAATTTATAAACTTATGAAAGAGCTTGAAGAAGCTAAAGCTGAATACAGTAAGAGAGTTGATGAGATTGAAAAAATTAAAAACAGTGTCATTATAGAAAAAGAGAGATTAGAAAAAGAAATTTCCTTTGCTTCTGAAAAAAAGAAAAAAATCATTGAAGAGGCAAAAAAGGAAGCTCATAATATGCTCATGAAATTGAAAAAAGAGGTTAACATTCTTTATGAGGAAGCTAAAAAAGCAGACAAGAAAAAACTTAAAGAAATCTCTCTTAAAATTTCAGAACTCTCAAAACAGGTATTGCCCGAGGAAGTAAAGGTTCCTGAAAACATTCAGATTGGTGATATTGTAAAAGTGAAATCTCTTGGTCTTACAGGAAAGGTTTTAGATATTGAAGATAAAAAAGCAAAGATTCAGGCAGATACAATGCATGTAGAAGCAAAAATTGACGAGCTTGAAAAAATTAAAATAGAGCAGAAAGAGGAAAAATCTAATACTTCTTCTTTTATTCCTGTTGAAGGGGTTTCCACAAAGCTTGATATAAGGGGTTTAAGAGTTGATGAATCAGTTCCACTAATAGAGAAATTTTTAAATAAACTTTCTTTAAGTGAGGCTTTCTCAGGAATTATTATTCATGGAATTGGTAAAGGTATTTTAAGAGATTTTGTGAGAGATTACTTAAAGGAACATCCTCTGGTAAAAAGCTTCAGAAGAGGAAATGCTGAAGAAGGAGGAGAAGCTGTAACAGTAGTTGAAGTAAAATGAAAACAGCTGGAGTAATTGGAGCAGGAAAAGCAAACAAAGAACTTTTAGAGCTGGCAGAAGAAACTGGAAGGCTTCTTGCAAAAAATGGATTTATTCTCATTACAGGAGGACTTGGTGGAGTAATGGAAGCTGCAAGCAGAGGTTGTTATACTGGAGGAGGCATTACAGTTGGAATATTGCCAACACTTAAAAAAGAGGATGCCAATCCCTACATAAAAATTCCGATTCCTACAGGAATGGGAGAGATGAGAAATGCTTTAATAGTGAGAGCTTCTGATGTTTTAATTGCAATTGGTGGAGAGTATGGAACTCTTAGTGAAATAGCTCTGGCATTAAAAACTGGTAAGAAAGTTATAGGACTTAAAACATGGAAAATACCAGGAATAATAGAATCTCAATCAGCGGAAGAAGCTGTAGGGCTTGCAATATCCTTAATTAAGGGTAAATAAATTTTAAAGTTTGTTCCTTTATCTACCTCGCTTTCTACTTCAATAAATCCTTCATGATCTTTTATAATTCGGTAAACAATTGAAAGCCCGAGTCCTGTTCCCTGAGAACCTTTTGTGGTAAAAAAGGGTTCAAATATTCTTTTCTGAGTTTCCTCATCCATACCAATTCCAGTATCTGATATAGATAAAAGTGCAAACTCTTTATTTATCAGAGAAGCAATCTTAGTTTTTATTGTTATTGTTCCTCCCTCTGGCATGGCATCACGAGCATTTAATATTAAATTCATTAAAACTTCATCAAATGCTTCAATATCAAGCCTTACAGGAAGTGGAATGGTGGATAAGTTATAAACTACCTTAATATGCTCTTCCACAGTAGCATCTATTTTTGTTTTTATTGACATAATCATAGAGTTTAAATCAAAAACCTTCATCTCATACTTTCTTTCCCCTGTTAGATTTAAGATTTCCTTTGAAAGCTCTATGGCTCTTTTTGATGCATTAATTATCTGGTCAAGGGCATTTCTGACAAATTCATTTGAGACCTTTGGCTGAGCAATACTGGCAAATCCATGAATTATATTGATTAAATCCTTAAATCTGTGCACTGCTTCACCAAGAGAACGCCTTACAGATTCAAAATGATGAAATTCTTCCATTTTTCTTTCCATTTTTCTTGCTTCAAGAATTTTTACTGAAGCCTCAGAGATTGCTCTGCTTAAGAATCCAATTTCATCTGTTCTTTGAGAGTATTTTTCAAGATATATCTCTTTTAATCCAAGATAAGCTGCCTGTCCTGAAATTTCAATTATGGGATTTATGTATTTTTTTGTAATGTAAAGGAGCAAGATAAATGAAAGAATAAAGGAAGCAAAAATTTGATAAAAAAGATTGAGGTATAGGTTTTTTGTAATGACTGCCTCTGGTAATAGTGTTACAAGAGAAAGCTTTCTATTTTTAATGTTCCATTTTTCTATTTTTACAAACCATTTCTGATTCTGGAATTTAATCTTGTCTTTTTCTGAATGCAAGGCATTATAAAGCAAAGGGAACTCATCTTTATTGAGTTTATAAATTTTTCCTATCTGGGGAGCAATCTCATCAACAAAGGCTATCAGGTCATCATTGTCTGAAATAAGATAAAGCTTTGCTTCTGGATGAAGTTTCTGCTTGGCTTGATATAAAAATAATGATACATCCTTTATCTTTAAATCAATACCAACAACTTCCTTAGACTCACTACATAAAAGCAAGGAAACTGTAACACCAGGGTCTTTTGTCGTCCTTAATATATACTGCTTACTTATATGAATATCATGGTTCTTTAGCGCCTGTTTATACCAGTTTGTGTTTCTTGGATCATAATTATCCTTGATTTGGGTTTTTTTTATTATTTCTCCGTCATTTTTCAGAGTATTCCATACTACATATCCTCTGTCTTCTGCTTTTTTAATTCTGTTAAGCCATCTGCCTCTGTCATTTAAAATGAGATATCCATTACCCTTTCCATCTCCATAATTTATTGATGTTACATAGGGATACTTTTTCATAAAATCCATCAAAAATTTATTAGTTTTTTCAATATCATTGAAGTTTAAAATTTTACAGCAAACAAGAGCCTCAATGTTATACAGGAAAGTTTCAACAGGGTTTATTAATTTTTCCATTTCTCCTTTAAAATAAGATGAAACTGTTTCCAGGTGATGACTTATATATTGCTCATAAAGATGAAAAGAGAGTAAATAATTGGTTATAGCTATTCCTGTAGCCAGAGCTATCATTACTACTACAGTAAGCCACTTAACACTCAAAATAAATTTTGCCATTCTGATTAAATTATACCCTTAAAAAAATTCTTTAGCTACATTCTGAAATTGACGATGAAAATATCAATCTGAACTTGCTGCAGCAGGTGATGAATTTCTTTCTATTAACAAGTCGTTTGGAATTGTCAAAAAATCTCTGAGACACTTAAAAACACGCTTTTCTATAAGCAATTTCAGAATATGCTATAATTCTTGATATGAAAGAAACTCAACAGATTAAATTTATGTTTGACAGAATAGTGCGCAGATATGATCTTCTAAATCATCTGCTTTCCTTTGGACAGGACTTTTTCTGGAGAAAAAAGATGGCAGAGCAGGCATTAAGTGGCAGTGCCTGTCTTGTTTTAGATCTTGCAACAGGAACTGCAGATTCTGCCCAAGCAGTATTAAATAGAGGAGCTAAGGTTGTTGGTGTTGATATAAGTTTAGAGATGTTAAGAGCGGGAAATAAAAAAATAAAAAAGAAATATAAAAATGCTCTTTTTTCCCCAATTGTTGCCTCTGGCTATAAGCTTCCTTTCAGAGATGAAAGTTTTCATGCTGTAACCTGTGCTTTTGGAATAAGAAACATGCATGAAACAGAATCTGCAGTTAGAGAGATTTACAGAGTAATAAAAATTGGTGGTAGAGTTGTTATTCTTGAATTTAGCCTTCCAGAGGGATTGTTCAAGATACCCTATCTTTTATACTTAAAAAAAGTCGTTCCCTTTATTACTTCATTTTTTTCAGTTCGTTCTGCCTATGAATATCTTGGCTCATCAATTGAGGGATTCTATAAACCCCATGAATTTGTAAAACTTCTTGAAAATTGTGGATTTAAAAATATAAAAGCCATTCCATTAAGTCATAGTTGCGTTTATATTTATGTTGGAGAAAAAACTCATTATGATAAAATAAATTATGTTTTCAGAGGAAAAGAGAGCACTTAAAAGAATTACTGAAAAGCTCAAAAAAGCACTAAGGGAAGAACTTATATCAGTTACAGCCTTTGGTTCAAGAGTAAGGGGTGATTTCAAAGGTGATTCTGACTTTGATGTGCTTGTGATTGTAAGGCAGAGAAATAGAGATATAATTGACAAAATAGTTGATATATTCAGCCAAGAGGAGATAAGCACAGGTATACCATTTTCACCTGTTGTAAAATCAGAAGAGCTCTTTGAAAAGGAAAGAGAGTTCAACACAACCTTTTATAGAAATATAAAAAATGAAGGGAAGATACTTTATGGAAAAGCTCACAATTAGTGATAAAATAGCGTTATCAGAATACAGATTTGAAAAAGCCTTAGAAACTTTGAAAGATGGAGAGATTGCCTTTAAAAATAAAAGCTACAAGATGGCAGTAAATAGAGCATACTATGCTGTTTTGCATGGAATCAGGTCTATTTTGATACTGAAAGGCTTAGACCCGGTTACTCATGATGGAGCTAAAACAATGTTTTCCCTTCATTTTATCAAGCCGGGGATTCTAT
Organism: Thermodesulfovibrio sp. TK110; assembly: GCF_054658355.1. Classification (NCBI taxonomy): domain Bacteria; kingdom Pseudomonadati; phylum Nitrospirota; class Thermodesulfovibrionia; order Thermodesulfovibrionales; family Thermodesulfovibrionaceae; genus Thermodesulfovibrio; species Thermodesulfovibrio sp. TK110. The sequence goes on along the minus strand of NZ_BAAHNB010000001.1, from coordinate 1,589,014 downwards.
CAGCAGAAACATTGAAAATTTTTAATCAGCTTCTTTTATTGAGAAAAGATGTGGATTATGGTGATTTTGAAAAAATTGATGAAGAAGATTCAAGGGAAGCTCTTGACAAAGCAGATAAGTTTTTAAAAACTATTAAGCCAGTAAGGATAAAATTAGTATCTGAATTAAAGGAGTAGGCTATGATTCCCTATCCCAATATAAGTCCTGAGATTGTAAAAATAGGTCCTCTTTCAATCAGATGGTATGGACTGATGTATCTTATCGGATTTATATGCTCCTATCTCATTGTAAAAAGAGAGATTAAGCGAAGAGGCTTCAGGGTTGAAAAGGACTTTCTCGAGAATCTTTATTTTTACCTTATTTTAGGGCTTCTCTTAGGTGCCCGGCTTGGATATGTAATATTTTATAATCTGCCCTATTACATAAAGCATCCTCTTGAGGTTTTTGCCATATGGCAGGGTGGAATGTCCTTTCATGGTGGACTCATTGGAGTTATAATCTCTGCATGGCTTTTTACAAGGGTAAAAAAATTTGAGTTTTTCACTCTTACAGATATGCTTGTTCTTACTGCACCAATTGGACTTGGCCTTGGAAGAATCGGCAACTTCATTAATGGAGAGCTTTTTGGAAGAATAACTGATGTCCCCTGGGCTATGATCTTCCCTGAAGGAGGACCTCTTCCCAGACATCCAAGTCAGCTTTATGAAGCTGCACTTGAAGGAGTTGCATTATTTTTGATTTTATGGTTTTTAAAAGATAAATTCAGCCGCTCTGGAATTATCTCATCCCTTTTTTTAATTCTTTACGGAGTCTTTCGCTTTTTTGTTGAGTTTTTCCGTGAGCCAGACCCTCAGATTGGCTACATTCTCGGCATATTCACAATGGGACAAGTTTTATGCAGTATTATGATATTAGCTGGAATTGGTTTGTTCCTTTACAGGAGTAGAAAATGATTGAGTTTACAGATGAATTAATAAAAAAGCTTAATGAGCTGAAAAAACAAACCTTTTTTGAATTGCTTGAACTGGCTGGCAGAGTTTTCATTATTGTTGACTACGATGAGAGCGTTGTAATAGGTAAAAGAGGATTTCTTCCAGAGGAAAAGGAAAGAGGTCTTGTTCTGGTTTTTAACAGCAGGATGAAGTTCAGCTGGGAAAATGATGTAATTACTGCAACGCTTGTTTTTGGTAGTAAACCTGAAAAATGCTACATACCTGTAAATGCTATTGCAGTAGTTTTTTCTCCTGACTTAAGGGTTCAGCTTTCAGTGCCTGTGGTAAGAAAAATCAACAAAGAAGAACAAATAAAAGAGTCTTCGGAGCAGAGCAATATGGAAGATAAAGGAAAAGTTATAGATATTACTAAATTGAGAAAGAAAAAATGAGCACGGAAAAATATCTAAAAGAGCTTTTAATTCAGCAACTTAAACAAAAGATGAGCAGGACTGGGCAGGATTTAGCCCCTGTAGAAGAACCTCCACCTGATTTAAAAATTATGAGCTATGGAATGGTTATTGGATACATTGACATAGTCACAGAAAGGGATATAAACCCTGATAGAATAGCTAAATTGAAGGGCATAGTTTTAAAGGGAAACAAACTGATTATTCTTGTTCCAAAAGAAGAAAAGCTTAAAATAACAGAAACTCTATGGAAAGAAGGGCTTGCTGAAAAAGTAAGCATTGGTACATACGAGATAAATCTATTTCTGCCTTGACATAAAGTCTTCTAAACAGAGTTTGTGTATTTCTTCTGTAACGAAACTACCTCTTATCATTTTACCTTCAACCATATAAATAACCATTTCAGCTATGTTTGTGGCATGGTCTGCTATTCTTTCAAGGTATTTGGCAATAAACATTCTTTTAAGGGCAAGAGGAATTATGTCAGGATTTTTAATCATAAGTCCGAAAAGTTCATTATGATTATTCTGTAAAAGCTCATCAACTTTATCATCTCTTTTTATTACATCATAGCACAAATCTACATCTTCCTTAACAAACGCATTTATTGAATCCTCTACCATACTTTCCGTAATCTCAGCCATTTTTGGGATATTTACAAAGGGCTTTAAAAAAGGTTCCTGTGCAAGTTCAATTGCTCTTTCAGCTATGTTAACCGCAAAATCTCCCATTCGTTCAAGGTCTGTGCTTATTTTCATTGCTGTGGTGATAAATCTTAAATCCTTTGCCATAGGTTGTCTTAAAGCAATGAGTTTTATACATTCTTCATTTATTTCAACTTCAAGCCCGTTAATTAAATTATCCCTTGATATAACCTGTTTTGCAAGGTCAATGTCTCTATCAATTAAAGCTTTAACAGATTTTCTAATTCCTTCCTCAACAAGGCAACCAAGTATAAGTATTTTTTCTTTCAATTTTCTTAATTCATTTTCTAAAATTCCCATACTGCCTCCTTGTCTGTATAACTTAAAGCATTTTAACAATTTTTGTTCCATAAATGGTAGTCTTTAACAAAAATTTAATATTGCTGTAACTTTGTTTTAACAAAGCCTGTGATATTATTTAAATAAAGCATGGGACTTTGTCCCTGAAAATCTTAAAAAGGAGGTTTTTATGCGGTATTTATCCTTAGTTTGCTTCATTGTTTTGCTTTTTAGTTTCACGCTCGCACATTCTGCTGAGATGCTTAATGGAGCTGGAGCTACTTTTCCTTATCCGTTGTATTCAAGCTGGGCTGCAGACTATCACAAAGCAACAGGAATTAAAATTAACTATCAATCAATTGGCTCTGGTGGAGGAATCAGACAGATTACAGAAAGAACAGTGGATTTTGGTGCCTCTGATATGGCACTTAAACCTGAAGAGCTTGAAAAATCTAAGCTTCTTCAATTTCCTGCTGTGATAGGTGGTGTTGTGCCTGTTATTAACATTCCTGGAATTCCCTCAAATACCTTGGTTCTTGATGGAACTACCATCTGTGAGATATTTCTTGGTGAGATTAAACAATGGGATGATCCAAAAATCAAAGCACTTAATCCAAATCTAAATCTTCCAGCAAAACCGATCACTGTGGTTCATCGCTCTGATGGTTCTGGAACAACTGCCATATTTACACACTACCTTAGTGGAGCATGCAAAAAATGGGCAGACTCTGTTGGTTATGGAACATCTGTAAGCTGGAAAACAGGACTTGGTGGTAAAGGTAATGAAGGAGTGGCTAACTATGTAAAAAGAACTCCTTATTCAATCGGATATGTAGAGTTTGCCTATGCAAAACAAAATAATCTAAGCACAGTAAAGCTTAAAAACCCAGCAGGACAGATTGTATCAGCTGATTTTGAAAGCTTTGCTGATGCAGCAGCAACTGCTCAACTTGACCCTAAACAGCACTTTTATGCATGGATGACAAATGCACCTGGTAAAAAATCATGGCCTATTACAGGAGCTACTTATATTCTTCTTGCAAGAGAAAAGAATGATGTAAACAAATCTGTAATAAAATTTTTTGACTGGGCTTTTATAAACGGAGATGCAACTGCTAAAAAGCTTGACTATGTGCCTCTTCCAAAATCTGTTAAAGATAAAATAAGAGCTTACTGGAAGACATACATAAAATAACAAATTAAGCCCGATTAAGCCTGATGAGGCTTTCGGGCTTTTTTAATTCCTTAAGCCAAGTTTTCTAAAAATATCTACCAACTCTTGCAGAGAAATCTGTCCTGGTGCTGATGAAGTGTTTAAACTGGCATAGGTAATGATAGACCCAAGGGCAGGAAAAATTATTCTTGTTAATTTTCCCCTTTCACCCATTCCTATTACAATAATATTACTTTTTCTGTGATTCAATAAGAAAAGAGCAAGTCTTTCTATGTCTTCTCTGTCATTAACCATTGTAGCAATCTTAATTACATCTGCACCAAGATTAAGCCCTTTCTCAAAGACCTTTTCCAGTTCATCTGAGGAAGGTGTCATATCAAATCTATGATAGGAACCTATAAATTTTATGTTATTTTTTAAACTGAGTTCCCTTACGGCACCTGCTTTATCAGAAAAAATCTCTATATCAAGAAAATCGCAAAAAGGGATTAGTTTAACATAAATGCTCAATCTATGCGGAATTTCTCTTTTACCTCCTTCTTTTGGAGATCTTATTGTGCAGATTAAGGGAAGATTGAATTTTCTTTTTGCAATAAAAAAAATATTTTCAACTTCTCTGAGATTGTCAAACATATCAACCCTTAATTCAATAAGGTCAGCATCCTTCAAAGAATTCTCATCAAGAGATAGGACATCTCTGTCAGTTAATACCACTGCTATTGCAGGTATATTTTTTAAAAGCATAATTTAAGTTTAACAGTTAACTTTAAGAAAATTCAAAAAAATAACCTCGAGCTTTAAAACCCGGGGTATTTTTGAGTAAAGGAGTGGGAGGGGGTTAATGGGACTTTTTAATATAAAAGGAAATCTTTTTATAAAGCTTAAAAACATCTCCCTTTGGTATATAATCTACCCTTTTTTGTAATGCTAATCTTCTTAAAAAGCTCTCTTCCATGGAAGAGTAAAACAGTACCGGAATTCCCTCTATCTTTAAATTTTTTTCCAGTAATTCATACAGGTTTTCTCCTGATAAAGCTGGCATATTAATATCAAGAAGAACTATATCAGGCTTGAAGTTTTTAATCTTGTTGGTAGAACCAAGCCATCCCAAGTTTTCAATGACATTGTAGCCCACCTTTTCAAGAAGATCTTTTGTGATTCTTAAATCCTCTTCCCTATCATCAATTATTAAAATTTTTCCTCTGTTCATTTTTACCTCCAAAAAATTTCTATGAAATGTGTAAGTTTAAGTGTTTTTCCCATTCCTCCTTAGTTAAAGCTCTAACATATTGTATGGCTTCATTTTTTGTCATCTTAGGATTACTATATTTAAATCCTATATAACTGGTCATTAAATGAAATAATTCAGTGTTATCCACAAAACTTTTTAATTCGTATCCTGAGAATTTTTTTCCGTAAACTATTAGGAGCTGGTCTTCGGCAGTATGATTTGTTGAGGTAAAACCCACGTTTCCCCTTCTTAATATACATGGAGGCTTTACATTTTCCTCTTCATAATTGTAAATGCTTGCTCTGAGAATTCTTCCCATTGTAGCATCCGGTTCATACCAGATATCATTTACAACAACCTTTCTTTTTTCATTGAGATGTCTGTATATTTCCTGAACTTCCTCTTCAGATATACTCTGCTGAGTATAGTGTTCAAAAATTTCTTTTATAGTTTTCATGTCCTGCTTTTTCATTTTCTTAATCATATATTCAAAGGATGCTCTGTTTTTATAGTTCATAAGAGCTTCTGTAGCGTCATTGTATTCAGGACCTGTTCCATTTATTCCAAAGCCTGAATTTCCATGGTCTGAAGTTAAAATTACTAGAACATTTGGATTTTTTGAAACAAAATCCATAACTACACCAATTGTTTTGTCAAGTTCATAGCAGTCCATAATGGCAGAATAGGCATCATTGGAATGGCATGCATGATCAATCCTTCCAGCCTCTATCTGAAGAATAAAGCCCTTAGGGTTTCTGCTTAATTTTTGAAGAGCAAAAGCTGTCATCTCTGGAAGGCTTGGTTGTTTTCTACCAAGTTCTTCGTCATTTAATCTGTCAACAAAGTAGCTGATATGGGATGGACTAAAGATACCTAAAATAGGTTTTTCCACTGGAGCATTGAGGAGCTCCTCCCTTGTTCTTATTACTGTATATCCCTTTACCTTAAATTTTGAGTAAAGGTCTTCACCATCCTTTCTCTGTTTAGAACTAAAATATCTGTCACCTCCGCCCATTGCAACATCAACTCCAGAATTGAGCAACTCTATAGCAATCTCTTCCTCTGCATCCCTGTTTTTATTATGGCTATACCAGGCAGCAGGAGTTGCATGAGTAACCCTTGTGGTTGTTACAAATCCGCAGGAAATACCCTTCTCTTTTGCAAGCTCAAATATAGTGGTAAGCTTTCTTCCATCGGGCAGCACAGATAAAGTTCTATTTACTGTTTTTGAGCCTGTTGCCCAGGCAACAGAAGCAGGAGCTGAATCAGTAACTACAGAAGAAAGAGAGCTTGTGTTCATTAAAGCCATTCTTGTTTCTTTCTTTTTAAGCAGTAAAGCAAGATTGCTTTTTTCTTTAAACTTTTTCTCCATAAATTCACTCATTGCTTTCATTACTCCAAGAGGCCAACCATCACCAACTATAAAAATAATACCCTTTGCTTTCGTATTTTCCTTTGAACCCATTTTTGCAAAAACTTCATTTGATGAGGTCATGATGGCTAACAAGCCTGCCATTGAGGCTTTTAAAAAATCTCTTCTTTTCATTTTTGCCTCCCTATTTTGCTTGTATTAGTTTTTGAGCAAAGTAAGGGGGAAGTCCCCTTTCAATAATTGCATCAACTACTTTTTTAATGTCATACTTTTTCCTTATAAATTCAGCTCTAACAGAGTCCTGACCAATCTCAATGAGACAAACACAGGTTCTTGGATCTTCATCCTTTGGTTTGCCAACACTTCCAGCATTGATAAAGTATTTTTCATTTATTTTCTTGAAATAAGGTATGTGGGTGTGTCCATAAATCATTACATCTGCCTTTGCTTTCTCTGACATGAGTAGGAAAAATTTGTCAGGTCTTTCCTCATACCAGTAAAGATTGTTTTTCGTTGGCGTTGCATGAAAGATGCTCACCTTTTTTCCTTCAGCTAATAGATCAATTTGGAATGGAAGATTTTTCATGTATTCCTTTGCTTTTTGATTTGTATGACTTTTTGTCCATTCAAAGGAAATATGAGCCATTTTAGCCTGAAAGTCATCTTCATATTTACAGCCACAGTGTTCTCTATCACTGGCGACTGCCTCATCATAATTACCCTGAACTCCGGGGATATTATGCTCCATAAGAAAATCAACAACCTCATTTACAAAGGGTGCATATCCACCAAGGTCTCCAAGATGAAAAATTTTGTCTGGACCGCTTTCCATAGCAATTTCATAAGCCACCTTTAATGCCTCAATATTTCCGTGAATATCTCCCAATATGGCAATTTTCATTTTAGCTCCTATGAACTCAACGCTTCCCTGAATTTAAAATATATACTCTTTATGCTCCATTTTCTGTTTTGTTCAAAAAGTACTGTATCCTTCCCAATAGCATAAACACTGCCTCTCCACATTACTTTGCCTGAAAAAAATGGAACAAACCATAAAACTCCAAGCATGAGATCTTTAATTGGAATTAGCAAGCAGGAAAATCCAATTTTGAATCTTACAAGTCTTGCTACATAAATATCAAGGACAACTTTATAAATGCAGGCAATTAAAAACAAAATCATTGAAAGCCTCGTAAATCCATTTAACAATGGAGCAAAGGATGCCAGGAATAAAGGATTATTAATTGGCTCTATAAAATACTTCCAGCCAGCAATCTTCCATCTGATTTTTGCCCATCTTGTATGTCTATTTAGAAATCTTCTCACTGACCAGTATTCATTTACATTCTTGATTGTATAGTTTGAAATAACCACCCTTTTCTTTCTTTCATGCATGAGTTTTCCAAGCATGTAGTCCTCTGCAAGTACATTACCCACAGCATTGAACCCTCCAATCTCCTCAAAATCTCTTTTTCTCATAAGCATTGATTTCCCTATACTACAGGGCATTCTTAAAAATTTGTCAAGAAAGCAAACACTAAGCAGAATAAATGAGTTAAGCTGAAGGTTCTCAAGTTTTGCCCCAATGCTTTTACCTCTTACTCCCACTATAAGATTTGTAACCAGACCTGTATTTTCATCCATGGCAGATACAGTTTTTCTCAGATAATCACTATCCACAAAAACATTGCTGTCACTGATTAAAAAATACTCATAATTTGACTCTCTATAAGCAGCTATCATATTTTTCACCTTTGGATTTAAAGCCTTTGAAGAGTTATCAATGATTATCTTTACCAATGAGGGATACTTATTTCTTATTTTTTCAGCAACTCTGAAAGCAGGATCATTTCTGTCTTCAATGGATAAAATTACTTCATAATGAGGATAGTCCTGTTTGCAAAAGCTTTCAAGATTGTCAAAGAGATTATCATCAAGCCCTTTAAGGGGCTTAATAATTGAGATTGGAGGAAGATGTTTTTCATTGTAGTCCTCTCTCATTTTTCTTTTTAATGCTATAACCTGTAAGAGATATACTGTTAAACTTACAAAAACTAAAAATATTAAAAGCCATAAAATCATTTTTACCCCCTGAAAAGTGTTATTGCCACACCTCTGTTATTTTTTATGCATCTTTTAACAGCTTCTGAATCCTTTTCACAATTAAGAAGAGTTTTCCAGGAATAAAGATGTCTTGGCTTGTGAAAATCGCTATTTGCTATGTAAGGATACTTTTTAAGGCTTACCACATTGAAAACATCATCTCTGTTGGCAATCTCCCATGCGTCAATATACTTTCCGTATTTTTGTCTGTTATTCCATAAATAAAGAGTATTTCTTATCTCTCCCTTCATGTGATGAGGATGACAGGCTACCACCAGAGCATTCTGCCTTTTTGCTTCAAGAAATATAGTTTCATAGGTCTCACAGGCTGGGATATAATCTTTTATGTCAATTATCAGGATATGGGCTGATTTATCAGAAGAAAGGTAATTTTTGCTTATCTCAACTCCAGGGATAACGAGCATTCCGTACTTATTCCATGCCCTCTCTGCTTCATATTTTACATTTTCAATATATTCATTAAAGTTCTTTTCTGTCACCGTAAACCTGAATCTATGTGCAAGTTTTCCAATCATGCTGTCTCCATTTACCACATGGTCTGTTATGGCAATTACATCAAAACCTGCCTGTCCAAAAAGATCAATTACTTTTTTCATTTCCATTGAACCATCAGAGTATTTAGTATGGATATGAAAATCACATAAAAGCATACTTTGTTATTTCTATGATACCTGTTGAAAGGTTACAGGATTATTAAATCAAAATTAAATTTCTGTTAAATTTTTACTGAAAATTAACCTATTTTTAACACTGCTTTAAAAATACTGTAACAATTTTTTGTAATAATCTAAATATATAAACTTTTGTGAGGAGGACAGGATGCTTCAAATACAAACTGAACCAGTGACAAGCTTAAACCTTTATTCTTATTTAACAATCCATTTCCAGCCTATTTTTGTAGCGAAAACAGGTAAAATTTTCGGATATGAAGCTCTTACAAGGCATAAATTTAAAAAAATTAATGTGAACAATCTATTTGAAAAAGCTAAAGAAAATGGCTCTATACATCTTCTTGATATGTTATGCAGAAGAAATGCTCTAAGGGAAGCATGTAAACAAGGGCTTAATGATTATCTCTTTATAAATATATGTCCAGAGACCCTCATACATCCCAATCATCAGGCAGGACTTACAGATAAATTTGCAGAGGAGTTTAATTTTCCCAAAGAAAGAATTGTACTTGAAATAACTGAACAAACAGCAATTGAAAATTATGAAATTTTTATTAAAGCTGTGAATTATTATAAAAGCCGAGGCTATAAGATAGCAATTGATGATTTCGGTGCAGGCTTTGGTGGTCCCAAGCTTTTAAGCCTTTTAGAACCAGACATAGTAAAAATAGACAGACACTTTATATCCTGTCTGAGGGAAAACTCTGTCTGTAAATCCTTTGTCGCATTCACTGTTGCTGTATGTCATCAAAAGGATATAATGGTGGTTGCTGAAGGAATAGAAAATCAGGCAGAGTTATTAGAGGCATTACAACTTGAAGTTGATCTCTTGCAGGGTTATTATCTTGGAATGCCTGCTTCAAGCATAAGAAACAATGGTAACTAATAAAATTGTAAAAAATGAAATAATCACTATTGACCTCCTTGTTGGCGACATAGCTGAAAGAGTCTCTCCATTAACAATGAAGGCTTCAGTTACAGATGCCTTTTTCATGTTCATGAAAGATGAAAAACTCAGTCTGATTCCAGTAATTGATGCAGGTGAGATGGTAGTTGGGCAGCTAAATAGAACAAAATTTTTAGAAAAGACTGTTCTTGGTAGATTTGGATACGGAATCCACTTAAATGCGAGAAAATGTGTATGTGAGGTAATGGAAAGGGTTTCTTTACTTGTTGATTATAATCTTACAATTGAAGAAGCTTCAATGCTCATTCAATCAAGACCAATGGAGAATCTTTATGATGATATCATAGTCATCAAAAATGACAGATATTTTGGAACTCTTCCAGTGAGTATTCTCTTAAATGCCATAACTCAAAAAACTATAATACTTGCTAAGGAGGCAAATCCACTTACAGGTTTACCCGGCAACTGGGCAATACAGAGAGAAGCAGAAAGAAGAATTTCAAATGGAAAAAGTTTTGATACCATTTACATAGATATTAATAATTTTAAGCCTTACAATGATCATTACGGCTTCAGCAGTGGTGATAGAGTAATAATTATTCTTGGTAAAATTATTTCAGAGACTCTGATAAATTACAGAGAAACTTTCGCTGGACATATTGGTGGAGATGATTTTATTGTGCTGTGTCTGCCAGAGGATTCAATTTCCATAGCGGAATCAATAGTTGAAAACTTTGAATCCTACCTTCCTGAACTTCATGGAGTGGACTTCGTTAAGGGATATTATATTTCAAAGAACAGAAAAGGAGAGGAAGAGGTTTTCCCTCTTCTTTCTATTTCTTGCGCGATTGTAAGTACTGAAACTCGCTATATTAAATCTTATGCTCAACTTGCCTCTGTTGCAGCAGAAATAAAGGCAGAAACAAAGAGAAGAGCAAAGATTAACAAGTGCTCTGTCATTTTTAAGGAAAGAAGGAATGACTAATAGAGAAATTTCTTCCTACCTTGCAATGTTTTCTCATGAATTGAAAACACCTTTAAACAATATTATTAATCTTACAAAACTTATTGAGTTGAGCATGCAGGAGGCAGATGAAGAGAAACTGAAAAAGTATCTATCTTTAATCATGTCTTCGGCATTGTATCTTAAAACACTGATTAACAATACCATAGAAATCAGTAAGATCAATCATGGGGATTTGGAAATTTATCCTGAAGAGTTTAATATTGTGGAAACTCTATTTGAAATGGTTGATTTAACAAGGATAATGGTAGGTATAAAACCCGTGGAGGTAAAAATTAATTATCCTCGGGAAAGTTTTTACATAGTTTCAGATCCATTGAAAATAAAACAGATACTACTTAACATTGCATCAAATGCTGCAAAATTTACAAAAGAAGGCTCAATTACTTTTAGCCTCTATGATAATGCAGACTATGTAACCATAAAAGTGGAAGACACAGGCAATGGGATAAAGGATACAGATCTTAACAGACTTTTTCATCCCTTTTGTAAATTAGAAAACTCCTATGAAAAAAAATGTGACAGCACCGGGCTTGGTTTATATATAACAAGGCAATTACTAAGCCTGCTAAAAGGAGAAATATCAATAGAAAGCGAATATGGAAAAGGAACAACAGTTTATATCACCATCCCAAAGAATTACAAAAAATAACTTTCTTTGGGGAGTTGCCACTTCAGCTTTTCAGCTTGAAGGCTCTCCCTATGCAGACTGGTCAACATGGGACAGCATTTTTAACCTCAATCCAAAGGTTACCAATCACTATGAGCTTTACAGAGAAGACATAAGGCTTATCAAAAATCTTGGTGTCAATGCCTACAGATTTTCCATTGAATGGAGCAGAATTCAGCCTTCAGAGAACTACTGGAACAAAGATGTGGTAAAACATTACCAGAAAATAATTGACCTTTTAAGGGAAAACAATATAACACCAATGGTTACAATTCATCACTTTACCCATCCTGTATGGTTTATCACAAAGTATCCATGGCATACCCGTAAATCAATTGAAAAATTTAAAGAGTATGTGGAAAAACTTATAGAAAATATAAAGGGAGTGGATTACTGGATTACTTTCAATGAACCCTATTTACTGATACTGGGTGGCTATATTGAAGGATGCATTCCTCCTGGACAGAAAGATCTTAATCTTGCCATAAAGGCTTTAAAAAATATACTCATCTGTCACGGACAACTCTATGACATGATTCATTTAATAAATAAAAATGCCATGGTAAGCATAGCTCACAATATGGCAGTTTTTGCACCATGGCTTAACTGGAATCCCCTTGATAGAATTCTTGCTAAAATGGCAAAAAGATTTTATAATCATTCAATTATTGAAGGCTTTATGGATGGTAAAATCAGGCTTTCCATCCCATTTAGAAAAACCATTGAGGCGGATGTGCCCATTCAAGGAAAACTTGATTTCTTTGGAATTAACTACTACACAAGAGTTCACATGAGATTTAATCCCTTTAGAAAACTTTTTGTTGAGTTCAGGCATAAAGACATTGATGGAGGAGGGCTTACAGACATGGGATGGGAAATATATCCAAAGGGACTGAAAAAGGTATTGAGATATGCATCCAGACTCAAAGTTCCTCTTATTATTACAGAAAATGGGATTGCTACCAAGGATGATAACCGAAAAATAAAATTCATCAAAGCCCATGTTGATGTTCTTGAAAGTGCTATAAAAGAGGGAATTGATGTAAAAGGATACTTTTACTGGTCATTAATTGACAACTATGAGTGGCTGCACGGTCTTGATGCAAGATTCGGACTTTACAGGGTTGATTTCAGAAATTACAGGAGAACGCCAACAAGAGCAGCTTCATTTTATTCTTATATCATTAAATCCAGAACATTTTAACATTCCTGTAACATAACATTGTGTATAATATTTTGATTATGTCCAGAAAGAAAGTTAAGTTAACAGATTTTGTTTTTTTAATGCTTACAGCATTAACAGCCTTCAGTGTTATTATCATTACAGCAGGTATTTTTTTAGTGCTTTTTAAAGAATCTCTTCCAGCAATGAATAAATTTGGATTTGAAGGATTTATTTTTTCAACAGAATGGGATCCTGTTCAAGAAGTTTTTGGTGCATTGCCTGCTTTAACTGGTACTCTTATTACAGCTTTTTTAGCACTGCTACTTGCCACACCAATAGCCATTGGAATAGCAATATTCATTACTGAAATCGCACCTTCTTTTTTAAAAGGTATTATTGGCACAAGCATAGAACTTTTAGCTGCAATCCCCAGTATAATTTACGGAATGTGGGGATTGTTTACCCTTGCACCAATAATGAGTCAGCATATTGAGCCATTTTTTCAATCCACAATCGGTAAACTTCCTTTAATTGGTAAGCTTTTTGAAGGAACCCCACTTGGTGTTGATCTTTTTACTGCAAGCATCATCTTAAGTATCATGATTATTCCCTTTACAGCATCAATTGCAAGGGACTCCTTTAACCTTACTCCTGCTGTGCTTAAAGAGTCTGCTTATGCCATGGGAGCTACAAAGTGGGAAGTTGTAAAAGATGTTGTAATGCCATATTCAAAATTAGGAGTTCTTGGTGGAGTTGGGCTTTCTTTGGGAAGAGCTCTGGGAGAGACAATGGCAGTTGCCTTTGTTCTTGGAAATTTAAACCAGATCCCAAAATCACTTTTTGAAGCTGCTGCTACTGTGACAGTAAAGCTTGCCAATGAATTTACAGAAGCTGATAAAGATATTTATCTGAGCTCTCTTTATTACCTTGCTTTTCTTTTATTTATTATGAGCTTTGCAATTCTTGCAATGGCAAAATTTTTAGTTGTAAAAGCTGAAAAAAGATGAATAGAAAAAGAAGAAAAATAATGAGCAGTTTAGCACTTTTTGCATGTTTTCTTACTGCTTTATGGGGTATTTTCTGGTTATTTTTTATAATTATTGACGTCTTAAGGCATGGTATTTCTGCAATAAATCCTGCCCTTTTTTTAAATGATCCTGCACCACCGGGCGTAGAAGGTGGAGGCTTAAGAAATGCCTTTGTTGGACATTTTATGATTACCATATGTGCTACATTAATCGGTGTTCCTGTTGGCGTTCTTGGAGGAACATTTCTTGCTGAGTATGGAAGAAAATATAAAATTTCAAAATTAATAAGCACTCTTGCAGACATTATGGTGAGTGTACCTGCAATAATTGTTGGTGCATTTGTTTATGCAGTTATTGTTAAGCCTCTTGGACATTTTAGCGGATGGGCAGGAGCTGTATCTCTTGGCATTATTATGATTCCTACAGTTTTAAGAACAACTGAGAATATGCTTTCTCTTATTCCATGGACACTAAGAGAAGCAGCGTTTGCTTTGGGAGCACCATACTATAAAGTAATTATTCAGGTCGTATACCGTGGTGCAGCAACTGGAATTTTAACTGGAATTATTCTTGCAATTGCAAGAGTTACAGGAGAAGCAGCACCACTTTTGTTTACTTCTTTTAACAATGCCTTTTTCTCCATTAACATGAATGAACCAATAGCATCCCTTACTGTAACCATATTCCAGTATGCTATGGGACCATATGAAGACTGGCATACACAGGCATGGGGTGCTTCTTTAATGATAACTGTATTTATACTTTTTGCAACAATACTTGGAAGGATTCTTATAAAAAGGAGGTATAAATATTGAATCCTGAAATTGAGGTGAGAAATCTTAATTTTTACTATACTGGAGGCATTCATATTCTTAAAAATATAAATATGACGGTGTATAAGAACAAGGTTACAGCACTTATTGGTCCCAGTGGATGTGGAAAAACCACTCTACTGAGATGTTTTAATAGAATGCATGATCTTTATGCTGGAAATAGATATGAAGGAGAAATAATTTTTCAGGGGCAGAATATACTTTCAAAAGATACAGACGTTATTGAACTGAGAAGCAAAATCGGCATGGTATTTCAGAAACCCACTCCTTTTCCAATGACAATATTTGACAACATTGCCTATGGATTAAAACTTAAAGGAATAAAAAATAAGACAGAATTAAAACAAAGGGTTGAAAAAGCTTTAAAAGATGCAGCACTATGGGATGAAGTAAAGGACAAACTGAATACAAATGCCTTTGGGCTGAGCGGAGGACAACAGCAACGCCTCTGCATTGCAAGAGCGCTGGCAGTGGAGCCTGAAATTATTTTATTTGACGAGCCTACAAGTGCTCTTGATCCCATATCAACAGGAAAGATTGAAGAATTAATTGTCTCTCTAAAGGATAAAGTAACAATTATAATTGTGACTCATAATATGCAGCAGGCAGCAAGAATATCTGACTGGACAGGATTTATGATGCTTGGTGAACTTATTGAGTATGATAAAACTGACAAAATATTTACTGTTCCATCAAACAAACTCACAGAAGAATATATCACCGGTAGATTTGGTTAATCAGGATATCTGAAAGGATTTCCTCTCAGGATTTTTTCAACCCTTGGAGGATTGCCTTTCATCAAAAAAATTGCAAGCCCTCTTTCTTCTGTTTCCTTGCCTAAATAACTCCATTTTCCATTCCATGAAACATAAAGTCTGTATCCATCCTTTTCCATCTCAGCAAGAACTGGAGTAAATTCAAGCTCTGCTTTATCAAAGGGTTTTATTGACGCAATTATCTCTCTATAAGCTGAATCTGAGCAGTTTTTTCTTATTCCTGCATTATCTTTATTCTGGTAAGCCTGCCTTATTTCATCTACAACTTTAAATGCTTCTTTGGTATATGAGTATTCATAGGATTGTGGTTTGACCTGCTTTTTCCCTCCACAACCAAAAATAAGTAATATTAAAAAAGCAATCATTATCTTTTTCATCTCTACCTCCAGAGTGTTTATTACAGTCTGTATTTTACTATTCTGTCTTGTGTAATTGCATCATAAATTTTTCTTTTCTCTGTACTGCCAGTTTTGACAACAACCTCCAAAGTTTTTCTCTTTGAATAATACACACATATTGATGCTGCCATGTCAATATCCTTATCTGAATACTCTCCAGAAACTAATACAACAGGACCTTTAAAATCATGGGGATAGATAAATGTTCCATGATATTTGCTTAATAGAACTTCATTTTCCTTTTCATCTCTTCCAGCAATTACCTTGCATTTTTCTGAAATCCTGAAATGTCTTCCTATTTTGAGCAGCTCAATGTTCTTTACACTAAGTTCATTATGTTCTATAAGATCTTTCACTTTTCTACAAAAGCCTGGATCAGTAAGCAAGCATCCACCTGCTGGTTGTGGAGGTTTTTCAATACCAAATTTCTTTGCTAAATCAAGTTGTGGTTTTCTCGTTCTTCCACAGATATCGTATAAAAGCTCTCTGTTAATAATTCCTTCTTCCTCAGGTTTTGTAGGAGAAAGCAGTTTTGCAGAAAGAGGTCTTAAAATCAATCCTTTTAATGTTGCTTTATTTTCAATAAGTTTAAGGAATTCTTTTTTCTGTGACATAGGTCTTTGTGAAAGCACTTCTCCTGTAATTACGAATAAGGCATTGTATTCTGAAAGTCTTTCCTTTGTTTCTCTGAGCATGAGAATTTTACAGTCTATACAGGGATTGAGATTTTTCCCATATCCATACTCTGGATTTTTTAAAACTTCAATAAATTTCTCTCTTATATCAATCTCTTTTATTTCAAAGCCGAACTTCCTAGCATATTTTAAATCAGATTCCTTTAAAAAAGATGTAAAGCCTGTTAAAAATTTTAAGGCAATTATATCAATGCCCTGTTGCTTTAAAATGATTATTGAAAGAAGACTATCAAGACCTCCAGAATAAAGGGCAAGAGCTCTATGCATAGGGATGGGTTTTCAGAACTTCCAGTATCTCTTCAGGTGTAGCAGTGGCAGTTCCAATCTTGCCAACCACAATTCCTGCTGCTACATTGGCTATTTTTGCAGCAGAGACCATATCAGCACCTGCAATATAACCAAGTGTAACAGTGGCAATTACAGTGTCTCCTGCACCTGTTACATCAAATACTTTTCTGGCAACTGTTGGAAGATGGGTAACAATAACATCAGAGTCTTTTTTTTCAAAAAGACTCATGCCTTCTTCTCCTCTTGTTATTAAAACAGAATCGCAAAGAAGTTTCTTTAAAAGATTATATCCAGCTTTTATAAGAGTTTTTTCATCCTTGATCTCAATTTCTGCTCCATGAGAAGCTTCAGCAATATTTGGAGTTATAAGAGATACCTGTTTGTAAAGTCTAAAATGTCCCACTTTTGGGTCAACAGCAACAAAATTACCATTTTTCTTTTTATGATTAACCAGAAGCCTGAACAGTTCTTCAGAAACAACGCCTTTTTTGTAATCAGATACTATTACAGCATCAAAATCCTTTAAGGCATTTTTTATCATAGAAAGAAAATTTTCTTTTGCTTTACCTTCAAGTCTTTTACGGTCCTCTATATCAAATCTTACAATTTGTTGATTTCCAGCAATTATTCTTGTTTTAACTGTGGTTTTTCTGGAATCTTCAAAGATATAATCAATGCTGATGCCTTTTTCTTCAAGCAAATCCCTTACTATTTTTCCAGCAGGACCTTTCCCAATAATTCCTGAAATATAAGCTTTTCCGCCAAGAGCAGTAATATTATTAGCTACGTTTGCTGCTCCTCCGAGTCTGTAAGACTCCTCTGTAACCTCAACCACTGGAACAGGTGCTTCAGGAGAAATCCTTGAAACTTTTCCAAAAATATATCTGTCAAGAATAATATCACCAATTACCAGAATCTTTTTATCTTTAAATTTCTTAAAAAAAAGTTCTGCTTTAGATTTGGTCATTACTCCTCCTTATTAACTCAATCAATTCATTGAAAGAACACTCGCCTTCTGAGCCTGTTTTCATATTTTTCCATTTATAGACTGATTTTTTGATTTCATCCTCACCGATAATTATAACAATGTTAACACCCAGCCTGTCAGCTTTTCTCATCTGGCTTTTTAAAGAAACTTCTTCATATGCAGTTTCAGTGGATATTTTGTTTTCTCTTAAAAGATTGATGATTTTTTTTGCTTCTCTTCTGGATTCACTACCAATGTAAGCAACATATGCAAGAGGCTTTTTAGGCTGTATTGACAACCCAGCTGAACAAAGCTCTATTAATCTTTCAATACCTATAGCAAATCCAGCTGCTGGAGTTGGTGGTCCGCCAAAGGACTCAACAAGATCATCGTATCTTCCTCCTGCTGCAACAGCATTTTGTGCACCAAGAGCACTGGTTGTAACTTCAAAAACTGTCCTTGTGTAGTAGTCAAGTCCTCTTACTATCTTTGGATTAACAGTGTAGGATATATTCATTTCATCAAGCTCTCTTTGCAAACTGAGAAAGTGTTCTTTACAATCCTCACATAAAAAATCCAGTATTAAGGGAGTAGTTTTAAGAGCTTCATTGCAGGATTCCACCTTGCAGTCCAGAACTCTTAAAGGATTCCTTTGAAATCTTCTTTGACAGTCATTGCATAACAGGGATAGTTTATCAGACAGGAAATTAAAAAGCAGTTTTTTGTATTCGGATCTACATTTTTTGCATCCAAGAGAGTTTATCTCATAGGTTAAATTTTTAATTTTTAATCTCTCAAAAAATAGTTTGACCATATAAATTAATTCAGCATCTATCCATGAAGAGCCTACTCCAAAACATTCCACCCCAATCTGATGAAACTGTCTAAATCTTCCCTTCTGAGGTCTTTCATATCTGAACATTGGACCAATATAGTAAAACTTCTGCGGGGCTGGATTATTAAAAAGGCTGTGTTGAATGTATGCTCTAACCACAGAAGCAGTTCCTTCAGGTCTTAAAGCAACAGTTCTACCTTTTTTATCTTTAAAGATGTACATCTCTTTTTCCACTATATCTGTATCCTCACCAATACTTCTTAAGAAAATTTCAGCATTTTCTACCACAGGGGTGCGGATTTCCTTAAAGTTGTAAACTTCAAATATTTCTCTGGCATTTTCTTCAATGTGCTGCCACAGGTAAACTTGCTCTATAATATCCTGCATTCCTCTGAGAGAACTAAATTTCACTTTCTTCTTCTCCTTCTCTTTCTTTATCAAATTCAAGCATTCTTAAATGACTCTCTATGAGTCTTTTTATCTCTTCTTTAAAATGCCTTCTTATTCCTTTAAGGTCCACAATATCCTCATGAATTTTAACCACTTTTTCTTGTGCTTCCTTAATGATATTCTCTGCCTTTATTTCAGCCTCTTTAATTATAAGTTCAGCCTCTTTTTTAGCATTTGCTTTATAGTCTTCAACGAGCTTCTGTGCAGTCATCAATGTGTCTCTGATTGATTGCTCAATCTTTCTGTATTCCTCTATCTGATTTTCAAGAATTGCCACCTTTTCCTTTAGCATGGAATTTTCTTTCAAAAGTTCTTCTAACTCTTCCCTTATAAGCTCAAGGAAAGAGTATACTTCTTCCATATCAAAACCTCTGAATTTAACCTTAAACTGCTTTTGCTGAATGTCCAGTGGTGTGATTCTCATACAATGCCTCCTTTAATTCTGTAACCAAGCTCTATAAGAGTTGGGATTAAAAATCTCTGCAAAAAATATATTAAAAGCAGAAGAATTAATGGTGAAATATCAATGGGAAGTCTCAGGGGTAACAGTCTTCTTATGGGTCTTAATACAGGCTCTGTAACTGCATAAAGAAATCTAACAATAGGATTGTAAGGATCAGGGTTTACCCAGCTCAGGACTGCTGCAATAATAACGATAAAAGTATAAATCGTAAATACAATATCTAAAATACTTGCAAGTGCAATTATAAGATTTCCAATTATAAACATTTTCCAACCTCAGTCCTGGATGCTGAGTTCTTTTGCTCTTTTTGCTGCTTCCTGCACTGTTTTTAAAATTATTTCTCTTAATGCTCCCTGAGATAAAATCTTCAGTCCTGCTTCTGTTGTTCCACCAGGAGATGTTACTTTCTGTCTGATTTTATCAGGTGGAAGTCCACTATCAAGGAGCTTTGCTGTTCCAATAAATGTTTGCACTATGAGCTCCTTTGCTATGTCTTCAGCAAATCCAAGCTCTGTTGCCACATCTATAAACTGTTCAACTATGTAACATAAAAATCCTGGTCCACTGCCTGACAAAGCAGTGACAAGATTCATATATTGTTCTGGCAGTGTAATTACTTTTCCCACACTCATAAATATGTCTCTAACAGGAGCTATAATTTTCATCTCAAGACACTCACAAAGTGCAAGAACCGTTACTGCCTCTCCTACTGTGGCTGCCAGATTTGGCATTGCTCTGATTAATTTGTCTGTTTTAAGATATTTCTGAATGAATTCAAGAGGAATTCCTGCAGCTATTGAAACTACAGTATGTTTCTCAGAAACAGTATCTTTAATCTCTTCAAGAACTTCTTTTATGTTTTGAGGTTTTACTGCCAGCACAATAATTTCAGATAAATTAACAACTTCCCGATTTGAAGGTGTTGTTTTTACTCCATAACAGTTTTCAAGGTATCTTCTTCTTTCATCAATTGGTTCAGATACAACTATATTTTTTTTACCCTCTTTAACAAGCCCTCTTACAAGGGCTTCAGCCATATTTCCACCACCAATAAATCCTATCATATTTTGCCTCCTCAATTTATTCTCTGCCCGAAAAGGGCTGTGCCTATTCTTACCATTGTTGCACCTTCTTCAATGGCTATCTCAAAATCATGAGACATTCCCATTGAAAGTTCTTTAATAAAAGGATATTTATCGGATAAAAAATCCCTTAACTGCTTCAGCTTTCTAAAATAGGGTCTTACATTTTCAGGATTTTCAAAATAAGGAGGAATTGTCATGAGTCCTTCTACTTTAATATTTGGAAGATTAGAGCAAAATTCTATTAATTTTTCTGTATCTTCAGGCTTTATTCCAAATTTGGATTCCTCCTCTGACAACTTTACCTGAATTAAAACTCTTTGAATTTTGCCAATTCTCTCTGCTTCTTTATTTATCAATGCTGCAAGCTTTTCTGAATCCACTGAATGAATTAATTCAAAAAGGCTGACAGCATCCTTTGCTTTATTGCTCTGCAGATGCCCTATCATGTGCCATTGAATATCCATGTTCCACTGTGCCATAAACTCCTTTAAAGATTCTATTTTATTTTTTGCTTCCTGAACTCTGTTTTCTCCAAAAACTCTTAAACCAAGCTGAGCTGCTTCTTTTATTTTATCAATAGTTTGAG
This sequence comes from Thermodesulfovibrio sp. TK110, assembly GCF_054658355.1. Taxonomy (NCBI): domain Bacteria; kingdom Pseudomonadati; phylum Nitrospirota; class Thermodesulfovibrionia; order Thermodesulfovibrionales; family Thermodesulfovibrionaceae; genus Thermodesulfovibrio; species Thermodesulfovibrio sp. TK110. Next base: position 1,567,887 of record NZ_BAAHNB010000001.1, on the reverse strand, counting down.
ATTTTGTTACAGCAATAAGTTTAATTTCTTCTGGATTTCTACCTGCTCTTAAAGCAGCATAGGTTATTTTTTTAAAGACAGATGATATTCTTTCTGAAAGCATACTATAATACATTATACATGATTATGAATATCCTTGATAGGCTTTCTCTGAAGTGGAAACTTATTGTGCTTCTGCTTTTGCTTAATTTTACTTTAATGTCATCGCTTTATGTATTTTATACTCAGACTGAAAAAAGACTTTTAAAAGAAATAGAATCTCAAACTGCAGATCTTACAAAAGCGATCCAGATAGGAGTTGAAGAGGTTACCCGTGGTGGTTCAAATAAACTTGCAGACTATATTAAAAAACTTAATACAAAAGGCATAAAAGAGGTCTCTATAATTAGCAATAAGCAGGAAATAATCGCAAGCACAAATCCACAAAATATAGGCAAAGCAATAACTCACAGGAAAAAGGAGTTAATAATCAAGGCTGAACTTGGAGAGCCAGTATTTGAAGAAGAAAATGTGTATAATGTAATAGTTCCTGTAATAGCTGGTAATGTTCAATATGGATATATTCATCTGAGAATTAATAAAGATGATTTTTCAAAAATTTTAAAAACCAATGCGATAAAAAGAATCATAACAACTTTAATTATATTTTCCTTAGGCATAATAGTGACCTACATGATTTCTTTAAGATATACCAGACCAATTGATGCCCTTACTGAAGCTGCAATAAAAGTTGCACAGGGTGATTTTAATTATAGACTGGATATTAACAGGAAAGATGAAATAGGCAAAATAGCAGAAAGTTTTAATTTTATGATTCAGAAACTTAAGGAAAACCATATGCTACAGGAAAGACTTAGAGAAGCAGAACATCTTGCAGCAATCGGACAGCTCAGCCGTACAATTGCTCATGAAATAAGAAATCCTCTTAATTTCATAAACTTAAGCATTGACCATCTTGTAGAAAAAATAAAAAAAGAAGAAAAAAACAACAATGACCATGTAAAACTGCTTGAAGCCATGAAACAGGAAATCTATAGAGTAAACAATCTCATTACAGAGTATCTTGAATATACAAGACCGCTTAAACTAAATAGAAAATTTGCAAGTATTTTAGAGATAATAGATGATGTTGTCTCAATTATTGAAGCAACAGCAGAAAAAGAAGGAATTAATATTTATAAAGACTACACAGTTGATTTTACTCTCAATCTTGATGTAGATTTGATAAAAAGCTGCCTTTTAAATATTATAACAAACGCAGTATATGCAATGAAAAATTCTGAAGTTAAAAATCTTTTTATTAAAACAGAGCTTGTAGAAGAAAACCTTCTGATCACAGTATCTGATACAGGCTCTGGAGTGCCTGAAGAGCTTATTGATAAAATTTTTGAACCCTTTTTCTCTACTAAAAAAGAAGGACTTGGAATAGGGCTTCCTTTAGCAAAAAAAGTTATAGAAGAGCATGGTGGAACCATAGAATTTTCAAGCAAATTAGGAAAGGGTAGTGAAGTAAAAATCTATATTCCGGTTTAATCAATGACAACAATATTGGTAGTGGATGACGAACAGTTACAGAGAGAGATTCTCAAAACAATTCTTTCAGAAGAGGGCTATGATGTTTATACTGCCTCTTGCTTAGAGGAAGCAAGAAAAATAATTAATGAAGTCATACCTGAAATAATTCTTTCTGATTTAAAGCTGGGCAATCAAAATGGAATGGAAATTCTTAGCAGCCTACCAGAAGAACCTTTCAAACCTGCAGTAATTGTTATTACTGCATTTGGAACAATCTCATCAGCAGTTGAGGCAATTAAAAAAGGAGCCTTTGATTATCTTACAAAACCTCTTGATAAAGAGGTTCTTTTAGTTACTGTAAAAAAAGCAGAAGAAAGAATGAATCTTATTAAAGAAAATCTGAGGCTGAGAAAAGAGCTTTACGAAAAATTTAAAATAAATGGCATTATTGGAAAATCCAGAAAAATGCTTCAAGTTCTTGATATAGTTAAAAAAGTAACTCCCACAAATGCAACAGTGCTAATATATGGCGAATCAGGAACAGGAAAAGAACTTATCGCAAAAGCAATCCATTATAACTCCTATAGAAGAGACAAACCATTCATTGCAATAAATTGTGCAGCAATCCCTGAAACATTAATAGAAAGTGAGCTTTTTGGATATGAACCAGGGGCTTTTACAGGTGCTAATACAAGGAAAATAGGGCTTATAGAAGCTGCTGACAAGGGTACACTTTTTCTTGACGAAATTGCCGAGATTCCTCTTGCAACTCAATCTAAGCTTCTCAGAGTGCTTCAAGAAAAAGAAGTAAGAAGAATTGGAGGTAAAGATACAATCAAGGTTGATGTGAGAATAATTGCAGCAACCAACAAAAATCTCTCTGCAGAGGTGGAAAAAAACAGATTTAGAGAGGACCTTTATTACAGATTAAAAGTTATAACAGTTGAAATACCACCTTTAAGAGAAAGAAAAGAAGATATACCAGAGCTTGTAAACTTTTTTATTGAAAAATACTCAAGAGAATTTGGAAAAAGAATTAATGGAATTGATAATTCAGCACTGGATGCTTTAATTAATTATCCCTGGCCTGGCAACATAAGACAGTTGGAGACAGTCATTGAGAGAGCAATAATTATTTGCGAAGGAGAAAAAATTACTCTGAAAGATATTAAGGATGAATTGAAAGTTTCCATGTCAAAAAATGTCTTTGAAATAGATATACCAGATGAAGGAATAAACTATGAAGAGCTGGAGAAGGAGCTTTTAAAAAAAGCACTGGTTAAATCCAATTATGTCATTGCAAAGGCTGCAAGATTGCTTGGAATGAGTTATAAAACATTCTGGTACAGGCTTGAAAAATTTGGACTTTCTGAAAACTTCCCGAAAAGGGGAAATTTCCTCAAATGAGAAAATTTTTATTAAATAAAAGGTAGATAAATAGCCTTATACAGGCTGGCATAAAATTTGTATAACAAATTTTCAGAGCTAAAGACTGAAATCCCTTTGAAAAAATAGAAAAGAAAGGAGGTGACAAAGGAGGATGAAGAAAATATTAGCAATAGTAATGGCATTGGTATTTGCTCTCACAGTGACAGCAGCATTTGCTCAGCAGCCTGCTGCAAAGCCAGCCGAGCCAGCAAAGAAGGCTGAGCCAGCAAAACCAGCTGAACCAGCAAAAAAACCAGCTAAGGAAAAAGTAAAAAGCATTACTGGTGAGGTTACAGCTGTTGACACAGTTGGCAAAACTATCACAGTAAAAAGCAAAAAACAGGAGCTCACAATAGCAGTAACAGACGAGCAGATTAAGGATGTAAAGGCTGGTGACAAGGTAGTAGTAAAATACACTGAGAAAGACGGCAAGGCAGTAGCAAAGAGCGTAAAGAAAGTAGCAGCCAAGGCTGAGAAAAAAGCTAAAGAAAAACCAGCTGAAAAGAAACAGTAAGCTTTCTCTAAGTTATAAGGTGGAGGCATAATCCTCCACCTTTTTTTTATTTTATACTTCTATGCCTCTTTTCCTTAATTCTTCTAACTTCTTTTCTTTGCATTCTTTGCATCTAAACTCTGGTTCAGGATCATGAAGCCTGTCATAGTTTTTTGTTTTTACAACCCTGTATCCTTCACAAATCTTTCCACAGTCAGCACATACAACATTCTTTCTAATTTCCCATAGAGGATAAAAAGCAGGGATGTTGAAGTGGGATTTAAATATTGCCTTGTCAACAAACCAGAATACATTGGCAAGTAAAAACTGATTCAGCAAAAATGCTGGAATTGTATGTATTTTTAAATAGTCACTTAAAACAAACTGTAGCAGTGCTCCTGCAATACCTGATAGCACTATCCATCGACCAAATACATATACAAACCATGTTTTCATTTCAAAACCTCCATTTACTTTATTCTTTCTGAGATTCTTTATAGACTCTTTTTGAAAATTCTTCAAAAAGCCGTATACATTTTTTTATCTTTTCCGTTGCTATTTTTTTTAAAGGAGCATTTACAAAGTCTCTTTTTTCTACTTTTTTAAGCCATGCTTTAAGTTTTTCAAGTTCTTCTTCATTTTCCTCAACCTCTGCGAATATAAAATTCTGCCTTTCAATCTCAAAGGATATTTCTTTAAAGAAATCCTCGCATTTTTCAATTACTTCTTTGTATTCTTTGTTCCTTGCATCAACAAAAGCATTGAGTATTTTATCTTCATCCTGTTTGTTTAAAACCTTACCTTCTACTAAAAGAGCCTGCCCACCATAATTTTCTATAAATTTCTGAAGATTTTGAACTTTATCAATAATCTCTTTTGAATATGGAAGAACCCATACTGTTTGATAGTTTATAGCACCAAGCTTTCTGAGTTCCCTCCATATAAAAACCCTTGCCCTTGAAGGGTTTGAAGGAGATGTATATGATATAAAAAGCCATTTCATTAATTTTTAGTGTAACATTTTTCTTACTCTGATAAGAAAGGGTATGGAGGAAAGTTGAAGAAGCACTGAAAAAACTACTAAAGCAGAGACTGAAAAATCATACAAGAGACCTAAAGCAGTGCTACCTAAAAACCAGAATAAACCATAGCCTGTATTGAATACGCCATATCCAATACCTCTTTTTTCCTTTGGAACTAAAACCGCAACAGCAGCTCTCATAATAGACTCCTGAGCTCCCATTCCTATTCCCCACAGTAGCATTCCAAACAAAGCAGAATAAAATCCACCAAGAAAACAAAACGGAGCAAAACCTGCTGAGATGAGAACAGAAAAAATAAGTATTGACAACCCTTTTTTATCAAAAAGATATCCAAAAATCAAAGCTGCCAGAGCATCAATACCCATTGCCATAGCATAAAAAACAGGTATCCAATGCTCAGAAACCGTTGCTACTTTTTTGAAATGGTAAGCAATTAAAGGAAAATCAGCATATCCTGCCCCATTTAAAGCAACTGCTATGAGATAAAGCCAGTAGACTTTGCTCAAGCTCTTTGTTTCTATCTGAAGCTTTGATATTTCTAAGTCTCTTGGTGATGGATAGAGAAACCTTGCAAAAATTAGTATACTTATTGCAATAGCAGCTGGGATAAGCAATACTCCAAAAGCTTCTTTGTATCCTCCATGAAAATAAAATACTGCTGCAACAATCAATGGACCAACCATTGCTCCAATCTGATCCATTGCCTCATGAAGTCCAAATCCCCATCCACGACCAATCTGAACTGTAGCATGACTTAGCATGGCATCTCTTGAGGGAGTTCGTATTGCCTTTCCAGTTCTTTCAGCCATAATTAATAAAGCTGCAAGCTGCCATTGTCCAACCAGCGCCAATGCAGGAACGCTCAAAAGATTGATTAAATATCCTGCGATGGCTATACTCCAGTATTTACCTGTTTTGTCAGCAAGCCATCCTGCAAAAAGCCTGAGTGCATATCCAATAAACTCACCAAAACCTGCAATAAATCCAACCACAGTAGCAGTTGCACCTAAAAAAGCAAGAAAAGGACCTGTTATACTTCTTGCAGCCTCATAGGTCATATCAGAAAATAGACTTACAAGTCCGAGTAAAACAATAAATACTGTTGCAGGTTTCATTTTTTATTTTACTCCTAATAGGAATGATAAAACTTTATATAAAATATATGCAGTAACTCCTGATACCACAAGAGAAACAAACCAGTTTATAACAATCTCTTTTATGATTTTAATTTGAACATATTTAATTCCTCTTGCAAGACCTGCACCACCAAGTGCTCCTACAATTGCCTGATTCATGGATGTAGGATAACCTAATAGGGCTGCTATATAAACAGTAGTAGCTTGTCCAAACTGTGCTCCTATGGCACTATTGATTTCAAGCTGAACAAGATGAAGCCCTACCTTTTCTAAAAGGGGTCTTCCCCATGTAAGAGCACCTATTCCAACAACAAATCCTCCTATAAATCCTGCAAATAATAAGGATTTAACAACACCACTACCATAAAGAACGCTTACAGCAAGTCCGCTATTGTTAGCTCCCAATGTAAAGGATGCGTAACAGCATGCAAGAATGAGGATAAACTTTTTGAATGCTTCTGCTTTTTTTGCTTTAACAGTTCCTACTGTTTTTGTAAAAATAAAACCTAAGAGGCATCCAACTAATGGAGTTCCCACCCATGTAATAGCAAGAGGTAACATAGTGTGTTCCCAGGCAATGGGAGCATCTGTAGCAATACCAACCCCGACTATGGAAAAGCAGGCTAATTGAGCTGTAGATATTGGGAGTTTAAGCCAGGTATTTACAGCAGTAACCAGAGCTGCATTAAGCATCATTACCATTGCCCTAAAAGGATTAAGATATTCAATTGGTATTATGCCAGCTCCAACAGTTTTAATAACCTCATGACTTTGAAAGGTTGCCCCAAGCAAAGCACATATAGCAATTAAAATAGTAGCAGTTTTAACATTAAATATTTTTGCTCCGTATGCTGTTCCCATAACTGCACCAGTATAATGCGAACCAATTGTCCATCCAAAAAACAATCCTGCTATGATCATTCCAACAATATAAAAAGTTTCCATTTTCCCCTCCTCAAAATATAATGTAACTATTGTTACATTAATAAAACTAAATTGTCAAGAAATTTTCAGTGACAACTGTTACATTAAATTAAAAATTATGTTATAATTTTTCATCCCAGATGTTACAGGAAAAAGAGTTTTACTATAAAAGTATTGTATCTGCTTATTATACAGTTTATCATGCTGCAAAGGCTCTTTTACTTATGAAATGTGTTGATCCCAAAACCCACGAAGGTGTTGAAAGTTTGATTATGAAGATTCCAGAGAAGCAATAGCCTTAGCTAAGGAATTTTTAGATAAAGCAAAGCAGAAAATCAAAATTTAAATTTTTAAAAGGGTTAAGCTCTCCACTGCATAAAATGTTGAATCTAAGAAAGCTGCTGAATTGGGAGTTCTTGCAAATCCTCCTGATTTTGTCTGGCAATATAAGATAAATTCAAGAGTTTCTTTTGGTTTCTCAGGTAATGAACCTAAAAAATCCAGAGCCTTCAGACAGAAGTATGTGTTATCAACATAAGAAGTTGTCCCTGGTGAAAATCCATATCCTCCATCAGGATTCTGGCATTTTTTAAAATATTCAATCAGTCTGTTTTTTTCAATTCGTTCTTTAATAAATCCTCTACAGGAGAGATAAAGAAACATATATAAATCTTTTACTGTTCTGGGTTCAGATAATTTCCCTATATCTGATATCTGGAAATCTATTAATTCTGAGATTTTTGATAGATAAAATGCTCTTTCCAGAGTTACTATTCCTGCTTTCATATATTGTTTTAAGAATTTTTTGTCAATTTGCACATTACAAATCATGGATATTCTCAAAAGCTGATAAAAAACTTTAGGCTCATTCCATTTTTTATTTGAATAAAGCCATAACTTTAAAGTTTTATCCTCATCTGGCTTATAATTAATATTTAAACCAAGTTCTTTTAAAGATTTTATTATTTTTAATGCATGATAAGTATCTTCAACTGTTGCAGGTAATAATGGAGTTGCTGCAAAACCGCCATCCTGTTTTCTTCTCTGCATAACAAACTGATAGCACTCATAAAGAACTTTTCTTAAATCCATACTATTTAATTTTATACCAAATATTGACATATAGTTTCAAATTTTTTTATCCTAAAAAAGGCGATGGAGTTCGCCTTTAACTGCCTCTGATTTTCAGTGGCTGATAACTCCTACCAGTAAAGGTAGGGTTATGCACTGAAAAAGGAGGCAAAAATGTTTGAAATCCTTTTAAAAGCTTCTTTCTGGTTTTTTCTTGCCTTAGTTTCAACAGTAATCGCAACAAAACTTCGCTTAGCAACAGCTTTAACTGAAATTGCAGTTGGCGCAGTTGCAAGTCTTGTTATTGCTACAACAGGAATATCCCCTGGTGAAAATGACATATGGATTAAATTTATTGCAGGTGTTGGTGCTATAATGCTTACATTCTTGGCTGGTGCAGAGCTTGAACCAGATGTATTAAAAACAAGATGGAAAGAGACTCTTGGAATAGGATTAATTGCTTTTTTAGCTCCTTTTCTTGGATGCACAGCAGTTGCCTATTACATTCTTGACTGGAGCACAAAGGCAAGTTGGCTTGCAGGAGTTGCTCTTTCAACAACCTCTGTGGCAGTTGTTTATGCTGTAATGCTTGAGCTCGGACTTAATAAAACTGAGTTTGGTAAGGTTATTCTTGCAGCATGTTTTGTAAATGACCTCGGAACTGTTATTGCCCTTGGATTGATTTTCTCGCCATTTACAACTAAATCCTTAATTTTTATCGGACTTACCATTGTTCTTGCCATTTTAGTTCCTATCATAACTCCAAAAATATTTAAAAAATTTGGCAATAAACCATCAGAATTTGAAACCAAATATCTTTTATTTATGCTTTTTGGACTTGGTGCTACTGCTTTATGGTCAGGAAGCGAAGCCGTACTTCCTGCTTATATTATTGGTATGGTTTTAGCAGGAACTGTAGGGAAAGACTATCAATTAATAAGAAGATTAAGAACACTTACAATAGGATTTCTTACTCCCATTTATTTTTTAAGAGCAGGATATTTTGTTTCAATTCCTTCAATTATTGCAGCACCTCTGGCACTTCTGGTATTATTGGGTGGGAAAATGATAACCAAAATTACTGGTGTCTATCCTGTAACCAAACTATTTAAGTTCAGACACAAAGAGGGAATGTATACAACGCTTCTCATGTCAACGGGACTTACATTCGGCTCTATTTCAGCATTGTTTGGATTAACGCATGGAATAATTGACCAGATCCAGTATTCACTCCTCATTGCAGCAGTAATTGGAAGTGCTGTAATTCCAACAATTATAGCCAATGCTTTTTATTTACCAAAGTATTTATTACCTAAAACCAAAAAGGAGGATTAAGAATGCTTAAAAAAATTTTAGTTGCCTTTGATGGCTCTCAGGAATCTTACAAAGCCTTTGATTTTGCTTTGAAACTCTCTAAGGAATGCCCGGCAGAACAAAGACAGATAACGATTCTTTCTGTTGCTCAGCCACCAGAGCCTGCAGACATAATAGAGGTAAAGGCAGTTATTGACAGCGCCACAGAATACTACAAGAAAGAATTTGAAAAAATATTTTTAATAGCTAAAGAATATGACATAGAAATAAACACAGAGATTGTTGCAGGACATCCAGCAGACCAGATTGTAAGATATGCCTCTGAAAATGGCTTTGACATAATAATCATGGGACAGAGAGGAATGTCAAAGATTGAAAGATGGCTTCTTGGTTCAGTCTCCCGCAGGGTTGCAACCTATGCAACATGCCCTGTGGTTATAGTGAAATAACTTACATCTCAATTCTTGTTAAAACACCATGAAGCTTTCTTGAAGGTAAACGGAAAAAGCTTATAAAAGCTGGAGTTATTCTTTTTATAAAAGCGAATAACTTCCAGTGTCCTTTTGCAACAATATCCTCAAGACCATAAAATATTGCCCTTTCATCAATTCCATTTTCCCTGAGTATTTCTTCAATATTTACAAATTCCATGTAACCCATTTCAATTTCAAACACTCTTATGCCCTGACAGAGATTTTCCTTAAAATAACCAGTTACTCCAAATGGATCAGGTCTTATGATTATTGAAAGAAATATATTGTCCTCATAAATTATCCCATGATAGAACATTGTTTCAACTATATAGGGTGAAATCTTACCTGTATCTCTGATAAAGAAAATAGCTGTTCCTGCTATCTTTGGATTGGTTTTATACACTCTCTCAAATTTTAAAATAAAGTCTTCTCTATCCATAAACTGCATGGCAGTGTAAAGTTTTTTCTGTCCATTAGTAAAAAGCAGAATAGTTAAAAGTGGGAACAATGCAAGGACAATTGAATAATATCCACCCTGGGGAATCTTATGTAAACAGGAGCTGAAATATATAAAATCAACAGCTGTAACAACCACAGCAGCTATCACTGCTATATAGTTTCTTTGGAGGGAAAAAATAGAAATTAATATAATTCCTGTTATGCACATGTTTGATATTACAGCAATTCCATAAGCTGATGCTAAATTAGAAGAACTTTTAAACTCCAGCATAATGAATAAAACTGCAATAAGTAAAAGCCAGTTAACACTGCCAATATATATCTGGGATTTTAATTCCTTTGAAGTATAATCAATCTTTAACAGAGGCATTATTCTTGTGGTGATTGCCTGATAGACAATTGAAAACATTCCACTTATCATTGCCTGAGAAGCAATAACTGTTGCAGCTATGCTCAAAATCAAAAAAGGAACATAAAGATAAGATGAAAAATTTAAAGATAGTTCAAAAAGTATGTTTTTAACTTCAGGATGAGATAGAATAAAAGCACCCTGCCCAAAATAATTAATTGAAAGAACAAAAAACAGTATTGCCCATGCCTTTCTTATGGGCTTTGAACCAAGATGTCCCATGTCTGCATACATTGCCTCAGCACCTGTTGCACAAAGAATAACTTCTCCTAAGATTAAGTAGCCTTTCCAGCCATTTTTTAAAAGAAAATCAATGGCATAATAGGGATTTACAGCTTTCAAAACATCAGGATTTTTAAAAATTCCATAAACACCGATAACAAAAAGACAAGAAAACCATACAACCATTACAGGACCAAAAGCAGAGGCAACCTTTTCAGTTCCTTTTTTTTGAAAGAGAAATAAAAATATAGTAATAATCATTGCAGTTAAAATAATTATTTCCTGTGATACTGTTATGCCTGGGATAAAAGCTGAACCTTCAACAGCACTTAAAATACTTATTGATGGCGTTATAACACCATCACCCATGAGAAAAGAGATTCCTATAAATGATAAAAATGTGACCACACCCTTTGCTTTTTTTGATTTTGCAAGGGATTTAAATATCTCAGCAAGAACTATTGTACCACCTTCACCCCTTATACTGAGTCTCATTGCAAGGATATTGTATTGAAGAGTTGGTATAATAACAAGTGTCCAGAAAACAAGGCTGAGAACACCGAGAACATTCTCATGGGTAGGTTCAAGAATTAAAAATGCTACAGTTAATGTATATATGGGGCTTGTTCCTATGTCTCCAAAAACGAGCCCCATTGCTTTTATTATTCCAGTCATAGATTTTTATTATACCTGAAATTGAGAATATAAAAAATCCTGAATCTGCTATCTGTGATTAAACAATATCTTGATTTTTTAAGATTGTTTTCTATAATCTATTATCCAGGAAGCGAAAAGAATTTTGGATAATTTATGAATATTGAAAAAGTTGCGGTTTCCTCCTTTATAGTAGTAGTCTCAGCTGTAGTTTTACTTTTAGCAAGATCTTTTCTGTTTAAGATAGTTCATCACTGGGCTAAAAAAACTAAAACAGGCTTAGACAATTTAATAATAGAAACAATTAAACTTCCTTCTATTTTCTGGTGCATTGGAATAGCCCTTTATATTGGAGTTGACAGCTCGGAATTTCCTTCAAAATACAACTTATATGTAGTCAGGGCAATTCATATATTGATAATTCTATCAATTACAGTAGTTGCTGCTAATCTCATTAACAGACTTTTCACTCAGTATGTGGAGCGTTCTTCAGTCTCTGTTCAATCAACAGGTCTTTTAAATTTTATCATAAAAATCACTGTATATTTAATCGGATTTATAATAATCCTTAATATTCTCGGAATTTCCATAGCACCACTTATAACAGCTCTTGGAATAGGAGGACTTGCCGTTGCTCTGGCACTTAAAGATACCCTTGAGAATCTCTTTGCAGGAATACATATTATGGCAGAAAAAACAATAAGGGTTGGTGATTTTATAAGGCTTGAGACAGGACAGGAAGGATATGTGGAGGATATTTCATGGAGAACAACAAGAATCAGAATGCTTCCAAACAATATGATAGTAATACCAAACAGTAAGCTCGCTCAAAGCATTGTTATTAACTACTTTCTTCCTGAAAAAAGAATGTCTTTACAGATTCCTGTAAGTGTAAGTTACTCATCAGATCCAGAAAAAGTTGAAAAGATACTGATTGAGGAGGCAAAGAAGGCTTCTGAGGAGATTGATGGATTACTTAGCGAACCTGAACCATTTGTAAGATTTATCCCTGGCTTTGGTGAAAACTCATTAGACTTTACTCTTGTCCTGCAGATAAGAGAGTTTGTTGATCAATATAAAATTCAGCATGAGTTAAGAAAAAGAATATTCAAACGCTTCCGAGAAGAAGGAATTGACATTCCCTTTCCTCAGAGAGTTGTATGGCTTAAAAATGATATAATTAATTCATGATTGATACAAAAAATTTAAGCCTTTCCTTTGCTGAAGAAAAGATTCTTGAACTGTTTTCTTCAGCTATAAAATATAGCATGCCTCAAGCAACAAAAATTATTCTATTTGGCTCTCGTGCTCGCGGTCTTTCCAATGAGGAAAGTGACCTTGATGTTGCTGTGGTGGTTAAATCTTCAGTAAATAAAAGTTTATGGGACATAATCTGGAGTATAAAATGGGAATTACTCAGTGAACTCTTTTTAGAAGAATTTCCTCTGTCCCTTACATTATTATCTGAGGAGGAATTTAATTCAGACACAGCTCTGATAAGAGAAATAAAAAAAGATGGAGTATTGCTTTGGGAAAGGAGTTAGCATTAGCTGAGATTGAAATAGCAGAAGAAAAGCTTGAAGCTTTTTTAGATGACAGAAAAGCAAAGAGATGGGGAAATGCAACAGTAAACCTTTACTTTGCTCTGGAACATGCAGTAAAAGCACTTCTTGCAAGTGTTGGTATTGAACCAAAATCCCATGAAGGCGTAAAAATCATGTTCAGCATGCATTTTATTAAATCAGGTGCAGTCTCACCCAAAATAGGAAGATATCTTGGAAACCTTTATGATAGAAGAACAACTGCTGAATACAGCCCTCTGCGTAGAAGTGAGTTCACAGAGGAAGAGGTAAAAGCTTATTCAGAATGGGTTAAAGAAGCATTATTGGAAGTACTGCCTCTCCTCAATAAAAATAAAGTGCCAGCTGATAAAATCAAATCATTAATTAAAAAATTGTAGATTTTTATTTAGCTCTTGGATGGTGTTTAAGATACTCTTTGCGAAGTCTATCCATTGAAACTTTTGTATAAACTTGCGTTGTGGATATATCACTGTGACCGAGCATTTTCTGAAGTGATCTTAAATCTGCACCACCTTCAAGCAAATGAGTTGCAAAGCTGTGTCTTATCATATGAGGAGTTACATTCACTCCAGCAATTTTCCCTATAACTTTAAGATTCTGCCAGAACCTTTGACGGGTCATAGCCTGTCCGCGATTGTTTAAAAAAACATAATCAGAAGCTCTGTTTTTAAGAAGCTTTGGTCTTAGCTCTATTAAATAGTTTTTAATTTTCTCTATTGAGCGATGAGCTATTGGAATAACTCTTTCTTTATCTCCTTTACCTTTAACTCTTATAAATCCTGCTTCAAAATTTATATCGCTCAATTTTAAATTAACAAGCTCACTGACCCTTAATCCTGAAGCATACATTAATTCAAGCATGGTAATATCTCTTAAGTAGTATTTATTTTGAAGTATCACTGAAAGAAGTTTTTTTACCTCATCCATTTCAAGAGCCTTTGGAAGTCTGAGCCATAGTTTTGGTGATTTAAGCCCCTCTGTTGGATCATGGTTTATTAAATTTTCAAAAATCAAAAATCTAAAAAATTGCTTTAAAGAAGAAAGGATTCTTGCAATTGATGAAGAAGTGTAGCCTTTTTCCTTCAAACCTAAGAGGTAGTGCACTATCTCATCTTTTTTACAATCAAGAATTAAAATATTTTGCTCATTAAGCCATTTTATAAATCCCTTCAAATCATTTTCGTAAGATTTTACTGTATTTATAGATAAGGCTTTTTCAGTAAGACAATAATTAATAAACTTTTTGAGAAGCTCTTTTTGTTCCATTATCTATAAACTCTTCAATGCCCACCTGCGAACGCAACATCTCATAAAAAATCTTTCCCAATTGAAATAAATTTTCTGTATCAGCCCTATTATACGAAATAAGGCGTTCAAGACTGTCAATACTTCCATTTAAATGGGCTTTCCATAGCTTTACAGCATCATATCCATTAAGTCCTTTAAGATTTTCTTGTCTTTCAATCAGAAATAATGTTTCAAGCTTTTTAAGCCCGCCCTGAATCCCGAGTCTTTTTCCAGCAAAAAATAGGTCAAAATGCGGAATGTGTTCAATTTTTAAATTGGGGAACTCTTTTTTAAGAAAAGGGATGTCAAAGATGCTTCCGTAAAAGGTTATCAAATATTTATGCTCATCAATGGCTTGTTGCAATGTATCTTCAGTGAGAGTTTCTCCTTTAATTAAAGCTTTATATCCTTTTATTGAATACAGACCAACAACTGTTACATATCCACCTTTTTCCGGTGTCAGTCCGTTGGTTTCTATGTCAAGACATACAGTATCATTGATAAACTCCTCAAATAGTCTCCAGTGCTCTCTTTTTTTTAAGTTTTCTGCAAAGAAATAACAGTTCTTGTAAATTAGCGCATCATAAGCTTTGTAAAGAAACTCATCATAGGCTCTTTTTTTCTCGTAATCTACATCTAAAACTTCTTTACAATTAAAAAAATCTTCCCATGTAAGAATCCCTTCTCTCCATAGTCTTCGCTCTCTTTTTTCTCCAATTCCATCAAGAAGAATAAAGGTGTTTTTAATCATGTTTTTATTATATTAAGCTTAAGGAAATTTAGACAAGTTCTCAAAGAGTAAAGTACTTGAATATTGATTCAAAATTTGAAATAATAATTTATCCTTAAGTAAGGGAGGTGATGGTTATGGTGTATAAACTGAGAAAAATAATATCAAAAATTTTTTCTCCTGTCACAATTATGTTCATTCCGCATGGCAGAACAAAAATTTATGGATTAAAAGTTCCTTTTTTAATAATTTTTTTATTTATTTTTTCTGCATTTACTTTTAATGTTTATGTTCTATCAATGGCTGTCAACACAATTGAATATTATCGTATGAAGCAGAATGTTTCCTTAATAATGAACGAATTCAATGAACTTAAATCCACAATCATTGCTTTAAAAAATGCTGAAGCCGAATTTAACAGAATTTTTTCATTGAAATCAAAAAAAGAAATTCTTGAATCTGTGAACTTTCATCCTTCTGGCGATATTGAGATAGAAGAGTTAAAAAGAAGTGCTCAGAAAGCTATAGACTCAGTGAGTGAAATAAAAAATTTTTTATTAGAGCAGCATGATATATACAGGTCAACTCCGCTTGGTTGGCCTGTTAAAGGAGAAATAACTTCTCCTTTTGGTAAAAGAGAGCACCCAAAATATGGATATGAATCAATCCATACAGGTGTTGATATTTCTGTGCTTTCTGGTACAGAAGTCAGAGCAACAGCAGACGGAATAGTTGTTTTTTCAGGATATCAGAGAGACAGTGGAAATGTAGTAATGATTAAACATGGTTACGGCTTTACCACTGTTTATGCCCATAATAAACAAAATCTCGTAGATGTAGGACAAAAGGTAAAACGGGGGGACATTATAGCTCTTTCAGGAAATACAGGCTATACCACAGGAGCACATCTTCATTATGAAGTATGGAAAAACAACTCTCCTGTTAATCCTTTGCCTTATTTGAAGGAGGATTCTAATGTTTTTTAAAAAACAACAGAAAATGGAAACAGTTATTGGAGCAGAAACTTTTATTAATGGAGAAATAACATCAAACAGCAGTATAAGAATTGATGGAACAGTGGAAGGTATAGTAAAAGCAGACTGGATTTCAGTTGGTGACTCAGGGAAAATCACAGGAAATATTACATGTAGAGGTATAATAATTGGTGGCAATGTCAATGGAGTTATAAATGCTTCAGAAATAATCACTATAACTCACAAAGGTAGTGTAACAGGCGAAATCTATACCCTTAAGCTTTCTATTGAAGAAGGTGGAAAATTTGAGGGAAAATCCTGCATTCAGCTTTCAACTCTTTTCCCGGAGGAAAAATAACTTTATTGTGAATTACAGAACTCTTTTATTTGGAGAAGGTCTTTTTGAGACAATTCTCTGGCAGGGAGAAACAAAGAAAATTCTCAGGCATTATGAAAGACTTAAAAATTCATCTCAATTTTTTCATATTCCATGCCCTGATTTTGAGAGTTTCTACAGGCTAATTGAAGAAAAAACAGAAGGAAGAAAAAATCTATATGTTAAATTCTGCCTTCTATCAAAGGGAAAGGCTATCTATCATTCATACCCTGAAGGAAGTGAATCTATCGTTATAGTCAGAGATTACAAACCGGATTTAAATCCAAGAAAACTTTTTATATCAAGCATTAAAAGACACAGCAGAAATCCTGTAATTTACCATAAAACAATGAACTATCTGACAAATATCCTTGCAAAAAGAGAAGCCATTTCACAAGGCTTTGATGATGCGATCATGCTTAATGAAAATGATGAGATAACGGAATGTACCTCATCAAATATTTTAGTTGTTAAGGGAGAAAGCCTTCAGACTCCTGCAAAAGAATGTGGACTGCTTTCAGGAACAACACTTCAGATTCTGATTGAAAAAGCAGATGTAAAAGAAGAAAAAATTAAAATAAAAGACATTTACACTGCCAGAGCTGTTTTTATACTAAACAGTCTAACAGCAGCATTGCCTGTGCTTCAGATTATGGATAAAAAATATCCTGTTGATAATGAAATTTTACAATATTTAAATTCCCTTATTGATGAGGAAAACCAACCATAAATGCAACTTGTATTGTCTGGTAACTGGCTTGACAAAAGAGGCTTTTATGAGGCAGAAATTGAAGATATTAAATTTTACAATAGTTTGGATGATATTAAAGAGATTACTCCGCTGAGTTTTGCTTTATTTTCCTATCATCTTGCAAAACAAATCCTTGATTTAAACATTAAAAAGCCTAAATTACCAGCTGTTTTAATAATGAAAATTAAAAAGTTCAAAAAAATCAATCCAAAACTTGAAACAACAAAGCTTATACTGAAAGGAAAAACGCTCAAAGATGATGAATTTAAAGCAGGAGTTTCTAAAATACTTAGCCTTATAGAGGATGGAACAGTTTATCAGATAAATCTGACAAATCGTTTTGATTTTGAACTTCTTGGGGGACCTTTAAGTCTTTTTTTCAATTTTTATAAAAATCAGCCTGTTCCTTATGGATTTTTTCTTGATGTTGGGAATTTTTTCATAATTTCTGGTTCAATGGAACTCTTTTTAGAAAAAATAGGACGGACAATCATAAGTAAGCCAATTAAAGGCACATCTAAATCTCTCAAATTCCTCCAGAACAGTGAAAAAGACAGAGCAGAAAATATCATGATTACAGATATGATGAGAAATGACATTGGCAGAATCTCCCAGATTGGAAGCGTAAGTGTCCCTGAGCTTTTTAAAATAACCAGATACAGAACCCTCTATCAGATGCACTCCACAGTTGAAGGAAAGACTGATAAATCTATAATTGAGATAATAAAACAGACCTTTCCTCCTGCCAGTGTCACAGGTGCACCAAAAAGAAAAGCTGTTGAGATGATTGATATGCTTGAATCTCATAACAGGGAATACTACTGCGGATGTGCTGGAATTATAAGGAATGAAACCGACTTTACTCTATCAGTGCTAATCAGAACTGCAATAGGTTTGAAAAATAATCTTTCCTACTATGCAGGTTGTGGTATTGTCTGGGATTCAGATCCTGAGAGCGAATTAAATGAACTATATTTGAAAGTTGAGGCTTTTTATAATCAACGTTATAATTTAAATAAACATAGAGGGGGTGTGAAATGAAAATTATAGTAGTGATATTTTCATTTTTACTTATGGTAAACACTGCATTAGCTCAGGACAGTGTAATTGTTCTTGCAACAACCACTTCTGTGGAAAACTCAGGATTACTAAGTCATATCCTGCCTGTTTTTGAGAAAAAGACAGGTATCAAGGTCAAGGTTGTTGCAAGGGGAACAGGTGCAGCGATTGAGATGGGTAAAAGAGGTGATGCTGATGCTGTTTTTGTCCATGCAAAGGAGCTTGAACTTGAGGCTGTAAAACAGGGATACTTTGTAAACAGACACGATGTTTGCTACAATGATTTTATTATTGTGGGTCCAAAAAATGATCCTGCAAAAATAAGGGAAGTTAAAAAGGCAGTGGATGCCTTTAAAAGAATTGCTTCTTTAAGGAGCCTTTTTGTTTCAAGAGGTGACAAATCAGGCACTCATGTTAAAGAGTTACAGATATGGCAAAAAGCAGGAATTGAACCAAAAGGACAGAAATGGTATCTTGAAGCAGGGCAGGGAATGGAAAAGACCCTAAGAATTGCAAATGAAAAACAGGCATATACCCTTACTGACAGAGGAACATGGCTTGCAATAAAAGATAGGCTTGATTTAGCAACACTGTTTCAGGGAGACCTTTTTTTATTTAATCAATACGGCGTTATGGCAGTTAACCCTGAAAAACATAAACATGTAAAATATAAAGAGGCAATGCAGTTTGTAAACTGGATAATATCAAAGGAAGGTCAGACTGCTATAGCATCATTTAAGGATAAGTTTGGGAATCAACTTTTTATCCCAAATGCAAAATGAACTTTATCGTAGAGTCCTTTAAGCAGGCATTTTATCTTATTCTGCATCTTGATAAAGAGCTGGTGGAAATAATCTTTCTTTCTCTGAGAGTTTCTCTTACAGCTCTTTTAATAGCAACAATTTTGGGGATACCTTTTGGAGCTTTTCTTGGATTAAAGAATTTTTTAGGAAGGAATGCATTAATAACACTGGTTAATACGTTTATGGGGCTTCCTCCAGTTATTGTAGGATTATTTCTTTATCTAATGCTATCCCGTAGCGGACCACTTGGTTTTTTAAGCCTTCTTTATACTCCCTCTGCAATGATTATTGCCCAGAGCATTCTTGCTTTTCCAATTGTTGCAGCAATTACCCATTCATCAATTGTTAAAGTTGACCCTGCATTGAAACTTGCTGCAAAAACTCTTGGAGCTACTTCCTTTCAGATAGCAGTTACAGTAATAAAAGAGGCAAGATATGGAATAATGGCTGGAGTCTGTGCAGCTCTTGGAAGAGTGATGGCTGAGGTTGGAGCAATACTTATTGTTGGAGGAAATATTGCAGGATATACCAGAGTAATGACAACAACAATCGCTCTTGAAACAGACAAAGGTAACTTTGAGCTTGCAATGGCACTTGGGATAATTCTTCTCTTAATTTCCTTTACAATAAACATTGTTTTATTTTTAATTCAGAAAAAAGGCATAAGGGAGTCAATACAGTGGCTTTAAGCCTCATTATTTCAAATATTCATAAATCTTATAATGGTAAGATGGTTCTTGATGGTATTTCTTTTTCATTTGAAAAAAGCGGAGTATATGTTTTAATGGGACCAAATGGCTCCGGAAAATCAACTTTTTTAAGAATTTGTGCACTCTTAGAAAGCCCTGATAAGGGTGAAATTATATATTCTGATGGAGGGAAAATTATTGAAAATGATTTAAATCTTAGAAGGAGGATTACTCTGGTTTTACCAAACATCGGAGTTTTCAATACAACAGTTTTTAAAAATGTTGCCTATGGCTTAAAAGTAAGAGGAATGAATAGAGAAGAAATAAAGGAACAGGTTGAAAAAGCTCTTGATTTTGTTGGATTGTTACACAAGAAAAATCAAAATGCTCTCAGTCTTTCAAGTGGAGAACTAAAAAGAATGGGGATTGCGCGTGCAATTGTTTTAGAACCAGAGGTTTTATTTCTTGATGAACCAACAGCATCAGTGGATCACGAAAATACTAAAATAATTGAAGAAATTATTGTTCAGTTAAAACAAAGACTTAATTCAATAATTATCATGGCAACCCATGATTCTCAATCAGCAAAAAGAACTGGAGACATCTTTCTTTTTCTTAAAAAAGGAAAACTTACTGCTTGAATGCCATAGTTCCCTAAATACTATGAAGCATGTAAATTATCAAAAAAATTGCAATTGCAAGGAGTGAAATCACTAAAAGTATATCAAGTAACATAGAGGGCTTATAACTATCTTCATCAATCTGTTTTTCCACTTTTTTATATCTTATAAATGCAAGAAAACCCATTACTGCTCCAAGAGCAATAAGGAAGGCTCCAAAAAATGAAGAATATCCTGTGTGTGTTGGCTGAGGCATATCCCTGCCAAGAAAAATGGAGAGTTGCCTTACAAAAAGTGCAAACTTTTCAACAACAAATCCAAATGCCATTATTCCAATACTTGTTCTAATCCATGCAAGAAAAGTTCTTTCATTGGCAAGATGAACTCTTCTGTTACGAACTCTTGGATGAATGCTATTGTTTTCTTCCAATGCTTTAAGAGCTCCTTTTGTTAATTTTATTATCTGAAAGATTTTAAAATCTTTTTCATTAATCGGTCAATAATATTCATCGGAAGATATGGTTGACAAAATTATTATTTTTTTTTTAGATTTAGAAAAAAAAGGAGGTAATATGCTCAGTTATCAGGACATATTTCTTTTTTCAATAATTATAATTGTTCTTTTTGGTTCTTCCAAGCTTCCTGAAATAGGTAAAGGTCTTGGAGAAGCTATTAGAGGCTTTAAAAAAGCTGTCTCAGATGCTGAATCTCGTGATGGGCACAAAGGGACAGAAGAAATTGAAAATAAAAAGCTAAGTTGAACGGTTCTGGTCTGTTTTTACTAAAAATTTAAACAGAACAAATCGTCCAATAATAGCACCCAAAATTGCTCCCGCTAAAACATCAGAAGGAAAGTGTGCAAAATCTTCAATTCTTTCAAATCCAACCCAAACTGCAAAAGCATAAAATAAATACCGATATTTTGGATAATGGTGCGAAAATACTGTGGCAAGCATAAAAGCAAAAGTAGTATGTCCAGAAGGAAATGATGAATACAGATAGTTTAAAGAAGGACCTGCAAAAAATGTATCAAATCCAAGCTTCGGTCTTGCCCTTCCAATAAGATGCTTTATTTGAATAACTATAGAAACAGCTATAATGCCCATAGATAAGGATTTACCAACTTCTTTCTTTTTTAATAAAGTATAGATTGCAAAAACAGCTGTTACTACGATAGCACCTTTATAGACAAAATCCATTATCACATCCAGTCCCTCAAAAAATTGATTAAGATTAACATGATTTCTCTGGAAATGCTTAATAAATAGCATTATATCTTTATCAAAAATGAAAATAAATAACGGAATAAGAAACAGAACAACCAGAAAAAGAATTTTAACCCGGAAATGTAAAAATTGCATAATCTCTGTCCTCCTCTATCAAGTTTAATCCGATACTCTTTAAAAATTCTACATCTTTAACCTGGGATATAACAACTCCTTTTATTTTTCGTTCTGCAATGCTTTCATTTTTAATGCTTTCAATAAGCTCTTTTTCAGAGTCAATCTTAAGTATTTTTCTGTCCGAATAAAAAGGAATACTTGGCTTGTTTATTTTGTATGTAATTAAAATATCATTTTTTTGAAGATTCTGTTTAGCATAGATGCTGTATTTATAAAGCGTTCCCTGCATATATTCATTTATGATAGGCAAGACTTTTATTGAAATAGCTAAAATTAAACTGAAACTCAATCCTGCAAACAATAAAAAGACTCTGTCTTTTTTTAAGAATGCGTAAATGCTTATCACAGCAAATAAACTCATTATTAATATCATTATGTTAAGCCATTTCATATTAAAATAAGGCAGTATAGTAGCTATCTTTACTTTTACAACAATTAAAGAAACTGCAATTAAAATTGAAATAACTGCTGAAAAAATATAGGGAATTCTTGAAAAATTTTTGTTAACTTCAATCATGCCATAGGAATTTAAGATTGAAAAAGCAGCAACAGCAGGTAAAATATAGTTTGGAAGCTTTGTTGTTGAAAAAGAAAAAAATAAAAAAATAAATCCAGCCCAGACAAAAGAAAACTGTATAAGAGCATCTCTTTTAAAATCTTTAAAAGCCTTTGCAATAAAAGAGATCCATGGAAACAATCCGATTATTAATACAGGTATAAAAAAATAAATCGGACCTCTGTGTCCTGAGATCACTCCTGTATATCGCATAAAATGATGCTTTATGAAAAACTGCTCAATAAATTCTCTACCATTTATTAGTATTTGAGCAACATACCATGGTATTGATATTAAAAGAAAAAGCAAAATTGCCCAGAAGTTATAAAGCGTCTTTAATTCTTTAAAGCCCTTTTTAATGCATAAATAAACTGAAGCTATACCAAATGGAAACACTATACCAACTAATCCTTTTGTAAGAAAAGCAAAGGCTGAAAAAATATAAAAGCCATAGATAAACTTTTTATTTTTTTCTTCTGATATGTAAAAGCAGATAAGGCTAACGCTTATAAATAAACTTAATGCCATATCTGTCACAGCAGCATGGGTATAAATGAAGTAATACAAAGAAAAAGCAAATGATAAAACAGTGTAAAAAGCCTGTTTCTCATCTTTCAGGTTTTTAATAAAAAAATAAAGAACAGCACATAAAATCAAGCCTGATAATGCTGAAGGAAATCTGGCAGCAAACTCATTAACTCCAAATATCTTAAATGAAAAAGCCATCAGCCAGTAAAAAAGAATGGGCTTGTCATATCTTGGCTCACCATTATATGTGGGAGTTATCCAGTCTCCGCTTTGAATCATTTCTTTTGTTGACTGTGCAAACACTGCTTCATCAACATCAAAAAGCTTTACAGAACCAAGTCTGAATAGGGATATAAATATAATGATTGCAAAAACAATTTTATTCATTTTCCCTTTTTAGAAATAAAACTCCCAGAGGAGGCAAGGTTAAATTTAAAGAATAAGGTCTTCCATGCATAGGTATATCTTCTGAGAACACTCCATCCATATTTCCGCAATTACTTCCTCCGTAAAACTCTGAATCAGTATTCAAAATCTCTCTCCAGTAGCCTTTAAAGGGTACTCCTGTTCTATAATTCAATCTTGGAACAGGCGTAAAATTGCAGACAATCAAAATCATCTCATCTCTTGCTTTTCTCAAAAAACTTATTATACTCTGCTCTGCATCGCTAAAATCAATCCATTCAAAACCTGATGGATCAAACTCAAACTCATAAAGGGCTGGCTCATTTCTGTAAAGATTGTTCAAATCTTTTATCAATCTTTGAATGCCCTGATGCTGGGGAAATTCAAGAAGATGCCAGTCAAGGCTTTTTTCATGATACCACTCATCCCATTGCCCAAACTCTCCTCCCATAAAAATAAGTTTTTTACCTGGATGAGCATACATATATCCAAAAAGAAGCCGCAGATTAGCAAACTTTTGCCAGCTGTCTCCAGGCATTTTATTTAAAAGAGAACCCTTACCATAAACAACCTCATCATGACTGAGCGGAAGAACGAAGTTCTCAGAAAAAGCGTACCAGATGCTGAAAGTAAGCTGTCCATGATGATATTTTCTGTATATGGGATCTTTTGAAAAATAATTAAGTGTATCATGCATCCATCCCATATTCCACTTCATCCCGAATCCGAGTCCACCAATATAGGTAGGACGGGTAACAAGAGGCCATGCCGTTGATTCTTCAGCAATTGTTTGAGTATCAGGATATTTTTCATAAACTGTTTCATTGAGTCTTCTTATAAATTCTATTGCCTCTAAATTTTCCTTGCCTCCATATTTATTTGGAATCCATTCTCCGTGCTGTCTTCCATAATCAAGATAAAGCATAGAAGCAACAGCATCCACTCTTAATCCGTCAATGTGATATTTTTCGAGCCAGAATATTGCTGAGCTTATAAGAAAGTTTCTAACCTCATTTCTTCCATGATTGAAAATATAGCTGTGCCAGTGAGGATGATATCCTTTTTTTGGATCCTGATGCTCATAAAGATAGGTTCCATCAAAAAAGCTGAGTCCGTGTCCATCATCGGGAAAATGAGATGGAACCCAGTCAAGAATTACTCCGATTTCATGCTGATGAAGCTTATCAATCAAATACATAAACTCCTGGGGAGTGCCATATCTACTTGTGGGTGCAAAATATCCAATTGTTTGATACCCCCATGAACCATAAAAGGGATGCTCCATAACAGGTAAAAATTCCACATGGGTAAATCCTAATTCCTTTACATATTTTGGTAACCATTCAGCAAGTTCTCTGTATGTAAGAAATCTATTTCCATCACCTCGTCTCCATGAACCAATATGAACCTCATATATGGATATAGGTGAATAAAGAGAGTTTCTGCGAGTCCTGTTTTGCATCCATTTTTCATCATTCCATTGATATTCTAAATCCCAAACTATTGATGCAGTTAGTGGAGGTGTTTCCCATAAAAAAGCATAAGGATCTCCTTTTTCCAGATGATAACCGTATCTGGATATGATATAGTATTTATACTTTGAGCCTTTACCAACTTGAGGGATAAAACCCTCCCATATACCAGAGCTATCCCATCTTACTGAAAGAGGATGTAATGGTTTCCATCCATTAAAATCTCCTATAACATAGACTTGCTCTGCATTCGGTGCCCAAACAGCAAAATATGTTCCTTTCTGTCCATCAACCTCAATGATATGAGAGCCAAGCTTGTCATAGAGATTGAAATGATTCCCTTCTTTAAAAAGATAAATATCAAAATCAGTAAAAAGACTTACATCATACCTTACCATCAGAGTCTCCCCTTTCTTCTTTTAATAGAGTTTTTAACACAACAGGAGCAATCAAAGTGGTAAGGGCAACTACAAATATTATAACTGCATAAAGGGTGCTGTCATAAATTCCGCTTAATCTTCCAAATTCAGCAAAAATAAGACCTACCTCACCTCTGGGAAGCATGGCAAAGCCAACGCTTAATTTTTCTTTTTTTGTTCCTTTGACAAATAACCCGGCTAATAATTTAGTTGTAAGAGCAACTATAAAAAGGACAGCACTTAAAACCCAGAAATTGGGAGACTGAAAATCAATTGCTTTCAAATTAATTTGCAATCCCACATAAACAAAGAATATGGGAGTAAAAAGCCAAATTAATGGATTGAGAGATTCCTCAATTTTATGGATAATCTCTCTGTCTGCCTGAAAAGCTGCAGCAAAGGGAATGGTGAACCTTCTTGAAAAGGCAATCCCTGCAGTAAAAGCACCCAGTATTTCAGGTGAGCCTATTTCATGTGCAGCAAAGGCAAACAGCAGAATTATGGCAACCACAACAGGAGGAACAAAATCAAGGGTATTAAGCTTTTTTGCAATAAAGCTTACGAAATAGGCAAAAAGTTTTCCTATTATCGGTGCAAAGAGAAAGAATGTTCCAATATATAGTATTAGAAGCAATGTAGCATTTACATTTATTTCCTGAGTTTTTGAAAACTCAAACAGTGCTGCGAGCACAACAACACCAAATATATCATCCAGCACTGCTGCACCAAGCACAATCTGAGCAAAGCGTTCTTTCATTTTACCTAAATCTTCAAGTGCTCTTACAGTAATGCCAATGCTTGTGGCAGTAAGAGTCCCTCCAATAAAAAGAGAAGTCATAAATGGGAAATTAAAAATGTAATAGGAAACAAGAAATCCTGTAATCATAGGAGCTAATGCTCCAGTAATTGCAACAGCTGCAGCAGACAAACCGACCTGTTTTAATTGCTTTAAATCAGCCTCAAGCCCTATATGAAAAAGCAAAAGTATTATTCCAAGTTCTGCAAGCAGGCGAAAAACATCACTCAGAGGAATTACTCCAAGAACACTCTGTCCAAGAAGCACTCCTACAAATATCTCACCAATAACAGAAGGAATGCCAAATTTTGCAAAAATGTCTCCTGTAAGCCTTGCAAAAAACAGCAAAACTGCCAGATAAAGAAAAATAAGATGAATCTCCATTAAATATTGTAACATGGTAGCGTAAAATTTTTATGTGTAAAATTGGCAGAGAATAAAGGAAGGAAACAATTCTATTATAACCGCCACTATTACAGGACAACGAATTTTTATTTAACAGTTTTTATTGAAAAATGAAAATAGAAAAAACTCCTGCGATGACTACCACATAAAAGATACTGATTTTTCTTAAGAGGCAGTAAAAACTTATTAAAACCATAAATAGTTTTATCCAGTCCCAAGTCACTAAACTTGCAAACTTAATTGTGGCAAAAAGTAAAAGTCCTGCAAAGGATGCTAAAAGCCCTCTTTTTGCCCTGATAAATACCTTTGAATTCTTTATTTTTTCACTTAGTTCTGAGGCAAAAGCCATAATTAAAAAGGATGGAGTAAAAACCGCTATTGTTGATACAAATGCTCCAGCCAGACCTTTCAATAAATATCCAACAAATGTTGCGGTTATTACAATTGGTCCAGGGGTTACCTGTCCCAGAGCTATCCCATCCATAAATGTTTTACTATCAAGCCATTGTAGCCTATGTACAACTTCATGCAGCATCAATGGTAAAGATGCGTATCCACCTCCAAAGGCAAAAAGGTCTATTTTCATCATAATCAAAGCAATTCTTAAAAGGGTTTTATCAAAGAAAAAAAGGAAAGTTATCCCTGCAATTATAATCAAAATCAGGATGCCAATACCTTTGAAATTTAATCCCTTTGAATTTTTGCTGAAAGGAGTTGCTCTGTGATTAAAGATCAACTGAGAAAGCAGAAAACAGGCTATGATTATCAAAAATGGATTGATTTTTAAGAAAAAAAGTAAAAATGAGAAAAAAGCTACCGCTATTTCACCAATTGATTTAATAATGGGTTTTGTAAAGCTTAATGTGGCATTGGCAACTATTGCCACAACAATCACCTGTAGTCCTGTAAAAATTGCTATTACCTGCGAAACCGAATGAGTCTTTTCGTATAGTGCTGAAAGAATAAGCATAAATATGAATGCAGGTAATCCAAATCCTGTAAAGCTTGCAATGCCGCCAATTATCCCTCTTGTCTTTAATCCCACATAAGCAGTAACCTGCATTGCCGTTGCACCGGGAATTGCCTGAGCAAGTGCAACTCCTTCCTGAAATGTTTTTTCATCAAGCCACTTCTTCTTCTGAACAGCAAGCTCCTTAATGTAGGCAACCATAGCAGGACCACCAAATGCAGTAAGTCCAAGCTTGAGGAAAGAGAAAAACAGGGCTGTTATTTTAATCATAGCTCAGAAACTACATGAGTTCAATGTTTAGATTTTCAACAAACTTGAAATGATTATCTCTGGTTGCTAAACTCAAATTATACTGTTTGGCAATTGCAGCAATCCATATATCATTTTCTGGAATTGGGTGTCCTTTTTCTTTTAAAGTTCTCTTGATTTCCCCATAGAATTTAGCAGTCATAGAATCACAATATAGAACAGTATTAGACTGCAAAAATTTTTCCAGTACCGAAATATTTTTCTTTGCTCTTTTTGATTTTAAAAAGCCAAAGTACAGTTCTCCAACTGCAATAACAGGAATAAATATTTCATTTGATTTCTCCAGGAATTTACAGATGTTTTCATCACCAGCAAAAAGAGCGATTATTATATTTGTATCCAGTAAAAATTTTTTTACCATTCAACGAGATTTATCCTCTCGCATTCCTCTTCTATAAATTGTGAAATTAATTTTAAATCATCATCAGAAATAGAATTTTTAAAAGACAAAAGCGTTTTACCATCTATGCCTTTAGGAATAAGGGCTTTCACAAAATCAAGAATTTTTAACTGAATTTCTAATGGGAGAGTCTCAATTGTATTGATTAATTCTTCTTTTATTGCAGTTGTCATTTAAATCACCCTCTTTTTATTTTAGCAAATCCCATATCATTTTTGCTGCTATGATATATAATACTATACCAATAACTTTTTTTACCTGCGGAGCAGAAAGCCTTTTTCTCATAAGATAATTTCCTAAAACAGCACCAGCAATTGAACCAATGGCACATAAAACCAGTAAGTTGAAGTCAATGTTTCCAAGTGAAATGTGCCCTAAAAATCCTGAAAAAGATGAAAAAATAACTATGAAAGATGTTGTTGCAGAGGCTTTTTTAGGGTCAAAGCCAAGCCATACTAATGCAGGAACAATCAGATTTCCTCCACCAACGCCTAAAAGTCCTCCAACATAACCTGCAAATCCACCAACTCCCACTCCATAGGTGATCAATTTCTTGTGATCTGAAACCTCTCTTTTCTTGGGTTTATACCATAGCATCATTGAGCCTGCAAAGATAAGAAATCCAACAAAAAGCCATAAAAGAAGAGTTCTTGAAAGATGTTCTGCTGTAATCGCACCAAGAGGAGATAAAATAGAGGCAAAGATTAAAATTGGCAGAGCTGTTTTGTAAACAATTAGCCCTGCTCTGGCATTATAAAAAGAAGCAACAGCCATGGCAATGCTGTTTAGTAACAAAGCAGTTGACATGGCTGTAAGAAGAGGAACTCCAAGAGCAACAAATACTGGAATCAGAATAAAGGCAGCTCCAACTCCTGCTATTGTCAGCACTGTTGTAAAGATAAAAGTGACCAAAAATGCTATGAGATAGGTCATTTTTCAAAACCCTCTTCATATCCTGAACAGTCTATGCATACCTTTTTAAGCTCTCCAACCTCGCAAGCCTGTCCTGAACCAATAAGCCTGAGGTAGGGTCTTGCCACCATCTCTCCACATATATCACAGATAGCCATTCCCATAACTTCTGTTGGTGGCTCAAAATGGGAGTCTTCTACCTTTCCAACTAAAAGCACTTCTTCTACTGGAGAGTTAAGCACAAGATTTACAACTTCCATAACTTCTTCAGGAGAAATCTCTGTTGGAGGAACTCCTGCTGCTCTTTTCTTCATAAAACTTGAGTTTGCAATCTTGTCCCTTATTTTTGGATTAAAGCAAAGCCTTATCTGTTTTCCCTGCTCGGGATCAATCAGTGTAAAAGCAAGTTTGCCTCTTGGTTTTTTAATGAGATTGCCCTTGCCTGCTGTACAGCCTGTGGCAAATTGAACTCCATCTCCAAAACATCCTGCTGCATGATTGTATCCTGTTTCAAGAATTACAAAAAGCTCCTTCACATTTGAACGCTTCACTCCGAGTTTTTCTAATGCAAGAAGTCCAGCTCTTAACCCCAGTGCAGAAGCCCAGCATCTGTGCCCATGAAAATCAAACATTTTGTTTAACAATTCTCTGTCCATAACAAAACCTCCTTTGTTTAATTTACTTAAATGGAGTTTAAAAATTTTAAAGAGATTTTGTCAAGAACAAATAAAAAATTTTTATTATGAAAAGGATTTTCAATTTAACGCTCCGCCTGCTATTGGAGGGAAAAGACTTAATTCATCTCCATCTTTAAGTTTTATGCTCAGGTCATGAATAATCACTCCATTGAGAACAATTATAAAAGGTTTTTTATTTAACGAAAGCTCTTCAAGCAGCTTAGCAACAGAAATCTCTGATGGAAATTCTACAATAGGATCCCCTTCTTTATTCTTTGGAAATTCTTTTGCTGATGTTATTCCTCCAAATAGTTTTACAGTGACTTTCATAACAGGTACTGGAGCCCGCATGAAAGCAGGCTCCAGATTTATTTTACCAGTTAAAAAGCTGATCAAGTTCTTCGTCTTTTACCTGGAAAACAACGTTATGTGGTGGAATCGGCTCTTTGTAAAAGAATCTTGGGAGTCTATCATGCTGTTTTGTAAATCCTGCACGGGTATTAAAATCTCTTTCAAATTTAAGAACTTTTTTACCATACTCAACAACATCTTTATCAGTCATGTTCCATCCATAAAAGGCATTGAGCATGTCAAGCAAAGCCTGATTTGTCTCTGGCTGATCAAGCAGGGCAAAGGCAATAAACAGACACATTCCTGTTGAATCTATGAAAGCTGTTGCAATCTGAAGATTACGGGATAGGTCAACCTGTCCTTCGGGTTTAAGAGGGTCAACAAATCCACCAGTTTTCAAGACATTAAGTGCGATAGAATATCCTGCTGTGTGATCAGCACCCATTGGGCTTGTTGCATAGGTAACGCCTATGCCTTGCACTGCTCTTGGATCATAGGCAGGAAGTGCCTGCCCTTTAACAACAGGAACTCTTTCAACTCCAAAAGCTCTGCCAGTGAAGGCTGCACCATTTCCAATTATTCTTCCAAGTGGCGTACCTTTTCCTACTTCATGTAAAAGATTTATTGCTCCGTCAGCATCACCCCATTTAAGAAGCCCTGCTTCCATTGCAACTGCAATTGTTGCACCCATCTCAATTGTATCCAGTCCATAGTTGTCACAGAGAAAATCCATCATTGCTATTTTATCTATGTCATCCACTCCGCAATTACCACCTAGTGCCCATACTGTTTCATACTCTGGCTGTTTTGTAAGATAATGTCCATCTTTGTCATGATAAATTCCTGAACAGCGAATCACACATCCACGGTGACATCCATGCGTTGGATTTCCACCTCTTTGTTTTTCAAGCTCTGCCTCAACCTCACCACTTATCTTTCTTGCTCCTGCAAAACGTCCTTCTTTAAAGTTGTATGTTGGATATGCGCCGACTTCGTTTATTATGTTTGTTAATACATTTGTTCCATAAGCAGGAAGTCCCTGACCTGTAACAGGATGTTTCTGAAGCCCTGCTACAAAGCGTTTGTTAGCATCCTTAAATGCATCTGCATTCTTTGGCTGTCTTGGTGTTGTTCCTGTATCATCAAGAACAATTACCTTCACTCCCTTTGAGCCCATTACAGCTCCAACACCGCCTCTTCCAGCATGTCTGGTTGGTCTTAGTTCCATATCTGTTATGGCAACTGAAGCTCCTGAAAGTTTCATCTCACCTGCAGGACCAATACTTACGCAGGCAATTTTCTCTCCGTATTCCTTTTTCATCTTTTCAATAAGATCATAGTTAGGAAGCATCTTAAGGGAGTTGTCTTTTTCAATCCTGACTTCATCTTTATTAATGTAAATTTTATAGGTATCGTTTCCTTCAGGTTTTCCCTCAAGAACAATTGCTGCAATGCCAAGTCTTCCAAGAACCTGTCCAGCCTGTCCACCTGCATTTGCCTCTTTAATTCCGCCTGTAAGCGGACTTTTACATCCTACAGAGGTTCTTCCAGACATGGCAGCTGCTGTTCCACCAAGAAGTCCACAGGCAATTACAAGCTTATTGTCAGCACTTAATGGATGACACAGTGGGTCAACTTCCTTTGAAATAATTGCAGAGGTAAGAGCTCTTCCACCAAGTCCTTCATAATCACCCAATTCCTCAAACTTTGCAGTGGGATTTCCAGCCATGTTAATTCTTAAAATCTTCATGCTACACCTCCCTGGTTTTAAAATTTTTGTTCAATTATATCATACAGTAAAACAATCCGCCACACCACAGGCATGCTCCACAGGGAACAGTGTTTGTGTAGCAGTCATAAAGAAATTCTTCAAATTCCATAAGGTCACAGAGGGCAAAGTTGCAGTCATAGCAGTAGGGGAAATCATATTTTAAAACAGATTCAATAAATTGACGATATGAAGGAGAATTAAAAATCTCTATAGGTTCCTTTTCTATTACATTTCCAAAGCTCCATCTTTTAACTGCCTTTTTCAAGCCACCAATGTAACATGTAAAACTGTGCCATAAAAAGTAACATGGCGAGACTTCTCCATCAACTCCAACATACATGCATTTTTCTTCAAGAAAATCACATTTTCTAAGTGATGCTGGATTTGTTCCTGGAATCTGAAAGAAAATATTCATTTTTCTGCATAGATGTTCTACCTCTTCAAGCACTGCTCTGACAGTATTGATTAACTCATCATTTCTGGCTATAAGATTCTGCATGTGAAGAGTAAGTCCCTTTGCCGCAGCTTCGTCATACATAGCTTTAAAAAGTTTCATTGGCTCGTTTTCATCCGGGAAAAATTCTGGCAGGGCTTTCTTTTTCATAAGTTCAAGCCAGTCATTTATTGTATATCCTGCGCTTTCAAGGTAACTAACCCACTTCTTGAATATTTTTACTGCTTCTACATTGTTCGTTTCATAGGCAACTTTCTTTGAATTTTCAGGAGAGTAAGGAATAAGATGCGAAAGAATTACGAAATCAATTCTGTATTTTAAAGACTCTTTTACTGTAGGAACAATCTGATCAAGGTTATCAGTAGTTATTACAATCTCTATCCCGCTTTTAAGATTCTTTGCTCCATTTGATTTTGCCCGGGCAATAACTTCAAGGGCTTTTTCTCCAAATTCTGGAATATGGAGTCCTCTAAGAGGCACAAGGCTATCAATAGAAACAAAGACTCTATTCAAACCTGCCTTAATAAGCTCTTTTAATTTTTCATCACTTAAAAATACTCCATTGGTTTGAAACCCGATAAAAGAATTCTCAGGCATATAATTTTTTGCAAAGGCAATAAATTTTTCAATGTCTGGATGTAAAAGAGGCTCTCCAATTCCATTTAACACAAGACTTTTTAAATGAGGGAAGACTGTTTTAAGTTTTTTAAAGATCTCAAAATCCATATCAGTGTCAGGCTGGTGATAATTGGGACTTTGCTTGGGGCAGATTTCACAATTAAGATTACATTTTGTCGTAATTTCTACAGATAGTCTTTCAGGAAAATTCATGTGCCCATCTGCCAGCTGTGTAAATAGTTATACTGCTCTTTAGTCAGAGTATCAATCTCTATACCCATAGATTCAAGTTTTAATCTGGCAATCTCTCTGTCAATCTCTTCAGGAACAGGATACACCTTTTTTTCAAGTTTTTTTGCATTTTTATAGATATATTCAGCAGAAAGAGCCTGATTTGCAAAGCTCATGTCCATAACTGCTGCGGGATGTCCTTCTGCAGCAGATAGGTTTACCAGACGACCCTGCGCAAGAAGATAAATTCTTTTTCCATTCTTGAGAGTGTACTCTTCAACGAAATCTCTTACTGTTCTTTTTGATTTTGAAATTTTTTCAAGGCTTTCAATGTTTATCTCCACATTAAAATGTCCTGTATTTGCTATTATTGCACCTTCTTTCATTTTAAGAAAATGTTTATCTGTAAGCACATTAATGTTCCCCGTTACAGTTACAAAAATATCTCCTGATTTTGCTGCTTCCAGAGCAGGCATTACATCAAATCCATCCATAACTGCTTCAAGTGCTTTAAGGGGATCAACCTCTGTAACAATTACCCTTGCACCCATTCCCTTTGCTCTCATTGCAACTCCTCTACCACACCATCCGTAACCACAGACTACAAATATGCTTCCAGCAAGAAGTCTGTTTGTTGCCCTGAGAATTCCATCTATGGTGCTTTGCCCTGTTCCATAGCGGTTATCAAAAAGATGCTTTGTATATGCATCATTTACAGCAATTACAGGATAGTTTAGAGCTTTGTCATCTGCCATTGCTCTCAGGCGAATTACTCCTGTAGTTGTTTCCTCTGTTCCTCCAAGCACATTTTTAAGAAGCTCTCTTTTTTCCTTATGAAGCGTTGATATTAAGTCTGCTCCATCATCCATTGTTATATGTGGGTTCAGCTCAAGAACTTGATAAATGTGTTTATAATATGTGTCTCTATCTTCACCTTTAATTGCAAAAACAGGGATTTTGTAGAATTTAACAAGTGCAGCTGCTACATCATCCTGGGTGCTTAATGGATTTGATGCACATAGGGCGATTTCTGCTCCCGCTTCTTTAAGGGTTATCATTAAATTGGCTGTTTCTGTGGTTACATGCAGACATGCTGCAATTTTTGCTCCTTTAAGTGGTTTTTGTTTTTTAAATCTCTCTCTTATCATCCTTAAAACAGGCATGTCCATCTCTGCCCATTCAATTCTAAGTTTGCCTTTTTGAGCAAGTTTTATATCCTTTATGTGGTGCTTTAACAAAGCTCTGCCTCCTTTCTGAGTGTTTCTGCCATGTCAGTCTGTTCCCATGTAAAATCAGGATCAAGTCTTCCAAAGTGACCATAGGCAGCGGTTTTTTTGTATATTGGTCTGCGAAGTTTAAGTTTTTCAATAATTCCCTTTGGTGTTAAATCAAAGACTTTCTTTACTATTTCCTCTATTTTGATGTCTTCAATTTTACCTGTTCCAAATGTATTGACATAAACTGATACAGGCTCAGGAACACCAATTACATAGGCAATCTGAATCTCCACCCTTGAGCACAATCCTGCAGCAACAAGATTTTTTGCGATGTATCTTGCCATATATGAACCTGACCGGTCTACTTTTGTAGGATCTTTACCTGAAAAACATCCTCCACCATGTCTTGCAACTCCTCCATAGGTATCAACTATTATTTTTCTTCCTGTAAGTCCTGTATCACCCATTGGACCACCAATTACAAATCTGCCTGTGGGATTTATAAAATACTGAACTGCCTCTTCATCAAGCAGTTCCTTTGGTATAACAGGTTTTATAACCTTTTCAACTATATCTTCTCTTAATTCTCTCAGAGTGATGTCTGGTGCATGCTGGGCTGAAACAACCACACTGCGAACCTGATAGGGTTTACCATCTCTATATTCTACTGTAACCTGAGTTTTTCCATCAGGTCTTAAGTATGTAAGAATATCTTTTTTTCTCACCTCAGCAAGCTTCATTGCAAGCTTATGGGCAAGCATTATCGGCATTGGCATAAGTTCTTCTGTTTCATTGCAGGCAAATCCAAACATAAGTCCCTGGTCTCCTGCCCCACCAGGATCAACTCCCATGGCAATATCAGGAGATTGTTCATGAATTGATGTGATAACAGCGCAGGTTTCATAGTCAAATCCATATTTTGCACGGGTATAACCAATTTCTTTTACTGTCTCTCTTATTACTGAAGGGATATCAACATAACATTCTGTTGTAATCTCTCCTGCAACCATTACAAGTCCAGTGGTAACCAGAGTCTCGCAGGCAACCCTTGAATAAGGGTCTTTTGCAATCATTGCATCAAGTATAGCATCGGAAATCTGGTCAGCCACTTTATCTGGATGCCCTTCTGTTACTGATTCTGATGTGAAAATATAATCCTTCCTGTCTCCTAACATTTTCTCCTCCTAAAGCATCTTTATTAATTCTTCTGCAATCTGAACAGCATTCAGTGCCGCACCTTTTCTGAGGTTGTCTGATACAATCCACATATTTATTCCATTTTCAATGGATTCATCCTCACGAATTCTTCCAACAAAGACTTCATCTCTGCCTGATGCATAGATTGGCAGAGGATATTCATTTTTCTCAGGATTGTCTATGACGACCACACCTGGTGCTTTGCTAAGAAGTTCTCTTACCTGTTGTGCTGTGATTTTCTTTTCAGTTTCTATATTTACGCTTTCACTATGCCCTCTAAATACAGGTACCCTTACTGTTGTTGCAGTAACTCTTATTGAAGGGTCTCCCATAATCTTTTTTGTTTCATTAACCATTTTCATCTCTTCCTTTGTATAGCCATTTTCAAGGAATTTATCTATGTGGGGTAAAACATTAAAGGCAATCTGGTGAGGATAAACCTTTATCTCTATATCTTTAAAATTAAGTAAAGCCACTGTTTGCTGAAGCAGCTCATCCATTGCTTTTTTACCTGTTCCTGATACTGCCTGAAAGGTTGTAACCACCACTCTTTTAATCTTTGCTACATCATGAATTGGCTTTAATGCAACCACCATCTGAATGGTGGAACAGTTGGGATTGGCAATAATTCCTTTATGCCATTTTAAATCATTGGGATTTACTTCAGGAACAACAAGAGGAACTTGAGGATCCATTCTCCACTGACTTGAGTTGTCAATAACTACACAACCGCTTTTAACTGCTATTGGTGCCCAAATCTTAGATCTTTCTGCACCTGCTGAAAAAAGAGCTATATCTATACCCTTAAAGGAGTCCTCTTTTAAAGTCTCTACTGCAATTTCCTGTCCTTTAAAGTTAAGTCTCACTCCCTCACTTCTTTCTGAAGCAAAAAGTCTGAGAGTTTCAACAGGAAAATCTCTTTCCTCTAAGACTGCTATCATCTCATTTCCAACAGCACCTGTTGCTCCAACCACTGCTACCACATATTTTTCTTTCTTTTTAAGCATTTTTATCCCTCCTAAAACCCTCCGGGTTATTCAAAGTTCAAAGTTCAATGGTAGTTCTGTTACATATTTTGCAACCAGATCACCAACTTCTGTTGTTGTATATCCCATCTTACCAGCTGCAAGACTTTTAAGATGCTTGCTTGTTACTTCAATAACTGCTTGTTCAATTAATCTGGAAGCGTTCTCCTCACCAAGATATTCAAGCATCATTCCTCCAGCGCATATGGCAGCAAGAGGATTTATTACATTTTTGCCTGTATATTTTGGTGCAGAGCCTCCAATTGGCTCAAACATTGACACACCTTCTGGATTTATGTTCCCACCAGCAGCTATTCCCATACCTCCCTGAATCATTGCACCAAGGTCAGTGATTATGTCTCCAAACATGTTATCAGTAACAATAACATCAAACCATTCAGGATTTTTCACAAACCACATTGTTATAGCATCCACATGGGCATAATCTGTTGTGATGTCCGGGTATTCCTTTGCCACTTCATAAAAAGTTCTTTCCCACAAATCAAAGGCAAAGGTTAAAACATTTGTTTTTCCACATAAAGTAAGTTTCTTCTTTTTATTTCTTTTTTTACAGTATTCAAAGGCAAACCTTATGCATCTTTCAACACCTTTACGGGTGTTTATTGAAACCTGAATTGCCACTTCATCGGGTGTGCCCTTTTTAAGAAATCCACCAGAACCTGTATATAAACCTTCAGTGTTTTCCCTCACAACAACAAAATCTATGTCTTCAGGTTTTTTATCTTTAAGGGGGCAATCAACTCCTGGATAAAGCTTTACAGGACGCAAATTTACATACTGGTCAAGCTCAAATCTGAGTCTCAAAAGAATTCCTTTTTCAAGAATCCCTGGTTTAACCTGAGGGTGACCAATTGCACCAAGATATATGGCATTAAATTTTTTTAATTCTTCAATTGCACCATCTGGAAGAGTCTCACTAGTACGAAGGTATCTTTCACCGCCAAAATCGTAGTAGGTGTAGTCAAGTTTAAATCCTATCCGACTGCTTACTGCATCAAGAACTTTTACTCCTTCACGGATAACTTCAGGTCCTGTACCATCTCCCGGGATTACAGCAATTCTGTAATTTTTCATTTTATGCCCTCCATTGTTAATCTCTTTTTTGTCCATTCAACAAGCCCACCTGCTTTAATTAATTCCTGCATGAATGAAGGAATAGGCTTGGTTCTGTATTTTTTTCCCTTTGTTAAATTAACAATCTCACCACTATCCATATCAATCTCTATTTCATCTCCTTCGCTTGATTCATCAATGAGTTCAGGGACTTCAAAGATTGGAAGTCCGATATTGAAGGCATTTCTAAAAAAAATCCTCGCAAAGCTTTTTGCAACAACTGCCTGAATTCCAGCTGCCTTAATTGCAATTGGAGCATGTTCACGGGATGAGCCACACCCGAAATTTTTCCCTGCAATTATTATATCTCCTTGTTTAACTTTTGATGGAAACTCCTTATCAGCATCCTCCATAACATGCTTTGCAAGCTCTTTCGGATCAGATGTATTAAGGTATCTGGCAGGAATAATCGCATCTGTGTCAATGTTGTCACCAAATTTCCAGATTCTTCCTCTTATTTTCATAAGCATCTCCTTGTATTAAAATAATTTATAATTTTACTGTATAAATCAAATAGTAATCAACTACTTTTTAAAATTCGTCTTGACATTGTATTTTTTGTTGGTGTATGTTAGTAATTACTACCATGAGAGATACAAAAGGGAAAATACTCAAATCTGCACTCAAGCTTTTTTCCCAGAAAGGATATCTTGGAACAACTACAAAAGAGATAGCAAAGGAAGCAAATGTTGCTGAAGTAACCCTTTTTAGATATTTTATATCCAAGGAAAAACTTTTTATTGAGGTTCTTAAAAATCAATCTTTCTTGCCCACACTTAAAGACCTTCTTCCAAGATTGAAAAATATGGATTATAAAGAAGCATTGAATACCACTGCCAAGTATTATTTTAATTTGCTGAAAAAAAAGAGAGATCTGATATGCATAATGCATAGTGAAATTTTTCAATATCCTGCTGAGATAAGAGCAATTCACAGCAAAATGATTCATGAAGTATATCTTGTTTTTGCTTCCTATCTTGATGAGCTTAAAAAGAATGGAATAATAAGAAAAGATTTAAACACCACATATGCTTCACTTGCATACTTTGGAATGCTCTTTAATCTTTTCATTAAAAAAGAGCTTCTCAGGAAAAAAATAGATTCAAAAAAAGCCTTACAAACTTACATTGAGATATTCTATGAAGGGACCAGGAGGAATGAATGAAAATTAAAATATTACTTTTTTTGTTGTTTTTCATTTTTACTGAGCAAACATTTGCAGAACAAAGTTTAACAATTTCAGATGTCTTTTCCCTTGCTCTAAAAAAAGCTGAAAAAATTAGAATCGCTGAGGAAAATATAATCATATCAAAGGAAGGAAAATATAAAGCACTGGCAGGGCTTCTTCCAACTTTAACAGCTTCTGGTAAGTATACTGACTACAGCAGAGAAAAAGTTTTCAACAATCAGATAATTCAGCCAGATAAAACCACACTGTGGGCTGTAACAATTGAACAAAAGCTTTCTCTTGGAGGCAAAGAATTTATAAATTATGCAATATCAAAGGATACTCTTACAAAAACAGAATTTGATGTGAATTCCTTTAAAGAGCAGTATCTTCTCAGGGTTGCTCAAGACTTTTATAGCTATCTTAAAGCAAAAAGAGCATTAGAGATTGCTGAGAGCAATGTGGAGAGATTAAGAAAGCACAGAGATGCAGCAAAGATAAGGCTTAAGGTAGGAGAGGTGACAAAAACTGACCTTTTAAGAGCAGAAGCTGAGCTTAGTGGAGCAGAAGCTGATTTAATATCAGCGAAAAATAATTTAAAGATTGCAAAGGCTGTTTTAGCAAGGGATGCAGGAATTGAAGGAGATTTTGAAATCATAGAAAGCAAGCTTTACGATCCTTATCTAAGTCTTACTGTTGAGCATGTTAAAGCTCTTGCAAAGGAGTTAAGACCAGAGATAAAGGTTGCTTTAGTTGCAAAGGAAATAGCTAAAAAAAATGTAAATTATGCAATAAGCTCCTTTTTCCCCTATTTCAGTCTTTCTGCTACCTATCAAAAACTTGATCAGAACCCTTCAAACCAGATGACAAATAAAGAATCAAGTTATGCAATTGCCTCAATTAACTTTCCAATTTTTGAAGGAGGACTGAGAAGAGCAGAAGTTGCAGAAGCCAAAGCAAAACTAAGACAGGCTGAACTTCAATATGAAGATACAGTTAAAGAAGTTTTTATTGATGTGGAGTCAGCCTATCATGATTATGTAACCTTTAGAGAGACCATTAAATCTCTTCAGGATGAAGTGACCTATGCAAAAGATAACTTTAACTCCATATTCAAACAGTATCAATTTGGTCTTGCTTCAAGTCTTGATGTCACTGATGCAAACACATTTTTGGTGACTGCTGAAAAAAAGCTTATGGAAGCTCAGTATAATTATCAGCTTGCTATTCTGAGGCTTAGACAGGCAATAGGAGCATTGCTTAAAGCATTTATAAGCAATGAGCTTGTTGCTCAGGGCGGAAGCAAATGAATCTTAAAGGCTTTAGGGAGAAATTCAAAAATTCCAAAAAAATTAAAATAAGCCTGTTGATTATTATTGCCATTGGTGTTTTGATTTTTATGGCAAAAGAAATTTATTACTACATTGTTTATGAAAGAACAGACGATGCATACATTGAAGGAACAATAGTGCCCATATCTCCTCAGGTCTCAGGAAAAGTTATCAAGGTTTATGTTGATTATAACCAGAGAGTAAAAAAAGGTGAACCCCTTGTTGAAATAGAACCTGATGACTATTTAGCAGATGTAAGAGCAAAAAAAGAAAATGTAAACACATTGTCCAATCAATTAAAAGAACTGAACTGTCAATTGAATGAAGCAATGGCAAAACTTAAAACAATGGAAGCTAATCTTCAGGCAGCCCATGCCCAGAAAGTGCTTGCTGAAAAGGAGTTTCAGAGAATTAAAGGACTTTATGAGGAAGACCTTGTTTCAAAAAGCAGGTTTGATTCTCAGGAAGCAGCTCTGAAAGTAGCAATAGCCCAGGAGAAAGCTGTAGAAAGTCAGATAAAGGAGATTAAATCATTAATAAATACTCTTACAGTAAAATTAAAGACTCAGCAGTATCAGATAGGAAAAGCTCAAGAGGAACTAAAGATTGCAGAGATAAACTTAAAAAGGACTTTGATTGTTTCTCCAAGAGATGGAAGAGTTGCGAAAAAGTCCGTTGAAGTAGGACAGTATGTCAGACCAGGACAGCTTCTCATGGCAGTTGTTGATGAACAGGATATATGGGTAGGTGCTAACTTTAAAGAAACACAGATAGAAAAAATGAGAGTGGGACAGCCGGTAAAAATCAAAGTTGATGCCTATCCTGGCAAGATCTTTAAAGGTCATGTTGCGAGTTTTCAGCCAGGAACAGGTGCTGTTTTCAGCCTTTTTCCACCTGAAAATGCCACTGGAAACTTTGTTAAAGTTGTTCAAAGAATTCCTGTTAGAATAATAATTGATACACCCTTTGATCCTGATTACCCTCTCTGGCCAGGCATGTCAGTAATTCCCTATGTGGATGTTACAGTAAATACAGGCGCAAAGTTGAAAGATATTATGGGTAAGCAATGATCTTCAGAGTACTGTTAATTTCCCTGTTTGTTTTTTTCAGTCTTATTTCTTCAGCATTAAGCATTCAGCCTGTTTACAGTCTTCAGGACTGTATTAATATTGCATTAAAGAAAAATCCTGAGATTCTTGCATCTAAGGCTAATGTTAACAAAAGCTTTTTTAAAATTGGAGAGGCCCATTCAGGCTATTTTCCTCAAATAGATTTATCCTTAGGATATCAAAGAAGTTATCTGGAAAACAGAATAGGTGAAGAATACTCAAAACAGTATTCAGCCCAGATAAGCCTCACTCAAACTATTTTTGATTTTGGAAAAACTTCTAAACAGGTAGAAGTACAACAGCAGTTATACAAAGCAACACAGTGGCAGGAAAGAGACACAGTTTTACAAACAATTTATAATGTTAAAGAAGCTTATTATGGAGTTCTTAAGGCAAAAAAACAAAAGGAAACAGCTCAGGAAGTGCTCAGACAGGCTCAAAGACATCTTGACCTTGCAAGAGGATTTTATGAGGTTGGAGTTAAGCCAAAAATTGAAGTGACAAAAGCAGAAGTTGAGCTGAGCAATGCAAAGCTTAACTTAATCACAGCTGAAAAACAGCTTTCTCAAGCATTGTTGAATCTTAAAGTGGCAATGGGAACAGTGGATATGCCAGAGTTTGACATTAAAGAAGAAGACTATGTTGTGAGAAAACTTAATGAAAATGAGGCTATTCAAATAGCCATTGAAAGAAATTCTCAACTTCAGGCAATAAAGTTTAATAAACAGGCTTCAATTTCCACAGAAGAATTGGTAAAAAAGGAATATTTTCCTCTCTTTACAGGTTCAGCAAATTATGGATACATCAATGAAGAATTTCCTCTCAATAAAAAATGGACAGTGTTTTTTCAGCTCTCTCTTCCACTGTTTAGTGGGTGGTCAACAACATATAAACTTAAACAGGCAAAAGCAGATATAGCATACTATTCATACAAAGAAGAATCTTTAAAACAGCAGATTACATCACAGATAAAAAATCTTTTTGTTCAGCTTAAAGAAGCTTCGCAGAAGATAGAAACCCTCAAGATTGCTTTAAAACAGGCAAAAGAAAATCTTGACCTTGCAATGGGAAGATATGAAGTTGGTATTGGAAGCTCAATAGAAGTTGTTGATGCCATAGTTCTTTATGAACAGACAAATACTCAATACTGGCAAGCAATTTATGACTATAATATAACCTATGCACAAATACAAAAGACTGTGGGATGGTTAGAATGAAAAAAATAGTATTGATTTCAGCTGGATTTTTAATTATTTTAGCAGTTGTTTTAATTACTCTTCTGTCAGGCTCAAAAAAAACAGAGTTTAAAACTGTTAAGGTTCAGAGAGGAGACATTGTTCAGACAGTTACTGCTACAGGAAATGTAAATCCTGTAACAATGATTCTTGTTGGAACAAGGGTCTCTGGAACAATTGTAGCCCTTTATGCTGATTATAACTCTCTTGTTAAAAAGGGACAGCTCATTGCTCAGATTGATCCAACCCCTTTTGAAAATGATCTAAAACAAGCTGAAGCAGATCTTTACAATGCAAAGGCAAATCTTTTCAAGGCTGATGTTACATTGAAAGATGCAGAAAGGACTTTTAAAAGAAAACAAGAGCTATGGAAGCGTGATCTTATTGCTCGCAGTGAGCTTGATGACGCTGAGACAGCGTATAATACTGCCAGAGCTCAGTATGAGATTGCTCTTGCACAGGTTAAAAAAGCTCAGGCAGGAGTCAAACAAGCAAAAACAAATCTTGGATATACAAGAATAGTTTCACCTGTTAATGGTGTTGTTATTGCAAAAAATGTTGAGGTTGGTCAGACAGTAGCAGCAAGCTTTCAAACTCCCACACTTTTCACAATAGCTCCTGACCTTACAAAAATGCAGGTTGATACAAATGTGGATGAAGCAGATATATCAAAAATCAAAAATGGAATGGAGGCAAGCTTTACAGTAGATGCTTATCCTGAGAGAAAGTTTAAAGGAGTTGTAGCTCAGATAAGGCTTTCTCCTACAGTTACTCAGAATGTTGTAACTTATGATGTTGTAATAGCAGTGGATAACTCTCACCTGCTTCTTAAACCAGGTATGACTGCAAATGTTACATTTATTACCCAAGAAAAGAAAAATATTCTCAAAATTCCAAATGCTGCTTTAAGATTTAGAATGCCCAATACAGCACCTTCAAAGGAACAGGGAGTATGGGTCTTAAGAGGAGGTAAACCTGTGAGAGTTAAAATAAAAACAGGGATAAGTGATGGTGAATGGAGTGAAGTTCTACAGGGAGATATAAAGGAAGGTGATGATGTGATTGTTGAGATTCAAACTGTTAAAAAAACATCTACTACTCCAACAGGACATCCTCCGCCAAGATTTTAAATATGCCAGTTATAAAGCTTGAAAATGTAACGAAGATTTACAAAGTTGGTGAACAGGATTTGGTTGTTCTTGACGGAATTTCTGTTCTCATTGAAAAAGGTGAATTTGTTTGCATCATGGGACCAAGTGGGTCTGGAAAATCAACATTTATGAATATTGTTGGATGCCTTGATACTCCAACAACTGGAAAGTATTACCTTGAAGAGGTAGATGTTTCAACAATGGATGTAAACGAACTTGCAGAGATAAGAAATAAAAAAATAGGTTTTGTTTTTCAACAATTCAATCTTCTTTCAAGAGCTACAGTATTAGAAAATGTTGAACTTCCACTTATTTATGCAGGAGTTCCTGCAAAAGAAAGAAAAGAAAGAGCAATGAAGACTCTTTCCTGGGTTGGTCTTAAAGAAAAAGCAAATTATTATCCAAGACAGCTAAGCGGAGGACAACAACAGAGAGTTGCAATTGCCCGTGCACTTGTGAACAATCCATCAATAATGCTTGCTGATGAACCAACAGGAAATCTTGATTCTAAGTCAAGCATGGAGATAATGGAGATTTTCAAAAGACTTAATGAAGAGCAGAAACTTACAACAATTATTGTCACCCATGAGCCAGATATAGCAGCTTTTGGAAAAAGGCAAATAAGATTTCTTGATGGTAAAATTGTAAGTGATACAAAGTCATGATAGCGATTTCATCCATAATTAACATTGCAGTCCGTTCCCTCATAGCTAATGCCATGCGTTCTTTCCTTGCCATACTTGGAATTATCATAGGTGTTGGTGCTGTTGTTACAATGATTGCAATTGGTCAGGGTGCAAGTGAAAAAATTTCAGCTCAAATTTCAAGCATAGGAAGCAATTTAATACTTATTCTTCCAGGAGCAACAACACAGGGTGGCATAAGAATGGGAGCAGGTACTCAGCAAACACTTACAATGGCAGATGCTCAGGCTATAGCAAAAGAGTGTTCCCATGTTTCTGCAGTTGCTTCTGTAATATCTGGCACAGCACAAGTTGTATTTGGAAATCAGAACTGGTCAACTGCTGTGCTTGGAACAACCTCTGAGATGGCTACTGTTAGAGAATGGGAAGTTGTTTCAGGAAGATTTATAACAGAACAGGATGTAAGAAGCGGAACAAAGGTGGCAGTAATAGGACAGACTGTTAGTGAAAGACTTTTTGGTGACCTTGAGCCCATTGGAAAGTTAATAAGAATAAAAAAAATACCCTTTGAAGTTGTTGGAGTTCTTGAGAAAAAAG
Source organism: Thermodesulfovibrio sp. TK110 (assembly GCF_054658355.1). Classification (NCBI taxonomy): domain Bacteria; kingdom Pseudomonadati; phylum Nitrospirota; class Thermodesulfovibrionia; order Thermodesulfovibrionales; family Thermodesulfovibrionaceae; genus Thermodesulfovibrio; species Thermodesulfovibrio sp. TK110. Next base: position 1,523,389 of record NZ_BAAHNB010000001.1, on the reverse strand, counting down.
GACAATCCCTAACAGGTCAGGATCAGGATGACATAATATATGTTCCCATTACAACAGCCCAGAGAACACTTTTTGGTAACATTTTGCCAGGCAGAGTAAGATTAATATATGCGAAAGCTCAATCTATTGAGTCAATTCCTCTGGCAACAGATGAGATTAAATCACTTTTGAGACAAAGGCATAGAATTGGACAGGGTCAGGAAGATGACTTCACAGTAATGGATCTGACACAGATACTTAAAACTGCTGAAGAATCAACCAGAACCATGTCAATCCTTCTTGGTGCAATTGCCTCTGTATCCTTAATTGTAGGAGGGATAGGAATTATGAATATTATGCTTGTATCAGTTACTGAAAGAACAAGGGAAATTGGAATAAGAATGGCAGTGGGAGCAAAGCCAAAGGACATAAGAATGCAATTTCTCATTGAATCTGTTTTTTTAACGATGATAGGAGGAGTTTTTGGACTTCTTTTAGGAATTGCAGGGTCTCTAATTGTTTCTGATTTAATGAAATGGCCTGTAAGTATCTCACCTTTTTCAGCCTTAATAGCCTTTTCTTTCTCAGCCTTTGTAGGTATTTTCTTTGGTTTTTATCCTGCCTATAAAGCTTCCATGCTTAATCCCATTGATGCATTGAGGTATGAGTAATTTGTTATAATAAAAAATCTGGAGGGGTGGCCGAGTGGATTAAGGCGGCGGTCTTGAAAACCGCTGTAGGGTTACACCCTACCGGGGGTTCGAATCCCTCCCCCTCCGTTAGTTTATAATCAGGGTTGTCCAATTCTGTAAAACTTAATTTTTTCCCATAAAGCTTTTCTGCTTATTCCGAGTTTTTTTGCTGCTTCTGATTTTTTCCAGCCACATTCTTCAAGAGCTTTTATTATAAGATTTCTTTCAAAGTTTTCAAGACATTCTTTAAGGGAAAAACTACTTATCAGACACTGTTTTTGAAATGACGCAATTGGAGAAAACTCTTCTGGAAGATGTTTAATATCAATTACGCCATCCTTTGAAAGAAGCACAGCTCTTTCAATTGCGTGCTTTAGTTCTCTCACATTTCCAGGATAATCATAACTCAATAAAGCTTCATAGGCTGAAGGAGAGATAGTAATATTTTTTTTGCCGTATTTTTCTGAAAAAATTTTCAAAAAATGTTCAATGAGAGCGGAAATATCTTCTTTCCTTTCTCTTAAAGGTGGTATTACCACAGGAATAACATTTATTCTGTAAAAAAGGTCTTCTCTGAATCTTTCATTTTTTATCAATTCTTTAAGATTTTTGCTTGTTGCATAAATACATCTTACATTAATTGTTATTGGTTCTTTGCCTCCAAGAGGATATACAGTTCCATCTTCAATTACTCTTAAGAGTTTTGCCTGTAAAGACATTGGCATATCACCGATTTCATCAAAAAATATGGTACCTCCGTTTGCAAGTTCAAACTTACCAGGCTTTCTTTCCGTTGCTCCTGTGAAAGCTCCTTTTTCATGACCAAAAAGCTCAGATTCAAAAAGACTCTCAGGAATTGCAGCACAGTTTATTTTGATATAGGGTTTATCTTTTCTTAAACTTCTTCTCTGGATTGCATTTGCTATAAGTTCTTTTCCAGTTCCGCTCTCACCCTGAATTAAAACAGGCACATCAGTTTTTGCCACTGCTTCAATTTTATCAAGAATTTCTTTCATTGCAGGACTGTTACAAACTATTTCTTCAAATTCCTCTTTTCTTTTGACAAGCTCAGTAAGGTGTTTTACTTCCTTTTCAAGGTCACGAAACTTTAAAAATCTTTCTATTACTAAAAAAAGTTCTTCATTTGTAAATGGTTTTGCAATGTAATCAAATGCACCATCCTTTATTGCTGTAACAGCAGTTTTTACCTCAGCAAAAGCAGTTATGATTATTACTCCTGTTTGTGGAGTTTTATTTTTTATTTGTTTAAGTATGGTGAGACCATCCACTCCTGGAAGCTTAAGATCAATTATGGCAATATCAAATCTTTCTGAATCAAGTATGGTAAGAGCTTTATTGCCATCTTCGCAAGATTTTACTTCATAGCCACAGGCTCTGAGAAAATGATTCATTCCAAGATTCATTGCAGGATCATCTTCAACTATGAGAATTTTCTCTTTCATTTAACTGGCAACTCTACTGTAAAGGTAGTGCCATTATTAGAAGTTTCAACGAGAATTCTTCCATTGTGTTGCTCTACAATAGATTTGCTTACTGAAAGCCCAAGCCCTGTTCCCTGTCCAACAGGCTTTGTGGTAAAGAAAGGATCAAAAATTTTTGGCAAGATTTCATCAGGAATTCCAGGACCTGTATCAGTGAAAGAAATGTAACAATAGCCATCTTTTAAGTAACTATGTACAGTTAAAGTTCCTTCTTTACCATCCATTGCTTGAATGGCATTAAGAACAATGTTTAAAAATACCTGTTCTATTTTATTTGAATCAACCATGATTTCTGGTATATCTGGAGAAAGCTTTTTTATAACTTTTATTCTCTTCTTTGATATTAAATAATCGGTTAATTTTAAAACATTTTCTATAAGGCTATTAATAGAAACCAGAGAAATGATAAGCTCGCTTTGCTTTGAAAAATCAAGGAGTTGTTTTATTATTTCCTGAATTTTTGTAAGACCCTGATTTATTACCTCAATGTGTTTGTTTTTTGTTTCTTCATCCATCTCTGTGCTGATCAAATTATTAAAACAAAGTCTGATCCCTCCAAGAGGGTTATTGATTTCATGAGCTAATCCTGCTGAAAGCTGTCCAATGGCTGCAAGTTTTTCAGTAATTCTCATCTGTTCCTCAATCTTTCTTTTTTCTGTAATATCCTTAACATAATGAACCACTTTTATCACATTTCCTTTATCATCAAAAATTGGATAGAGATGAATAAAATAATGTTTTTGATCTTCACCTTCCCAGTATTCTGAAAATGGTTTTTTTATATCTATTACCTTCTTAAGAAAATAAACAGGACAGAATTTATCTGGATCAACTTTTTCAGGATCACATTTTTCATTAAATACAGCAGCTCTTCCTTCTATCATCCATGTTCTATAAGCATGATTTGTCATCTCTACTGTGCAATCAGGATTAACAAGCGCAAGAGGGTCTGTTATACCTTCAAATATTGTTTGAAGAGTTTCAGCGTATTTTTTAGTGGCTTCCTGAGCTTCAAACAAATATTTTGACATCTGATTAAATGAAAAAATTAGTTCACCAATTTCATCCTTTGTTTTTACTTCAATTGTTTGATTAAGGGGCTCTGTTCCATTGACAATTCCCCTGAATAATGAACTCAATCTTTTCAGCGGTTTAATTACAAAGCTCCAGAAAGCACCTTGAAGGGCAACAAAAAGAAAGATTAAAGACACCACACCAAAAAGAAATGTAGAGATAGCAACCCCTTTTATTTCACCTAATGTTGATGCAATAGGAAGAGATACTGACTCCACTCCCATTATTTCTCCATCTTTCCATGTAAAGTCCCTGTTGCGAGGAAACATCTTGAGTAAAGCCTTTGGTGCATCTTTAATCTTTCCATGACAGATTAAACATCCTTTTTCAACTAAAATCGGTTTTGCCATTATAAGAAGTTCCTGCCCCTGTGATTTCACTATTCCACTCCAGGATTCCTTATCTGGATTTCTCTGAAAATACTCAATCAGCTTAATGTGCAGTGCATCCGCTTTATGCAATGGATTTATAGGCTCAAGAGAGACTCTTTTATAAATATAATTTCCTATTTTATTATTAAATCTTTTCATTACACTTAGTCTCACATGGGTTGTTGACATTCCTTCAACGATAAATTCATCTTTTTTCCCTGTTTCATGAAGAAGTTTAAAAATGGCAGGTCTTAGTTCTTCTTTAACATAATTACCCAGTGCATCAATCTGAGTAATGATTATTCTTGTTTTTTCATTTGCATCCTCTATTACCTTTTGCTTAAGGTGGTAATAAATAAGAAAGGAAAACATTACACAAAAAGCAAAAATTATCAAACTGATTGAAAGAGTGAATTTTGTATTCAGTGAAAGATTTTTAAGCTTCATCTTTTAAATTTTAATAGAGTTTATACAATCTCTGCAAATTTCAGGATTTAGCTTTAATATTTTTAACCAAAATATTTCATAATAAAACTATGTATCTTCGCTCCTTTGATCCGTGGAAGAATGAGCTTTGCACATGTCCGCCAAAGTATTCACTTAATCCGTATACAGGATGTGCTCATGGATGCCTTTACTGTTATGCCTCTTCATACATAAAGGATTTTTTTCATTTAAGAGAAAAAAACAACCTCATTGAAAGCCTTAAAAGGGATATAAAAAAAATCCCTGAGAAATCACTAATTTCCCTATGCAACACTTCAGATCCCTATCCACCAATAGAAAAGAGCAAAAAAATTACGAGAAAATGTCTTGAAATTTTTAAAGAACACCATATGCGAGTACTTATCATAACTAAAAGTGATATAGTTTTAAGAGATATGGATTTACTAAGAGAAATGCCAGCATGTGTAACCTTTACTGTAACCACTTTTAAACATGATAGAAAACTTGAGCCAAATGCTCCTTCATCATTTGATAGATTTAAAGCAATTGAAAGATTGAGTAAAGAAGGCATTCCTGCTGGTTTGAGACTTGACCCTGTTATTCCGTTTCTTAATGAAGAGGAAATTGAAGCAATTTTAAAGGAGGCAAAAAACTGTGGTGTACGACACATCACAGCAAGCACCTTTAAACCAAGATGGGATAGCTGGAAAAGGTTTTCAATGGTCTTTCCTGAGATAGCTAAAAAAATTAAAAACCTTTATTTCAGAGAAGGAACAAAGATTTCAAACTCCTGGTATTTACCAGAGTCATTAAGAAAAGCTCTGATGCTTAAAATAAGAAAAAGTTGTGATGCCTTTTCTTTAACCTTTTCTTCATGCAGAGAGGGTTTCCCAGAGCTTAATAGTTCTTCAAGCTGTGATGGAAGTTATCTCATTGGGGAGAAAAGTTTTTCTCAAGCAGAGGTATCCAGAGTTTTTTAAAATCTTGAAATCTTCCCTCAGCTATAGCCTGTCTCATTTTTTCAAAGAATCTGCAGTAAAAGTAAAGATTATGAATTGTATTAAGCCGCATTGAAAGAATTTCTCTGCACATGTAAAGATGTCTTAAAAAAGCTTTTGTATAGTTTCTACATGTATAACAGGCACACTCTGGATCAAGGGGAGAGTCATCTTCTTTAAACTCACTTTTTTTAATACTGATTCTTCCTTGAGATGTAAAAAGTGTTCCATTTCTTGCATTTCTTGTTGGTATTACACAGTCAAACATATCAATTCCATGCTCAACTGCATAAAGCACATCCATCAAATCACCAACTCCCATGAGATAACGAGGTTTGTCTTCAGGCATTAGAGGAACAATGTTTTTTATCACCCTATACATGTCTTGCTTTGGTTCTCCAACACTTAAACCTCCAAGAGCATATCCGTCAAAGCCTATTTTCACAGTTTCCTCTATTGCCTTTTGTCTTAGGTCATCATAAATGCCTCCTTGAATAATACCAAAAAGTGAGGGATAATTGTGATGTTTTTCAAAATAATCTTTACATCTTTTTGCCCAATCTGCTGTGAGCTTGAGAGATTTTTCAACATAATCTTTTTCTGATGGATAGGGAACACATTCATCTAAAACCATTATTATGTCTGAGCCCAGAGCAAGCTGAATCTCAATAGCTTTTTCAGGGGTTATAAAATGAAGGGAGCCATCAATGTGAGAACGAAATTCAACTCCTTCAGTATTTATTTTTCTTAAAGCCGCAAGGCTGTAAATCTGAAATCCTCCACTGTCAGTAAGTATAGGTCCATTCCAGTTGATAAATTTATGAATTCCTCCAAGTTTTTTAATTGTTTCATGCCCTGGTCTTAAGTAAAGATGATAGGTATTTGAAAGTATTATTTCATAACCGATTTCTTTAATCTCCTCAGGAGTCATTGCTTTAACTGTTCCATTTGTCCCTACAGGCATAAATGCAGGTGTATGAATAATTCCTCTTTGAGTTTCAATTATTGCACTGCGGGCAAATCCGTCTTTTCTGAGAATTTTAAATTGCATCTAAATATTTTAACAAACCTCCGCAGTTTTCCGAACCTGCCACTTTTCCTCTGACATTAAAAATTGAAATGTTATTTGAACTTTGAATTTTGAACCTCTATCTCCCATTCACTCTCTTTAGCTACGCTCAGGGTAAGCTTTGCGAGGAATCTCCCCAGATGCATTAAAGAGGAGATTCCTCAAAAAATGCTTTTTATCTACATGCTTTATCCCAGTATTTCTCTTAGATCTTCATCTGCTGTTTTGATTGGTTTTATATTAAAATTGTCAACAAGAACTTTCAGAACATTAGGACTTACAAAAGCAGGGAGACTTGGTCCAAGACGGATGTTTTTAATGCCGAGATAAAGCAATGTAGTAAGAATTGCAACTGCCTTCTGCTCAAACCAAGAAAGGATTAAAGAGAGTGGAAGCTCGTTTACACTTACATTGAAAGCCTTTGAAAGTGCCAGAGCTATTTGAATTGCTGAATAGGCATCATTGCACTGACCTATATCCAGAAGTCTTGGAATTCCATCAATTGAGCCAAGCTCTTTATCAAAAAACCTGAATTTCCCACAGGCAAGGGTAAGAATGACAGTGTCTTTTGGTGCTTTTTCAACAAACTCTGTGTAGTAACTTCTCCCGGGTCTTGCTCCGTCACAGCCTCCTACAAGGAAGAAATGGCGGATTTTACCAGCTTTAACGAGCTCAACTATCTTGTCAGCTATGCTTAAAACAGTGTTTCTTGCAAAGCCTACCATGACTGTTTTTCCTTCTTGGTCCTCTGGAAAGCCTGGCAGTTCAAGTGCTTTTTCAATTACTGCTGTAAAATCTTTATCTTTAATATGTCTTACTCCATGCCAGCCAACAACTCCTGTTGTGAAGATTCTGTCTTTGTAAGAATCCTGCGGTTTAATTATACAGTTTGTTGTCATTAAAATTGCTCCAGGAAACTGAGCAAACTCCTTTTGCTGATTTTGCCATGCTGTGCCGTAATGTCCATAAAAATGCTTATATTTTTTTAGTTCAGGATATCCATGACAGGGAAGCATTTCTCCGTGCGTATAAACATATATGCCCTTTCCTTCTGTTTGCTGTAAAAGAATCTCAAGGTCTCTAAGGTCATGACCGGAGACAACAATTGCCTTGCCTTTTTTATAACCCAGTGGAACTGCTGTAGGAACAGGATGTCCGTATTTGCCTGTGTTGGCTGCGTCAAGAAGTTCCATTGTTTTGAGATTAACCTCTCCAGCTTTTAAAACCATATTGAGCCAGTAATTCATGTCTCCATCTCTTTGCATGGCATCAATGGCATCATAAATGAAGGCATAAATAGAGTCATCTTCTTTGCCAAGAATTGCTGCATGGTCAGCATAGGCTGCAATTCCTTTTATTGCATAAAGGGTAATCTCTTTAAGAGATTGAATATCAGGATCCGGAGAATTCTGAAATAAATTTTTATTTGCCTCTTCACCCTGCTTTATCAGTTCTTCCATTGAATCAGAAGGGACTATGTGGCAGGCATCTGTCTCCTTAACAGTGTAACCTCGTTTTTTGAGTTCTTCTCTGATTTTTACTGCTTCATAAATAAAATTTCTTATTGCTTCAGAATCAAAATTAACATTTGTTAGGGTTGCAAAGAGAGCTTCAACTGTAAATCTTTTGATTTTATTATCCAGCCTGTTTTCCCTGAGTGCTTCCTTTGCATAGGTAGAAAGTCCCTGAAGACAGTAGATTAACAGATCTTGAAGATATGCTGTATCTGGCTGTTTCCCGCATACACCCAGTTTTGTGCATGCTAACTGATTTGCTGTTTGTTCACACTGTCTACAAAACATAGTTAAACCTCCTTAAAAGTATTTTTATGCATTAATTTTACTATGTTTAATCAGTAGATAACTATGATTTAAATCATATTTTTTCAAAAAGACTTCTGAAACTTCAATTTTTTATTGAAATTTTGTTTTTCCATATGTCATATTTATGACATGAAGGATAAAATTGTGATTGTAGGTCAATCAATGCAAATTCAGAAAATTTTGACACTTATTGATAAACTCTCCAGAACTGATAGCACTTGTTTGATAATGGGAGAGTCTGGAACAGGTAAGGAGCTTGTTGCAAAGATGATTCATCAGAAAAGTCTGAGAGCAGAAAAGCCATTTATTCCTGTTAACTGTGCTGCCATACCTTCTGAGCTTCTTGAATCTGAGCTTTTTGGTCATGAAAAAGGAGCTTTCACAGGAGCACAAGCTCAGCGTCTTGGAAGATTTGAAATTGCTAATGAAGGAACAATTTTTCTTGATGAAATAGGTGACATGCCCCTTCATCTTCAGGTAAAAATATTGAGAGTTTTACAGGACAAAGCCTTTGAAAGAATAGGAGGGACAAAGTCCATTCATGTAAATGTGAGAATTATAGCAGCCACAAATAAAGACTTAGAAAATGAAGTAAGGGAAGGAAGATTCAGAGAAGACCTTTTCTGGAGACTGAATGTTGTTCCTGTGGTAATTCCTCCATTGAGAGAAAGAAAAGAAGATATACCGCTTCTTTGTGAGTATTTTATTGATAAGTTTTCAAAAAAATTTGGCTATTCATTGAAAATTAAATCAGAAGTTATGGATATTCTTTTAAACTATCACTGGCCTGGAAATGTTCGTGAACTTGAAAATTTAATTGAAAGACTTTATGTTTTAAATGATGGTGGAGTTATAGATGTAGAGGATATTCCTGAAAGAATAAGGCTTAGAGAAAGTTTACTGCCAAAGGAGATTTCTGAGGATTTAAATCCTTTTAGTGCAGGCATAGACCTTAATGAGGTTTTAAAGGAGTATGAGAAAAAATTAATTTTGCATGCATTAAACCTGCACGGTTGGATTAAAAGCAGAGCAGCCAGATATTTGAATATAAATAGAACAACACTTATTGAAAAAATGAAAAGACTCGGCATTAAAGACAATGAAAACTCTGATTAATATCATTGCCATTGTTTTATTTTTCAGCATTGCCTGTGCTGATGATGTTCTTAAAAAGGGTGAGGAGTTATTAAAAAATGGAAATTATTTACAGGCTAAGGAGTTTTTTAAAAAATTTACTGAAGATGCAAAAGTTGCTGACAGAGCACTTTTAGGTCTTGCAAAGGCAGAATACTTCCTTGGAAATTACTATGAAGCCACAATTCCTCTTAAGAGAGTTTTAAGAGACTTTAAAAATTCTTCTACCTTAAACGAGGCAAATCTTTACATGGGATTAACATATTTAAAAATTGGAAGACTAAGGGATGCAGAGTATTATTTTGAAAAAGTTCAACAACCTCTTGAAAAGCAGGCAATGATTGGCAAAGGCTGGATCGCCTTTTATAAAGGTGATTTAAGAACCGTACAAGCAGTTTTGCAGAGGCTTGATAGAAAAGATTTTGAAGATCCGGAAACTGATTTGTTAAGGATAAAATATCTTGCCATGACAGACAAAGCTCACCAAGCTTTAAAGGAGTTTAATAAAAATCTGAAACTGAGAAAAACTCTTTATGACCTTGATAGAGCTGATGTTTTAATAAGAGCTAGTAAATTTACAGAAGCGGAAAATATTTTGAAAAAGTTCATTGAAAAATCAAATAAACTTTCCGATACAATAAAGGCAAAAAAAATGCTCTTTGATATGTATCTTACTCAGGGAAGAACACAGGAAGCTCTAAGAATAGGAAAAGAGATTTATTTTTATATTCCCACAGATGATGTGAGACTAAAAATTTACTCAATTTACATGAATAGTAAGAACTATGATGAAGCATTGAGAATGCTTTTCGTATTCAGAGATAAAGAGCTTAAAAATAAGAAAATTGAGGAATTTTTAAAAACCATTACTAATGAAGCTCCAGAAAAAGCTTCAGCTTACATTGTTAAACTATATCCCTTTTTGCCAGCAGATTCATCTCTATTACTTCAATCAGCTCAATTTCTCATTTCTCAGGGCAGATACAATGAGGCTAAAAATCTATTGAGGAAAGTTCAAACAGGCCCAAGAAGAAAAGAGGCAGTGATTCCATATTCAAAGATTCTGATAAAAGAGGGCAAGTATAAAGAAGCTAAAAGAATCTTAGAGCCTCTTAAAGATAAAAATTCTGAGGCAACTGCTCTGTATGCTCAGATTCTTGCTCAGGAAGGAGATAAACTTACTGCACTTTCTTATTTAAGAAACATATCAAAAACAATAAAGGACACTGAGATTTTAACTTTATTAGGAGATCTTGAATACTCAAATGGAGACAGAAAAAAAGCTATTCATTACTGGCTTGAAGCCTCAAGGCTTGGTAATGCAGAAGCAGCACTTAAGGCTGCTGACTACTTTTATCTTTCAAAAAAAATAAAAGAGGCGATTCAATATTATAAAAAAGCTATAGATGCAGGAATAAAGGACAATGATTCTTTGATGTGGGCATATTATCAGTATGGTAAACTTGCTCATGATAAAACATATCTTGAAAAGGTTGCTGCTTCAAAGGGAGAGCTCTCTGAAGCAGCAAAAGAGCTTCTTCATTAGCAATGAAGGAAGAACTTTTAAAAGAAGCAATACTAAGATTTAACACAGCCTCTGAGGCTTTGATTAAATATTACAGCCTTCTTGAAGAAAAAGTAAAACTTCTTACCGAGGAAGTTGAGCAGAAGAAAAGGCTGCTTAGTAGCATAATTGAAAGCATTGACATAGCTGTTGTATTTTTTGACAGCGAAGGTGTCATCAGATTAATCAATAGGGCATGTGAGAATCTCTTTAATATAAAAGCAGAAGATGTTATTGGTAAAAAAGATTTACCAATAAAAGTTCAAGAAGACATGATTTATCCAGTATCCGGGAAGCCTTTTTATGCAATAGTTTCAAAATCAGAGGTTGTTGATTCTGAAGGAAACAAAATTGGGCATGTTTTTCTCTGCAAAGACATTACGAGAATAAAAGAACTTGAAGCAGAAAATGAAAAAAACAGAAGACTCAGTGCAATGGGCAGTCTTGTTATGAAAATAGCACATGAAATAAGAAATCCTCTTGGAAGCATTGAACTTTTTGCCAATATGATATCTGAAGACCTTAAAGAAGGAATTCATGGAGATTATGCAAGAAGAATCTCAAGCTCTGTAAAGATGTTAAGAAATACTCTTGAAAACATGCTGAGTTTTACAAGGGGAATAACTCCGAAAAAAACTTTTATATGCCTTAATGAATTGATAGATGAAATAATAAAGGAGTTTCAGGAACTGTTTAGCAGAGTAGGGATAGAAATTGAGAATAGAATAAAAGAAAGAATTTTTCTACATCTTGATCATGCTCTTATGAGGCAGGCATTAATAAATCTTATTGTTAATGCCTATCAGGCAATGCCAGAGGGCGGAAGAATTACTATTGATGCATGTAATGATGGTGATTTTATCAGGCTTAGTATTAAAGATACAGGTCATGGAATTGACAGTAAAATAATAGATAAAATCTTTGATCCCTTTTTCTCCACAAAAGACAGAGGTACAGGGCTTGGGCTTAGCATTACAGGAAGTATAATTTCTGCTCATTCAGGAAGAATTGAAGTAAAAAGTGAAATTAATGAAGGCACAGAATTTGCAATATATTTACCTATGAAATGAAGTCTGTTCTGATAATAGATGATGAACCTGACATGGGCTTTGCTCTTAAGGAAGCAATGTCTCGTTTTGGCTTTGCTCCTCATTATTATAGAGATCCTTGCCATGTTCTTTCCACAGTTAACTTAAGTGATTTTTCCTTGATCATAACTGATGTAAAGATGCCCAGGATGAATGGCATTGAGTTTCTTGCTGAGATAAGAAAAAGAGGCATTTTCACTCCTGTAATCGTAATCACAGGATATGGTTCTGTTGAAGATGCTGTGAAAGCAATGAAGCTTGGTGCAGTGGACTACATTATGAAACCCTTTTCAATGGATAGTTTAAAATCTCTTGTTTTTAGACTCATCCCTGAAGAGGATGAAATTGTTGCAGAATCGCCTCAGATGAGAAGACTCCTTGAAATTGCAAGAGAAATAGCAAAAACAGACATTACAGTATTGCTCACAGGAGAAAGCGGTGTTGGTAAAGAAGTTATTGCAAGATACATTCACAAACATAGCCCAAGGGCAAATAAACCTTTTGTGGCAATAAACTGTGCAGCCATTACTGAAACACTTCTTGAAGCAGAGCTTTTTGGTCATGAAAAAGGAGCTTTCACAGGAGCAACGGAAAGAAAGCCTGGTAAGTTTGAACTTGCAAACAAAGGAACAATTCTTCTTGACGAGATAAGTGAAATGGCATACAGACTTCAAGCAAAACTTTTAAGAGTTATTCAGGAAAAAGAAGTTGACAGAGTTGGTGGTACGAAACCTATCCTGGTGGATGTAAGAATAATTGCTACAACAAATAGAGATCTTTGGGAAGAAGTGAAAAAAGGCAATTTCAGGGAAGACCTTTTTTACAGAATAAATGTGTTTCCATTGAGAATTCCACCTTTAAGGGAAAGAACTGAAGATATAGTTCCACTTGCAGAGTTTTTTGTAAAAAGACTTTCAAATAAGATGTCAAAAAATTTTACAATTACAGAAGAAATGAAAAAATACCTGCTCAGTAACTCTTGGCAGGGCAATGTTCGTGAACTTGAAAATTTCATATACAGGTCTGCTGTTCTTAGTACAGATGGACAGTTAAGGATTCCTGATGATGAAGTTTTTTTTGAGGAGAAAAAATCAGTAAAAATTGGCAAAATAAAAGATATAGAAAAGGATTTAATAATTGACGCTCTTAAAAAAACTCAAGGAAATCGCACAAAAGCTGCAAAGATTCTTGGAATAAGTGTGAGAACATTGAGGAACAAAATAAATGAATATGGACTTAAATACTTATGATTCTGGCATTCATTTTGCATTATATCTTAAGGAAGGAATAAAACTATGAATAGGGCAATAAAAATTCTTGAAAAAGTAATGGATATATGTGCCTACAGGCAAAAAATTCTTGCTTCAAATATTGCAAATGCTGACACTCCAGGTTACAAAGCAAGGGACATAAATTTTCAGGATGAATTGAAAAGAGCAATTGAAAATGATACGGAGAATAATTATAAGGTTATTGAGGCATCAACAACTATGCCAAACAGAGATGGAAATACAGTGAATATAGAACTGGAAATGACAAAAGTTGCAGAGACAATGCTTATGTATAATACTGCAACGCAACTTATTTCAACAAGAATTCGCATGCTCAAAGACGCAATCAAAGGAGGTAGATGATGAAGGATATATTTTTACCTCTCAAGGTATCAGCAACAGGGCTTGAAGCGCAAAAAATAAGGCTCAATGTAATTGCTTCAAACCTTGCAAACATTAATTCAACGAGAACTCCTGAAGGAGGTCCCTATCGCAGAAAAGATGTTATATTCATGACATACATATATGACCAGATTTCTCAGGGTGTTGATGTAGTTAAAGTTGTGGAAGACCAGAGACCTCTGAGAGTTGTCTATGATCCATCACATCCTGATGCAGATAAAAATGGATATGTGAAATATCCAAATGTAAATCCGATGGAAGAAATGATCAATCTCATTTCTGCATCCCGTGCCTATGAAGCAAATCTTACGATGATAAACTCATACAAGGATATGTTTATGAAAACCATTGATATATTGAGGATTTAGGAGGTTTTAAATGACAGAGATAAAGAACATAAGCGAAGTTTTAGGAAAAAGCCTGGAAGAGATAAAGAATCTAAAGGGAGCTCAGAAGGAATCCTTTGAAAAGGCTTTAAAAGATGCCATAAAAGAAGCATCTGAGGTAGAGCAGGAGGCTCAAAATGCAATTGAAGCTTTTGCAAAAGGTGAATTAAGTATTAATCAGGTTGTTATGGCAATGCAAAAGGCTGACCTTACACTTCAAACACTAATACAGGTCAGAAACAAGGTAATAACAGCATATGAGGAAATCTCTCGCATGCAGGTTTAATAAAAGATGCCAATTACAGACAGAATAAAGACAGCTATAGAAAACATTAAAAACATGCCTCTCAATAGAAAGCTGGCGTTTGGTGGTCTTGTTGTTATTGTTTTTGCACTTATTTTAACACTAATTTTATGGCTACCAAAGGAGGATTATCAGGTCTTATACAGCAATCTCTCAGCAGAAGATGCAGGAAATGTAATAAATAAACTGAAAGAGAAAAAGGTGCCCTATCAGGTTAAGGACAATGCCATATATGTTCCTTCAGGGAAAGTTTATGAACTGAGGCTTGAACTGGCTGCTCAGGGAATTCCTTCAGGAGGTGGCGTTGGTTTTGAAATATTTGATAAAACTCAGATAGGACTTACAGAGTTTTCTCAGCGTATAAACTATATAAGAGCTTTGCAGGGTGAACTTCAAAGAACAATAAAACAGCTTCAGGAAGTTGCTGAGGCAAGGGTTCACATAGCTATCCCGGAAAAAACAATATTTACAGAAAAGGAAGACCATCCAACAGCATCTGTTGTGCTCAAACTCAAGCCAGGAAGAACTCTTACAAAGGAGCAGGTAACAAGCATAGTTCATCTCGTATCAAGCAGTGTGGAAGGTCTTTCTCCTCAGTATGTAACTGTTGTTGACCAGTATGGCAATCTTCTTTCTGCACCAAAAGATCCAACACAGCTTGTTGAGGCTTCTCAGATTGAATACAAAAGAAACATTGAAAAAACCTATGAGAAAAATATTCAGAGCATGCTTGAAAATATTGTTGGCAAAGGAAAAGCAATAGTAAGGGTTTCTGCAGATATAGATTTTTCAAAGGTTGAAAAGGTGGAAGAAAAATATGATCCTGACACCATAGCAATCAGACAGGAACAGCGTACACAGGAAAAAACAATGGGACCTCAGACAGGAGGAATTCCAGGAGTTCTTTCAAATCAACCAGGTACACCACCTGCAACAACTTCTCAGAATGTGCAATCTCAGAGACAGCAGGAAAGCATAAACTATGAGGTGAGTAAAAGTATAAGTAAAATTCTGCAGTCTACAGGTCAGATAAAGAAAATATCTGTGGCTGTTCTGGTTGATGGAACTTATAAAGAAGAAAAGGGCAAAAAAGTTTATGTTCCAAGAACTGACGAGGAAATTAAAAAATATCAAGAGCTTGTTCAGGCAGCCATAGGATATAATAAAGAAAGAGGTGATTATGTGATAGTGGAAAGTATGCCCTTTGAAGTGATACCTGAAGAAAAACCAGGGATTGATTATATTGGTATAGCAAAAACAGTTCTTAAATACCTGATACCTCTTATTATTGTTGCCCTTATAATTCTTTTTATTGTAAAACCGATAATTGAATTGCTTAAAAGACCTGTGGAAGAGAAAATCAAAAAGAAGGAAGTCATTATCTCTGAGGAAGCTGTTCCTCCTGTGCCAGAAAGAGATATAAAAGAAGAAATAAGGCAAATAGCAAAAACAAATCCTAAAAAAGTTGTTGCCATTCTTAGAGAGTGGATAAGCGAATAAATGAGAAAATTTTCAGGCATAGAAAAAGTTGCAGCTCTTCTTTCTTTAATTGGTGAAGATGCAGCAACAGAGTTGTTTAAACATTTTGATCCTATTGAACTTGCCAGAATTATTCCAATGATGTCAAGAATAAAACTTACTCCAGAGGAAGCTGAAGCAATACTTAAAGAATTTTCAGAGAAAGTGGGTACTGCTCCTGTTATGGTTGATGAAGAGTACATAAAAACAATTCTTACAAAAGCTTTTGGAGAGGAACAGGCAGCAAAGCTCATAAGTAAGATTGAAAGTGGAGCAAGTGCTTTTGATATTTTAAGGTGGCTTGATTCATCAGCAATAGCAACAATGCTTCAGAGAGAACATCCTCAAACAATTGCAATAGTTCTGGCTCATTTAGAACCAACTCAGGCAGCGGAGGTTTTAAGCAGATTCCCTGAGCAGCTTAAAATAGAAGTTTCTCAAAGAATTGCCAATCTTGACCAGATTTCTCCTGCAATTCTCACTGAGCTTGAAGATGTCCTGCAGAATCAACTTCGCTCATACACACAATCAAGAAGGATTGGTGGAGTAAAAACAGTTGCTGAGATTCTTAATCAGATGGACAGAACAAGTGAAGAGTTAATTCTTAAAAACATTGAAGAAAAAGACCCAATTCTTGCTGATGAAATAAGAAAGCTCATGTTTACTTTTGAAGATCTTCTTTATGTTGATGACAGAGGAATTCAGACAATTCTTAAAGAAATTTCCACTGATGACCTTGCACTTGCACTTAAGATGGCTTCTGAAGAATTAAAGGAAAAGATATTTAAAAATATGTCAAGCAGGGCAGTTGAGATACTTAAAGAAGAAATGGAGGCAAAAGGACCAGTTAGGGTAAGTGATGTGGAAAAAGCTCAGATGAACATTGTAAGAGTTGCAAGAAGACTTGAGGAAGAAGGCAAAATTGTAGTGGGCAAACGAGGAGGAGAGGCAATTGTTACCTAAAGAAATAAAACCTTACAACTTTCTATGCTTTGATGAAAATAAAAAAGTTGTTGAAAGGCAGGAGTTTAGTGAAGAATTTATAAAAAAAGGTTATGAAGAAGGTTTAAAAAAAGGCTATGAAGCTGGATTTAATGAAGGTTTAAAAAAAGGCTATGAGGAGGGTTTTGAAAAAAGTCAGAAGGAAATAAAGGAAAAATCCTATGAATTTGTAAAAGCCGCAGAAATCTTTAAAAATCTTATAAAAGAATTAACAGAATTTAAGCAAAAGCAGGTAGAATTTTTCCTTCCTCAAATTTTAAAGCTTGCCTTTCAGATAGCAGAGAAAATCGTGGCTACAAAAATTTCCCTTGACAAAGAAGTAACTCTTTCAATTGTTAAAGAAGCTTTGAAAGCCGTTCCTTTGAATGAGGAAAAAATTATTATAAAAGTTAATCCAGAGGATTATGGTTTTATCTCTCAAAAAATTGAAGAACTTGAAATTGAAGCTATTCACTTTCAGATAGAGCCTTCCACTGAGATTACCCAAGGAGGTTGTTCAATTGAAACCCAATCTCAGTATATTGTATCAACAATTGAGCAGAGGTTTAAGGAGATAGAGAATGCTCTCAATTCAGTCCTTTCTCAGTGAAGCTGAAAGAGCTCTGGAACAAATAAAACCTGTAAAGATTTACGGTAAAGTAACAAAGGCTGTTGGACTCATTGTTGAAAGTATCGGAATAAATGCAAGCATTGGAGATATCTGTGAAATTATTAGTGAAGAAAACAGGATTGAAGCTGAGGTTGTAGGTTTTAAAAATGGAAACATATTGCTTTCTCCACTGGGTGAGATTTATGGAATAAGAACAGGAGCAAAAATTACTGTAAAGGGTAAGCAGAGTTATGTTCCTCTGAGTGATGAAATTCTTGGAAGAATAATTGATGGAGCAGGAAATCCCATTGATGGGAAAGAACCACTAAGAGGAAAGCCTTTCCC
Source organism: Thermodesulfovibrio sp. TK110 (assembly GCF_054658355.1). Classification (NCBI taxonomy): domain Bacteria; kingdom Pseudomonadati; phylum Nitrospirota; class Thermodesulfovibrionia; order Thermodesulfovibrionales; family Thermodesulfovibrionaceae; genus Thermodesulfovibrio; species Thermodesulfovibrio sp. TK110. The sequence goes on along the minus strand of NZ_BAAHNB010000001.1, from coordinate 1,505,831 downwards.
AATATACAGAGATGCTATTAATCCTCTTGAAAGAGAAATCATTAAGGAACCACTTGACCTCGGTATTAGAGCTATAAATGCTCTTATAACTTGCGGTAAGGGACAGAAAATTGGAATTATGGCAGGAAGCGGAGTTGGAAAAAGTGTTCTTCTTGGAATGATTGCAAAATATACTTCAGCAGATGTAAATATAATAGCACTGATTGGTGAGCGTGGTAGAGAAGTAAGAGAATTTATTGAAAATGACCTGGGAGAAGAAGGATTAAAGAAGTCAGTTGTTGTTGTTTCAACCTCTGATACTCCAGCCCTTGCTCGCATTAGAGGTGCCTTTTTAGCAACTGCCATAGCAGAGTATTTCAGATTAAAGGGCAAACATGTGCTTTTACTTATGGATTCTCTTACCCGTTTTGCAATGGCACAGAGAGAAATAGGGCTTGCAGCAGGTGAACCTCCCACAATGAAAGGATATCCACCAAGTGTTTTCAATTTAATGCCAAAGCTTCTTGAAAGAGTTGGAGTTACAAAAAATGGTGGCTCCATAACAGGAATATACACAGTGCTTGTTGAAGGAGATGACCTTACAGATCCTGTTGCTGATGCATCAAGAGCAATTCTTGATGGACATATAGTTCTCAGTAGAGAGCTTGCTAATAGAAATCATTATCCAGCAATTGATCCACTAAAAAGTATAAGCAGACTAATGAAAGATATTGTAGACAATAAGCAGCTTAAGTATGCTCAAAGGCTTCTTGAACTTCTTGCAACCTATGCAAGATATGAGGACATCATAAATATTGGTGCATATAAAGAAGGAACAAACGCGCAGGTTGATCTTGCCATTAAGATGATGGATAGAATAAATGGCTTTTTAAGGCAGGATATAAATGAAAAGGCTACTTTTCAGGAAAGTCTAAGACAGCTTTACAGCTTATTTGAAGAGCAATGAATACGAACACTTTAAATATGATATTTAAATTAAGAGAATGGCAGGAGGAGCTTGAAAAACAGAATTTTATCAGGATTCTCTCTGAAAGGCAAAAAATAGAAATATACTTGAAAGAGCTTGAGGAAAGATTCATCTCTGTTAGTTTTTTTAATGAGGCAAGTTCAGAGGAACTTCTTTCAATCTATAATAAAATGCAGTATCTTTTAACAAAGTTAAAGGAAACTCAACAAATCATGCAAAAAATAGATGAAAAACTGCAAGCGCAGAGGCAGGTTTATGAAGAGGCTTTCAAAGAAAGAAAAAAGATTGAGCAGTTTTATGATAAACTGATTAACAAAATAAAAGCAGATCGGCAAAAACTTGAAGAAAAATTAATCTCCGAGAGTTTTATAAGTCGGTTAAGGAGACAATGATGTTTAAGAGAGCGATTATTTTTTCAATATTAATTCTCATTTTAGGACTGGCAGCGGGCAGTTTAATTGGCCAGCAGACCTCAAATAAACAGTCTACAACTATAGAAGAAGACAGACTGAAGATTCTTCACGAAGACCTTGCTAAAAAGACAGAGGAGTTGAAAAAACTTAAAAGTGAAATTGATGCGAAAATTAAACAACAGGAGGAACTTAAAGCACAGCTTGAAAAAGCTCAGCAAGAAAACTATCAAAGACTTGCTAAAATATACGAAGCAATGCCTCCAGAGGAAGCTGCATCAAGAATTGAAAAGCTTGATGAAGATACTGCTGTAACGCTTCTTCTTGCAATAAAGCCCCGTCAGGCAGGGAAAATTCTTGCCAATATAACTCCTGACAAAGCAGCAACTCTTTCCAAAAGAATTGTTTCCATAAAGGAAAAGCCATCCAGGTAGGAAATTTTTTCCCTTCATAATTCTGCTTTTTCAATATAAAAATCCTTCAAAATCAATAAACTAAAACTGGCATAAAGATTGAATTATTTCTGGCATGATGTTAATAGGAAATATAAATCTGGATTCATTAAACATAATCAAAAATCAGGTATCGGTAACAGGTCAATTTACAGGATTTGATGAGATTTTTAATGAACTTTTAAAGCTTCTCTTTGAAAATAAAGATACCTCAACTAATGCTTCTGCAGATAACACTCTCTTTATTTTCCCTTTTGCCTCTTTCCAGAACTTCTTATTTCAGGAGATTAAAAATTTTCAATCTGCAGAGCTTTCTCCTGAAGTAAAAGCCCTTTTGCAGTCAGGGCAGATAGATATAAATGAATTGGCCAGTCTTTTGCAAAATCTTAAATCCCAGAATAATAAGAATGAAATTCAGAGTCTTATTGAAGATTTTGATGGAAAAATTCTTTTAAACAAAGAAAATCCCAACTTGTATAGTTCAAAACTACCAGAAGTGGTTCAAAATTATTCAAACAAAGGTCATTCCGAGCAACTTCTCTTTAATTCCAAGCTTTACAGTCAGGGTAAGCTCAGTGAAGAGTTTCCTTCTACTTTTCTTTTAGATATTGTTAAAGCCTATTCAGAAAGCAATGGTAATAACTCAGAGTTTCCAAATGCTCCCATAATAAAGAAAGTTCTAAATAACGAAGAAATATCATTACCATTAAATATTTTTCACAGTACTCAAGAAAAAAACAATGGGATTCAATATATACAGCACAAAATTGATCTTCCCTTTACTCAGTTAAGGGAAGTCTCAGATATAGTTTTCAAGGCATTATCCAGTTCTCAAAAAACTATAATAGTGCAGCTTGAACCACCAGAGCTTGGTAAAATACTGATTAAGCTTTCTATGGATAATGCAGGTCTAAGAGCTGATATGAGGGTTGATTATCCTCATGTAAAAGAAGCTCTTTCAGCACTTATTCCAGAAATTAAAAACAATCTTGAGGCAACAGGACTAAAGGTTTCGGATTTTCTTCTTGATTTAATGAAAGACAATCACGGATACTCTGATTCTTACAATAGTCAGGGACAGAGAAAATACAGAGGTAATCATAAATTTTTTGAATACTTTGTATGATAAGGAGGAATAAAAATGGCAGAGATAACAACTATATTTGATAATCCACTTTACACAGTACAGCAAAAAACAACTGGAACTGGAAACAATCAGATAGACAAAGAAGCATTTTTAAAGCTTCTTACAGCACAGCTGAAATATCAGGATCCTCTTAATCCAATAGATAATGTAGAATTTGTGGGACAGCTTGCAATGTTTTCAGCACTTGAGCAAGTTATTAATATTGGAGACACATTAAATAGTTTTGTCTCTACTAAAACAAAGAATGATGCCATTCTGCTTGGAGCAACTCTAATTGGCAAAACTATCACAACCACCTCTTCAGAAGAATTCACAGTAAAAGGAGTAAGCTATGAGGATGGAAAGCTTAAAGTTGATGTAGGAAGTAAAAGCTTAACGATTGATGAAATAAATGGTATAAAAGCTTAAGGAGGTGATACTATGTTAACATCACTCTTTACAGGAATAAGTGGACTGAACGCAAATGGACTTGCCCTTTCTGTTATAGGAGATAATATTGCCAATGCAAATACTGTTGGTTTTAAAGCAAGCAGAGCTAACTTTGGAGACATTCTCAGTCAGACACTTGGTGGAGCATCTGCAATGCAGGTTGGTCGTGGAACCATGATTATAGATATTCAGAAGATGTTTACACAGGGAACTCTTGAAACCACATCAAATCCTCTTGATCTGGCAATAGAGGGAGACGGATTCTTTGTTGTAAAGCAACTTAATGGACCAACCTATTATACCAGAGCAGGACAGTTTAGACTTGACAAAGCCGGCTATGTCGTAGATCCTAATGGATATAGACTTCAGGCATATCAGATGGATGCAAATGGAAATGTTACAGGTGAGATTAATGATGTATATCTCGCAGGATTAATGAGTGAGCCTTCAGCAACCAATAAAATAAACATGCAGGTAAATCTTGATTCAAGGGATGATACCAGAACATGGAGTTTCACTCCAGGAGCAAACCTGCCAAATTCAGCAGTATATAATTTTTCAACAGCAATAACAATTTATGACAGTCTTGGGAATCCTCATCTTGTTTATACATATTTTGTAAAAACTTCAACGCCAAATCAATGGGAAGCTCATGTAATTTATAATACAAATGCAACAGGAACCCCCAATTATCAAGAAATAGATTTTGATTCTGGCACTGCAGGAACACAGCCCATTACTTTAACATTTGATACAGATGGGAAGCTCACTTCAGTTTCACCTGCTAATCCTACAGCAACTTTTAATTTTACTGCATGGGGAGCTACAGCAGCTCAGAATATTACTTTTGATTTCACGAACTCAACTCAGTATGGTTCTCCAAATGCTGTTGTATTTCAAACACAGAACGGTTATTCAGCAGGAAATCTGATTGCTATTACTGTTGATCAGGATGGAGTTATATCAGGTGTATTTACAAACGGGCAGGTAAAAAAAGTTGCTCAGGTTGTTCTTGCAAAATTTGTTGCAGCTCATAATCTTACAAAAGTTGGAAAAAATTTATTTCTTGAATCCTATAGTTCTGGTGGACCTACTTATGGAGCTCCTGGAACAGTGGGGGTTGGCTCTGTTTATGCAAATTCACTGGAATCAAGCAATGTTGATCTTGCAGAGGAGTTTATCAGAATGATTGCAGCACAGAGAGCTTATCAGGCAAATGTAAGAGTAATTACAACAACTGACAATATGTTAAATGAATTAATGAATATAGTGAGATAATATTTCTTTTGAATTTTGAACTTTGAACTTTATAAATGTTGGCTGGGCTCAATATTCAGAAGAATATAACCGTGATGGGGTCATTACTAATTATTATGTTATCCCCGGTGATACCTGGGATTTTCTCTGTTTTCGCTTTCCTGTGATTCAAACACCCTGGGGGCTATTCAAGGTTTAAAGTTCAAGGTTAAGTCTTTCAGCTTACTTTTATTCTGATAAATCTTCTTTTGCCCACTTTTACAATATATTCGCCAGCTTTAAGTTTTATATCGGGATTCATTATATGCTCATTGTTAATTCTCAAAGCACCTTGTTTGATGAGCCTTATTGCCTCTGAGGTGCTTGTTGTAAGTCTATATTCTTTCATTATTTTTGGAAGCCATACTCCTTCTCCTTCATCTTTTACCTCTACAGTTTCAATGTCTTCAGGAATTTCTTTTTTTCTGAAAAGTTTAACAAAGTTTTCCCTTGCCTTTTCTGCAAGCTCTTTACTGTGATATCTTGTAACAATTTCCACTGCAAGAGCTTCCTTAGCATCTCTTGGATTAATTTTTCCTTCCTTTATACCATTTTTAAGCGCATTGAGCTCTTCCAGGGATATGTGACTGAGGAGTTCGTAATACTTAAGCATTAATTCATCATTGATGGACATTATTTTTCCAAACATCTCATCAGGTGCTTCATTTATTCCAATGTAGTTACCAAGACTTTTTGACATCTTATGCACACCATCAAGCCCTTCAAGAAGTGGCATTGTGATTATTACTTGTTCTTCCATTCCAAAAATCTTCATTAACTGTCTTCCCATAAGAAGATTGAACTTCTGATCATTGCCTCCGAGCTCTATATCTGCTTTCAAGTAAACGGAGTCATAAGCCTGAAGCAGAGGATAGAGAAACTCAAGAATTGTTATAGGACGGCCTTCTGTAAAGCGTTTTTTAAAGTCTTCTCTTTCAAGCATTCTTGCAACAGTTTCTGCACCTGCAAGCCTGCACATATCAAGTGCTGTCATTTTGTTAAACCATTCACTGTTAAACATTATTACTGTTTTTTCTGGATCAAGAATTTTGAAAACCTGCTCTTTGTATGTTTCAGCATTTTTCAAAACTTCCTCTCTTGTAAGAGGCTTTCTTGTCTCTGTTTTACCTGATGGATCTCCTATCATTCCAGTAAAATCGCCGATAAGAAATATAACTTCATGACCAAGTTCCTGAAACTGTCTCATTTTCTCAAGTAACACAGTATGTCCAAGATGTATGTCTGGTGCAGTTGGATCAAATCCAGCTTTTACTCTTAAGGGTTTTCCTTCTTTATATGAGCGTTCAAGCTTTTTTTTGAGGTCTTCTTCAAGAATTATCTCAACAATGCCTCTTTTTATTATTTCAAGCTGTTTTTCAGGTATCATCATTTGTCCTCCCTTACCTTTCATGCAATTCTGCACTTAACAAATGATTCAAAGTTCAAAAAGAATGCTCTCTGTCAGGGAATACTCCCTTTTCAACTTCTTCTTTAAATTGTTTTACTGCTTTCAGAATTTCATCTTTTAAACTGGCGTATTTTTTCACAAATTTTGGTGTAAATCTCTCAAAAAGTCCAAGTATATCGTGTATTACTAAAACCTGTCCATCACAATATGGACCAGCGCCAATGCCTATTGTTGGAATTTCAAGATTTTCAGTAATTTCTTGTGCAAGCTCTGAAGGAATTACTTCAAGGACTATTGCCACTGCACCCTTGTCCTGGAGTCTTAATGCATCTTCCTTTATTCTCTTTGCTTGTTCCTCTGTTTTGCCCTGAAGCCTGTATCCTCCCATTCTGAGCACTGCCTGAGGAGTAAGCCCGAGATGACCAATAACAGGAATCTCTGCTTCTGTAATAGCTTTTACCTGAGAAAGAATTTCCCTTCCACCTTCAAGTTTGACAGCTTGTGCACCAGCTTCTTTTATAAGTTTTCCCGCATTCCTTACAGCTTCTTCAACACTTACCTGATAGGACATAAACGGCATGTCAGCCACAATCATTGCTCTTTTTGTTGATTTTACAACGATTTTTGTGTGATAGAGCATCTCTTCCATTGTTACAGGCAGTGTAGTTTCATTGCCCTGAACCACCATTGAAAGAGAGTCTCCCACAAGAATCATATCTATTCCCGCTTCATCAATAATATGGGCAAAGGGATAGTCATATGCTGTAAGCATAGTAATTTTTTGTTTTTGCTTTTTTTTGGCAAGTAAGTCAGTAACAGTAAACCTCATTTTTGTGTCCTTCTAATTGCTTTAAGTTGCAGTTGAAGGCTTTTTATTCCCTCCCACTCATTTATTACAGGAGTGAATGCTGCATCAATAAGGCATCCTTCAACTATTGGTTCTTCTGCCATATCAAAACCTATTGCTGGAATATATTTTCCGTTTTGCTTTAATGACATTTTAAGATGATTACTGCCCACCTTTCTTAAATTTACCACAGTAAGCTCTTTTGCTCCAAAAAGTGGTTCACGATTGCCTTCTCCAAAGGGTTCAAGAAGCTTTATTTCTTCTGTTAGTTTTTCATTAACCTCCGATAGACTGACAGCAGCATCCAGTTGAAGTATATTTTTTCGCTCTGTATCCATGCTTTCTACTAATTTGCAAACTCTTTCTTTGAATTCATTAAGCTTTTCTTTGTAAAGCATAACTCCTGCTGCCTGCTTATGTCCTCCAAAGCGTATAAGCAGGTCTTTACAACTACCGAGCATTTTCTGTAAATCAAAACCATTGGGAGCTCTTGCAGAACCCTTTGCTTTGTTTTCGTATATTGCCATTATAAATACAGGTCTATTAAATCTTTCAAGAAGTTTGCTTGCCACTGTTCCAACAACTCCAAGATGCCAGTCTCCCCATAGTACAACAACAGAGTCATCATTAAACTCTTCTGACAGTTTTTTTTCAATTTCCTCCATAATTTTCTCTTCTGTTTTCTGTCTTAAAGAATTTATCTGATTTATCCACTGTCCTATGTGTTCAATTTCTCCGATATCCTCTGAGGTGAAAAATTTTACCACATTTTGAGCATGGTCAATTCTTCCAGGCGCATTGATTCTTGGTATAAGACAATAACTTAAATGAAAGTTTTTGAGACTGGTTGAATTGACTCCTGATATTTCTTTCAATATCTTAATTGAAGCTCTGTGTGGATTTTCAATAAGCTCCCAGCCATGTTTTATTAATGCTCTGTTTGTAGTATTAAGAGGCACCATATCAGCATATGTTCCAAGTGTTACAAGATCAAGATACTGTATAGCTTCTTCAGGATTTAAAGCCATTGCGAGCATAAAAGCAACTCCAACGCCTGCCAGAGATATATATGGTGAATTTTCATCAATTTTAGGATTGATTATGGTTAGAGCCTGAGGAAGCATTATGTTCCCATCTATTCTCAATGGTTCATGATGGTCTGTGATGATTGTTTCAATTCCTTCTTTTTTTGCATATTGAACCATTTCAAAGTCCCTTATTCCACAGTCAACAGTTATGATGAGCTTTGCCCCTATTTTTTTTGCCTCTTCAATGCTTGTAATGGTTAAACCGTATCCATGATGAATTCTATGGGGAATGTGATAAAAAACCTGAGCTTTCATCTTTTTCAAAATATCATAGAGAATTGCAGTACCAGTCAATCCATCAGCATCATAATCTCCATTTATAAAAATTTTTATGCCTGATTTTACTGCCTCCTTTATTATTTTTACAGCTTCATAAACTCCTGAAATGCTAAAAGGATCAATTGAATCAATTGAGGGATTTAAAAAGGAATAAATTTCATCCACATCTTTAAGCCCCCTTGATACAAGAACCTGTGCAATAGGAATTGATATATTTAAAGACTTAGACAGATAGTGAAGATAATCCTGATTTGTTTTGACAACAATCCAATCGCTGTATTGCATTTTATCTTTTTAATAAAGAATTTTTGCCAAGCAATAAAACTATGGGGCTTGCCACAAATATGGATGAATAAGTTCCAATCACTATTCCAATCATCATTGCAAGGGCGAAGTCATGCAAAACCTCTCCTCCAAAGAAAAAGAGTGCTGCTGCTGACAGAAATGTGGTAAGAGAAGTTATGATTGTCCTTGATAAAACCTCATTTATGCTTTTATTCATCAATGCTTCAAGAGTCATTGTGCCTTTTGCCACTTTACCAAGATTTTCACGAATTCTATCAAAGACAACAACAGTATCAGTAAGAGAGTATCCAGCGATTGTTAAAAGAGCACTTATAAAAATTAGATTTATCTCTTTGTTAAGAATGTAAAAAATTCCAAGCACAGCCATAACATCATGAAATGTTGCCACTGTTGCTCCAATTGAAAAATGGAATCTAAATCTTATGGCAATGTATAAAAGGATTCCCGCAGTGGCAGCAGCAATTGCAAGGAGAGCGTCTCTTTTTGTTCTTTCTCCAATTTTTGGTCCAATTTCAGTAATTGACTCTATTAAGGGTTCTTTGTCCTGTAAATTTTCTTTAAGGGCTTTTTCAACTACTTCCTGAGCACCTTCCTGTTGTTTTTTTAGCTTTATAAGAATCTTTCTCTCTGCTGGAAGTTCTTGTATATCAGCATCTTTTACTCCTGTTTTATCAACTACTGCTCTAACTTCAGCAAGACTTACAGGTTGAGAAAATCTTACCTGAAGACTTAATCCTCCTGCAAAGTCCACACCAAGATTTGCTCTGCCAGAATAAATCTGAAAAATTGCAAATACTCCAAGAATTATCATTATGCAAGACAAACCAAGTGCAATGTATCTTTTACCGAGAAAATCAATATTTGTTTTACCCAGTATCTGTATCATATGCTCAAGCTCCTGCGCTCTTTTCCAGTGTATATAAAGTCAAAAACTGTTTTTGTTCCGATTAAAGCTGTAAAAAGATTTATTGCAACACCCAATGACAGCGTTACTGCAAATCCTTTAATAGGTCCAGAACCAAAATGAAAGAGCACGACTGCTGTTATAAGAGTTGTAATATGGGAGTCAAATATGGTCCAGAATGCTTTTTTGTATCCAGACTCAATCGCAGCTTTTGGAGTTTTTCCAAGTCTTAGTTCTTCTCTTATTCTTTCAAACATGAGAACATTAGAATCCACAGCCATTCCGATTGCAAGAGCAATTCCTGCAATTCCAGGTAATGTAAGGGTTGCATTTAAAGCTGCAAGAGCACCGATAAGAAGAATAATATTTAAAATTAAGGCAAGGTCAGCAATAACTCCACTTAAGCGATAATAAAAAACCATGAACAATGAAACAAATACCGCTGCAACGATTACAGCCATTTTACCTGCTTCAATTGAGTCTTTTCCAAGTGTAGGACCAACTGTTACATTTTGAATCAATTTAACAGGTGCTGGAAGAGCACCAGCTCTGAGAACAATTGCCAGATCCTTTGCTTCCTCAAGAGTAAAGCTTCCTGTAATCTGGGCATTACCGCCTTCAATTCTTTCCTGAATTACAGGTGCTGAATAGAGGTTTCCATCAAGTATTATGGCGAGTCTGTGTTTAACATATTTTGCTGTTATTTCTTCAAAAATTTTTGCTCCTGCATCATTGAATCTCAGAGATACATATGGTTCATTAAATCTCTGGTCAATACTTACATGAGCTTCACTAAGAAGGTCTCCTGTAAGCAGAGTTTCTTTTTTAACAATATATGGTCTTTTATAAACTTCTCCAGTTTCCTTATTGACAATTTTCTGAAAAACTATCTCATCACTTTCAGGAAGCCTGTTTTTCCACTGATTTAAAAATGTTTCTTCTTCTTTAGCTTTTATAAGTGATGGAAGTTCTTTCCACAGAGGAGTTTCTTCATCAAGAAGTTTAAACTCAAGCTGTGCTGTTTTGCCTATAATTTCAAGGGCTTTTTTAGGATCCTTTACTCCTGGAAGCTGAACCACTATCTCATTTTCTCCCTGACGATGTATTGTTGGTTCAGAAACTCCAAGCTGGTCAATTCTGTTACGAATTACTTCAATTGCCTGCTCAACTGATGTAGTCTCAATCCTTTTAAATGCAGTTTCTGGAAGTTCGCATACAAGATTATTACCCTGAGCGGAAATAGAAAGGTCAGGATAGTTTTCTTTTACAAGCTTTTTTACTTCATCGTTTAATGGCTGGATAAAGATTTTTTCAACTTCTGTTTTTACTGTTGCTTTTATCCCCTTTTTTTCAAGAAGAGTTTGAAGATGCATGCCAATTCTTTCAATAGTTATATCACGTGCTCTTTTGAGGTCTACTTCAAAAACAAGATGAGAACCTCCTCTTAAATCAAGTCCCAGAACAATTCCTTTATGAGGCATACTCTTTTTCCACCAATCAGGCAAAGAATCAAAAAAAGGAGTATTTGGCAAAAAGAAAATGAATGCTATAATGACCGTTGCCAGTATCAGTGCAATTCTCAGGTAAATGCTTTTTCTCATAAATCCTTGTTAATCCTCATCTGTTGGTGGTCTCAATGCAGCAACTGACTGTTTTGAAAATTTAACCTTTACATTTTCAGCAATTTTTAAAACCACTGTATTTGGATTTACAGCTTCAACAACTCCATATATTCCACCCACTGTGATTACCTTGTCTCCTTTTTTAAGATTTTCAAGCATCTGCCTGTGTTCTTTTGCTCTTTTCTGCTGGGGTCTGATAAGCAGAAAGTAGAAAACAACTATAATCAAAACTAATGGTAAAATGCTGGCAATAAGGCTCATAATTGGATCGCCTTGTGCTCCTCCCTGTGGTGCAGGTCCCATTGCATAAGCATCTGATATTAAATTTAAAAAGCTCATAATCCACCTCCAAAATTTTTAAATCTTTTTATAGTAGCAAGCCTGAGCCAAAAATCTCAAGTTTTTTAAATTCTTGCAATAGATATTGCTAAACTTTAAAAAATAACTCTTTAATGAAATCTTTTACAGCTGGGATTTTGGTTTTAATAAGTTCCTCTTTACCACCATCAAACACAATCTTTCCATCTTTAAGAAAAATAAATCTATTGCATAGTTGCCATGCTACATAAACCACATGAGTTATTATCATAAAACCTATATTTTCCCTATCTGCTAAATCTCTAATTAGCTGGATAATTCGTTCAGAATTGATAGGATCAAGTCCTGCAGTTGGTTCATCATAAAGAAACATCTTTGTTTTCCCAACTGCCAGAGCACGGGCAATGGCTACTCTTCGGTGCATACCTCCACTGAGTTCCTCTGGCATAAGTTCCTCTGCATCTTCCACTCCAACACGTTTAAGCAATTCTTTTACTCTGCGATAAACTTCTTCATCAGGAAGTTTTAAAAGTTCCCTCATGAAAAAAGCTACATTTTCTTTTACAGGCAAAGAATCAAAAAGAGCCCCTTCCTGAAAAACAATGCTAAACTTTCTTCTTACAGGAATAAGTTCTTCTTCGCTTAGTTTGGTTATATCAATACCATCAATGATAATTTTTCCTCTGTCAGGTGTGATTAAACCCAGAATTAATTTTAAGATTGTAGTTTTCCCTCCACCACTTTCGCCAAGAACAGCTATTCGTTCATCAAATTTTGCAGTAAAGCTTATATTTTTAAGGACTTCTCTATCTCCGTAAGAAAACCATACGTCATTAAATATTATCATACAGTAAACCCCAATGCATAAAGTAAAATTCTTGTTAGTATGAAATCAGTAGCGATTACAACAACAATTGATGTAACCACTGCTTTTGTTGTTGAGGTTCTTAAGCCTTTTGCTCCACCATGGGTTTTAAGTCCGTAAAAACAGCTTATGCAAGATATAAGATATCCAAATATAAAGGGTTTTAGTGAACCGGAAAAGACATTTTGAAAATTTAATTCTCTAATAATGCTTGACCAATAAAATGAGCCACTCTGATTACTTACAAAAACTGCTATGTAGTAGCCTCCAATAAGACATACAAGGTCTCCTATTATTGTAAGACATGGAAGCATTACAACTGAGGCAATTACTCTTGGAATTACCACTTTTTTAACAGGATCAATTCCGTAAACCCTTAAGGTGTCTATCTGATGCCCAAGAATCATTGAGCCAATTTCAGCAGTCTGTCCAGCACCAACTCTGCCTATAAAAACCAATGCTGTTACAAGAGGACCAATTTCTCTTATCACCGCGATCCCGACAATTTTACCTGTGTACATTTTTAATCCAAGTCTGCTGAGTTCAGCACTGAGTTGAAGACTGAGAGCCATTCCTACAAAAAGACAGACCAGAGATACAATAAAAACAGAGGCAGAACCAGCATATTCCATCTGCTCAATTATGTCATCAAAGTATAGAGGTCTTTTAAAAAGTTTTAAAAATGAGTTTATAGAAAGAAAGTAAAAGTCCTGTAAGTCTGCCACTGTTTTTTTTAACTTGCTGTCTTTACTCATAAGGCGTAACAATATCTTAACATAAAAGGTTTATAATAAAATAAACAAAATCAGAGGAGGGGTAGTATGTCTAAAAAAATTTTAATGCTTATAGGAGATTTTGTGGAAGACTATGAGGCAATGGTGCCATTTCAGATGCTCAAGATGGTGGGACATACTGTTCATGCAGTTTGTCCAGGGAAAAAAGCAGGTGAGACTGTAAAAACTGCTGTGCACGATTTTGAAGGAGATCAGACATATACAGAAAAAAGAGGTCATAATTTTATGTTAAATGCTGATTTTGAAAAAATTAAACCTGAAAATTATGATGCCCTTGTAATTCCAGGCGGGAGAGCTCCTGAATATCTGAGACTTAATGATAAAGTATTAGAAATAGTAAAACATTTTGTTGAATCAGGTAAACCTGTTGCTGCCATATGTCATGGAATTCAGCTTTTAACTGCGACAAATGTTATAAAAGGCAGAACTCTTACTGCCTATCCAGCAGTAAAGGCAGAAATTTTACTTGCCGGTGGAAAATGGTGTGAAGTAAATGCAACATTTTCAAATGCTTGTGTAGATGGAAATATTGTAACTGCACCTGCCTGGCCAGCTCATCCAGAATGGATAAGAAAGTTTCTTGAGCTTCTTGGTACAGAAATAAAAGCTTAAAAAAGATCTTTTTGCTTTGGTCCGGTTCTGTCTGACCGGATCTTTTTTATTCTTATGTATTCTGCTGGTATATCTTTAAGAAAAGAAGAAACAGACATATTTAATTTTTTCCCATTTATGACTCTTTGCCTTGAATGAATAAGTATTAAGTCATCCATTGCCCGGGTCATTCCTACATAAAAGAGCCTTCTTTCTTCCTCTAAATCAGTATCAGATGCCAGAGTATACGGGATCAGACCTTCATCAAAACCTGCAATGAAAACAACAGGAAATTCAAGACCTTTTGAAGTGTGAAGAGTAAGAAGGCTTACTGCATTAAGGCTTTCTGGAAATAGATCAAGAGGCGTCATTGCTGAAAGTTCATCAATGAATGCATGAATCTGATCTATAAGTTTGCTATTTTTATATGTTTTTGTCATGTTGCTCAACATAAAGATTTCTATGTCTGATAATCCTTCATAGATTCCAGATAATTCAAGAAAATCGTTTAACGGCATATTTGTAAAAAGTTTTTCCGACAACTTAGTTATTGCTTCGGTAAGTTTTTTTATAATAGAAGATATCCAGTGTTCTATATCTTTCTTAATTGTTTTTACAGGAATTCCTTCTCTTTTTAAAAAATCTCTAATGATTTTTAACTGATTATTTGTTCTTGTAAGAACTGCAAAACTTGAAAAACTATAAGGTGTTTCTTCTTTATTTTTATATAGTTCTGTAAAATCTGTTGCACCAAGCCTTAGTTTTATTTCTTTAAGAATGGTTTTTGCTTCTTCATATTCATCTTCAACTTCAAAAACCATTACAGGAGAATTTGTTTCTCTTGTAGGTTCAACTCTTTTGGAAAATCTCCTGGTGTTGGCTGTGATAAACTTATTTGAAGCTTCTATTATATTTTTCTGAGAACGATAATTAAGAGAAAGATTTATAAGAGTTAAATCTGGAAAATCTTCTGGGAGTTTTAAAAAAAGTTCAATTTCTGAGCCTCTAAAAGAATAAATAGCCTGATCAGGATCACCAAATACTGCAAGAAAGCCATTCTCTTTAAGCAATCCTCTTATAAGTTCATACTGAATCTTATTTATGTCCTGAAATTCATCAATGATTATATAAGAAAAAAGAGCTGGAATCTGTTTTTTATTGATTAACTGAAGAGTTTTTAGCAATAGGTCGTCAAAATCAAGAAGATTAAGCTCGCTCTTTTTTTCTTCATATTTTTCGTACAATGGTAAGATTTTTTCATCAAGTGGAACACCTGTGTTTTTGAATTTTGTTATTTTTTCAATTATTTTGTCCGCATTTTCTCCATATAAAGCAGAGATTATTTCTTTCTGTTTTGTTCTGGTACATAATTGAAAATGTTTTTCCTTATCTGGTAAAAATTCTCTTAAAAGTTTTAGAGACAAAAGATGAAAGGTTCCTATAAAAGGTATGTTTTCTTTTTGTCTCAGGCTATTTATAACTCTCTGTTTCATTTCAATAGCTGCTTTTTGTGTGAATGTGAGAGCAGCAATTTCTTGTGGATTTATCCCCTTTTGCAGTAGATGAATGATTTTTGCAGTTATTGTGAGAGTTTTACCAGTACCAGGACCTGCCAGAACACAGCATATTCTATCTGAGGTTTCTGCTGC
Organism: Thermodesulfovibrio sp. TK110; assembly: GCF_054658355.1. Classification (NCBI taxonomy): domain Bacteria; kingdom Pseudomonadati; phylum Nitrospirota; class Thermodesulfovibrionia; order Thermodesulfovibrionales; family Thermodesulfovibrionaceae; genus Thermodesulfovibrio; species Thermodesulfovibrio sp. TK110. Next base: position 1,490,459 of record NZ_BAAHNB010000001.1, on the reverse strand, counting down.
TATTTTTTGATTTTTATTAAGATTCATTTAAAAAAGGATTGCCTGCCCTTTAATCTCTGTTTCAATAGATTCACCAAAAACTCTTATTTTGCCATATTCTCCGTCATATCCAGCTTCTACATAAACTTTTCCATCTCTCATTCTTTTAATTGCTTCTGCCAGTTTTGAATCAAATTTTTCAATCTCCGATAAATCTTTTTTCAAAAGTATATCATATTCATTTCCTAATTTATAAAGGGCTTTCATGTATGTATCAAATACTGATTTAGACTGCACAGAGCTATTTTTTATTTCTGCAATTATCTCAGGTAAAGGAATAATGGATTGAAAAGGAAGGGATTGGGGAGGTTTAAATCCTTCAGGTCTATCGGAAAGGAGTTCAACTCTATGCATTACTCCAACAGTAACTTTTTTACCACATACAGGACATAGATAATTTCTTTTTATTGTCTCCTTAGGTGAAAGTCTTACTCCACATGCTCTGTGTCCATCATAATGATATTTTCCTTCTTCAGGGAAAAACTCTACTGTGCCAAGAAATCCTTTACCTGTTTTTATTGCCTGAATAATGGCATTGTAATCCATTGCTGTATCAAAGATGTTTGCTTCTCTGCCAATTTTTCCTGGTGAATGGGCATCAGAATTTGAAACAAGAACTACTCTGTCAAGTTCACTGAGACGCCAGTTCATTGGTGGATCAGAACTCAAACCTGTTTCAATTGCATAGATGTAAGGAGTAAGTTCTTCAAAGCATTCAGTTAGACTGTCAAAACCTGACTGAGAACCAAACACAGAAAAATGAGGAGTCCATGCATGGGCTGGAATTATCATTGAAGATGGTGAAATATCAAGAATTATTTTCATAACTTCTTTTGCATCTATTCCAAGAATGGGTCTACCATCTGAGCCAAGACTTCCAATTTGAGATAAAGCGTGATTTATTTTTGTAACATCCTTTATTGAAGGAGATAAAATTACGAGATGGATTTTTCTTAATTTATTATTTTTTTGATAAATGCAGCTTATTTCAGAGGAGAGAATAAAAAATATCTTCTCTTTGCAGGAATCAGGCACATCAAGGCAATATTGTTTTTTTAAGGTGAAAAGTCCGTTTCCTTCCTCGTTTAATTTTTTTTCTATTTCCCTGAGCCATTCTGGATGGGTAAAATCACCTGTTCCAATTAGTTTTATACCTTTGAGCTGAGCCCACTGCTCAATTACCTCAGGGGTCATCTCTTTGCTTGTTGCTCTGGAGAATCTGGAATGAATATGAAGATCAGCGTAGAACATTTATTAGAATAACATCAAGTTCTTTAGCTTTTTTTATGGCACCCTGTGTTTTTTCTTTACAGACTACAACAGCCAGTGTTTCAGTATCAGTAGCTTTTTTAAAAATCTGGGCTCTTCTATAAGCCCTTTCTACATCTCTTTTATCAGCTTTTACAGAAGCTTCAGCAACGAGGAGGACTTTTTTTGAAGGATCCTTTGTCAGAACACCGGTTGCAACAAGGTCAACATCAAGAGCATCTTCTCTTTCATCAAAGGTAATTTTGTTTTCATCAAGGGCATCATCTAAGATTTCTACATATTTTTCAGCACTTAAAACCTTACATCTTCTGATAATATAACCAAAACGAGAAGGTGCCTTATCCTTTAATTTCATTTCAAACATATCACCTTTAAGCATTCCCACATCATCCTTTAATATTTTTACATCCTGTTTAAGCACAGCCACATCCTGTTTAAGCACAGCCACATCCTGTTTAAGCACAGCCACATCCTGTTTAAGCACAGCCACATCTTGTTTAAGCACAGCCACATCTTCTTCTAATTTATCTACCTTTTTCTTTAAAGGTTTAAATTCATTTTCTATAAATTCCTCAAATTTTTTCGGTAGTTCAATGAGCTCGGTAGTTAAAATAAGTTGTCTCAGTTCCTCAAGCCATTCAGGATGAGTTTTGAGAACTCTGACAAGATCATGAAAAGTTTCAATTCTGTCATTGGCTTTAACTTGCATATCTAATTATAACATTTTTTAAGAGAGTTTTCTATGAATTGAATAATCTGAATATGCTCATTAAGTCCTTTATTTTCAATATAAAGAGGGCTACCGATAAAAAAACAAATAGGTTTTGAAGAATCAATTTTACCGAAATCCTTAAAGATTTTGCCTATTCCCCATGCATCTGTTCTTAACGCTATTGGCACAACAGGTGTCTGAGCCTTTTTTGCAAGCTTTATTCCAAGAGTGTTGAATTTCGCAGGATCAAAAATAATCTCACGTGTTGCTTGAGGAAAAACTATTACAGATATTCCTTCATGAAGCCTTTTTAATCCTTCAGTTATTACTACTTTGTAGTCTTCCCTGGGATTTTTTCTTGTAACAGGAATTGGATTCAGAGCAGACAGAATCCTTCCAAAAAATGGATATTTAAGTAGAGATTTCTTCACTACGAAGGTTACTCTGAATTCTTTCCCAATTACACCAGGAAGAACCAGTGTTTCAAGGGTACTCATATGGTTTGCTATAAAAACGCATGGAGGCTTTAGATCTTTAAGGTTTTCTTTTCCTTTAATTATAATTCTGCAACCCACATCTCTCATCATGTCAAGAATTTTCAAGCCGTCAATTACCAGTTCTTCATATGTATACTTACCTTTATTGGCTTTAATTGCACTGAGAATTATTTTTTTTATGACATTCGTGTGAAGTTTTATTGTAATCATTTTATTAGAGGATCTTTTAAGTTAGCTTCTTCAAAGCCTTTCAATCTATATATGCAACTGGGGCATGTAAGGCATGGTTTTGGAGGTTCACCCTGAGGGTTGTAGCAGCTCCATGTAAGAGAATAATCAACTCCGAGTTCAACTCCTTTTTTAATTATCTCTGCTTTTGTAAGATAAAGAAGAGGAGCATGAATTTTAAATTGCAATTTACCTTCTATTGAGATTTTTGTTGCAAGATTTGCCATGCATTCAAAAGCTTGAAGATATTCGGGTCTGCAATCAGGATATCCTGAATAATCAACAACATTGGCACCAATAAAGATATGCGATGCCTTTAAAACCTCAGCCCATGCAAGGGCAAAACTTAGGAATATGGTATTACGGGCTGGAACATAGGTAACAGGGATTCCTTCCTGTGTTCCAGATGGCATATCAAGCTCTGATGTTAATGCTGATCCTCCGATTTTTCTTAAATCAAAGGAAATAATTAAATGTTCCTTTACTCCTATATGTTTTGCCACCTTTTTAGCAGATTCAAGCTCTACTTTATGTCTCTGTCCATAATCAAAGGAAAGAGCATAACAGGCAAATCCTTCATGCTTTGCTATGGCAAGAGTGGTTGAGGAGTCAATTCCTCCACTTAAAAGTACAACAGCTTTCATTTCTTTTCTCCAATTCTTGGTTCAGTTCCTTTGATCAATCTTTTTATATTTGAAATATGCCTTGTATAAATGAGAATTGTAAAGAGCCATGCAAAAACCAAAAACTCCTTTGGATAATTTATAATGCTCACATTCAAAGGAAGTAAAGCAAAGGAGACAAGAGCTCCCATAGAAGAGATTCTGCTGATTTTAACAGTCATTATCCAGATAACAACTGTAATAAGTCCAGCTAAAGGCATATAGGCTAAAAGGACTCCTATAGAGGTAGCTACTCCTTTGCCTCCTTTAAACTTAAGAAAAGGTGTAAAACAGTGTCCAAGTATGGCAAACACTCCCACTGCACCAGCTAAAATTGAATTTTCTCCATAGAAAGTGGCTTTTACAATCAAAACAGGAATAATACCCTTTGCTATATCAAGCAATAAAGTGATCAATGCCTCTTTTTTACCAATAACTCTCATTACATTTGTTGCTCCGATATTTCCACTTCCAGTTTTTCTAAGATCAATACCCTTTGATTTACCGATGAGATATCCCCATGGAATGGAGCCAAGAAAAAAGGCTAATACACAGAAAAGAAGACTCATTTTATATTCCTCCAGAAGTGGAAGATATATTGAATCCCAGAAAATACAGCCACAAATGTGGCAATGTATATTAAAATAACTCCTAAATCGTAAAGATCTACTCCATATATCTCCTCTGCAATGAGAAGAAGCAAAATTGATACCATCTGAAGCACAGTTTTTGCCTTACCAGCAGTTTCAGCAGGAATAACAACTCCACGGGATAAAGCATAAAATCGCATTGTTGTGATTATAAATTCTCTTAAAATAATAACAGTGGCTATCCATGCAGGAACTCTTGCTATATCAACGAGAATGATCAGGGCAGATATTACAAGAAGCTTGTCAGCAATAGGGTCTAATATAATTCCTAATTTTGTTATCTGACGAAATTTTCTTGCCAGATATCCATCAAGAAAATCCGTTACAGAGGCTATAAAAAATAGAAATGCACCAAATTGTGGATTTGTTGGTGCCTCTATTATAAAAATCGGAATAATAAGTATGCGTATAATCGTTAATGTTGTAGGAAGATTAAAGATTTGAGTATTCATCTATAAATTTATCCCAGAGTCCTTTTGCTTTTAAAATTATATCACAGATTTCTCTTACAGCACCCTGCCCAGCTTTACATTGAGTTACCATGTCAACTCTTTTTTTCACCTCTTCATGAGCATCCTGTGGAGCAATTGATAGTCCTGCCCTCATTAAAATAGATAAATCAATTATATCATCTCCGATTGCTGCAATTTCATCTTTTTTAAGATCAAATTTTTCAACTATTTCATTGAAAATTTTGAGTTTTTCTCTTGTACCCTGATGAACCTCTGTAATCCCCAATTCTTTCATTCTTCTCTGAAGCGCTTTTGAGTGTCTTCCTGTTATTACAGCAATGTTTATTCCTGCTTTATGAAGCATTACAAGCCCGTGTCCATCTTTTACATTGAAAATTTTAAATTCATTATTTTCATCATCAAGAATGATGTCTCCACGAGTTAAAACTCCATCCACATCAAGAATAAGAAATCTTACCTTTTTTGCCTTTTCAATAATTTCATCTGAAGGCTGAATAGTGGAAGTTTTGTATTTATTTAAAATTTTATTGATTATTTCAGTTGTTGAAACTCCTTCAACATAGGGAAGACTGTAAACTTCCTTTACAAGGTCTGCTCCTACAATATCCTGAATCTTCCAGTCTCCTCCTTTAACAAGAACATCTGGCTGAATATATTTAATAAGTTCATAGGGTGTGTCTTCATTAAAAAATGTAACAAAATCAACGAATTGCATTGCAGAAAGCACTTCTGCTCTCTCATTTTCTACATTAATTGGTCTGAGTGGTTTGATTTTTCTTACAGAGCTATCAGAGTTTATGGCAACTATCAGTACATTTCCAAGTTTTTTTGCTTCCTTTAAATATCTTACATGTCCAACATGGATTATATCAAAGCATCCATTTGTAAAAACAATTTTTTTACCCTTTTTTTTTAATTTCTCTATCTCTTTTTTCAGTTTTTCAGGAGTTAATATTTTGCCCATAAATTTTCTCTAGGGCTTTTTTTAAAATTTCCCTGTCAGTCTTGTAAGTAATTTTCTTGATTGCTTCTTCAGCTTTGAACCATTCTGCGGAATTAATCTCCCATTGAGGAGTTATTTCACCACCTGTGTATTCCACAAGAAAATATTTTACAGTCTTAAAGTATTTTTCTCCCTCCATGACAAACCAGTAAGAAGTTTCTCCAATTTTATCAACTATTTTACCACTTATGCCTGTTTCTTCTTTTATTTCTCTTAAGGCAGTTTCTTCAGAGGTCTCTCCTTTTTCTATCAATCCCTTTGGTAAAGCCCATGCTTTACCTTCTTTTGTTGAAATTAGCAATATTTTTAAATCTCCATTTTCAAATCTATAAACAACTCCACCAGCAGAAAAAATCCTTTTCATCAGGGCATCCTTCCAGTTAAAACTCTTAAAATATCATTGTAAAAAGCGAGCATCATTAAGGCAACTAAAAAGGCTATGCCAATTTTTTGTGAAACAGCAATAAATTTTTCACTTAATGGTTTCCTTCTTATTGCCTCAATTAAGAAAAATAAAATATGACCACCATCTAAGACAGGAATTGGAAGCAAGTTAAGCACTCCAAGATTTATGCTGATTATTGCTGCAAAGCTTAAGAAACTTACAAATCCCTGCTCAGCTGTTTTCCCCGCAGCCTGGAATATAAGAATAGGACCTCCTATTACCTCTGTTGAAACAACTCTTTGAAAGATTTTTACAATGGTAAGATAGGTAAGCTCTACAATTTCATAGCATTTCTGAATAGATTTGTTAAGAGCATTGAAAGGATCTTCCTTTTTTATAAAGACTGCTTTTTCATCTGGCTTTATTCCAATTTGCCCAACAAAAATGTTTTCTCCAAAGATATTTTTAGCTTTCTTTCCCTGAGGTGTTATCTGAAGTTGAATGATTTCACCGTTTCTTTCAATTTTAAAATTGAGATTTTTATCTGGATTCTGCTGTATAAACTGAGCCATATCAAACCAGTTTGAGATTTTTTGTCCTTCAATCTCTAAGATTTTATCACCTTTCTTTAATCCTGCCATGTATGCAGGTGATTTTTCCATAACCTCTCCTATTACAGGTTTAAGTACAGGAACTCCGTGAACAAATACAATCCAGAAGAGAAAGACTGCGCCAATTATGTTAAAAAGAGGACCTGAAAAAACAATGAAGATTTTTTTATAAACCGGTTGATGTTTAAAAGAGTATCTTTCATCAATTACTTCATCGGTCAACTCTTCACCATACATCTTTACATATCCACCAAGAGGAACAGCGCTCAGAAGATACTCTGTTTCTCCAATTCTTTTACCAATTAGTTTTGGACCAAAGCCAATTGAGAATTTAAGAACCCTTACTCCACATATTTTAGCAGCCAGGAAATGGCCGATTTCATGAATGAAAATTAAAAAACCAAAAAGAATTATTGCATAAATTAAATTCATTCTTTTATTTCCTCCATTGCTTTTTTTCTCGCCCAGTTATCAATTTCAAGGATTTCTTCTATACTGTCAGGATGAGAAACCCTGTGAGCATCCATAACATTTTTAATCAATTTGGGTATTTCATTAAATTTTAACCTTCCTGAAAGAAAAGCTTCAACAGCAATTTCATCAGCAGCATTTAAAACTACTGGCATACTGCCTCCAAGCCTGGCTGCTTCGTAGGCAAGGCTAAGACATGGAAAAACTTCTGTATCAGGTAATTCAAAATTAAGCTTGCCTAAGGTGTTCCAATCTATTGGAGAAATTATATCTGGAAGTCTCTCTGGAAAGGAAAGTGCCAGGGCAATGGGTGCTTTCATATCAGGATTGCTTATCTGAGCAAGGTAGGTTCCATCAATAAATTCAACAAGACAGTGCACAATACTTTGAGGATGAATCAATACTGCAATGTTTTCAACAGGTATGTCAAAAAGAAAATGAGCTTCAATAACTTCAAATCCTTTATTCATAAGAGTTGCTGAATCTATGGTAATTCTCTTTCCCATCTTCCATTTTGGATGATTTAATGCTTCCTGAGGAGTTACATTTTCTATTTCATAGGATTTCTTTCCTCTAAATGGTCCTCCAGAGGCAGTAAGCCATATTTTTTTTATGTAAGGTTTATTGCATCCATTAATGCATTGAAAAACAGCACTGTGTTCGCTATCAACAGGAATTATCTGAGCTTTGCTTTGGTTGGCTTGTTTTTTTATTAAATCACCAGCCATTACAAGGCTTTCCTTGTTTGCAAGAGCAATTACTTTGCCAGCCTTTACTGCTTCAAATGTGGGCAAAAGACCTTCTGCACCCACAATGGCTGAAAGAACAATATCTGCCTCTTTAAGTGCAGCGATTTCGCATACTCCTTGAGCTCCGCAGAGTATGTTTGATGATTTTATTTCTTTCTTTAATTTTTCGCAGGCTTTTTTATCATAAACTGCCACATACTCTGGTTTAAACTCCTTAATTTGCTCTTTAAGAAGGTTAATACTGCTTTTGGCAGCAACTCCTAAAACCTTAAATTTTTCAGGAAATTGTCGTATTACCTGAAGAGCATTTTTTCCTATAGAGCCTGTGCTACCAAGTATTACAACTTTTTTCAATGCCTTCTCCTACATAAGCTTCATAAAAAAATAGACTAAAACTCCTGCAAAAAGCATACTATCTATTTTATCAAGAACTCCACCATGCTCTGGAAAGAGAAAGCTTGAATCCTTTACCTGAGCCTCTCTTTTAAACATTGACTCCACAAGGTCACCAAATATACTGATAAAGCCGATTAAGAAGCCAGCTATTAGAAGTTTAATAAGAGGCTTTGACAGTAAAAAATGTCCAAATAATAAAGAAGCAATCATTCCACCTATTAAAGAACCATAAGCACCAGCCCATGTTTTTTTTGGGCTTACTTCTGGATAAAGCTTCTTTTTCCCGAATCCCTTTCCAATGTAATAGGCAAAGGAGTCTGCTGACCACACAACAGCATAAAGATATATAATCCATTGCCAGCCATGATTTCTTAAAAACCACTGGAAAGCAAGTAAAGCAGGAATGTATAAAAGCCCGATCATAATAGAAGAAATTTCAGACAGGGCATGCTGAGGGTTTTTTTTTGTTATTAAACGAGTGGTAGTTATTACTACAAAGGCTGTAGCATAATAATGCAATGCAAGCTGGGGATAAAAACAGTTAAGTAAAAAAAGGATTACAGAGGATAAAACTCCAAAACCAATCCAGAAATAGTGAGTCTTATACATTTTTAAAAATTCCCACATTCCCACTGCACACACTACTGTGAGAAGTGCTAAAAAGAAGTATGCCGGTAGCTTTACAATAAGTAGAACCAGAAGAGGTAAAGCAATCAGTGCAACAAGAATTCTTTTTTTATGACCTTGTAAACTCACTTACTTTTCCAAATCTCCTCTGTCTTTTTTGAAAATCAAGAATTGCCTCTGTAAACTCCTCTTCAGTGAAATCTGGCCAGAGAGTTTGCGTAAAGTAAAACTCTGAATAGGCAGACTGCCATATCAGAAAATTACTGAGTCTTTGTTCCCCTGAAGTTCTGATTATAAGGTCAGGTTCTATAGTCCCGGCTGTATCAAGCATTGATGAGAATAGGCTTTCATTGAGTTCCTCAGATTTGATTTGATTTTCAATTATTTTTTTTACTGCTCTTAAGATTTCATCCCTTCCACTATAACTTATGGCAAACTGTGCGGTAAGCTTAGTGCAATGCTCTGTTATTTGCTCTGTTTCTTCAATTATTTTAAGTATATGTGAGGGTATCAACTGACGATTTCCTATCATTTTGAACCTGATTCCTTGAGAGAGAAACAGTTGAGTTTCCTTTTTTAGATGATTTTGTAGTAACTCCATAATTATTTCAACTTCCTTTTTTGGTCTTTGCCAGTTTTCTATTGAAAAAGCATAGAAGGTAACAACATCAATATTCAATCTTATTGCAGCATTGATAATTTCTTTTACTTTTTCAACTCCTCTTTTATGTCCTTCATAACGGGGCAGTCCTCTCATCTGTGCCCATCTTCCATTTCCATCCATTATTATTCCAACATGCCTTATAAATCTACCCATTTTTAATATTTGAAGGAAAGAATATGTAGAATTGTCTCAAAAGGGCTTTCTCCCTGAAGAAGCCTCTTAGGATTGAAGCCAAAAGGAGGCTTTACAAGAACAAACAATTTATCTGATGAAACAGCATAGTCAATTATTTCTCCTGACATCTCTTCTGTAATGGATGTATCTTCAATTCCCATTCCTGTCCATTGAAGCAGATGTAATGTAGAGCTTTTGTATCCCAGTGTTGAAACATTTACAACTCCTAAAAGGGGTTTTTTCTCTATAACTATTATTCCATTACTCAAAGGCTTTATTCTGCTTTGAACTTTCCATTTTCCAAGACTTAACATGGCAATTCCAGTTTGTTTTTCATATTGAAGTCCATATCCAAGAGGTTCCTGTGAGCGCCACAGAGAAACACCCTTGTTGTTGTATACTGCAAGGAAGCCGTCATCTTCCCATTTGAACATAATATTGCCGAAAAGATAAAAATCGTAAATATTTGCTTTAACTGGAAGTTTCAATACACCCTGAGCCTGATAACCTAAGTTTTGAGGATTTATATAAAAGATTTCTCCATCAAAACCAGAGGAAGGAGAATACCTCTGGGCAATTAATTTTCCTTCATAGATTCTTAAGAATATATCATTAAGTCTGGCAATTTCATTGAATCCATCTTTAGCCCACTTTATTATTAATGAGATAACTCTATCATCCTTTTTTATTGTTATCACTATCTCATCTTTACCATCCCCATCAATATCACCTGTATCAAACCATAGAACATCACCACTTACTGAAACTGAGTAGTTGCTCTTTAGTTTCAGGTCAACATCTATACTGTAGAGGCTTATCTCACTGTCTGAGGCAATTAAAATTTGATTTGAGCTTATTCCATCAAAATTGCCCACAGCAATCCTGTTAATGCTTCTTGAAAGTCTGAAAGAAAGAAGAGTGTGCCCTTCAGGAACTATTAATGAAGCATATTTTTTTCTTAACTCATTCAAAGCTAATGCAGGCAGTTCAATTTCTGAGCGAGAAAAAAGTTTTTTATCTTTAATCCAGTAAAGCTCTTGAGAAAGCTTCAGGTTTCCATTCTGTTTTGATTGTTTAACTAAAAGTAAAACATCAGCATTCCCTGACTGTTTTAAAAGTTTTTCCACTTCTGTTACATTTACAGGAGCATCAATAAGTTCAAATCTTTCAGTATCTTTCAGCTCTCTGTAATAACCTTCGCCAACTGCCCATTCAGTATCTGTCTGGGCATATAAAATTTTAATTTTTGATTTCGGTATCTTAAATAAAAGGGAATTTGCTGAGGGAATATTTCCTTCTAAAACTTCAGCTACTGAAGAATTTTCTTCAACGCTTATAACTTCAGCAGAACCAACTATTTTTTCTGATTTACCTATAACCTGTCTTGTTACAGGGTGAATTAAAGGAACAGTCTCTTCAAAAATAACTATCCTCTGTCCCTTTTTTACTCCATCTTTAGATCCTTTATCAAGAGTAAGTTTGTTGTTTTCCAGTTTTACAACTTTACCAGAAATGATAGGGAAATAGGATAAAAGAGTTTCTTTAAAATTTTTAAAATAGTCAGCTTCTGCATAACATGGTTTCGCATAGATTAAACATAGCACAAAAAATAGCATCACTCCATTTTTTATAAAATGCATTTTAAAGTTTAAACTAAATTGCTTTTACAAGTCAAAAGTTTCTGTTGAATTCAATAGAAAGTTTATAAAGGTGAGTTCTAACAGCAATTTCAGGTTTACCATAATCGCACCTGAAAGCTTTTTTATGGTATATTTAATCATAGATGAAAAAACTGGTATTAGTTTTTGCTGGCATAATTATTGTTATAATTTTACTCGTAGTTCTTAATTATCTGGAAAGAGAATCTTCTGTTAAGGTAAAGGTTTCAATGGAAGGTTCTTTTTTTAGAGATGCTCAGTTTATTCAGAAAAAAGATGGACAGTTAAAACTACAACTTTTCTCAAAAGAAGCTTTAATGAGTGATGATGGCAAGTTAATGGATTTACGAGAGCTTACAATGTTTTTTCCTGAAAAAAATTTTACTGTAAAAGCGAAAAAGGGATTTTACTGGACAGAATCAGGTGACCTTATTTTAAGTGAAGGAATAGAAGGAATTTCAAAGGACTATAAAATTTATGGCACAGAGGCATACTACAGTGCAAAGGATAAAACTCTTTATTCCGATAATCCACTTAAGATTGAAGGAAGCAGATTTCTTATAGAGGGGAACTCTGGTAAAGCCAGTGAAAATTTGATAGAATTAAAGAAAGGGGTGACAGCAATTGTTTATTCTAAAAAGTAGTCTTATAGTTTTAATAGCTCTGTTTCTTTTTATTAACCCAGTTTTAGCTCAAGAAAAAAAAGAAATGCCAGAGCCTATAATAATAACCTCAAGAACGCTTATAAATGATAGTAAAACAAAAACAGCTACCTTTGAAGGGAATGTGGTTGCTAAAAGAGGAGAGGTTACATTGTATGCAAATAAAATGATTGTTTATTATGAAGATGAACAAAAAGGTGGGAACATAAAGATGATAGAGGCAATAGGAGATGTAAAGCTTGTAAAGGCAGATAGAGTTATTACTTCACATAAGGCAACATATCTTCCTGAGCCAGAGGAAAGAGTGATTTTCACAGGTGAACCAAGAGCAACAGAGGGCAAAAATCTTGTAACAGGTGAAAAGATAACATATTTTTTGAAAGATGACAGATCACTGGTGGAAAAAAGCAAAGTTTATTTAAAAGAGAAAAAAACAGGAAAATGAGCATTCTTAAAGTGGAAAATTTAAAAAAAAGCTTTGGCAAGAAAGAGGCTGTTAAAGGTATCAGCTTCAATGTAGAAAGTGGAGAAGTTGTGGGTTTATTGGGTCCCAATGGAGCTGGAAAAACAACCACTTTTTATATGATAACAGGAATAATAAAACCAGACAGTGGCAGTATTTTTCTTGATGATAAAAATATCTCATCAATGCCAATTTACGAAAGAGCAAGACTTGGATTGGGATATCTCCCTCAAGAGCCTTCTATATTCAGGAAACTAACAGTCAGGGACAATCTGAAAGCTGTTCTTGAAATTAAATATGAAGATGATAAATCTGCTTTAAGCAGAATTGATGAGGAAGTTGATTTAATTCTTAAAGAATTCAATTTAACAGAGTTTGCTGATAGAGAGGGGTATAAGCTTTCTGGTGGAGAGCGTAGAAGAGCTGAGATTGCAAGAGCAATTGCTTTAAAACCTATTTTTATGCTTTTTGATGAACCATTCGCAGGTATAGATCCTCTGGCTGTGGTTGAATTAAAAAAAACGATAAAGCATCTCAAGGATAAAGGAATTGGAGTAATAATAACAGACCATAATGTGAGGGAAACTCTTTCCATAACTGATAGAGCATTTATAATACACAGCGGTAAATTGCTTGCCGAGGGTTGTCCTGATACATTGATCAATGATCCTGTGGTAAGAGAAGCTTACTTAGGGGAGGATTTTAAACTATAATGGCACTTGAACAGAGAACTGAACTAAGGCTTACACAGAAATTGGCACTTACTCCACAGCTTCAGCTTCAGCTTAAGCTTTTACAGTTGCCACAGCTTGAGCTCAGTCAGTTCATTGAGCTTCAGTTAATGGAAAATCCTATGCTTGAACTGGATGAAGAAACGGAAAACAATCACGAAAAGGAAATTTTAGAAGAATATGAAGAGCCCATAGCAGTTGATAAATTAGAAAAGATAATGATAGATGAATATTTTGCTGAGAGAGCTGATGACGGCAGAGATCTTGGCTATTTTAATCCTGGTATAGAAGAAAAGCCTTCCTTTGAACTCTTTTACTCAACAACTTCTGACCTATGGGAATATCTTCTGTGGCAATTAAGATTAAGCAGAGCTCCAGATGAAATAAGAGCAGTGGCTGAGATAATTATTGGAAACATTGATGAAGATGGATATCTTAAGGCAACAGAAGAAGAAATAGCAAAAATCTCAGCTACAGATATGGAAACTGTAAAGAAAGCAATTGAACTTGTTCAGGGCTTTGATCCTCCAGGAGTTGGTGCAAGGGATATTAAAGAATGCTTAATCTTGCAGATAAAAGCGTTTGCTCTGGAAAATACACTTGTTCAATCTATTGTTGAAGAGCATCTTGAAGATATAAGAAAGAAGAGATATGAAGCCATTGCGAAGAAATTTAATGTTTCCGTTGATGAGGTTATTAAAGCAGTAAAAAATATAGAAAAGCTTGAGCCAAGACCAGGTAGAAACTTTTCTAAAACACATGTGCAGATTCCAGTTCCTGATGTTTATGTAAACAGGGTTGAAGGTGAATATCAAATTATATTGAATGACGAAGGAATTCCAAAGCTCAGATTAAGCAAACTTTACAGAAAGCTTTTCACAGAAAAAGCTTTATCTTCTGATGAGAAGAAATATCTTAAAGAAAAGTTTAAAAATGCTGTAGAACTTTTAAAAAGCATAGAGCAGAGAAACAGGACCATTTACAGAGTAACTGAAAGTCTGATCAAGTTTCAGAGAGAGTTTTTTGATAAAGGCATAAGCTATTTAAAGCCTCTTAATTTGAAGGATGTGGCAACTGATCTTGGACTTCATGAAAGCACAATAAGTAGGGTAACTTCAAATAAGTATCTTGCTTGCGAACATGGTGTATTTAACTTCAGATTTTTTTTCAGTAATGCTTTACCATCAAATCATGGAAGTGTTTCCACTACTTTTGTAAAAGATTTAATTCAAAAAATTATAAGTGAAGAAAATCCAGCAAAGCCTCTTTCTGATCATGAGATTTCAGAGATATTAAAAAAACAGGGTATTGATGTTGCGAGAAGAACTGTTGCAAAGTATAGAGAAGAGCTTAAAATACCACCAAAGTCATTGAGAAAACTAAAAAATTATTAAGGAGGACACAGAATGAAAATAACAATCAGAGGGAAAAACATTGATGTTACAGAAGCATTAAAACAGTATATTGAGAAAAGGGTGAGCAAATTTGAAAGATTTTTAAATGACGCCTCAGAGGCAATAGTAACAATAAGTACAGAAAAGTTTACTCACAAAATAGATGTTTTGTTAAAAGTAAATGGGCATTTAATTCAGGCTGAAGGTAAAACAGAAGACCTTTATTCAGCAGTGGATCAGGTTGTGGAAAAACTTGAAAAACAGGTGTTGAAGTATAAAGAGAAAGTTCAAAATAAAAATAAAAAAGAAGCAATCAAATATCCCTCCGCATCTTTTGAAGAGAAAGAGGAGCCAAAGAGAATCGTTAAATATAAAAAATTTGATTTAAGACCTATGTCTCCTGAGGAAGCAGTTGATCAGATGGAGCTTTTAGATAAAGATTTCTTTATTTTTCTTAATTCATTTACTGGAGATGTTAATGTTGTCTACAGAAGAAAGGATGGCAATTTTGGTTTAATTGAGCCAGCCAGATAAGTTAAAATCTGAAAAATTTATAGTAATAGTAACAGGGCTTTCTGGTGCAGGTAAAACCGTAACTCTGAGGACACTGGAGGATATCGGATTTTTCTGTGTAGATAATCTTCCGCCTCCTGTTGTACTGGAATTTTTAAAGTTGCTTGAGAGATACACCACCTTTAAGAATATTGCAATAGGAATTGACATAAGAGTTCAGCAGTTTTTAGAAGAAGCAACAAAAGTTATTGAGAAACTCAAAAGCATATACAAAATAGAAATTTTATTTCTTGAGGCTGATGATGAGGCAATTCTTTTAAGGTATAAAGAAACAAGAAGACCTCATCCGCTTTCAAGTTATAGCAGTGATTTAATTGGAGCGATCAAAAAGGAAAGAGCTCTACTTTATTCTCTCAGAAGTTTTTCTGAAAGAATAATTGATACATCAAATTTTAATCCCCATCAATTAAGATCATTAATTCGTTCAATTTATGCAGAAGAAGAAATATTGCCTTCAGTAACCATTATTTCATTTGGTTATAAAAAAGGCATTCCCATGAATGCTGATCTTGTTTTTGATGCAAGATTTTTGCCAAATCCTTATTTTGTACCTTCTTTAACAGAACTAAGCGGAAAAGATGAACCAGTAAAAGATTTTGTATTGAAGCAAAAGGAAACAATTGAATTTTTGAAATATATTAAGAATTTTCTGAGTTTTGCATTTTCAGGATATAAAAAAGAAGGCAGAGCTTATATAACAATAGCAATTGGATGTACTGGAGGTAGGCACAGGTCAGTGGTTTTAGCAGAAGAAATAGCCAAGTATATAAAGAGCCTTTCTCTTAGTCCTGTAGTGATTCACAGAGATTTATAAGTAAATTTTAAGAAATCCATAAAAATTTAAAATTAACAATTTCTTGACAAAATAGAGTTTGTATGGTATTCTTTTGTGCAGTTGTTTTTTATAGCCACAAAAATCTAACAGAAAGAAGGTGGGGTATGTTAGAGTTTAACAATTGGTTTTTTGTCTTAATGATTCAATTTTTTGTATTGATGTTTATTCTTAATACTATTCTGTTCAAACCCATGATGGAGCTTTTCAGACAGAGGGAGCAGACAATTAAAGGTGCTCTGGAAGAAGCTCAAGCTATGAATGAAAAGAAAGAAAAAGCCATTGCTCAAATGAATGCAGATCTGGCTCAGGCAAAGGCTCAGGCAAAAAGTATCATCAATGCTTTAAGAGAGGAAGGGCTTTCTTATCAGAGAGAGGTTGTCTCAAATGCTGAAAAAGAAGCTGTTCAGATGATTGAAAAAGCAAGAGCAGAAATCAAAGCAGAAACAGAAAAAATAAGGGCAGCGCTCAGGCAGGAAGTTGAAAGACTCTCTGAAGAGATCGTGAATAAACTGATAAAAGTTTGATTGGAGGTAATATGAAGAGATTAATGATTTTGATATTAATGATAGTAATGTTTGCCTCTTCAGCAATGGCAGCAGAAGCAGAGCATGCAGGAGGAAGTTTAAAAAGTTGGATTTTTCAATTCATTAACTTTGCTATACTTGTCTTTCTTATTGTTAAATTTTTAGGTAAACCCCTTAAAAAATTCTTTGCTCAGAGAAGAGAATTAATTGAAAAAAGTATAAAAGAATCACAGGAAGCTAAAGAGCTTGCCCAGAAAGCTCTTCAGGAAGTAGAAGAAAAGCTTAAACTAAAGGACAGAGAGATTCAGGATATTTTAGATACAGCTAAAAAAATAGGTGAGCAAGAAAAATTACAGATTATGCAGGAAACTGATAAATTAAAGGAAAAAATTCTTGAGCAGGCTAAAACAAACATTGAATTTGAGGTTAAAATGGCTAAGGATGCGTTAAGACTTGAGGCAGCAGAGCTTGCAATCCAGCTCAGCGAGCAAAAA
Organism: Thermodesulfovibrio sp. TK110; assembly: GCF_054658355.1. NCBI lineage: Bacteria > Pseudomonadati > Nitrospirota > Thermodesulfovibrionia > Thermodesulfovibrionales > Thermodesulfovibrionaceae > Thermodesulfovibrio > Thermodesulfovibrio sp. TK110. The sequence goes on along the minus strand of NZ_BAAHNB010000001.1, from coordinate 1,473,515 downwards.
CTGAAAGAGAAAATAACACCTGAAGAGCAGGAAAAGCTTCTTCAGGAATCAATAAAAATAATAGAGGGGCGGAAAAATTGAGAAAGGTAAGAGGAGCTAAGGCAAAAAAATATGCAAAAAAATTTTTAAGCCTGGTGAATCTTGACCAGGTTCCTGAAATTGCAGGCAAATTAGAATCAATAGCAGTGCTCATGCAGAAAGAAAAGCAGTTCAGAAACATGCTTACTTCACCCTCATTTAATGAGGAAGAAAGAATTGGAGTAATTAATTATCTCTGTGAGAAATTGGCACTTCCAGAAGAAGCAAAGAAATTTCTTACCTTCCTGAGTATTGAAGGAGTGCTTGTTGGATTGGGAGAGATTGTAAAGTATATTAATGCACTTTATCTGGAAGCCAAGAAAAAGGCAAAAGGCATTGTTACATCTGCTGTAGAGCTTCCTGAAAATATTAAGCAAAAGATTATTGAGGCTCTCAAGACAATTACTGGAAGAGATATAGAATTACAGTATGAGGTTGATCCATCATTACTTGGTGGAGTCAGGGTTAAGGTGGGCAGTACAATGTATGATTTGAGCATAAAAGGCCAGTTAGGTCTTTTAAGAGATAAGCTTATAAAGGGGTGAAAAACTATGGAACTTAAGATGGAAGAAATTAGCGAGTACCTTAAAAAGCAGATTGCTGACTTTGAAAAGAAAGCTGATGTCAGCGAAGTAGGAATTGTTACCTCTGTTGGTGACGGTGTTGTAAGAATTTATGGGCTGGACAACTGTATGGCTTCTGAAATGCTTGAGCTTCCAAATGGTGTTTATGGAATGGCTCTCAACCTTGAAGAAGACAATGTAGGAGCAATTCTGTTCGGTGATGACAAACTGATAAAGGAAGGAGATATTGTTAAAAGAACTGGAAGGGTTATGGAAACACCAGTTGGAGAAGAGCTTATTGGAAGAGTTGTTAATGCAGTTGGAATGCCAATTGATGGTAAAGGTCCAATTAATGCAAAACACTTTAGAAAAGTTGATGTAATTGCTCCTGGAATTATTAAAAGACAACCTGTTAAGGAGCCACTACAGACAGGTATTAAGGCAATAGATGCAATGATTCCAATAGGAAGAGGTCAGAGAGAGCTTGTCATTGGTGACCGTCAGACTGGTAAAACAGCAATTCTGCTTGACACAATAATCAATCAAAAAGGTCAGAATTGTATATGTATATATGTTGCATGCGGTCAGAGGCGTCAGAGCGTTGTCCAGGTTGTTGAAACTTTGAGGAAATATGGGGCAATGGATCATACAATTGTTGTTGCAGCTACTGCTTCAGAACCTGCTGCAATGCAGTATATAGCTCCGTATGTTGGTTGTGCAATGGGTGAGTATTTCAGAGACAAAGGTATGCATGCTCTTGTATGTTATGATGATCTTACAAAGCAGGCTTATGCATACAGACAGATTTCATTGATTCTGAGAAGACCACCAGGAAGAGAAGCATATCCTGGTGATGTATTTTATCTGCATTCAAGATTGCTTGAAAGAGCAGCTAAGCTTTCAGATGCAGAAGGCGGAGGTTCTCTTACTGCACTTCCAGTTATTGAGACTCAGGCTGGTGATGTCTCAGGATATATTCCAACAAACGTTATTTCCATTACAGATGGTCAGATATATCTTGAGCCTGAGCTTTTCTATGCAGGTGTTCGTCCTGCTATTAATGTTGGTCTATCAGTCAGCCGTGTTGGTGGTGCAGCGCAGATTAAAGCAATGAAGCAGGTTGCAGGAATGTTAAGACTTGACCTTGCACAGTACAGAGAATTGGCAGCATTTGCACAGTTTGCTGCAGACCTTGATAAAGCTACAAGAGCATTACTTGAAAGAGGACAGAGAATGGTTGAGCTTCTCAAGCAAGACCAGTATGTTCCAATGCCTGTAGAAGATCAGATCATGTTAATTTTCGCTGGAACTCAGGGACATCTTGATGATTTACCCGTTTCTTCAATTAAAGCATTTGAACAGGGATTTTTGAGCTTTATCAGAAGTCAGAAAGAAGACCTGAGAAAGGAAATTAGAGAAAAGAAAGAGCTTGATGATACATTAAAACAGAAGATTACAGATGCTATCTTAGAGTTTAAAAAGACATTTCAGCCTTAATAACTAAAATCTGAAGGTAGGAGCAGTTAAATGCCAACATTAAGAGATATAAGGAAAAAAATAAAGGCAATACAAGGAACAAAAAAGATCACTTCTGCTATGAAGATGGTGGCAGCAGCTAAGCTTCGTAAGGTTCAGGATAGCATGCTCAGATACAGACCATATGCTACAAAAATGCAACAGGTTTTATCTGATCTGGCTGGAGCAGTTGAAACAAGAAGTGATCTTCCTCCCTTGCTTTTAAGAAGACCTATTAAGACAGTAGAAGTACTTGTTATTACATCTGACAAAGGACTCTGTGGAGCATTTAATACGAATATTTTAAGAGTTGCCACAAAAGAGATAGACAGGTTAAAGAAAGAAGGTTTGAATACCACAATTTCAGTGGTTGGTAGAAAAGCAAGGGATTATTTCAAAAGAAGAGAGATTCCGCTTAAAAATATATGGACAGGAATTTCTGGAAAACTTCAATACACTCACGCTCAGATAATAGCACAGGAGATGATTAATGCCTATGTTACCGAAGCAGTTGATGAAGTGTTGATTATTTATAATGAATTTAAATCTGTAATATCTCAAAGGGTTGTAGTTAATAGAATTTTACCCATTGGACGAATAGCATCTGAGCCTTCAGAACAGCCTGCATTTATTCCCTTTACATACGAGCCACGTGCACCTGAGTTATTTGCCATGCTTCTTCCGATTTATATAGAAATCCAGATTTACAGAGCTCTTTTAGAATCTCAGGCAGCAGAAGAGGCAGCAAGAATGACTGCAATGGATAATGCCACAAAGAACTGTGATGAGTTGATTAAGAAAACAACTCTATTAGCAAACAAAGTCAGACAGGCATCAATCACAAAAGAGCTTATGGATATTGTTGGTGGTGTGGAAGCTTTAAAACAAAGTGAAGGATAAAAATTTAAAAAAAGAATAAAAGGAGGTTTAAAGATTATGAACGTAGGCAAAGTAGTACAGGTCATTGGAACAGTGGTTGACTGTGAATTTGAAGGGCAGTTACCTGAAGTTTTGAATGCTCTAAGAATAGATGAACCTGGTGATCCTCAGAAAGGTATTCCAGAGATTCATCTAACGCTGGAAGTTGCCATGCATCTCGGTGAAAATAGAGTTAGAACAATAGCTATGGGTTCCACAGACGGACTTGTCAGAGGGATGAAGGTTGTTGACACAGGCGCACCAATTAAAGTTCCTGTTGGTAAGCCTGTTCTTGGAAGAATTATAAATGTTATTGGTGAACCTGTTGATGAAATAGGTCCAATTCAGGCTAATGAGTATTATCCAATTCATATACCAGCTCCTGAGTTTACAGCCCAGTCACCAACAACCCAGCAGTTTGAAACAGGTGTTAAAGTTTTTGACCTCCTTGTTCCATTTGTCAGAGGTGGTAAAATGGGAATGTTTGGTGGTGCAGGAGTTGGGAAAACAGTTATCATTATGGAGATGATTCATAATATTGCAATGAAACACGGTGGTGTTTCAGTTTTTGCAGGTGTTGGAGAGAGAACACGTGAAGGAAATGACCTTTATCTTGAAATGAAGCATTCAGGAGTTTTGCCTCAGGTTGCTCTTGTTTACGGGCAGATGAATGAGCCTCCAGGAGTTAGAGCACGTGTTGCTCTTACAGCACTTACAGTTGCAGAATACTTCAGAGATCAAGGACAGGATGTTCTTATCTTTATAGATAACATTTTCAGGTATACTCTTGCAGGTTCTGAGGTTTCAGCACTTCTTGGAAGAATGCCATCTGCAGTTGGTTATCAGCCAACGCTTTCCACAGAAATGGGAGCCCTTCAGGAAAGAATTACAACAACAGCAAAAGGATCAATTACCTCTATGCAGGCAATTTATGTTCCTGCAGACGACTTAACAGACCCTGCAGTTGCAGCAGTTTTTGCTCACCTTGACGGAACTGTTGTTCTTTCCCGTCAGATTGCAGAGTTAGGAATTTATCCTGCTGTTGACCCTCTGGATTCAACAAGCCGAATTCTTGATCCAAGAATAATTGGTGAGGAGCATTATCAGGTTGCAAGAGGTGTTCAGGCAGTTCTTCAGAGATATAAAGAATTGCAGGACATTATAGCAATTCTCGGAATTGAAGAACTTTCTGAAGATGATAAACTTATTGTTGCAAGAGCAAGAAAGCTTCAGAGATTTCTAAGTCAGCCATTCCATGTTGCTGAAACATTTACAGGAACACCAGGAAAATATGTAAAGCTTGAAGACACAATAAAGGGTTTCAAAGCAATTCTTGATGGTAAATATGATGACCTGCCAGAGCAGGCATTCTACATGGTTGGTCCAATTGAAGAAGTTGAGGAAAAAGCAAAGAAGATGGGATATACAAGACAGGTATAAATTAAAGGAGTGAAGAATGGCGGATAAATTGAAGTTAGAAGTTATAACTCCCTATGGAGAACTAATAAACGAAGAAGTTGATGAAGTATATACTACTGGCGTAGAAGGAGATTTTGGAGTATTTCCAGGTCATTGTGCTTTCATGACAGCCATAAGGATTGGTTCTCTCTCTTACAAGAAAGATGGGCAGATGCATTATCTTTTTGTTAATAGAGGATATTGTGAAGTGCTTAATGACAGAGTTCTGGTGCTGGTTGGAAGTGCTGAGAGAGTTGAAGAGATTGATATTGAAAGAGCAAAGGCAGCATTAGCCCGTGCAGAGGAAAGAATTCGCAAAGCCCAGGCTGGAGAAACAGACATTGACCTTGCAAGAGCCCAGGCAGCCCTGGAAAGAGCAACCATAAGAATTCAACTGGCTACAAAACTTATCCCAAGATAAAAAGCTAAAGAGAAAAAATAAAGTTTTAAAAAAAAGGGGGATTATCCCCCTTTTTTTTATCCGTGGGATGCTGGAAAGAATGTGTAGCTAATCCATACAAGGACAATCAACAAAACTATACCAAGCCCTACGCTCCATACAATAAGCTTTTTCTCAATTGGAAGTAAAGGCTCATACTCCATTTTTTCAAGTTCTTCTTTAAGTTTTGCTTCTTCAGCCATGCTCCTTCCTCCTTTATCCAGTTATTACCGGAGGTTTTACTCCGTGGAAGAATATATAAGATATCAATAGACCAATCCAGAGAATGAATCCAAACAGACATATTAGATATACAAGTGCAAGTTTTCCAATTCCCTCTTCCCAGAGTTTTCTGAAGTCAGACATTACTCCAATTGTGAAGAATGTAATCAAGAAGAATAGCACTCTTAAGGCATTTGTTCCTGCTGTAGCAGTACTTGTTTGTGAGATTATTTTCTTTGAATCTTTAATGCTTGCTTCAAGGTCTTTAATCTGTTTCTTTTTCTCATCAATTTTGGCTACAAGCTGAGCTTTTTGTGTTTCATCAGTAACAGTGGCAAGTTGTTTTTCAATTGCTGTTATTTCTTTATTTACATTTTTAATCTGAGCTTCCACCGGTTCAATCTTTGGAGCATGGGGAGCAGAAATAAGAAGAATTACAATAAATGTTACAGCGTAAGCCATAACAAATTTTGGAAATCTTCTCCATATTTCTGCTGCAGAAACTCTTTCACCTGGTCTGCACTCAATTCTTGCACACCAGATATAAGCAAGAATAAATGCCCAAATGCTTATGAATATATCAATAAAGAGCTTTGTTGTAGATGCTGCCATTAACATCCATCCCGGTTCATACTTAATTCCAGCAGCTGTCTCAGCCTTTGCTCTTATAAGTGCATCAACAACAGCACCGGATGCAAAGGCTGCACCATCTGTCTTTACTGCTAATCCCATCCATGCACCAGCAACCATTGGCTCTTTCCAGAGGAAAGCCTGTGCAAAAAATGGAAGAATAATGAGCTCAACAACGGCAAATATAACAACAAGAGAGCTTACCATAATTGGAACAACAGGTCTTGCCTTGATTGCTCCACCTGTTGCAATGGCTGCAGACACGCCACAGATGGAAATTCCTGATGCCAGTGGAGCTGCCCATTCTTTACTGAATTTAAACCACTTTCTTGCAATCCAGTAAACCAGTGCCCAGTAAATGAGGTAGGCTTCAATTATAGCACAGAGTCCTCTGAAAAGAACTGCTGAGGCAAGTCCAAATGCCTGTGCAGATTTCAATCCCAACAATGCACCCATTAAACCAATGGCTGTTTTAATGTAAAACTCTGGCTTTAATGCCTCACCAATGAACTTTGCAAAGCCTCTGAAGAAGTTGCCAACTATCAAACCAAATAAAAGTGCAAATATAAATCCACCTTCACCTGTAAGTTTTAATGACCATGGAATGTTGAACTTTTTAGTATCTGTTGCTGCAAAATAGGCATAGTGACCAATAAACCAGCACAGATAACTTAGCCAGAAGACAAAGAAGAATCCTATATTGAACTTTACTATATTAGCTCGCATTAATGCTGCACCAATTGAGAAAACCACAGCCATGAAGATATAGGTAAGTACCAAGGAAGCAAATCCAGAAAGCCCTTTCTTTTCGTAAATATCACCCACTTTATACTTTGTTGGATCTGCTACAGTTACAGTTTCTTCCTTTCCATCAGCTTTTTTAATGGTGAGCTTGTTACCATCAATCTTGGTAATTTCACCCTTCAGAGTTTGATAAAATTTTCCTGTCGGAGCTATTGCCTTGCTTGAGTCTGTCCATTCTTTTGTACTTACAACCCAGCCCAGAGGATCAAATCCTGTGTATGAAAGAAGAGAGATGAGAAAGATAACAATTGCTAACCAGAACGCTAACCAGTCCTCACTAACACCTTTCTTTTTTTCCTCCATACTTCAACCTCCTTTTTAAAAAATTTTTTTGTTGAAAAAATATAGAACTGTTTTATCACCTCCTCTTAAGGTTTTTTGCATATTACATATGCAAATTACATACCAAATAAAAATAAAGAAAAATCAAAGAATTTTTATATCTAAGTTACTTTTAAGTAACATTTTTTATATCATTTCTGTTACTTTTTGGTAACAATGAAGTCAAAAACTTTTTGAATTAATGAGAAGCTTTAAAAAGAGGAGATAAAAAATTTGTTTGACAAAAAAATTTTTTTTGCTTTAATATATAAAGTTTGCAGGGGCTTTGTCCCTGTTTTCATCTCTGTGGGAGGAGGTCGAAAAATTGTATGCTTTAGGGACCCATCTTTTAATTGAATTAAAAAATTGCAATCCCGAGATCCTCAAAGATCTCGAAAGCGTCAAAAAAATTCTTGTAGATGCTGCAAAAAAAGCAAATGCAACAATCATTAATGTAAATTTCCATGAATTTAATCCTTTTGGTATTAGTGGAGTAATAGTTATTGCTGAGTCTCATCTTACAATTCATACATGGCCAGAGTATGGTTTTGCTGCAGTGGATGTATTTACCTGTGGAGACACTTTAAAGCCAGAGGTTGCAGCTCAATATATTATTGAAGCCTTTGAATGTAAATCTCCATCAATTGTTGAAATGAAAAGAGGTATAATTTCTTATAAAAACGAGAAATTGCCACATAAGGTATGTTATGAAGAATTGCAAATGGTATATTGAGCAAACATCAGAGGATGAGATTATACTTCATTCTCTGAAGGAGATTATATATTCTGAAACATCTCCTTATCAGAGAATTGAAGTAATTTATTCTGGCAATCTTGGCAGATGTCTTCTTCTTGATGGTAAGATGCAGTCTGCTGAGGCTGATGAATTTATTTATCATGAAGCACTGGTTCATCCTGTGATGCTTTTAAGTGAGACAGTAGATAGGGTTCTTATAGCAGGTGGAGGAGAAGGAGCTACTTTGAGAGAGGTTTTAAAATATCCTGTTAAAGAAGTTGTAATGGTTGAGCTTGATGAATCAGTTATTAAAACTGCTAAGAGATATCTTCCAGAATGGCATAATGGCGCTTTTGATGATCCGAGGGTCAGGTTGGTTATAGATGATGCAAGAGTTTATATTGAGAGAACGAAAAACTATTTTGATGTAATAATAATAGACTTGCCAGAACCAGCAGAAGGAGGACCTGCTTATCTTCTTTATACAAAAGAGTTTTATGAAAAAGTTAATGAAGCTTTAACAGAAAATGGAATGATGGTTACCCAATCTGCTTCTACCTCTGTGAATAATCTAAGAGTATTTGTCTCAATTGTTACTACTCTCAAGCAAGTATTCCCATATGTAAAACCTTACATTGCTTATATTCCTTCTTTTTTTGCTCCATGGGGTTTTGTTCTTGTTTCCAAAAAAATAAATCCTGAAGATTCCATGAGTAAAATAAATGAAAAAATTATTTTCATTGAGGATAGTTTAAAGTTTTATGATATAGATGCACATACTGCAATGTTTTGTCTTCCAAAACATATTAAAAAAGCTCTTGAAAAACAAGGGGTAGTCATCCATGATGACTCCCCTCTTTCTTTTTATTAATCTTTCTTCTTAGAAGGCAGTACAGCAAGTCCTGGTAACTCTTTACCTTCAAGAAGTTGTAAAGCAGCACCACCACCAGTTGAGATAAATGAAATAGCATCACTTACACCTGCTTTATGTACTGCATAATCTGTATCTCCACCACCAACTATTGTAAAAGCATAGGAATCAGCAACTGCATGGGCAATTGCAAAAGTTCCCCTTGAGAATGCATCTATTTCAAAAACTCCCATTGGTCCATTCCAAAGAATTGTTTTTGCATCCTGTAGTGCTTCAGTAAAAAGCTTTACTGAGGCAGGACCTATATCAAGTGCTCTCCAGCCGTGTGGTATTTCCTGAATAGGAACAATTTTTGTTTCTGCTCCATGCTCTATACTTTGAGCAATAACAACATCAACGGGTAAATAAAATTTAACTTTATTATTGCGGAGTTTTTCCATAATTTTAAGAGCAAAATCTATCATATCTGGCTCAACAAGACTGTCTCCGACTTCATATCCCATGGCTTTTATAAATGTAAAAGCCATACCTCCACCAACTATGACTTTATCTGCTTTATCTGCAAGATTTTCAAGTACTCCAATTTTGCCTCCAACCTTTGCTCCACCAAGTATTACAACAAAGGGTCTTATTGGAGATTCCACTGCACCTTTCAGGTATTCAATCTCTTTTTTAAGTAAAAACCCAGCAGCAGATGGAATGAATTTTGGGATACCCACAATTGAAGCATGGGATCTGTGTGATGCACCAAAGGCATCATTTACATAAAAATCAGCTAATGATGCTAAAGCTCTGGCAAATTTTTCATCATTTTTCTCCTCTTCAATGTGAAATCTAAGATTTTCAAGTAATAGCACATCTCCTTCCTTCATTTTTGAGACAAGTTGTTCTACCTGAGGACCAATGCAGTCAGGTGCAAAAATTACTTCTTTGTTAAGTAGTCTTTGAAGTCTTCTTGCTACAGGTGCAAGAGAAAGCTTTGGATCAACTTTTCCTTTTGGTCTGCCAAGATGAGAAGCTAAAATTACTTTTGCTCCTTCATCAATTGCATAGTTTATAGTTGGCAGAGTAGAACGAATTCTTCTGTCATCAGTTATCATTAAATTTGCATCAAGGGGAACATTGAAGTCAGCCCTGATAAAAACTCTTTTCCCTTTTACAGGCAAATCCTCAATCGTCATTTTATCAAAAGAGTTATTAAATGGTGCCATGCTGTCCTCCTAAATTTTTTCCATTAAATAAAGAATAAGGTCTCTTACTCTGCAACTATATCCATATTCATTGTCATACCAGGAGATTACCTTTGCAAGTGTTCCTTCTATAACCTTTGTGAGAAGTCCATCAACTATTGATGAATATGGTGAATCGTTGAAATCAATAGAAACAAGAGGCTCCTCAACATAGTGCAAAATTCCTTTAAGATGCTCCTGGGAAGCCTTTTTCAATGTTTCATTAATATCAGACTCTGTAGCATCTTTACTCAGAAGAGCCACAAAATCAACCATTGAAACATTAGGAGTTGGAACTCTTATTGCCAGTCCATCAAGCTTTCCTTTAAGTTCTGGAAGAACTTTTCCTACAGCTTTTGCAGCACCTGTTGTGGTAGGAATCATTGAAACAGCAGCAGCTCTTGCTCTTCTTAGATCCTTATGAGGAAGATCAAGGATTCTCTGGTCATTTGTGTAGGCATGAACAGTTGTTGCAAAGCCTTTTTCAATCCCGAAGTTTTCATGAAGAACCTTTGCCACAGGAGCAAGACAGTTGGTGGTACATGAAGCATTTGAGATTATTTTATGCTGTGCAGGATCAAGAAGATGATGATTAACACCCATCACAACTGTAATATCTTCTTCTTTGGCAGGCGCTGTGATTATCACCCATTTTGCACCAGCCTGGATGTGTCTTGATGCTCCTGCTCTGTCTGTAAATCTTCCTGTTGATTCAATAACAACATCAATTTTTAAATCTTGCCATGGAAGTTTTTGAGGATCTGTTTCAGCAAAAACCTGAATTTCTCTTCCATCAACTACAATATTATTTCCTTGAGATTTAACATTTCCCTTAAACTTTCCATGCACAGAGTCATACTGAAGCAGATGAGCAAGAGTATATGCATCTGTAAGATCATTAATTGCAATGATTTCAATATCTGGATACCCATAGGAAGCACGGAAAAAAAGTCTTCCAATTCTGCCAAAACCGTTAATGGCAACTTTTAATGCCATATTAAACCTCCATTAAAAATTTTCTCTAAAACTGTTAATAATCATTCCTGTAAGAAGTTTTGGATAGAAATATGTGGATTTTGGAGGCATCCTTAGACCTGCAAGTGCAACTCGTTCTATTTCCTCTACTTTTGTTGCCCTCAATATAAAAATTGCATCACATTTTCCTTCTTTAACCATTTTTATACCTTTTTCTATATCTATATCATAACAGACTTCTTTCTGAGGAAAGATTTCTTTTAGAACTATTTCTTCAAGAATTGTAACATCAAGGTCTCTTAACTCTTCAGGTAAATGCTTAAGGGATTGTCCTTTGTATTGAAGAATATAGAATTTGTTATCCTTTAGATAAACTCCAATATTTTTAGTTCCCATTTTTTCAATTGCTTCCTGAATATCTTCATTTTTGTTGAATTCAAATAAATAAAACTGATTTTGTTTTTCAAGCTGATGCTTGACAGGTAAAGGAGTGCTTAGAAGTCTGTGAGTTGGCAGAATTAAATAACCATCATCTTCAATATTGGTCAAAAACATAAGAACATAATTCCACGGAGGGTTCTCAATGTGTGGATAGGCTTCTGTCATCTGTTTTTTAAACTCAAGGGCAACTTCATATCTATGATGACCATCAGCAATAAATATGGCTTTGTTATTGAACTCTTCCACTATTTTTTTTACTTGAGATTGATCATTGATTTTAAAAAGCCTGTGAATGTTTCCATCAAAATCCTTTGCCTGAATATAAGGATTTTGAAGATTTTCAAGTATTTGCGATGTTATTCTTTCTTTTGAGCGATAGATAGAAAATATCAATGATGTATTTGCCATACAGGCTTTCATGAGATTTAATCTGTCTGCTTTGGGTTTTGAATAAGTCTGTTCATGAGGATAAATTCCTTTGCCAGGCTCTTCAAGCTTTACAGTGCCTATGATTCCTCTCAATATTTTAGTTTTATTTTTATAAGAATACTGAATTTCATAACCATAAAAACAGGGTTTTTTTTCCTGTACAAGAATACCTTCTTCAAGCCATCTATCCAGATACTCTTTTGCGAGACTGTATTTATTTATTCCCGGTGAATTTTTTCCATAATCAATTCTTATTATGTTATATGGACTTTTATTATAGAAAAAATCTTTAAGTTCATCGGAGATGATATCATAAGGAGGGCACATTACATCATCTCCACATACTTTTTCAGGATTGTAAACAATTCCCTTAAAAGGTTTGATTACGCTCATATAGGTTTTATGATAACATTTACAGTTATTGTAGCTCAACAGTAGTAAAATGTGTTATATTGTTTTTCATGAATCTGATTACAAAAACAGTTTTTCTTCCAAAAATTGGAAAAACGAGAATAACATTTTACCGTGACAGAAGAAAAATTACAAAAGATAAAACAACAATCTCTTTACCATTTGATCTTCAACTGAATGAAAAGGTAGCCTTAGGAGAAATAGTTTACAGTCCTGTATTCCGCTCGTGTAGAATCCTGTGGAGTGATGCTCCAGAGGACAGTCAGATAAAAGAAGAGACAGAAAATTTTATTAAAGAATTTTTATTTGGTACTCTATTAGCTACAACAGAACCTATAGAAGCTGAGGAAGCTGAAAAAATTTTTCATGATTTCGTAGAATTTTTTGCTTCATCATTTCAATACAGAATAACAGCTGAAGGTGCCTATGTTCTGACTATTCCAATAGCTGGGAAAGAATCAAAAATAATAAAAGTAGTATTAAGAAAAAAGGACACAGGAGACTATTTTTTCAGTGATGATGGATTGATACTCAGAAGTTTTCGTCCCCATGAAAGAGGGCAGAGAGAAAGGGTGATTTTTGCTGCAAAGAGATTGGGTATAGAAATTAAAGAAGAAGAGTTATTTCTTGAATCAACTCCTGAAGAGCTTTCACAAAATTTTTATAAGTTTATTCAGTTTGTCTCTGCAGTATATTTGTTTTATTTGATGTAAAGGATTTATCCCTTCTGGTTGACACAAAACAAGCAAAAAAATTAATATTGATTTTAGAAACTAAAAAACTTTTACAGGAGCTTTAAAATGTTTGAGAAGTTTACAGAAAAAGGGCGTAAAATAATTCTTTATGCCAGAGAAGAAGCAGAAAAAAGAAATAGCGAGTTTCTTGATACAGAACATTTACTTCTTGCAATTTTAAGAGAAGAAGATTCCATTCCAGTGGCTATACTTAGAAAAATCGGGATTCCTCCAGAAAATGTAAGATATGAAATTGAAAAAAGAGTAAATACCGAGGGCAATCTCCTTACCTATGGAGAAATACCATTTTCTCCAAGAGCTAAAAAGGTTCTTGAAAATGCAGTGGAGGAGGCAAGACTTTTAGGACATCCATATATTGGCAGTGAGCATCTTTTTCTTGGTTTAATTAAAGAAGAAGAAGGAATTGCAGGTAAAATTTTAAGAAGTTTTGGGATTAATCTTTTAGCTGCCAGGCAATTGACAATTAACTTTTCCATAAGACCTCATTTTCAGACTACACCTCAAAAAGAAAAAAGAAGGACAAATACTCCAGCTCTTGATGAATTTGGAAGGGATCTCACTTTGCTTGCTATGGAAGGCAAACTTGATCCTGTGATTGGAAGAGAAGATGAGATAGAAAGAGTAATTCAGATTCTTGGAAGAAGAATAAAAAATAATCCTGTAATAATTGGTGAACCAGGAGTTGGAAAAACAGCAATAGTAGAAGGTCTTGCTCAGAAAATTATTGAGGGGAATGTGCCTGATATTTTACTTGGGAAAAGAATTATTGCTCTTGACCTTGGAGCATTGATTGCTGGAACAAAATACAGAGGACAGTTTGAAGAGCGGCTTAAAGCAGTAATAAGAGAAGCGACTCAATCAGACAATATTATTTTATTCATAGATGAGCTTCATACAATAATTGGAGCAGGTGCAGCAGAAGGCTCTGTGGATGCATCAAATATGTTAAAACCTGCTCTGGCAAGAGGAGAAATGCAGTGTATAGGTGCGACAACTCCGCAGGAATATAGAAAATATATAGAAAAAGATGGAGCTCTTGAAAGAAGATTTCAACCTGTATATATTCAACCAACAACTGTTGAAGTAACAATTGAGATTTTAAAAGGAATAAGAGAAAAATATGAATCCCATCATAAGGTAAAAATCACAGATGAGGCAGTAGAAGCTGCTGTAAAACTTTCAGACAGATATATCACAGATAGATTCTTACCAGACAAAGCAATAGATGTTATTGATGAGACAGCTTCAAGAATTAAACTGAGAAGATCTGTAATGCCTCAGGAGCTCAAAGATCTTGAGTTTGAGCTTGCCAGAATTGCTAAGGAAAAGTCTTTATACATAAAACTTCACGATTTGCCTGCAGCACAGAAGGTAAAATATGAAGAGGATAAATTAAAAAGAATTTATGAAGCTAACTACAAAAAATGGAAAGACTCAATGTATAAGGAAGTCCCCCTTGTTACAGCAGAGGATGTTTCATATACTGTTTCCAAGATGACAGGAATTCCACTTTATAAGCTTGAACAGACAGAGTCTGAAAAACTGCTTCATATGGAGGAAATTTTACATCAAAGAATTGTCGGGCAGGATGAGGCAATAAAAAGTGTCTGTAAGGCAATAAGACGTTCTCGTGCAGGATTGAAAACAAAAAACAGACCAATTGGTTCATTTTTCTTTTTAGGTCCTACAGGAGTTGGGAAAACAGAACTTGCAAAGGTTCTTGCAGAGTTCATGTTCAATGATGAGAATGCGTTAGTAAAATTTGATATGTCTGAGTATATGGAAAAATTCAATGTATCAAAACTAATAGGAGCACCTCCTGGTTATGTTGGTTATGAAGAAGGAGGTCAACTTACAGAAAGAATTCGTAAAAGACCTTATTCTGTTGTTTTATTTGATGAAATTGAAAAAGCTCATCCTGATGTATTTAATCTGCTCTTGCAGATACTTGATGAAGGTGTACTTACTGATAGTTTTGGAAGAAAAGTAGATTTCAGAAATACGATTATAATAATGACATCCAATATCGGAGCAAGATTGATTGAAAAATCAACACCTCTTGGTTTTCACAAATCTCAAACTACTGATATATATCAGAAAATCAAAGACAGTGTCTTTGATGAACTTAAAAAAACCTTTAATCCTGAATTTCTGAACCGAGTTGATGACATTGTTGTATTCCACCCTCTTGAAGAGTCTCATTTACTTGCTATTATTGATCTTTTGATTGCTGAAACAAATAAAAAACTTGCAGAATACGGTTTTGTTATTGCTGTTTCTGATGAAGTAAAACACTGGATTTTGAACAAATATTATCAGCCAGCTTATGGAGCAAGACCAATGAGAAGAGCTATTGCAAAAGAAATAGAAGATCCTCTCTCAGAAGAAATTCTGAAGGGTAATTTTAAAGGAGCAAGCTTTATAAAAATTGAGCTGAATAACAATCAGATAGAGTTTAAGGAAGTTAGTGAAGAAGTAACAGCATCTGTTAATTGAGGTGAGTGATGAAAAAGAATGTATTTTTAATTTTATTTGTTTTGCTTGCTTTGATTGTTGCAGGAAGTATTTTGTTAAAAAAAGGCAAGACTTCTATAAAAGAAAATGCAGAGATTGGACTTCCTGCTCCTGATTTTGAACTCAAGGATATTAATGGTAAAAAATGGAGTCTTAAAGATTTAAAAGGTAAAATTGTTATTCTCAACTTCTGGGCATCATGGTGCAATGATTGTAAAGTAGAAAAAAAGTCAATACAGGCTTATTTAAATAAAAATGGAGCTTCTGATGACCTCCTATTTCTTACAGTTCTTTACAAGGATAATCCTCTGACTGCTTATGAAATGGCAAAAAAAGAGGGTTTTACTTTCCCTGTGCTTGTTGATGATGGAGTTGTATCAACCATTTATGGAATAAAAGGAGTTCCTGAAACATTTCTTATAGATAAAAAAGGAGTATTAAGGCACAAAATCATAGGACCTGTTGATTGGAGTAATCCTCATATAGTTCCTCATCTAAGACAAGTATTATCTTAATGGGTAAGATAGGGCAACCAAAAAAGGTTTTACTATTTATTGGAACGCTTTTCAAGGATAAAGAAGCATACTACACTGCAAGAAAAATCCTGGAAGAAAAATTCGGCGAAATAGTTTTAGAATCAAGTCCGAGATACTGGAATTATTCAGATTACTATACTGCAGAACTTGGTAGCCCTATAGTGAGGAGATTCATATTTTTTAAAAATTTGATTTCTGAAGGTGATATTGCGCAGATAAAAATTCAAACAAATCAGATTGAAGAAAAACTTTCACGAGATGGAAAACGCTCAATTAATCTTGACCCTGGTTACATAGGGCTTGCAAAGCTTGTTCTTGCAACCACAAAGGACTACTCACACAGGATTTATATAGGGGATGGAATTTATGCAGAAGTTACCTTGATTTTTAAAGATAATTCCTTCAGACCAAACATAAACACATACAGAGATTATGCAGAAGAGGAATACATAAAACTTTTTAATCTTGCAAGAGCTATTTATAAGGATTTGTTACTTAAGAAAAATTGACAAAAATTCACCTTGACTTTTAAACTTAAATTAAAATCATACGAAGGAGGGAATGTGTTAAAAGGAATTGAAGAGATTTCAGCTACCAAAAAAAGACTGAAATTTGAAATACCAGCAGATGTAGTGGAAGAAGAAATTCAAAAGGCATTAAAGGAAATTCAAAGGGATGCAAAAATTCCTGGTTTCAGACCTGGAAAGGCACCACTTTCAATTATTGAGAAAAAGTTCGGTCAAAATGCTACATCAGAGGTGCTTGAAAGGCTTGTTTCAGAATCTTACAAAAAGGCAATTAAAGAGGCTAATTTAAAACCTCTTCTTCCTCCAATGGCTGAAGATGCCATTGATATAAAGAGGAAAGAGCCTCTTTCTTTTGAATTAATTGTTGAGGTAAGCCCTGAAATTAAAAATCTTAATTACGAAAATATAGAGATAGAAGAAATATCAACAGAAGTGAAAGATGAAGAGATTGAAGAGGTAATTAAAAAATTATGTGAAGAAAGAGGCAGTTATGAACCAACAGAAGAACCTGTCCGGGAAGAAGATCTTGTAGTTATTGATTATAAAACAGACATTGGAAAAGAAGCAAAAGACTATGTCTATAAAGTTGGTGCAGGACCTTTTCCAGAGGATTTTTCAAAAGCATTGGAAGGCAAGAAAAAAGGAGAAACTTTCAATTTAACCATTGATTTTCCACAAGACTCTATTGCTGATTTTGCAGGGAAAAAAGTTAATTTTGAGATTACCTTAAAAGAAGTCAAAAGAAAACAGAACATTCCATATGAAGAAATTCATAAAGAGTTTGGCTTTGACAACTCTGAGGAATTTAAAAATCATATAAGACAAAGACTTGAAACTAATAAAAAAGAACAGGCTCTTGAAAAACAAAAGTATGATATACTTAAGAAACTTCTTGATACACATGAATTTGAACTTCCAGAAGGTCTGGTTGAAATGGAAATGAAAAGAATCTCAGAAGAATACGAATCATTGGGATTTGATATAACACAACATATGGATAAAATTTCAGAAAGAGCAAAAAGAAATGTTAAAGCCTATATTCTTCTTGAAGCTATAGGTGAGAAAGAGGGAGTTACTGTTTCAGAAGAAGAGATTAAACAAGAAATTATAAATATTTCAAAGAGATACAGCATAACTCCCCAGGCAGTTTTACAGTACTACATGTCAAGGGATGGTTCTCTGGAGGCTTTGCAGAACAGTATTTTTGAAAGAAAGGTTTTTGACATACTTTTACAGAAATCAAATAAGATTAAAAAACAGGAGGAAGTATGAGTATTGTTCCAATAGTAATAGAACAGACAGGAAGAACTGAGAGAGTTTATGATATATATTCAAGACTTTTAAAGGATAGAATTATTTTTATTGGTACAGAAATAAATGACCAGGTTGCTAATGTTGTAATAGCACAGTTGCTTTTCCTTCAGACTGAGGATCCTGAAAAAGATATTCATATTTACATAAACTCACCAGGAGGTATGGTATCAAGTGGGCTTGCAATTTATGACACAATGCAGTATGTAAAACCTGATATTGCCACTTACTGCATTGGGCAGGCTTCTTCAATGGCATGTGTTCTTCTTGCAGCAGGCAAAAAAGGTAAAAGGTTTGCTCTTCCTCATTCAAGAGTTATGATTCATCAGCCAATTGGTGGATTTTATGGTCAGGCAACTGATGTGGAGATTCATGCAAGGGAGATTTTAAAAATGAAGGATTTACTAAATAATATCCTGGCAAAGCACACAGGACAGCCAATTGAAAAAATACAGAAAGATACGGAAAGAGACTTTTTTATGTCTGCTGAAGAAGCGAAAGACTACGGAATTGTTGACGAAGTTATTACATCAATAAAAAAGTAATAAGGTGTGAGCATGGCAAAAAAGAATGAAGAGATACTGAGATGTTCTTTCTGTGGTAAGTCACAGAAAGAGGTAAAAAAACTTATTGCAGGCAATGGAGTTTACATATGTGATGAATGTATCACCCTGTGTAATGAGATTCTTGAAGAGGAAAGATTTAACAGCCTTGAAGGAATAAAAACAGATTTGCCAACTCCTCAGGAAATTCACAAATTTTTGAATGACTATGTTATCGGGCAGGAAAGAGCAAAGAAAATTCTTTCAGTTGCTGTTTACAATCATTACAAAAGAATTTTTAAAGGCAGTTCCTCTGATGAGATTCAGAAAAGCAATATAATGCTTATTGGTCCTACAGGAACAGGGAAAACTCTTTTAGCACAAACTCTTGCAAAGTTTCTTGATGTTCCCTTTGCAATTGCTGATGCTACAACGCTTACAGAGGCTGGATATGTTGGCGAGGATGTGGAAAATATTCTTCTTAAACTGCTTCAGAATGCCAATTATGATATACAGCGTGCTCAAATAGGAATAATTTATATTGATGAAATTGATAAAATAAGCAGAAAATCTGACAGTCCCTCTATTACTCGTGATGTATCAGGAGAAGGAGTGCAACAGGCTCTTTTAAAAATAGTGGAAGGAACAATGGCAAACATACCACCTCAAGGAGGGAGAAAACATCCTCAACAGGATTACATTCAGATGGATACTACGAACATACTTTTTATATGTGGTGGAGCCTTTGTAGGGCTTGAAGAAATTATAAAAAAGAGGATTGGTAAAAGAACAATTGGATTTCTTTCAGAGACAGCTAAGATGGATAAGGAAAATGTTTTAAGTTATGTTGAGCCAGAGGATTTGATAAAATATGGGATGATCCCAGAGTTTGTAGGAAGATTTCCTGTTGTAGCCACATTAAATGAACTTGATGAGAATGCTCTTGTAGAAATACTTACCAAACCAAAGAATGCCCTTGTAAAGCAGTATCAGAAACTGTTTAGCATTGATGGAGTAAAACTTACATTCACTGAAGATGCTTTACGGACCATTGCAAAAAAAGCAATTGAGAGAAAAACAGGTGCACGTGCTTTAAGAAGCATACTTGAAGACATAATGCTTGATGTAATGTATCTTATTCCTTCTGAAAAGGGTATTTCAGAGTGCATTATAAATGAGGATGTGGTAAATAAAAAGACATCTCCACTTTTAATTTATAGAGAAAAGAAAGTAAAACAGGCATGAATACAAAAGTAAGATTAATTATTGATGGAAAAGAAATAAAAGCAGAATTATATGATACTGAATGTGCTAAAAAAATTCTTGAAGCACTTCCAATAGAAAGCAAAATCAATGAATGGGGAGAGGAATTTTACTTTTCAATAGGTATAACTATGCCTCTTGACAGCACAGCAACAACTTGTGTAGCAGTAGGAGACATTGGTTACTGGCCTCCAGGTAAGGCTCTGGCAGTATTTTTTGGAAAAACTCCTTTAAGCACAGGAGAGGATCCTGTTGCAGCCAGTGAAGTAAATATAGTGGGAAAAGTGATTGATGATCCTGCCATTTTAAAAACTCTGAAGGGAGCAAAAAAAATCAGAATTGAAAAAGAATAAATCAAGGCTTAGCTTTCCTGAAGATGAAAAACTTCACAGCTGGCTACGCTTGCTTCTTAATGCTTATGCAATAATGGATGAAGGAGTTAAAAAAGATATTGATAAATATAAAAAAAAGGGTAAAAATCTGGCATGTTATCGTGGATGTAGCTTTTGCTGTAAAACCCATCGTGACATTCCTGTTTATCCTATTGAAATTGTAGGAATTTACTGGTATGTAATTGAAAAAGTAAAAGAACCCTTACGAGCAAAAATAAAAGCCTCACTCATATCCCATAAAAAAGGCGAATCCTGCCCTTTTTTAATTGATGAGGTATGTGCAATTTATCCGATGAGGCCTCTTGCATGCAGACAATTCAATGTATTTAATAAATCTTGCAGTCCTGGTGAAGATCCTTTTTATACAAGACCTGATGATGTTTTAAAGCCTTCAGAGCACTATCTTGGTAAAGCCCTTTATGAGACAACACCATTTTACAATGTTTATAATGATGATGAAAGAATTGATTTTATAAACTCTGGCAGACTTAATTCACTTGTCAGAGTTATTCAAACCTATCCATGGATTGAACTGGCAAGAAGAATGGATAATTTAGAATCTTAAAAAATCTTCAATAATTTTAAAAGAATCTCAATCAAATATTGACTCTTTCAAAACCCTTGTTATATTATAAAAAAATTTATATTTTTATAAAAAATTTTTATGGAGGGAAAGATGGGAAATTTATTATTTATCATCGCCTTAGCTTCTCCTATTATAATGGTTTTTGGCATTTTAATAAAGTTTTACAGAATATCAAAAATGCCAGTTAATCTTAGATGGGAGATTTATCCAGTGCCTCATGAAGCAGGAGAAAAAAGAAAATACGGCGGTTCCTATTTAGAAGAAATTGACTGGCAGGATAAAAAGCCAGAGAAATACTTTATGGGTGAAATATTAGAACCTCTTAAAGAAATTTTTTATCTACACAGAGTAAAAAAATTCAATCCCTACGGGATATGGTTCTGGTCAATGGCTTTACATTGGGGAATCTGGTTAATATTCCTATGGATGGGAATTCTTTTAATTAATGGCATTTTTAATTGGGAGATTGCTTCAAAGCTTAATTTTATAGCTTATTTTTCCTATGTCTTTGGAATCTTGGGAGTTACTGGATTAATCATCAAAAGAATTTCCACTCATGATTTAAAAATATACACATCAAGCATTGATTATATAAATCTTTTATTTCTTCTATTTCTTTTTACCACAGGTTTATTTGCAATAATGAAGGACAATGGAGTTAAAGAATTCTCAGCCTATCTAACAGGATTATTAAGAGGAAGTATTCCAGTTGATGAGTTATCTGTAATTACAATTGTTCACTTTGTTATTTTTGAATTATTTTTGATTTACATTCCCTTTTCAAGATTCTTTCATGGTCCTGTAAAATATGCAACCTTTCACGGAATCTTATGGAACGATATGTATCAGATAAAAGGTTCTGCAGAAGAGAAAAAAATTTCTGAACAACTTAATTACAAAGTTGTCTGGGCAGGTCCGCATATACTTCCTGATCAAACCTGGCTTGAAAATGCCCAAAACATCAATCTTCATGAAAAAATATAGGAGGTAGAGCAATGAGAGAACTAAAAGAAATTGCAAAGGAGTCAAAACAGCCAATTATTGATATAAATGAAAATGAACTTTTATCCTTATCTCCTTATATTGATGAAAAAAAAGACAATTACAAAGCTCCTGATGATTGGTTTAATAAATATGACCTTTCTCTTGATGGTTTCTCTGGTTTTCAGATTCTAAATCCTTCAGAAGAACAGAAAAAAGAAGTTGTAAAAAAATTTCTTAATGGCATTAGAAAACTCCTGAATTATCAATCCAACTGGACTTTTTATAAACCATTTTATCTTTCCCTGAACCACTGTGTGAAGTGTAATACCTGTGCAGAAGCTTGCCATGTATATATTGGCAGTGGCAAGAAAGAAATATATAGACCCAATTTTCGTTCAGAAATACTTCGTAGAATTCATAAAAGATATTTCACTTCAAGTGGTAAAATGTTAAGATCTTTTATCGGAGCAGATATAGAAATTACTTATTCTCTGATAAGAAGACTATTAGAACTTTCTTATAGATGTACTCTTTGTAGAAGATGTGCTTTATACTGCCCTGTTGGAGTTGATAATGGACTAATTGCAAGAGAATTAAGAAAACTGTTCAGCCAGGAACTTGGTATGGCTCCTGTAGAGGTTTATCAAAAAGGAACAAGACTTCATTTAAAAGCTGGCTCATCAACTGGAATGGGAACTGATGCGTTTAAAGATATAATAAGATTCATTGAAGAAGATATTCATGAAAGAACTGGAAGAAAAATCACCATTCCCGTAGATAAAAAGGGAGCTGATATTATGTTATTACATAATGGTGGAGAATATCTTTCCTGGCCTGATCACATAGCGGCTTTTGCAATACTTTTAGATGCTGCAGGAGTTAATTATACCTTAAGCAGTGAAACCCTCGGATATGATGGAGTTAATTATGGTGCGTGGTATGATGATATTGAACTGGCAAGAGTTGGATTAAGGCATTTACAGATTGCCCATGAGCTTGGAGCAAAAAAGCTGGTAATAGGAGAATGCGGTCATTCTCATAAGGTTTATTCTATAATTTTTGATAGAATTCTTCCTGCAAGTTCTCCGCTGTGGAATATTAAAAGAGAAAGCTGTATACCTTTAGTGTGGGAGATTATAAGAAGTGGAAGAATTAAATTAGATCCAATGAGAAACAATTTTCCAATAACATTCCATGATTCCTGTAATATTGTTAGATTAATGGGAATTGTAAATCCTCAAAGAGAGATTATAAAAGCAGTTTCTCCTGGAACATTTAGAGAGATGAATCCTCATGGTCCTTATAACTATTGTTGTGGTGGTGGAAGCGGTTTTGCAATAATAAGATCACTTAATTTTCCTGTTTGGAGAAATAAAGTCTCTTTCAGATTAAAAACCAGACAGATTCTTGATACTTTTAGTGATGTTCTAAATCAGGATATTCCTAAACTTGTTGTTGCCACATGCTCTAACTGTAAGGGAGCATTAAGAGATATGATAAAAACTTACGGACTTTTTGAGAAATTCAAGATTAATTACTCTGGATTAGTGGATTTAGTCGTTAATGCTATGGCAGATGTTCCTCAATTCTTTAACTTTAAGGAGATGGAAGAATGAGATAGAAACCATGAATTTTTGTTAAAATTATTAATGCTTACAGAAGTTGTCATTTTTAATGAGCTGAGCAATGATGACATAAGAAATCTTGAAAAAAACTTAATAATCCAAAGATTAAAAAGACGTCAGGTAATTTTTTATGAGGGAGACAAGCCAGAGTGGTTTTATATTCTTTTAAAAGGTAAGGTTAAAATATCAAAATTTTCAGCTGATGGCAGAGAAATAGTTCTTGAAATAATTGATGCACCTGATTTCTTTGGTGCCCTTGCAGTAATAAAAAATTTTTCTTATCCAGCTACTGCAATAGCTATAGAAGATTGCGAGATTGGAAAGATTGGAAGGGATATTTTTTTAGAAGTATTCAATAACTATCCTGGTTTAAACAATAAGATTCTTCATCATATTACTATGAGGCTTAGAGGAGGAATTGAGAGCCTTAAAAGTGTTGCACTGGAAGATGTTTTATCAAGGATTGTTTATCAAATCCTCAAGCTTGCCACAAAGTATGGTAAAAAGTTGGCAGAAGGTATTTTAATAGATTTAAAACTTACCAAGCAGGAGATTGCAGAAATGGCAGGCACAACCACTGAAACAGCAATAAGAATAATAGGCAGATTAAAAAAAGAAGGCTATATAACTGAACAAAAACGTAAAATTATCGTAAAAGATATAGAAGGGCTTTCGGAATTGCTTAAAAAATAAACTTTAATTAAGGAGGTAGAGTTATGGAATGCAAAATTGACAGAAACAAAAAAATCTGTAGCTGCAGTTATGAACCCTGTGAGAAAAAAGGCATATGCTGTGAGTGCTTACATTACCATAGAAAAAGAGGAGAGCTGCCAGCATGTTATTTTACTCCAGAAGTGGAAGCTACCTATGACAGAAGCATAAAAAGATTTATCTTAATGTATCAAGGTAAAAAGTAAGATCTTCTAAAACAATATCTGTTGCATCTTTAACTTTTCTGGATAAATCAACTTTTGCTACAGTCATACCTGCCCTGAAAGCATATCTACGGCAGGTAAATACAGTTATACACTTATTTGAATATATAGCTTTACCTGCCACATTGTAGTCATGTCCTCTTATAAAGCATGAAGCACCTGAGGAATTTAAAAAATTAATGAGTTGATCTTCTGTGAATTTAGGAATTTCGTATCCTCTAAACATGGGAGAAACATCAGGGTCTGCCCATAAAATGTCTATAATTAAATCTTTACGGGATTTATCATCTATTTTTTGTCCTCTCATAGGAAATCCAGCATGAGCAGCTACAACTCCATTTAGTGTCTGAAGCATCAAAGGCATCTCCTGAAAAACAGATACAGCGGCATCGTGAATTTTTGTTCCTCTGCTACCGAAGAGTTCAATGAGTTCTTCATTAAATTCATATGGGAAACATTCCACTGCATAGTTTGCTTCATGGTTACCCTTTAAGAGAAAAACCCTGGCTTGAAAGTTTATTTTCAGCAAGCACAGATAAACAAGATTCCAGAGAGAACCTTCAGGTTCAGGTTCTCTATCCACATAGTCTCCAAGAAATATAAGATATTGATTGCCTGAAGCATTTAAAAATTTTTTAACAATATATTTTGTAGTTGAAAAATCTCCATGAGTATCTCCTACAAACATTGCTTCACCTTGCTGAATGTTCAGTTTTATAAAGGCAGGCTCTTTTGCCATAACCTCAGATACATTTTTGAAAATCTCAATAATATCCTGAACTCCGAAATCACGTAATAAATCAGGATTATAAAGAACCTCCAAAAGCATCTATCAATTCTCTATGGTTTCCGTCAGAGGCTATTTCCTTTATAAAATTTTTTGCCTCTGGTGTTCCTATTGATTTTAATGCATTGATAATTGCTATTCTGACTGCCAGAGTTTTTTCTGATAGAAAAGCTTCCTTTAAGTATTTAACTGCTTCAGCCATCTTAATTCTACCCAGTGATCTTGCAGTAGCTTCTCTTACAAGAGTTTCTGGATCATTTAAGCCTTCTTTCAGAATTTCAAGAAGTCTCATACTGGGTTTAAAGTCTCCTAATGCATCTGCTACATAGGATTTTAAAGAAGGACATTCATGATGAAAAAAAGGATCTTGAAACATTCCCAATAAAGCCTCCTGAGCCTCAGGAGTGCCGATGCTTCCAAGAAATCTTATGGCACGAATTCTGTATCTCCAGTCATAACCATTGGCATTTGCGAGTTTTATAACCGTTGAAAGCATTTCAGGATTTTTGAATTTTTCAACAAATGCTGGTTCTACAATCTTGTCTCTCCATTGGGGAGTATCAAGCTCTTGAAGAAGTTCATTAATTGTAAGACTGTAAACATTGGTAAAGGGCAAAAGCAGAAAGATTAAAATCAGAAATTTCAAAAAATTTTTCATAAAATCCTCCCTAACACTTCTTATTATTTTATAATAAAAATATGCAATGGAAAAAAGAAAGAGAAAAAATTTTAAATATAGCAAAAAAAATTTATAAGAAAGGATTCGTTACTGGATGTAGTGGTAACATCAGTATGAGATTGAAGGAAAATTTTATTGCTATTACGGCAAGCTCCAAATCTTATAATAAACTTAAAGCATCTGATGTTGTAATTATTGATTTTAATGAAAATGTCATAGAAGGACACAGAGAACCTTCATCTGAAAGGAAGCTTCACATAGAAATTTATAAAGCAAGAAAGGATGTAAATGCAGTTATTCACACTCATTCTACTTTTGCATGCACAATGGCTGCTTTGAGTCTTTCTCTTCCTTTAATTCTTGATGAACAGCTGGATGTTCTTGGTGGTGAGATAGATGTTACAAGATATGCCCCTTCAGGTACAAGAGAGCTTGCTAAGGAAGCTGTAAAAACCTTAGGTAATAAAAAAGCTGTTTTTTTATCAAGGCATGGAGCTGTTAGTGTAGGTTCTAATCTTGACGAAGCTTTTTCAGTTTGTGAAGTTCTTGAAAAACTTTGTAAAATTTATATTCTAATGAGATTAATTCAGAAATAATTTAAGCCTTTTCAAGATAGTTAACAACATAGTCCTTTATTCCTTCTTCAAGAGATAAAGTGGGTTTATTGTAGCCAGCTTTTTTAAGTTTAGTTATATCAGCTTTTGTAAAATATTGATATTTTCCTTTGATTTCCTCTGGCATCTCAATGTATTCAATCTGGGGTTTAAGCCTCAATACTGAAAAAACTGCATTTGCTAAGTCATTCCATGAACGGGGTATACCTGTTCCAGCATTGAAAACTCCATTTATTTCAGGCTTTTCAAGGAAAAACAAAGTCATCTCTACAGCATCCTTTACATAAATAAAATCTCGCAGTTGTTCGCCATCTCTGTAATCTGGATGATAGGACTTAAAAAGTCTTATTTTGCCATCTCTTTTAATCTGCTCATAGGCTTTCAAAACCATGCTTCTCATTTCACCTTTATGAGCCTCTCCTGGACCATAAACATTAAAGTATTTTATGCCAGCTATTTTATCAAGAATTCCATTTTTTAATGCCCACAGGTCAAAGATCTGTTTTGAATAACCATAAGCATTTAAAGGTCTTAAAAAAGGGATTAAACTGTGTTCATCAGAAAATCCTTTAGAACCATCTCCATAGGTGGCTGCAGTTGATGCATATATGAATCTAACATTGTTTTGTAATGACCATTTAGCAAGCTTTTTAGTGTATTCATAGTTGTTTTTCATAAGAAAATCAACATCTTTTTCAGTGGTGCTGCTTCTTGCACCAAGATGGATTATTGCTTTAGTTGAATTTTTAAATTCTTCTATTTTTTCAATAAACTCATCTTTGTGAATGTAGTCTTCAAAATTGAGTTCTACAAGATTTTTCCATTTTTCAGATATATTTAAATTGTCAACTATAACTATTTTTCCTTCCCCAAGTTCATTAAGTCTTTTTACCACATTTGAACCGATAAATCCAGCTCCGCCAGTGACAATTATGTAACCCACATCTTACCTCCAAAGTAGTTTAATTTTTTATTCTACCAAAATTTGGCTTTATTCTGTAACCCAAAATAAGTTGACAAACATATAAAAATTTTTTTATACTTTTTTATGAAAAATTTAACTACATCTGAGCTTGCAAAGATATTTCATGCTTTATCTGATGAAACGAGACTTAAAATTCTCAAACTTCTTGAAAAAGGTGAACTTTGCGTATGTGAGATAGTTAATGCGCTTGATATGATTCAGCCAAAAGTTTCGTTTCATCTTGGAGTTTTAAAGGAAGCAGGTATAGTAAAAATAAAAAGAAAGGGAAAATGGATTCTTTACAGCCTTGATGACACAGACCTGTTTAAGAGATTTTTAATTCTTTCTGTGCTTGAAAAGATTTCAGATGAGGAAATCAGAAAAGAGCTTGAAAGTTTAAAAAATTTTAAAGATAGTCAGGATCCTCGCTTTTGTAAAACTTAACTAAAAATTCAGGAGGACAAAATTGAAGGAAAGAACTAAGTTTGTATGGATTGTTCTTATTTTTCTTGTATTTTATTTCCTCCCAGTAGAGAATCAAAGATTTACCAATGCGATTTTTGAATCCTTAGCTCTTGCCAAATGGTATGCTCAGGAGCATGTGCTTTTATGCCTTATTCCAGCTTTTTTCATTGCAGGTGCAATTGCTGTTTTTGTAAATAAAGCTGCTGTAATGAAATACTTCGGTGCAAAGGCAAATAAGTTTCTTTCCTATGGCGTGGCATCTGTATCTGGTTCAATTTTAGCTGTATGCTCCTGCACAATCTTGCCCCTGTTTATGAGTATCTATCAAAGAGGAGCAGGGCTTGGTCCAGCTATTGCTTTTCTTTATTCTGGTCCTGCAATAAATGTTCTGGCAATAATTCTGACTGCAAGAATTCTTGGATGGGAGATTGGAGTTGCAAGGGCAGTAGGAGCAGTGATGTTCAGTATAATTATCGGGTTGCTGATGCATCTTATTTTTATAAAAGAAGAGAAAAAAAGACAGGCAGACGAAGATTTTGATGTTTCAGGAATTCCATCTAAACCTCTTTATCAAACAGCATTACATTTATTTTTTATGATAGGATTTTTAATTTTTGCAAACTGGGGGAAACCTCAGGAAGGCACAATTGCTTTCTGGTGGACTGTTTATAATATAAAGTGGGTTCTTGCTATATTATTTTTTACACTGGTAGTTTTGTTTAGCCTTAAATGGTTCAATAAAGATGAACTTACTCAGTGGATTTATCAGACATGGTATTATGCCTATCTTATAATTCCTCTTCTTTTTATCGGTGTTCTTGTTGCTGGATTTTTCTTTGGCAGAGTAGGACACGAAGGAATTATTCCATCAGAGTGGGTAGACTCAGTGGTAGGTGGAAACTCTTTTCAGGCAAACTTTATTGCAAGTATTGTGGGAGCTTTTATGTATTTTGCAACCCTTACAGAAGTTCCCATAATTCAGGGCTTGCTCGGTGCAGGAATGGGAAAAGGACCTGCTCTTGCGCTTTTGCTTGCAGGACCTGCTCTGAGTCTTCCAAGCATGATTGTTATAATGAGAACAATAGGATTCAAAAAAACCGCAGTCTATGTATCCCTTGTTATCATAATGGCAACAATTACAGGCATGGTTTTTGGTGCTATTGTTGATTGACCTTAGCATAAATTAAATATTCAATATTGCCTTTTTGCCCTTTAATGGGAGACTCTATAATGCCAATTACTTTGAGATTCATAAGTTCAAAGAATCCTTTGATTTCCTCTACTGCTTTTTTTCTTTTTTCTGTAGCCTTTACTATTCCTCCTCTTTCAACTTCCCTACGACCAACTTCAAACTGTGGCTTAATTAATGCTATAATTTCTCCTTTTGATTTCAAAAACTCTATAACTTTCGGAATTACAAGCTTTAAAGATATGAAAGATACATCAACTGTTGCTATATCAATATCCTCTTGGATTCTGTCTCTATTCATATATCTTATATTTGTTTTCTCTATTGGAATAACTCTTGGATCTGTTCTAAGTTTCCATGCAAGCTGACCATATCCCACATCTATTGCATAAACACGCTTTGCACCATGCTGCAAAAGACAGTCAGTAAATCCTCCTGTGCTTGCACCCACATCCATTGCTACTTTATCTTTCACATCTATAGAAAAAGCTTTTAATGCTGCCTCAAGCTTTAATCCACCTCTGCTTACATATGGAAGAGTCTCACCACAAAGCTCTATTTTTGCATTTTCATCAACCTGTGTGCCTGGCTTTTCAATTTTATTTCCATTTACAATGACTTTCCCTTCAATTATAAGTGCACGGGCTTTTTCTCTGCTTTCTGTGATGCCTTTTTTACAAAGTAATTGATCCAGACGAAGCTTCACGATGTGCGCTTTATTATGTATCTTGCAATCTCTCTTAGTGGTTCTGCTTTGTGATCAAATGTTTCAAGAGCATTTAAGGCTTTATCAATCAGTTCTTCTGCCTTTTTCTTTGATTGAGCAATTCCGTATACTCTTGGATATGTCATCTTTCCTCTTTCAATATCAGAGCCTTTAGGTTTTCCTATCTCCTCAGTACTGCCTTCTATATCAAGGATGTCATCAATTATTTGAAAGGCAAGACCAATGCTTAACCCATATTTTTCAATTCTTTTTATTTTCTCCTCATCAGCACTGGCAAGTATTGCTCCTGATTTAACGGATGCAGAAATAAGCTTTGCAGTTTTATTTAAGTGAATGAATTCAACGCTGTCTCTGTCAGGCTCTTTCCCCTCTGAGATTAAATCCATTGCCTGACCTCCTACCATTCCGTAAACACCTGCTGAACTGCTTAATTCATGAATGACTTTTATAAGATTTGATGGCTCAACATCTGCATATGCTGGATTTGATAGAATTCTAAAAGCCTCTGTAAGCAAGCCATCACCTGCAAGTATTGCAATTCCTTCTCCAAAGACTTTATGATTTGTTGGTTTACCTCGTCTTAGATCATCATTATCCATTGAAGGAAGGTCATCATGAATTAAAGAATAAGTATGAATGAACTCTATAGCAGTGGCGTATGGAGTTATATCTTTTTTACCTTCACAGGCTTCATAGGAGGCAATACAGAGAACTGGTCTAAGTCTTTTTCCACCAGCAGTTAAAGAATAAAGGACAGAGTTATGAAGTATAGAAGGTTTTATAGATGGAGTGAAATAGGATTTGATAAATTCTTCAACTTTCTCTTTTTTTTCAGCAATGTATTTTTTTAGATCAAACATTTTACTCCCACTCAATTGTTCCTGGCGGTTTTGAAGTTATATCATAGACAACCCTGTTTACTCCCTTTACTTCATTGATTATTCTATTGGAAATTCTCTCAAGTAATTCATATGGAAGCCTTACCCAGTCTGCTGTCATTCCATCCACACTGTGGACCACTCTTACAGCAATAACATGCTCGTATGTTCTTTCATCTCCCATAACTCCCACTGTTTTTATTGGAAGAAGAACTGCAAAGGACTGCCATACTTTTTTATACCAGTCTGAGTTTTTAATCTCTTCAAGAACAATTTTGTCAGCCTGCCTCAATATTTCAAGTCTTTCACGCGTAACTTCTCCAACGCATCTTATGGCAAGACCTGGTCCAGGAAAAGGATGCCTGTATAGAATCTCTTCAGGTATTCCAAGTTCCCTGCCAAGCTCTCTTACCTCATCCTTAAAAAGCTCTCTTAAAGGCTCAATCAATCTAAGCTTCATTCTTTTAAGCAAGCCACCCACATTGTGATGACTCTTTATGGTTGCAGAAGGACCTTTAAATGAGACACTTTCTATTACATCAGGATAAAGAGTTCCCTGTGCTAAGAATTTAACTCCTTCAATTTTTTTAGCTTCTTCTTCAAATATCTTTATAAACTCTCCACCGATTATTTTTCTTTTTCTTTCAGGATCACGCACTCCTTTAAGCCTTTTAAGGAATCTCTCTGATGCATCAATTACTTTTAAATTTATATGAAAATTACTTCTTAGCATCTTCTCAACCTTTTGTCTCTCACCAGCCCTTAAAAGTCCATTATCAACGAAAATGCAGGTTAAAGCATCTCCTATAGCCCTATGAACCAAAACTGCTGTGACAGTTGAATCAACTCCTCCACTTAAAGCACAGACAACTTTATATGAGCCCACTTTTTTCCTTATTTCCTCTATCTGTCTTTCCACAAAGGAATGCATGTTCCATGAGGGGCCACAGCCACATACCTTGAATACAAAGTTATGAAGTATTTTTTTGCCTTCCTCAGTATGCACAACCTCAGGATGAAACTGTAATGCGTATATTTTTTTGTCTCTGTGAGCCATTGCTGCATAGGGAGAGTTTTCAGTATGAGCAAGCCTTATAAAGCCTTCAGGCATTTCTGTAATTTTATCAGCATGACTCATCCAGACAACTGTTTCCTGAGAAACATCACTGAAAATATCAGAAAAATCATCAATTTTTAAAACAGCTTTACCATATTCTCTTTTCTGAGCTCTTGAAACCTTTCCACCAAGAATATAGGTAATAAGCTGCATTCCATAGCATATTCCAAGAACTGGTATGCCAAGACTGAATAATTCTTTATCAATGGATGGAGCACCTTCTTCATAAACACTTGCAGGTCCACCAGAAAGAATAATTCCAGCTGGTTTTCTTTTTTTGATCTCAATAAAAGATGCGTTACAGGGAATTATTTCAGAATATACATTAAACTCACGAATTCTTCTTGCTATAAGCTGAGTATATTGAGATCCAAAGTCAATTACTATAATTTTTTCCATTTAGTCTTCAACCCAGTAGTTTGGTGATTCTCTTGTTATTGTTACATCGTGAACATGGCTTTCCCTTAATCCAGCATTGGTGATTTTGATAAATCTTGCTTTAGTTCTTAATTCCTCAAGGTTTCTACAACCGCAATATCCCATTCCTGATTTAAGTCCACCAACAAGTTGATGAACACTCTTTGAAAGAGGTCCTCTGTAAGGAACTCTTCCTTCAACACCTTCAGGGACAAGCTTTTCAGGAGATGTAGTTTCCTGTCTATATCTGTCACGGGAGCCTCCTTGCATAGCACCAATAGAGCCCATTCCTCTGTATGTTTTATAACTTCTTCCCTGATAAAGTATGATTTCACCTGGTGCTTCATCTGTTCCTGCAAAAAGGCTTCCTATCATAACACAGTGAGCACCTGCTGCAAGAGCTTTTGTAATATCTCCTGAGTATTTTATGCCACCATCAGCAATAAGAGGTATGTTATATTTTAATGTTACTGCATAACAGTTCATAATTGCCGTAAGCTGTGGAACTCCTGCACCAGCAACAATTCTGGTTGTGCATATAGATCCTGGTCCGATTCCTACTTTTACTGCATCAGCACCTGCCTTAATAAGTTCTTCAGCAGCCTCTGCTGTTGCAATGTTACCTGCAACTACATCTATATCAAATCTCCTTTTAAGCTCTTTCAGTGTTTCAATCACAGCTTTGCTGTGTCCATGGGCTGTATCAATTACAATTGCATCAACTCCTGCTTTCACGAGCAATTCTGCTCTATAAATAGCAGGTTCACCAACTCCAACAGCTGCAGCAACTCTTAACCTTCCAAGATGGTCTTTGCATGCATTTGGATATTTTCTTCTTTTTTCAATATCTTTTATTGTTATTAAACCCTTGAGATTAAACTCATCATCAACAATTGGTAATTTTTCAATCTTATATTTATGAAGAATCTCCTGTGCCTCTTCAAGTGTTGTACCAACAGGGGCAGTTATGAGCCTTTCCTTTGTCATTACCTGTTCTACTTTTTTTGTGAAATCTCTTTCAAATCTCAGGTCTCTATTGGTTATTATTCCAACGAGCTTTCCATTAACTGTAACTGGAACACCTGAAATTCTATATCGCTCCATCAATGCCAGAGCTTCTGAAATTGGAGCGTCTGGAGAAATTGTTATTGGATCTACTATCATGCCACTTTCTGATTTTTTTACCTTATCAACTTCTGATGCCTGCTTTTCAGGAGGCATATTTCTATGAATTACTCCAATGCCTCCTTCTCTTGCAATAGCAATTGCAAGATTTGCCTCTGTAACTGTGTCCATTGCAGCGCTGACTAATGGAATGTTGAGCTTTATATTTGGAGTAAGATAAGTTGTTACATCAACTTCTGCAGGAACTATATCAGATTTTGCCGGAAGTAGTAATACATCATCAAAGGTTAATCCTAATGGAATTTCAAGCTCTTTCATTATATATCTCCTTTGTTAATGTTGTATTATAAATTATATCAGTTTTGCTATAATCAATTTAAGATGCGCCTGTAGCTCAGTGGACAGAGCATCGGCCTCCGGAGCCGAGGGTCGGAGGTTCAAATCCTCTCAGGCGCGTCATACTTCTTTAAGCAGGTGTCCAAGTTTCTGTTTTTTTGTCTTGAGATAGCAGAGATTTTTTTCATTTGGTTTTATTTCAATTGGAACTCTTTCAACAACTTTAAGTCCATAACCTTCCAATCCCACAATTTTACGGGGATTATTTGTCATGAGTCTCATTTTTCTTATACCGAGATCAACCAAAATCTGAGCTCCCACACCGTAGTCTCTTAAATCAGGTTTAAAACCAAGTTTTATGTTTGCTTCAACAGTATCTAAGCCTTTTTCCTGTAACTCATAGGCTTTAAGTTTATTCAGTAAACCAATTCCTCTTCCTTCCTGCCTCATATAAAGAAGAACTCCTTTACCTGCTTCTTCAATCATTTCCAAAGCTCTATGAAGCTGTGCACCACAGTCACATCTTTTTGAAAGAAATACATCACCAGTTAAGCATTCTGAGTGAACCCTTACAAGGACTTCATCTCCTGGTTTAATCTCTCCTTTTACCAATGCAAGATGAACCTTGTCATCAATCAATGTAGTATATGCTATTGCTTTAAACTCTCCATAGTCTGTTGGAAGCTGAACTGTTGCAACTCTTCTTACAAGAGTTTCATTCCGCATTCTGTATCTAATTAAGTCTTTAATCGTTGTAATTTTTAATCCATGCTTTTTGGCAAACTCCATCAATTGGGGAACTCTTGCCATTGTTCCATCTTCGTTCATAATCTCACATATAACACCTGCTGGATAAAGCCCTGCGAGACGTGCAAGATCAACAGCTCCTTCAGTATGACCTGCTCTTTTTAATACTCCGCCTCTTTGAGCTCTTAATGGAAACACATGACCTGGCTTTACAAGATCTTCAGGTTTTGTTTTTGGATCAATTGCAGTAAGAATTGTGTGAGCTCTGTCATGAGCTGAAATTCCTGTTGTTACACCTTTTCTTGCTTCAATTGATACTGTAAAGGCTGTTTGATGGGGTGTTTCATTTATATCCACCATCATGGGAAGTTTCAGTTCTTCAACCCGTTCAGGAGTTAAAGCCAGGCATATCAAGCCTCTTGCATATTTTGCCATAAAGTTTATTGCCTGAGGAGTTACTTTCTCAGCTGCAATAAAAAGGTCTCCTTCATTTTCTCTATCCTCGTCATCAACAAGTATAATCATCTTTCCCTGAGCCACATCTTCAAGAACTTCTTCTATTGTATTGAATTTGAATGTTTCTTTTTTTGTTGTCATTTCTATGACCTCCTTTAAGGATTAATTTTTAATATATCAAAATTTGAAAAGTTTTTGCGAGATTTAAAGAAAAACCCTGAAATTTTTTAAACTATGGTATAATTTTTAATAATGAAAAAGGCTTATCTAAGTATAGAAGCAGAAATTGTAAAAGCTATTATAGCTAAAAAAGGCATTGAAGATGCTGAATTTTTAGAATTTCCCAGGGATGAGATTCTCAAGTTTATTAAACAAAATTCAATAAAAGAGCTGTATATTTCAGTTTTCTTCTCAGATCTCTACACATTTAAATTTTCTCTACCTTTTCAAATCCCTGAAAAGAAAAAAACTCTTGAAAAGCTGGTATTTAATGAAATAAGAAAAAGATATCCATCATCTGAGCAGTTTTCATTTATCTATGAAAAATACATGAGTGAGGCAAGAAGCTATATAAGATGTTATGTGATACCTGAAGCCTCTTATCAGTTTATTGAGGAGTTTATAGAGGCAAAGGTTAATATAAAAGCTCTTTATCCAACGCATATTCCTTTAATTTCTTTCATAAACTCTGACTCAGATCTTGCAGAAAAAAACAAAATAGTATGCTTTGTTTCCGGAAAATCAAGATTTTTATTCATTTTTGAAAAATCTGAGATGATTCTTATGAGAGAGTTTGAAGTAAGCGAGGATTTAACAGAGGAAGATACAATAAATATCAATATGACAGTGAACTATGCAATTCAGAATCTCAGGATAACTCCTGAGGAGATTATTTTTACCGGGACAAAACATAAAGAGATTTCAGGACTTATTCTTCCTCATAGATTTTTATCAGTATTACCAGAAAAGGAGAAATATACATTGCCTTTGAGCATGGTATTGTTTGAAGATAACTTAAAAAATAGTAGCATTCTACCTGAGGATTACAGAAGATTTAAAAAAACAGTTAAATATTTAAACTATGCAGTTTCTCTTCTTACAATAACGCTTCTGTTTTTATCAGGCTATAATCTGGAGTCCTTTTATAGGTTAAAATCCCTTTACAACTCATTAGCCTCTCAAAAGCAATATATACTGCAGCATGAGCAAGAGTTTATCAATATTCAACAAATTATGAAAAAATTTGAAACAGAGTTAAAACCCTTTGTTGAATTGCAAAACAAAAGAAACTCCATGCTTGATACAAGATATATTATTATGAATGTTTCTCAGGCTAAAACAGGCTTGATTCAACTGGATTCCTTAGAGATATTGAACTATGAAAGGCCTGAAATAAAAATAAAAGGTAAAAGCACAGGCAAAACTTTTTCTCAGAGACAGTTTTCTTATTTGAATTTTAAATCATCTCTTTCTAAGCAAGGTTTTAAAATTACCAGTGAAAACTGGGATATTACAAAAGGAGAGCTGATCATAAATGCGGTTTATGAGCATCCGAGAGTTTTACAGTAAAAAAATAGGTAAAAAAGTTATTTTTATATCTTGCCTTTATGCTATTGTTATGCTTCTTTTGTCTATTTTAATTTATTTTAATAAAACAGAAAAGTCTATCACAGAAGAGGCGGCATTTATAAAAAAATTAGAGCATAAGATAAACCAGAGCATTAGATTAAAGAAAACAGTTGAAAGCATCAGTATACCTGAAAAGAAAAACTCAGAAATCCTCGTAGCCCAATTTATTGATGAGTTAAAAACAAAATTTCCTGAAATTAACATAGAGATATCAAAGATGAAAAAGGAACAAAATCAATTAAGTCTTGATATGGCTTTGAAAGCTGAAGCCTCGTGGGAAAGATTCACCGATCTGTTAAGCTTTCTTGAGGAAACAGGATATCCCTTTGTTTTCATTAAATCAATTTCAGTTTCTCAGAAGGGCAATTTAATAAGTATTGATATCAAAACAGAATTAAGGTTAATTTATCAGGAAGATGACAAAAGAGTTTAAGATATCTGCTGTCATTTTTATAGTTTCTCTTTTATTTTTCGGGCTTTCTCTAAAAATCAAACCACCATCATTTATTACTCCCTTTGAAAAAAATATCTCAGAGTATGCCTTACCAGAGATAACAGTTAAGGAGAAAATTCGTTTTCCTGAGTACAGTTTAAATAATCTTTTTGAAACATTAAAAATAGCAGAGAATGAAAAAAAGCTTAAAGAATCAACAGTTACAGAAACTCCTCTTCCTGTGCTATCATTTATCTATGAAGGCAGGAATAAATATGCTGTGATAGGAAACTCAATTGTGAGAGAAGGTGACATTATCAATGGATATCAGATAAAGGGCATTTATAAAAACAGGGTTTTGATCAAAGACAAAAAAGGAGAATTAAGATGGTTAAAACTGGAAAATTATTAATACTGCTTCTTTTAATGCTAAATGCCTGTAGCAGCATGGAGATGAAAGGAGAGATAAAGATTCCCCAGATTGAGTTTCCCAAAAAAGAAGAAGCAGTAAAAAAAGAAGTTCCTCCAGACTTCAGAATAGAAACAGAAGATATAACACCTCTTAAGATGAAAAGGGTTTCTGTAAATGCAAGGCAGACTCCGATGAGGGATATTTTGCTTGTTTTATGTAAAGATGCTGGTTTAAATCTTGTTATTGAAAAAGACGTGGATCCAAATGTTCCAATAACAATGGTTTTAAGTAATGTAACGCTAAAAGATGCTCTTGATGCAGTTTTTTCCTCCACTGATTATTTCTATAAAATTGAAAGAAACATGCTTCTTGTAAAAGACACAGATACAAGAATATTTCATCTAAGCACAATTCCCATTCAGCAGAACTATTCAACAGATGTGGGAGGAGACATTCTTGGTGGAGTAATAGGTCAACTGCCGGGAATGACTACAACCACAGGCACCACAGGAACAACAGGAACGACTGTTCTTAAAGGAAATGTATCAAAATCCGAAAAAACAGATGATATAGCATATAAATTCTGGGATTCCATAGAAAAAGCACTTTCTTCAATTCTTGGAACATCTGCACCTAAAACAGTTTCTTCTGTAGCAGGTGGGCAAGTTCAACCCATTGTGGGAGGCAGTCGTGAAAACTATGTAATAAATAGAATGACAGGAACAGTGATGGTTACAGCAACAAAGAAAAATATGAAAAAGGTTGAAGAGTATCTTGAAACAGTGAAAAAGGTCATGGCAAGGCAAGTTCTTATAGAAGCCAAAGTTATAGAAGTAGCACTCTCAAAATCTTTAAAATACGGAATTGACTGGTCCTTTTTAAGAGAGTGGAGTCATGGTACACATACCTGGAGCATTGGTGCTCAAACATCAGGCTTTACCAATGTAATAAGTCCTGATAGTCCCTATTCCACTGGAAAGTTTTCATTAACAACAACGGCTATAAAGGATTTTTCAGCTTTAATTAAGGCTCTTTCTGAGTTTGGAGATGTAAGAACCCTTTCAAATCCCAGGGTAAGTATAATGAATGGACAGACCTCTCTTTTTACAGTGGGAAGAAATTACTCATTTATATCAAAAGCTCAGAGCAATGTTACAACATCTGCCACAGGTTCACCAATTATAACCTATACAGTGGAAACAGGCAATCTTCTGTCAGGACTGATAATCGGTATAGTCCCTTACATTGATGACAATGGAGAGATTTCCCTTACAATTACTCCAATAGTTTCAAAGCTTATAGAAATGAGGTCTGCAACTTTTGGTTCTTCAGATGCCCAGACAATAATTCAGCTTCCAAGTGTTGATTTAAGAGAACTTAGCACAACAGTTAAAGTAAAGGATGGAGAGATTATAATAATTGGTGGAATGATTAAAAAAGAAGAGAGTCTCTCAGAAAATAAAATGCCCCTTTTAGGAGATATTCCTGTGGTAGGTGAACTTTTTAAAAGTAAAGACAAGGAAGAAACAAATACTGAACTTGTAATACTTTTACAGCCAAGGATTATTCCCCAATGAGACTTGGTGATATTTTATTAGAAAGAAAATTAATAACTGAACAGCAACTAAGCATTGCTCTTAATGTTCAAAAAATCACAGGTCAGGTTCTTGGAAAATGTTTAACATCACTTGGATTCATTACATCTTCAGAGCTTGCAGAGGTTCTTGCAGTTCAGCATGGAATTGAATATATAGATATCAGGCAGTATCCCATTGACTCATCTGTTCTTAAAAAATTTCCAAAAAATGTTACTGAAACAGCAAGATTTCTTCCCATTGAAGAAGCAGATGGAGTTGTTAAAATAGCTGTTACTGATCCAAGCAATGTTGTTGCTCTTGATAAAGTAAAATCAATCACAGGAAAAAGAGCAAAGCCTTATCTTACAGATGAGGATAGTTTCATAGATACACTTGAGAAAGCTTATTATTTTCTGGAAAATCCAACAGAAAAGATTATAGAAGAAGCAATAAATACAACTTTAACAACAGGAGTAACTCCTCCTGATTATTTTCCACGGATTGTTGATGCTGTTTTAGCAGAAGGAATAAGAAGAGGTGCAACAGACATACATATAAATATTAATGCTGGTGTTTTAACCATCTGTTACAGAGTTGATGGAATTCTGACTGAAGGTTATTTTCTTCCAAGGTCAATGCATACAGGAGTTGTATCAAGAATAAAGATTCTTTCAAGGCTTGATATAGCTGAGCAGAGACTCCCTCAGGATGGTTCATTTATTTTCTCTTTTATAGGGAAAAAATATGAAGTAAGAGTATCAACTATCCCAACTGTGGAAGGAGAAAGCGTTGTCCTTAGATTGCTTTTTGGAGGTTCAGAGGAGTTCTATAGCCTTTCAAAACTTGGCTTCAGCAAAGCACTTTTTTCAAGCCTTAAAGCTCTTATTAAGAAACCAAGTGGCATAATTCTCGTTACAGGACCTACAGGTTCTGGAAAAAGTACAACTCTTTATGCATTAATAAGAGAAATAGATAGGCTTCAGAGAAGTGTTATCACAATTGAAGATCCTGTTGAATATAGAATCTCTTTTGTTAAACAAAGCGAAGTGAATGAAAAAATTGGCTATGACTTTGCTCTTGCTGGAAGAAACTTTATGAGGCATGACCCTGATATAATTCTTCTTGGAGAGATTCGTGATGAAGAAACAGCACGCATTGCAATAAGAGCATCAATTACAGGACATCTTGTTTTAAGCACGCTTCATACTTCTGATGCAGTAAGTGCTATTCCAAGACTTTTTGATCTTGGTGCTGATAGATTTCTTCTTAGTTCATCCCTTCTTGCTGTGCTCAGCCAGAGACTTATAAGGAAAATATGCCCTTTCTGTAAAACATCAAGAGATTTAAACGAAAGAGAAAAGAATCTTTTTGCTTCTTTTCAAATGAAGATAGAGAGGATTTATTATGGCAAGGGCTGCAAAATGTGTAGAAACACAGGCTTTTTAGGAAGAATAGCCATAGGAGAGCTTATGACAGTAAATGAAAAAATAAGAGATATGATTTATGAAGGAGCTTCATTCAATGCTCTCACAGAGGCTGCAGTTCAGCAGGGCATGATTCCACTTAAAATTGATGGATTAACAAAGGTTGCAGAAGGCTTCTCCACACTTGAAGAAGTTGAAAGGGTGGTAGGATGAGCATTTTTATATACAGGGCAGTTACTGAAGAAGGCAAAGTTTTTAAAGGTTTTGTTAAGGCAGACAGTTACACAGATGCCATGAATATGCTTGCAATGAAAAACATTTATATTCTTTCTGTATCAGAAATACCCAGAATTTTTTCACCTCTTATAAATTTTTTCTCAGGCAGGATAAAAAATGTTCAATTAATTGAGTTTGCCAAAAACCTCTCAATAATGCTTAAAGCAGGAGTACCTCTTACTGTAGCTTTGGCAGATATTGCTGAAAATATAACAAAGGAGAGATTTAAAAGAATTGTCCTGGATTTGAAAGACATGATTGAAAAAGGAATGTCTTTTAATGAGGCAATATCAATGCACAGGGAAGTTTTTCCTCCTGTGGTTCAGTATCTCATAAAAATTGGAGAGGAAACAGGTAGGCTTGACAGTAGCCTCAGTGAAATAGCAGATTATTTTCAAAGAATTGAAGATTTAAGAACAGCAATAAAAAGAGCCCTTATTTATCCCATATTTGCTACAGTGGTTTCCTTTGGTGCTGTTTGTTTCTGGCTTGTTTATGTTCTACCAAAAATTGTAAATGCTATGCAGGGTATGGGAGTTAAGATTCCTTTTATTACGCAAATTCTGGTTCAAGCAGGAGGGTTACTAACAAAGTTTTTTTATCTTTTGCCTGTTTTTCCTTTAATTTTTATTCTCTTCATGCCTGTGATTAAAAAAAATAAAAAATTGAGATGGACAAGAGACTTTCTTTTTTTTAAACTGCCAATAATAAAAGAGATATTTTACAATAGAGCCGTTGCTCTGTTTGCAGAGCAGTTACGTATTCTTACAGCAGCAGGTGTGCCCATAGATAATGCTCTGGAAATGACAGCAGAAGTTGTTAATAATGAAATCATGAAAAAGGCAATAAATAATGCAAAAGAAAAAATCATTACAGGAGAAAGAATCTCACAGTCTCTTAAAGAACAGCGGATTTTTCCTCCAATGGCAATAAGGCTAATAGATATTGGAGAGACTTCCGGAAATCTTGATGAGCAGCTTGGATTTTTGAATAATTACTATACATCAAAACTTCAGGAATACTCTACAAGGCTTGGCAAAATAATAGAACCTGTAATGATTTTATTTATTGGGCTTTTCTTTGCTGTAGTCTTTATAAGTCTTTTAACTCCTCTTTATGATTTAATATCAAAACTCGGGAGATAGCAATGGAGTATTTTGATTTTTATAAGTTTAAAGAAGATCCCTTTGGAATTACCCCTGATCCTGATTTCTTTTATCCTTCAAAAAGTCATATGGAAGCTCTTGAATCCATTAGATATCTTATTCAGAAAGGTGAGGGTTTTATGCTTGTTACAGGCTCTCCAGGAACAGGAAAAACAACACTTATAAGAAAAGTTTTAAGAAACTTTAAGGAAGAAAATATTCTACCAATTGTTATTTATAACTCTTCACTTACTCCTCAGGAATTGCTTAGAGGAATAATTGAGAAGACCGAGGATAGATCAATTGATTTAAGCAGGTTTCAAAGCAAGCTTTCAATGGTTGAGTTTTTATCAGAATATCTTAAAAATAAAAAGCTTTCAGGATATAAAAATCTTCTTATAATTGATGAAGCACAGGATATGCCCGAGGAAACCCTTACTGAGATAAAACATCTTTCAAATATTGAAACAGAAAAGGAAAAACTTCTTCAGATTATTCTCTTTGCTCAACCATATTTTGAAGATCTTCTCTTAAAACCCAGGTATTCACAGATAAATCAGAGGATAAGCCTTAAAGTTAGACTGTATCCTCTTACAAAGGAAGAAGTTAGTGAGTACATAAACTACAGGCTTAAGAGGGCAGTAGAAACCCCTGTTTATTTTAAAAAATCAGCTATAAGGCGAATATATAAAGCATCAAAGGGAATTCCAAGAGTTATAAATCTCATATGTTCAAGAGCATTGATGGTGGGATATATTAAGAATTCGTATAAAATAAAAAAATCCTATGTAAAAATTGCTTTAAAGCATCTTCATCTGTAAAATGCAAAACTTTTCTTTGGGTGAGAAAATAGAACTTCTCTGGAATAACATTGATGAATTAAAAAAACTTATAGAAGAGCTTGATTCGCTTTTTATAAAGTTTCCTGAAGTTTTTAATCAAACAAAGGTTCAGGCAAATGAGGTTAAAAATCTCATTTTAAAAATTGATCCCTTTGTTGATATTTATGCTAAAAAAGTTTGTTCAAAGTGTGTTAACATCTGCTGTCTTAACAAAAACAGTCGCTATGAATATGATGACCTTATTTATATTCTGGCTCTAAGAGAAAAATTTCCTGTTCCTGAAAGAAATCTTAAGGAAAAAGAACCATGTTATCTTCTTACAGAAAAGGGGTGTAAAATTCCCCGCTACTTAAGACCTCTTAGATGCAACTGGTATTTTTGTAAAGACTTTTTACAGGAGATGGAAACAGCACCTCCTCGTGCCTTTAGAGAATTTTCAAATACCTTCAACAAAATGCTTCACTTAAGACAGCAGATGCTGAACTCCTTCTTTCAATCACTCTCTTATACTAAGAGTGATGTATGATACTCTTCCGTTTCTGTAAAACCACACAATAGCCTCACTCTGAGATTTTTTTGCTACTCTCAGAAAGTCTTTAACACTGTTGATTTTTTCATTGTTAATCTCTATAATCACATCTCCTTTCTTGAGCAGTCCTTCAGCAGGCGAATCAGGATCAATTGATATTATAACAACTCCATTGATTTTCTTAGGAATATTAAGCTCACTTCTTAGTTTATTTGTTAGATTATCAACAGTAA
Organism: Thermodesulfovibrio sp. TK110; assembly: GCF_054658355.1. Taxonomy (NCBI): domain Bacteria; kingdom Pseudomonadati; phylum Nitrospirota; class Thermodesulfovibrionia; order Thermodesulfovibrionales; family Thermodesulfovibrionaceae; genus Thermodesulfovibrio; species Thermodesulfovibrio sp. TK110. Next base: position 1,430,504 of record NZ_BAAHNB010000001.1, on the reverse strand, counting down.
TACCTGCCAGGACAGATTCTGCCCGAGATAGCTGCTGTGTTGGTGGAAGCTCACCTATGGTAACAGTTTTTGTATAACGGTTTCCGTTTCTTATGATCTCTATTTGAACTGTTTTTCCAGGAGGAGTGTTTACCACCATGTTTCTTAGATGGGCAGAATCTTCAACTTCCTTACCATCAAAGCTAATTATAATGTCTTTTCTCATAAGTCCAGCTTTTTCAGCAGGGCTTCCTTCCTGAACATCTGTAACAACAGCACCTTTTATCTCTTTAAGTTTTGCTACCTTTGCCATTTCACTATCTAAATCTTGAACTGTTACTCCAAGCCATCCACGAATTACCTTTTTATGTTTGATAAGGCTATCCATAACTGTTTTTGCCATATTGCTTGGAATTGCAAATCCTATTCCCTGATATCCTCCTGTGGTGCTGAATATAGCAGTGTTTATGCCAACAAGCTCGCCTCTAACATTAACCAGAGGACCTCCTGAATTTCCAGGGTTAATTGCTGCATCTGTCTGGATGAAGTCTTCATAATCAGATATTCCCACATTGGCTCTTCCAGTAGCACTTACAATTCCACTTGTTACAGTAAGATTTAGTCCATAGGGATTGCCAATTGCAATTACTGTCTCACCAACTTTAAGTTTGTCAGAGTCTCCCCATTTTATGGCACGTAAGCCATCTGCTTTTATTTTTATCACTGCAATATCGGTTTTTGCATCATAACCAATTACTGTTCCATCAAAAACCCTTTTATCATAAAGCTTTACCTTGATTTCATCAGCTCCTTTAATGACATGATAGTTTGTAAGAATGTATCCTGAAGGATCAACAATTACTCCTGAACCAAGTGAGGTTTGAGTGTATTCTCTGGGTCTTTCAAATATATCGCCAAACTCTTCACCAAAGAATCTTCTGAAAAAGGGATCATCAAAAGGAAAAGGAATTCCTGGTCTTTTGATTTTTTTTGTTGTGTAAATATTTACCACAGAAGGTCTTACAGCCTGAATAACTTCTGCCATTGCATTGCTAATTTTTGATAAAAGTTCCTGAGATTCCTTTGAAATCTGGTAATCCTCTGAAAATCCTTTAGTCTGCAGGTCAAATCTTGAAGCAATTACCAGTCCGATTGTAATACCTATCAAAAGAAAAAAGATAGCAGAAAGAAGAATCTTTTTATTTTTTCTCATTTTTCTCCTCCTTTATCTTTTGATTTTTTCCCAATCCTTGAGAAATCTCTCAATACCAATGTCAGTTAATGGATGTTTGATAAGCTGTTTTATTACAGAATATGGAATAGTTGCAATATCTGCACCAATTCTTGCAGCCTCAAGAACATGCAAAGGATTGCGAATGCTTGCAACAATTACCTGAGTTTCAAAATCATAGTTTTCAAAGATAATCTGAATGTCTCTTATAAGCTCCATTCCAAAGTGACTTATGTCATCAAGTCTTCCAACAAAAGGACTTACATAGGTAGCACCAGCTTTTGCAGCCAAAACTGCCTGCATTGGTGAAAAAACCAAAGTTACATTAGTTTTTATCCCTTCCTGAGAAAGCTTTCTTACTGCCTTAAGTCCATCTTCAGTCATGGGAATTTTAATAACAATATTTGGATGAATTTTACTTAATTCATAAGCTTCTTTCACCATATCATCAAATTTAAGAGATACTGCCTCAGCGCTCACAGGACCATCTACTATCTGACATATTTCTTTAAGAAGAGAAGTTGGCTCTCGATTTTCTTTTGCGATGAGTGAAGGATTTGTTGTCACGCCATCAATAACTCCAGCTTCCCATGCTTTTTTGATCTCTTCAATATTGGCTGTGTCAATGAAGAATTTCATTCTTCTGCCTCCTTCATAACTTTAATTATAAAATTTTCTCCTTCTTTCTCTATTAAAACTCCATAAAGTGGAGCAAGTTCCAAAAGGGATCTGCCAAAAATCAAAGGCAAAAGATCATCCTCAATCTCCAGTTTTTCTTTTGCCCACTCCCTTATAGCATTATCATACAAAATCATCTCAACAATTTTTTCAAAGTTTTCTTCTTTACCAGGTGTGAATTCTTCTACCAAGGTATTAAATTTATTGAGAGAGCATTTTTCTTCATGTTTGTTTATGGCTTCTCTAATAATATCAATACTTCCAAAAAGATTATCTCTTGTCAGTCTTCTTGCCTCAATACCTGTAATTGTAATGTTCTGGCTCCAGCATTCAAACTCTCTGCATACAGTGGGTCGCATCTCATAAATTGTGCATCCAGATTGAGGATCATAAAAAATGCATGTAGAACTTCCAAAGATGGGACGCAGTTTTATCAGTTCCATTGATGAATAATAGATATCACCATCAATAAAAGAGCGAATCTTTTCACCTTCTCTTATTGTGTAAATCTCTTTTTCAGATATGACACCTTTTTTAAGAAGCTCAATATCTTCCTTAAGAATTACAGGAGTGTCTCTTCTACAGCATTCTCCGCATCGTTCACATTTTGTTTTTAAGGAAAATTTCATTTTCTTTGGATTCCCATAAGAATCATAACCCTGCACAACAGACTCTTTCTTTGGCTTGTAAACTGTTCCATCAGGTAAGATTATTTCAAAGGGATCTTCCATCTTTTTCTCCTTTCAATAAAATTTTTTGAATTACCTCTGCATAATGAAGTATTTTTTTATCCTTCATAGATGATTTAAACTGAATTATGCAATTTGGACAAGAACTTATTATCATATCTGCTTTTTCATATTCTAAAACTTTTCTTCTTAGAATATCCATAGATTGTTTTTCAAATAAAAAAGAAAAAACTCCTCCAAAACCACAGCAACCTGTTTTTTTCTCAGCATCAATTCCGAATTTTTTCAGCAATTTCAAAGTGTTATCCGAATCTTTCACATAGTTAGAGGTATGGCAGGAAACATGAAAAAAAACATTATCCCTGCTTTTTCCTTTGAACTCCTCAAGATTTTCTTCAAATAAATCTGGAAACTTCAATACATTGAGTCCATCTCCAGTAAGTTCTTTATAAACATCTCCAATAAAATGAGCACAGGTTGGACATGGTGTAATTATACCGTCAATATTGAAAGATTTATAAATTTTTAGGTTTTTTATGGCAAGTTTTTTTGCCTCTTTTTCAAAACCTGCACTTAAAAGTGGTGCACCACAGCAGTGCTGTTTTGGCACAATAACTTCATAGTTTAACCAGTTCAGAATGTAAATTAGAGCTTCAGTGATTGATGGCATCAAATAGTTTGATGAGCATCCTGAAAATAGTGCTATTCTTCCTTTTGATTTTAATCTGCTGTAAACCTGAAGAGAATTGGATTGCTGTTTAATATTAAGAGTTGGAAATCTGTTGAGGTAAGGCAAATTTTTTATATTTAAAAAGTTTTTAAAACGATTTATGATGGAAAAAATTGAGAAAAATATACCAGGATAAAGGGAAAAATACTTGAATAAATATTGAAAAATCCCTTTTTTTACCTTTGCTCTTGTTTTATATATCATACTCGTTACATTTACATTCAAAGGACAGGAAGTTTCGCAGTTTCCGCAAAGAAGGCAGCTAAAGATTCTTTGCGTAAAAGATTCCTCACAGATTATTTCATTTTCATGTAAGGCTTTAATAAGCCTCAGCCTTCCTCTTGGGCAGAAGGATTCGTTAAGGAAAACCTGATAACTGGGGCATGACTCTTTACATTTTCCGCATTTATTGCATTCAGTGAGAAAATCCATTTTATGGTAAGTTTTTATGAATTGAGTAGTTTTCCTGATGTAGCATTGGATCTTTTTTTATTGTAATTCTTAATTTTCTGGTATTTTCAATCTCCTCTATTGAGTCTCTTTCTTCATCAGTAAGCAGATCAGCAACAGCAGTGTTTGCAATTACTGTGAGCTCTGTTCCTTGCGGAACTGACATGAATCTGAGTTTTCTCAGAATTTCATATGCTACAGTTCTTATGCTTTTTACTCTTCCTTTTCCTTCGCAATATGGGCAGCTGTCACAAAGAATGTGTTCAAGGCTTTCTCTTGTCCTTTTTCTTGTCATCTGAACTATTCCTAATTCTGTAATGTTGTAAATTGTCGTTTTTGCTCTGTCTTTCTTCATAGCCTCTATCATGGCATTTATGATTTTCTGTTTATTTTCCTCTTTTTCCATGTCTATAAAATCAATCAATATAATACCACCGAGATTCCTCAGCCTGATTTGATATGCAATTTCTTTAACTGCTTCAAGATTTGTTCTGAGAATTGTATCTTCAAGATTTTCCTTACCAACGAATTTGCCTGTGTTTACATCTATTACTGTCATTGCTTCTGTCTGATCAATAACAATATATCCTCCAGACTTAAGCCATACTTTGCGGTGAAGTGCTCTTTCAAGGTCAACCTCTATTCCAAAGGCATCAAATATTGGCTCTTCTCCTTCATAAAGTTCAATTTTATCTGCAATTCTTGGAAAATAAACCTGCGCAAACTCTTTGAGTCTTTGCCATTCCACATAACTGTCAATTATCATGCGATCCACATCCTGGCTCATAAAATCTCTAAGACTTCTTAAGACAAGATCAAACTCACTGTGAATTAATGAAGGAGCATGAGCCTTATCTTTTTTCTTTTGAATGTTATCCCACAAAAGGAAAAGAAAATCTATATCTTTCTGAATCTCTTCTTCAGTAGCATTTTCACTTACAGTTCTCATAATTAATCCAAACCCTGATGGTTTAATTTTTGCTGCCAGTTCTTTCAGTTGTTTTCTTTTCTCTTCATCTTCTATTTTTCTTGATACTCCAATATGTTCCATTCCAGGCATAAGCACCACATATCTACCAGGAAGAGTAATTCTTGAGGTAACCCTTGCTCCTTTTGTTCCCATTGGATCCTTTGCAACCTGAACAAGTATTTCTTGTCCTTCCTGAACAAGTTCTTCTATGGAAATATCTTTAAAATCAATTTTTGCAATCTCTGTTTCTTCATCACTTTCAAGAAAAGGATAAAGATCTTTAATTCCACCTTTTATATCATCAACATAAAGAAATGCTGCTTTATCAAGTCCTATATCAATAAAACATGCCTGCATACCTTTCAAAACCTTTACAACTCTGCCTTTATAGATGTTTCCAACATAGCTTGAATCACCCTTTCTTTCAATATAAAACTCAACGACCTGACCACCCTCAAGAAGAGCAACTCTGCATTCCTGTTTTGTTACATTTATTAATAATTCATTGCTCAAGGCTCTATCCACCTTCCTTTAAAGCCATACATGGCAATTCTTTTTATGTTTAACTCCTTAAGAGGCTTATGAAAAACAATCTCTACTATCTCAGAAATTCTTGCTTTATCAACAGAATCTTTTATTATTATACATACTTGATTACCATTTATTTGAATTTCCTCTAAAAAATCCTTGACAGGAAGCTGTTTGCCTTCTCTTTTTATGGTTAAATTCTCTATTTTGTCAAAGATAAACTTCTCTTCAAGTTGAACAAGATATCTGTATCGTTGAATAAAGGAACTGAGTGAAGGACTTCCCTGTGGAATTGTTTTTGCCTCAATTATTTCTAAGCCTTCAGGCAAAACTTTATTTAATCTTTCAATGTATTCCTGCTTAAACTCACCAGAAATCTTTAAATCAAAATACTCCTTTTCGCTTTCTACTCCTACAGGCAGAGAAGGACCAAAGGAAATCTCAGGCTTTGGATGGAATCCCTTTGAAACAATGAAAGGAATCTCTGCTATTCTCAATGCTCTTGTAAGAAGATTGCTCATTTCAAGCTGAGAAAGATACTTCATCAGTCCTGTTTTTCTATGAGAAAATCTTACTGTAAAGTTAGCCTGAGATAGTTTGCTATCGTTCATTGTGGCAGAAAATTTCTCATCCAGAGATTTTTCAGTTATTCCAATCCGAGGGTAGGAAATTCCTTCCTCATTAGCTCCTATGGAAGAGCACTTCAATCCACATCCTTCACATTTCAAGGTGCATTCCTTTGAGAATTCAGAATTAAATGCTCTCTTGAACTCTCTTTTAAGAAACTCCTTTTTTACTCCTGTATCAACGAAGTCCCATGGCAGAGCCTCATCAAGAGAAAACTCTTTCTTTGCATAATTAAATAAATCAATTCCTGTTTCGTCCATTGCTTTGAGCCATCTGTTAAAGTCAAATAAATCAGACCATGCACTTAGCCTTTCTCCATTAAGCCATGCCCTGTATAATACCTCACCAGTTTTTTCATCTCCCCTTGATAAAGCAGCCTCAAGAACACTCATCTGTGGATTGTGTCCTTTATAATGGATTTTACTTTTATGGAAAGCTTTTTTTATAAAATCAAGTTTTTTAACCATTTCATCAAAATTAATCTGTCCAAGCCATTGAAAGGGTGTATGAGGTTTTGGAACAAAGGGAGATACAGTAACATTTATTTCAATAAATTTTTTTGTGAATTTTTTTGCAGTTTTTATTATTTTTCTTGTTAGATTAACAATTTCTTCTATGTCCTCAGCTGTCTCAGTTGGGAGTCCTATCATGAAGTAAAGCTTTATATTCTGCCAGCCTTCTTCAAAGAGAAAACTGCAGGCTTTATCAATATCTTCATCAGATATATTTTTATTGATAACACTGCGAAGTCTGTGAGTGGCAGCCTCAGGTGCAATTGTAAATCCTGTTTTTCTTGCTGACTTGATTGCCTGAAGTAAATCCTTTGTTACCTTATCAGCTCTTATTGAAGGAAGGGAGACAGCAACTGCTTTTTTTGAAAAACATTTATTTAGATCTTTAACAAGCTCAGTTAAACATGGATAATGTCCTATACTGAATGAAAGAAGAGATAGTTCTTCATAACCTGTATTTTTTATTAAATTTTCTGCAATTTCAAAGACTTTCTGAGGGCTTCTGAATCTCAAAGGTCTGTAAATAAAACCTGCTTGACAGAATCTGCATCCTGAAGGACATCCTCGGGAGACCTCAATGGAGACTCTATCATGAACAATTTTTGCATAGGGAACAACAGGAGCATCTGGAAAAGGAGCAGTTTCTAAGTCATTGACAAATCTTCTTTTAACAGTTTTTTTGCCTGCATAGGGAACATAAAAACCTTCTATCCCTGATAATGCCTTTAGAAGCGATTCCTTAGAAGAATTTGACTCCTTCCATTCACAAAACACCTTTATAAATTCCACAATTGCCTCTTCTGCCTCTCCGATCAGGAAAGCATCTATGAATTCACTGAGTGGCAAAGGATTAACAGTGCATGGACCTCCAGCAATTACAAGAGGATACCTATTGTTCATTCTATCCTGCCATTTTAAAGGAATCCTACCAAGTTCAAGCATGTTCAGGACAGCTGTATAGGCAAGTTCATATTGAAGGGAAAAACCTATAATATCAAAATTTTTAAGAGGAGTTTTTGTCTCAAGAGAGCTGAGTGCGATATTGTTTTTTACCATATAATCCTGCATATCAATCCATGGAGAGAAAACCCTTTCAGCATAAACCTCTGGATGGCTATTTAAAATGTGATAAAGAATTTTTAAGCCAAGATGAGACATTCCTATTTCATAAACATCAGGGAAACAGAGGGCAAACCTGATAAGGTTACCTTCTTTGTAAACAGCATTAATCTCGTGATTTATGTATCTTGTGGGTTTTTCAAAATAAAGAAGATTCATTATTTAATTAAAACAGAGATTGGCTTTTTTAAGCAATAAAAGAGACGAGATTGTCTTCTGGGACAGGCTTTGAAAATAAAAATCCCTGAACAAAGTCACATCCCATTGATTTTAAAATTTCAAACTGTTCCCGAGTTTCAACCCCCTCAGCTAAGATTTTCTTGTCAAGTCTTCTGGCAAGTTCTATTATTGTCTGAACAATGGCAAGGCTTTTTTTATCTTTAACCATGTCTTTAATAAAGATTTTATCTATTTTTATAATATCAACAGGTAAATCTCTTAGATAAATCATTGATGAATAACCTGTTCCAAAGTCATCTATGGCAATTTTAGGTGGATTATCCATTGATTTTATCTGTCTGAGTATCTCCATGGCATATTCAGGGTCATTGATGAAAGTTCTTTCAGTAATCTCTATAATAAGTTTATCTCTTATATCAGATGGAATCGCTGATAAAAGGGACAGAATAATGGGATTACTGAATGTTTGTCCCGAAATGTTAAGAGAAAGACTTATTCTCCATTTTTTAATTTTCTCAACAATTTCACTAATTGCCCAATTTTCAAAACTACTAAGATAATGACTATTTTCTAGATAATCAATAAAAAAATCTGGCGTATATATCTTACCGTTTCTGTCAATAATTCTTACAAGAGCTTCAGCTGCTGCAAATTTTAATGACTCTGTATAAAAATAGGGTTGATAATAGAAGGTAAAAAGTTTTTCTTCAGAGGCTTTTTTAAGGAGAGTAAATACTTGCAATCGTTTTTCAGCTTCCTTTTCAATTTCAGAGTCAAAAAACAGAATTGCTCCAGCTCCTGCTTTTTTAGCTTTCTGCAGGGCAATGTCTGCCTTTTCATAAAGAGTGTTATAATTCCCTCCATCCTTTGGATAAACTGAAAATGCTGCATTGATATTGATAGAAATTGTTCTATCATTAAAGTTAAAAACAGAGTTATTAAGTTCGTGTAGCTTGGAGTAAGCTTTGTATATCTCATCAGAACTTTCCAGTATCATATAAACTCCAAAAGTATCAGAGGAGATTCTTGCTACGGTATCGGTGTTTTTAAAGGATTTTTTAATTCTTTCTGCAAATTTGAATAGAAGCTGGTCTCCAATATTGATACCATAGACTTTGTTTATATAGCTCATATCATAAATATCTATCATAATAAACAAGCCTAAACCTGAAGTTTCATTTAATTTCTGGGATACAGTTGCTGCAAATCCATTCATATTCAATAATCCTGTAAGGGCATCATAATTCTGAAGCCTCTGTATTCTTTCGGAAAGTCTTATTTTTTCTGTTACATCCCTTGCAACAGCAATAAATCTTAAGATATTTCCCGGAAGCCTCACAGGAATAATTTTTAGGTCAACATGAAAAATTTCTCCATCTTTTTTTCTATTTGGAGTTATTGCATTGAATATTTTCCCTGAAAGAATTGTATCCCACATTTCTTTGTAAAATTCTGGAGGATTGAGCCCGGATTTAAATATTCTCGGATTTTTTCCAATGAGTTCTTCTTTTTTGTATCCACTAATTCTTTCAACTGTCTCATTTACATAAAGAATATCACCTTTTTCATCTGTAACCAGTATCCACATATCAGAGTGTTTAACTGCCTCTGAAATAATTATGTTATGTCTTAGTGTATCAACTCTTTCAATAGCAAAGGATATGTCATGCTGAATCTCTTTAAGTATATCAATGACGGTATCATTAATATAATTTGGAAATTCTGAATAAATTTTTAACAAAGAAACAACCTTTCCATTCTTAAAAAGAGGAATGGTGCAGGAGGAAATAAAACCTCTTTTTATCAGTTCCAGAGCAAATTGATTCTTTTTAGCATACTCTCTTGAGTCTGGATTAATAGTGATTTCTCCTCTAAGTAAAGCCTCATATGAGAGAGTATCTGTATGTATTTCATAATCATATATTTGGAAAAGCCCTTTATCATCTCCTGAATAGTATGCTGGAATAATTTTATTGCTTTTTTCATCTATAACTCCTATCCATGCAAGTTTAAAATTTAAATTTTTCACAAGGCAGTTGCAGATTCCCATGTATATTTCTTCTTCAGTTAATGATTTAGTTATTATTCTGTTTATCTCCTGGAGAATTGCTTTAATGTTTTCAGAATATTTTTTTGAGCTGATGTCATAGAAAACTATAAGTTCTGAATAAACTCCTCTGAAAAGTATGGTATGTATAATACACTCAACAAAAGCTACAGAGCCATCCTTTTTCTGAAAACGAATCTCATAAATTTTTGAAAATTTTTCACCTTTCAATCTTCTTTCCCTGTTTTCAATTATCAATTTCCTGTCTTCAGGATAAACAATATCAATGCTGCTCATGGTGTAAAGTTCATGTTCTGAATATCCAAGGAAATTTTTTGCATATTCATTGAAAAAGAGTATTTTTTCGTGATAAATAATAACACCCATATTGGGCGAAGCTATCAAAGTCTCTAAGATGTCATAATAAGCCCATTCTGAGAGCATTTTATCAACTGCCATTTTAGAAGTTCCTTTTCTCCCACATGCGGACATAAAGCAAAAAATAAAGTTTCTTTATCCCTATCAGAACTTTGTCAGCTTTGAAATCTCATCATTAACTTTAATCACTGTGGAGAAAACCTTATAGGTTTCATTTAGCATGGAGGCGGTGTTTGTGATTCTTTTTGAGACATCTGTGAGAACCTGACTTTGTTCTTCAATGGCTGTTGAAAGAGTGTTAACAGCATCACCTACTGTATCAGACATTATCTTTGTCTTTTCAAAGGATTTTCTTATATTTTTCATGTCTTCCTCTATGCTTGAAAATAATTCTCTAATTTTTTCAACCTCTCCCACTGCAGAAATTACACGATCTTTAAGATTTCCGAGAATTTTTCCAATATCCTTTGTCAGAGCTTCTGTTTTCTGCGAAAGCTTTCTTATTTCATCAGCAACTACAGCAAAACCTCTTCCTGCCTCTCCAACCCTTGCTGCCTCAATTGACGCATTCAATGCAAGCAGATTTGTCTGATCAGCCACATCTGATATGGCAGTTACCACATTACCAATGTTTTCTGTGGCATGTCCAAGGTCCTTTATGTTGTTAACCACTTCAATAATTTTACTGTTATGAGACTCTATGTCCTTTACTCTTTTTTCCAGTTCCTCATCCATTGTCTCATTCTGGGTAACCATTGTTTTGACTTCTTCATTTATGGATGCCACACTTCTTGACATATCTCTGATTGTTGTATCTATCTCTTCCATTGCTGTTGCTATTGAGGATACCTCATCCTTTATTCTCGTGAAGTTGGAATCAATTAGCCCCATTGTATTTGATATAGTTGAACCCACAAGATTTGACTTTATAATTCCAGATGAAAGGGTTTTAATCAGTGAAAGATTGATGTCAACCATTTTTTTATTATCAATGCTTGCTTTCTTTTTTCTAAAAAACATATTCAGTCCTCCTATTTATAGAATTCATCAGCAATGTCAACACCGCATCTTAATCCACTTAGCCAGTTAAAGAATCTCTGTATATGGTCTTTTTTGTAAATTATTGCTCCATGTTGTGGAGCTATAACATCAATGTTAAGCTTGCTTACTCTCTCAAGATATTTTTTAACCACACTGTTTGAAGCAAGGTATCTTCTATGAAATCCTTCCATGAGCTTTAAATGACTGTCAAAATCCTCCACATAGGTATATCTTTGTCCTTTGGGAAAGATAGCAGCGCCAAGGTCTCCTGTAAAAAGAGTTTTAGAGCGGGAATCATAGACATGGAAATTAGCCACTGAGTGAAGAAAATGAGCTGGTATTATTTCAAGGTAATCACCTGAAGGAAGCTGAATTCTTCCACCACCTTCTTCAAGAGGAACAATTTTTGACATGTCAAAAATTCCGTAATGGGGAAGAAATCTTACCCACCACTTTGATATGTAAACCTTTGCATTGGTCACACTTAGCCACAAAGCTACACCTGATGAAACATCAGGATCTTGATGGGAGAAAAAGAGATGTTCAATTCTTTCAAGATCAACATATCTTGAAACATTAGCCACAACCCTTGGAAATACATGAACTCCTCCAGGATCAAGAATAACTCCCACGCCTCTGTTTTCTATGAGATATTGATTGACCTGAACAAGCCCTTCCTCTTCATGTTCTTCCCATCCAAGCCAGATAAACTTGTGAGTGCCATCATCATAAATTGTGTCTCCTCTTACAATATCAACTTCTTTGTTCAATGCAGGCATATTTTATCCTCCAGATTAGAATTATTTTAATTTCATTTTATCAAATTCACTTATTACTGTAAAGCTTTTTTATTTCTGAAGATTCTTAACATGTTTGCATGATGAGGAGAACCCTGCATTTTAACTTTATGGCAGACTTCACACTTCATCTCCGATGAGATTGGAAGAGGCTTTTCCTGATACTGCATGGGCTGAATGTTATCTCTATTTCTTCCGAATTCATTGAAAGATGGATAAATTGCATGGGGAGAGCTGTGACAGGCTATGCAGGGAATTTTCCCTGTGTTTTCTTTTCTGTTTCTGTAAAGACTTTCAGCATCAGTTGTCCATCTATTGAAGGCTCTTACATTTTTCTCAGGCTTCTGAAATCCCACATGACAATTAAGGCAATCTGGCTGCTGTATCCATGGCTTTCTTGGATTTATATTTGATATTGGTGTTTCAGGCTTTAGATTTCTAAGAAGAAGTTGGGCAGTTTTTGTTCCTTGCTGAGATAGTAAAACTGCTGAGGCATGCTCATCAAGCCTTCCATGACATTGTGTGCAGCCAATTCCAAGTTTTGCATGGATGTCTCTATTACATCTTGTATTGCCTTTTGCATCATTGGGATGGCAGTAGTTACAGGCTCTTTCATCTTTCCATGGTATGTAGTTGGCATGCCAGCCATGCATTGAGGCTGAGAAACTATTGTGTCCCTTTATTCCCTTTGATTTTACAATAAAATCCTCATGGCATTTCTGACACATCATTGGTTTTCCTTTAAGGGCACTTTCAAGGAGCTTTGTTCTATGATTTCTATCATGAACTCTTAAGATGTTTATGGCAGTCTCATCGGAAATACCTGAAATGCCTTTCCATCGTGGAGTGCCACCATGACACTCAAAGCATCTGAGCTCTGTTGAGACAGGAGCAACAAACTTTGTGCTCTGCAGAACCATGCCTGTAGATTTCTGTATTGCCTTTGCTTCAAAAACTGGATAGGGATTGAATGTTCCGTCATCTCTGTAAGGTAAGACTGGAACGCCTTCAACTGAGAATATGTTTTTCTCTCTGTTATAATCAAAGATTCCGCTGAGAGTTTTACCAGTAACTCCTGTATTTTCAGGAAGCTTTTTACCTTTCAAATACTCTGAATATTTCCAAAATTCAATTTGTTTAGAAGGGTTTTCATAGCCTTTCTGAACCTCATAATGAATTTCTATGTCCTGTGATACAATCTCTGGCTTAAGCCCTCTTTTTATGAGTATTGCCTGAAAGGAGCTTCCCGGATAAAGAAATGAAAACCATCTATCTGAATCGGTTATGCATTTTTCACCAAGTGTGCTCCATGCAAGCAATACATAATCATCCTTTTCAGGATTGAAAGATGGAATGGATATTTCCTCCTGGATGGGTTTGAAATCAGCTGTTTTACTGTCTCCTTTAACATGAAGGCTTGCTATAAACTCTGCCAGAGCCTCCATCTCCTTTTCTGTTCCAATAAACTTAGGCATGTAATCACGGACTTTACCCTGACCATAAAGCTGGGAAAGTATTCCAAGTTTTGTAAGTCCTTTTGTTTTTTCAACTATATCGTTCTTAACACCTCTGATTGTATGGCAACTGAGACACTGAAAATTAAAGAGTTCTCTACCTGCAAGAAGTTTATTTTCTTCTGTTACTTCTTTAACAGGACTCCATTTTGCGTTTTTGAGAAATCCTTCTTTGTTAAGTCTTTCTTCATTGGAAACCAAAATAGAAGGAGAATACATATATCCATATATAACATAAGGTTTTCTTGCATACTCTCTCATGTATTCAAATCCACCAATCCATAAAAGTCCAATAACTAATAGCAAAAAAACAGCAGCACGATTCAATGCCCTGGAGGTTTTCATTATCATGATTAACGCAAAAAGATAGAGTAAGACAGAAGTAGCTATGAATACATTTAAAGCAGAGGCAGTTTGTTGATTAAGGACAAAGTTTGTAAGTCTTGCATTTTCTGGGACTGAATAAAAATACCATAAACCTGAAAACATGAGGAAGGGAAGGGGAACATAAAGCCATTTTGCACAGTATCTAAGAAGTGTTTGTCTCAAATTATCATTCTTTTCAAATACTGCTGTAACAAAACCAAAAAGTCCTGCAAACATTATGCAGATAGCAGTTCTGAAAAAAAGTCCTGGAAGATTGGTGGGATTGAAAAAACCGTCCCAGAAATTGTAAGTTTTAAGCCACTGCCCTGGTGTGAGCATAAATGTTATAATTCCATTGATTATGAAAAGGCTTAACCATGCAGAAGCTGCATAGATAAAGGCAATTCTCAGGCGCTTTTTCTCTGAAAGTTTATCAAATTTATAGTGATATATAAGCAGTGATACAATCTCCACAAGAAAGAAAACCCACTCAATTGCCCATGCGAAAACAAATGTATGAATGAGCACAGAAGTAGCCCATGGATTTGAAAGAGCAATTATAAACCATATTCCAACACCTGAGACTCCACCAAAAACCATTGTAAGAAGCAGGAAAAACCATATATGTTTCCGCACATACTGTCTTAAAGCAATATTGCTCTCTTTTACGCTTTTAAGGTCTGTAAGCCAGAGAAATATGCCACCACCTACGGCAAAGTGGGAGATAAACACATGAAGCACAGCAATTATTGCTATCAGTGTACCAGAGTTAAGATAGTAAAGTTCCCAGACAGGATAGTTCATTTTTTGACCTCTTTATAAAAGGCAATTCTAATCATGTAAAATATAACTGCTATGCCAGCACCAAAAATTAGAAGAAAGGTAACAAAAACATCCCACTGAGGCATAATTTTAAGCTCAGAGATACGGAAGTTCTCGCCAAGCTGAAATACTCTTAGGTAGTAACGATTTATTATCATGGTAAATAGGGTTAAAAGAAGAAAAAAAGCTGTAGTAGTCAATTTCTCCTTTAGCCCTGAAAATAGTGTAATTATAGCAAATATTACTCCAGAAACAAATATTGTGGTTGCCAGAAAATCACCACCAACATAGTTACGCATAACTTTTTCAGGAAGACTCATAAGAAATAGAATTCCAACAAAAATCTGCAACATGGTGGCATAACTGAAAATTTTTAAGCCCTCTTTAATTTTCAGGTATTGCAATTTTTGCTCCATATCTTTTCTGAAATTGTAATAGAGGCTATAAAAGAAGCCGCCTATGGCAATACTACCAACTATAAAATGTAAATATCTTGGGTATATGCTCAATGTATTCCACATAAGAATTGTTCCACTTCTGTTTTCAAAGTATTTTTTCCACTGTTCAGGCTCTTCCATAAGAGATAGATTGTTAACAAGAATAAAGGCAATGTAAAGCATTATAAAAATTACAGTTAAAAGAGAAAGCCTTGCTAATCTGAGGTTCTCAAATTTTCTGTAATGAAAATATGATGCATAGTAAGCGATTATAAGCAGGGGAATAATCAGTATCCAGAAAGTTCCTAAAAGAACAGAACTTGTATAAAAGAAATGTCCAAAAACAACCTGAATGAATAAAAGTGCTGGAATAGCCATGTTTATTGCAAGGGCAAAAAGAATCGGGATTTGCTTTGCAATTGATTTATCCCTTTGCAGGCTTTCAATCATGTCAGAGGATTTTAATAGTTTGTAAACTGTTATAAAACTCAAACCAAATATAGAATTTATAAGCACAATGTGAATCAGAAAAAATAACTGTTCAAGCAGAATAAAAATTTGTGCAGGTGCTGGAATGCTTTCAGTATATGGAATAAGATTTTTAATATCCATTTTGCTAAAATTATATCAGATAATCTGCTGGATTTCAACCTGAATTTTCAAGCTTTTCCTCTATATGTGTGCAGATTCCATGAAGGAGTTTTAGTTCCCAGAAAGTAAGACCTGTTCTTCCAAAAAGATGCCTGAAATTGTTCATTATTCTTTTTTCAAGATCAGGATTATCAGGCATGTATCCAATTTGTTTTAGAACTGTAAAAAGTCTTTCATAAAGTTTGTTAAGTTCCTGCTGATCCACATAAAACTGCCTGTGCATGTGAAAATCTTTTATTTCTTCACATCTCATGAGTTCATAGGCAACTATTAAAACTGCCTGAGCAAGATTTAATGAAGGTTGTAGTTCTGATGAGGGGATTGTCATAAGATATCCGCATTTTTCCACTTCTTCATTAAAAAGTCCTTTGTCCTCTCTTCCAAAAAGTATGGCAACCCTGTTATTCTGAGCTACTTCAAAAATTCTTTTTACTCCATCCTTTACATCAAGAATTGCTCCTCTTTTTGAGCCTCTTCTACGAGTTACACCCACCACAAGTGCTTTATCTATAAGCGCATCTTCAAGTTTTTTATAAACTTCAGCTTTTTCAAGAACATCCTTGCTTGCCCATGCCATCCAATAAGCTTCATCTGTTAGTGCAGAAGGATTTACAAGGGTGAGTTTCCTGAAACCCATGTTTTTTATTGCTCTTGCAGAAGAGCCAATGTTTCCAGGCTCTTTTGGCTCAACTAAAACAAAATAGACATTTTCTTTCCATAAACTCATTTAAAATGGTTCAACCTCTGTAGAATCTGGTTCTTCAAGAGCAATTAAGGTTTTATGAAGTTCTTCTTCTGCAGTTTTTAGCTTGCTTTTGCAAAAACGGATAAGTTCTGTTGCCCTTTTTACCTTTTCAACAAGAACATCCACATCAACTTCCTGTGATTCTATAAACTTAAGAATTTCTTCAATCTCTTTCATTGCCTTAGAATAGCTTAAGTTCTCCATTGTTTTCCTCCTTTTGCGTTACTTCTGCTGTAAGATTTCCTTTATAAAGCTGAATCTGTATATTAGCCCTCAGAGGAACTTCCTGAGAATTTTTCAAAACCTTTCCATTTAAATAGGTAATACTGTAACCTCTTTTTAAAATATTTTCAGGACTGAGAAGACGAAGCTTTTCATTTACTCTTTCTATCTGAATATTTTTCAATGAGATCACGTTTTTCAACTTTGTAAAAAGGCTCTCCATGTAAGAACTTATTCTGAAATTCTGTTTTGTCAAGTTTTCGTTAATTTTCATTTTTACCTTATTGTTTATGTTTGTGAGCTCTACTTCCTCTGTTGTCAGTACTGTATTTGTCTTTTTATAAAGCTGCTGTTTAACTTTGAAAAGTAGCTCTTTTTGACCGTGAACCTTTTTTAAAACACTATTATGAACTTCGCTTATGATCAGATTCATTTTCTGTAAAATTTTCTCTCTTGAGTTTTTCACAACCAGCTGGAATCTTTCCTCAAGGCTTTGATTCCTTGAAGTCTCAACATTAAGAAAACTCTCAATCCTGTGAATAATTCTCTGCCTCAGGGTGTCAAGCCTTGAGTCAAAATCCAGTGCTCTGTCAAGTATAAATTTAGCAACCTCAGAAGGAGTTTTAAAAGACATTGAGGCAACAAAGTCTGCAACAGTTTCATCTCTTGTATGTCCTATTCCTGTAAATACAGGTATTGGCATTAAAGCCATTGTTTTTGCCAGTTCATAGTCATTAAAAATTGCAAGATCAGCAACCGAACCACCACCACGAATTAAAACAACAGCATCAAAAGCTTTGGCTTCAAACGCACATCTTTGAAAAGCCTCTATTAAAGAATTTACAGCAGAGTCTCCCTGAACAAAGGCATCAAAAAGTTTTGTATAGAACTTAAAACCGTATCTATTGCCCATCAGAATTTTTAAAAAATCCTCGTATCCAGCTGCAGATTCGCTGGATACAATTGCAATCCTTTGAATTATAACAGGAACTTCAAGATGTTTATTTCTTTCAATAAGTCCCTCTTTTGTGAGCCTTTCTATTGTCTCTTTCTTTTTTAAAGCCATCTCTCCAAGACTGAAGGAGGGATCAATTTGATAAATACTTATCTTAAAACCGTGCTTTTCGTGAAAAGTTGCTTTGCCGAGAAAAAGAATTTTTATACCCTTTTGAATCTCCATACCTGTTTTCATATAGAAGTTCAAAACAGTATCAGCATTCCTGCTCCATACTACAGCATCACATTTTGCAACAATTTCATTGTTCGTTTTCTCAACAAGTTCAATCCAGTAGTTTCCGTTTTTATCAAGATCTATTTTTGCTATCTCAGCAACAATCCATTGATAATCAGAGATTTCCTGAATATATTCTCTTATTTCAATTAAGTATTGTGAAAGAGTTTGATAAGTTACATCTACTTTAAGCATTCATACAAGCCTCTTTAATAAGATTTTTCATTTCTCTTACTGCTCTTTCAATTCCAACTAAAACAGCTCTTGCAATTATGCTGTGTCCAATATAAAGTCCTCTTAATCCTTTTATTGCTGCAACAGGTTTTACATTGTAATAATTTAATCCATGTCCTGCATTTGTTTTAAGTCCAAGACTTAAAGAAAAGGAAACAGCATCTTTAATTCTTTCAAGTTCTTTAAGCTGACTCTCTCCTTTTGTTTCAGAGTAATATCCTGTGTGAATTTCTACCATGTCTGCTCCCACTTCTTTGGAGCACTCAATAGAAGCTCTATCAGGATTTATAAAAAGACTTACTGGAATTCCACCTTCTTTGATTTTTTTAATTGCTTCTTTAAGAGAATCTTTACGTTCAATAACATTTAAGCCACCTTCTGTTGTAAGTTCCTGTCTTTTTTCTGGAACAAGTGTTACCATATCAGGTTTTACATCAAGTGCTATGTTAATCATCTCTTCAGTTGCAGCCATTTCAAGATTTAGCTCACAAGGAACAACTTCTCTTAGAACTCTAAGGTCTCTGTCCTGTATGTGCCTGCGATCCTCTCTTAGATGAACCGTTATTCCATCAGCTCCACCAACTATTGCCAGAGTTGCAGCCATTACAGGGTCTGGTTCAAAAGTTTTTCTTGCCTGCCTTACAGTGGCAACATGGTCAACATTTACTCCTAAGATAACCATAATTGACCCCTCCAGAGAATTAGTTGATTTGATTATATCAATTTTTCTATAGAGTTGACAAAACTCCTGTGTTTATTCTGAAGAAGATGAGGCTTTCAGATTTACCAGATTTTTTCTATTAAAGAAAAGGGCTTATGTAGCTTAAGAATTTTTTCATATACTTTTAAATATTCATTTACCATCTTATCTGCAGTGAAATTTTTTTCCACATGCAATCTGCAATCCATAGGATTTATTTTTTTAATCTCTTTAATTTTTTCAACCATCTCATCAATCATGTTTTCCACTGAAACAATGAAACCTGTAGTCCCATCAACTACTATTTCAGGGACAGAAGCTCTTCTTGGAGCAATAACAGGAGTTCCGCAAGCCATTGCTTCAATCATTACAAGTCCAAAAGGTTCCTTCCATTGGATTGGAAAAAGCATTGCCTTTGCTTTACTTAACCATGACACCTTTTCTTTAAATGGAACTTCTCCAATTAAAACTATATCATTACCATCAATCAATGGTTTTACTTCTTTCGTGAAGTATTCCTCATCAACAGGATCAACCTTTGTTAAAACCATAAGTTTCTGTTTTGCTTTTTTAGCAATTTTAATTGCTTCAACAATTCCTTTTTCAGGAGAAGACCTTCCAAGAAATATTAAAAAGTCTTCTTTTTTATCATTAAATGGATATTTTTCAACTTCTATCCCATTGTAAACAGTTGCCACATAGTGGGCTTCTGGAAGCGGTGTTCTCTGGTCATTACTGATAGAAACGTGATAACATCTTTTAAACAAATCTGTTTCATTATATATTTTTTTAAGTTCAGGAAGATCAAGTCTACAATGAAGAGTAAAAACTATGGGTTTTTCTATTAAATCCACAATCCATCCCCAGGGAAAAATATTTGGACCAAAATGACAGTGAATTATATCAAAATCATCACTCATTTCAATTAGTTTTGCAGCCTGCAAAAACTCGTACTTCCATATTTCTCTTCTTGGTTTTCCTCTCATTGCAGAAGCTACAACAGAAACAAGTTTTTGAGGGCAGATAGAATCTCCTGTTGCAAAAAGCGTTACTTCATATCCCTTGTTGTGTAATCCTTCCACGAGTTCTCCTACAATTAGTTCCACTCCTCCATACATTGGTGGTGGAACTCTTTCAATAAGTGGTGCAACTTGGGCTATTTTCATCGGTTTGCCTCCAGAATTTTATAAATTTTTAAATAATTTTCAGCCATTGTATCTCTTGAAAACTTCTGCTGAACGGTTTCTCTGCAAACGTTTCTGTCAATTTTTTCAATTTGCTGTAAAGCCTCACATGCTTCATCAACAGAATCAACTAAAAATCCTGTAATACCGTGCTCTACAACTTCCTGTGTAGAGCCTTTTCTGAAAGCAATAACAGGAGTTCCGCAAGCCATTGCTTCAATCATTACAAGTCCAAAGGCTTCTTTCCATCTTACAGGTAATATCAGTGCTAAAGCATTTTTTAAAAGTTCTGCCTTTTCTTGAAATGTAAGCTCTCCAAATACTTTAATCTGCTTTCCGTCCTGCTTGAGAAGAATTTTTTCTCTGTAAAACTCTTCAAACTCTTTTCTTATTTCTCCAGCAAGAATAATAGGAATTCCAGCTTTTTTGCTTATTTCAATAGCTATATCAGGACCTTTGTGAGGAGAAAAAGTGCCAAGAAAAACAATATACTCTCCTTTTTCCTCTGAAAAGGGATATTTTTTTACATCTATTCCATGATAAACTGTTGCTATCCAGTTGAGCTCTGGTGCAAGCTCTCTTTGAGCATTACTTATGGAGACATAGAATCTGTCTTTAAATGCTTTTCTGAGCACAGCAGGCTCTGGTGGTAAAGAACTGTGGATTGTTGTTAATATTGGAGTTTTTGTTAGAGGACTAATAGTCAAAGGGATAAATCCATTATGATTATGAAGAACATCAAACTCATCACTCATTTTCCCTACTATTTCAGTTTGTAAAATATCATAGTCATAGAAATCCCATTTAAACTGTCCAAGCATCTCATAAAGATTTTTTTCTATAATCGGTATTAATTTGCATGGAAGATTTGAATCTCCTGAAGCAAAAACAGTTACTTCATGACCCTTTTCAGTTAATGCGCATGCAAGGTCATAAACAACAAGTTCTGTTCCTCCGTATTTTTCAGGAGGCAGTTTCTTCCACAGTGGCGAAATTAATCCAATTTTCATCTTTCTCTTTCCTTGAGAGTTTAAAAAATCCATATATCTGCCACACTGCTGAAGAGTATATCAAGGCATTTATAAGAGCTCCCATAGCTAATATAATTTGATTTTTTGAGATTCCTGATATAAAGGCAAACCCACTCAAGAGCAATACTAAAAACTCTGAGAAGCCTTCCTGAATATATCCCAGCATTCCAGAGTTTTCCTTAAATTTAGGGGTTCTCCAGAATCCTTTTTTGGGATAAATCAAGCACTTAATCCATTCAGTTGCCATTGGCAGGCTCAGGGAAAGAAAAGAGATAAATGCATAGATACGCTCTTTTAAACTTACAACAGTATTAACAGGCATTGCAAAAAATAAACCAAGAATCCTGCTTAAAAGGAATGCAAAATAGGGAACTACAAAAGCAAAGCTGAATGAAAATAGACCAATACTGCTGGAAACTATAATCAAGAAAGGTATAAATAAATTGTTAAACCATATTGTATTTTGTGCTAAATAACAGAGCTTTTGCATGAAATTGAGTTTACCCCAGATAAAAGATTTAAAGTTTTTCATTATGGTTTGCATGTTCCCAAATACCCATCTTGCTCTTTGTTTCTTGTAAGCTTTGTAGCTATAGGGCATAAGTCCTTTACCTTTTGAATGATCAATATAAACTGTTTTATAACCAAGCTCATGAATTCTCATCCCAATTTCACTGTCTTCTGTTATGACTTCCTCTGAAAATCCTCCGATTTTCTCAAGAACATTTTTTCTTATGAGACCCATTGTTCCCATAAAAGAGGCGGCATTGTATTCATTGCATGTATTCATTACAGTGCTAAAAAAGTATCTGTAAGCATAATACATTCCCTTTGATAAAGGAGTATTATCCAGGAAATAGTCCTGAGGAAGCTGGACAACTGCTATTTCTGGATCTTTAAAGTATCCCACTGTTTTTTTGAGAAAATCTCTTTCCACTACATAATCAGAATCTATAATTCCGATTATTTCTGTCTGAGGCGATATGAGTTTTAAAGCGTAATTTAGAATTCCTGCTTTAAATCCCTCAATTTTTGGAATGTAAAAAAATTTTACTTTCTCACCAAGAGCATTACAGATTTTTTTAATACTTTCTACATCTTTATTGTAAGGAGTATTGTTAACTAATGCATATATTTCATAGTTTTCATAATCAAGATTACTCAAAGAGGTTAACGTGGATTTAACTACTCTTGCTGGTTCTCTACATATGGGGACAAGAATAGAAACAAAAGGTTTATAATCAGGTGGTAACTCAATAAAATCCGTTTTCCTCAATCTTTGTTTCTTTGTAGTATCAAAAATGAGAAAAAGTTCAAAAGACAAAAGGAATAAAGAAATGGAGTTTATGATTGCTTCAAAAAAATTCAGATGAAATATATAAAAAACATATCCAGAAATAATTGAGAAATAAAGAAATTTGGAGTGAAAACACCAGCCCGCATTCCTCATTAGCCACCTCCTAAGAAAACTCTTAGTAGCAGCTAATCATAAAGAATGCTAATATAGTATAGCAAAAATTATTGAATTTATCAACTTTCAAGTATGTAACATTCTGGACTTGCTAAGAATTATACAATAAAGATAAAATTAAGATGTTAAGCCGAAGTGGCGGAACTGGCAGACGCGCCAGATTCAGGATCTGGTGGTGGCAACGCCGTGCGGGTTCAAATCCCGCCTTCGGCATTCTTTGATCCTTATTGCAATTTTAAAGTTCATTTGTTATCCTTAAATAATTGGATATGCCCTTAGTGAATTTATTTTATTTCTCATGCCCATCATGGCAGTATTGTTTCTAATTTATGTTTTCACCAAGATAAAAAAGGCTTGTCCATCTGCTTCTTCTATGTCAATGCCTAATGCCCAATCTTCAATCAGCTCATTATAATATTTTGATAAACCCATTGCTCTTACCTCCTGAAACTTCTTCAAAAAATCCAATGCTAATCGCCTACTCTTTGTCTTATACCCACAGGCAGGAAGTTAAAATAATTTTGTGTCTATGGATAAAATATGTGAATTTGAAAACTAAATAAAGAGGAGGAAAGAGGATATGGAAAATCAAAAGGAGATGTATGAGGCAGTAAAAGAGGAGCTATTCAGGGAAGCAGCCATGAAAGTACTTTGAGATGATGTTTTAACAGGTAAGACTAAAGAAGCTTTTTGAAGAAACATTAAACCAGATAATGAAATCTGAAAGAGAGATATATCTAAAAAATAGCCCTGGCAATAAGGGCAATGGCTATTATCATCGTCAGTTCTCTGAAGGCTCATTCTGCCTTGACCTTACTGTTCCAAGAGACAGACATGGTGAGTTTCGGCCTTACATTTTACCTCAGCCATACCAGAGAGTAGGTGCATCTTATACAGATGTCCTTTATTCTTTAATAATAAACGGATACAGTCCCGCTCAGCTTCACAGGACACTCAGTGAGTTAGGACTTCCTTATACTCAGGATGAGATGAAAAAGATAATTGAAGACCTGAGGGAAAGGCTTGAGGATTTTAAAACAAGGCAATTACCCTCTGAAGTATTTGCCCTTTTCATAGATGGCTATCACACGGATATAAAGCAATCAAAAAAGTAAGACGAGCCTGTGTATATACAGTGCTGGGCATAGACCTGACGGGAAAGAAGGACATCTATGGATTTTATGAATTTTTTGGTTCAGAGAGCAAGGAAGGCTGGCTGCAGGTGTTGAACGATCTACTTGACAGGGGATTACAGAAGGTAGTTGTGGTAGTAAGCGATGATTTCCCAGGGTTAAGTGAGGCTCTTAAGGCACTTTATCCATTTACAGAGCATCAACTCTGTTTTGTACATTTAAAAAGAAACATCAGAAAAAACATGGGGAAACTGGCTTCTCAGGAATTTCTTAAAATGCTTAATCAAATAAAACAGCTAAGCTCAGGATTTGAGGATGCATTAGAGAGGTTTAAATCTCTCTGTGATAGATACGAGAAAAACTATTCTTATTTTATGAAGGAACTAAAGAAAAAGGCAGAGAAGTATTTTAATTTTCTCAAATATCCCGAAGAGATAAGAAAATATATATACACAACTAATGCAGCAGAGAACTTTAACAGAAGAATAGAGGAAATAAGACTGAGGCTTGGAGGATATTTTCAATCAATTGAAATACTTGAGACAAATCTGTTTTTGCAGAGGGAAAGGTTGTTACAAGGCAGATGGAAAAATCCTGTACCTATACTGAAAGCTAATACCTATGAACTTAGACAAATTTTTAATAGAAAATTCTATGCCCAAACACAAAATTATTGACAAGTGCCAGATTTTGCCTTATGCTTATCAGCATCTCAAGCCTCCTAAGGATCTTTAATTCTTCCTCTGTATCATACCTCCTCTATCCTGTATATGCCCTCACCATTGACCAGTTTTTGCTCTCTACATAGGGTGCGTCATTCTTCCTGTAAGGCCTCGACCTTGTAAATCTTATACCCCTTTCCTTGCAGAATCTCTCCATATGGGCATTTATGAATTCAGAGCCATTGTCAGAATGTATTGCCCTCACAGGCACTGGCATAACCTTAAGTATCTCCTCAAGAGCCTGAACTGTCCATATCATTGCCTTGTTCTTTATCGGTCTCAGTTCTGTCCATCCTGTTGATACCTCTGTTGCTGTAAGGGTATAGATGAATTCTCCCTTCCCTGATGCCCCTGAATGATGGACAAGGTCTATCTCAAGATAACCTGGTTGTTTTGGTTTGTCAAACCAGGATTCTACCATTATAGATTTCTTAAGGTTGCTGCTAAAGGGATTGCTACGATATTTCTGCTTCAGTTTTATCCTGTCCCTGTAGGGTTTAAGAAGTCTGTCTACTGTGCTATGAGATATCTTTAACAGTAGTGCCTTTATCCTTAATGCCTTCTCTACAGAGTCATCATAGACCTTCTTTCTGCCCCTTTTTGATACGCAAGAAAGGGTAGGGTCAGCTATAACCACTGTCCTTGACTTTCTTATTACCTTCTTGCCTGAGTTCCTTAAAAGACTGGAAATATATTGTTTGTTCATGTGAAGTATAAGGGAAAGTTCCTTAAGTAGCTGGGACTTCTGTTTCTTGTTAGCCTTTCTGTATAGCTCTGCATTGTTAAGGATGATGACTAATTTGTTCTTCATGGTGTATACTCCTTCAGGTATCCTGGCAATCATTCTTTAAACCTCCTTTTTGTAAGATTTTTGCTTAAACCATAAAGGTTTAAAGGATGCTTGCCCTTTTTGTCAATTTTGAGGAAACAACACCTCTTCGAAGAGATTATTTTTGAGGAAACGCGCTCGTTTAAAATGGTTTCAATTCCTCATAGGTAGGCTCGCAACTTGCTTAGGTCCCAAGGAAACGCCAACACTTTCATACTGTTTCAATTCCTCATAGGTAGGCTCGCAACTCAACAGGAACATCTCTTATCCCATATCGTAAAAGCTGAGACATGTTTCAATTCCTCATAGGTAGGCTCGCAACTGTGGCAGAATAACAGTCGGTGCCTTCAAATGAAATCCGTTTCAATTCCTCATAGGTAGGCTCGCAACTACAGAAAAACAAAATGCAGCATCTTGACAAAAACTTGAAGTTTCAATTCCTCATAGGTAGGCTCGCAACCCTGGCTTTTTTAAAGTTGGTGGTGGAGTTGTTTTTTGTTTCAATTCCTCATAGGTAGGCTCGCAACACTGACTTTTTAATGTTTTTATCAAATAACATTTTATGGTTTCAATTCCTCATAGGTAGGCTCGCAACAAAGAGGAATGATAGGAAAAGAAGAGGCAACTGTTTTATGTTTCAATTCCTCATAGGTAGGCTCGCAACGATTTTTCTAATCTCATTGTCCGAGAGACCCTTAATGGTTTCAATTCCTCATAGGTAGGCTCGCAACGATGGGACAGTAGGGAAAGATAGTGGCAAGAAAAAGAGTTTCAATTCCTCATAGGTAGGCTCGCAACTAGTAAAGAACGAAAGCGGTAAGCATATTGTTTTTGCTGGTTTCAATTCCTCATAGGTAGGCTCGCAACGTTTTTTGTAATATTTTCATATATATCTTGCAATATTTGTTTCAATTCCTCATAGGTAGGCTCGCAACCGATAATGCTCTCCACTACCTCATGCACATGTTCCTTGTTTCAATTCCTCATAGGTAGGCTCGCAACGTGCTTCTCATTGCTCTCATTGTAGCATGTGCAGAAGAGTTTCAATTCCTCATAGGTAGGCTCGCAACAAAATTTTCAAATCTAATTGTCTTAGCTTTATCTAAGTTTCAATTCCTCATAGGTAGGCTCGCAACTACAACTTTATATCTTGATTATGAGAATTCCAAGCATGGTTTCAATTCCTCATAGGTAGGCTCGCAACTAAAGAGAGAGAATATGGCAAGTTTATCAATTTTATCGTTTCAATTCCTCATAGGTAGGCTCGCAACGCAGACTCAACATGACATCTGAAGTAGAATTTTACATGTTTCAATTCCTCATAGGTAGGCTCGCAACTTGCAGAAGAAGAAAAAAAATGATTGACTTTGAAAACCTGTTTCAATTCCTCATAGGTAGGCTCGCAACGATGGCAATTGATTGCCGTTACCAGTTATAATATTCTGTTTCAATTCCTCATAGGTAGGCTCGCAACTTGGCGAGAGAGGTGATTGAAGCAGTGGAGAAGTTGTTTCAATTCCTCATAGGTAGGCTCGCAACCTGATAAAGCAAATTATCCTCTGGCAATTGCTTTTAAAGAGTTTCAATTCCTCATAGGTAGGCTCGCAACGTGTAATTATTCCTGTAATAACTCCTGAGATAAGAGTTTCAATTCCTCATAGGTAGGCTCGCAACACAACATAGACGCAAGGTAATAAAAATATGCTCCGAGGTTTCAATTCCTCATAGGTAGGCTCGCAACCTTTCCTGAAGCTCTTACGACAAAGGACACAAGAACAAGTTTCAATTCCTCATAGGTAGGCTCGCAACAACTAAAAAGATTGGAAAAAGTCTTTTTAGTTTTGCAAAGTTTCAATTCCTCATAGGTAGGCTCGCAACACTTAAAGCTATAAACCTATTGTAATCAACAGAAATAACGTTTCAATTCCTCATAGGTAGGCTCGCAACCAAGTAAAACAATGCATGCAAGAATTTCTATTCAATAGTTTCAATTCCTCATAGGTAGGCTCGCAACCAAGTAAAACAATGCATGCAAGAATTTCTATTCAATAGTTTCAATTCCTCATAGGTAGGCTCGCAACCTGATTCTAAGTTAGCCGATGAAGAAAAATATTCAGAAGATAGTTTCAATTCCTCATAGGTAGGCTCGCAACTTTGCAGAACAAAAGCAGGTTGCTGTATCCAGTATTGTTTCAATTCCTCATAGGTAGGCTCGCAACTGGATTAAAGAAGATGATACCTTCCGTCCACATTTCAGTTTCAATTCCTCATAGGTAGGCTCGCAACTCATTGCTTGTGAATCCTAAAAATCTTGTGATAAAGGTTTCAATTCCTCATAGGTAGGCTCGCAACTCAGTATGCTGTCGTGTATATCTTCGTGACTAAACGTTTCAATTCCTCATAGGTAGGCTCGCAACCTGATCTCAGTAAAAGATGTGCATCCTATAAAAGGTTTCAATTCCTCATAGGTAGGCTCGCAACAAGTAACAGAAATAATCAAATTGCAAATGTTCATGAGATGTTTCAATTCCTCATAGGTAGGCTCGCAACGTCAAAATTACCTCTTTTTTAGTTGTAGTTAAAAGTGTAGTTTCAATTCCTCATAGGTAGGCTCGCAACCGAATCAAGATGCCATATATTGTCCAAATAGGAGAAGTTTCAATTCCTCATAGGTAGGCTCGCAACAACTTTCTTATCAGAGGCGTTCCAAACATGCTTTTTGGGTTTCAATTCCTCATAGGTAGGCTCGCAACTCAAAAGGCATTGAATTACTTTTTGGAACCTTCAAGAATGTTTCAATTCCTCATAGGTAGGCTCGCAACGCAAAGCAGACTCTGGAGAGGTCGGGTTTCCTTATAGGGTTTCAATTCCTCATAGGTAGGCTCGCAACAAGGTTGACCCACTTCTTATTGGTTTTTTACACCAGGTTTCAATTCCTCATAGGTAGGCTCGCAACAAAAATACAACACACATGAATATATTACACTGGAAAACTAGTTTCAATTCCTCATAGGTAGGCTCGCAACTGGACAACAAAAACATTTCATCTTTTATTGCAAGAAGATTGTTTCAATTCCTCATAGGTAGGCTCGCAACGCTTGACAAGCATGGGTTTAGAGCAATAGACATTTTTAGTTTCAATTCCTCATAGGTAGGCTCGCAACTTTGCACTCACTTATTCCATGTGCAAATGGGTCTTTTGGGTTTCAATTCCTCATAGGTAGGCTCGCAACTCTATTCTGTGTTGTAAAAATTAATTTATCTTGCAGGTTTCAATTCCTCATAGGTAGGCTCGCAACTGGGCTGATGGAGCGGGGGATCAGATTGAGATTAGACCGTTTCAATTCCTCATAGGTAGGCTCGCAACAACTGCTCTACTCTCCTTTCAGCCTCTTTAATTTGGTGATGTTTCAATTCCTCATAGGTAGGCTCGCAACAACCTTATTGTTTTGGCTTTTTCTGTTTTTCCAACAGTTTGTTTCAATTCCTCATAGGTAGGCTCGCAACAACCAGAAAGGACCTGCTTTTACAGCTACCGGAAGAAGGGTTTCAATTCCTCATAGGTAGGCTCGCAACAACTGTTTTTTCCCTGTAGCTTCTGGAACAAAAGTGGAAGTTTCAATTCCTCATAGGTAGGCTCGCAACAACTAAGTATCAAAGGCTCGCCATTCTTTGTTTGATGTTTGTTTCAATTCCTCATAGGTAGGCTCGCAACAACTATCTTGGTAGGTTAGAATGGGCATATGGTGGTGAAGGTTTCAATTCCTCATAGGTAGGCTCGCAACTTTAGTATGCTGTCGTGTATATCTTCGTGACTAAAAGTTTCAATTCCTCATAGGTAGGCTCGCAACTCACCTCCTTTCTGCTTTTTTATTCTTACTTATACTTTCGTTTCAATTCCTCATAGGTAGGCTCGCAACTTTTAAGCTTAGCGTGGTTCCTGCTTTCCTGCTAAAAGTTTCAATTCCTCATAGGTAGGCTCGCAACCAGGGACTTCTGAATCCTATTGTAGTCACGAGAAGAAAGTTTCAATTCCTCATAGGTAGGCTCGCAACATTCTCTTCCAGACGTAAGGGTATAGGTAAAAAGGTGTTTCAATTCCTCATAGGTAGGCTCGCAACCCTATAAAAATATAATAAAATCAAGGAAATTGCCTTGTCAATGATCGTTTGAATTTTTATCAATTTTATCAAAATTTTATTGATTTTGCAAGAAAAATTTTGTCGTCGTACCTCAAGGATTTTTACATTATTGGAGGTAGACGAAAATTTAATGTTTCTATAAGGAGGAGATTTCTCGCCTGCTCAGAAGGCTTTGACTGAATCACAAAGCATTTGGAGTATTTAATATTCAAGGTTTAAAGTTTAAGGTTCAAGATTCAAGATTCAAAATTCAAAGTTCAAAGTTCAAAGTTTAAATTATCAACTCCTCTCCTCCTTTTTTAATTCCTATTGTCTCCCTGTTGGTATACCATGCAGACCTAAATGTGTAGATTATTACTGAATCCTCCTCTTCGTTAATTATTTTTTTTAATTCCATCTTAAGTTTTACAAGCTTTGCCTCAGTAATTTCTCCCTCAAAAACAGAGTTCTGAACCCAGTTAAGATATTTTCTGCAGGTCTTAAGCACCTTTGCCACTCTTTTTTCATTTATATCGTATACCAGTATGACTTTCATTACCAGCCACTCTGAAATGGTTTGTATTCTTCCTCGCCAATTAGATGTTTTTGAATTTTGTAAAGCTCAAGCCTTATTAACTGCCGATAAGATACGTGTCTGCCAAGCTTTTTATGTTGAATTGTGCTGCGAAGTCTTTCATCCATCTGCTGAATAAGGAGCTGTTTCCCTAAGGCATTCAAAACAATTCCATCAAGCTTTTTCTCAAAGTGTTGAGGTTTTATAATGGCTTTGTTTACAAGGTTGAATATAATTCTGTCTGCAATTATAGGCTTAAAGATTTCAGCAACATCAAGATTAAGGGTGAATCTCCTGAAGTTGGTTGCATGTAAGTATCCTATTCTTGGGTCAAGATGGGTATGATAAATCTCACTTAAGACTGTTGTGTAGACAAGTGAATTTGCAAAGCTGATGAGTGCGTTAAGCCTGTTTTTAGGTGGTCTCTTTGTTCTTGCTTCAAATACAAAGTGTTCACTGTCAAGGATAGTGTCAAAGGCTTGATAATACAGTTCACGGATATTGCCTTCAACTGCCATCAATTCTTCTGTGCTTTCACAGTCTTTAATTGATTGGGCTATTGAATTTATTTTATCAATTGTTTCATTGAGAGGTTTTCCTCTGTTTGCATAATAGATGAGCACCCGTTTGATGTTTTCAATAGCACCAGATACAAACTTTTCTGCAATGATAAGCCTTTTTTCATGGTCAAGGTAGTGCTCTGCCTGCTTGAGAATCATATATCCTGAATTAAGATGTTCTCTTGGATAGAATGAGCCCACATAGTAGCCATAGTAGTTAAAGAAGTGAAGTATTATCTCTGATTCTGTAAGAAATTCAAGCAAACGCTTGTTTATTGTTACCTCGCCAAATATCAATATCTCCTGAGTGTTTTCTACCGGGATGTATTTTTTACCTTCCTCTGTCTCAAAATACAGGGTGTTGTCTTTTCTTTTAAGTTCACCGTCGGAAAATATGTAAATTGAGTTTTTCATTATGCTAAATTATACTCAAAAAGCCTGTAAAATGGCATTGTAATAACATCGGTATTATTTATCCTGCTTTTTTCATAAAGGGAGAGATTGATAATTAGCGCTCTGTCAGGAGCATATCTTTTAATGAAGCTTTGCAAAGCACGGGGTATTTCAGGAGTTTTTAACTCTTTATATTTTACTTCTACAGGTATTAAAGAAGTGCCTGTATCAATGATAAAATCTATCTCTGCCTTATCTTTTGTCCTCCAGAAATTAATCTGGTAAGAGGTGTTTTTGATCTTTTCAAGGAGAATTAGATAGACAAAATTTTGAAACAGGAAGCTATATTCTCTTATCCTGCCAAACTCTCCAATGGAAAAATTCCTTAAACCAAGGTCATTAAAGTAGTAAACCGGTGATTTACTTAACTCTTTTCTTATGTTTCTGTAAAAGGGTGTTACCTTTGATACTATAAAGGTTTTTTCAAGATACCATAGATACTCTTTAAGTGTTTTCACTGAAAGCATGACAGTAGTTGATATTTCATTAAAACTCAATATTTTTCCTGCTGAGTCAGCAAGAATTTTTACAAGTTTACTGAATTCTGGTAGTTTTTGAATTTTTAATAAATAGTAAATATCCCTTTCAATGTAGCTTTGGTAAATTTCATTCATAAGGCTCAACTTTTCAGACAGTTCTTCTTCAAGGACAACACGAGGATAACCTCCAAAGTTTAAATATTCTTCGAAAAGACTCATGGCTTTTGTCTTTTCAACTTCAAAGTATTCAACAAGGTTATTTTCGTATTTATAAGCAGTTTTATAATTAAAAAATTCTTCAAAGCTTAATGTTAAGAGTTCAAAAATCCTCTTTCTTCCAGTAAGAGACTCATGAATTCGTTCTTTTAATTCAACACTTCCTGAACCAGACACAATAAACTTATAAGGAAGCCCCATGTCATAGATGCCCTTAAGAAATACTCCTGCATCTTCCTTTCGCTGTATCTCGTCAATAAATACAATTCCCCTATTTTCTCCAAACTCAAGCTTGATTCTCCTGAGTAATGAGGCTTGAGATTTAAAATGTTCTTTGTCATATTCAATGTCAAGATTGAGAAAGAGTGTTCGTTCCCCAGCTTTTCTTAGCTCTTCCTCAAGAGCCTTCATTATAGTTGTTTTCCCTGCCTGTCTTGGACCAACAATAAGAGTAATTTCAGGCTTTTTGATATGCTTTCTTAATTCATTAATAAGTTTTCTTTTTATCATCTTTAAATTTTAGCACGAGAATTTTAAAATATCAATGCCAAAATTATCGTATAAATTAAGACCAGCAAAACTCCTGATAGCCACATTTTTTGCAGAATTTTATCATTTTTGCCTCTGGTGGCATGGGAAGTGCAATGATTCGCTTTATCTCCTTCTGTGCTTCAATAAGTTCATGTTCAAGCTTTTCTGTGAGTGTTACCTCAATTTTTTTCTTTTCTTTAGGAAACAGTAATATGCCTTTCGCATGAATGCCAAGCTTTTTAAGCCTCATCAGGTAATAGGCAAGCTGCATTCTGGCAGATTTCTCAAAACGAGAGCTTTTCTTTATCTCGCCAACAACTACATCTTCTCCTTCTGCTTTAAGGAGGTCTATAACCATTCCACCAGCCTGTTCAGGAGTTTGAAGCATTATCTCTTTTCTTTCTCTTTTGTATGCCTCCTCAGAAAGAAGCCGTCCAATCTCTATAAATGGATTTGCCTGATATGGCTCAAGCTGTCTACTCATAAGCCAAACTTCTCGTGGACAGATGTAGTAATACCAGATGAGAGTGGGGATGGGATGCATTTAGCGTTTTTTTCTTTTCTTTTTATGTTTTGTCTTTTTAACCAGTGATTCTTCATGGACAACATCGATTAACACAGATAAACCATTTTCAGTGTTCAATACTATTAAATTTTCAACAGGAACTTTAATAGTGGTTGGATAAAGTATCCTGCCTTTTTCTTCAATAGGTACTATAAAACTTTTTAAAGGGAATGATTCATCCTTTTTGTGGCATCTCTCATGCATAAGATATATCTTACCCCTACCTTCGGTAATCTGGATAGTTGGATTAAAAGGAACAGGGAACGAGGTTTCTACTTTATCCACCTGTGGTTCTGACACATTTAAAGTTTTAGGCTCACCATCAACATATGCTGGAGATTCACTATCTCCGCAAGTTAAAGGTGAACTGATAAGGGCTACTTCTAAATCTTTAATAAGAGATTCATCACTGAATATTATAAGGCATTCTAATTCTCTTGTATAGGCATATTCTCTTCCAAGGGCATTGGTAAATTTCCCACCTAAGATGTCTTCCCATTTAACTATAGCTGATGTTATATAACTTTTTATTACACATGGGGTTAGAAGTCTTGATCCAGCCCAGATAACTTTTCCCTCTATTATTTTAAGATACTCAATTGGATGTTTGTCGTTCTTGTATCTTTGTAAGGCATTTGCGATAAGACCAATTACAGCAGAAGGCGGTAATATAGGATATGTGAGGGCAGACTGCCATGTAAAAGGAATTCTGATGGAATAAAGAGAGTTTAATCCGAGTTTGAATATTAGGGCTTTCATATTAAACCTTACTCAAAACTTCTTGAAATATATCATCAATTGTATTTTTCTTACTAACTCCGGAGGGCGACTCGGATCCCCAGTATAAAAAGTTTGTACCCTTTGGCATTAAGCCAATTGTTTTTTCTATGTAATCCTTATACATCGGAGAGACTGGAAACGGCAAAGGTCCTTCCTCTGAATAAGCTACAAGAATTTCTTCTGGATTTTGATGAGGAAGAGCATGAGAAAGAGAAGCCCCAATTTGACCAGAAAGCATTAAACGATAGGCTTCTATGGCAACTTTTATTCTGTCTTTTCGTCCATTATTATCATCAACTGCATATGGATTAGGGCTTCCGAGATTTAGCTCGACAAGACCAATTCTATCTACATCAAGGGCAGAGACAAAGGCATAGATGCCAGAGGCATAGGATTTATTGAAAATCATCTGAGCAGCACCTTCTCCTTCTGCCATTTCCTGCTGTTGTGAAACACGGGTATGAAGGACCTGTTTTTGGGCAGTATCTACTCCTAAAACAGGCATAAGCCAGGAAAACATTGTCCGTGATGTTCGGCGTGCAGAAACTCCTTTTTCGCCTTCAGCTCCCTTCGCTATAAGATATCCGTGAATATCACAGACAGCACAAGATAAAATTGCATCTTGCTCTGGCTTTGCAACTTGAGTTAAATTTCCATTTTTAATTTCACCTGGTCTAATTGGTTCACCTGCTTTACAGCCATCACATAATGGAATGGATGAATATGTACCATTCAATATCAACTTCCTCATCCCTTCAAAATGCCAATGTTTCAGCATTCTTCCTGATACTGCTGGAGCCTCAACCCTTTTGCCATCTTCATCAAGAAACTCCATAATCCTGATGTCCGTCACATTGCCTGCCACAGTTTCATTATTTAAGTCATGGACATTCATCTGGGTCTTTACTGCAAAAGTTACAAACCTAAGCATTTTACTCCTCCTTATCTTTTTTATTGTGTTCTTTTATAATTTTTGTAATTTGGTTTTTTAACTCTGGAATTTTATTTTTCACAATATCCCACAAAATATTGTAGTTTACCCCAAAGTATTTATGAATCAATATATCTCTTAATCCAGCAATCTTTTTCCATTCAACAAATGGATATTTTCGCTTTATTTCATCGGGTAAGTTCTTTACAGCCTCTCCTATTATTTCAAGATTCCTTATAGTAGCATCAACAATAACCCAATCCTGAACAAATTTATCAAAAGATTTGTTCTCAATAAGAAATATGATCTTTTCTGAACTTGTTAAAATATCGTGTAAAAAGTGGATATACTTTCTTTTAGACATATTTAACCTCTGAGAGTATATCTTCTTTTATTTCTTCCCTTAAGGTATCTTTTATAACTAAATCAACCTTTGTTTGAAAAATATCTTCCAGATAAAATTTAAGGTCCATATAATTGTCAAATGTTTCACCGCCTTCTTCAAATTCAATAAGGATATCTACATCGCTTTTTCTTTTAGCTTCATTTCTTATTTGAGAACCAAAGATACCTATCTCTTTAACCTTAAATCTTGTCTTTATCTCTGGTAGGTGCTTTTTTAATTTATCAGTTATCTTATTCTTCATTTATCACCCCTCTGTGGTTTCAATAACCTCTTCCTTTGTTCCTGATGGGAATGAAAAGGCAAGTATTACAAGGGCTGTTTTGGTTGCCTCAAAATCCTGATTGGCAAGTCTGAAGACTTCTTGAATTTCACTATCCGTTGGCAAATGTATCATCTCTTTTTGTTCAAGCCTCAATCGTCCTTCTCTTAACATCTTTGCTATCGTCTCTTCAAAATCTCTTGAATCTTCCCTTGCATTCCTAATATCATCAGCATAGCCATATTTTCTCTCTCTTATAAAATATCTCAAAGTCTTTGCAAGACTACTCAATGAGGGATTTTCAATAATATTTTGGCTTATCATAGCCACCTCCTTTAAAAGGTATTTTGCTGTTTCAGGATATAAAAGGTTAACATAACTCCCATTTTTTGGTGATGTCTCCTGAACATAAAGGCGAGGGAATTTTAAAAGTGAATCTTTGCTTCTATTTTCGATTAACTCAACTAATTCTAAAAGTGTAGTTATTTTAGGCAAATCATCTTTTCTAACACTTCCTAATAACTTTTCAACGGTAGCAGAATTATAAGAAGATTGGGCAATAAATCTTGAGAAAGGAAAAGTTTCAACAAGAGAATTTTGCTCTACTGCAGTATCACCCCTGTTGTCCTTTGACAACATCATCAGGTAAAAAGATAATTCCAGCTCATTTACAATCTCGCACAGCGATGGAACCTTTGCTAATAATCCTATAGTAAAAGTGCGAAGTGGCAAAATATTTGAGAGCCAGAAATTATGAAGGGTTTTCTGTAAAGAAAGTAATCTGATAAATGACTCTTTATTAAGTGTTTTTTTAGGTAGGGGTAAAACTAAAACATATTTTTTATTTTTACCTGTGCCAAGCTGGATTATAAATCCAAAAGAATACAAACCAAGAACTGCAAGATACCCACAAACTGAACAGAGGGATTGATTAAAAGTAGAAAACCTTTTATCTCTTTCATAAGGCTTACCTGCATGAAAGGATGATAAAAGGATTAAACCTGTTCTCCCTCCAAATTTTGGTAATTCTTCATGACCACAAAATGTGTCTTTTTTAAAGTTTAAGTTTATTATTGTTCTTGGTGAATATATAGAAGCAAAGTTTAAATTTTTTGAGATTTTTTTTATTGTTTCTTCATCAGCAGTGTACTTCCCTTTATCTTTTGCTTTAACACCGAGTTCGTAAAATCTGTTGCTCGTTAAAAGCCTTTTTAGAAGCATCAATAAAGTTTCATGAATTTTATCCAGGGAGTTAGTCTCAAAATTAATAATATAAAAACCTGCTTGTGGTGTTATTTCAAAATTGATTCCCGACTCAATCCCTACCCTTGCAAGCCCATAGGCAATCTTCACTTCTAAATCAGGAAAGCCTGTTGAGGGGGTATATAAAAGAATCATTTTCCTTCCTTTAATTGTTTAAAAATAAGCTTGCCTTTATATGTAATTCTAAATCGGAAAGGTCTATTATTTTCATCAAATTCATATTCTGCAAGACCATAAAATGCTAATCTGTCCATTTCTTCATTAAATTTATCAATTAACTGATCAAATTCTTCGCCTGTAACATATCTTTCAGATTTCCCCATAAGAATTTCTAAAACCTCTCGCTCCTTCCCCTTTGGAATATAAAAAAGAGGCGGGAAAGTTATTAGATCTTGAAATTCCTCATGAATATAATAAACTTCACATCCTGTCATAAAGCCGGCAAGAGCCATTGTCGCTACATGGACCTTAAAACCACCTGTTGGATTGAAATAAACTTTGTATGCCTCTTCTTTTTTCTTTTCAGCAATTTTTATGAGGTGATCCAGCATGTCTGAAATACCTTCAATGAAGCTTTTTACTCTGTCCCCACCGTAGCTTGTTTCCATGAAATAACCCGGAACCTCTTTTGCCATATATACAGTATAGCCCCTTTCCTTCATAAATCTTTCAAGGGTTCTTACACATATTTCATTAACCGGTGTTTTTGTCCCAACAAAATAGACCTCTATTTGATTATTTGACCCTTCTACTTTTCTGAGAAAACTATTTAACTCAGCAGATCTTTCCATTGGTTTTTCCTTAACAAAGGTATAAATTGATTTTAAAAATTCACTATCATTTAATTTTGATTCCCAAAAGTTATTGTCAGAAAGCAGTTTATTTTTTGTTTCGTCACCCTCGGGCAAACTTTTTTGATAATTCGTTATTATGCTTGCACCAACATTTATAATGTGGAACTCTTTCATGGTTATCCCTCCAAATGGTTGAAAATTCCATAACCAAGAGATGTTTTTGCACCTATACCGTAATTTTCTAAAGCCTCTTTTAACCAGGTTGCAGCAGTGTTTAGTAAGTCCTGAGCATCTTTTTTAGCAGCAAGATAAAAAGAAAATTTTGTTTTTTCAACAGTAAGAAATTTTATTGGCACTGGACTTTGCCAATCCGCAGGGGGAGTATTCCCACTATAATAATCAGGATAGTGAGGGTTCATAATGTCAAGTTTTAATTTTATTTCACCTACAGGGTATGCATCAAAGAAAATAATTTTCCCTGCTTCTTTTTGAGTTCCAAATATATTAATTAAATCTTGAAAATTTATATTATTTACTGAAAAATTAAAACTTTTATCTCCATTTTCTAATTTTTTTTGAAGTTCTTCAATTGCCTTTTTTATATCATAATCGTTACTTTTAGCCAATTCACCAGCAAACTTTAAAATCATCCAATGTCTTGTTACACCTTTTACTGCACTTGCTGGTATATAAGGAATACCATATATATGGTGAAGTGTCATTGATGTCTCTTGAGGATGAGATGCCCCAAGCCCAATAACCATTCGCCAAGATAATGTTGCAGAAAAATTTTCAATGAAATAATCTTTTTTTATAACTTCAAGGATATATTTATTTCTCTCTAAAAAAAGATTAGTTAAATTACTTTTCTTTTGAAAGTTATCAAATTCTTTTACTATAAATTCCAAAAATTTGCCTTTATTTTCTTCTACTTCTTTTGATATTAATGTTTCAGGTATAAATTTTCCAAAAAGTAATGCTATATTTTTTTCATAGTTATTATGACTTTGATACCACCAATCTGTCTTTACTTCTTCATTTTTTTTATTAAACTCCCACTTCCCTTGTTTTAAAACTTCTGAATACAAAATTCTTAATGTATCTGACGGATTTAATAACCTGTAATCCTTTCCTGGTTGTTCATTCTTTATTTTCATTCTCCTTCCTCCTCAATCATTCCTTCTGTAAATCTTTTGAGCCAGTTTAAAAAGGCAAGCAATTCCTGAGTTATCCAGCGATACTCTTTACTATTACAGCTTATAACCCATTCAATAAGTTCATTTTTATCAGGTGGCATTTGAATTCGTATCACTGAATTGCTTTTCATATACTCACTCATTTGAGCATATAATAATTCATAAGCATTTCCATCTTTTGCT
Organism: Thermodesulfovibrio sp. TK110; assembly: GCF_054658355.1. Classification (NCBI taxonomy): domain Bacteria; kingdom Pseudomonadati; phylum Nitrospirota; class Thermodesulfovibrionia; order Thermodesulfovibrionales; family Thermodesulfovibrionaceae; genus Thermodesulfovibrio; species Thermodesulfovibrio sp. TK110. The sequence goes on along the minus strand of NZ_BAAHNB010000001.1, from coordinate 1,391,945 downwards.
TTAGATTTAACAAAAGCAAGGGTTTGACCAAGTCCATTGGAAAGAATCATAGTGGGTAGTTTCTTGGTATAAGAACTATAATTTTCTTTATATTTTTTATATTTTTCGAAAACTTTTTTCTCATGATCATTTAATCTTTTTTCTTCAATCTTGCGAGGAAAACTTAATATTTCTTCTATTCTTTCTTTTTTTATACTTCCTTTCTCAATTTCTTTTTTTAATTCTTCAAAAACTTTATTCTTAAAATTTTCTACTACTTTTTCAACAAATCCCAAATTGTTTAATGAACGAAGTTCTATTACTTCTTCAACACATCTATAAGCAAATTCAGCCCTTCCTCTTTCAAGTTTTCTTATTTCACTTTCTCTGTTCATCTTTGCCCTCCTTCAAAAATTCAATTCTAACAATTCCTTTTCCAATAGTTTGATTGCCACCTATTTGAAGGACTTCAGGACATCCCTGCTTGAAGAACTCCATAATGTTTTCTGCTTCTTGTTCTGAATTGGCAGCCTTTAACACACCCTTTTTTTCATCTTTATCAACCCTTAAAGGTGATGCCATTGCAAGTGAGTAAAGAATGGTATCCGTGGGCAGATACTCCTCTGTCCAGAGTGCTCCAGATGCAACAGTTCCAGTTTTTGAGTCAATTTTTGTTCGTGTAATAACCTCTGTTGATGATGTAACAAACTCTTTAAAATCGTCATTAGATAAAATAACAAGATCTTTCTCAATCTTTTCCCTCCAGTATTTATAAGGATCATTATTTCCTTTTTTGGGGAATATCTTTTCAGAAAGCCATTGAGCAAGTTTTGTTGTTTGTTCATCAGGTTTTACTTCAAAAGTGTATTCTTCAAAAACAACTTTTGAAGATACTATTAAGTTTGAGTTTTGAGGATATGTGTTTTTCAGAGTTGAAAAATCTTCTACTGGAGGGTTTACATTAGCTAATTTTAAATCCTCTTTAAATCTCTCTAAAACATCAGGGCAGGTTATCCATCCAAAAATACCTTTCAAAGATTTAACAGGGAAAAGTAAAATTCTTGCATCAGTAAAGGCTATAGCACTTGCATGGATATCGTTTCCCTCAGGTCCAAAAACAAGCGAGAGATAATCTATTTCTTTTTCTTTATCATTCTCTTTATATTTAATTTTATCTGTTGCATTTATTTTTTGAGAGTTTATTTCTATTTCAGGACTTCTAAATTCAAAAACCTCTCTTAGGCTTCCTTTTAATCCAGATGCTTCAATCTTTGGATAATCTGTATGTCTTTCCCTCTGAATTGGCAAGTCTACCAGCCCTAATTCAGAACCACTCCCTGCATGAAGGGGTGTCTCTACAATTATGAAGAATGGTTGAATTTTTTTAAACATTTTGGACCTCCTTTTTTTGGATACTAAGTAGTTTATAATTTTGAGTATCTTTAATTTTTTCAAAAATTCTATTAAAATCTTCTACGTATTCGCTTTCCGCATTGTGGACATCTCTTCCTATTCTTAATGAACCAATATAAATATCAAATTCCCGAGTGCCATATCTTGTTTCTCTTGGAATTGCTTTATACAAAATTCTAACTTGTAAATCTTCTTCTTTATGCTTAAAGCATTTAAATTCTTTAAAGTTTACATTTTTTAATTTATGGTCAAGGTCTGGGTTAGAAGGATTTTCTTTAAGACGTCTTTTCAATTCAAGCAACGATTTTTCAGCTATTTTCTGATATTGTTTGTTATTTTTTATATATTCATCATACTCTTTTGAAACATAAAATAAGTCAAATTTTCTTTTATACCTTTCCCATAGAGTAACTCCAAGTGGATTGAGAGAAAATAAACTGTCTGCATGTTCTAAAATACTTTTAACCTCTTGATAATCTTTATTGTTCACATCTTTAAACTCTATAATACCTTCCCTTTCAAGTTTGTAAAAAAAATGTTTATATTTTTCAAATATTTCCCATTTTATATCTATGGGAATGTGAGGAATTTCTATTATAGCATCAGTATCTTCAAATATATAGTATATTGGGCATTGATTAACTTGAGCTAATATCGTAAGATAAGGGATCGTTGCTTTATATCCACCTGTTATATTTATTATAACATTATCCCAATATTCATTAGATATCTTATAAATTTTGCCGATTAGTTCACTCATTCCTTTATTAAAGTCTTTTCTGTTCCAGATTTGAAGGTCTTTAATTACTTCCAGCTTTTTAATCTCACATTTGGATACTATATTAGGTATCCATTCCTGCAATATTTCACCACCAATTCTACTTAATACAGTATCTGATGCCAAAAGATAAACCTCTAAATATTCATTTAGTTCCTCTGATATTTTTGTAAGACTTTTAATTTCTGCACTTATATTAAATTTTTCTTTTTCTTTATTTATCCAATTTGTAATTGCTTTTTTAATAGCGTTAATTTTTGTTTCATTTCTTGCATATTCGTTTTCCCTTTTATTTTTTAAATCCTCGTAATAATTTCTAACTGTTGAGTTATCATTATTTTCAAAAAAATTTTCAAAAATAGAAGTTCCAACCATTGTTACTACTTTCATCACTAACCCCTCCTATAAAAGTTAATCCAAAACCTTCTTCAGGAAATACATCTGAAATATTTTTAAAATGAAAGGCATCTTTAATTTTGTCTATATTGCCGTCATCAAGTATCTGAAAATAATACACACTACCAGGTGGAACAGCTCTTTGCAGTGGCTTTGGTTCATTACTGGCCATATTCCACCCTCCAATAGCTTTATATTTTCCTATACAAGCACAAATAAGTTTTAGTTTTATTCCTTTATATTCTCCCTCAAAAGAATTCTCGTCTATCCAGCTTGGAAGCCAACCTTTTTTAAAAATACAAGGTGTTGCAAAGTAAATTTTAAATATTTTGTCCTTTAACTCCACATCAAAGTTTTCAAAATCGTCTATTGGATTGGAAATTTTTTGAATTTTTGCAGTCTTGCCTTCCCCTCCAATTTGTAATATTCCACTTTCTGGAATATCTTTAACACCTTCAATTTTTACTAAAATAGAAACTCCCTTTTTTAATCGTATCAATGGAATCCTGTATAAATGTCCTTCTTTTGAAACAAAAGTATTTCTTTCTCTTGCAATGCCTATTTTATGTTCAGACTTAAAAAACTTTTCTCGCATTAATAATTTAATATCACCTTCCCCCTTTAAATAATCTTTCAAATAAGTTAAACTCAAATAACCTTCTGCATCTTCTACTTGTTCTTGTCTCTGCCACAATAAAACATTATCAAACGGGTAATCTGAAATAAAAATTGGTGGTTTCTCTATTAACGGTAATTGATATAATTTATTTTTCTCATCTCGGGCCTTTTTATCTTTAATTTTAACTAAATCAAGTGGACATGGTAGAAACACCTCATCATTTTTTTTCAGAAAAGGACCTTTAATTAACAAGGAACCTTTTTCATTCTCTGTTCCTAATTCTTCTTTAAACTCTCCTTCTTTAAACTTCCTCAAGCCACCTTTTTCAAAAATTAACCAGCTTCTTATAGCTCCATAAACAGTGGACGGATAAGGTGGGAATATTGAATCTGCCCAAGTTTCTGATCCCATGGTAAATGGTTTTCCATCTCTAAAAAATAAAGTATCATTTGGAATTATTTCATACCACATATCAGTCTCCCTTGTTCATAAAAGATAAAATTTCAATCATATTAGCAAAATTATCAATGTTCATTCCTGAAGCGGTAAACAATGCCCATGCATTGTCAAAAAAACTATTACATACTTTTACTTTTTTTTCTTTATCATTGTCTCCGTTGTAAGCCCTTTCTATTAGCCTTTTGAGTTCTGTTTTTGCAATTCCTTCAGAACCTGAAAAATGACCTTTTTGATCTTTTTCATCTTTAAGCTTCATAAATTCTATCTTAAATTTCTGAATAAAACTGTCAGAAATATATCCCTCCTCACTTTCTTTCATCTTTTCTTTTATATTTTTCATAATATCTGTTAATAATTTATCTTCATATAACCATTCAAAAACTGAAATTCTCTCTTCTCCTGACTTTTTCATTAAAGATATAGCAAACCTATTTTTTTCATCTTTTTTTGCCAATTTCTCCATCTTAAACACTTTATCAATTACAATTTTTAAGGGCTCTTTATAATGAGCTATAACAATACCCATAGATGCAGTTGCTTTTTTTCCCATTGTCAAAAGATAAGTTCCATCTTTCTCAACAAAACCATTATCATTTTTTAAATCAACCTTAATATTTCCGTTTTCAAACTTTATATGACCTGAAAAAGCCAATCTTAATTTTTCCATTACATCTAATAAGTCCTTTAAATTGACAAAAGCCAGAACATCATCACCACCTGCATAAACAAGTTTTCCAAGATGCTCATCTTCCACAATTTTTCTAACAAATTCAATAGCATAGTTTCTTAAGGCTTTGGAGATAGCAGAATGTATTGCAGGTGTTAAGAATTTTTTTGTGATTTTTTGATTCAGCTCATTTTTAAATTCATCAGGTAATTGATCCCATGTTTCACTGTTATAAGCATGTTCAATTTCTGGTAGAAGTTCTCCTGAAAGCCATTTTCCCATATTGTCCCCATCAAGATGAATGATGGCATAATAAGGATTAGGCTTACCAATTTTGTTTGTTATATCTTCTAAGCGTTTTTTTATCTCTTTTAAATCTTTTTCATCAATATCTAATCCTAACTCTTTTTTTATAAAATCTCTTCTTAAGTTTTCTTCAAAGAACCATTCCCCTTCAAGTGATTTAACTAACATGGCTTTTACTTTAGGAATAGGAGTCCCTTCAGGAAATTCTTTTTCTAACATAATTTCCTGATATTTCTTAAACTCATCTTTAGCATTTTCTAAAGCATTCTCTTTAAAATCTGATACTGCAATTTCAGCAGTTGAAGGGAATCCAAAGTCTTTAAATTTTTCTTGCATTTCTCCTTTTAATGATTTAAGATAAATCTCAAAAGTCCTCTTTATGAAACATAACCCACATAATCCTTCACCGTCAGCTAAATATTTTAAAGGAAAATTTTTAATATCTTTTACATTAATAGCTTCTGGATTATACCGCAAAAACTTTTGTGGATTTTTTTCTTCTCTAAAAAATAAAACATTTCTTTCTCCACATAGAGAACATTTTCTTCCTTTTTCTTCAAAACAACTAAATTCTCTTAAGTTCTTTCTTGCACCAAGAGATTTTTCAAGGGCTGTATAAAGAAGCTGATACAGAAGTCCTATATTTGGGGGATTTTTTTCGTTTTGTTGAGCAAAATCACATATTTCTTGCAATTTTTTAATTTCATTCTCTTCAAAAAAGTCCTTTAAGTCATCAATTGTTATATCTTTATTTTCAAGCTTCCAAGGAACTGCAACCCAATATATTTCTGAAAAATTAGCCAACTGATTTTCAAAGAGAGATTTTTGCTTTTCAGATAAATTTATTTGTAATCCTTTCAAAATTTGCTCTTTTGCTTGTTTTATCTCATTTTTTATTTTGTCTTTCATTTTTTCAGCAGTTTCTTTTAACTCTTTTTCATTAGTTAATGAAATAATTGCCACAAATCTATTTGGAATAGTCGGTAAATCAACATAAGAAGAGTAAGAATTTTTAATTGTTATATTTAACTCATTTTTCAGAAACCAATCCACAAGTGGCTGTTTATAAAGGTCTGGATAAATTATTGAGGTTGGTCCAAAATCATTTATAATTTCCTTCATTGCTACAAAAGTTAGATAAGAGAGCATAAAACTGCCCATAAAGAAGTCTTGAGTTTTTCTTGCTTGAGAGATAAAGGATTGAACTGGCCCAATTGTAAAGAGAAAAAGAGAGTTACTTTGATGCAATATTTTATTTTTATTATCCCAAAATGCATTCACTGCTGAAGTAACTTTCAAATGTTCCCAGATAGAGTGATCCGGAATTCTTGTATCTGCTGGCAGTATTGAAAGATATTTAATCCAGTCTTTATATTTCTCCTCCTTTAAAGGTTCAAGGATTTCATCCTCTAGATTTCTCCATAGATAAAAGAACTTCTTTTTATCGTCATCTTCAAGAACATTAAGATTTGAGAATACAGATTCTATGAGATTAAAGATTTCATTTTCATTAATAGATTTGGAAGTATTTAATTTTCCTTCACATAGAGGATGTTTTACTTCATTAAACTTTTGATATATTTTTTCATTTGGAAGAAAACTTCTTTCCATACAGGAAGCAATCCAGTCCGACCCTTTTGCATCTTCAAGCCCGCTTATGCCAAGTTTATTAGCATATTTTTTTGCTCTTTCTTCATGATTTTTAATATCAAAACATTTATCAATAGGGTCGTGAAAAAATAATTTGAGTTTTTCTGAAAAATTAGAAAACTTACTATTTCCACTCATATTATTAACTCCTTTATGAAATCTTTTTGTTTGCCAAAATCCCATCTGGGATAATTAGAAGAAGGAAAATTCGAGTTCAATAAAGTAATTATGGGTTTTAATTTATTTTCAGTTTTAATTACAGAAACATAAACTGGGGAAGCCATTCTCGGATTTGCATTACCTAATGAAGGATCACTATATTTGTGTGAGGTATTACCAATAAATTTAAGAATATCATCATAATTATTAAATTCTTTTTTACTTATAATAATTTCCTTAATCCAAGGATAGGGTCCTCCCTTTGGATTTTTGTTTATTATTGATTGCACATTATCGAGAATTCGTGAATTATCTATTTTGTATCTTCCATTACTTATATCGTTTAATAAATTTAAAATATTATCTAAATTCCCAATATTTATTTTTGGTTCGATTATTTCTAAACTTCCAAAACCTCTTCTTGATCGCTTTCCAAAACCTCCTAAAATAAACATTAAATAGACAAAGTTTCTTATCATGTTAAATTCCATTTGTGTTACAAAAAAAATAATTTTTATTTCTTTTCCAGGTTTTATTGCTTTTATTTTAAATGCTTTTCTGCATCTTTTTTGGGAATCAATAGGGCAATTATTTTCTTGGTGATGTGGTAGTGGTTGATAATCCATTATATCAGATTCATTTAATTCGGTTAAAAATCTTATTTTTATTTTACTTTTTCCTTGTCCCTCACCACTTCCTCCAAATATTTCAGACTCTTCTTTTTTTAACTTTTCTATATTATCTTCCGCTTTTATTGCTCTCCACCAAAATCTTATCATGCCTTTGAATTCTGATGGTCTCAACTCTGGAGTCATTCCATCAGCTCCATACATAAACATGGGAGTTATAAGTTTACAATTTAACTTTAGTGCCGTCATTTTTTCACCCTCTTATTTTTTGAAAATCTTCCATATATCTTCTTATTTCCTCTACCATAAGCCAGCCACCATAAAAATCCCTATCGCTCTCTTTCTGGTATTCTTTTCTCTCTACTGCTGCGGAAATATCACATAATTTTAAAATATGATGACAGAGCATTGCCTGAAGCCTTCTTTTGTGCTGTTCAAGGATGCCTCCACCCCTTGACCATATTCTTAAGGTCCTTGCCATATCTTTTAAGTCGTTGACATTTAAATTTTTAGCATCTTCAGGAAAAAGTTCCGCATTAAGTTCATTAATATTCTCATGCCAAATAATTTTTCCATCATAACCCACAATCCCATCTATTATTGCTTGAACATCCGGTCTTTCAATATTGTCTCCAAGAAGTCCTTTATCAGTGTGGTGGATAGCTATTGCAAAAGCTGTGGCATTTCGTAAATCTTCTGGAACACTTTCTTCTGATAATTTTTTATAAACAAACCCGGCTCCTATAGGGGCATGGGATGGTAAACTCTTACCTTTACCAATGTTTTCCTGCCATTTTTTGGTGAGTTTACCAAGATCATGGTATAAAAGCATATCTGAAAAACTTCTTTTTAAGCATGTTTCATCTATTGAATTATCAAAAATGCGCTTAGTTACAACCAAAAATTGGGGTAGAATTATTTCAAGTTTTTCCTTACACTTTAAAATATGCTCTGAGTAATCTTCTTCCGGAGCACTAAATAAACTGTGATTCATCTTTTGTTACTCCTAAATCTGTGGTGTAATAAGAACTTTCAATAATATAGGTCTTAAAAGGTGAGATTCTCCTATCTTCCTCTGTAATCTCACCCTCTCTTTCTTTTAGATTAACAACATCTGGCTCATATTTACCTTTTTCATTCTCGTTCCACCTGAGTTCATATTTCAAAATCCCATCCTTAAACCATTTCCACAGTGTTTTGATGTCTACATCAAAGGAAAAATCATTTAGTTTATGATTTTTAAGAATATCTCTAACACCGTTTTTAAGCTGTTCTTCCTTGCTTTCCCTTCTTCTTTCACCAATTTTGGGTTCAACTACTATAACTTTTGCTGATTTATCCTTTCTTATCTGGATATTCTCTGGGTTTGTATCTGCATAGAGGACACACTCATAAAGATCAATTAAGGTATCTACTGCCTCGTAGTCTTTGGCGGAATAATCAAGGGTCTCATTTACAAATTGAGAAACTTCTTTGAAGTTTTTTATATTGAACTTTGTATGCTTCTTTAACCATTCTAAAGTTTTCTCTAAATGTCTTTTTTCATAAGGTTTATATCCATCATCTTCTACAGGAAAGATTATCATCTCCCCTGCCTCCCCTTTATACCTTGCACATCTTCCAGCTCTTTGAACCAATGCATCTGCGGGAGCAAGTTCTGTTAAAAGAAGTTTTGCTGAAAAATCTATGCCTGCCTCAAGAACTTGAGTTGATACAACAATCCCTATGCCCTTTGGAATTTTTATTTTCCCATTTTCTTTATGAGGAATTAATGAAAGAGCCTTTCTCTCATGTTCCGCTCTATCTATTCTCGTGAATCTTGAATGTAGTAAAACTATCTCTTCACTTGATAATTTTAAACGCCTCTTAATTTCATTATAAACCTCTTGTGCTCTTTTAACTTGATTTAAAACTATAAGAGTTTTTTTATTTTTTATTTTTTTCAAAAGATCTTTTGAAATATTTACTTTTCCATCACAATAAATTGGTTTTTTACTAATTTTTATTTTTATTTTCGAGTTTACAACATTTTTGCCTATGATTTTTCTATAATCTTTAATATTTTCAAAAAGGCTGTTTTCAAGGCTTTCGGGCATAGTGGCGGTCATTACTACAAAAGGAATGTTAGTATGATATAGAATTTCCATAACTGCTCTCATTATTGAAAATGTAAATCCATCCCTATACATATGGGCTTCGTCAAATACCACCATAGATGAAGCAATAGCACCAGCTGGCATATCAATATGGTGCCCAACCTCTTTACTTGCCCTTGCAAATCCATAAACAAATTGATCTAAAGTGGTTACAATTATATCACCTATAAAAAAGGGTGATCCTGGTAAATCGCCATGCTGAATTTTTATACTTATATAGGGAGAGACTTTCTTTGCATATTTCTCTATTCTTTCAGCAATTGAATTAACAAGCACTCTCATGGGTAGGACATAAATCAGTCTTGGAGCAATGAAAAATTCATTTTTAATGAACTGTGCAAAAAAGGGAGCTAAAACTGCTTCTGTTTTTCCTGAACCTGTTGGAACTCTGAGAAGAACTGGAAATTTGAAATTCTCAATATTTTCCCATATCTTTATTTGATGCTTATAGGGATTGGGAATATTAAAATATTTTTTGTAAAATTCTTGTTTTTCCTTCATCTACTAAAACCTGATTTCAATATTTTCCTGAATTATATCAAATATTCATCTTCTCTTCAATCCTCCAAACCTCTATACATCCAAAGCCCTGGGAGTTTTTTGCTCCAACTCCTGTATCAAAGGCAATGGTAAATAGTTCAGGTGGCAGGGTCATCTCAAAAACTCCATCCCAGCCTTTGATTACAGTATTTTTATATATTACAATTCTCTGATTTCTGGAGTTTACTCTGAATGGCTTTATAGAGCCTTCCTGAGCTTCCTTCCCTGTTAATGCTCTCAGTTTTTTGTTTAAGTTATCAATAACAAGCTTTTCAAACTCTCTTTCAAAGGGGCTGTAGTAGTAGGTTTTCTTTCTGCCATCGGATGTTTTAAGGGTGCTGTAAACAGTTATTGGTGAAAGAGTTTTAACATAGATTTTTTCTCTGTATTCAGGTATTGCTTCAACCTGAACAGAGGTAAGAATCATTTTCTCTTCAGCGAACACAAATTCTCCAGCTTTCATTAAGTTCATTGCAAAGGACTGGATAAAATCGTTTATTGGAGATGAAATGACAAGGTTTAAAGGACCATGTAGCTTTATTTTTCCATCTTTAATCTGAGCTCCATCATCAGGTATAAGTCTTGAGAATGTGAAAAATTTAAATCTTCTTTCTGTTTCAGGATCTTTAAAGCCTCTGTCATGAATCTTTTTTGCAATGTGAGCTTCAAGGTGATGATAAATAAATCCCTGAACAGCTTCATTATAATGGCATGGTAAGGTTATGAAGGGTTTTTCTGCATGATGGAACTTAATTTTAAGTCGCATCTTTGAATCCTCAATTTTTTCTATATTATATCCTTTTTTATCTCATCCCATAGGTTGTCCATCTCCTGAAGACTCATATCTTTAAGGCTTTTACCCTTTTTTCTGACAAGTTTTTCCATGCTTTTAAATCTTTTTTCAAATTTTCTGTTTGTTTTTCTCAAAGCAGTCTCTGGATCAATTCTTAGAAAACGCGCAAGATTCACAATACTGAATAGTAAGTCTCCGATTTCTTCTTCTATTCTATCTTTTTCCTTAGTTTCAACTGCTTCTTCAACCTCTTTCAGCTCTTCTTTGATTTTTTCAATAACTCCTTGAGCATTATCCCAGTCAAATCCTACTTTTGATACTCTTGACTGAATTTTGTATGCTCTCAGCAAGGCTGGCAATGCCAATGGAATTCCTTCAAGAATTGAACTACTAAGCTTACCTTCTTCTTTCTTTCTTTCATCCCATTGATTTAAAACTTCTTCTGGAGTTTTAAACTCAGCCTCTCCAAATACATGGGGATGCCTGCTTATCATTTTCTGAATTATGCTTTTTATTACATCGTTTATATCAAAATTTCCTTCTTCCTTTGCTATCTGACTGTGAAAGACAATCTGAAGAAGCAAATCTCCGAGCTCTTCTTTGATTGCTTCTGGCTCTTTATTTTCAATGGCTTCAATAAGTTCATAAGCCTCTTCAAGAAGGTATCTTTTAAGAGTATCATGGGTTTGAACTCTATCCCAGGGACATCCCTTTTCAGAGCGAAGGGTTTCCATTATTTTGACAAGTTCATCAAATTTTTTGCTCAATTATCTCCTCCAGAATCCATTCAAAGTTTACCCATATTGCCTCTGCCTTAGGAAGACTGAATACATTTCTACCTTTTTCACTGAGTTTAAGAAAATCTTTATCAAAGAAAACATAATAGATGCTGTCAAAGTGTTTTAAAAGCTCTTCTTCTTCAGATTCTTCAAACTCTCTGAAAGCCATGTTTATAATTAAAACTTTCTTTTTAGGAGTTATGTTAAGCTCTTTAATCAGTTCATTTATTCTTAAAGCAGCCTGAATACTGGTTTTAGTAAATGTGCTTACTATGAATAAAAGGTCAACTTTATTAAGAATTCCTCTACTTATGTGTTCCATGCCAGCCTCGTTATCAACAACAATATATCTGTAATGTTCTGCAATCTCCTGTAAAATTCTCTTTAAAACATTGTTTACAGCACAGTAACATCCACTTCCTTCAGGCCTTCCCATGACAATAAGGTCAAATCCTTTAGCTTCTTCAATAACTCTATTTATCTGAATTTCAAGCCATTCATCAAGACTCATTCCCTCAGGTTTTTGTTTCAATGCATTATCCCTTATTGATGCCACTGTCTCTTTGATTTCCACTCCTAAAAGTTCTGGAAGACAGTAATTGGGATCTGCATCAACAACTAAAACAGGGCTGAGTTTCCTCTCTGAAAGATATTTTACTGTGAAGGCAGCAAGGGTGCTTTTTCCTGTTCCTCCTTTTCCTGCAAAAACTATAAAATAACTCATTGAGCTTTCGCAATTTTTAGTAATTCGCTGAATTTATCAATTATAAAATCAGCGTCCTTTAATAGTTCTCTTTCCCTGTATCCGTATGTAACCGCTACAGTCTTAACACCTGCCTGTTTACCTGCCATGATGTCAAGTTCGCTGTCTCCAACAATTAATGTTTTATCCGGGGTAGTATAAAATCTTTTAACTGTTTCAGTAATGGGTATTGCTGAAGGTTTTCTCTCTGAGAAGAGATCGCTTCCAGCTACAAAATCAAAGTATTTTAAAAGACTTAGATTTTCAAGAGTTTTAATGCTCAATTCAGTAAGTTTATTGGAAATTACGGCTTTTTTAATATTCTTTAATTCTTCAAGTGTTTCTTTTACCTCAGGATAAGCTTTTGAAAAATCTGTTATATGCTCTCTGTAATAGTTTACAAAGCACTTAATAATTTCTTGAGATGGAAAATTAACACCTCTTGCCTGCAAAGCTTTTTCTATAAGACGATTAACCCCTTCTCCAACCATTTTTTTCACTTCTTCCTTTGAAAATTCTGAAATTCCTAATTTTTCAAAACAGTAATTCAATGCCTGAGTTATGTCCTCACAGGAATCAACAAGCGTGCCATCCAAATCAAAAATAATAAGCTCAATCATGGTAGTTTTTAGTATAACATGACTTCACTTCTTCATTGAATCGTGCTATAATTTAAACATGGCTCGGATAGATGCTTTTTTTAAACTCATGCTTGAAAATAAAGCCAGTGACCTTCATCTTGTTGCTGGAAGTCAGCCTGTATTAAGAATTCATGGTGAGCTTGTAAGGGTTCAGTATAAGATTCTTGATAATCAGGAATTAAGGTCTCTTCTTTATGAAATCACACCGGAGGAAAAAATCAAAATATTTGAAGAAACAGGTGATCTTGATTTTGCCCATGAAATTCCAGGTGTTGCCCGTTTTCGTGTTAACTATTTTATGCATAAAGAAGGAATTGGTGCGGCATTTAGACACATTCCCAATGAAATAAAAACAATTGATGAGCTTGGCTTGCCACAGGTGCTAAAACGCTTTGCAATGCTCAAAAAAGGAATTGTTCTTGTTACAGGACCTACTGGTTCTGGAAAGTCTACAACCCTGGCTTCAATTATTGATTATGCAAACACCAATAGAAAAGAAAGAATAATCACCATTGAAGATCCAATTGAGTTTGTTCACCCAAATAAAGGATGCGTTATATCCTACAGAGAAGTGGGAACTCATACAGAGTCCTTTGCAAAAGCTCTGAGAGCAGCCTTAAGAGAGGATCCTGACATAATTCTCGTTGGTGAGATGCGTGACATTGAGACAATTCAACTTGCTTTGGAGGCTGCTGCAACAGGGCATCTTGTTTTTAGCACCCTTCATACATCATCAGCAATTAAAACAGTTGATAGAATTATTGATGTTTTCCCGCCTGAACAGCAGGCACAGGTAAGAACCTCACTGAGTGAGTCTTTACAGGCAGTTATTGCTCAAACACTTTTAAGAAGAGTAGATGGAAAAGGAAGAGTTGCAGCCTGTGAGATTCTGATTAATACCTATGCTGTTTCAAATCTTATAAGGGAGGGAAAAATCCATCAGATACTTTCAATAATGCAGACAAGCAAAAAAATAGGTATGCAGACAATGGATGATGCTTTACTGCAACTTCTTCAAGAAGGCAAAATCACACCAGAGGATGCCTATGAAAGGGCAACAGACAAACAAAAATTCGCTAAATTTCTTAAAGAAGTTCCTCAGGAAGCTATTGCATGAGAAAACAGGAGCTTGACTACATACTTGACAGAATCTGTGAGACCTATCCTGATCTTTCAGATATTGTCTTTACAGTGGGAAGGCCCTTTCAGGTGCTTATTTGGGGTGAAATAAAGCCTGTTTATCTGCAGAATATTCCTATTCAGTCTCTTACACCCTATCATACAGAAAAAATAGCTTTAGCATTGATGAATCAAAAAAGGCTCATTGAAAATCTTATAAAAGAAGGATATTGCGATACCAGTTATGCTATCCAAAAAGCAAGATTCAGAGTGAATATCTTTTCTCAAAGAGGAAATTACTCAATTGTAATGAGAAAGCTTCCAGTGAAGATACCAACAGTTGAGGAATTAAAACTTCCTCCGATTGTTAAAGAAATAGCCAATGAAAGAATGGGGCTTGTTTTAGTTACAGGAGCAACAGGCTCTGGTAAATCATCCACTCTTGCAGCAATTTTAAATATTATTAATGAAACAAGAGCATGTCATGTTATAACTCTTGAAGATCCTGTTGAATTTGTTCATCAGCATAAAAAATCTACATTTAACCAAAGAGAGCTTGGCATAGATTTCCATAACTTTGCAGACGGGCTCAGGGCTGCATTAAGGCAGGCTCCTCATGTAATACTTGTTGGAGAAATAAGAGATAGAGAAACCCTTGAAATAGCAATTCAAGCAGCAGAGACAGGTCATCTTGTTCTTGGCACACTTCATACAACTGATGCAGGACAAACAATTGGAAGAATGATTGGAATGTTTCCACCACAGGATGAAAATTACATAAGACTTAGAGTTTCTGATACACTTAAATGGGTTGTTAGCCAGAGACTTTTACCGAAAATTGGCGGAGGAAGAATAGTAGCAACAGAAATTATGAGGAAAAATCTCAGAATAAGAGAGTTAATTATAAATGGAGAAACTGCTGAGAAAACCTTTTATGATGTAATTGCTACAAGTGGAGCAGTTGGTATGCATACCTTTGACCAGTCCATACTTGAACTTTATAAACAGGGATTAATTACAGAGGAAACTGCAGTAGCCTATGCATCAAGAAGGTCCTATGTGATTATGGAGATTGACAAAATGAAGGCGGCAAAGGGAGAAAAAACAACAGATATTGAGGGACTAAAACTTGACATTGATTATGGTAAAAGGATAAAACATGCCAAAGGCGATTATATGTGAACCAAACGAGGAAGTTCAGAAATTTTTAGCTGATTATTTAAAATCAGCAGGATTTGAATGTTTCACTTTTTCCAATTCTAAGGAAGCTCTTAATGCAATGGAAGATGCATCTTTAATTATAATAGCAGAACAATTCAATGAAATAATTGAAGCTACATCTTCCCTGCCAATGTATCAAAGAAGAGATCTTATTGCTATTTTGTTATCTCTATCAATTCCCACAATGGACAGGCTTTCTGCTTTTGTAAAGGGTGTTGATTTTATCGTAAATGTTAAAGATATAAATAATTTTCCAGCAATTTTTAAGAGAGCCTATGTGGAACACCAAAAAACATACAAACTTTTTAAAGAAACTCTTTCAAAGTTGTCTTAGTTATCCTCCATGGTATTTTGAATATGGACCTTAATGGTGGTAAACTTACAAAATAATGGGAAAAATTCAGATACTTTCTGAAAGTATTGTAGGAAAAATTGCCGCAGGAGAAGTTGTTGAAAGACCTGCCAGTGTTGTGAAAGAACTTATTGAAAACTCAATAGATGCTGGTGCAAGTTCAATCTCTGTTTTTATTAAAAAATCAGGAGTTGCTGAAATAAAAATAATTGATGACGGAGAGGGTATCAGTTCTGAGGATGTTTTGACTGCCTTTCAAAGACATGCAACGAGCAAGATAAAGGATGAAAAAGACCTTATGAGAATTTCCTCTCTTGGTTTCAGAGGTGAAGCTCTTTACTCTATTGCACAGGTAAGCAAAATAAAAATAATTACTCAGCATGTAACAGAAAATACAGGCACAGAAACCTATTTTGTTGCTGGCACTCTAAAATGGCAGAAACCAGCAATTACCAAGGGAACAACAATACAGGTTTCAGACCTCTTCTTTAACACGCCTGTAAGAAGAAAGTTTCTTAAATCTCCCTATACTGAAAAAGCACATATTATTGAAACCTTTCAAAATTACTGTCTTGCCTTTCCAGAAATTTCTTTTTCCTTATTTATTGATGAAGAAGAGATTTTAAATATTCCACAAGCAGATAGCATTTATAAAAGAGTATGCCAGGTTTTTGGTATGGAATTGGCTGAAAACCTTAAGATTAAGACGATTTCAAAGGATGGCTACAAAATTGAAATTTTTTTAGGTGAGGGGCTTAAAGGAAAATCTAAAATTTTTGTGAACCGAAGACCTGTGAAAGAACAATCTATTCTGGGCAGTATATATAAAGCTTTCCAGCTCAGTTATCCGCAGTTTATTATTTTCATAACCATTCCTCCACAAGAGGCAGATTTCAATGTTCATCCAGCTAAAACTCAAGTTAGATTCTGTAACCCGCAGAAAATTCATCAGCTTATTTTTAGCATGGCAGAAGAAAAGCCTGTATCGTCTAAAGTTGCAGAAAACATAATTGCAGAAAAGCCATCTCAGTGGGAGTTTCACAGAGAGGCTCTAGAGCAAATTTCTGTATTTCATACAGAGCCAGTTTTTAGTAAAGAGCCAGAGTTTTTAACTCTTGGTGATTCTATTGTGGTTATTAAGGAGTCTAATGGTGTGGTATTTCTTGACTATCATGCTGCGCATGAGAGAGTAAATTTTGAAAAAATTTTAAATAAAATGAATGAAGTGGTTATAAATCTTGTCTTTCCTGTTATTGTAAATCTTAGCTCTGATGATTATATTTTAATAAAAGAAAATCTGCCAATTCTTCATGAGCTTGGCATTGAAGCTGATGATTTTGGTAAAAACTCAATAATAATAAGAGCATTGCCTGAATTTATCCAGCATGGTGATGTGGCAGGAATAATTGAAAGCATTGCTAAAACCATTAAAGAAGAGATTGGCAAACCAGATTTTGTTGAGATAAAAAGAAAAATTGCAGCTACTATTGCCTGTCACAGGTCTCTCAGAGCAAATGATAAAGTTAATTATGTGGAAATAAAGACCTTATTGCAGGAGCTTGAAAAAACCTCTGATCCTGAACACTGTCCTCACGGAAGACCAGTAAAAAGGTATTTTGCAATTGATGAAATAAAAAAGTGGTTTTTAAGGTAGTACTGTCAAAAAGACACTGTAGATTGTCAAAAATTTGGCGTAATGTTATTCTGAATCCGCAAAGCAGGTGAGTAATCTCCTTTTTTCTGCTATTTGGCATAAATTATGCTAAATGTTTTAAACTTAGAAAAGAGCTGAAGGAGGTAAGATATGCCAAAAGAAACAGCAAAATTACAGAATGATGAAGCTGAGCCAAAGGAACAACCAGAAAAATCTAAGAAAAAAGGCAAGCTTCCATTAATGATTATTATTGCTGCAGTAGTTCTTATAGCTGCTGCAGCAGGAGCTTACTTTTTCCTGCTTGGCAAAGGCACTCAGCATACTAAAAGCTCCACTGCAAAGGAATCTCAGGGTGTAAATTTTTCTCTTGAACCTTTTGTGGTAAACTTAATGGATCAGGGTGGAACGAAGTATCTTAAGGTTACTATTCAGCTTGAGCTTTCTGATGTAAAACTTACAGAACAGGCAAAAAATAAAACACCTCAGATAAGAGATGCCATTATAACTCTTTTAACAAATAAAACATCCGATGAATTGATTACTCCTGAGGGGAAACTTATTCTTAAGGACGAGATAAAGCAAAGGGTAAGCCAGATTCTTGGTGAAAACACTGTTACAAATGTTTATCTTACAGATTTTGTAATGCAGTAGCCATGCCAGACGACGAAATCCTATCTCAAGAAGAAATAGATGCCCTGCTAAAAGGTATTTCAGGAGGAGAAGTTGAAACCGAGACAGCAGAAGCTCCTTCTGGAATAAGACCTTATGATTTTACGTCACAGGAGAAGATTGTTCGTGGTAAAATGCCTTCTCTTGATATCATTAATGAGAGGCTTGCAAGAGCCTTTAGAATCTCTCTTTCTTCAGATATAAGAAAAATTGTAGAAATTGTCAATGTGAATGTAAACATAACAAAGTTTTACGATTTTCTTCGTTCTGTTCCTTTCCCTTCAAGTTTAAATATCATAAAACTTGAGCCTTTAAGAGGCTTCAGCCTTGTAGTTTTTGATGCATCAATGATTTTCTCTCTTATAGAGTTTTATTTTGGAGGCTCTGGCAAAGGATATTATAAGCCTGAGGGAAGGGAGTTTACTCCTATAGAGCAAAGAATTATTCACAAAGTTGTAATGATGTTTCTTGAATCTATGGAAGAGGCTTGGAAGCCAGTATTTCCTGTAAAACCTCAATACATCCGCAGTGAGATGAATCCCCAGTTCGTTACAATTGTTACACCTGTAGATGTGGTCATAGAAACGGAGTTTACCCTTGAGATTGAAACAAGGGAATGTAAAATTATGGTCTGTATTCCCTATTCCTCTGTGGAACCTATAAAAGAAAAACTTTACAGTGCATTTCTTGCTGACAGAGATGAAATAGACATGAAATGGATAGGAAGACTTAAGGCACAGATAAAACAATCTCCTGTTAAGATAGAGGCAGTTTTAGGCAAGGTAACAATAGATTTTAAAACTCTAATAGACCTTAAAGCAGGTGACATTATAACTCTTCAAAAAAGAATAGATGAGGATCTGGATGTGCTTGTAGAAGGTGTGCCAAAGTTTAAAGGCAAACTTGGCACCTATAAAGGAAACTATGCAATAAAAATATCAGGGGAGGCATAGAATGGAAGAAAAAGAAGTTAAACAACAGGAAAACTTAGAAGAAGATCTTGACATGGCAAAAGCTCTTGAAATGGAGAAAGCAATGAAGCAGCAGGCAGTGCAAACTCCACAGATAGATGAATTTACTCCAACTGCTGAAAAACCCAGGATAAGAGATATTGAATTTATTCTTGATATTCCGCTTGAATTAACAGTTATTATTGGTTCTACAAGGATTCTCGTTCAGGAACTTCTTCAGTTAACACAGGGGTCTGTGGTAGCACTTGATAAACTTGCAGGAGAACCAATGGAAGTCTATGTTAATGGAAAGCTTATTGGAAGAGGAGAAGTGGTTGTGGTTAATGAAAAGTTTGGAATTAGAATCACAGATATTATAAGTCCGCAGGAAAGAGTAAAACAGCTTGGATGAGGTGTGCAGTGGAGTATTTTAAACTAATAGCATCCTTAATTTTTATTATTGTAGCCCTTTACATAGTTGTCAGATTGATGAAAAATAAGATAAATCCAGGCAAAGGATTTATTCAGATTGTTTACTATCAACCAGTAGGTTATAAAAAAGGTATAGGAGTTGTAAAAGCTTTTGATGAATATCTCTTAGTGGGAATATCAGAAAATGGAATTAATCTCATAACTAAACTGGATTCTTCAAAGATTAAGGCAATTTTTGAGACACAACAAGAAGAAAAAAAACCTGTATGGCAGAGAATATTTAAAGGTGGAGTGTTCTGTCTTGCTTTTGTCATGATTCCTGCCATTTGCTTTGCAGCACCTCAGAGAGATGCTGGAGGTGGAATTTTTGGATTTTCCTCTGCAGTTGATATCCTTGTATTTATCACTTTACTTAGCTTTTTACCTGCAATTTTGATTATGATGACTTCTTTTACAAGAATTGTGATAGTTTTATCCCTTTTAAGACAGGCTCTTGGAACACCAGCTGTTCCACCAAATCAGGTGATAATAGGACTTGCATTGTTTCTTACACTTTTTATTATGTCTCCAACCATTGATAGAGTTTACAATGAAGCTTATATCCCTCTTTCAAAAAAAGAAATCACAATGCAAGAGGCAATCAATAGAGCATCAGTTCCATTTAAAGAATTCATGTTAAAACAGACAAGGGAGAAAGACCTTGCACTGTTTCTTAAACTTTCAAAAACTGAAGTAAAACCTGCAACTCCTATGGATTTACCAATGAAGATTGTTGTCCCTGCCTTTGCTCTTGGAGAGTTAAAAAGAGCTTTTGAAATAGGATTTTTAATCTTTTTGCCTTTTCTTGTTATTGACATTGTTGTGGCAAGCATATTGCTATCAATGGGTATGTTTATGGTACCGCCTGTTATGATATCAATGCCTTTTAAATTATTGCTTTTTGTTTTAGTTGATGGATGGCAGTTAATAATTGGTTCACTGGCAGGAGGATTTAAATGACAGTGGAGTTTTTAAACTACATATCAAAACAGACCTTGGAAACAATACTTCTGGTTGGTGGTCCTGTTCTTTTTGTAAGCCTTATTGTAGGAGTTCTGATAGGTTTATTTCAGGCAATAACTCAGCTACAGGAGATGACTATAAGCTTTGTTCCAAAGGTAATTGCTGTATTTTTAACACTTCTTCTTACAATTCCATGGATGGTCAATATAATGACAAAGTTTACAAGAGGAATTTTTGAAAATCTTCCATTGTATGTGAAATGAACTACTTAGAGTTGCTTACAACGCAGATTTATAAATTTATTCCTGTTTTTATCAGAGTTTCTGTAATTCTTTTTTTTCTGCCATACATTGGAAGTAGAACCATTCCTTTAATTTTCAGATTCTTTTTTGCCCTTTCAGTATCTTTTGCAATAATGTCTTTTATACCTCAGAGAGAAGAAAACTTTTTGCTCTCTCTCTTCAATGCTGTGCTTTTTGGATTAGCCATTGGTTTGATGGTAAGGGTTATAATTGCAGCAGTTGAGACAGCATCTCAATGGATGAGCATGCAGATAGGTTTTGCAGTAGCAAACATCTTTAATCCTCAATTTGGTGAACTTATGGGACCACTCACAGTTTTTTATGAAATGTTTATGATTGCTCTATTTTTTTCTCTTGATCTGCATCTCAGTCTTGTTGAAGTTATGGTTAAAACATTTGAAGTACCAGCAAAGTTTTCCTTTGCAAAAAATGTAATAGAGTTTTCCTATCTTTTGTTCCCTCTGGCATTGAAGCTTTCAGCTCCTGTGCTCCTTGTTCAGGTTTTAATGAATATGGGGCTCGGATTTTTATCAAGAATTATGCCTCAGGCAAATGTTTTTTTCGTTGGATTCCCTCTTTTACTTGCCACAGGAATTGCTGTGATCTGGTTGAGCGTTCCAATTTTCACAATGGTTTTATCAAAGGTATTTATTAATCTTAAAGATGCTCTGTCTGGTTTATTGAGGTAAAAGATGCCAGAGGAACTTCAGGAACGAACAGAGCAGGCTACCCCGCGAAGGAGGGAAAAGGCTCGGCAGAAAGGTGAAGTTCCAAGAAGCAGAGAACTTACAGGTATAGTTAGTCCATGGATGATTTTTCTTTATTTTGTTTTCTTCGGTACTTTTTTAATCGCAGCAGAAAAACACTTAAAAGAAGCATTTACAAGACTGAATCCTGATTTTGTAAGTAGTGCTATCCTTGCCATAATAAAAGATGAGATAAAATGGTTTTTTCTTCAGTTTGCTCCAGTTGGAGCGTTACTTATTTTTGGCGTTTTAGTCGTTCACTTTGTTCAAACAGGTTTTCTTTTTACAACTGCTCCATTGGTTCCTGATATTTCAAGAATAAGTCCAATAAAGGGTATAAAAAGAATGTTTTCCCTTAATGCTTTGTTTGAAACAATAAAGGGTATTTTAAAGCTGATAGCTCTTGGTGCTGTGATATACTTTGTTTTAGAAAAAGATGTCAATATTATGCCACTTTTAGTAGACATGGATATAAAAGCTATTGCAGGAGTTTCATTTCAAAAGATTTATCAGTTTTTTCTTGCATGCCTTATAATGCTTACAGTTTTTGCAGGTATAGATTTTGCTTATCAGAGATGGCAGTATGAGAGAAATTTGAGAATGACCAAGCAGGAAATAAAGGAAGAATTTAAAGAAACAGAAGGTTCTCCAATGGTAAGAGCAAGAATAAGAAGCTTACAGAGAGAAATTGCACGAAGAAGAATGATGCAGGAAGTTCCGAAGGCAGATGTGGTAATAACAAACCCTCTTCATATTGCTGTATGTATAAAATATGATTCTCAAACTATGAATGCTCCAAAAGTTGTTGCAAAGGGAGCAAATATTCTTGCTGAAAGAATAAAAGAGATTGCAAGGACAGCAGGTGTACCAATCTATGAAAATAAACCACTTGCAAGAGCATTGTACAGAATTCCTGTTGGAGAAGAAATTCCTGAAGCACTTTATAAGGCAGTTGCCACAATTTTAGCAACAGTTTATAAGCTTAAAGGAAGAAAGATTGCATGAATATAATGAATTACATAAGAAGTGATATTTTAGTGGCAGTAGGCATAATTTTAATACTCATTTTCATGATTGTGCCAGTTCCTCCCTTTATACTTGACCTTTCTCTTACAATGAGCATAACGCTTTCAATCCTTATTATTCTTGTGGCATCCTATGTGAGAAAACCCCTTGATTTTTCAGTATTTCCCTCTGTTTTGTTAATTGCCACACTACTGAGACTATCCCTGAATATCGCATCAACTAGGCTTATTCTTACAAGGGGTGAAATGGGGACTGAAGCAGCAGGAAAAGTTATTAAAGCATTTGGAGAGTTTGTTGTAAGCGGAAACTTTGTGGTTGGATTAATTGTCTTTTTAATTCTTGTAATAATCAACTTCATTGTAATTACAAAAGGTGCTGGAAGAATTGCAGAGGTTTCAGCCCGTTTTACCCTTGATGCAATGCCAGGTAAACAGATGAGCATAGATGCAGACCTTAATGCTGGGCTTATTGATGAAAAGGAGGCAAGGCGTAGAAGAGAAGAGATAAGCAGAGAAGCAGACTTTTATGGAGCAATGGATGGTGCGAGTAAGTTCATTCGTGGTGATGCTATTGCAGCGATAATTATCATGATTATAAACATCATTGGTGGAATTTTGATTGGAGTGTTACAGAAGGGAATGGCAATAGGAGATGCTGTTCAAACATATGTGATTCTCACAATTGGTGATGGATTGGCAGCTCAGGTTCCTGCACTTATTACATCAACTGCAGCAGGTATTGTAGTAAGTAGAGCAGCTACTGAGTCAAATCTTGGACAGGATATTTTAAATCAACTTTTTAAAAATCCAAAGACTCTTGCCACAGCATCAGGAGTGCTTCTTTTGCTTGGTTTAATTCCAGGGCTTCCCCATCTTCCTTTTATAATTATTGCAGTGGTCTCGGGCGCAATTGCATATCTGATGATAACCAGAGAGAGAAAAGAAAAAGAAGTGATTCCATCTGCTTTACCAGAGGAAAAACCTCCTACAATGGAGGCTCAGCTTGAAAGTTTTCTGAGAGTTGATCCAATTTCCCTTGAAATAGGATATACTCTTATCCCGCTTGTTGAAGGAGAAAGCTCTCTTGTTGAAAGAATTCGCTCTCTGAGAAAACAGATTGCTATGGAGATGGGTTACATAGTTCCATCTATTCATATAAAAGACAATTTAATGCTTAAGCCTTCTCAATACAGTATTCTCATAAAAGGAGTTGAGATAGCCACTTCAGAGATAATTCCTGGAAGATTTCTTGCAATTGGTGCTAAACCTTCACAGGAAATTGAAGGAATTCCAACAAAGGATCCAGCTTTTGGAGTGGATGCTCTGTGGATTGAGGAAAAGGATATATCAAAGGCACAGATGCTTGGATTTACAGTTGTTGATGCACCCTCTGTTATTGTTACCCATCTTAGAGAAATTCTTAAAAATTATGGTTATGAACTTCTTGGGAAACAGGAAACTCAGAGACTTCTTGACAATCTTGCAAAAACCCATCCAAGAGTAGTTGATGATTTAATCCCTAATCTTTTAACTCTTTCACAGGTTCAGAAAGTTCTTCAGAATCTTTTAAGAGAAAGAGTTTCAATAAAGGATTTACAGACTATACTTGAAAGCCTTGCAGAGTACGCCAGTATTACAAAGGATCCAGATATTTTAACAGAATATGTTAGACAGGCACTGTCAAGAAGAATAACAAAAAGTGTTCAGAATCCTGACGGTTCAATAACTGCAATTTTACTTGAACCTTCCCTTGAAAGAACATTTATTGAGTCTTTGCAAACAACACCTCAAGGCACAATTTTTGCTCCTGATCCAGTATTAGTGGAAAAAACAATTGAAAAGGTAAAGGCACTGGCAGATGAAGCAACAATTAAAGGGTATCAACCAGTTTTAATATGTTCGCAGGCAATAAGAAGGTTTGTAAAAAGGGCAATGGAAAGAATTGCTCCTTATTTGCCTGTGCTATCGCCGCAGGAAATATCTCAAGGAGTAAAAATAGTTATGCTTGCTACAGTAAAGCCTGATTAAGCAGGAGGGAACTATGAAAATAAAAAAATTTCAGGGTAAAAGCTTTAAGGAGGTTTTAGAAACAGTTAAAAAAGAAATGGGTCCAGATGCAGTGATTCTTTCAAGTTCTTCTAAAAAAGAGCCTCTTTCAAACCATTCTTATATAGAGGTTACTGCTGCAATAGATGATGGAATAGACTCTGTTCAGGATGTTCTGGGTAACAGACTGCATAATGAATTTGACTCTGGAGTGTTTAAGGAAATAGAAAGGCTTAAAGCTGAAGTAAGCCTTTTAAGAGAAAGTGTTATAAAACTATTTCCCTCACTTGATGATCTCTCAAAAAGAGGACTTTATAATTTTCTCATTAAAAATAATGTGGAACCATATCTTGCTTTGATGCTTATAGAAAAAGCTAATGATATGAATGAGTTAAGGAAGGCAATTGAAAAGGATTTAAAAATCTGTAAAAATAATTTTGATGAGGAAAGGGGATTTGTTTTTTATGGACTGCCAGGCGTTGGCAAAACAACAACAATTTTTAAATTAGGGCAGATTTTAAGGGCAAATAATCAAAAAATTATGATTCTTTCTCTTGATTCAAGAATTTCCTCTGTTGCTTATATAAAAGAAATAGCATTAAAGTTAAAATGTGAAGCAAAATTTGTAAGTGAATTAGGAGAACTTTATAAAATAATGCACAAAGAGATTGACAGAAAAAAAATATTTGTTGATACTCCTGGAGATGCAAACATAAGCATAGCAGAAGAAATTAAAGATATATTAAAGGATATGCCTGTAAAAAAATGTCTTATTATGGACGCATCAATGGCAACACACTCAAGTATCAGAGTGTTAAAAACAATGGATACTGCTTCAGTGGATTGTATAGGCTTCAGCAAAATTGATTTAGCGCAAAACTATGGTTCTTTATATAACCTGTCAGTTTTATCAGGTAAACCTGTAAGTTTTATTACCTCAGGAGCCTATGGAGAGCCTCAGGCTCGACTACTTCCTCCATGTACAATACCAAATCTTATTGTAGGAGGAGTCTGTGAAAACTAATATACCAAGAATTGTGGCTGTTTCAAGCGGTAAAGGAGGTGTGGGAAAAACCAACTTTGTAACAAACATTGCTCTGGTTTTCAGAAGCATGCAGAAGAAAGTGCTTCTTATGGATGCTGATGTTGGTTTAAGCAATATTGATATAATGTTCGGAATAGCTCCAAAATTTAACATAAAACATCTGCTTTCAGGTGAAAAATCAATGAAAGATATAGTTGTTAAAACTCCTGAAGGAATTGATATTATTCCTGCCAGTTCTGGAATAAGAGAGCTTACCCAGCTTACTTATGGTCATAAAATGAGAATTATTGAAGAGCTTGAAAATTTTGATAAAGACTATGATATCTTTCTTATTGATACAGGAGCAGGCATTTCAGATAATGTGACATTTTTCTGTTCTGCTGCCCATGACACAATTGTAATTGTTACTCCTGAGCCAACTTCAATTGCCGATGCCTATGCATTAATTAAGGTGCTTTATAAAGAACATGGGGAAATGAACTTTCGGATAGTTGTTAATAATACAAAAAATCATAAGGAGGCAAAAGAAACATTCAGAAAACTATCCATGGTTACTGAAAGATTTCTTGGAATATCCATTGATTGGCTTGGAGAACTTCCCTATGATGAAAAAATAAAAGAAGCTGTAATTGCACAGAAACCATACATAACCCTTTACCCAACATCTGATTTTTCAAAGAAACTTACAGAAATTGCAAAACAGTTTCTGAAAAGAGAGGTTGACCTATTAAAAGGAGGCATGCAGTTTTTCCTCAAAAAAGCTTTAACTGAATAAATGTATGTTTTATTCTGATGATGAAAAAGAAAAACTTATCAGAGAGTTTTTGCCAAAAATAAAGCACCATGCTTTAAGATACCATCATATTGTTCAATCTGTTCTTGAACTGGACGATTTAATTTCTGCTGGCATAAAGGGATTGCTTGAAGCATTAAATAAATATAATCCTTCATTAAATGTTCCCCTTCATTCTTTTGTAGAATACAGGATAAGAGGAGCTATACTTGATGAAATTCGCTGTCTTGATGTTTTTTCAAAGGAATTTCGGAAAAAAGTAGAGGATGTAAAAAAAGCATGGAAAACTCTTAAACAATCTGGCAGAGAGCCAACAGATGAGCAGCTGGCAGCTTCTTTAAATATTACTTCTGAGGAATTACAGCAGGTTTATCAGAGTATCACAGCCTCTGATGTTATAAGTCTGGATAATTCTTTAATCACTCAAAACGGAGACAGATTAAATCTTCTTGAAGTTATATCTGATGAAAAAGATATTTTTGAAGAGATAAATCTTCGTGAACTTAAAGAAAAGCTTACTACTGCTATTGAGAGTCTTTCAGAAATTGAAAAAGTTGTTATCTCTCTGTATTATTATGAAGAGTTAAACATGAAAGAAATTGCACAGATTCTTGGAGTTTCTCTATCAAGAGTGAGTCAAATTCACGGAAAGACATTGTTAAAATTGAAAAATTTTCTTGAAAAATAGGTTGATTAAAGAAAAAATTTTGTATAATATTATCAATTGCTTCTGGAGGTTTAATAATGAAAAACATAAAGCAGATAGTTTTTAAGCTACTTAATGATCCTGATCCTTCAGTTCGCAGGCAGGCAGCAGAAGAGCTTGGCAATGGTGATGAAAGAGCAGTTTATCCATTAATTAAGGCATTAAAAGATGAAAGCACAGCAGTTCAGGAAGCAGCAACTCAGTCTCTAATTTTTCTTGGCAGTGAAAACAGATTTTTAATAAATTCTGGAGAAGTTGTTACATATATGGTGATTCCTTTATTAAGAGAAGAAGAAGCATATTTAAGAAATACGGCAATTTTGATAGTTAAAGAAATTGGATACAGAGCACCCCAGCTTATTTACAAACTTCTTAAGGATAAAGACCCTGATATAAGAAAGTTTGCACTTGATCTAATTGCAGACATTAAAAAAGGATTTGATGGAAGTGAGATACTCCCTCTGCTTAAAGATCCAAATGGAAATGTAAGAGCTGCTGCTGCTCATGCATTGGGAGAACTTGGATATAAAGAGGCTATTCCTGCATTAATAGAAAATCTGCAGGATGAAGAATGGGTTGTATTTTATGTTTTACAGGCTCTTGCTCAACTTCATGCAGAAGAGGCTATAGATAAAATTGGTGAGCTTCTTTTAAGCACAGACTCGCTTTTAATTAAATCAGAAGCAATTGATACTCTCGGGAAAATTGGAACTGAAAAGGTTGCAGAGCCTCTTTTAAAATATTTTCCTGTTGGTACAAAGGATGAAAAGAAAGAGATCGTTAAAGCTTTAATAAGAATAGGAATAATCCCTGATGGACAGGAAATAAAGGAAGAAATTCTTTCAATTTTTAAAGAACAGGAATGGGAGGATAAACTTATAGCTCTGAAAGGAGTGAAACTATTGAATCTTGTAGAAGCAGTTCCTTTAGTTGTGGAAGAAGCAGGAGCTCTTGATCCGGGCTGTTTTGATTATGAAGAAAAAATAGAGGCTTTAGAGGAAGTCTTACTTTCAATAGATTCAGAAGATGAGCTAATCTCTATGATTGAAAAAAATAAACTTAAATATAGAGCAAAAGCTTTTGTTATAAAACTGCTTGGTAAATTAAGAAGTAAAAAAGCCATTCCTATTCTCATCAGACTTCTTGAAGATATAAAAAGAGACATAAGAATCGCATCAGCAAAGGCACTTGGCGAAATTGGAGGCACTGAAATTATTCAACCTCTTATTAAAAAAAGCAATGAAGATCAGGATGCAAATGTCAGAAAGGCAGCAATACAAGCTCTTGGAATGATAAGAGCTCCAGAAGCCTATGAACCTCTTTATCATTTGCTTGAAAGAGAAGCATATCCAGACATTATTGAAGCAATTGTTTCAGCTCTCATATCAATTGATCAGGAGAAGTTTTTAAAAAATTTAAAGTCTTACAAAAAAGAAGTAAAGCAGGCTCTGGCAGGAATGACTTATTCAATGGATATTTTAAATATGCTTTCTCAGTGCGAAGACAGGGATGTGCAAAAAGCAGCCATATATGGACTTGGCAGAGTTGCTACAGAAGAAGCTATAAATAGGATTCTTGAATTTATTAAATCTAATGATAAAGATCTAAAAAAGGCAGCGATTTTAGCTCTTGGAGAAGCCAGTTTCTGCTCTGATGTATTGTTTCAATGCCTTGAAGATGAAGACCCATGGATAAGATACTATGCTGTAAAATCCATTAGTAAAGCCTGTGAACCTGAAATCTTGCTTGAAAAACTCACTCCTCTCTTAGATGATCCATTTCCTCCTGTTGTAATTGCTACGGTTGAGGCTTTGGGAGAGATAGGTGGTGCTCAGGTTTATGACATTCTTGCATCTAAGAGGGAGCATCCTCAGAGGGAAGTTAAAGAAAAAATAGAGGAGGTTTTACAAAGAATATGATAACTACTTCCTCTTCCATCACAATAAATGATGAAGTTTTTAAACAGTTGAGAGATTTTATCTATGAAAAAACAGGAATATATGTTCCTGACAATAAAAAATACTTTCTTGAAAACAGACTGAGCAGAATTTTAAAGGAAAAAAATTTGCGTAATTTTGAAGACTATCTTTATTTTTTAAAATACAGTGCAAACAGAAATGATATAGCGAGGCTTTTTGATGCGGTCACAACAAATGAAACCTTTTTCTTCAGAGAACCTCAACAGTTTGAAGTATTTTCAAATAATCTTATTCCGCAGATAATTAAAGAGAATAATCAGATGGGAAGAAGGGATATAAAGATATGGTCTGCTGCCTGTTCAACAGGAGAAGAAGCTTATACAATTGCAATGATACTGCTTGATAAACCTGAGTTAGTTTCTTTTAGAAAAGAGATATATGCATCTGATATAAGTGAATCGGTTTTAATGTCTGCAAGAAAAGCTATGTATGGCTCGTATTCTGTAAGAAACGTTCCACCACAGTATATGGCAAAGTATTTTAAAGACTCAGGTGGCATTTATGTTCTCTCTGAAACAGTAAAATCAATGGTAAAATTTATGAACATAAATCTTATAGAAGAAAAAGAAGTCAAGCAACTTAAAGGCATAGATGTTGTATTTTGCAGAAATGTCTTAATTTATTTTGATGATAAAGCAAAAAAGAAAGCAGTTTCCCTTATTTATGATGTTTTGCGTCCAAAGGGTTATCTTTTTGTGGGAACATCAGAGAGTCTTCACAACATAACAAGAGCATTTCGTCCTGTTGTGATTAATAAAGTTGTTGTATATCAAAAAGTTTAGTAAGGAGGGTTTTATGAAAATTCTTGTAGTGGATGATGATAAAACAACAAGAAAAATGATATCTCTAATTCTGAAAAACAAAGGATATGAAGTGGTTACTGCTGAAAATGGACTTGAAGCATTGCAGAAACTCGGGCTTGAGAAAATAAACTTAATTCTTACAGATATGAATATGCCATACATGGATGGAATAGAGCTAACAAGACAGGTAAGAGCAAATCCTGATTTTTCTAATATTCCTGTGGTTATGATAACAACAGAAGCTGATGAAGATGAAAAAAAGAGAGCCTTTGAAGCAGGAGTTGATGACTATCTTGTAAAGCCAACGAATGCTGAGCAGATTACAGAGAGCATGAAAAGAATAATAAAAAAAATCTTCAATAAATGAGGAGGATTTGATATGTTTAACTTTAAAATAAAAGTTCTTGTAGTGGATGATTTTCCTACAATGAGAAGAATTGTAAAAAATCTTTTAAAACAGCTTGGGTTTGAAAATATAGAAGAAGCAGAAAATGGAGAAGATGCTTTAAGAAAGTTAAGAAGTGGTGATTATGGGCTTGTGGTTTCAGACTGGAACATGCCTGTAATGGAAGGATTAGAGCTTTTGAAACATATAAGAAGTGACCCTCAACTTAAGGATATTCCCTTTTTGATGGTTACAGCAGAGGCAGAAAAAGAAAAGGTCATTGAGGCTATTAAAGCAGGAGTTGACAACTACATAGTAAAACCTTTTACAGGAGAGGTTCTCAAAGAAAAGCTTGAAAAAATTGCTCAGAAAAAACCATCTCTTAAAGGAGGACAATAATGGCTGATGAGATGGATGAGATAATAAATGAATTTATAGTGGAAGCTGAGGAGATCCTTGAACAGATTGATCCTCTTTTTGTAGAACTTGAAAGTAAGGGTGAAGATCCTGAAATTATAAACGAGATATTCAGAGGAATGCATACTCTTAAAGGAGCTGCAGGATTTCTTGGATTTCAGAATGTTGTAGATGTTGCTCACAGAGCTGAGACAATTCTGAAAAAAGTTCGGGAAGGTGAAATCTCAATTTCTTCAGAACTCACTGATGCAATTCTTAAAGCGGTAGATACATTAAAAATGTTGATTTCTCATATTAAAGCAAAAGAAGAACCTAAAGAAGATATTAAGCCAGTTCTTGACTTACTTGACATCGCTCTTCAGAAAGCTTCAAAGAAAGAGGCTTCAGAAACCGGTGAAGTTATTGAAAAGGTTGAAAAAATTGAACCTCAGGAGGTTGAAACAAAAACTTTAGAACCAACTGCACAGGCTCCAAAAGAAAAGGAAAAAGAGGTATCCACTCTCAGGGTTGATGTTGAAAGAATAGACAAGGTTATGGACCTTGCAGGAGAGATAGTTCTTGCTCGTAACAGGCTTCTTAATCTTTCAAACAAACTTGAAGCAAAATATGGAGGCGATGAGCATATAGAAGGACTTATTGAAACAACTGCATTTCTTGACAGAGTTACTTCAGATCTTCAGCTTGCTGTAATGAAGATGAGAATGCAGCCTCTTCAAAAAGTATTTGTAAAATTCCCGAGAATGGTAAGAGACCTTGCAAGAACTCTTGGAAAAGAAGTTGACCTTGAGATTATTGGTGAAGATACAGAGGTTGACAAATCAGTTATTGAACATATTGGAGATCCTCTTGTTCATATCATAAGGAATTCAATAGATCACGGAATAGAGTCTCCTGAAGAGAGAATCTCAAAGGGAAAGCCATCAAAAGGTAAAATTGTCATAAATGCATATCAGAAGGGAACTCAGATTGTTATAGATATCTCAGATGATGGTAAAGGAATAGATGTTGAGGCTGTTAAAGCAAAGGCAATTACAAAAGGGCTTATCACACTTGAAGAAGCTGAAAAAATGTCTGAAGAGGCAATAATAAATTTAATCTTTCTGCCAGGTTTTTCCACAAAGGATGTTTCAACAGAGCTGAGTGGCAGAGGAGTGGGAATGGATGTTGTTAAATCAAATGTAGCAAAACTAAATGGATATGTGGAAATATTTACTGAAAGAGATAAGGGAACAACTTTCAGAATAAGCTTGCCTCTTACGCTGGCAATAATTCAGGCTATGATGGTGCAAGTGGGAGAAGAAACATATGCCATACCTCAATCCATGATTGAAGAGACATTAAGAATAAACATCAATGAAATAAAAGAGGTAACAGGACAGAAAGTTCTTACAATAAGAAACAGAGTTTTACCCCTTTTCATGTTAAATGAAATTCTTGGAGCAACAGGTAGTGCTGAAGGTGAT
This sequence comes from Thermodesulfovibrio sp. TK110, assembly GCF_054658355.1. Lineage (NCBI taxonomy): Bacteria > Pseudomonadati > Nitrospirota > Thermodesulfovibrionia > Thermodesulfovibrionales > Thermodesulfovibrionaceae > Thermodesulfovibrio > Thermodesulfovibrio sp. TK110. The sequence continues at coordinate 1,360,130 of NZ_BAAHNB010000001.1, read as the reverse complement.
AGAAAATATATTCTTGTAGCAAGTGTGGGAGACAGAAGATTCTGTATCTCTGTGGACTCTGTTTTAGGACAGGAAGAAATTGTTATAAAAACCATAAATGGTGTAGATTCTGAAGAATGTGGAATAATGGGTGCCACAATAACAGGAGATGGCAAGGTTGTATTAATTCTTGACCTTGCTGTGCTTTCAAGAAAAGTTTTAACTGTAAAATAAATTAAAGGGAGAGAGAGAAAATGAAACAGTACATTGGATTTATTCTGGAAAAAAACGAATACACAGTCCCTATTCTTAAAGTTCAGGAGATTATTAAACTGCCTCAAATTACAAAAATGCCTGGAGTGCCGTTTTATGTTGAAGGAGTTACAAATCTTCGTGGTAGAGTCATTCCTATTGTAAACCTGAAAAGAATTCTTGGGATTGCAGAAGAAAAAAATGGAGGAAAAGTGATTGTTATTTCCTCAGGAAAGATAACCTTTGGCGCACTGGTAGATGATATTACTGGAGTGGTAAACATAGATGAAACAAATATTGAACCTGCTGAAGAGTTTATGCAGCATGGACAGACTCAGATAGAAGGTGTTGCCCGTTTAAATGATAGACTGTTTATTTTGCTTGATACGAAGAAATTAATTCCTTCAGAAGACCAGAGCCTTTTTGAAGAGGAAATTGTAGAGGTTCATAATGAAGGAGATAGAGTTGAGGTTGTGAAAAAAGTCAGTGGAATTGGAGGAGAAGTAACAGTTACTGAGGTTATAGATCCTGTAAAATTTTATGAACAAAAGGGTATAGCAAAGGATGACCCAAAATATATATTGCTGGAAGAAATAACAAATTTTATGAATGCAGTAACTCAGGGAGATTATGAGCAGGCAGACAGAATAATGAATAACATAATTCAGAAAAGTCAGAGTGATTTATTTAAAGAAGTGGGAAAAGTTGCAAGAAAGCTTCATGATTCTTTAAAGAGTTTTAGAGAAGCACTTGATCCAAGACTTAGAGAAATTGCTACTCAGCAGATGCCGAGAGCAGTTGATCAGCTTCAGATGGTCATTGACAAAACAGAGGAAGCAGCAAATAAGACGATGGAAATTGTTGAAAAATATATTTTAAAAATGGATGACCTTGCAAATCATATAAGAGGACTTCAGGGACCTTCAGAAAGTGTAGAATTCCTTAGAGAGTTTAAAAACTCTCTTGAAGATGATTTAACAGAAATTCTTACAACTCAATCTTTCCAGGATTTGACAGGGCAGGTTCTCAAAAAGGTGATTACTCTTGTAGGAGACCTTGAGATAGAGCTTATTCGTCTTATAACCACCTTTGGACTGAAAATTGAGGAAAAGGAAGCAGCTAAAAAGGAAGTTGAGAAAGTTTCCCAGGAAGATGTTGATGAGCTTCTTAAAGAATTTGGTTTTTAAGGAGATTCAATTATGATTAAAGTTTTGGTTGTTGATGATTCTGCATTTATGCGAAAGGCAATAACAGCCATGTTACAGGAAGACCCTGAAATTAAAGTAGTTGGAACAGCAAGGGATGGAGTTGAAGCTGTTCAGATGGTTCAGGAACTCAAGCCTGATATTGTAACAATGGATGTGGAAATGCCAAGAATGGATGGCATAACTGCATTAAAAGAGATAATGCAAAAATGCCCTGTTCCTGTTCTTATGGTTAGCTCCCTTACAACAGAAGGAGCAAAGGTAACTCTTGAAGCACTGGAACTTGGCGCAATAGATTTTATACCTAAAAATCTTGCTGAACTTTCTGTCAACATTGTTAAGATTAAAGGAATGCTGATTGACAAAATTAAAACAATTGGCAGACGAGGAATTGCAAAAAGAAAACCAGCAGTCAAAACCACAGAGCCTAAAATTGAAGTTCCTAAGGTGGAGGTTCCTAAAACGAGAATAACTACGGAAAGAAAAGTTGGAATAGTATCCATTGGAACTTCCACAGGAGGTCCAAAGGCACTTCAGGAGATTATTCCAAATCTGCCAAAGGATTTTCCAGTTCCAGTAGTTATTGCCCAGCACATGCCACCTAATTTTACAAAGCCCTTTGCAGAAAGACTTGATCAATTAAGTCAGCTTTCAGTAAAAGAAGCAGAAGAAGGAGAAACTGTAAAACCTGGTATTGTATACATTGCTCCAGGCAGAGGACATATGAGACTTAAAAGAAGAGGGATTGAAATCTTTGTTTCCATTTCAGAAGACAAAGAAGAATTCATATATCGTCCAAGCGTTGATGTTTTAATGTTATCTGTTGCAGAATGTTTTCCTGGTAGAAGTCTTGGAGTAATACTTACAGGAATGGGTAATGATGGAGCAAAGGGATGTAAGAAAATTAAGGAAACAGGCGGAAGAGTATTTGCACAAAGTGAAGACAGTTGTGTAGTATATGGTATGCCAAAAGCAGTTGTGGATGCTGGAATTGCTGACAAAGTAGTGCCCCTTGAAGAAATGGCAGGTGAAATAATAAACGCAGTATAGGAGGTATTTTTGCAGGAAGAGATTATAGAAAGAATAATTCTTAAGACAGTTGATATTCCTTCTTTACCACCAATTGCTATGAAAGTTATGAATCTTATTCATGATGATTATGCTTCTTTAAGGGCTCTTGAGGAAATAATATCCCGCGATCAGGGATTTGCCACAAGACTTTTGAGGATAGCAAATTCTCCCTATTATGGCCGTGACAGAAAAATTGAAGATATTCCACAGGCAATACTTCTTATCGGGTTTGAAACTCTTAAATCCCTTGTTATTGCCACCTCATTAAAAGATTTACACAGAAATTTCGGTGTTTTTGAGCAAAGACTCTGGGAGCACAGTCTTGGAGTAGCTCTCTGTTCAAGTTTGATTGCCATGGTAACTCATATGGCAACTTCAGATGAGGCTTTGGTATGTGGATTAATCCATGATGTGGGTAAAACAGTTATAAACAATACTATGCCTGAAATCTACATTCAAATTTATGAAAAAATGTATAAGGAAAATCGTCCAATAATAGAAATTGAGGATGAAATACTGGGATTTAACCATACAATTATAGGCAATCTCATTGCGAAGAAATGGAGACTTCCAGAAAAACTTGAAATAGTTATAACCTATCATCATACATATCCCTATCCAGATTACGAAGATCAGGCATTTGCCGATATCTGCAATATTGTAAGGGTTGCAGATCAGATATGTCTCAATCTCGGAATAGGATTAAAAGAACCTTTCCTGACTAAAATAGATTTTGAATCCCTCGGTATGACAGAAGATTCTATAAATGAACTTATAGGACTTTTTAAAATTAAGTTTGAACAGCAAAAAGATTATTTATTGAGCTAAAAAAATGAGCCCTGAAGACAGAATAGATCCTCTTGGACCTTACAGAGGCATAAAACCTGTAAGGGAGGGTTCTGTTTTTGCAAAATACAAACTGAGGAAAAAGTTTAAAAAGAAAGAAGCACAGCCTGAAGAAAAAACTACACATAAAGAATCTTCAGAACATAAAATAGATATAGAAGCATAAAATTCCATTCAGGAAAAAATTTCCCACTCCAGCATTTTTCACTTCTAAGTAAAATAAAAATTCTCAAAAGCATTGCCCTGGCATATTTATTGCTTTTACAAGTGTTAGAATGTACAAAGGAATTTACATAACAATGACTGGAATGAGCATGAGGCAGTATGAACTTGATGCTGTAGCCAATAATCTTGCCAACATTAATACCACAGGATATAAAAGACAGCAGTTTGCAAGCAGGCTTTATCCATTGCTTTCAGGAAAACCTTATGAGCCTAATGCTATTTATCAGGATGCAAGAGCTCAAACATATTTTGGAACTCAATACATTGATACATCTCAGGGTGTTTTAAAACAAACACAAAATCCCTTTGACCTTGCCATACAGGGAGAGGGATTTTTTACTGTAAGACAGGGTAATAAAATTTTATACACTCGTGAAGGCTCATTTACACGAGACAGGGAAAACTATCTTGTCACACAGGCAGGATTAAGGGTTCTTGATGAAAACAACAATCCAATAGTAATAGATGGAACAAAAATAGAGATTGCAAAGGACGGCAGTCTCTTTATTGATGGAAATCCTGCTGGACGCATTAAAATTGTGAGACTAAATAGTCTGAGACACATTGGGCAGTCCCTTTATGAAGGAATAGAATCTGGTCAAGCAAGTGGTCAGATTTTGCAGGGCTGGATAGAGTCTTCAAATGTAAATCCAATGAGTGAGATGGTTCAGATGATTCAGGCTATAAGAAACTTTGATATAACTCAGAGAGTTACCATGAATTTTGATCAGCTTGCACAGAGAGCTGTAAGTGAAATTGCAAGAATCTGAAAGGAGGTAAACCATGTTAAGGTCTCTTTTTACAGCAGCAACAGGAATGTATGCTCAGCAGTTGAATTTGGATGTGATTTCCCATAATCTTGCTAATGTTAATACTACAGGATTCAAAAAAGGAAGAGCAGAGTTTCAAGACTTACTTTATCAAAACATTATCAATCCAGGTGCACCATCTGATGATGGAACACAGTATCCCACTGGAATTCAGATTGGTCTTGGTGTAAAACCTGTTGCAGTGGCAAAGTTTTTCACTCCAGGTGATCTTGTGAACACAGGTAATGACCTTGATCTGGCAATTGATGGAGATGGATTTTTTCAGGTCACACTTCCTGATGGAACAATTGCCTATACAAGAGCAGGTAATTTCAGAATTGACAAAGATGGAAGGATTGTGACAAATGATGGATATCCAATTGAACCAGGAATTACAGTGCCCTCTGATGCTTTAAAAATAACAGTAGGAGCAGATGGAACCGTTACTGTGCTACAGCCTGGAACAGTTGCACCTGTTCAGATCGGAACTATAGAACTTGCAAGATTTATAAATCCAGGGGGCTTACAGGCAATTGGTAAAAATCTTTTTATTGAAACAGATGCCTCTGGAACTCCAACAACTGGAGCTCCTGGAACAGAAGGAAGAGGAAGAATTGTTCAGGGTTTTCTTGAGATGTCAAATGTAAACATCGTTGAAGAGCTTGCAAATATGATAATTGCTCAGAGAGCCTTTGATATCAACTCAAAAGCAGTGCAGACATCTGATGAAATGTTACAAACTGTAGCAGCACTTAAGAGGTAAAAATGCGTAAGGTTTTAACATTATTAATAATTTCCCTCTCTTTTTTAATGAGTTTCTCAGGCTTTGCCTTTGATACTGCTGTTTTGTCTCAACTTCTTGCAAAAGAGATGAAAAAATTATCATTCAGCAAAGAAGTTCAGATTGGACAGATAAAATTTATAGGATTTGAACCTGAGAGAAGCTGCATCCCTGAAAATGTAAAAATTCGGGAAATAAAAAGACCAAGCTCTGTAGAGTTCACATTTAATTGTGGGAAGAGACAGCATAGAGCTCTGGCAAATTATGAAATTTTAACCACAGTTTATGTGACTCAAAGGTCATTAAAAAGAGGTGAGCCTGTTACAGAAGAAGACATCATAGAAATAAAGCAACCTTTGAGCAGAATTCCTTCTGGAGCTATTACAGAGCGTGAGTTAATAATAGGAAAGGTTGTAAAAAGAAGTCTTGCCAGAGGTTTAATTATTAAAGAAGACTATCTTTATCCTAACACTCCAGTTAAAAAAGGAAGTAAGGTAAATGTAATAATAAATGCTGGAAAGGTCACCATAGTGACAGAAGGTGTTTTAAAATCTGACGCTGTAGTTGGAGGGAATGCTCGTATTATTTGCATTCAAACTGGCAAGGAAATTGTAGGTAAACTCATAGATAAAGACAAAGTGAGGGTGTCATTATGAGAAAATTAATTTTAGCAAGCCTTTTTATAGTTTTTCTTACATCCTGTTCAGAGCTTAAAGAGGTAAGAGAGATCAAAAATGCTGGTATGCCTCCAAAGTATTATCCAGAACCTCCACAGGCTCAGATAACAAACGAAGGCTCTTTATGGAAAAACAGGGCTTCCCTTTATGAAGATAAAAAAGCACGAAGAGTAAATGACCTTGTAACAATCTTAATAAATGAATCAACATCAGCACAGAAAAAGGCTTCAACCACTGCATCAAGAAACTCTTCTACCAACTACGGAGTTGATACATTTTTTGGTATGAACACAGATTTTAACATACAGAATCTTCCACTTATAAACGGATTTTATAAGGCAGGGAATGTTTTTTCACCATCTGTTAAAGGCTCTGCAAATAGCGATTTTAAAGGAAATGGAGATACAGAAAGAGCAGGCAGCATTACTGGAACAATTACAGCAAAGGTAGTTGAGGTTTTGCCAAATGGAAATCTTGTTATTGAATCAAGAAAAGAGATCATCGTTAACAATGAAAAGGAGATTCTTGTCTTGAGAGGTATTATAAGACCTGACGATATAAGTCAGAATAACACGATTCTCAGTCAGTATGTGGCAGATGCTCAGATATATCTTGTTGGTGAAGGCACAGTTGGAGACAAACAGTCTCAAGGCTGGCTTGTAAGATTACTTGATAAAATCTGGCCATTTTAAAGGAGGTAGAGAGTGTTAGTCAGAAGAAGTTTTCTCACTATATTTTTAATTCTTTTTCTTGTATCCACCTCCTTTGCTGAAAGAATAAAGGATATAGCAAACTGGGCTGGAATAAGGGAAAATCAGCTTGTTGGCTATGGTCTTGTGGTAGGATTAAACGGCACAGGAGACAAGGATGGAACATATCTTTATCAGCCAATTGCCAATATGCTCAGCAGAATGGGAATCACAATAAATGTAAAGGATTTAAAAGGTAAAGTTAAAAATGTTGCAGCTGTAATGGTTACTGCAAAGCTTCCTACAAATGTTAAGCCAGGTGCAAAGATAGATGTTCAGGTATCCTCTATTGGTGATGCTAAATCTCTTCAGGGTGGAACACTTCTTATGACTCCTCTTATAGGTCCTGATGGAGAAGTTTATGCACTGGCGCAGGGACCTATTTCAATAGGTGGTTTTATTGCTGCAGGAAGAGCTGCCCAGACTATAAAAAATCATCAAAATGTTGGATATATTCCTGAAGGAGCTATTGTTGAGAAGACTGTTTCTGTTAATTTAAATGCAAAGAACGAACTTCAGCTTCTCCTTCAATTTCCTGATATAACTACTGCAAGAAATATTGCAGAAAAAATAAATGAAACTTTTAAAGCAGGTATTGCAAAAGCCCTAGATCCAGGCACTGTGGCAGTTAATGTTCCATCAAATTACAGAGGAGATGTGCTTGATTTTATGGCTGAAGTTGAGAAAGTTGAAGTTTCCACTGATTTACCAGCACGCGTTGTTATAAATGAAAGAACAGGCACTGTTGTTATTGGTTCTCATGTAAAAATAACTCCTGTAGCACTGGCTCATGGTGGTTTAACAATTACAATTAAGGAAACTCCTGAAGTTATTCAGCCACCTCCTTTAGCTCCAAGAGGAGCAATAACAGAGACTCAGCCGAGAACTGAAATAAAAACTGAAGAAAAGCAGGCATCTCTGTTAGAAGTGCAGGGTTCCACAGTAGGAGAATTAGTAAAAGCATTAAATGCACTGGGAGTGACACCTAAGGATTTAATATCAATACTTCAGGCATTAAAAACATCCGGTGCATTGAAAGCAGATTTAGTCATAATGTGAGGTTACTGTGATAAGCAGAGTTAATAATCAAACATTGAATACATCGCAGGATGCAAAAGAACTTTCAAAAAAAATTGAAACAGTTTTTCTTACTGAGCTGTTAAAGGTTATGTTTGAAAATACATCTTTTTCTGAAGGTAGAACAACTTCAACCTATATGACAGTTATTATCCCCCAGATAGCAGAAATGATGGCTGGTAATGCAGGAATTGGTAGATTTTTAACTGAGAATCCAACCTTTTTAAACAGTATTTCAAAAAACCAGAAAATTGAACTTAAACCTCCTTCAGAAAAACACAATAATTTGCCTGATAAGCTCTCTTTACCAGTGTCAGGCAGAATAACATCATCCTTTGGATTAAGAATTGACCCAATAGATGGGAAACTAAGGCATCATAATGGAATAGACATAGCAGTTCCTGAAGGCACACCTGTTAAACCTGTTTTATCTGGAAAGGTTATTTATTCTGGATGGATGGGTGGATATGGAAACTGTGTTATAGTGGAACATGAAAATGGAATTCAGACAGTTTATGCCCATAATTCAAAAAATCTTGTTAAAACTGGAGATACTGTTACCTCTCAGAGCGTTATTGCTTTATCAGGTTCAACAGGAAGAACAACAGGTCCTCATCTTCACTTTGAAGTTCGCAAAGATGGAGTGGCTGTGAATCCTGTGGCTATGTTAAATAATTCTGAAAAATCGCCGATTTCATAAAAAAAGACTATTTGAGCCTTGAACTTTGAACTTTGAATAGCCCGCAGGGCTAAGCCCCGTAGGGCGGTTGAACTTTGAATTAGCCGAAGACGTTTGAATAGCCCGAAGGGCTGCTGCCCGCAGGGCGGAGAGGAGGTGTTTTAAATGATAGGAGGACCAATAAGAATAGATGGAATAGCACCGAATGCTCCGATTGCATCTGAAAAAGCACAAGGAAAGACTGCAGAAAGAGGCGAAGAGGTTCTTACAAAAGATCAAGTTACTCTCTCTGAAGCAGCCAAAAATATTGCAAGGCTTATGGTAGAAGTAAGCAACATTCCAGATATAAGAACTGATAAAGTTGAAGAGATTAAAAATGCAATAAATTCAGGCACCTATGAAGTTAAAGGAAGTGAAATTGCAGGAAAGATGATTAAGGAGGCTTTAATTGATAAACTTGCATGAAGAGCTTTTAAAAATTCTTCAGGAAGAAAAAAACCTGCTTGAATCTCTTTATAAAATTGTCTCAAAAGAAAGAGATGCTATTGTAGCATTAAGCTCTAATGAGCTGGAAAGAATAGTGAGAGAGAAAGAAACAGTTTTAACAAAACTTTCTTTATGGGAACATGAAAGAAAAAAGCTTCTTGCAAAGCATGATTTATCTGACAAATCTCTCTCTGAGATAATCTTGCAGATTGAAAACATTAAGGATGCTCAAAGCCTGAAGGAAATATATTCAGCAATGAAGACTCTTTTAACTGCTATTGGAGAAATTCAGAAAATAAACGAGCAGCTTATTGATCGCTCAACAATTCAGATTGCAACAGCAATCAAATTTCTTGAAACTTTCGGCATAGAACCAATGCAGAGCCTTTCAAGGGAGGCATAAAATGGCACTCACTGCTCTTTTTGATATCGGGAAAACAGGTGTTTTAACATATCAGAAAGCTCTTGAAGTTGTATCCCATAATATTGCAAATGCAACAACAGAGGGTTATACCAGGCAGGATGTGATATTTGAAAATATGCCATCAGGCGTGATAACTGCTCAGGGAGTTTCAGGTAGAGGAGTAAAACTTTCAGATATACGAAGAATGTATGATTCCTTTATAGAGCTTCAGCTTAAAACAGAAAGTTCTCGTTCTGCTTACTGGGATATTCTTCAGAATGGAATGCTCAGACTTGAAAACATATTTAACGATACTTCAGATGTAGCTTTCAGCAATGTAATAAATGACTTTTTTAATGCATGGCAGGAACTGAGCCAGAATCCACAGGGAACAGCAGAGCGCTCACTGCTTCTTGACAAAGCAAATTATCTTGTACAGAGAGTTAATGTATCCTATAAATCACTGATTGATGAAAGATACGAAATATATCAGGACAGTCAGAATCTTGTTAATCAGATAAATCAGTATCTTGACCAGATAAATGAACTTAATGAAAAGATTGCTGCAAGCCCTGGCTCTCTTGATGCTAAAGACCAAAGAGAAAACCTTGTAAAACAGCTTAATGACATCGTCCAAATAACATACTTTGAAGATAATGCAGGAAGATACTCAATTTTAGTTGGTGGAATGCCTCTTGTTGATGGTGGAAAGGTTTATCACATGAGTGTTGGACTTGACAGTAACCAGAAAATGCAGTTCAGAGTTGAGACAGCCTCAGGCAGTATTGATGCAACAGAATTAATTAAAGGAGGAAAACTTAAAGCTGAGATTGATTTAAGGGATAATGTAATTCCTGAGTATATGAATAAGCTTAACATGTTTGTTTTTGATCTAACAGAAGCATTAAATGCCCAGCACAGGCAGGGATATGGAGTGGATGGTTCAACGGGAAATAATTTTTTTGCTAAGCTTTATGATTTAACTTTAACAGCAGGTTCATATGATGATGTTAGCTTTAAAATAAATAGCATGAACAAAAACACCTATGATGAATATAGAATTCAATTTAATGGAACTAACTGGACTGTTACAGACAACACAACTGGTTCTTCTATTACTCCTACAGTAACTTCATGGACAGAAGGAACAGACACATACTATAAGTTAAGCTTTAATGATATGGAGATAACCTTAAAAAATCCTTCAAATAATCTTGATTTCACCTTTCAGATAAAGCCAAACACAGCTTTTTACTTTGATGTTGCAATTAAAGATACAGCTAAAATCGCTGCTGCTAAGGGTGATCCAACAGGTTCAAATAGCGGACCAATGGACAATGAAAATGCAAGGGCAATATATGGATTGCTTGATGCGCAAATAATCGGAAATGCAAAGCCAATAGATTTCTACAGGTCAATTGTTTCAGAAATTGGTGTTTACTCTTCAAGTGCTCAAACTCAAAAAAAATTTCAGGATGCTCTGGTTCAGGAGATGGAAAAAAGAAGGCAAAATCTTTCAGGAGTAAGCCTTGATGAAGAAGCTGTAAATCTTGTTAAATATCAAAAGATGTATGAAGCCTCAGCAAGGGTTATAAGAGTTGCCGATGAAATACTTTCAACACTTTTTGATATGGTGAGGTAACCATGAAAGTTACAACAAGCTTTTTTTACAAAACATTTTTGAATGACCTTAATAAACAGCTTGATGCAATGTTTAAAGCTCAAGAGAAGCTTTCCACAGGCAAAAGAGTGCTTTCACCAGGGGATGATCCTGTAGCTGTATCAAGAATTGTCAAATATAACTCTGAAATCTCTGCACTTGATGAATACAAAAGAGTGATGGATACTGCAAAAAACTACAACTCCTTAATTGAAACAGCGATTGATGACCTTAAAAATATGCTGATAAAGGCAAAACAATATGCTGTTCAGGGTTCAACAGACACTCTTTCAGCCACTAATAGAGTAGCACTGGCACAGGAAGTTAATACATTAATTCAGCGAAGCATTGAAACAATAAACACAAAAGTGGCAGGAAGGTATATTTTTGCAGGTTATAAAGCAGATATTGCTCCTGTTAATTCTCAGACAGGGCTTTATCAATCAGATACAAATCTCCAACATGTTGACATAAGCTTTTTCCTTGATGTGCCAGTAAATCTTCCAGCAACAGAGTTTTTTACTTACGAAATAGACTCAACAGATCCTAATAGAAATATAAAGGTCTTCACTCCATACAATTATAATTTTAGTTCAGACCCTAATGCACCCTATGATGCAGACCCTCTTTCTGCTTTGCTCATGCCAAAGCCCTCAGCTGGAGCAATTACTGACCCAACTTCAGCTTTTACAACAAACGGAGGCACTCTCACAATCAGGTTTGCTGATAATCCGGCTATAGCTGTTAATATTTCAGCTAATGCTTCTTTAAATGATATTAGAGATGCAATAAACAATGATCCGCAGGCTTCCAGATACGTGAAAGCATGGGTTGTGAATACAGGAACTTCAAGCTCTCCTGACTACCGACTGGTTATATCAAGCGTTCCCAATGGAAAGGCAGACAAGATAAGAATTGATGTAAATACAACAGATGCTCCAAACACAGGGCTTAATTTAATCTCCTATGATCCAGAAGCTGGAAATGCAGAGATGAGCATTAAAGAAAACATAAATGGATACAACTACATAACTGATCCAGCTGATCCCAACTACTACAGCTTTAACAATAATTATCTCAATGAAAATTACTATCTCAGAGCTCTTCATTTTCTTAAAGTAGCCCTTGAAAACAATGATCAGGGAAGAATTCAGAAAGCAGTTGGATATCTTGACAAGATTGCAGACAGAGTTTACACACAGCAGTCTCAAATTGGAGCAAGGCTTAGCAAAATTGAAAGCATTTCAGACTATAACCTTGATATGGAAACAAACACAAAACAGTCTCTTTCAAATGATAGGGATGTAGATGCTGTTCAGGTTATTTCAGAGCTCAATCAGAGAATGACAGTGCTACAGGCATTAAGAGTCACACTAACTGAGTTTTTCCGTAGCAATCTCTTTGATTTTCTGAGGTAGTTTTGTTAGTACTTACACGAAAAACAGGTCAGTCTATTAGAATTGGTGATAATGTTGTTATCAAAATTATTGATGTTGATGGTTCACAGGTAAGAATTGGTATTGAAGCACCAAAAGGCATTCCCATTTTTAGAGAAGAACTATATGAAAAACTTAAAGAAAGTAACATAGAGGCATTAAAATCTTCAAAAGAATTAAAAGCGGAGGACTTAATAAAGTGATAAAGATTAAGACAGAAAGATTTGGTGAACTTCAGATTGATGAAGATGAGATAATTAACTTCCCCTACGGGATTCCTGGAGTTCCCTTTGAGAGATTTATTTTAAAAGAGCTTATAGAGCCTGTAAAATGGCTTATTGCCGTGGATGATCCTGATGTGGCAATGCTTGTTGTATCTCCCTTTAAGTATTTCCCCACATATGGATTTGAGCTCAGTGAGGAGATTGCATCAATCCTTGAAGCAGAAAAGGAAGAAGATATGGAGGTTTATGTGGCTCTGTTAAAATACAATGACGGTGTAGCAGCCAATCTTAAGTCTCCTTTTGTAATAAACAAAAATAAAAAAATAGGGGTTCAGATTCTCCTTGAAGATGAGCGTTACAGTTTTAAGGAGCCAATAAGAAAATGAAGTTTGATATAATAAAATATGAAAAATGATTCTTCAAAGATAAATAGTTTATTAATTCAGGAAATCGTCAAAAGAATTCTATCTGTAATCTCTCCTGACAAAATTATTTTTTTTGGCTCCTACATATATGGGAAGCCTCATTTAGACAGTGATATTGATATAATCGTTATAAAATCAGACATTAAATCAAAAATTGAGGAATACAGAAAAATCAGAAAAAGCTTGAAAGGACTTAAATATCCATTTGACATAATTGTAATTTCCCCTGAAGAATTTAATTTTTACTCCTTAAGATGGCAAAATAGTGTCATAGCAGAAGCGAATGAAAAAGGGAAAATAGTATATGAAAGAAATTCCTGAATTTGAAAATTTTTTTGAACTTGGAAAATCAGATCTTAAATTAGTAGAGAAAAACTTAAATGATGAAGAAATTCGTCAGCAACTTTTACTCTTTCATCTTCAACAAGCTATAGAGAAGTTTTTAAAGGCACTTCTATCGAGAAACAATATTAAATTCCCAAAAGTGCATGATATTGAAAAACTAATTGAGATTTGTAATGAAAATAATATTCAACTTCCTGATTATGTTGATGATTTTATAGATTTAACTCCTTTTGCAGTTGAGTTCAGATATGGTTTAATAATGGAAGAAACTGTTGATATAAAATATTATTTGGAGAAAGCAGAAAAGTTTAAAACATTTATTAAAAAGGCTTTGTACGAAGATTGAATGAAGATCTGGAAGGCAAAAGGAAAGATTGAGCTTAATTTCAATGGGTATGATTTTCACATCAAACCTGGAGACAAATTTCTTTTTGCTGATGATGTGTTTAACCTTCTTCCTGAAAATGTTAAATCAGCCTTTGAGCAGGCACATAGCGTGCTTCCACCTTTTTACAGAGGTGAGCCCCTCAATGGCAAAACTCTCCTTGTAATAGCTCACGCTGCCATTGGTGATGCTTTATGTATGACGCCTGCATTAAGAGAGATAAAAAAGAAGTATCCAGATATGACACTTAATGTAACAATTTCACAAAGAGCAAAGCCTGTTTTGGAAGGACTGTCTTATATTGATAATCTTTTTCCAATGCCTGTTCCTTTTAAAGAAGTATCAAGAGCTGACTATATAGTTAAAGTTGTTGAGATGGTTAATACACCTCAGTTTGACAATCTCTCTTTGGTTGATTACTATTTATGGAAGCTTTACATTTATAAGGCAGAAAAAGAGACTCCTGATGTAATTGTGGACAAAGCAATTTTAAATGAGATGAAAGAGCGATTTGACAGAATAAGGGAAGCCTCAGGTAGCAAAAAGGTTTTGCTTTTTCACTACCTTGCTTCATCTGTGCATAGAACATTGCCGCCTAAACTTCTTAAAGAGATTGAAGATCTTATCTGGAATGAGTATGTTCCTGTAATATGCGCTCTTCCTGAAGAAGACATAACTGTTGAGACAGCTCTTGATGTATATGGGATAAGGGCTGCGAACTTTTCAGTTTTCATGAAGAATATTAAATATCTTATTGCTTCTGTTGCTTTGTCAGATGCTGTTATTACAGCTGATACAGCAACACTACATATAGCTGCAGGACTGAATAAGCCTACTGTGCTTATTTCAGGAGCCATTGATGTAGAGCTAAGAGTTTCAAATTATCCTACTGTCATACCTGTTTCACCAAACTATAAAGGCCAGACATGTATTTCTCCCTGTATGAAGCATGCCACTACAGAACCCTGCATTGAAGCTCAGATAAAGGGGCAGTTTTACAGTCCCTGCATTGAAAGTATTCCACCAAAAGTAATTTACTTTGCCCTGAAAGATGCTGAACTTACTCTTCAGAAAGAATATGAAAAGCCTGAGAAATGCATTGTATGTGATTTTAAAGGAGATATACCTTTATTTGAAGTAATAAATGGCTCAAGAGTATTTGAGTGTCCTTCCTGCGGTTTACAGTTTACATATCCAATGAAGGTTATGGATTATGAAGAGGCTTATGCAAAACATTATGAAGACTTGTTAAGATTTGCAAATACTTCTTATGAATCGTTTCTTAATTTGGAAGATGGGAAAACTGAAATAGAAAGATGGAGTAGACTACCAAGATTTAATTTATTGCTTCCAATTCTTTCAATTCTTCCAAAAGGAAGACTTCTTGATGTTGGCTGTTCCACTGGATTTTTTATGCTTATTGCAAGAAAACTCGGCTATGAAGTTTATGGAATGGAAGCTTCGGGAAAGACAGTAAAAATAGCAAAGGATAAATTCAATCTTAATGTTATTCAGGCTTTATCTTTTGATGAGCTTCCTGAGGAGTTCAAAAATCCATATGACATTATAACTGCATTTGAAGTTTTAGAGCATGTTCATGAGCCCATGAAATTTTTAAGTGATATATACTTGCTTCTTAAAGAAGATGGTATTCTTATTTTAAGCTGTCCACCTTTTTACAAATTTGAAAATACAGCTAAAGGATATAGAAAGTATAAATGGTGGTATAATGACTATCCACCACATCATGTAACAAGATGGAAGCCTTGGACACTTCATTATGCCCTTAAAAAAGCAGGATTTGATGAAGTGCACCTATTTACAGAGCCTTTAATCCCGGGAACAGTTCTTGAAGGAGTAACTCCCTTCGGTATTGATCTTAAACTTCCTGATGGAAAAACTATAAACATTGATGCAAATGTGACAAAAGCAATTGTCTTAGAAACTCTTAAACCTCTTTATTTTAACTCCCGTTTACTTGGCAACTTTCAGTATGCCATTGCAGTAAAGGGAAAAAACAAAATTAACCTTGAAGAACTAATCAAAAAAGCTATTAAATACTCAGCAGTTGAAATAATCTGGGGAAGAAGTGATAAAATTTCTTAAAATTTGAATTGCTGAAGGCAGTTGAATAACCCAATTATCTAATTAAAGGAGGAAAAAAGTGCATTTTGATCCAACCATATTTTTCTGGATTTTTCTCATAATAGTAGCAATTCAACCAATTATCAGGCAAAAACTTCTTGAAAATGCAAGAATGAGACTTATTGCTGAAATTGAGAAACAACGTGGTAGTCGGGTAATCCTTCTTGTTCACAGACAGGAAACAATGAGTTTTCTTGGTTTTCCAATAATGAGGTACATAGACATTAATGACTCTGAAGAAGTCTTAAGAGCAATTCATTTAACTGATGATGAAACTCCAATTGATCTTGTTGTTCATACCCCAGGAGGTCTTGCTATTGCTGCAACACAGATTGCAAGAGCTCTTTCAAGGCAGAAAGGTAAAGTTACAGTTTTTGTGCCTCACTATGCAATGTCAGGTGGAACTTTGATTGCCCTTTCAGCAGATGAGATTGTAATGTGTGAACATGCAGTGCTTGGTCCGCTTGATCCGCAGATTGGAGGTCAACCTGCTGTTTCAGTTTTAAGTGTTCTTCAGAAAAAACCTTTAAGCGAGATTGATGATAATACTCTAATTTTAGCTGACCAGGCTGAAAAAGCAATAAGGCAGATGAAAGAAACAATAATAGAGATTCTCTCCCATAAGCATCCGATTGAAAAAGCTCAAGATATTGCAGAAAAACTTGTCTCTGGAAAATGGACTCATGATTATCCAATAAGCACAGAAGAGGCAAAACAGATAGGGCTTCCTGTAAGCATTGATATGCCAAAAGAAATTATGCTTCTTATGAATCTTTATCCTCAACCTGTAAGACAGTCTGTGGAATATATTCCTGTAAGAAAAACAGGTAAAGTTTAAATTATTCTCAATTTCTCTTGACAAATGAGAATGATTTTCATTAATATGAAAATAGAATAAATTTTTGGAGGTGATAATTATGCCATGGGGTGACAGAACAGGACCTTTAGGACAGGGTCCAAGAACAGGTAGAGGTCTTGGATTTTGTAGTGGATTTGCAACTCCAGGATATATGAATCCTGCACCAGGAAGGGGATTTGGAAGAGGCAGAGGATGGAGATGCTTTGGTTGGTTTGGAGGTTTTGGAAGAGGATTTAGATTTAGATGGTTTTGGAGATGGCCTTTTTTCGGAGGTTCTTCAAGAGAGGAGGTGGATTTACTCAGAGAAGAGGCAGAAATACTTAGAAAAAATCTTGAGGCAGTCGAGAAGCGTCTGAGCGAGCTTGAAAAAGGTGAAACAAACTAAACCGGAGGCTTTGCCTCCGGTTAAATTTTTTTGGAGGTTTTTATATGAAAAAGATAGCCATACTTAAATGTTCAATGATTGGGGAGAAAAATTTATGTCCTGGTGATGCAAAATGTCTCGTTGCTTTTATGCGTAAAGAAGGAGAGTTTGAGCGTTATAAAAATGAGGATGCTGCTATTGTTGGAATTATGGATTGCGGTGGCTGTGAAGGTAATAAAACAAGAGCAATATGTAGCCTTCTTCTTTTAAAGTTGCAGCTTGCTGCTTTTGGTGAAAATGTTGATGTTTTACACATTGGAACATGCATAATGAAGTTTTGTCCGAGAAAAGAAGATATAATATCCGCTATAAAAGAAAAGGCAGGTATAGAAGTAATTGAAGGAACACATAAATATGCCCCACCAACAATTTTTGGTAAATAGGAGGTTAAAATGAGATTAGCGATAGCAACAGAAGATAAATATGTAGCTCAACATTTTGGAAGATGTCCTGGCTTTACAATAGTAGATATTGAAGATGGAAAGGTTATCAGTAAAAATTTAATTGAAAATCCCGGTTATAAAGCTCACCAGCCAGGAGCTGTTCCAATGTTTTTGAGAAATCAGAATGTTGATTGTGTTATAGCAGGTGGAATGGGTCCAAATGCTGTAATGAATCTTCAGGCATCTGGTATAAAGGTAATTGTTGGAGTTACAGGAAAAGTGGAAGATGTTATTACTCAATTTCTGAGCGGCACCCTCACTGGTGGAGAAAGCCTTTGTGAACATGGTGAACATCACTGTCAACATTGAAGGGAGAAAAAAATCATGAAAATATGCATTACATCACAGGGTAAAGATTTAAATTCAGAGATTGACCCAAGATTTGGTCGTTGTAAGTATTTTATTTTTCTTGATACAGATACAATGCAGTATGAAGTAGTTGAAAATCCATGGAGAGATGCTCAGCAGGGAGCAGGTACTCAGGCTGGACAGTTTGTGGCATCAAAAGGCGTGAAGACTTTAATCACTGGGAAAATTGGACCAGGTGCAGAGCGAGTTATAAAAGCAGCAGGAATAAAAATTTTTGAAGCTCATGGTAAAATAACAGATGTAATAAATAAACTTCAGGAGGAGGTTAGATGACAGAGAAAAAGGAAAGCTGCCAGTGCGATGAGAGACAAGCTATTAAAAAAGAAATTGCATTAAAAGCAACTGTTTCAGCAATCAAGAAAAAAATTCTTGTTTTATCAGGGAAAGGTGGAGTGGGAAAAAGCACTGTATCAACAAATCTTGCTGTAGGATTATCTCAAAAAGGATATCATGTTGGACTTCTTGATATTGATATTCACGGACCAAATATTCCAAATATGCTCGGACTTGAGGGATTTCCTCCGATGATAACTGATATGGGTGTTTTTCCGATTAAAGTGTATGATAATCTTCAGGTGATTTCAATAGGCTTTTTTCTTGAACAAAGGGATACTCCTGTTGTATGGCGTGGACCTCTAAAACACAGGATGATTGAGCAATTTTTGAGCGATGTTCGGTGGGGAGAGCTTGATTATTTAGTTGTTGACTCCCCTCCTGGAACAGGAGATGAAATAATATCAATTGTTCAGCTTCTTGATAAGGTTGACGGAGCAGTGATTGTTGCTACACCACAGGATGTTGCCTTAGCTGATGTTCGCAGGAGTATTAAATTTTGTATTGAAGGCTCAATCCCTGTGCTTGGAATAGTTGAAAACATGAGCGGCTTTGTATGTCCTCATTGTGGAAATACTGTTGAAATATTTAAATCAGGTGGAGCTGAAAGACTTGCTCAGGAATACAAAGTTCCTTTCCTCGGTAAAATTCCCATTGATCCAGCAATTGTGCAGGCTGGAGATGATGGAAAACCTTTAATGATTTACTACCCCCATAGCAAACCAGCAGAGGCTTTCTCAAATATAATCAACAAAATTACGGAAGCTTTAAAATTATGATTATTGACCTGACTGTGCTTTTTGACAACTATCCTGCAGAGGAAGGGTTTGAAACAGGCTGGGGGTATAGCTGCTTTGTAAAAAAAGGCTATGGTGGAATTCTTTTTGATACAGGAGCAGATGGAGAGAAACTACTCAGAAATATCCACAAAGCAGAGATAAGGCCAGACAGAATCTTAAAAGTTGTTATCTCTCATTTTCATAGGGACCATTCAGGTGGTTTAAAAGAAATTGTAGCAATTAACAATAAAGCTAAAATCTATGTCGGTGCATCCCAGTATGAGGAAATAAAAAAATCTCTTCCTTCAGCAAGAATTCATAAAGTAGCATCTGAGCCTCTTGAGATAATGAATGGAGTTTATCTTACTGGTGAGCTTGGTGACAGAATAAAGGAAATCTCTCTTATTATGGATACAGGTGGAGGTCTGGTTATCATAACAGGTTGTGCTCATCCAGGAATAAAGGAAATCATAGAAAAAGCTCACAAGATAGTAAATGATAAAATATTTGCTGTTGTGGGAGGTCTACATCTTAAAGATAAAAAAGAGAAAGAAATAGCTGATTTGATTGAATTTCTTAAAAATGAAGGAGTAAAATACATTGCTCCTTCGCATTGCACAGGAGATACTGCAAGAGAGCTATTTAAACAAGCTTTTGGTAAAGGTTTTATAGAGGCAGGGGTAGGAAGTCATATTTACATTGGAGGCTCCTGTGACTATGTTTGATCCCTTTGAATCGTATGTCACTGAGTACGATCAATGGTATGAATCGGAAAAAGGGAAAACTATATATGAAAACGAACTAAAATGTATTAAAAAGCTTCTTGACAGTTGTAAAGATAGAATTCTTGAAGTAGGAGTTGGAACAGGAAGATTTGCGGTTTTATCTGAAAAATTTATAGGAGTTGATAAAGCTTTTTCTCCTCTTAAAATAGCAAAACTAAGAGGAATTCCAGTGGTAAGAGCAAAGGCAGAGTTTTTACCTTTCAGAGATAAAACTTTTTCCTGTGTAATGTTTATTGTAACTCTACCTTTTGTTGAGGATATTTTCCTTACAATGAACGAAGCAAAAAGGGTCTTAAAAGATGAAGGCAGTATAATTGTTGGAGAAATTTTTCTTGATTCCCATCTTGGAAGACTATATGAAGAAAAGAAAAAACAGGGACATCTCTTTTATAGATTTGCAAAATTTTATCATTTTAAGGAATTTCAGCAAATACTCTCTCAATGCGGTTTAAAAATTAAGAAACTCTTTGGAACACTGAAAAATATTTCATCTCAGAATTCTGAGCCTGAAGAACCTGAGGAAAT
Source organism: Thermodesulfovibrio sp. TK110 (assembly GCF_054658355.1). Classification (NCBI taxonomy): domain Bacteria; kingdom Pseudomonadati; phylum Nitrospirota; class Thermodesulfovibrionia; order Thermodesulfovibrionales; family Thermodesulfovibrionaceae; genus Thermodesulfovibrio; species Thermodesulfovibrio sp. TK110. Next base: position 1,339,754 of record NZ_BAAHNB010000001.1, on the reverse strand, counting down.
AGCTAAAAATTTTAAAGAATTGCCTGGGTTTGTCTGCATGGAGATAAAAAAATGGTAATCTCAGTGGCAAGTGGAAAAGGCGGAACAGGAAAGACAACAGTTGCTGTATCTTTAGCATTAAGCCTTGAAAACTCTCAGATAATTGACTGTGACGTGGAAGAGCCGAATGTTCATCTTTTTTTAAATCCTGAAATAAAGCAGGAGATTGAGGTAACCTCTGTTATTCCCGAGGTTGATAAAGAAAAGTGTAATCTTTGTGGTTACTGTAGCACAATTTGCGCTTATAATGCTTTAAGTGTAATTAAGCTTGACAGTTCAGGCGATGTTCTACTATTTCCACATCTGTGTCATGGATGTGAGGGATGTATTTTGCTGTGTCCTGAAAAAGCAATGAAGCCTGCTCATAGAAGCATTGGAATGATAAAAATCGGCAACTTTAAAGGTGTTGAATTTATTGAGGGAAGGCTTAATATTTCAGAAGTGCTTGCTCCAAAGGTTATTGAAGAAGCAAAAACATACGCAAAAAAGGATAAAATTACAATAATTGATGCACCTCCTGGAACATCATGCCCTGCTGTGGCTGCTATTAAAGGCTCTGATTTTTGCATTCTTGTTACAGAGCCAACTCCTTTTGGACTTCATGACCTTGAGCTTGCCTATGAAGTAACAAAGGCAGTCAGAATTAAATCAGGCGTTATTATAAACAAAAGTGGAGATGATGGGCTTATAGAGGAGTTTTGCAGTAAAAATAGAATCCCTGTTTTATTGAAAATTCCATTTCACAGAGAAATAGCAGAAGCTTATTCAAAAGGCATTCCCCTTGTAAAAGCAATGCCTGAGTATAAAGAAATTTTTCAGAAGATTTGCAAAGATATAAAGGAAATCATATGAAACAGATTTTGATAATAAGTGGAAAAGGCGGAACAGGAAAGACATTTTTTACAGGATGTCTTGCGGTTGCATTAAATAATAAAATCCTTGTTGATTGCGATGTTGATGCTGCAAATCTTCATCTGCTTTTGCATCCAAAGATAATAGAAACGCACGATTTTATAGGAGGTAAAATCGCATCAATAGATGAGACTAAATGCATTCAATGTGGAGCATGTAAAGAGGCTTGCAAGTTTAACGCAATAATTGATAGTTTTCAGGTTGATGAACTGTCCTGTGAAGGCTGCACAATCTGTAGCTATGTATGCCCTGAGAAAGCCATAACTCTCAATGACAGGATTTCAGGGCAGTATTTTATCTCTGAAACCAGATATGGAACACTGATTCATGCAAGGCTCGGAATTGCTCAGGAGAACTCTGGAAAGCTTGTTACAAAGCTGAGAGAGCTTGCAAAGGAGACTGCTCAAGAAAAGGGCTGTGACTATGTAGTAATTGATGGACCTCCAGGTGTTGGATGCCCTGTGATGGCTTCAATGACAGGTGTTGACCTTGTTGTTGCAGTAACAGAGCCAACTCTTTCAGGAATGCATGACCTCAGTAGAGTCATTGAGCTTGCAAGATATTTCAATATACCTGTAAAAGTTGTGATAAATAAGTATGACCTGAATATTGAGATGAGTTCAGAGATTGTAAAGGCTATTGAGAGTTCAGGCATTGAAGTTTGTGGTAAAATTCCTTTCTCAGAAGATATTTTAACTTCAGTGAAGACAGGAAAGCCATTTTTGGAGTTTACAAAAAACAGTTTAGCAAAGGAGATTGAAGGATTGATAGGTAAGATTATTTAAAATTAACCTTAACCATGTGCACTGAGCAGGATATACAGGGATCATAGGCTCTTACGAGCATTTCAAGGGCAAGGGTTATCTCTTCCTGAGATTGATTTATAATTTCTGGAACAAGCTTTAACATGTCAAGCTCTATGTTGTGTGTGTTTTGATTTGTGGGAATTACACAGTTTGCATTTCTGAATATTCCTCTTTCATCACACTCATAGTGATGAATCAATAACCCTCTGGGAACTTCAACTGCACCAACTCCCTCTCCAGCACGCTGGGGAAGTTTGCCAAGTTCATTTATATCAGGAACAACTATCTCATCATAGTTTATTCCCTTTTGCCAGACATTCTCTACAATTCTTATGGCATCTTCAACACAGTGAACACACTCAACAATCTGAGCAACGGTATTAAAATAAGGATTTATACATTTTGGTTTCAGATTTAAAAATGTGGCGGCTTCTTTTGCTTTTGGATGAAGCTTTTCATGATTTAGATTAAACCTTGCAAGTGCACCTACAGCGTATGAATCTCTATGCCACTTTGTTCTTTTAGCAGAGGCATAAGGAACTATGAATTCATTTGTGACATTTTTATATTCATATTTGCTCACTCTGTATCCATCTGTTGAACCAATATCTCCGTAAAGAAAGGGATACTCATCTTCATCGTTAACCAGTGCTACATATTCTGTATCTCTTTCAAACTCAGGAAAAGTAAGTTTACTGAAAAGTTCAACAGTTGCTTCTATATCATGCTTTAGTTCCAGAAGCCTTTTATGCATTTCCTCAAGCTCACCAGGGTGAGGAAGCTTTGTAAATCCACCGATAACTGCACTAATGGGATGAACATGCCTTCCAACGAGTATATCACAGAGTTCATTGCAGAGCCTTTTCATTCTAAGTGCACGTCTAACAACATCAGGGTTAGATTTTATAAGAGGAACAAAGCTCGGAACTCCGACTAAGTCTGGTGCAACAAGAAGATATATATGGAGAAGGTGGCTATCAAGTTGTTCATAGTGAAGGAGGAGCTTTCTTAAAAGAATGGTTTGCTCAGTTGGCTTTATTCCTAAGGCGTCCTCAGCTGCCTGAATTGATGCAAGTGTGTGTCCACATGAACAAATTCCACAGATTCTACAGGTTATGTGAGGAGCTTCATAAATGGAACGACCTCTCAGGAATGCTTCAAAAAATCGTGGAGACTCAACGATTTCAAGCCTGCAAATTTCAAGCCTTCCATCTTTAACTTCCACTACAATGTTGCCATGTCCTTCAACTCTTGTTAGATAATTAACATTAATGCTAAGGTTTTGACTCACGACTTATCCAGCTCCTTGCACTTGTTATACATCTCTATTTTTTTCATTAAAAAGTCTTCAGGTATGTTATATTTTTTAAGAACTTCTTTAAATCCATCAATGTTGGGATTGATTGTAAGTCCTCTACAACCATAGCATATATTCCCATTATTTATGCACCATGAGTTACATCCTGCCTTTGTGACAGGTCCCATGCATGTAAGTCCTCTGTCATACATGCAAACATTTTCATTTAGTTTACATTCAACGCAAACAGGATACTCAGGCACATAATAGGGTATTCCCTGAAGTATGCATTTAACAACATTAAGAAATTCTGGCTGATAGATTGGACAACCATTAATAAAGTAATCCACCTTCACCACCTGATGCACTGCTTTTGTTAGCAGTGTCGGGAAAAATTTATATGACTCTCCATAAACATATTTGCCTACTTCTTCAAGGTCAAAGGAGTTTTTCATACCATTAACACCACCAATTGTAGCACAGGAACCAAGAGCAACAAGGATTTTACTTTTTTCTCTTATTTTTTTAACTCTTTCCACAGCATGCTCGTCTGTAATGCTTCCTTCAACAAAGGCTACATCAAACTCTCCATTCCACTTTTCAGACATTACCTCTCTGAATTCAACAACCTGAACAATATCAAGCACATCAATAAGTGGCTCACCTATGTTTGCCACCTGAAGCTGACATCCTTCACAGCAGGCAAAATCAAAAAATGCAACCTTTGGTTTACTCATCAAAGTGCCTCTGCCATATCCATTATTTCTTTAAATGTGAAAACTGGACCATCTTTGCAGCAATAAAGATTTTGAATCTGGCATCTTCCACATTTACCCATCCCGCATTTCATGTGTCTTTCAAAGCTTAGAAGAATCTGATCCACCGGCAATCCTTTTGCAATGAGCTCTTTTATAACAAACTTATACATAACAGGAGGTCCTACTACTGCAGCATAAGTTCTCAGAGGATCAATATCAACTCCAGGGATTAAAGAGGTAATAAGTCCCACATTTCCCTTCCAATCAGGGTCTGCTCTATCAACGGTACAGGCAAAGTGTAAATCAAGCCTTTTACCCCATTCTTCAATTTCATCGGCAAAAAGAATTTCTGCAGGAGTTTTGCATCCAAAAAGTATGTGTATTTCGCCAAAATCTCTTCTATTATCAATAGCATAGAGTATCAATGACCTAAGAGGTGCAAGTCCTAATCCACCAGCTATTATTAAGAGATCATGCCCTTCAATTAATTTAATCGGGAAACCATTTCCGTATGGTCCTCTAACTCCGATAAGGCTTCCGACATTTAATTTATGAAGTGAGTTAGTAACTTTTCCAACTGCTCTTACGCATATTTCAAAATAATGTCTGTTTAAAGGAGAAGAGCATATAGAAACCGGAATTTCTCCAATTCCCATTAAAGAAACCATTATGAACTGTCCGGGTTCAAAATCAAGCCATGTGCTATCTTCAAAAACTAATTTGAAAAGTTTTTCTTTTTCTGTGAGAGGTTTGATATCCAGAATTTTTGCTTTTTTTAGATTATAGGGTGAATCCTTTATAACCACTTGCGCCATATTTTTGTCTCTGACTCCTTTATGAGGGATGTTAAAACTTCTTTAAGATTAATTTTTGCCATGCATGTTCTAGAGCATCTTCCACAACCTGTGCAAAAAACCATACCGTAACGGTCAATGTGATATCTGAATTTTCTATAAAATCTATGTCTCTGTCTTGCTGAACGCTCTCTTCGGAAATCAATGCCTCCTGCAACTTTTGCAAATGGATCAAGCTGACAGGAAAACCAAACTCTGTATCTTTCACCTGCATTAAGAGTTAAATCCACATCTTCTTTTATATCAAAGCAGTAACATGTTGGACACACTGCTGTGCAGTTTCCACAACTAAGACACTTACTCTCAAGCTCTTTCCATACAGATGCATTAAAGGAACGGTCAAACAGGTCTGGAAGATATCTTCTTTCTGTGGGAACTTCATTATTAAATATTTTCAGTTTATTATTTCGCAATGCCTTAAGTTCTTCAATATGAGCAGCTTTAGCAGGTTTAAATAAATCAGTTTTTTCAACAATATCAGAGCCTTTTGAAGAATGAATATGAACTATAAAATAATCATCAAGTTCTGTGAACATCAAGTCATATCCTGTTGTAGGGATATGAGCACCTACAAATGAACAGCTTGCATACTCATCGCAGTAATCATTACACTCAAGCCCGATTATTGTTATATGTTTTTTTCTTATAAGATATGCTGTGTCTTTTGGTTTATCTGAAAGAACCATATTCAAGCATTTTATTCCTGCTATATCACAGGTATGGGCACCGAAAAGGATTAAATTTTCGTATTCAACCACAGGTTCAATTGTTAAATCTTCTTTTAAATCAAACTTTAGCAAAGTTTCCTTTTGCGGCATAAAATATTTTTTTGGAGGAATTATGGTCGGAATATATTTAAGACTTACTTCATCAGCAGATTTTATCTCCTGAAACACATAATTGTTATAACCTTTGTATACAGGAGCAACTACTTTGGAAAAAGAAATTAAAAAGTTTATGAAATCATTAATTTTTGTTTTTTCAATTATTTTATATTGTTCCACTTTCATTCTTTGCCCCAAAAAAACAAAAGTAGTCAATTATAGTGTTTGAGAATTAATTTTGTCAACTTTGCGCGTTTCCTCAAAAATAATCTCTTTGAAGAGGTGTTGTTTCCTCAAAATTGACAAAAAGGGCAAGCATCCTTTAAACCTTTATGGTTTAAGCAAAAATCTTACAAAAAGGAGGTTTACAGGATGCTTGCCAGTATACCTAAAGGAGTATACACCATGAAGAACAAATTAGTCATCATCCTTAACAATGCAGAGCTATACAGAAAGGCTAACAAGAAACAGAAGTCCCAGCTACTTAAGGAACTTTCCCTTATACTTCACATGAACAAACAATATATTTCCAGTCTTTTAAGGAACTCAGGCAAGAAGTTAATAAGAAAGTCAAGGACAGAGGTTATGGCATTTGTCAAGAATTTTGTGTTTGGGCATAGAATTTTCTATTAAAAATTTGTCTAAGTTCATAGGTATTAGCTTTCAGTATAGGTACAGGATTTTTCCATCTGCCTTGTAACAACCTTTCTCTCTGCAAAAACAGATTTGTCTCAAGTATTTCAATTGATTGAAAATATCCTCCAAGCCTCAGTCTTATTTCCTCTATTCTTCTGTTAAAGTTCTCTGCTGCATTAGTTGTGTATATATATTTTCTTATCTCTTCGGGATATTTGAGAAAATTAAAATACTTCTCTGCCTTTTTCTTTAGTTCCTTCATAAAATAAGAATAGTTTTTCTCGTATCTATCACAGAGAGATTTAAACCTCTCTAATGCATCCTCAAATCCTGAGCTTAGCTGTTTTATTTGATTAAGCATTTTAAGAAATTCCTGAGAAGCCAGTTTCCCCATGTTTTTTCTGATGTTTCTTTTTAAATGTACAAAACAGAGTTGATGCTCTGTAAGTGGATAAAGTGCCTCAAGAGCCTCACTTAGCCCTGGGAAATCATCGCTTACTACCACAACTACCTTCTGTAGTCCCCTGTCAAGTAGATCGTTCAACACCTGCAGCCAGCCTTCCTTGCTCTCTGAACCAAAAAATTCATAAAATCCATAGATGTCCTTCTTTCCAGTCAGGTCTATGCCCAGCACTGTATATACACAGGCTCGTCTTACCTTTTTTGATTGCTTTATATCCGTGTGATAGCCATCTATGAAAAGGGCAAATACTTCAGAGGGTAATTGCCTTGTCTTAAAATCCTCAAGTCTTTCCCTCAGGTCTTCAATTATCTTTTTCATCTCATCCTGAGTATAAGGAAGTCCTAACTCACTGAGTGTCCTGTGAAGCTGAGCGGGACTGTATCCGTTTATTATTAAAGAATAAAGGACATCTGTATAAGATGCACCTACTCTCTGGTATGGCTGAGGTAAAATGTAAGGCCGAAACTCACCATGTCTGTCTCTTGGAACAGTGAGGTCAAGGCAGAATGAGCCTTCAGAGAACTGACGATGATAATAGCCATTGCCCTTATTGCCAGGGCTATTTTTTAGATATATCTCTCTTTCAGATTTCATTATCTGGTTTAATGTTTCTTCAAAAAGCTTCTTTAGTCCCAGATGTTTACCTGTTAAAACATCATCTCCAAGTACTTTCATGGCTGCTTCCCTGAATAGCTCCTCTTTTACTGCCTCATACATCTCCTTTTGATTTTCCATATCCTCTTTCCTCCTTTTTATTTAGTTTTCAAATTCATATATTTTATCCATAGACACAAAATTATTTTAACTTCCACAAAACTCTTTATGCCCCAGATGAAGCTAATCTCAAGGCATGGAGAAGGTAGCCATGTCACAAGGACACATGAGATGGAGATACTATTTAGAAGGGTTTTAAACCTTCCTGATGCAGATGCATCCACTAAGGATAAACTGGTAAAATTAAGACGCTCCATAGATATAGTAAGGCTTGCAGAAGAGATAGAGAGGCTTTCAGACGAACTATCTAATGCCTATGAGAAAAAACTCAGGAGGATTAACAGTGAACAAGCATAATTCTATTTCGAAGAGATTTTATTTTGAGTAAAGACGATATTTTTTACCTGATTAACTTTGATCGTTGGTAATGGTTGGCTTAATATATCTGCTATTCCATGGCTTATTCTTACCCTGGCTACTATGTCCTAACCTGAATGAGACAATTGATTTTCTTACTACTGGTAGAGTAAAATTAAACATGAAAACACCACTGGTTATAGCATCAATTCTGATGGTTCTATTTATATCAACATTTTCATTTGCAAAAGATGTTTCCTTTACTCAGGAAGACAGAGATAGGCTTATAAGGCTTGAAGTTAAAGTTGAAGAAAGCAGTAAAGCTTTAAATCAAAGAATTGATAGCCTGCAACAGTTGATATATATACTGATTGGCGTGGTAGTTGCTCAAACCATTGGTGTTATTGGCTTTGTTTTATGGGATCGTAGAACAGCACTTCAGCCAGCTTTAAGGAAAAACAAAGAACTTGAGGAAAGACAGGATAAGGTAGAAAAAGCTCTAAAAGAAATAGCAAAGGTTGACTCCAAAGTAGCTGAAGCTTTAAAGAATGTCGGATTACTGTAACAAAGCATTGATAGTTCCTGTTTTACTACAATCTGACAGATCAAGTATGCAAGCCATTTCTTGATATAGTTTTTCTCTCACACGGAAGAGGTCTGGGTTCAAATCCCTTATCGCCCATAGTAAAATCAAGGGTTTACACTACATGACATATTCTTAAAAAATCTCAACTGCGTCACCTATTTCAAAGCTATCAAAAATGCTCAATGCTTGCTTAGCATGTTTGGGGGATAAATGGCTGTTCTGATTTCAAAAAATTTTCTGGCATTGTTGACTAAACAGTAAAACCTGACTCAATCCTGATTTCCTAATTAATTAATTCACCAACTCCATTCCCGGCAAAAGCGTGCTGTCGCAATCCCTTTTAAATGAGATCACGTTTCCTACAATACCACATTAGGAACCTCGTGGACGGCGAAGTAAGGTCGCAATCCCTTTTAAATGAGGTCACGATTCCTACACGGTATATACCGTAGGCTTAAAAAGCTTGACAAGGATGCCCGTCGCAATCCCTTTTAAATGAGGTCACGATTCCTACTTGAATCTGCACATGCCAGCGTGGTTAATATTCAGTCCTTTGCGTCGCAATCCCTTTTAAATGAGGTCACGATTCCTACGACGTATAAGCCACTGGTTAGCTGGATATTTTGGAAGTCGCAATCCCTTTTAAATGAGGTCACGATTCCAACCCCTCACCATTGAATAACAGATTGTTTCATATAGATGTCGCAATCCCTTTTAAATGAGGTCACGATTCCAACTATTAAAAGAAGAATAATTGATGCCTTGTATCAGCGTCGCAATCCCTTTTAAATGAGGTCACGATTCCAACTTAATTACGAAAATGATAGACATCATCCCTGAGACTGTCGCAATCCCTTTTAAATGAGGTCACGATTCCAACAAAATTTTTCAAAAAATCTAAGTTTTTATCCATATGTCGCAATCCCTTTTAAATGAGGTCACGATTCCAACATTTTTAAGCTCAAGGAGGAGCTTAAAAATGAGGGCAGCGTCGCAATCCCTTTTAAATGAGGTCACGATTCCAACAAAGATATCCCTGCAGGCCCAGTGGAGCACCACCCTGTCGCAATCCCTTTTAAATGAGGTCACGATTCCAACACACTATTGTCTTCGGCAAAGCTGCCGAGGCGACAGTGTCGCAATCCCTTTTAAATGAGGTCACGATTCCAACTTCCTGCATTAGTAATTAATACAAAGCTTTCACCGGATGTCGCAATCCCTTTTAAATGAGGTCACGATTCCAACCTTGCTCAGATGATAGTGGATACGGAAAAATACGGAAAAGTGTCGTAATCCCTTTTAAATGAGGTCACGATTCCAACCAAATTTTGTTACAAGATGAAGAAGGTCAGGCGGGTCGCAATCCCTTTTAAATGAGGTCACGATTCCAACAATTTAGGATGGGAAAGATTAAAAAATGGAAGAAGGTCGCAATCCCTTTTAAATGAGGTCACGATTCCAACAATGCCATAGCTATGGATGCCTATGGCAATATAGTGGGTCGCAATCCCTTTTAAATGAGGTCACGATTCCTACATAAAGGCATAGATATAGAATGTTGTGGTTCTTTTAAGTCGCAATCCCTTTTAAATGAGGTCACGATTCCTACGGGTGTGGTTAGAAATATGTATGTTTCAAGAAAAGGTCGCAATCCCTTTTAAATGAGGTCACGATTCCTACAAACTTCATAGAAAATAAAGAAGAATACGCTATTCTGTCGCAATCCCTTTTAAATGAGGTCACGATTCCTACGGACTCCATTAGTTTTTCTCTTGTTTTTCAATAAGTTATAAGCAAGATTGTGCAGATTTTTTAATAAATTTTCATCACCGATCTTTAATCTTAATTACTGACTTGTCAAAGATCCTAATTTTTAAAATTAAATCAAATAATGAGTAAAAAAGTCAACCTTAAATCCATTCCTGACATTGCCGATAGAACTATCAAACATTTCGTGAAGTTTAACCTGAGCGTAGCTAAAGGGCTTAGAATGAATTCCATAAATTATATAAAAACTTCTACTCCTTCGGGAATTCTGGCTCCACAGCCCAAAACTGCTACACAAGAATCCTTAGAAAGTGGATAAATCCTCACATCATCATAGCGTGGATTAATAAGTTTTCTTATTTCATTTTTTAAACTTTTAAGTTGTTGCGGAGTAAGAACACAATAAAAAACAGAATATTGCAGATGAAGTCCTTTTCCTTTCATGAATCTGTATATTCTGGCAAGTCTTTTTTCATCGGCAATGTCATAACAGACAAGATATGGTACTTTCATTTTCTTAAATCTTTTATGATTTCAAAAAGTTCATCAATAACAGTTTCAACCTGCTGAGATATTCTCTGCCTTCTTGATTCAAATCTGTCAATAATGCTTTTTATGTTGTTTTCTGAAAGCTCAAAATTTTCAATCTCTACTTTGTGGGATTGAAAAAATTTTATTGTCTGGAAATCAGCCTCTGGCTCAAAAATTAAGGAAAAATCAAGTAATAAACCAAAATTAAATCTTTTGTTGATTATTCCAAAATGAGGATCTAACCCTGCATGTAGAATTCTTCCTAAAATTATTGCTCTAATAAAGTTTTCAATTATGTCTTTTATCATGCTCCAGGAAGAATAGCTCTGGCTAATTTTATTGATAATAAACTGATAATTTCCCTCGCCAATTTCATTGGGAAGACTGTATTTTTTAAATATTTCTTTGAAAATCTCTATCTGCATCATGGCTCTTCTTGTTTGAATCCAATTTTTGTATCGCCTCTGAGTATCTTCTGATTGAATAATTATTCTCTGCTCTTTGTAATGTCTGGGGAGTTTATGATTGTAAGGTAAAATAAATGCTTTTTCTGTGTTTCTCTGTGAAATAAATAGCACTGGAATGTTATTGTCAGCACAAAGAGTAATTGAATCAGCATCAATTCTTATATTTCCGATTATTACAACTTTATCAATTGCACTTACAGGAATTCTTCGTGCTGCCTTATTTCGGGAAGTTATTAAAAATGAAGGACCATCAGCATGTAAATTTATTCTATTTCCTTGTTCAATCAAATACAATGTCTTTTTCATTGATTATCCTCTTTGCCAGCTCTCTTACAGAGTCTCTTAATTTTTGCCTTATTGGCTGTGCCCATTGTTCATAAAGAGGATAAAATTTTTTCCTTCCTGATTTTTTTAGATAAACTCCACCCTGAGTTATATCCTTCATGAAATCTCGCACAGTAATATGCCTTTCTTTGAAAAGTTCATATACGAATCTGTCAACATCCACTCTGAACATTTCTACAATGTCACAGGCAAGAGATTCACGCCCATATTCAAACTGATGATAAAAACCAATTGTTGGGTCAAGCCCTATAAATTGAATCTCTCTTACTGTTTCATAATGAAGCAAAGTATAGCAAAAACTAAGCATAGCATTTACAGGGTCTTGTGGAGGTCTGCGGGTTCTTTTGTTAAAGCCGTATGAATCAGGATATAGTTTTGTGTATATGGAAAAATACAATGCCTGAGCAGTGCCTTCAATTCCTCTTAATGAGTCCATGGATGATACAGTTTTTAGTGTTTCAATTTTATTCAATAACTTCTCTTTAATTTCTTGAGAGTTCATTGAAAGAATAGGTTTAATATATACAAAGTCTTTTAAAAATTCAATCTGACTATGGATTTTTCTCGCTACAATTTCTTTTGCTAACTGAAGAGCAGATGGATTGATTGATTTTTCATACTGTTTTACTCTTAAATGTCCATTATTATGCATAGGTCCGTAAATTATGCCAGTGTATTTAAGTTTGCCAGTAAAGAAAACCACTGTGACATCATTTTTTATTAATTTATGAATTACACTTGTCTGAAGTTTAATATTTCCGATTATTACAACTCTTTTAAGTGGAGAAATAGGAAGACTGCCTTGTTTTTTGCCTTTTGAGTAAAAATCAATTGAGTTTCCATCAGTTTTTAAATAAATATCTTTTCTATCTATGAAAACTGTGCCCATTTTAACCTATGTAAAAGTAAGATGGATTTTTGGGTAAGACTGCTCTTCCAAGTGTATGTACTATGCAGTGTCCATCAATCCTGAATATATGAACTCTGTCTTCATATGGATTTATTAATCTTTTAAGTTTACTTATAATGAATCTAACCTCTTCAGGCAGTAAGAAACATTCATAAACAGATCGTTGACCACCAGTACTATAACCTTTCAAGAAATATCTTACCTGTGCCAGCCTTCGCTCATCAGTTATATCATAGGCTATTATAAAAAGAACCCTCATAATTAATTTTAAAAGCTGCACTGGGAAAATTTGTTTGAAAACAATATTTCAGCAATATTTCTTTTTCGGATTTAATTTTGTAAGACTGTGGAAAAACTCACAAGTTATTGAAATAGGCTGCTATCAACTATTTCATACTTGCCCAATCCAAAGCTTGTTCCTTTGCCTACATGAAGAATTTCACCAGCTTTAACAAAGGGCATAAAGGGAATGATCTCTCCTTCATAGGTAATCTCACCAATGACTCCACCAAGTTTCATTCTTGTATTTTGCCTTGATGAGTATCTTTCCCAATCATACCAGCGGGTATTGTCGTTTAAAATTTTTACTTTTTTTGCTTTTTCAATAAGTGATTTTACATCAAGTTGAGGTGGCTGCTTTCCACAGTGAAAGTAATAAAGTAGAGTAAGTCTTCTTATAAGTGAACGAATAAGAATGTGAAAATCAAGTCTCTGTACAAGTGTTCGCTCATACTTTATTCTGATAGGAGTAAGGATATTTAAAGATAACTTTGTAAAACTTCTTTTAGACATTTCTTGAGGTTGCAGCGATATTGTTTTCTCATTGGTTGATAAAATTTTTGAAATGCTGAATTTACCCATATTTTTGCCAATGCCTAAGTTGCCGAGTTCTTTAAATGTAAAAGCAAAATATGGAGCATACTGTATGGCATTTCCAATGAGTATTACCCTGAAGTTAAGCTCTTCTTCTGTCTGAAATATTTTTTTTCTATTTAATGGAGGTTCAAAAACAAAAGGATGAGGAACTTTCTCGTATTTATGCATGTTAAAAAAATCAGCTGTTCCATCAGATACGGTTTCAAATACATAGGCATAGATGCATTTTGCCTTGAGAGGACATTCTACGCAGTTATATCTTTTAAGAACGCATGTAATCTGTCTGAACACATTCCCAAAGCCTCCTCTGAAAGCAGAGCCTTTGAAATCTGGTAGTTTTATCTCAGTTTCAGCTTTTATGGTAAAATCAAGAACTTTATAGTTTATCTGCATTTACAACCTCAAGCATAACCCACCCAAATGGTATTGTTTGACTGAGATTTGTTGGTCTTTTATCAGCACTGGCAAGCCAGATAGTGGTTGCTTTTGAACTGTATTCCCAACCTTTTGCAGTTCTTATTCTAATCTTTCTTACGTTTTCTATTGTAACAGCCTCTGCACCAGAGTGTTTCCCTATACGAATTATAAAGTATCTGGTTTTAAGTGCTTCTTTAAATTGCGTTAAAGTAGGCATTCTAAAGCCTTTATCCTTTCGCAAATCAATTTCACGGTTAAATATACCAGCATAATGAGCATGCACTTTAAGAAGGAGATTATGAAACTCAAGAGGCTCTCTTATGCCAGAGTTCTCTACTGGGCTGTCTAATCTTACAGTGCCTCTGAAAATACTTCCCTCTGGGATAACTTCCAGAGGAATTGAAAGTGTTGAACGAATGTTGTTTCTAAGCTTATTTACATTTATCTGATAGATAATCTCTGTCTTGACATCATTTACAGGTTCAAAATCTGAAATTTTCAAAAGCCTGAAAGGATCTGTGGACATTTTCCCTTTAAGAAGTTTTTCTTCCAGTTCTTCCGGTTTTTTGGGATCAGCAGTTTCTCTGAAATTGTCTTTGTCCTGGGATTCTTTAAGTAATCCTTCAAGATAACCAGTTCTCAGAGAACCCTTTAAAGAACTTCCAGGAATTAGAGGGGTTTGTGTATGGGGATTGTAAAAAGTTCTTGGAATATCAAATTCATTGAAATTCCTTAAAATCTCTCTTTCATCTCTTAATTGTTTTACCTCTCTGTATCTTTCAGCTAATTGCTTTGGAACTGGAATAACTCTGCCCTTTATTTTTCCTTTACAATTTGTATAAAATCTGTATAATTCAATAAGAGCTGTAGCTGAAGGCTTTTCAGATATCTTTTTTAGTTCCTGCGATTCTTTATCATTAAGGCTTTCTATGAATTGCCATAGATTAAAGTGAATCATCGTGCTGGAGTCTACATCTATTACAAACTCTGTAGGTTTGTAACTTTCATCACAGCCAATATGAACGGGACTTAAAAGATGGAGTTTTACTTCATACACTTTGCACCTCCACAGGTAAAACCAATGAGTATCCCTGTGTTACTGTTTCAGGGACTGCCTTTGAAAGATTTTTCACACTCATACCAATATAAGGCTTCTGATTATATTGGCCGGGAATTATTACTGCTGCTTCATCGGCAAATATAACAGGATTTTTGAATGGATTTTTTGACTTTGCAAAAATACTACCATGTCTTCCAAACCGTATAAAAGGGGTAAAGTAAATATCTTTTATTTGTTCTTTTTTAGGGACTGAAGGAGAAAGGGTATACAGGGCATTGCAGTTATTAGAAGTTTTTGAAAGCTGTATTTCTCTTACATCTCCTACTTCAAATTTGCCATATCCAACAGTTGCATCTTTACCATATCCATATTTTCCAACTCTTGACAGAGCTTCTTTGAAGGAATCAATATTTATATCTTCTCTTATTCCTGCAAATATTGCAAGTTCACAGGTGAAATAAATTTTGTCAATTGTATATGGAGTAAATGGAGGTTCGCCTGTTGTTCCACTGATTCTATTTATTGTGCATCTTGTCTGAGTATCTTCTTCAATGAAGTTTATTTTTTCATAGTTAATCTCATTAAGTGGCTTAAGAGGTATTTCAAAGGCAAAGTAGTTTCTGCTTTTTAATTCCTTTCTTTTTTGTACAAATTCTTCCTCTGCAATTTTAAAAAGCCTATACAAAGGCAATGACGGACGTTTTAGATAGATTTTTTCGTCAATAACAGGGAATGCAGAGGAGACAATTATAAATGGATTTTCGTCATAGTCTTTGAGAAGCTCCTCAAGAGATTTCCCAAAAAGTTGAGGATCATAAAGAGCCTGCCAGCATAGATGTCCAAAGAGACTGTCTCCTTTAATCAAACTTCCAAAACCAGTGAGAGGTTTTATCTTAAAAATGTAAGTTTTCAAAGTTACCCCCAGAGCTTTAAAGAGTTGATTTTTTCTCTTAATTGTTTATCGTCAAACTGAAACTCAATTTTTCCATATCCACGACTTCCTGAACCTCCAATGGAGTCCATCTCAAGAAGTTTGAGTCCAGTAAGCAAATACTGCTCAAAAAGCTTTTCATCTTCATCGTCAAGAATTTTGAAATAAACCTCAAAATCAAATCTCGTACCCGCTGGAACTCTTTCAATAAATCTTGGATGCTCTGCTGTTCCTGTAATGCGATTTATTCTGTTTTCTGATTTAACTTCTATGTAACTGTACTGTTTCTCCTCAGCTTCTTTTTTAAAGTCTTCGCTTAGGCTACAGTCACTGAAAGAGACTCTGGTTGGTCCAAGCTCTACAAGTAATTCTTCATCAGTTTCTCCTGCACCTGAACCAAATACTTTGAGTATGTTTTTTATGTGCTCCTTAACATCGCTATCTACTTTCTTATAAAGTTCGCAGGTGGCAAGACCACCTGATTTTTTAAAATCCTCAGACTTTGCTGATTCTGCAACAATCCCGTAGTAGTATTCAAGAAGACTTCTCATTTTGCCTTTTAATGATGAGCCAGGAATATAGGGCTCATGTGTATGGGGGTGTTTTATCACTGGATTGTCTGTGCCACCTATTTGCATTTCCATGTTGCCAGAACCAATATGCAGTCCTGTTTTAAGAATTATTTTGCCTTTTATTGTTTTAATCTCTCTGAGCTTCATTGAACTCCTCCTTTCATCATTTCATCGTAGTATTTGTAAAAACCCATGAATGCTTCAAAAAATTTTACAAAAACATCAAAGTCTTTTTTGTTATTAATCTGACTTAAGCTTTTTTGTATAAACTCCCTGAAATCCTTTGTGATGAGTCTTCTACCTTCAGCATAATAAGCTTTGGCATTGAGAATTTTAATGTAAGGAAGCATTTTCTGGAATTCTTCCTCGCTTTTTACTCTTCCATGAAATAATAAAACTTCATCATAAAACTTTCTTAGCTGAGAAATTTTGTTTCTGTCTCTGTTGTTTTTACCCGAAGTTTTAATTTGCTCCGCCCATTTATTCGCTACTTCTGAGAATAGTTCTGGATTAACAATGCCTTTAGCTTCATCTTTCCAGAATTTGATTTCTGGTAATTTGCTGTTCATGCTTTCCTCCTCATGTAAATTGTTTGCCATAAAGGAATCCTGAAAGATTCCCTGTATGTTTCTATCCAGCTTACGAGTTTTGATAAGATTTTCTCTGCAGTTTTAATTCTCTCCTCTTTGTTTGTTCCCTTTGCAATGTTTCTTATGGCAAAGTAATGAAGTTTAGCTCTCCATGTAAGAGGATTAAGTCTTTCATGGAGTAATTGTCTTTTTAATATCTCTTTTTCCTCTTCTGCAAGCTCTCTAAGCTCATTCAATTTATATAGAAATGAACTGGTTATGATCTCTTCATTAAGCCAGCTTTCCAATTCTTTTCTAATTTCTTCCAATTCTTCTATACTGCTCCATTCAATAGGACAACCAAATATTGTTATTCGGTTTTTTCCTCTAATTTTGGCGTTTTCCAATGCTTTCTCTGAAGCCTCAGCCATTCTAAGCACAGGTGTATCAGGTTGAGTGATATACACTCCTGCTGAGAGAGTAATTTCACTGTTGTTACAGCAATATTTGTAAAAATCCTCTGAAAGTTTCCTTGAAAATTTAATTATTTCATTCCATGGAGCAATGAGAAAGAGGTCGTCTCCTCCTGCAAAAATTGTATAAATGTTTTTAAATTCTGTTTTACAGATGTATGATAGATAAAGTGTAAAAAATAGGTTAAGCTGTCGTGAAAGTGTTGCATATCTTGAAAAAGTTCTCTTCTCTGGTCTTAATCCTCTTACAAATATGGTTCCAAGATTATCAACATCTGCCTTAAAAACTCCCAGAGCGTCTATTCCTGTAAATCCCTGTTCTGTTTTTTGTAGTGCAAGCCTTGCAATGTGATGAAAACTAAGAATTGTTCCTTCTTTAACAGCTTCAATGGTTTCATCTTTATCTGATTCACTATAAGTTATTTTTTCAATCTCTTTTTCATACTCTGGTGTAAATTTCGGAACATAGCTGTTTATAAGTTTAACTGAAGCAAAATTATCAAGAATATTTTCATTTTTCCACAGAGAATTAATGTTCCAGTAATGAATTATTTTGTCTTGTTTTACAAGTTCTGAGAGTTTTCCTGTGACAAAACTTACCTGATATTTATCAAAAACTGGCATTCTGAGTTTTTCATGAAGTTCTGCATCAGCTGTTGCTACAACAAGAAGGTCTTTTTTAACGAGATTCTCTCCTATTTTTATATGGTCGTAACAAATATCACAAAGGTAGTCTTCTTTCATTTGATTCTCAAGCTTTGCTGCTCTCCGATTGCAAAGGGGACATACTCCAGCATGGGAAAATGTATCAAGATATCCTGCAGTAGATTTAGTGCCTCCATATTGATTAAGATCTATTTTCCTGAATTTTCTTTCCTCAGAAGCTCTTCCTATAGCTCTTAAAAGTCTGCTAAGACTGTCTCCGCTGCAAATAAAGTCATCTGGTGATGCTTCAATCCAGCTGAAACCAATGCTTACCTCTCCATAAAAGTTTTTTACAAGCCAGTTATTTATCTCATCTTCTGCATTTTTAATTTCATTAATGTGTTTTTCGGTGTTGGGAGCTAAAATTTTGAATTTTCCTGCTGCATTTGTAACAACGGATGTAAAAGGTAAGTTGAGTTTGTCAAGGATAATATCTGCAGAAAGCTCACTTAATAGGGATACATAAAAAGATCTTCCTCTAAGTAGTTTTGCTGCATGTTTAGCAGTAGAGCCACCTTCTGAAAATATAAAATCCTGAATTCCATAGAAATTTCCCTCAATCAAAAGAAATTTCTTTGTATCTCTTGCCTGTATTGAGTTTTTATCCATTGAATTTGTTGACAGATGATAAAGATACAGAGCAACTGCTATAGCAGAAGTAAGTCTTCCATGATCATAAAGAGAGATGTCTGAGATAATCTCTTCAAACCTGCCATAAGCCTCTTTTAGTGTGGCTGAAGGGATTAATGTGGTGAAAACAAAAAGTGCAGAGTCAAGATGTTCCATCCAGAGTCTGGGAGAATCTTTATGAGGGAGATTTTTAAAAACTCTAACAAATTTCTGATATAACTCAGAATAAATTTGCTCTGTAGAACTCTGCTTTTCTATTGGAAAAATGTTTATGGGAGAAATTTCTTTTACAGGATAGGAAAAACGAAATTCTTCAGGTTTATTTTCTTTCCAGTTTTCACTGATAGAAATGTCCTCAAATATTGAGAGTAAAGGAATTTCCTTTGCTTTTCTCAGGCTTTCTTCCTTTTCTTCAAACTCTCTCCTTTCAATGCCACTGCTTATGCGGTCAGCTTCCTGAATTATTAGTTGTAGAGCAGAATCGGGTCTATGATGTTTTGCAGATAAATTGATTATTGAATCTTCTGGAGAGGAATGTTCTATAAATTGGCGAGGAAAGTATTTGTTCATTTCATCAATAAAGTAAGCTGTATAGAGAGCATGCTTGTGAGTATAGCGCGAGTGAGTTTTTGGTTGATATATTGCCTGATTATTATTTATATATTCCCGGGGAATATCCAATCCTGCTCTTTCCATGAATTTTCCAATGTCATGAAGTAAGCCTGCTAATGCGATTTTTAAGGTTTTAGTATCCATGGTTCTGGTCTCCTTTATCGCACCCACCACGAGGGGTATTTAAAATTCAAGCTTCAAAGTTTAAATTTATTATATCTTAAATTTTTTCAATCTTTTTAAAAACAATATTGCTGCAATATTTCATTTGATGATTTTTATTTTTCTTTTGTCAACAGCAATACCATAAGTTGTTGCACCATATCGTCTGACAGAGTTAATTTTGCACTGCATTGCTTTATCATTTAAAGCCTGAAAAATTGCATTATTTATTTTGCTTATGTAACTTCTTATAGTGTATGGACTTATTTTTCTTCTAATTTTTTCCTCTATTTCTTCTTCTGAAACTGCTAAAGGTTTATAAGCTACTGAATAAAACTGAGCAAATCTTTTTACCAGAGGCTCCTCTGTAATCTGACTAAGAGATACATAGCAGTCAGTACAATTACCACAAACTCTCTCTCTGGTGCATGAGAGTTTTTGTTGTAAAAATATGGCATACAGAGCAATTAAAGCTGGATTCATGTTAAAACAAACTTCTGCAATCTCTATCTTTCGCTCTTTTATATAAAGGATTATTTCAGGCTGGGACACTACAAGATTAATTTCTGATTGAGTTTCTTTTATGAGTTCTTTAAAGCTTTCTCCATGAATCTGAATTTTTCCTGAAAGCCTTACAAAAGGAAGTTCCATAAGCTCAATTTTTGCATTCTCTGTGCTTATTTCTTTTACCGTTCCATCAGGAAGCCTGCAGTTTATAAATTTTTCTTTTTTCGGTTTATAGAAAAACTCAGGATTTGATTCAAACTCTGGAGAGACAAGCACATGATAAAGCCTGTCCTGCTGGCGTCCAAAGAGCTCCATAGCAGATCCAAGATAAAAACTCATTGTTTTTCTTCCTCCTGTAAGACAGCAATGAAGCCTTATAGAACTGTCATTTGTGAGCTCTTTTATTAAAGATATGATTGTATCTGCCGTTGCTTCACTCTGCGAAGAATCTCTTATGTCGTCAATTTCATTATTATTTTTATCCTTTATTACAATGATCTGCGAAGGCTTGATCTCAATATAAGGAAGATTGTATTCCACAAGAAACTGTTTTAAAATCTCTTTTTTAATCAACGCATTCTCTATCTGTTTTTTGCCGATGGATGTTGTTATTATGAATATTTCATCAATATAAACTGGAGGCTCTTTATTGGCAAGAGCATAAAGAGTCTCAGTAATAATCTGCGGAGTTCCGCCTATGACACAAACGAGGACTTCTTTATATCTACTCATTGCTCTGAAAATTTATTTATTAAAAACATAGATGAGGTTGAAAAGTCAAGAGATTTTGCAGGATTTTATAATAAGTTCAGGTTTTTCTATAAATGTAAATCATTAAAAAAATAGCACCTGCAATGCTTAATCCCATGCCAGCTATTGCCTGATTCATAACTCTTTCTACTGATACCTCTGAAGGGACTGAAAATAAAAGAAAGTAACCAATTAAAATAAGAATAATGGCTGCAAGAAGCATAATATTAAAAAAAGATAGTCTTTATAAGTTTTATCTCTCTTATTTCAGCATGAAGAAGATCAAGTTCCCTGAAAACAAAAGTAAAAGGATCAGCACGATAAATAATTTCTTCTGGTTTTTCTTTTACCTCTGGCATAATCTATACTACTATGCTATTAAGCTTAAGTCAATATTGTTTCTCATTCGGGTTATTTTTAAAATTTTTGAATATCTCCTTAAATGCCTCAACTAAAATAATCTTGCGCAGATTTTTAAGTTCCTCATTATCAGGATACAGCTTGAGTCCTTCTTCAGTTGATTTTACTGCTTCATTTAAGTATTCAAGCCTATCAAAATGTTTACCAAGATTAAATAAAACAAGGGCATCATACTGAAAAACCTGAGGTATGGGAATTCTTCTTTTTTCAGCCTCTGACCAATCTAAAAAATCAAGCAAAAATTTTTTGTTTTTATCAATATCCTTCAATGCATTCTCAGCACTGTAAAACATATACATTGGCATAGCCCAGTTTCTCAGATAAATATTTTCTTTTGCAGCAGTGAGGTTTTTAATGGAAGCCTGTTTTCCTTCAGTGTAATCTATGTACCATATAACAAGCTGATTATAGGCAATAAAGGTTTTCACTATAAAAACCGAAAATAGAATAAATAAGAGTGAAACTATTGCCATTAGAAAAACTTTTAAAGGCTTTTTGATTCTGAATTCAGTTTTCTTTAAAAAGTGAGATGTTGCAATTGCTCCAATAAGAATAAAGGCAAACCAGTGAGCAACTGAAAGATGAAGAGGATACTCAAGCATCATATGAATTGAAAAAGGTGCAAGCAAAGAGAGATAAACTCCTGCTTTTTTTCCCATTTTACTCAGGAATTTCAATAACCCGTATAAAAAAATTAAAAATCCTCCAATTCCCATAATTCCGCTTTCAGCTATTATCAAAGAAAGCTCATTGTGAGGATGATGGGTATACTGATTTCCAGTTGCTTTATAATACTGAGGATGCAGTTTTTTAACCTTTGCTTGATAATACATGTAAAGACTACCGAAGTTGGAAAATCCATGCCCAGTGATCGGTTTTTCCTTAAACATCTCAAATGATGTTTCATACATGAGAATTCTTTCCTTATAAGAGATCTGCTCAGGATCAGAAAACCACTTTATTTTTTTCAATGCAAGTTTTTCTATACCAAGCTGGTCTTGAATAGAAAGAAGGAAAAATCCTGTTGAAAACCCTGCAATGAAAATCATCAGCCAGACAAAAACGCTCTTTTTTATTGCTCTGTAATTTTTCCATCTAAATATAAACATTAAAGTTATTGCAGATGTGACACCAAGAAGTCCTGTTCTTGATTGAGCAATGATGAGGCTTACTGATAAAATAAAGACTCCTGAAAGAAATAATATTTTTTTAAATTTTGAAAAGCCTCTAAACCATGCTGTTGAAATAAGGTAAAGACTTATAATAAGCCCTGTTGCTATCCATGATGCAAAAAGATTCTTTTGTTGAAATACTCCTCCAACCATTCCTACCTCAGGTGATGGAGTAACAGGAATGTATCTGTAAACTCCAAAAAACTGAATTATTCCTATAATGGATTCAATTAAAGCAGATAAAAATATCAAAAAAATAATAAAAAGCTTCTGCTTTCCTGAGATTTCATATTGAAGCATAGCGAACCAGAGAATAAACCCGCCAAAAAGCCATGCTGAGCTTATTAGAAAATAATCAAGATTTCTTATTGGATTGAAAACTATGCTACCAATCCATAAAGCAATAAAAAGAAGAATGTATATTTTTAGCGGAGACTCTTTTAGAGCTTTTCTCTCAATTGCCTTAAGTGCTGCAATAAAAACAATTGCTCCTGAAAAGAACCAAATGCCTTGCTCAACCTGCTTTGCAATAACTCCTCCAATATTTGGAAGAAATATATGCATCATAAATAGAAAAATAAAGCTCAGAATAAAAAGCAGGATTTTTTCAGGTGAAAGCTTATTTAAAAGCATTTTATAAAAGGTTAGGGGCACCCCAAAAAGTCGTAGACTTTTTTGGGATGCCCGTGAGGCATTAAGCCTCCCTCTGCTGTTTACGGTTTTCTATCAAAGTAGTAAACAAGTGCTTTAGTTGTAGAAGTCCAGTCAGTATTAGGAGTGTTTTGTATACCGCTGGGTGCCATTATCCAGGTACCTGAAGTAAAATCAGCACTTGTTGCACCTCTTACTACGCCAGAACCAGCATCAGTTGTTCCATCAATTGCTGCATCAAAGGATTTAAAGAATTCTAACTCATCATATGTAATGCTGTCGTTGCAATTACCACCAGTGCCTACTGGACATATTACAAGAACATTTCTCTTAGGAGTACCATCATTTCCTAAACCAACATAAAAGCTGAAGCCTCCAAGAGTTACTGGATTATCACTATCACTGAGCAATTTTGAGTTTGTAACAAGGTCTGCATAGACATTAGGTGTTCCTGAGCCATCATTTATGACTCCATTTCTGTCTGGATCTCCAGGGAATCTTCCATTTCTGTCAAAAAATGTCCATGTTGCAACTTCAAATTTTCTACCAGCATCATTGATAAACTTCTTATGTCTTGCATTCTGAATCAGCTCCTGACCTTTTAGCACAGCACCGAGAATGATTCCAATGATTACAAGAACAATTGCTAATTCAATAAGGGTAAAACCTCTGTTACTTTTTAAATGCTTCATAACCTGACCTCCTTTGTTTTTTTAATTTTCATAATGCAAACTAAATGCCACATCAAGTTCTGTAGGGATTGATACCATTTCCCCTACTTCCGATTCAAGGTTTTCGGAAAAACAGTAAAAATAAAGTTACATACAGAGGAGGCCGGTTGCGTCACTCGGAATCTGTCATAACTACCATGACGCCCATGTTGGCAGTTATGACATCGGGCACCCCAAAAAGTCCATGACTTTTTGGGACCCCTCCTTCCTCCAGAAATTTCTCTCTCACCTCCTTTCTACAATAAGTTTAGTTTCCTTAAAATATCTGATAGGGGCACCCCAAAAAGTCCATGACTTTTTTGGGACCAGCAGCTCCTTTTTTTTTCTTTGAATACTCCCTTAATGCAGTAATCCAGTCTCCTATCCTGTATTTTGCCTCAATCTCTTTCATTGCTTCTTCTTTTGCTTTCTCTTTAAAAGTTTTTCTATCCCATAAAAGTAATCCAACAAATACTCCGCAAAGTCCTCCAAATACTCCAAGCATTCCTATCATAATATTCTGAATGAACTCAAGACGTTTGTCAATCTGTTCAAATCTTTTGTCAACAGATTCTTTGAACTCCTTTAAAGTTGTCTCAATCCTTATCAGCCTTTCTTTGTCTTCCTGAGTGAAAGATTTGTCCTCAGCATAAATAAGTGAAGTTGCTACCAGAACAGCTAAAACTATGACTAAGATTCTGGTCAGTCTGCCAAACATTTGAAAATTCTCCTATAGTAAACCAGTATTTTTTAGCACTTCTTCAACTTTCTTATCAATTTTCGCAAGCTCCCTGAGTGTTCTTTCAATTCTGTCCTGCCTTTCTTCAAGCTCCTTATTCTTTCTCAATGCAGGCTGAAGTGCTGTTCTACACGGGTCCCCAAAAAGTTGCAAACTTTTTGGGGTGCCCCCACGATCCCATAAAACAAAGCCAACAACACCAATTGTTTGAGCAAATACAGCACCAATTAAAACATACATAAGATTTTTTAAATCGTCAATTCTTTTATCAAGAGAGTCAATTCTCTGATTTACAGCCTTAAGTCCTTCTTCAAGCCTTATCAGTCTTTCTTTGTCTTCCTGAGAAAAATCCTTTGCAAAAACTGCTGAGCCAGTAAAAATCAGAAAAATTAATAAAATTGTCATGACTGCTTCAACTCTGGAGATTTTTTCTTTCATGTTTCAATTTTAATAAAAAATCAACTAAGTTGGCAATAAATTTTTCATTGATTTTTAAAGATATTTCAAGATAGCACAGGTTGGGTTTTAAAGTTTTATCTTTTATTTTTACGAAATCCTTTTTTGTTGTGATAAGGAGTTCTGCATCTTTAGAGAGTTTTTCAATTTTTTTTATGGTTTTTTCAGTGTATCTCTTATGGTCAATAAATTTTTTCTGCCCGATAATTTTAAGATTAAGCTTTCTAAGACAGTCTATGAAGCTTTGAAAATTGCCAATCCCTGCAAAGGCAAAAGCTTTTTTACCATATGGTTCAATGTATTGTCCCTCGCTGTCTTTTATCCCTTCAATTTTTAATGGTGTAAAATATATTTCTTTAACTTCATATGCCTTAAGTATCTCTTTCAATTTTTCATTTTCCTTTTTTGTTATAAATATAATGTCTGCTTCAGTGATTTCACTTAAAGGAGATCTTAAAGGTCCAAATGGGATAAAACAGCAGTTGCCAAAACCTTTATATCCATCAATGAGTAAGATATTTAAATCTCTGTAAAGCCTCCAGTGCTGAAATCCATCATCAAGAATAAATACTACTTTTTCATGCTCATTAAGTCTGAGTTTTTCAATGGCATATAATCCAGCAGTGTATCTGTCAGCACCTTTTACTACTTTAAGCCCTTCCATAGCCATCATCACTGGCTCATCTCCAGTATGTTCTGCATTCATATGTTCAGAGACAATTACAGGTCCTTTAAGGCTTCCTTTGTATCCACGGGTAAGAATAACAGGCTCATAGCCTGCTTTTTTTAATTCCTTTGAAAGGGCAATTGTAAAAGGAGTTTTTCCTGTTCCTCCAACTGTCAGATTTCCCACACTGATTACAGGAAATGGAAGCTTTTTCTGACACTCTAAGGCTTTCTTTTTTTTAAGAAGGTAAAAAAATAGATATAATCTTTCAAAAATATTCATCTTTCCAGAAAACGCCATTTATGAGTTTAAGGACAGGCTGAGTTTCGTAAAATTCAATTATATTTACACAGGCAAAATCCTGCTCAATTCTAAATATGTTTTCAAGTGGCATTCCTAAGAGATTGCATAAAATTACTCTGTTTATTCCTCCATGGGCTGTGATAAAAATCTGGCTGTTTTTATGATTTTTAATAATTTTTTTCAATGCCTCAGTAGCTCTCTTGCTTACTTCTATGGTGGATTCACCTTCTGGAGGTGAAAACTCTGCTGGGTTGAGCCTCCATCTTTCAAAATCATCGGGATAAAGGGATATAATCTCATTTATACTTAAACCTTCCCATTTTCCAAAGCTTCTTTCTTTTAAAATCTCCTCTGGTTTTAGTTTCAATGAAAGAGTTTTGCTTAAGATTTCTGCTGATGCAATGGATCTTTTAAGGGGAGATGAATAAATGATTTCAGGCTTTAGACTGTATTTTTTTACATACTCTTTTAAAAAAATGGCAGTTTTTTCAATCTGAGCCTCTCCTTCCTTGCTTAAAGGAACATCAATATGACCTTTATAGACTTTTTTTGCTCCTTCTGTCTGTCCATGTCTCAGAAGATAAATAACAACTGTTGGTTCCATCAGTATTCAATTCCCCTTCTTGCTTTTATTCCTCTGTCAAAGTAGTGTTTAATTTTTTTCATCTCTGTAACAAGGTCTGCCTTTTCAATGAGCCATTCTGGCGCATTTCTTCCTGTAATTATAAGCTCTGCATCTTGGGCAAGGTCAATTAGCTTTTGTGCCTGCTCCTTTGATATTAAACCTGTGTTTAATGCCACAGAAAGTTCATCAAGAACAATCAAGTCATAGTGGTCTCTTTTAATAAGAGTTTCAATGTCTTTAATGCATTCAACTGCAAAATCTATCTGAGATGGCTTAGGCTTTTCATAAACAAAGCCAGTGCTACAGCGGTAAACTTTAATCAAATCTGGAAATTTCTGAAATACTTCAATCTCACCAGTGTGGGCACCTTTCATAAACTGGACAAACAACACTTTAAAACCATTTCCAATTGCCCTTACTGTAGCTCCCACTGCTGCTGTTGTTTTACCTTTTCCATCACCTGTATAAAGATGTATCATTAACTGACTCCTAAGATTTTT
Source organism: Thermodesulfovibrio sp. TK110 (assembly GCF_054658355.1). Classification (NCBI taxonomy): domain Bacteria; kingdom Pseudomonadati; phylum Nitrospirota; class Thermodesulfovibrionia; order Thermodesulfovibrionales; family Thermodesulfovibrionaceae; genus Thermodesulfovibrio; species Thermodesulfovibrio sp. TK110. The sequence continues at coordinate 1,312,981 of NZ_BAAHNB010000001.1, read as the reverse complement.
GTCAATCCCTTTTTAATGAGGCTTACAGCAATGGCACTCAGAAGTAAAGCCATTACTTTGGCAAAGGCTTTTATTCCATGAATTCCCATTACCTTTATCACAAAATCTGCTTTTTCAAGCATTATCAATGCAATTAAAAGATTAAGAGAAAGGGAAAAAATCACCACTGGATATCCGTAACTTCCTGAAAGAATAATTAAAGTTGTAAGGGTTGCAGGACCTGCAAGTAGAGGGGTTCCAATGGGAACGACTCCAAGAGTTTCACTAATTGAAAGCTCTTTTTTTACTGTGAGAATATCTGAGATTGAAAGTATTAAAAGCAGAATTCCTCCAGCAATCATGAAGTCTTCAAGCTTTATTCCAAGCAAAGAAAATATAAAATTTCCAAGAAAAAGGAAAGAGATTGCCACAAGAAAGGCTGTAATTACTGACTGCCTTGCAATTTGTTTTCTTTGAGCATCAGGGACTCCTTCAACAAGAGAAATATAAAGAGGCAAAATTCCAGGAGCATCAATTGCCACAAAAAGAGGTATAAAAGTGAGTAAAAATGTTTTTATTATTTCCACTTATTCTTTTTCTTCTTTTTCCTTTTGTTTTTCTTCCTCTTCAGTTTTCACTGTTACATCTTTTACAAAGTCAGGACATCTCTGCCCTGCTTTAAGGGAAAACTGCTTCTGGCATGTTGCTCTCCATGCACAGATAATACACATTGGTTTTTGCTCTGCCATTGCTACCTCCTAAAGTTTTATTACTTTTTAGCAATTTCAACTACTTTTCTTGTTTCTTGCACCTTCTATAGCTTTTAATGCATCAGCCCGAGTATACTCTTCAGAAGGGATAAAATCTATATCGCCATAAAAAGATAGCTCTCTTTCTTTTCTTAACCACTTTGATATTTCAGCTATTTCTAGTAGGCTCTGATGAATCTCCTCAGGAAATTTTTCTATGTGCTCAAGAATTATTCCTCCCACATCATGCCACTTTGGTGGATCAATGCCTACCTGTCTTAACATTGCCTTTTGTGCAAGTTCAACAACCTCCTGTGCTTCCCTTATGACATCAGAGTAATCCTCTTTTTGTAAAAAGATCTCTAATACATCTAACCTCGTTATAGCTTTTTTCATATATTCTTTTGCAAGCTGATGAGTGGTCATAATTCAATTATCTCTCCAAATTTGTAATCAGGCTTTAATTCCCAATAATACCCACCTTTGCTGTAGATTTTCCTTGCACCAAGATTTTTTAATTTTATCTTTAGTGTTTCCAGATATTTTTTAAAAAAATCATCTCTGTCAAACAAAATTTTTACATTTTCTGTCATATCAAGAAATAGAAGGCTTCCAGTATGAACCTCCTCAGGAGTTTTAAAAACTGGAGAAAGTGTTATATAAATGCCTTCCTTGGAAAGTTTCATCATATCTTGCTCAAGTTTGCTTTCTATGTTTTTCATAAATTCTTCTACTCTTTTTACTCTGCCTTTTGGTAACTCTTTTGCTATGATTAAAATATCAATATCGCTGTCAGGTCTAAAAGTATCAGAAGCAACAGAACCGAAAATAACTATGCTGATAAGTCTATCACAGTAAAAATTCATTATTGCTTTTGAGAGCTTTTCAATAAAATTGTAATATTTTTGCCTGTATCCCATGTTTCTATTATACCTTAACAGTGCTTGAAATATGATTTTTTAAAAACTTTTCCATATCATCTATTAATTTTTCTGCAATTTTAACCCTTTCCAGATATGATAACTTCCATTGAGAGATTTTATTGAGAAGCTTTAAAACTCCCTCGGGCAGTATATAAAACTCTTTTTTTGATGCACATTTCCTACACATTACAAAACCATCTGAATAAAAGGATTCTCCATTTAAAGCATCATGGCAGACTCCACAATGGTTGAAGTCAGGAAGATAGCCAAGAATTTTTAGTGTTTTTATTTTAAGAAAAACAATATAGTTTTCTGCCTTTTGAGTTTTTTGCATAAAAAAAAGAGTTTCTAAAAAAAGAGAAAAAAGTTCATTATTTGGCTCTCTTTTTGGAAGAATATCTAAAAAAAGTCTTAAAACCTCTGAAAGCTTTAAAAAGATTTTATAGTTTTCCCTTATTGTTTGAAAGCTCTGTATAATATCGGATTGAATTATTTTCTGAAGTTTGTCTTCTCTTCCAATAAATGAGATTCTTGCATAGGTCAGAGGTTCAAAAGAACTTCCCCATCTGCTTTTTATTTTGCGAGGGCTTTTTGCAAAGAGATTTATTAATCCAAAATCTTTACTGAGATATGTAACAATTAAATCTGCTTCTAAGTAATCTGTATTTTTGAGGACAATTCCTTCAGTGGAATAAATCACTACATTATATTGCCAAAATCTTCAGGTTTAAGATTTTTGAGCCATTCTTCAAGCTCATCTGCTTTTCTCAACTCAAATATTCCTTCCTCAACAAATATTGGTGCCTGAACCCTTAAAGCAATAGCAACAGCATCAGAAGGACGAGAGTCAATTGCTTTTTCCCTTACTCCATCGTGAGCATAGATTAGAGCATAGTAGGTATTGTCAATTAAGTCAGTTATAACAACCTTAGTAATGCGAACTTCAAGCTCCTCAAGAATGTTTTTTATCAGATCGTGTGTTAAAGGTCTTGGAGTAAGCACCTTACCAAGTGCCAGCGCAATTGAGTCAGCCTCTGGTTTACCAATCCAGATGGGAAGGGTCTCATCTCCATCTATTTGTTGCAGTAGTAGAATATACATTCCACTTCTTGGATCAAATAACAGTCCTTCTACTTTCATCTCAATTAACATCTCAATACCCCAGTGATTTTAATATTATATCTCTTTGTCTCCACTTTTTTCTAACCTTTACCCAAACTTCAAGAAAAACCTTTGTTCCCAGAAATCTTTCAATATCAAGCCTTGCCTCTTGAGCAATTCTTTTCAATCTTTCACCCTTTTTCCCTATTATAATAATTTTTTGACCTTCTCTTTCAACATAAATATTTGCTCCAATATTCAGGAGTTTCCCAGTTTCTTCCCATTTTTCTATCTCAACAGCCACTGAGTATGGAATTTCATCATAGGTGTATTTCATAATTTTTTCTCTAATTAGCTCACCAACCATAAATCTTTCTGCCTGATCAGTAAGCATATCTTCTGGGTAAAGCTTTGGAGACTCTGGAAGATAAAAAATAATTCTTTCAACCAGCCGTTCAACTCCATCGTTTTTAAGGGCAGAAATAGGAATTATTTCCATGAATGAGTGTAAATCTTTATACAGATCTATTAATGGAAGAAGGCTCTGCTTTGAGACTGTATCTATTTTGTTAATTGCAAGAATAATAGGTTTATTGAGATTTTTTAGTTTTTCAATAATTGAAAATTCAATTTCCAAGGGATTGCATGGTTCTACCATAAAAACTATTAAGTCAACCATATCCATTGCCTGATGAGCTTCTTTAACCATGAATTCACCAAGTTTATGTCTTGGCTTATGAATTCCCGGAGTGTCAACAAAAATAATTTGAGCATGAGGAAGATTTTTTATTCCAATGATTCTATTTCTTGTTGTCTGAGGTTTTTCAGTTACTATGGCAATTTTCTCTCCCACAACTGCATTAAGAAGTGTTGATTTACCAACATTTGGTCTTCCAACTAATGCCACATATCCACATTTCATCTAAGTTCTTCCAATGCCTTACGTATTCTATCAATACCTTTTGATAGATTTTCCATACTTGTTGCATAGGATATTCTTATATATTCTTCAGCACCAAAGGCAGAGCCTGGAACCACAGCTACAAGAGCTTTCTCAAGAAGGTAGATGCTTAGATCCACTGATGAATTTATTCCGTTTTTGCCAAGAATTTTTCCTATGTTCGGGAAAACATAAAAAGCACCCTTTGGCATTTTGCAGGAAATTTGAGGAATGCTGTTTAACTCTTTCACAAGATAGTTTCTTCTTTTTTCAAACTCCTGACGCATCTGTTCCACACAATCCTGAGGTCCTCTTAGAGCTGCAACTGCTGCTTTCTGGGCAATAGAGGTTGGATTTGATGTGGACTGACTCTGTATTTTTGTCATGGTTTTTATAATCTCTTCAGGTCCTGCTGCGTATCCAATTCTCCAGCCAGTCATTGCATGGGATTTACTCAATCCATTTACAACAATGGTTTTATTTTTAATCTCTTCACTTAAAGAGGCAATACTTATGTGCTTTTCACCATCATAAATCAGTTTTTCATATATCTCATCAGAAATAATGTAAAGATTGTGTTTTAAAGCAATTTCTGCAATTTCTTCCAAAGCTTTTTTTGTGTAAATAAAGCCTGTTGGATTTGATGGTGAGTTAATAATAATTGCCTTTGTGCGAGAAGTAATCTTTTCTTTTAAAACTTCAGGACGAAGCATAAAATCATCTTCTTGTCTTGTTTCAATAATTACTGGCTGGGCATCATTAAGTAAAACCTGATCAGGATAAGAAACCCAGTAAGGTGAAGGAATTATTACTTCATCTCCTGGACCAAATAATGCTTGGGCAATGTTATATAAAGAATGCTTTGCACCTGAGGATACTAAAATGTTTGCTTTTTCATAGTTTAATCCATTATCTCTTTCAAGTTTTTCAATTATTGCCTCTTTAAGCTCATCAATTCCACCAACAGGAGTATACTTTGTAAAACCTTCTTTGATTGCCTTTATTGCAGCCTCTTTAATATGTTCAGGAGTATCAAAGTCTGGCTCTCCAACTCCAAAGTTTACAACATCCATTCCTTTTGCTTTTAACTCTTTTGCACGGCTGTCAACAGCAAGAGTTGCTGAAGGTTTAATTCTTTTTGTTCTCTCTGCTATCATGTCTCCTCCTTAATATATTTTCTTTTTGCTCGGCTTCCTAAGGATGTTAATACTTCATAGGTTATAGTTTCTGCCCATTCTGCAATATCCTGAGCTGTGATTTTTTCATTTCCTGATTCTCCAAGCAAGATTACTTCATCGTCAATTTCAGCTTCTGTAATATCTGTAAGGTCTATCATTGTAAGATCCATGCAAACAGTTCCAACAACAGGCACTTTTTTGCCCCTTACAATAACCTTTGCTCTGTTAGTTAATTTTCTGAAATATCCATCAGCATATCCAACAGGAATAACTCCAATAAGGCTATCTCTTTTTGTTATAAAGGTTCTTCCATAACTTATTGGTGAGCCCTTTGGAAGCTTTCTTATATCAATAATTTTCGTTTTAACTTTCATGCAGGGTTTTAATTCTTTTTCAAAGTTTTGAGTGTATCCATAAAGTATTAATCCTGGTCTTACTGCATCAAATAAAGCCTCTGGATATATGATTCCTTGAGAGTTTGAGATGTGGAAAGCAGGATTAATTCCAAGATTAATCACGCATCTTTGAATCTCTTTAAATCTCCTTATCTGTTCTGTTGTCCATTCTTTGTTTTCTGCTTCTGAAAGATGACTCATGATGCCCTCAATTTTTATATTTGGTAGCTGAGCTATTTTTTTAATTGTTTCGCATGGTGCATTATAAATTCCAAGTCTTCCCATACCTGTCTCAACTTTAACATGAATAGAGAGATTCACTCCTTTTTTCTGAGCATGTTTTGAAAGAGCCTGAGCATGTTTTAAGTCAAATACTACTGGAGTAAGATTGTATTTAAATAAGCCTTCAACTTCTCTATCAAAGAGAACAATAATTTTTGATTTTATTCCTGCTTCTCGTAATGCAACAGCTTCTTCAAAAAAAGCTACTCCAAAGGCAAAGCATCTTTTTTCAAGCGCAAGTGCAACTTCTCTTGCTCCATGTCCATAGGCATCTGCTTTTATAATTGCTATTGTTCTACAGGATGGATTAATTGGTTTCAGAACAGTTTTAACTATATAAAAGTTGTGAATTAATGCTTTTAGATCTATCTCTGCTTCAAGAAGTCTCACATTTATTTTTTCTCTTCATCCTTTTTTGGAGTTACATCAATCTCATCTTTTTCAGATGTTGCTTTTTTAAAGTTCCTTATAGCCTCTCCAATCCCTTTACCAATCTGGGGTAGTCTTGTTGCTCCAAAAAGAATAACCACTATTATAAGAATAAGCATTAATTCCTGTGTTCCTAATCCAAACATTTTTTGCCTCCTTTTTTAAGCAATTTTAAATCCTCTTCTGTGTTTACATTAATAAAAGATAACCCTTCTTCATCTAAATTTGCAACATCAATGACCTGAGCATGAAAATCTTTAATAAGTTTCATCATGCTCAGTTTGTCCTCTTTAAGTAAATTTTCTAACTCATTCAGTATATGCTTTGAGTAAATCCCAGGTAAAGGATAAATTTTTTCTTTATAACAGGCAACAGTTATATTGTTTTTTTGATTAAGATGTTTTTCGCCAAGAAGATAAATGATTTCCTTTTTTACAAATGGCATATCGCAGGCAAAGGCAAAGACATCGTATTTTGAATTTTTCAAAGAAACATGAATTGCTGCCATAGGTCCTTTAAAAGCATAAATGTCTCCAAGCAGAGGAACACCAGTATAAAAATATGCTTCAGGAAAGTTTGTAACAATGAAAAGCTCTTCAAATATTTCTTTCAAGTTTATGATAAGAATTTCAATAAGCTTCCTGTTATTCAAAGAAAGCAAACACTTGTTAGTTTTCATTCGTGAAGATTTTCCACCAGCAAGTATTACACATGTAAGAGGCAATTTAGATGACAATTGCACCGAGATATCCTACAACTTTATTATAGTCTCTGTTAACCTCAGCAGAGGTTGCATATTTAATAATCTGAACTTCCTTTGCACCAAGAAGCTTTGTTGCCTGAAGCATAACTGTGGTGGGAATTACTCCGCACATAGATATTCTATGCTCTAATACAGTATTATAAACTCCCTCTGGATCAAAGGCTTTGATTTTTTCAACTGCCAGGGAGTCAAGCTTTCTTGCCATGTCATCGGGTAAGTAATGGCTCATATCTGTGCTTGCAATAATAATAACTTTATCCATAAGAGCAAGTTCTTCTATTGCTCTGGCAATACTCTGTGCTAAACTGAGACAGTCTTTAAGTGAAAGCATTTTTAATGTTATAGGTATAATCTGAGCCTGAGGATTTAACTTATAAATAAAAGGAAGCTGAACTTCCAGTGAATGCTCATAAACATGAGCCTGAATGTCTTCTTTAGCTGAAGAGTTTTCTATGATTTTTTTTGCAAGCTTTTCATTTATCTTTAAACTTCCAAGAGGGATTTCCCACTGTCCTTCAGTCATCAGAGAAATATCTGCTCCATAACCTGTATGATTTGGTCCAAGAAGAATAAAAGTCTCAACAGGGATAATTTTTGAGTATACTGCACCTGCTACATGACCTGAATAAACATATCCTGCATGAGGGCATATTGCGCCAAAAGCCCTTAGTTTTACCTGTGAAGGCATGTATTCTTCAATTTCATATAAAAGTTCCTCAGGATTTGATGGATAAAAATATCCTGAAACTGCTGGTTTTCTTCTAAGCATTTTACACTTCCTCTTCTATCTCTGTGCCTGTGTATTTATCAGTATAATCAAGGAATCTTGTATAATCATCCAGAAAAGTAAGATACACAGTGTCAGTAGGACCATTTCTCTGCTTTGCCACTATTACTTCAGCTTTTCCTTTATTTGCAGAATTTTTCCTGTTGTATACTTCATCTCTATAAAGGAAGATTATTACATCTGCATCCTGTTCAATTGCACCTGATTCTCTTAAATTTGCCAGAGTAGGTCTTTTATCAGAAGTTTTTTCTACTGAGCGATTAAGCTGACTTAAAGCAATAACAGGAACTTTTAGTTCTTTTGCCATGGCTTTAAGTGAACGAGATATATCAGCTATTTCCTGTTCTCTTACATCATATGTGTTTCTGCTTCTCATAAGCTGCAAATAATCTATGATAACCAGTCCGAGTCTTCCTTTTTCCATTTTAAGCCTTCTTGCTTTTGCTCTTATTTCAAGAACGCTCATCTGAGAGGAATCATCTATATAAATCGGAGCTTCACTGAGCTTGACTGCAGCATCAGTAATTCTTTCCCAGTCTTTTTTACTGATAAATCCTTTCCTCAGGCTTGTAGAATTTACCATTGCAATGCTGCTAAGAAGTCTCATTGCAATTTGCTCTTTTGACATCTCAAGACTGAAAAAGGCAACAGGCTCTCCAAGCTCTACTCCCACATGCTGGGCAATATTCAATGAAAAAGCTGTTTTTCCCATTCCCGGTCTGCCACCAATAATTATCAAATCACCTGGCTGAAAACCTGAGGTTAACTCGTCAAGGTCTTTGAAACCTGAAGGAATGCCTGTTATTACTGCTTTTTTCTCATACATGTTTTCTATTATCTTGAAAGTATGTTTAACAACATCTTTCATATGATAAAAGCTTGTATTTGTTCGTTTTTCTGAAATTTCAAAAATTAATCTCTCAGCATAATCAATCATTTCCTCAGCATCCTCAGGCTCTTCATAAACTTTTGTAACAATTTCTGTGCAAGCACGAATAACAGCTCTCAGTAAAGCCTTTTCCCTGACCAATTTTGCATGATATTTTATATTTGCTGCTGTAGGGACTACTGTTGTAAGATTTCCTAAATAGCCAACTCCTCCCACTTCTTCAAGTTCACCTTTGTCTTTTAAATGTTCTGTAAGAGTGATGAGGTCAATTGGCTCATTTTTATCAAAAAGTTCAAGCATTGCATGATAGATTTTTCTGTGTCTGTCACTGTAGAAATCTTCTGGTGAAACTATTTCAATTACTTTAGTTATTGATTCTCCTTCAAGAATTATTGCACCCAGTACAGCCTGTTCAGCCTCAAGGCTCTGAGGTGGAAGCCTTAGAGCAGTAGTATCTATTTCTTTTAAATAAGCCATTATTCTCCTACAACATTAATCTTTAATTTTGCATTCACATTTGAATGAAGTTTAACTTCTACTTCATGCTCTCCTAATCTTTTTATGGGCTCTAAAATATTGATTTGCTTTTTGTCAATTGAAAAACCCTGATTTTGCAAGGCTTCTGCTACATCTTTTGCTGTAATGGAGCCAAAAAGTTTCTGATCCTCACCAGCCTTTGCTTTAATTGTAAGCTCAAGGGCAGTGAGTCTTTCTGCTACTGATTCTGCATCCTGGCGCTTTTTCTTTGCTTCTTCTTCAAATTTTTTCTTTTGATACTCAAGGGCTTTTAAATTTTTTTCATCAGCAATTAATGCAAGCCCTCTTGGAAGAAGATAGTTTCTTGCATATCCATCTTTTACATTGATAATCTGTCCTGCTTTGCCCAATCCATGAACATCTTCTTTGAGAATTAGTTTCATTACTGCCTCCTCTCAAAAATTTTCACTTAAATATATCATACCATATGCAAACAACTATAGGAAGTCTGCCTATTTTGAGCTCAGTTCTTTAATGATTCTCAATAATGCCTTTTTTATTTCAGCATCAGAAATTTTTCTGTAAAATTCTATTAGAATAACCTCATCTTCAGAGTAAAATTTGCTTTCCTTTTCATATAGTTCAGGGAAAAATACGCTTACAGGAACATCAAGGGCTTTTGCTATATCAATAAGCCTTTCTATTGTAATTTTTGCTTTTCCCTTTTCATATTTCTGAAGCTGCTGATAGGTTATTCCAATCTTATCGGCAAGTTCCATCTGAGAAATGCCTTTTGCCTTTCTCAACTTCTTTATTGTTTCACCTATTTTCATCAACTTAAAACATTAAATCTTCAACCCCTTTAAAATCTATCAATATTTAGTTGTAAAAATCTTGACTTTATATATTAAAAGTTGTGTAAAATTTATAACTATGAAAAAAGTTCTGGTAATTGAAAATAATCAACTTGTGAGAGAGGTCCTAATAGAATATTTACGATTCTTTGGCTACGAAGGTGAACTTGCTACATCAACTGTAAAATCATTTTCAGACTATAAATTTATTATAGCTGATTATACAACAATAAAGGAATTAAATCTCTTAGAAGAAATAGCAAAGATAGTTTTTCATAAGCCTGTGATAATTTTATCTACTCTAAACTGTCCGGAAGAAGAAATTTTAAAACACAATGCTTTCTGTCTTGCTAAACCTTTTTATATTCAGCAGTTTAAAGAGGCTTTAAAGAGCGTTGACGAAGAATTTCATAAAGCAGCACAGTAGCACTCATAGCCACATTCAAGCTTTCTGTTTTACCTTTATGAGGAATTCTGCAACTTATATGTTTTATTGTTTTTAGTTCTTCACTTACTCCATAAGATTCATTTCCAAAGGCTACTGCAACTGAGCCAGTAAAATCTATATTAAAACAGGGCAGTTTTGCTTTTAAATCTGTTACTACAAAGGTAAGCTTATTTTTCAAGATGAAGTGTTTAATATCTTTTACAGAAGCTTTTATCACTGGAATAAAAAATATGCTTCCTGCGGATGCTCTTAAAACCTTGCCTGAAAGAGGATTGCATGTTCCAGAAGTAATCAGCAGAGCTTCTGCGCCCAAAGCCTCAGAAGCACGAATGATTGTTCCAAGATTTCCAGGATCCTGAATTCTATCTGCAATAACGATTAAAGAAGGATCTTTGATTTCATTGATATTTTTATTTTTAAATTTTACAACTGCAAATATGCCCTGAGGAGTCACTGTTTCAGAGATTGTCTTTGCAATCTTTTCAGAAATACCTGTAACTGAGATTTTAGTTTGAAGATTTTTAAAAAACTCCTTTTGTTTTTCAATAAAATCTTCTGTTACAAGCACTTCCTCAGGCTGAAAATACTCTGAATTAAGAGCTGCTTCAACAAGATTGACTCCCTCAATAAAGATTTTCTCTGGTTTTTTGATGATTTTTTTTATCTCTTTTATTAATGGATTTTCTGTACTTTGAATCCATTTCATTGAGTAAGCTCAATAAAAGCTTCTGGAAGACTTTCAATCAAATCTCCTGCAATAAGACCATGATATCCTCTTTTCTTAGCAGCTATATCTCCACTTAATCCATGAATAAAACAACCAAGCACAGAAGCATGAAAAGGAGTAAGTCCCTGTCCGATCAGGGAAGCAATTATTCCTGTAAGAACATCTCCAGAACCTCCTGTTGCCATTCCTGGATTTCCTGTTGTATTTAAATATACTTTGCCCTGAGGCTCAGCAATCACTGTTGGAACACCCTTTAAAACAAGGATGACTCCCAGGTCTTTTGCTACTTTTTGAGCAATATCAATTCTCTGTTTTTCAATATCTTTTACTGATATTTTTATAAGCCTGCTTAACTCACCAGGATGAGGTGTAAGAACAATTTCAGAACGAGCATTTTTAAGTACATCTGAGATTCTTCCAAGAACTGTTATTCCATCAGCATCAATTACAATTGGAGATGGACAGTTTAAAATAAGCTCTTTTAAGATAATCTCAATATCTTCATTAACTCCAACTCCTGGACCAAAGGCAACAGAGTTTGCCCTTTCATTTATAAATTCCATAATTTCAGGTAAAGCATCTCTTGAAAGAGTATTCATTGTGCATGGAAGAGGAAGAATCATCTCTTCAAGAACCTTACTTTGAAAAACAACTTTAAGTGCTGCAGGAACTGCCATTGTTACAAGTCCAGAACCTGCCCGCAAAGCAGCCTTTGCTGCTAAGACTGCTGCACCTGTTTTTCCTGTAGAACCTGCAATTACAAGAACATGCCCGTATCTTGTTTTATGAGAATACGCTGGTCTTGGTGGAATAAGGCAACAGGCAAAATGTTTTTCAATTGTGGAAATCTTTAAATTTTCAGACTCTGTTAATTCTTTTGGAAATCCAATATCTTCAATAAAAAGCTTACCTGTATATTCCTTGCCAGGGAAAACTAAATGTCCTCTTTTTGGAAGTCCGAAGGTGACTGTTATTTTTGCTTTAATAGCAACTCCCATAACTTCTCCTGTATCTGAAGATATTCCGGATGGAATATCAACAGCTAAAACTGGCTTTTTAAAAGAATTGAGATTTTCAATGAACCGAGCAATATCACCTTCAATTGCTCTTTTAAGTCCTGTTCCAAAGATTGCATCAATAATTGCATCTGCCTGCATTATCTCATTTTCTATGGGATAACCTTCAATTACTGGTAGTTTAAATTTTTTTGCTATATCAAGCTGAGTCTTGCAATCACTTGAAAGTTTTTCATCTGAGAAAAGCTGGAAAATTTTTACATTTTTAATTTTATTTTTAAGTATTCTTGCACAGGCAATTCCGTCGCCACCATTGTTTCCCGGTCCTGCAAGAACAATCACATTTTCTGGATTAAGTTCAAGCACATGCTCACTAACAGCTAAAGCAGCTCTTTCCATTAAGAGCATTGAAGGAATGCCGTAGTGCTCAATTGTTAATCTATCAATTTCTGCCATTTCACTGGATGTGACGACTTTCATATCAAAATTATACCATACAGGAGGCAAAAATTTAGGGAATTGTAAAAAGCTAAAGAATTTTTACATAATAGAAAAACTCAAATTTACAGATGGAGGCGTCTATGCTTATTGTTCAAAAATATGGTGGAACTTCTGTTGCAAACATTGAAAGAATAAAAGCTGTTGCAGAAAGGGTTTCAAAAACTGTTAAAGAAGGCAATAAAGTGGTTGTAGTTGTTTCTGCAATGGCTGGAGAAACAGATAAACTTATTGGGCTTGCTCATCAGGTATGTTCAAATCCTCCAGAAAGGGAGATGGATTTACTTCTTTCCTCTGGAGAAAGAATTACTTCTGCGCTTACAGCAATGGCTTTATGCGAACTGGGACATAAGTCAATTGCTTTTACTGGCAGACAGATGGGAATAATTACCGATGCAGTGCATACAAAGGCAAGAATTGAAAAGATTATTGCAACCAGGGCTTTGAAAGCTCTTGAAGATGGTTATATTGTAGTGGTTGCAGGTTTTCAGGGGATTACAGAAACAGAGGATGTAACAACACTTGGCAGAGGTGGTTCTGATCTTACAGCAGTTGCCATAGCAGCTGCATTAAATGCTGATTTATGTGAGATTTACACAGATGTTGATGGTGTATTTACAGCTGATCCAAATATTGTCCCCAATGCCCGTAAGCTTGATAAGATTTCTTATGAAGAAATGCTTGAACTTGCTTCACTGGGAGCAAAGGTTTTGCAGAGTCGATCTGTAGAGTTTGCAATGAAATACAATGTTCCAGTAGTAGTTCGTTCAAGCTTTAACTGGAACCCTGGAACATTAGTTACAAAGGAGGATAAAGATATGGAAAAAGTCGTAGTATCAGGCATTGCTCATGACAAAAATCAGGCAAAAATCACAATTCTTAAAGTTCCTGACAGACCCGGGATAGCAGCAAAACTTTTCAAAGCAGTGGCAGATGCCAACATTGTTGTTGACATGATTGTTCAAAACATAAGTAGTGACGGCAAGGCAACTGATATTTCTTTTACAGTTCCAAAAACTGATGCTAAGAAAGCTCTTGAGCTTACTGAGAAAATTTCCAGAGACCTGGGAGCTGAGGGAGTTCTATTAAATGAGACAATAGCGAAAATTTCCATTGTAGGCGTTGGTATGAGAACACATTCAGGAGTGGCAGCTCAGATGTTTGAGGCTCTTGCAAATCATGGAATAAACATAATGGCGATAAGCACATCAGAGATAAAGATTTCATGCCTTATTGATGCTAAATATACTGAGCTTGCTGTAAGAGTCCTTCATGATACATTTAAGTTAGGTGAGCAGTAATGGATATTGTTTCACCTGAAGGATTTCTTTATTCAGTTGCAAAAGCAGGGATTAAGTATCCAGACAGGTATGATATCGCATTAATTTATTCTAAAAAGCCTGCTCATGTTGCAGGGGTTTTCACTACAAATCAGATAAAGGCTGCTCCTGTAAAAATTTGTATGAAAAGAATACGCTCAGGACAGGCTCAGGCATTGATTTTAAACAGCGGAAATGCTAATGCCTGCACAGGACAGAGAGGAATAGAGGATGCATTAAAGATAACTGATTATCTGGCAGACAAACTTAACATCAATAAAGAACATGTTTTACCACTTTCAACAGGAGTTATCGGACTGCCCTTGCCTGTTGAAAAGATCATTAAAGCAGTTGATGAACTTGTAAGCAGTCTTGGCAATGCTCAGCCATTACAGGTTGCAGAAGCAATAATGACAACCGATACTTTTCCAAAGCTTACATACAGGCAGATTGGACAGGATACTGCAGTAACAATTCTTGGAATATGTAAAGGTGCTGGAATGATTTCTCCAAATATGGCAACAATGCTGTGTTCAATACTTACAGATGCAAAGATAGATTCGGATTTAATGAAAGAGATTTTAAGAGATGCTGTGGCACAGAGCTTTAACTCAATTACAGTTGATGGAGACATGTCAACAAATGATACAGTTTTGATGCTTGCAAATGGAGAATCTAATATGAAGATTGAAAGAAAGACTGCTCTATGGAAGCAGTTTAAAGATGCTCTCACTGACCTCTGCATTGAGCTTTCAAGAATGATAGTGAAAGATGGAGAGGGAGCAACAAAATTTATAACAATTAATGTTAAAGGAGCTAAAACAGCTCAGGATGCAAAAAGAGTTGCCAGGGCTGTAGCAAATTCTCTTCTTGTTAAAACAGCCTTTTATGGATGTGATCCGAACTGGGGCAGAGTGATTGCTGCTGTGGGATACTCTGGAGTTTCACTAAAGGAAGAAAAAGTTGAGATTTATATAAATGGTATCTGCCTTTTTGATAGAGGCTCTCCTACAATGAGACAGGAGGAACTCAAGGAATTTCTTAAACAGCGTGAGATTGAGATTTTGATAAACTTAAATCTTGGCACAGCAAAAGCAACTATCTTCACAACTGATCTATCAGAAGAATATGTGCGAATAAACTCTGCATACACAACATAAAATAAATTATGATATAATTGATTATGCCTGAAATTATAGAAAAAATCTCAAAAGAAGAACTGGAAATCCTTGTAAAGGAAATTATTGAAAACTTTGTTCGTCAGAATGAACAAAAGGCAAGGGAATTGTCCATTATTGAAAGAGTAATCAGAGTAGAAGAAGAAATTAAGGCATTAAGAGAAATTGAAAATGCACGATTTGAATCAACAGAGAAGAGATTTGAGGCAATAGATAAGAGATTTGACGCAATAGAGAAAAGATTTCAATTTTTACAGTGGTTTATGGGAGTAGGCTTTACATTCATAAGCATTCTTATTGCTATCTTTGGATTAATCAGACATTAAGTAATTTCTCTAAACATGAAAGAGAAAATCTTTTTTGAAGAAGAAGAGGAAATCTCAATTGACAAACCTGCACTTTACAGAGTTTATCTTCTTAATGATGATTATACTACAATGGATTTTGTCGTGCATGTTTTAATGACAATTTTTGACAAATCAAAGGTAGAAGCCACCAGAATAATGCTTTATGTTCATAGACACGGAAAAGGTCTTGCAGGCATTTATCCAAAGGAGATTGCTGAAACAAAGGTAGCTCAGGTGGAAAGCCTTGCAAGAGCCAATGGTTTTCCGTTAAAATGCAGTATAGAAAGAGATGATCAATAAAGATTTACAGATTATTATATCCGCCACTGTTGAAGATGCCATTGAAAGAGGTCATCAATATCTTACAGTTGAACATCTTCTTTATGCTATTCTTCATGATGATTTTGGTATGGAGATAATTAAAAACTGCGGTGGAGATCCTGAACAGATTAAAAGAAATCTTGAAAGATTTCTTGAAGAACAGGTTCCAAAGAGAAAAACCAAAGGACAGACATATCCCACAGTAAGTTTTCAGAGAGTAATGGAAAGAACTCTCAATCATATAAAAAGTGCAGAGAAAAAAGAGGCTGATGCAGGAGATTTTCTCGCATCCCTTTTTCTTGAAGAAGACACTTACGCGGTAAATCTACTCAGGTCATATGGAATTACAAGAATTGATATTTTAAATTATATTTCTCATGGTATTACTAAAACAGGCTCTGAAGAAACTGTAAAAACAGAGGAAAAACGGGGCGATCCTCTTAAAACATTTACAATAGAACTGGTTGAAAAAGCACGAAGAGGAGAGATTGATCCAATAATTGGTCGTGAAAATGAGCTTGAAAGAGTTATTCAGGTTTTATCAAGAAGAAGAAAGAACAATGTAATTTTAGTAGGAGAACCTGGGGTTGGAAAAACAGCAATTGTTGAAGGACTGGCATTAAAAGTTGCTCATGGTGAGGTGCCAGAGCATCTTAAAACTGTTAAAATTTTTGCTCTTGATATGGGTTCACTACTTGCTGGGACAAAATATAGAGGAGATTTTGAAGCAAGAATGAAGGCTTTGATAAACTCTCTTTACAAAATCAAAGATTGCATACTTTTTATAGATGAGATTCATACAGTTGTTGGTGCTGGCTCTGCAAGTGGAAGTACTGTGGATGCTTCAAATCTTTTAAAACCTGTTTTAATTGAAGGGAAAATTCGCTGCATAGGTGCTACAACCTATGAGGAATACAGAAACTATTTTGAAAAAGACAGGGCACTTTCAAGAAGATTTCAGAAAATAGATATTTCTGAGCCTTCTGAGGAACAAACAATTGAGATTCTTAAAGGTCTCAAATCCTACTATGAGCAATATCATGGTGTAATCTATACTCCAGAGGCATTACGCTCAGCAGTTCATCTTTCAGCAAAATACATAACTGAGAGATTTTTACCAGATAAAGCTATTGATGTTATTGATGAGGCAGGTGCTGTTGTAAGACTTTACCAAAGTGATAATCCTGTTGTTACTGAAAAAGTAATTGAGCAGACAGTGGCAAAGATAGCAAGAATACCTTCTCAGGAGATAACATCCAGTGATGCTGATAGACTTAAAAATCTTGAATCAGAATTAAAATCTGTAATTTTTGGGCAGGATGAAGCAATAGAGGCGGTTTCAAGAGTAATAAAACTTGCTAAAGCAGGACTTAAAGAGCCTCAGAGACCAATAGGTTGCTTTCTTTTTACAGGTCCTACAGGAGTTGGTAAAACAGAACTTTCAAGACAGCTGGCAAACATACTGGGAATCAATTTTATAAGATTTGACATGAGTGAGTATATGGAAAAACACTCTGTTGCAAAGCTTATTGGTGCTCCTCCAGGATATATCGGGTTTGAACAGGGTGGGCTTCTTACTGAACAGATAAGAAAAAATCCTCATTGCGTGCTTTTACTTGATGAGATAGAAAAAGCCCATGAAGATATATTTAATGTGCTTCTTCAGGTAATGGACTATGGAACTCTTACAGACAATACAGGAAGAAAGGCAGATATGAGGAATGTTATTCTTATTATGACATCAAACATTGGTGCAAGAGAAATGGAAAGACCTGTAATTGGTTTTGGGGACAGAAGTTCTGATCAACTCAGAAAAACTAAAGAGGCAGTTGAAAGAGTTTTTAGCCCAGAGTTTCGCAACAGACTTGATGCAATAGTTACCTTTAATCCTTTACCAGAAGAGATTGTCTTCAGGATTGTGGATAAATTTATAAAGGAACTTAATGAACAGCTTGCATCAAAAAATATTTTCGTTGAAATTACAGAGGAAACAAGAAGATGGCTTGCTCAAAAGGGTTTTGACCCAAAATTTGGAGCAAGGCCTCTTCAGAGAATTATTCAAAAGGAAATAAAAGTACCGCTTGTTGAAGAAATTTTATTTGGAAGACTTAAAAACGGTGGAAAAGTTATTGTAAATCTACATGAAGGAAGCCTTTCCTTTGAGATAGATGACAGTGTATTTGCTTTGTGAGAAACTGGTTTTTCCCCATCCAGAATTTGCTGAGCCTGATGGACTGCTTGCAATTGGTGGAGACCTTAGTCCTGAAAGACTTATAGTTGCTTACAGATCAGGAATATTTCCATGGTACAATCATAAACCAATTCTATGGTGGTCACCTCCAGAGAGACCTCTGATATTTCCCATGCTTTTTAAAATGTCAAGAAGTCTTTATCAGATTTTAAAAAAAGACATTTACAGAGTTAGCTTTGATAGAGATTTCATTTCTGTTATTAAGGGATGTGCTACAGCTCCAAGAAAGGGTTCTGTGGGGACATGGATACTGCCAGAAATGATGGAGGCTTATATAAAGCTTCATAAACTTGGATATGCTCATTCAGTGGAAGTCTGGTTTGAGGGTAAAATAGTAGGAGGACTATATGGAGTCTCCATTGGTAAAGCTTTTTTTGGTGAGTCAATGTTTACACTTATGAAGGATGCATCAAAGGTAGCTCTTGCCTGCCTTGTGGAACATCTAATTAAAAATGATTTTCATTTCATTGACTGCCAGATTACAAACAGACACTTATTAAGTCTTGGAGCCTATGAACTGCCACGAAGAGTTTTTCTTGTTTTGCTTGATGAAGCTTTAAATAAAAAGGATTCAACAGAATGGAACCAAGAGCCGAAGCCTACATCAAAAACTGCAAAATTTTTAAAAGAAAAGTTAATTCCCAGGAGGATTTATGAAGCTAATTCTTTTTGATATTGATGGAACATTGATCAGCGCTGGTGGAGCAGGAACTCGTTCTCTTAATAGAGCTTTTGAAGAAGTTCTTGGAATTAAAGATGCATTTAAAGACTTTGAAATGGCTGGTAAAACTGATGTCCAGATAATAAAAGAAGGACTCATGCTTAATGGAATTGAGCCTTCAATTTCTCTGGTTAATGAACTGATTGAAAGTTATCTTAAAAATCTCACAGTCCAGATCAATAATAACTCAAAGCACTTAAAACCAGGAGTAAAGGATTTTATAGAATTTATCCATTACGAATTAAAATACCCAATGGGACTTCTTACAGGAAATCTTGAAAAAGGTGCAAGAATTAAGCTTGATCCTTTTGGTTTAAATTCTTTTTTCCCAACTGGTGCTTTTGGTAGTGACCATGAGGATAGAAATCAGCTTCTGCCAATAGCTGTTAAGAGATTTTTAAGAATATTCAATAATTATCTGGATTTCCATCACTGTATTGTTATCGGCGATACTCCAAGAGATGTAGCCTGCGCAAAGCCATATGGAGCCAGAGTAATTGCTGTTGCAACAGGTCCTTACAGTGTTGAAAAATTACAAGATACAGAGGCAGACATTGTTGTTGAAACTCTTGCAGAAATCAATAAAATTTTACCACTTCTTTCCTGATATGGGAAAATTTCCAGTAACTGAAAAGAAAGAAAAAGAGCTTTTAAGTGAAATGCAAAAGCTTGGGATAAAGGAATCAGATATAGATGAAAAGTTTATCAGATGCTCAGGACACGGAGGACAAAAGCTTAATAAAGCTTCTACTGGAGTTTATTTAAAGCATAAACCTACAGGGATTGAGGTAAAATGCACAAAGGAAAGATCTCAGGGATTAAATCGCTTTTTTGCACGTAGAATGCTTGTGGAAAAATTAAAAGAATATTTAGGCATCCCTAAAGAAATTGAAAAAATAAAAAAGAGAAAAACCAAATATCACAGAAATTTACCAGGTTAAAATTCTAACTTTTGTTGCTTTTTTTACAGGAAATTAGTTAAATTATTTTTTATATATTCCAAAATTTTTCATAGATACTTACTTGACAGACTTTTTATTTTTTGATAAACTAAAAAGTCTTGTCTGCAAATGTTAAAGTTTTGTTAAACTAATTTTATTATTGAGGTGAAAAGGTGCCGACAATTTCACAGTTAGTAAAGAAGGGCAGGGAAAAGGTTGAAAAGAAAACAAAATCACCTGCTCTGCAATCATGTCCTCAGAGAAGAGGGGTTTGTGTAAGGGTATATACTACAACTCCCAAAAAGCCTAATTCTGCCTTAAGAAAAGTGGCAAAGGTGAGGCTCACAAATGGAGTTGAGGTAATAGCTTATATACCAGGAGAAGGACACAATTTACAGGAGCACTCCATAGTTCTTGTAAGAGGTGGAAGAGTGAAGGATCTGCCAGGTGTGAGATACCATATTGTAAGAGGAACACTGGACTGTGCAGGTGTTAATAATAGAAGACAGAGTCGCTCAAAATATGGTACTAAAAGACCAAAATAACTTAGGAGTATAAGATGCCAAGAAGAGGTTATGTGCCAAAAAGAGAAGTTTTGCCTGATCCAAAATATCAGAGTAAGCTGGTATCTAAATTAATAAATGTGATTATGGAAGATGGCAAAAAATCCATAAGTGAAAAGATATGCTATGGTGCATTTGAAATAATTAAAGAAAAAACAGGTCAGGACCCATTAAAAGTTTTTAAGCAGGCAATTGAAAACATTAAGCCTGTTCTTGAAGTAAGGCCTCGCAGAGTAGGAGGTGCTACATATCAGGTTCCTATGGAGGTAAGACCTAACAGGAGATTAAGTCTTGCATTAAGATGGCTTAAAACATATGCAAGGCAAAGAAAAGAAAAAACAATGAAAGAAAGACTTGCTGGGGAAATACTTGATGCCTACAATAATGTAGGTTCTTCAATAAAGAAAAAAGAAGAAACCCACAAAATGGCAGAAGCCAACAGGGCATTTGCCCATTATAGGTGGTAATCTATTAGAGGAGTATTATGGAAAGATTTCCGCTTGAAAAAACGAGAAATATTGGTATTATGGCTCATATTGATGCCGGTAAAACAACAACTACTGAGCGAATTCTGTATTATACCGGCGTGACCTATAAAATAGGAGAAGTTCATGAAGGCACTGCTGTAATGGACTGGATGCCACAGGAGCAGGAACGAGGAATAACAATAACAGCAGCATCTACAAGCTGTATGTGGAAGGAGCATAAAATTAATATAATAGACACTCCAGGCCATGTGGACTTTACAATTGAGGTGGAAAGATCTTTAAGGGTTCTTGATGGAGCCATTGCTGTTTTTGATGCCTCAGCAGGAGTTGAGCCACAGAGTGAAACTGTCTGGAGACAGGCTGATAAATACAAGGTGCCAAGAATTGCTTTCATGAACAAGATGGATAAAATAGGAGCAGATTTTTTTATGTCCATTGAAAGCATGATAGAAAAACTTGGTGCAAATCCTGTTGCAGTACAGATTCCAATTGGCAAGGAAGATACATTCAGAGGTCCTATAGATCTGATTGAGATGAAAGCTTACTATTTTGACGATGAAACACTTGGTGCTAAATTTGTAGAAGATGAGATCCCCTCTGAGTATCTTGACCAGGCAAAAAAATACAGAGAAAAAATGATAGAAGCTCTATGCGATATAGATGACAGAATTATGGAAAAATATCTTTCCGGCGAGGAGATTACTTCTGAGGAAATAAGGGCTGCACTGAGAAAAGGAACAATACAGATGAAGATTACTCCTGTTTTATGTGGTTCTGCATTTAAAAATAAAGGAGTTCAGATGCTTCTTGATGCCATTGTTTATTATTTGCCATCTCCACTTGATATTCCTCCAGTTAAAGGAGTTAATCCTCTGGATGGAACAGAAGTTTTTAGAAGAGCAAGTATAGATGAACCATTGACAGCTCTTGCATTCAAGATTATGGCAGACCCATATATGGGCAGTCTTACTTATGTGAGAGTATATTCAGGTATTTTAACTTCTGGCAGTTATGTGTACAATTCTACAAGAAACATAAAGGAAAGAGTTGCAAGAATTTTCAGAATGCATTCAAATAGAAGAGAAGAAATAAAGGAAATCTGTGCAGGAGATATTGCTGCTGTTGTAGGTTTAAAGAATACTTTAACAGGAGATACTCTTTGTGATGAAAACAATCCTGTTGTTCTTGAATCCATAGAGTTTCCTGAGCCTGTTATCTCTGTTGCCATAGAGCCAAAAACAAAGGCAGATCAGGAAAAGTTATCTCTTTCATTGCAGAAAATTTCTCAGGAAGACCCATCTTTCAGGGTAAGCTTTAATGAAGAGACAGGTCAGACAATTATTTCTGGAATGGGAGAGCTTCACCTTGAAATAATTGTTGATAGACTTACAAGAGAATTTAAAGTGGGAGCAAATGTTGGAAAGCCACAGGTTGCATATAAAGAAACAATTAAAATGCCAGCAAAGGCTGAAGGAAAATTTATAAGGCAAACTGGTGGACGAGGTCAGTATGGACATGTATGGATTGAAGTGGAGCCACTTGAGAGAGGAAAGGGTTTTGAGTTTGTGAACAAGATTGTTGGAGGCACTATTCCCAGGGAGTTCATTCCAGCTGTTGAAAAAGGGATTATTGAAGCTATGGAGGGAGGAGTTCTTGCTGGATATCCTGTTGTTGATGTGAAAGTAACGCTTTTTGATGGTTCCTATCATGAGGTTGACTCTTCAGAGCTTGCATTCAAAATTGCTGCATCAATGGCATTTAAAGATGCATGTAAAAAGGCTGAACTTGTTTTACTGGAACCAATTATGGATGTTGAAGTGGTAGTTCCTGAAGACTACATGGGTGAAGTAATAGGAGATTTGAATTCAAGACGTGGTAAAATTCAGTCTATGGAAAAAAGAGGTAAAGCACAGGTTATACGAGCAATGGTTCCTCTATCAGAAATGTTTGGGTATGCAACTGATTTAAGGTCAAAAACGCAGGGTAGAGGTACATACACAATGCAGTTTTCCCATTATGACGAGGTCCCAAAAAATCTTACAGAGCAGATAATTGCCAAGATAAAGGGTAATAATAAATAAAGTTTTAAAGATTTTAAGGAGGAGACGATGGGTAAGGCAAAATTTGAGAGGAAGAAGCCGCATGTAAATGTAGGTACAATTGGGCATATTGATCATGGCAAGACCACGCTTACAGCAGCGATAACGAAGTATCTGGAACTGAAGGGATTAGCTCAGTACAAAAGTTATGACCAGATAGACAATGCACCTGAGGAGAAAGCAAGGGGAATAACAATAAACACAGCTCATGTAGAGTATGAGACAGACAGGAGGCATTATGCGCATGTAGACTGTCCTGGGCATGCGGACTACATAAAGAACATGATAACAGGAGCAGCGCAGATGGATGGATCTATACTTGTAGTAGCAGCGAATGATGGACCGATGCCACAGACAAGAGAGCACATACTGCTTGCCAGGCAGGTAGGTGTACCATACATAGTAGTATTCATGAACAAGACAGACATGGTAGATGATCCTGAGTTACTGGACTTAGTAGAGCTTGAAGTGAGGGAGTTACTGAGCAAGTATGGATTTCCTGGGGATGAGATACCGATAATAAGGGGCAGTGCATTGAAGGCATTAGAGAGCAGTAGCAGGGATCCGAATGCAGCTGAGTACAAGCCTATACAGGAACTACTTGATGCACTGGACAGTTACATACCAGAGCCTGAAAGGCCTATAGACAAGCCATTTTTAATGCCCATAGAGGATGTATTTAGCATATCTGGGCGAGGGACAGTAGTGACAGGGAGAGTAGAAAGAGGGATAATAAAAGTAGGGGATGAAGTAGAGATAGTGGGATTAAGGGAGACAAGGAAGACAGTAGCAACTGGAGTAGAGATGTTCAGGAAGATACTTGATGAAGGAAGAGCAGGAGACAACATAGGAGTGTTGTTAAGGGGGATAGGCAAGGATGAAGTAGAGCGTGGTATGGTACTGGCGAAACCTGGGAGCATTACTCCGCATACAAAGTTTAAGGCAGAAGTATATGTATTGACCAAGGAAGAAGGGGGGAGGCATACACCTTTTTTCAATGGTTACAGGCCTCAGTTTTATTTCAGGACAACGGATGTAACAGGAGTGATAAAGCTACCAGAGGGAGTGGAGATGGTAATGCCTGGAGATAATGTGAATCTGACAGTGGAGCTGATAGCGCCGATAGCTATGGAAGAGGGATTGAGGTTTGCAATAAGAGAAGGTGGAAGAACAGTAGGTGCAGGTGTAGTCACAGAGGTGCTGGAGTAAAATGGACCAAAAAATTAGAATAAAATTAAGAGCTTATGATCACAGAGTTCTGGATCAATCTGTTAAGGAAATAGTTGATACAGTTAAAAGAACCGGTGCAAGGATCGCTGGACCTGTGCCATTGCCCACAAAGATAAGCAGATATACGGTTTTAAGGTCAACAAATCAGGATAAAAAATCAAGGGAACAATTTGAAATAAGAGTGCATAAAAGATTAATAGATATACATGATCCCACCCCCGAAACAGTGGAGGCTCTTATGAAATTAGAGCTTTCTGCAGGGGTAGATGTGGAGATAAAGCTATGAAGGGAATCTTAGGTAGAAAAGTAGGAATGACTCAAATATTTGATGAAGAAGGTAGAATTATTCCTGTAACTGTTATAGAAGCAGGACCTTGCTGGGTTGTGCAGGTAAGAACTCCTGAGAAAGATGGGTATGAAGCAGTTCAGCTTGGTTTTAAGGAAATAAGAAAAGAAAAAAATATACCTAAGCCCTTGCTTGGAGTTTTTAAAAAAGCCGGGGTTCCTCCATGTAGAGTCTTAAGGGAATTTAGAATGACAGGATACAGTGTGGGAGATAAAGTTACTGTGGAGATATTCTCAAAAGGTGATGTGGTAAGCGTGAGAGGGACTTCAAAGGGAAAAGGATTTCAGGGTGTTATGAAAAGGCATAACTTTGCAGGTGGTCCTGACAGTCATGGTTCTATGTTTAACAGGGCACCTGGTTCTATTGGTGCAAGTTCCTTTCCTTCAAGAGTATGGAAAGGTAAAAGAATGGCAGGTCATATGGGAAATGAGACAGTTACTGTGAAAAATTTAACAATTGTGGATATTATTCCGGAACAGAATTTAGTTCTTCTGAAAGGTGCTGTTCCGGGCGGTGAAAATGGAATCTTAGAAATATGGAAGGTAGAAGCATGATGGAGATTGAGATAAGAGATATTAATAACAACATAGTTGGTAAAAAAGAAGTTCCAGAAATTGTTTTTAACAATCCAGCCCATGAATCTATTGTTCATACAGTGGTGGTTGCCTATATGGCAAATCAAAGACAGGGCACACATTCTACAAAAACAAGAGCTGAAGTCTCTGGCGGTGGAAGAAAGCCATGGAGACAGAAGCATACAGGAAGGGCAAGGCATGGAAGTATACGCTCACCTTTATGGAGAAAAGGTGGAATAGTATTTGGTCCTAAACCAAAAGACTACTATGTGCAGCTACCAAAGCAGATGAAAGATACAGCTTTATTTAAAGCCTTGACAATGAAATACAGAGATAGTGAGATTTTGTTGGTTGATAATCTATCTCTTGATA
The DNA here is from genome assembly GCF_054658355.1 of Thermodesulfovibrio sp. TK110. Classification (NCBI taxonomy): domain Bacteria; kingdom Pseudomonadati; phylum Nitrospirota; class Thermodesulfovibrionia; order Thermodesulfovibrionales; family Thermodesulfovibrionaceae; genus Thermodesulfovibrio; species Thermodesulfovibrio sp. TK110. Next base: position 1,287,795 of record NZ_BAAHNB010000001.1, on the reverse strand, counting down.
GAATAAAGACCAGAGATATGGTAGAAATTTTAAAGAAGTTGCAGCTCAATGGAAAATCTGTTCTTATAGCTCTTGCAGAGAAGGATGAAAAAATACTTCTTTCGGCAAGGAACATTCCATATGTAGGCGTAGTAAGAGCAGAGGATCTTAATGCTTATCATGTGGCAATGTTTGATAAAGTAATATTCACAGTTGCTGGGCTTGATAAGTTGCTCAGCATTAAGGGGGTTTCCTGATGGATATTTACAGTATAATAAGAAAGCCTATTTTTACAGAAAAAGCTTTGAATCTTAAAGAAACTCAGAATAAAGTCATTGTGGAAGTTGATCCAGATGCAAACAAGGTTCAGATTAAGAGGGCTTTTGAGCAAATTTTTAAAGTAAAAGTTGACAGCGTTGATGTTATCAATGTTAAACCTAAATTAAAAAGAGTGGGGCTTCGCTTTACAAAAACCAGGAAGATAAAAAAAGCAATAGTCACCCTGAAACCAGGGGAAAAATTAGATTTGATAGAGGGTGTATAAATGGCTATAAGAAGATGTAAACCAACATCAGCAGGTAGAAGATTTGTAACATATTCTGATTTTAGTGAAATAACAAAGCAAGAGCCTTATAAGCCTTTAACTGTATGCATTAAAAAGAGAAAGGGAAGAAATAATCAGGGTAGAATCACATCATGGCTTAAAGGAGGAGGTAACAGAAAGCTTTATAGAATTATAGATTTTAAAAGGGATAAACACGGTATTCCAGCAACAGTTGTGAGCATTGAATATGATCCAAACAGATCAGCTAGGATAGCTCTTTTGAAGTATGTGGATGGTGAATACAGATACATTCTTGCACCCGATGGATTAAATGTGAGCGATAAAATAATAAGTGGCTCAGGCGTTGATATAAAAGTTGGTAATAGTTTGCCTCTTAAGGAGATCCCCCTTGGGACAATGATACATAATATTGAACTCTATCCTGGTGGAGGAGGAAAACTTGTCAGAAGTGCAGGAACTGCAGCACAACTTATGGCAAAAGAGGGGAAATATGCTCATGTTAAACTACCATCAGGAGAAGTAAGGCTGATAAATGTAAACTGCTTTGCTACCATAGGACAGGTAAGCAACCTTGAACATGAAAATATCATAATTGGAAAAGCAGGCAGAATGAGGCATATGGGAAGAAGACCTTCTGTTAGAGGAGTTGCTATGAATCCTGTGGATCATCCTCTTGGAGGTGGAGAAGGTAAATCCTCTGGAGGAAGACCTGCATGCACACCATGGGGTAAACCTGAAGGAGTTAAAACAAGGAAAAACAAAAGAACTGATAAGTTTATAATAAAGAGGCGGAAGTAAAGGGGGTTAAACGTGCCAAGATCGCTTAAAAAAGGTCCATTTGTTGATGCTAAACTTATGGAAAAGGTAAAAAAAGCAGTCTTAACAGGAGATAAAAAGCCTATAAAGACATGGTCAAGAAGGTCTACAATTATTCCTGAATTTATTGGTCTTACATTTGCAGTTCACAATGGCAAAAAGTTTATTCCTGTATATGTAACTGAAAACATGATCGGACACAAACTTGGAGAATTTGCTCCAACAAGAACTTTTAAAGGGCATGCAGGCTCTGAAGAAAAGAAAAAGGCTAAGGGGAAATAAAAAATGGAAGCAAGGGCTATATTAAGATATGCTCGGATAACTCCAACTAAAGCAAGAAGAGTTATAAATTTAATTCGTGGTAAAAAAGCAGGTGAGGCTTTACTGATGCTGAAATATATGCCTCACAGAGGAGCTAAAATAATTGAAAAAGTTTTAAGATCTGCACTGGCAAATGCTGAGCAGAAAAACCCAAAAATAGATATTGATGCATTAAAAGTAGTTAAGGCTTTTGTGGATCAGGGTCCTATGATGAAAAGGATTGAACATAGAGCTATGGGAAGAGCAAATATTATTAAGAAAAAAACTTCGCATATTACAATATATGTTGGAGTTGAAGAAAATTAAACCGGGGGTGTTGATTTGGGACAGAAAACAAATCCAATAGGTAACAGGCTGGGAATAATAAGAACATGGGAAAGTAGATGGTTTGCTAAAAAAAGATATGCTGATCAGTTAATAGAGGATCTGAAGCTTAGAAAAATGTTAAAAGAAAAGCTTTATCATGCTGGAATATCCAGAATTGAGATAGAGAGAGTTGGAGAAAAAATAAAGGTTTTAATATTTGCAGCCAGACCCGGGATAATCATAGGTAAAAAAGGTGCAGAAGTGGACAAACTAAAAAAAGAAGTTGAAGCAATAACTCATAAACAGGCACATGTTGATGTACAGGAAGTAAGACGACCAGAGCTTGATGCACAGCTTGTTGCTGAAAACATAGCTCTTCAGATAGAAAAAAGAGTTGCCTACAGAAGAGCAATGAAAAGAGCTGTAGCCTCTTCAATGAGGTTTGGTGCTAAGGGTATTAAGGTATCCTGCGCAGGAAGATTGGCAGGAGCAGAAATAGCACGAACTGAATGGTATAGAGAAGGAAGAGTTCCTTTAAGCACTTTCAGAGCAGATATTGATTACGGTTTTGCAGAGGCAAGAACTACCTATGGAGTGATTGGTGTAAAGGTATGGATTTTTAAAGGTGAAGTTCAACCAGGGCAATATATAAACTTATAATTTAGAAACAGAGAGGAATAAATTATGTTAGCTCCAAAGAAAGTGAAATTTCGTAAGATGCAAAAAGGCAGAATGAAGGGAATTGCCTACAGAGGCAGTACAATATCCTTTGGTGAATATGGACTTAAGGCTTTAGAGCCAGCATGGATTACAGCAAGGCAGATTGAAGCAGCAAGAGTTGCCATAATGAGGCATGCTAAAAAAGGCTGTAAGCTCTGGATAAGAATTTTCCCTGATAAGCCAGTTACTCGTAAACCTGCTGAAACCAGAATGGGTAAAGGAAAGGGTAACCCTGAATTCTGGGTTGCAGTGGTTAAACCAGGCAGAATTCTTTTTGAACTATCAGGAGTTTCAGAGGAAATTGCAAAGGAAGCTTTTGAACTGGCATCCCATAAACTACCAGTGAAGACGAAATTTGTAAAAAGGCAGGAGAGTTTTGTATGAAGATTGTAGAGCTTAGAAATTTTTCAATAGAAGAGTTAAAGAAAAAAGAGCAGGAGTTACGCAAGGAGTTGTTTAATTTAAGATTTCAACTTGCCAAAGGTGAACTTCAGAATGTAAAAAGAATTAGGGCAGTAAAGAAAGACATTGCAAGAATTTTAACTATTATTACAGAGAAACAAAGAGGAATAAGGAGTTAGTGATATGCCGAAAAAGATATTAAAAGGCACAGTTGTAAGCGATAAAATGGATAAAACAGTGGTGGTTTCTGTGGAAAGAATTTTTCAGCATCCTCTTTACAAAAAAACTATTAAAACAAAAAAGAAGTATAAAGCCCATGATGAAGAGAATAAGTGCAAACTTGGAGATATGGTGGAAATAATTGAAAGCAGGCCTATAAGCAAAACAAAAAGATGGAGGATCTTAAGAATTATTAAGGAGGGTGATACTCAATGATTCAGCCAAGAAGTATTCTTGAGGTTGCTGATAATTCTGGTGCAAAAAGAGTGCAGTGCATAAGAGTTCTTGGAGGTTCAAATAGAAAATATGCAAGCTTAGGAGATGTTATTGTTGTTAGTGTTAAAGAAGCCTTACCAGATAGTAATATAAAAAAAGGTTCTGTGGTGAAAGCTGTTATTGTTAGATTGCGCAGATCTGTCAGGAGACCTGATGGTTCTTATATAAGGTTTGATCAGAATGCTGTTGTGCTGGTAAATAATCAACTTGAACCAATTGGTACAAGAATATTTGGGCCTGTGGCAAGGGAACTGAGATGGAAAGAGTTTACAAAAATAGTATCTCTTGCTCCAGAAGTTATTTAGGTGGAGGAGGAAAGTGAGTTTAAGGATTAAAAAAGGAGATACTGTTTTAGTTTTATCAGGAAAAGATAAGGATAAAAAGGGAAGAGTTCTAAGGGTTATTCCCAGGGATGAAAAAGTTGTAGTAGAGGGAGTTAATATTGTCAAAAAGCATCAAAAACCTTCGCGCAAATATCCACAGGGTGGAATTATTGAAAGAGAGCATCCTATTCATATATCAAAGGCAATGCTCATCTGCCCAAAGTGTGATAAACCTACGCGGATAGGTGCGAGAATCTTAGAAGATGGTAGAAAGGTGAGGATTTGCAAGAAGTGTAAGGAGGTTATTGACTGATGAATGCTGAAGTTAAAAAATATATTCCTCGTCTCAAAGAAAAATATGACAGAGAAATCGTTCCAGCATTAATGAAAAAGTTTAATTATAAAAATGTGATGCAAGTACCACGCCTTGATAAAATAGTTGTGCATGTTACCTTAGGAGAAGCAATTCAGAATATAAAGCTTCTTGATGCTGCTGAAAAACAGCTTGCCATGATAACAGGACAGAAACCTGTTATAACAAAGGCTAAAAGAGCACTGGCAGCTTTTAAACTTAAAAAGGGTATGCCTATAGGCTGTAAGGTTACATTAAGAAGAGACAGAATGTATGAATTTTTAGATAGATTAATTTCCCTTTCTTTACCAAGAATAAGGGATTTCAGAGGAATTTCACCGAAGTCTTTTGATGGCAGAGGAAATTATTCCTTTGGAATTAAAGAGCAGTTCATATTTCCTGAAATAGATTATGATAAAGTTGAAATGATACACGGACTTGATATAACCATATGTACAACAGCTAAGTCCGATGAAGAGGCTTTAGCATTATTGAAAGCCTTTGGAATGCCAATAAGATAAGGAGGAGCTGTGGCAAGGAAGAGTAAAATAGAAAGAGCAAATTATCCACCAAAATTTAAGGTGAGAGTGAGAAATCGTTGTAAAATATGCGGCAGACCAAGAGGATACTTGAGAGACTTTGGGCTATGTAGAATTTGCTTCAGATTTTTAGCCAACTCAGGGAAAATCCCTGGAGTTGTAAAAGCAAGCTGGTAAGAGGTGGTAATTATGATGACAGATCCAATTGCAGACATGCTAACTCGGATTAGAAATGCAATAAAAGTAAAGGCAGATAAAGTTGATATTCCTGCTTCAAGAATGAAGATTGAAATCTCAAAGATACTTAAGGAGGAAGGCTTCATCAAATCTTACAAGATTGTAAAAGATAAAAAGCAGGGTATCATAAGAATAAATTTGAAATATACACCAGAAGGTGATTCAGTGATTACAAATCTTCAGAGAATCAGTAAACCTGGTAGAAGAGTATATGTCAGTAAAGATGAAGTTCCTCATGTCATGGGAGGACTTGGTATAGCTATATTGACCACATCTCAGGGTGTTATGACTGATAAAGAGTGCCGACATAGAGGAGTCGGTGGAGAAGTAATATGTTATGTATGGTAAGAGGTGAAAGGATGTCAAGAATAGGAAGAAAGCCAATTCAGATGCCAGAAGGAGTGAGTGTAGCAGTAGAAAATAGAAAAATCATTGTTAAAGGTCCAAAAGGACAGTTAAGCTATGAACTACCTGAGGGGATAGGAGTAACCTTAGACAGTAAAGCTGTAACTATTACAAGAGATTCTGATATTGCTAAACAAAAAGCCATGCATGGACTTGTAAGAAGCTTGATATCAAATATGGTTACAGGAGTTTCTCAGGGATTTACAAAGACTCTTCAGATCTATGGTGTGGGTTACAGGGCTCAGGTAAGTGGAAATAAACTTATACTTCATGTAGGATATTCTCATCCAGTGGAGTTTCCTCTTCCAGAGGGGATTAAAGCTACTGTTGATGAGAAACAAACAACTATTACACTGTATGGAATAGACAAACAGCTTGTTGGACAGGTAGCTGCTAACATAAGGGCTATCAGACCTCCAGATGCTTACAAAGGCAAAGGAATTAGATATGCTGATGAAGTTTTAAAATTAAAACCTGGAAAGACTGGAAAGAAATAAGGAGGTTCAGCATTGCGAGATAAAACTGAATTAAGAGAAAGAAGACGCAGAAGAATCAGAAAAAAGGTTTTTGGCACTCCTCAGAGACCAAGACTTTGTGTATTTAGAAGTCTCAATCATATATATGCACAAATTATTGATGATACAAAGGGACATACACTTGTATCTGCTTCAACTATTGATAAAGAATTAAGAGATTTACCAGGTCATAAGGGTAATAAAGAATTTGCTGCAAAGGTAGGAGAACTGATTGCAGAAAGAGCTCTTAAGGCTGGTATAACAAAAGTTGTTTTTGACAGAGCAGGCTATAAATATCATGGATGTGTTAAAGCTCTTGCAGATGCTGCAAGACAGAAGGGATTACAATTTTAGGGAGGAGTAATGAAGCAGGAGAGAATAAATGCTCAGGAACTGAATTTAAAGGACAAAGTAGTCTACATAAATAGAGTTGCTAAGGTTGTAAAAGGTGGCAGACGATTTTCTTTCAGTGCTCTGGTTGTGGTGGGTAATGAAGCAGGTATTGTTGGAGTTGGTAAAGGGAAAGCAGCAGAAGTTCCTGATGCAATAAGAAAGGCAATAGATAAAGCTAAAAAAAATCTTATAAGTTTTCCCTTGAAAGATACTACAATTCCACATCGTGTGGAATACAAATATGGTGCTACAAAGATTGTAATAAACCCTGCTCCAAAAGGAACTGGTATAATAGCTGGCGGTCCTGCAAGAGCGGTTTTTGAAGTTGCAGGAGTTCAAGATGTAGTTGCAAAAGTTCTTGGAAGTCATAATCCTTTTAATTCAGTTAAGGCAACAATAGGAGCATTAAGCAGTTTAAAAGAGCCTTCTTCAGTGGTAAAACTCAGAGTAAAGCCTTCTGAAATAGAAGTCCCTGAAGAAAATCAAGCAGTTGAGGAGGAAAAAGTTTTATGAAAATAAATGATTTAAAACCAGCTCCTGGAAGCAAAAAAAGAGAAAAAAGAATTGGAAGAGGACTGGGTTCTGGACATGGCAGATACTCAACAAAGGGAATTAAAGGACAGAAATCCCGTTCTGGAGGTGCTAAAGGAGCAGGATTTGAAGGCGGACAGATGCCACTTCAAAGGAGAGTTCCCAAAAGAGGTTTTTCCAATGCACCTTTTCGGAGAGAGTATGCAATAGTAAATCTTAGAGATTTAAATAAAATTATTGATGAAGTTGATGTTATCACTCCAGAGATTCTTTTACAGAAAGGTGTTTTGAAAAGATTAAAAGATGGATTGAAAATTCTTGGAAATGGTGAAATAAAAAAGCCTGTCACAATTAAAGCTCATGCTATAAGCAAAACAGCTCTTCAAAAAATTGAATCAATTGGTGGCAAAGTAGAGGTCATATAGTGGGACTTATAACAGCCTTCAGAAACATTCTCAAGATACCAGAATTAAGGGCAAGAGTTTTATTTACTCTTGCCATGCTTGCTGTATTCAGAATTGGAGCTCATATCCCAACACCAGGCATAGATGGTGAAGCATTGAGCAAGTTTTTGCTTGAGCGCGGTGGAGCTGTTATGGGCTTTTTTGATATTTTTACAGGCGGAGCACTTTCTAAGGTTACCATATTTGCTCTCGGTGTAATGCCTTATATCAGTGCATCAATTATTTTTCAGCTTTTGACTGTTGTTATTCCTTCTTTGGCAAAACTTGCAAAAGAAGGAGAGGAAGGCAGAAAAAAGATAACAAGATATACAAGATACGCAACAATTGTAATTGCTGCAATTCAGGGATTTGGCATAGCTATTGGACTTGAAGGTATGGGTGGTGGGCAGTTTATTCAAGAGCCAGGATGGTCATTTAGACTTGTAACAATGATTACTCTTACAGCAGGAACAGCCTTTCTTATGTGGCTTGGAGAGCAGATAACAGAAAAAGGAATAGGTAATGGTATCTCTTTAATAATATTTGCAGGAATTGTTGCCAGATTTCCCAATGCCTGTTTTTATACATATAATCTTGTCAGAACAGGTGAATTATCAATATTTTTTGTTTTAATTCTAATTGTTGTTATGGTCGGAGTTGTGGCAGGAATTATATTTATTGAAAGAGGACAAAGAAGAATTCCCATTCAATATGCAAAAAGAGTTGTTGGAAGAAAGATGTATGGTGGATATACCACATATCTTCCATTGAAGATTAATTCAGCAGGAGTTATTCCACCGATTTTTGCTTCTTCAGTATTGATGTTTCCTGCTACTGTAGCAGGATTTATAGCTGTTCCATGGGTTCAAGCACTGGCAAAACAGCTTTCTCCAGGAAGTTTTCTTCATATCATACTTTATGTTGGGTTGATAATCTTTTTCACATATTTTTACACAGCTGTAATTTACAATCCAGTGGAAATTGCTGAAAACCTTCAGAAAAATGGAGGATATATTACAGGAGTAAGACCAGGGCAGAAAACATCTGAGTATATTTATCGTGTGCTTTCACGCCTTACTTTCATTGGTGCTCTTTATCTGAGTGCTGTTTGTGTTTTACCTGAGATTCTTATTGCTAAATTTAAAGTTCCCTTTTATTTTGGAGGGACTTCACTTCTCATTGCTGTTGGTGTAGCTCTTGATACAGTTTCTCAAATTGAAACTCACATGATAAGCAGATCCTATGAAGGATTCTTCAAAAGATTCAGAATAAAGGGCAGGAAGGACTAATCAAGGAGTGATTATAATAAAAAGCCCTGAAGAACTACAAAAAATGCGGAAATCCTGCCGGATAGTGGCAACAGTTCTTGATGAGCTTAAAACATATATTAAAGAAGGATTGACAACAAAGCATATAGAGCAATTTATTGAAAATTTGATAATTAAGATGGGAGGAATTCCTGCATTTAAAGGTTACAGAGGTTATCCTGCCAGTGCTTGTATTTCAATAAATGAGCAGGTTGTTCATGGAATACCATCAGAAAAAGTTTTTGTTAAAGAAGGAGATATCATAAGCGTTGATGTAGGAGTTTTGTGTGAAAGCTTTTATGGTGATGCTGCATATACCTATCCTGTTGGCAGGATTTCAGAGGAGGCTCAGAAACTACTTAAAATTACAGAAGAAGCATTATATAAAGGAATTGCTGAAGCAATTCCTGGCAAAAGAATTGGTGATATATCTAATGCTATACAGATGCATGTTGAATCTAATGGATTTTCAGTTGTGCGAGCCTTTGTAGGTCATGGGATAGGAAGGTCTCTTCATGAAGAGCCTCAGATTCCAAATTTTGGCGCAAAAGGAGTTGGTCCAAAACTGAAAAAAGGTATGACTCTTGCTATTGAACCAATGGTCAATGCAGGGACATATGAAGTAGAAATTCTTTCAGATGGCTGGACAGCTGTTACCAAAGATGGTTCTCTTTCTGCTCACTTTGAGCATACTATTGCAATTACTGAAGGTGAACCAGAAATCTTGACTAAACTATAAAAATATAGATATATTAACAAGTTATATGCCGAAAGAAGAACATATAGAAATGCAAGGAATCATTGAGGAAGCTTTACCTAATGCTATGTTCAGGGTAAGGCTTGAAAATGGCCATGTTATACTTGCTTATGTTTCTGGGAAAATGAGAATGCATTTTATAAAAATTTTACCAGGCGATAAAGTCCTGGTTGAAATATCTCCCTATGACCTTACCAAAGGTAGAATAATTTATAGATTTAAATAGGAGGTGTCAATTGAAAGTAAGAGCCTCAGTAAAAAAGATTTGTTCAAAGTGTAAGATAATTAAAAGAAAAGGAGTTATTAGAGTTATCTGTGAAAATCCAAAGCATAAACAAAGACAGGGATAAGAAAGGAGCGTAATATGGCAAGAATAGCAGGCGTTGATATACCAAAAAATGAAAGGGTTGAAATCGGATTAACAAGAATTTTCGGCATAGGCAGAAGCTTGTCAAATAAAATATTGAAAGAAACAGGAGTGGATCCTGACAAAAGAGTAAAAGACCTTACAGATGAAGAAATAGTAAAAATCAGAGGTGAGATAGAGAGAAACTACAAGGTTGAAGGTGAGCTCAGAAAAGAAATATCCATGAATATAAAAAGATTAATGGATATAGGCTGTTATAGAGGACTGAGACATATGGCTAATTTGCCTGTAAGGGGACAGAGGACACGCACAAATGCAAGAACTCGCAAAGGTCCAAGAAGAAAGATTATGAAGAAAAAATAAAAAATTAAAGGAGGTTATATAAATTAATGGCACAGAAAAGAAAAGGTATAAAAAAAGTTAAAAAGAATGTTCCATATGGAGTGGCTCATGTTCAGACGAGTTTTAATAATACAATAATAACAATCACAGATCCAAACGGTAATGTTGTAGCATGGGCTTCTGCAGGTAGTTGTGGCTTTAAGGGTTCAAGAAAAGGAACTCCTTATGCAGCTCAGATAGCAGCAGAGACAGTCGCAAAGAGAGCTATAGAGATGGGAATGAAGCAGATAGATGTTTTAATTAAGGGTCCTGGAGCAGGAAGAGAAACAGCAATAAGAGCACTACAGGCAGCAGGGCTTGAAATTAACTTAATTAAAGATGTAACCCCTGTGCCTCATAATGGGTGCAGACCTCCAAAAAGAAGGAGGGTTTAAAAATGGCAAGATATACAGGTCCTCTTTGTAGACTTTGCAGAAGAGAAGGTATGAAGCTATTTCTAAAAGGTACACGATGCTATACAGAAAAATGTGCCTTTGAAAGAAGAAAATATCCTCCTGGGCAACACGGACATAACAGAGGTAAACTGTCAGATTATGGATTACAGTTGAGAGAAAAACAGAAAGTCAAGAGAATTTATGGTGTTATGGAAAGGCAGTTTAAGAACTACTTTGAAAAAGCCACTAAAATGAAGGGTGTTACTGGTGAAAATCTATTGAAACTTCTTGAAAGAAGACTTGATAATGTGGTTTACAGGATGGGATTTGCTTTAAACAGAAGACAGGCAAGGCAGTTAGTAAACCATGGATATTTTATAGTTAATGGCAGAAAAGTTGATATTCCCTCTTATTTGGTAAGACCTGGAGATATAATTGAAATCATTCAGTCAGGTAAAGAATTAGAGATAATCAAAGAAAGCCTTGCTTTAGCTGAGCAGAGAGGATTCCCTGAATGGGTGGAAGTGAATATTGAAGAAATGAAAGGCAAATTTGTGAGACTTCCAGAAAGAGATGAAATACAGCTTCCAGTGCAGGAACAGTTAATTGTAGAGTTTTATTCAAAATAATTTACATAAAAATTGGGAGGCAGTAAATGAATTTATATAAAGAATTTCAAATGCCCAAAAAAGTTGCATTTGAGCAGGAAACTTTGACCAATACATATGGAAAGCTTATAATAGAGCCCCTTGAAAGAGGATATGGAATAACACTGGGCAATTCATTAAGAAGAGTGTTGCTTTCTTCTTTGGAAGGAGCAGCAGTTTATGCCATAAGAATAAATGGTGTTCTACATGAGTTTAGCTCAATAAAAGGGGTAAAGGAAGACATATTAGATATTGTTTTAAATGTTAAAAAATTAAGATTTAAATACTATTCTCAGAGTGCTGATAAAAAAATAGCTACCCTTAATGTAAAAGGACCAGCTGAAGTTACTGCAGAAGCTATTCAAACAGATGGAACATATGAAGTTTTGAATAAATCCCAATATATTTGTTCCCTTGACCAGGATGCTTCACTGGAGATGACTCTTTATTTGAGTAGAGGCAGGGGATATGTTCCTTCAGAGATAATTAAAGATGAGGATTTGCCTGTAGATGCGATTACTGTTGATGCTATATTCAGCCCCATTAAAAAAGTCAATTTTAGAGTGGAAAAGACCAGAGTTGGAGAACTTACAGATTATGATAGATTGATTTTAGAGATATGGACTGATGGAAGTATAACTCCTGAGAGAGCAATCAGCGAGGCATCTAACATATTGATCAAACATTTTGAGTATCTAATTTTTTTCAAAGAATCTGAAATTCAAAATGAACAGTCAGAAGAGGATGTTACTGATATAGAAGAAAGTTTAACATTTGATACACTAAATGAAAATATTTTTAAACCAATTGAAGATCTTGAATTATCTGTGAGAGCGTATAATTGTTTAAAGAGCGCAGGAATAAACACTATTGCTGAACTTGTTCAGAAGAATGAAAATGAGTTGTTAAAAACAAAAAACTTTGGTAAGCGCTCACTGGAGGAAATAAAGGAAGTATTGAGCAAATTAGGTTTAAAGCTGGGAATGAGAATAAATCAAGATTTACTTGAAAAATTTAAGGAAAAAGCTCAGAGGGGGTAATGGATGAGACATAGAGTTGATGGAAGACATTTTGGAAGAACAGCAAATCAGAGAAAGGCTCTTCTTAGAGGACTTCTGGCTTCTCTTATTAAATATGAAAGAATTGAAACAACTGTTGCCAAGGCAAAAGCTGTTAAAGAGCTTGCTGATAGACTTGTTACCTTTGGGAAAAGAGGGGATCTGCACTCAAGAAGGCTTGCACTCAGTTATTTGCCGGATAAAGATTTAATAAGAAAGCTTTTTACAGAGATTGCACCTCGCTTCGCAGACCGAAATGGTGGATATGTAAGAGTTGTAAGAACAGGATTTAGAATTAAAGACAGTGCACCAATGGCAATACTGGAATTTGTAGATTATAAGAAACCTGAAAAAGAAGAGAAAAAATCAGAATAACAGAGCTTTTGAAATTTGACATAACTTAGCAAAATTTGATAACTTTAAATAATTCCTGGGTAGCTCAGCCGGCAGAGCGGGTGGCTGTTAACCACTTGGTCGGGGGTTCGAATCCCTCCCCAGGAGTTTAAATTTTATTTTTTGAATATTCTTAATTAATTAAAATTAATGGAGGAATAGATGCCAAGAGCAAAAGGTGGATTTAAAACAAGAAGATATCATAAAAAAGTGCTTTCAATGGCTAAAGGATACTACAGTGGCAGACATCGCTCATATAAAGTGGCTGCCAAAGCAGTAGAAAAGGCATTAGAACATGCATATAAAGACAGAAGACTTAAAAAGAGAGATTTCAGAGCTCTCTGGATTACAAGAATAAATGCCGCTGCAAGAATGTTTGGTCTTACCTATAATCAATTCATTAATGGACTTAAAAAGGCTAATATTTTACTTAACAGAAAAGCTCTTGCTGATATTGCTTACAATGATATAAATGCTTTTGGAGCACTTGTAGAAAAGGTAAAACCCTTTGTAAAAGTAGCATAAATGCAAGATCCTTTAGCACAAGCCTTTGTAAAAGAAATAAATGAGGTTAATTCTGCTGTTGAACTTTTTAATCTAAAAGCAAAATATATTGGTAAAAAGGGTATAATTACAGAAAAAATCAAAAATTTAGGAAAACTTCCACCGGAAGAAAGAAAATCACAGGGAAAAATCCTCAATGAACTTAAAAATTTTATTGAAGAAACTATTAAAAACAAAGAAGAAGAACTTAAACGCAGGGAAATATCAGAGGTTTTAAAAAGAGAATTCATTGATATCACACTACCAGGAAAGGATTTTTACTCTGGTGGAAGTCATCCAGTCAACAAAACTCTTCTGGAAATCATAGACATCTTCATGGAACTGGGTTTTACTGTTGAAGAAGGTCCTGAAGTAGAGCTTGATTATTATAACTTTGAAGCATTAAACATTCCAAAGAACCATCCTGCCAGAGACATGCAAGATACTTTTTATGTAAGTGAAGATGTTGTTTTAAGAACTCATACTTCACCTGTTCAGGTAAGAGTTATGGAAAAGAAAAAGCCTCCGCTCAGGTTTATTTCTCCTGGAAAGGTTTATCGTTGTGACTCAGATGTAACACATACTCCAATGTTTCATCAGGTTGAAGGTTTAATGGTTGACGAAAATGTCTCCTTTTCCCATTTAAAAGGCGTACTTGTTTATTTTTTAAGAAGACTTTTTGGAAACATTCCCATAAGATTTAGACCAAGTTTTTTCCCTTTTACAGAGCCTTCAACAGAGATAGACATTGGCTGTATTATTTGCGGTGGAGTTGGATGCAGGGTTTGTAAGGGCAGTGGATGGCTTGAAGTTCTTGGTGCTGGAATGGTTCATCCCAATGTATTTAAGTTTGCAGGATATCCTGAAGGAAAATACAAAGGCTTTGCTTTTGGAATGGGCGTTGAAAGGCTTACAATGCTTAAATATGGAATAGATGATATAAGATTATTCTTTGAAAATGACATAAGATTTTTGAGGCAATTCTGATGAAAGTTCTATTTAGCTGGTTAAAAGAATACATTGAGGGAGAGATAGAATTAAAAAAAGTTATTGATTCCCTTACAATGGCAGGAGTTGAAGTGGGAGCAGTTGAAGATTTTCAAGGAGATGCGGTTCTTGATCTTGAAATAACACCTAATAGAGCAGACTGTCTTAGTCTCATTGGAATAGCAAGAGAGATTAAAGCCATCTTCGGATTAAAACTCAAAAAACCAAATTTTAAAATTCAAAAGGAGTTGAAAGAACCGAATTTTAAAATTTCTATTGCTAATCAAAACCTCTGTTTCAGATATGCAGGAAGAATTATCAGGAATGTAAAGATTGCTTCCTCACCTGATTGGTTAAAAAAACGGCTTGAGGCATCAGGAATTCGTTCAATAAACAATGTTGTTGATGTTACAAACTATGTTCTTCTCGAATATGGTCATCCTCTTCATGCTTTTGATCTTGACCTTCTTGAAGGAAAGCAAATCAGAGTTGGAACTGCGGAAGATTTTGGTATGGATTCTGTTGAAATTACCACTCTTGATGGAGTAAAAAGAAAGCTTGGCTTGTATGACCTTTTAATCTGGGATGGAGTAAAACCTGTTGCAATTGCAGGAATTATGGGTGGTGCAAATACTGAGGTTAGTGATAAAACTGTCAATATTCTTCTTGAGAGTGCTTATTTTAAGCCTGAAAGAATAAGAAAGACATCAAAAAAACTCGGACTTTCCACTGAAGCCTCTTATAGATTTGAAAGAGGCACTGATATAGAGGCTCTTAAGGAAGCTCTTGACAGGGCAGCTTTTTTAATTCAGCAGATTGCAGGTGGTGAAATCTATGAGCCCATAGATGTTTATCCAGTAAAAATTCCAGTGAGAGAAGTTCTGTTTAACACAGAAAAAATTCGTAACTTTTTAGGTCTCAATCTTTCAGACGAGGAAATCTTAAAAATCCTTGAACTTCTTGAAATAGAAGTTAGAAAAAAGGACTCAGAGCTTTATATCGCTAAAATTCCATCTCACAGACAGGATATATTAATTGAAGAAGATATTGCAGAGGAAGTAGCAAGAATTTATGGCTATGATAGAATTCCTGCTGAGCTACCTCAGGTATTTAAATATGTTGAAGAAAACTATGAACTTTCAAAAAAAAGAAAGTTTTTAAATCTTTTAAGAAATTACATGATTTCTCTTGGTTTCAGCGAGGCTGTTAATTTCAGCTTTATGTCAACTAATGATCTTGATTTATTTGAAATTCCAGAAAATGACAGAAGAAGAAAGTTTATCTCACTTCTTAATCCTTTAAGGCAGGAAGAATCAATAATGCGAACCATGCTTCTTCCAAATTTATTGAAGAATACTGAAAAAAATACTGCCCGTGGTATAGAAAATCTAAAACTTTTTGAGATAGGAAAAGTATTTATAGCTCAGGACAGCTCCTCTCTTCCTGAAGAACCTATTCATCTTGCCATAATAACCAAGAAAGAGGATTTTAAATCTCCCTTTAAAGATGATCCCTATGATTTTTATGCTATGAAGGGTTTAATTGACGGAGTTTTCAGGTATTTCAAAATAAACAATGTTCAATATATCAGATCTAAAGAGACATTTTTACATACTGGACAATCAGCGGATATTTTTGTAAAGGGTGAAAAAATTGGATTCATGGGAGTTATTTCTCCAATGGTTTTATCAAAACTTGATTTTAAGACAAAGCCATTCATATGCATGACAGAGCTTGACCTTGATAAGCTGTTTTCATTTGTTCAGACAGAAATAAAATATAAACCTTTTTCCACATATCCTCCAGTTAAAAGAGATGTGGCATTAATACTACCCATTGATTTTGAATCACAGAAAATACTTGATGTTGTAAGTTCTTATGGCAGTGAACTTATTGAGGATGTCTTTATCTTTGATGTATATCAAGGTAAAGGAATTCCTGAAGGCTGTAAAAGTATAGCCTTCAGGATAACTTATAGAGCCTTTGACAGGACATTAACTGCAGAGGAGATTGAACGACTTCATGGTCAGTTAATAGAAAAAATTATTGCTGAAACAGGAGCTACTGTCAGAGCCTAATTTTTAAGCTTATAACCTGCTTCCTCAATAGCTTTTGCAATCCTTGCAAGATTTGTTTTGTTTTCATCAAAAACAATCGTAGCTTCTCCGATTTTTACATCTGCTTCTGCAACCCCTGCTTTTTCAAGTGCCTGAGAAACTCTTTTAATACAATGTTCACAACTCATTCCTTCAATAAATATTTTCATCTTCTTCATTTTTTCTCTCCTTTTGATATGTTTTTTTATTTTATCATTTTTTTTAATAGTTTAAATTAAACTTTTTCTGTTTGTTGTTGTGAATTTTTCAGAGGATAAATAATAAAAATCAGGTAAGAATTTTTAAGAAAGAGCCTGCATAAGCAGGCTCAATGATTCTATAATTTTTTATAGCAAAACCACCAATCAAAATTTTCATACTGCTTAACTCTTTCTTGAGCTGTTTTCACATCAGAAGCTGGTGGAATGATCACCTTGTCTCCAATTAACTCATTATTAGGCCATCCTGCAGGTATTGCAACCTTGTTAGCATCAGATGTTTGTAAAGCCTTTACTGCTCTAACAATCTCATCAATGTTTCTGCCCACTTCCTGAGGATAATAAAGCACAAGTCTTAAAACACCCTGAGGATCAATAACAAAGACAGCTCTGATTGTATTTGTCCCTTTTGCCGGTGAAATCATTCCAAAAGATTTTGCTGTTTCTCCCATGTCATCTGCAATAATTGGAAAGGTTATTTCCACTCCGAGTTTTTCTTTGATCCATTCAATCCATTTGATGTGAGAAAATACCTGATCAATTGAAAGTCCAACAAGTTCACAATTTAATCCTTTGAATTCATCAATTCGCTTCTGGAAAGCAACAAACTCTGTTGTGCAAACAGGTGTAAAATCCGCTGGATGACTGAACAAAACTACCCATTTTCCTGCATAATCATCAGGGAAATTAATGATTCCATGTGTTGTTTTCACTTTTCTGTTTTCAATTTTCTCGCCTAATAAAGGCATTCTTACATCCATTTTTTCCACCTCCAAATTTTATTTTAAAATAATTATAAAATAATAATTATAAAAAAGTCAATATTTTAAAATTTTAAAATGAACCTGGAAAAAACTTTTCACATCTGTAAAGAAGCAGGTTTTTTAAGGTATAATAAAAACTTATGAAAGAGGTATCAGTTGCGATAATTGGCGCAGGTCCTGCAGGTATTGCTGCAGCAGTAGAATTGAAAACTGCAGGCATAAAAAATATTGCAGTTTTTGAGAAAGCTAGTAATTTTTGTTACACAATACGAAGGCTTTATCCTGAAGGTAAAAGAGTGGATAGGAATTATAAAGGCATGAGCATAAATTCAGAGGGAGTCTGTTTTTTTGAAACAGAAACTAAAGAGAAATTTCTTGAACGGATGGAAAAATACATCAGAGATTATCAGGTAGAAATTGTTTATAACACAGAAGTTAATGGGTTGCACAAGGATGGAGAATTTTATATTATTAAAGCTGCACTATATCCTGTTGCCAGAGCGTATGTGGTGGTTATTGCTACAGGAGTTTTTGATAAGCCTAAAAAGCCATCATATCCAATTCCTGAAGAAGTAAAAAACAGAGTTTTTTTTGAACTTCCAGGAGAGTTGCCTGAAGGAGAAAAAATATTAGTGGTGGGAGGAGGTAATACAGCAGCTGAACTTGCCTGTATTTTATCAGGAAAATGTGAGGTATATTTATCATACCGAAGACCTGAATTTTTCAGGATAAATGAAGAAAACCTTAGAGAGCTTGAAAAAAGAAAAGATAAAATAACCTTTTTTTTGGGTTCAGAGATAAAAGCACTGGAGTCTGAAAAGGAAGGAGTAAAAGTAATTTTCACTGATGGACATACTGATGTATTTTCAAAGATTTTTTACTGTCTTGGAGGAAGCACACCAAGAAACTTTCTTGAGAAAATGGGGATAAAATTTAAAGATTCAATCCCGGAGATTGATGAATTTGGAGAAAGCAATCTTGAAAGAGTATTCCTTATTGGTGATATAGCAGTAAAGAGAGGAAGTATAATTCATGCATTTAATTCAGCTCATAAGGCTGTAAAAAGAATTATTGAGAAGTATCACGCTTATTTATAAGTATAATTCAAAGTTCAAAGCTCAAAGTTTAAAGTTCCACAGCCCTCCGTGAAATCTTTATTGCACAGAACTCACCGCACATGCTACAGACCCTTTCATCCTCAAAAGGTGGTCTTTCAGAGCGCATGGAGCTTACTTTTTCAGGATCAAAGGACAGAGCAATCTGAGTCTGCCAGTCAAAGTTTCTTCTTGCCTCTGCCATTTTGTTGTCTCTCTGCCATGCTTGAGGTAAACCCTTTGCAAGGTCTGCTGCATGGGCAGCAATCTTTGATGCAATAACACCTTCTTTTACATCTTCCTTATCAGGAAGCCTTATATGCTCTGAAGGAGTAACATAGCATAGAAAATCAGCACCATACATTCCTGCAACAGCTCCGCCAATTGCTGCTGCAATATGGTCATAACCCATTGCAGAGTCTGTTACAAGAGGACCAAGAACATAAAAAGGTGCTTCCCTGCATATGCTTTTCTGAAGTTTAATGTTTGTCTCCACATGATTCAAAGGAAGATGTCCAGGTCCTTCAATTATGCATTGAACTCCTTCTGATACAGCTATTTCCTTCAGTTTGCCAATTGTTATAAGTTCCATTAACTGATATTTGTCTGTTGCATCAGCAAGGCATCCAGGTCTTAATCCATCTCCAAGACTAAGTGTAAGGTCATATTTTTTAGCAATCTCAAGAAGTCTGTCAAACTGCTCATAAAGGGGATTTTCTCTTCCATGATAACACATCCAGTCCGCAAGGATTGAGCCTCCTCTGCTTACAATTGGTAAAATTCTCTCACCAGATTTAAGCATCTCAACAATCTTCATGGTGACACCGCAGTGAACTGTTACAAAATCTACTCCATCTTTTGCATGCTCCTCAATTACTTCAAATATATCATCAACAGTCATTTTTACTATGCTTCCATACTTTTCAATTGCTCTTACAGCAACTTCATAAACTGGAACAGTTCCAATGCTTACAGGAGAATGCTTTATAACTGCTCTTCTTATCTCTGTAAGAGGACCTCCTGTGGAAAGATCCATTACTGCATCAGCACCGTATTTGACAGCTATTTCAAGCTTTTCAAGCTCTTCATTGATGTCTGTTTTATCTTTGGACGTTCCAATATTGACATTTATCTTAGTTCTTAGTCCCTTTCCTATTCCAAGAGGCTTTATATTATGAAGAGCATTTCTTGTTATAACTGCCTTTCCTTCTGCTATATTCTGAGAAAGCATTTCAGGCAAGATGCCTTCCTCTTTTGCAACTTCCTTTACTTCATCGGTGATTATTCCCTTTTTTGCTAACTCAATTCTTGTCATGGCTTTTCTCCTAAAATTTCATTTAATTTTTTCACTGTTCCTTCAATGTCCTTCTGTCCTAAAATTCCGCTAATCATGGCAATCCCATCGCAGTAAGGCATTACTTCATGGAGATTTTCAAGCTTAATTCCTCCAAGAGCAAAAACTTTGCATTTAACAGCCTCTTTTATCTCTTTTAACTTCTCCACTCCCTGTGGTTTTCCCTTCATCGGAGTATAAAAAACTGGGCTAAAGGTTATAAAATTAGCCCACTCTGAGGCTTCTCTTGCTTCCTCAACTGAATGGGTTGATACACCTATGATAAATCTATCCTTCCATACCTTTCTTACAACATGAGCAGGAAAACCACTTTGAGGGAGATGCACTCCATCAGCATCCACACTAAGAGCTATGTCAATCCTGTCATTTATAAATAGCAAAGCATCATTTCTTTTTGTTATCTCACGCATTTTTTTTGCAAGAAAATAAAGCTCCTTTGCAGTCAAATCCTTTTCCCTTAGCTGAAAAGCTTTAACACCTGCCTTAACAGCCCTTTCAACTGCATCTAAAAAGGCTTCTTCATGGGAAAAGAGCTTTCTGTCACCTATGAGATAAAGCTTATGCTTCATATAAGCATTCCTTCAATTGGCGAACTTGCAGAGGCATAGAGCTTCTTTGGAATTCTTCCTGCCTTGTATGCAAGCCTTCCAGCAATACAAGCATGTTTCAGTGCTTGAGCCATCATAATTGGATCTTTAGCACCTGCAATGGCAGTGTTTACCAAAACTGCATCACAGCCAAGCTCCATAGCAATGGATACATCAGAGGCTGTACCCACTCCTGCATCAACAATTACAGGAACATTTACAGTTTCAAGAATTATCTTTATATTGTAGGGATTTCTTATTCCAAGCCCTGAGCCAATGGGCGCACCAAGAGGCATAACTGCTGCAGCACCTGCATCAACAAGTCTTTTTGCTGTAATAGGATCATCATTTGTGTATGGAAAAACAATAAAGCCTTCCTTTGCAAGAATCTCCGTTGCCTTAAGAAGCCCGCATACATCAGGGAAAAGTGTTTTTTCATCACCAATTACCTCAAGCTTAACCATATCTGAAACCCCTGCTTCTCTTGCCAGTCTTGCATATCTCAGGGCATCTTCCACTGTGTAACAACCTGCAGTATTGGGAAGAATTTTGTATTTTTTTGGATCAATGTAGTCAAGAAGATTTTCCTTTGTTCTGTCTATTATATTTACTCTTCTTACTGCCACTGTTACCACATCTGTTCCAGAAGCTTCAATTGCACGGGCAGTTTCCTCAAAATTTTTGTATTTGCCTGTTCCAACCCATAGCCTTGACTTAAACTCAATTCCTCTGATAATTAATGGGTCATTCATTTTATCCTCCTCCCACAAAATTGACGATCTCAATTGAGTCGCCTTCTTTTATTTTGTGCTCACTGAATCTGTCTCTTTTAATTATTTCAAGATTAACCTCAACAACAACCCTCTGAGGATTTATTTCAAGCTCTTCTAAAAGCTCTGCTATTGTAGTTGCTTTCACATCCATCTCACTGCCATTTACCCTTACCTTCATAAAACCTCCAAAACAAAAAACCTCTATCCCTGAAGGATAGAGGCTGGTTTTAGCTCAGTCTCTCCCTTTCCCTACGCCGGCATTACCCGGATCAGGTTCAAGGGGTCTTCCCTCATCGGGAACTCTCAGGTCCTTTGACCTCCCCCAGGGATTAATTAATTGTATAAATTTATAACTGACTCTGTCAATGATTGACAGAATTTTACATGAGTATGGATAATAACTTTATATGGCTTATAGAGATTTAAGAGAATTTCTGCACGTGCTTGAAAAAAAAGGATTGCTTCATAGAGTTAAGGTAGAGGTTGATCCTGTTCTTGAGATTGCTGAGATTACTGATAGAATGTGCAAATCTGCAAACGGTGGAAAGGCTTTGTTTTTTGAAAGGGTTAAAGGCTCATCCATACCTGTAGTAACCAATATTTTCGGCTCCTTTGAGAGAATGTGTCTTGCCCTTGAGGTTGAAAACCTTGATGATGTTGGTAAAAGAATTGAAAAACTTCTCAATCAGACTCCACCAAAGACTTTGAAAGAAAAGATAAAAGCAGTTTTTGAACTGATTGAGATTAGCAAATACCTGCCAAAAAGAGTAAACAAAGCACCATGTCAGGAGGTTATCAATCATGATGCTGACTTAAGCAAGCTTCCTATTCTTAAAACCTGGCCTAAGGATGGAGGAAGATTTATTACATTTCCCATGGTCTTTACCCGTGATCCTGAAACAGGCAAACAGAACTGCGGAATGTATCGCATGCATGTTTATGATGAAAAAACAACAGGCATGCACTGGCATATTCATAAAGATGGAGCAGTACATTTCAGAAAATATAAAGAACTTGGCAGGACAATGCCAGTTGCTGTTGCCATTGGTTCTGACCCAGCAGTTATTTATTCTGCTACAGCACCTCTTCCCTATGGAGTTGATGAAATGGTTTTTGCTGGATTTTTAAGAAAAAGCCCTGTTGAGATGGTTAAGTGTATAACTTCTGATATAGAAGTGCCTGCAAATTCTGAGATAGTCCTTGAAGGTTATGTAGAGCCTGATGAATTAAGGGATGAAGGACCTTTTGGCGATCATACAGGTTTTTACTCTCCGGTAGATAAATTCCCTGTTTTTCATGTAACCTGCATTACTCATAGAAAATCGCCCATATATCCTGCAACAGTTGTTGGAAAGCCTCCTATGGAAGACTGTTATATGGGAAAGGCTACTGAAAGAATTTTCTTGCCTTTGCTCAGGATGCAATTTCCCGAGATTGTAGATATGAATCTTCCCATGGAAGGAGTCTTTCATAATGCTGCCATAGTTTCAATAAAAAAGCAGTATCCAGGGCATGGAAAAAAAATAATTCACGGATTATGGGGAATGGGACAAATGATGTTTTCAAAGCTTATAATTGTCGTGGATGAAGATGTTAATGTTCAGGATTTATCAACTACTGCATGGAAGGTTCTTAATAATGTGGACTGGAGAAGAGATGTAATAATCTCAGAAGGTCCTGTTGATGAGCTTGACCATGCATCAAGTATGGCAAGATTTGGCGGTAAAATGGGCATTGATGCAACCCGCAAAACCCGTGAAGAAGGAATGATGAGAGACTGGCCAGAAGAGATTACTCAGGCAGAAGAAATAAAAGAGCTTGTTACTAAAAGATGGCATGAGTATGGGTTCTGACTTTTATCTTGGTATTGACATAGGAAGTGAGACAGCCAAGATAGCAGTTGTTGATAGGGATTTTAAAATTCTTGAAAAGTTATATCTGAAACATTTTGGAAAGCCTGCTGATATAGTATCCCGTATTTTAAGCGAGATTATCTTTAGATACAGTAATTTAAAGCTATGTTTTACAGGGGTCTCAGGAAGATTTATTGCAAAAACTTCTGGTGCACCTTATGTAAATGAGATTGTGTCACAGGCAACGGCAACATCATTTTTCTATCCTCAAGTAAGAACTATTATTGAAATCGGTGGAGAGGATTCAAAGCTTATCTTTCTTGATAAAGGAGGAAGAATAAAGGATTTCTCTCTTAACAGCATATGTGCAGCAGGAACAGGCTCTTTTCTTGAACAGCAGGCAGAAAGAATGGGGCTTACAATAGAAGAGTTCAGTGAGCTTGCCACAAAATCAAAAAGACCATCAAAGATCGCTGGTCGTTGCAGTGTTTTTGCCAAGTCAGACATGATTCATCTTCAGCAGATTGCAACTCCAGTGGAAGACATAATTGCAGGATTGTGTTTTGCCCTTGCAAGAAACTTCAAGGCAACGATGTTTAAGGGTAGAAGCATTGAAAAAGAGGTTTCATTTCAGGGTGGAGTTGCAGCAAACAAGGGAATGATAATGGCTTTTAAAAAGGTGCTTGGAATAGATGAAATACTCATACCAGAGCACTTTGAGGTGACAGGTGCAATTGGTGCAGCAATTAAGGCTCAAAAAGATGGAGTTTATCTAAGTGAGGCAATTATTGAAAAAATCAGTCAGATAAAAGCAGATATTGAATACGGTCTTGCTCCACTTAAAACTTTCTTTTCTCACTTCAGCCTTCAGCCATCATCCCTCAGCTATCATCCTCAGCATGCCTATCTTGGTATTGATGTTGGTTCTGTAAGCACAAACATTGTTCTCATAGATGAACAGGGCAGGATTATCACAAAAAAATATCTTGCCACAGCAGGAAAACCAATTGATGCAGTAAAAAGAGGCTTAAGTGAGATAAGCAAAGAAATTCAGAATATCCATATAAAAGGTGTTGGTGTTACAGGTTCGGGTCGTTATATGATTGCAGATTTTGTAGGCGCAGATGTGGTAAAAAATGAAATAACAGCCCATGCCAGAGGTGCAATTCATTTTGATCCAAGCATTGACACAATTTTTGAGATTGGTGGACAGGATTCAAAATATATAAGGCTTCAAGATGGCAAAGTTGTTGATTTTGAGATGAATAAAGCCTGTGCAGCAGGAACAGGTTCATTTATTGAAGAACAGGCTGACAAACTTGGTATAACCCTTGAGGAGTTCCAGAACCTTGCCTTTAGCTCTAAAACTCCCTGTAAACTCGGTGAAAGATGCACTGTATTTATGGAAAACTCCCTTGTCATAAACCTTCATAAAGGTGCTCGCAAAGAAGACATTGTGGCAGGTCTTTGTTACAGTATTGTGGAAAACTACATAAACAGAGTTTTAGCTGGAAAACAGTTTGGTAAAAAAATATTCTTTCAGGGTGGTGTTGCTTTTAATAAGGCAGTTGTTGCAGCCTTTGAGAATTTTTTAAAAGAGAGAGTTGATAGTGAATTGGAACTAATTGTTCCACCTCATCATGAAGTCATGGGTGCAATAGGTGTAGCACTGATTGCAAAAGATTTTATGAAAAACGGTAAAGAAAGCAAATTCAAAGGCTTTTCTTTAAAGGATAGAGTTTACAGTATCTCTTCCTTTGAATGTAAAGGATGTGCCAACTACTGTGAAATAAACAAGGTTAAGATAGAGGGTGAAGAAAACTATTTTTTTTATGGCGGACGATGCGAGAAATATGAAAAAAAGAATGTGGCTTCAAGACTTCCAGACCCTGTAAAACTGAGAGAGGAATTACTATGGAAGGCACATAAAGAATATGAGACTCAATACAAAGATAGAAAAGCACCTGTAATTGGAATACCTTACATATTTTTCTTTCATGACCATCTTCCTTTCTGGAGTACACTTCTATGGGAGCTTGGTTTTAATGTAAAGGTTTCAGATAAAACGAACAAAGAGATTATTAATAAAGGCGTTGAAAAGGTTTTATCTGAGGCATGTTTTCCTCTTAAGGTTGCCTATGGACACATAGCAGACTTAATTGAAAAAGGAGTTGATTTGATCTTTCTCCCGAGCTTTATAAATCTTAATCTTTATGATGAGTACGAAAGAGGTCTTGCGTGTCCTCTTGTGCAGACAATTCCCTATGTAAGCAAACAGCTATTTAAAGAAGCAAAAATAGTTATACCGAGAATAGATTTCTCAAGGGGATTTGATTACCTTAAGAAGGAACTGATTGAGGCTTTTAAGGGTATTATAAAAATAAAAAACATTGATGAAAAAATAGCCAGTGCAAAGCAGAAGCAGAGAGAATTTGTTAGTTCTCTTCAGAAGGAAGGGTTAAAGCTTCTTGAGACAGCAAAGGACAGATCCCTTGGTCAGCAAGCTACTGTAGTTATTTTAGGCAGGGCATATAACTCCTTTGATCAGGCAGTTAGCCTTGATATCTCAGGAAAGCTCACTTGTCTTAATGTTCTTCCCATTCCAATGGATATGCTTCCACTTGAGGGAATAAACATAAAGGATGATTGGAGCAATTTATACTGGCGTTCAGGACAGAGAATTATAAGAGCTTCAAGATTTATTCATAAGCTGGACAAAGTATATCCTGTATTTATAACCAACTTTTCCTGCGGACCTGACTCCTTCATTATAAATTATTTCAGAGAAGAAATGGCTCAAAAGCCCTACTTAATACTTGAAATTGATGAACACAGTGCTGATGCTGGAGTTGTTACAAGACTTGAGGCTTTTATAGATAGTTTAAAAGATATAGAAAAACAGGATTCAGCAAAAAGATTCATTCCATTATTGATTAAGAGTTCAGACCTGTCAAAAAAAACTATATACATTCCAAGAATGTCTGAACATGCCTTTGCTTTAAAGGCAGCCTTTAACTACTGTGGAATTGATGCAGAAGTAATGCCTCCTTCTGACAGGCAGTCAGTTGAGCTTGCAAGAAAATATGTATCAGGAGGAGAATGTTTTCCCTATGTTGTAACACTTGGTGATATGCTAAAGATCGTTTTTTCAAAAGATTTCAATCCTCAGAGGGCAGCATTTTTCATGCCCTCTGGAGCAGGTCCTTGTAGATTTGGTCAGTATAATGTTTCTCACAGGATGATGCTTAAAAAATTGGGATTTGAAACTGTTCCTGTTTATTCACCCCAGCAGGATGCTCAGTTTTACAGAGATTTAAACATTGCAGGAGGAGAGTTTTCCCTCAGGGCATGGCAGGGAGTTGTTGCTTATGGCTTACTTACAAAATTGCTTTTACAGACAAGACCTTATGAAAAAAATAAAGGTGAAACAGATGCTTTGTATGAAAAATATCTTGCAAAAATTTATGATACATTAAAGAGTAGAAACGGCTGTATTGATAGCCTATTAAAGAGCATGAGGAGGGATTTTGAAAATATCCCAAAATATAAAGAGAAAAAACCTCTTGTTGGAATTGTAGGAGAGATATTTGTGCGTTCTCATTCGTTTTCCAATGAGAATCTGATAAGAAGACTTGAGGCATTAGGCGCAGAGGTTTATCTTACGCCAATTGAAGAATGGATTCACTATGTTAATAAAATGGCTTTAAGAAAAGCCTTGATAAAAAAGGATAAATCTGCTATTATAAAAATTCTTATTAATAAATTTTTCCAGTGGAGGGTTGAAAGAAAGTTTTCTTATGGTTTTAAAGGAGCAATAAAGCTTTTACATGAGCCCTCCATAAATGAAATTTTTAAGTTCGCATCACCATATGTTCCTGATAGCTTTGAAGGAGAGACTGTTTTGAGTATTGGTAAAACTGTTGATTTGATTAAAAAAGGAGTAAGTGGCATTGTTAATGCAATGCCCTTTGGATGCATGCCTGGTGCTATAGTTACTGCTTTATTGAGATTTATCCAAAGGGATTATAATATTCCTGTTATATCACTTGCCTATGATGGCACAAAATCAACTGTGAATGAACTGTGGCTGGAAGCTTTTATAGAAACAATCAAAAAAAGGAGGTGAATTGAGTGGGAAGTGTTCTTAAGTGGAGGAAGAAAAAGATAAAAAAACACAAATATAGAAAGCTTCGCAAGAAAATGAGAGCTCAAAGAAAAAATAAATAAGAGGTAGTTTTTATGAAAGACTTAATGAGTTTAAAAGAAAACATTGCCTTGATAGAAGCTGAAATAAAAGTAATTTCAGAAAAGATTGATGAAATTGATAAAAAGTTAGAGAAAGTCAATGAGATTGCCATTGAAATCAAGGCAATTAAAATGTTTTTAAAGAGAGTTTTCCCTGATTTTAAGAAAGAGTACCCTGATATTCTGAAAAAACTCAGCTCAATGGAGTAATTATGTTTGAACCATTTAGCACCACAGGCATAGGAAGCATGCCTCATAAAGAGGTTTTGCCTGCATGTGAACTTATTTTGAAATATTTTGATATCCCATTCTGGCCTCAGATGCCAAAATATTCAGTTAATGAACAGATGATTGCACAGTTCTGTGAGGGATTTCCTGGAGTAACCTTTGAATCAGGGAAAGTTTACATCAAAAAAAATGAAGAAGTTATTACTGAATGGTTAAGTAATTATCATGATGAAATGTTATCTCATGTAAGTGAAGAATTTGCAATTGGTCTTTACAGCATGCAAAGATTGATAAAAAACAAAAAAATAAAGATTTTTAAAGGACAGATTACAGGACCTGTTACATTTACCTTATCTCTTAAAGATGATGAGGGTAAACTTATTTATTTTGATGAAACTCTAAGGGAAGTTTCTCTCATGCATATTAAAGCAAAAGTAAGGTGGCAGATTAATTTTTTAAAAAATTTTGCTGAAAATATAATAATTTTTATTGATGAGCCCATACTTCAGGCAGTTGGCACATCTGCATATATCTCTGTTGAGCAAGCTGAAGCAATAAGGTTAATAAAGGAAATTGTTTCTTTTATTAAATCTCTTGATGTCAAAGCAGGAATTCACTGTTGTGGAAGAACTGACTGGAAAGAGGTTTTAGCTCTTGATATAGACATTTTAAGCTTTGATGCTTTTTCCTTTTTTGATTTTTTCAAAATTTACAGGGATGAAATTTCAGAATTTCTGAGCAGAAATGGCTATATTGCATGGGGTTTTATTCCAACAACAGATGATTTGAATGCTCTGAGTGATGAAGAAATAATAAAACAGGCAATAAGAAAAATTGAGGAAATATCAAAAATTTTACCTTTAACTATTAAAAACTCACTGATTACTCCATCATGTGGAATGGGCTCTCTTGATGTTTCAAACTCTGAAAGAGTCTGCGAACTTCTTAAAAAATTAAAAAATAGACTGGTAGATGAATAAAGGAATTTTTATAACTTTTGAAGGCATAGAAGGTTCTGGTAAAACAACTCAGGCAAGACTGCTTGCTCAGAGGCTGAAGAATGAAGGATTTAAAGTTGTTTATACTTACGAGCCAGGAGATACAGAAGCTGGAAAGTATATCAGAGAGATTCTTCTTAATTCAGAAATTAAAATAAATCCTTTATGCGAACTCTTTCTTTATTTTGCAGACAGGATTCAACACATTGATGAGAAAATAAAGCCATATCTTGAAGAAGGTTTCATTGTAATATGCGACAGATTTACTGATTCAACTGTAGTTTATCAGGGATATGCAAGAGGCATATCAATTGATTTAATTGAAAAATTGAACAAAGAAGTTTTCAGTGAATTCATGCCTGATTTGACAGTATTGCTTGACTGTCCAGCAAGAATCGGACTGGAAAGAAATAAGAAAGCTGATAAGAAAGATAGATTTGAGATGGAAAATTTATCTTTTCATGAAAAAGTAAGGCATGGTTATCTTGAACTTGCAAGAATAAATAAAGAAAGATTTTTTGTTCTGGATGCCATCAAGCCAATAAATGAAATAGCTGAAAAAATATATAAAAAAGTTAAATCTATCAGGGGTCCCAAAAAACTCGCAAAGTTTTTGGGCTGCCTATATTATTGAATACGGTTCTGTAATACATTAAAATGGGTTTTAATGAAATCATATCTCAGCAGAAAGCAGTAAAACTACTCAAAGGCACATTGAGAACAAAAAAGATTCCCAGTGCTTTATTATTTCTTGGAGATGCTTATATTGGAAAGACAAAGGCAGCTATTGTCTATGCTAAAGCTTTAAATTGTTTAAACTCTGAAGAAGATGCCTGTGATATGTGCACATCATGTAAAAAAATTGAGCAGGGTGTGCATCCAGATATTAAAATAGTAGCTCCTGAAAAGGACATAATCACAGTGAACAGCATAAGAGAGGTTGAAGAGTTTGTTTCTTTTCGTCCTCTTGAAGGAAGATATAAAGTTGTTATTATAAAAGAAGCACATAAAATGAATCATGCAGCAGCGAATGCCTTTCTTAAAACAGTTGAAGAACCTCCTGTTAATACAGTGATAATTCTTATCTGCGAAAATATTTATAATCTACCTGAACCTTTAATTTCAAGATGTTTTAAAATATATTTTACACCTCTTTCAGATCAAGCTGTAAAAAAGATACTCCCTCATATTGAAGACAGTTTAATCAGAATTATTATGGGAAAGCCAGGACTTCTTATATCAATGGATATATTAAAAGAAATTAAGTGGTTTAATACCACATTAAAAAGTATGAAAGAAAAAAATAAAAAATCTCTATGGAAAGACAATGAAGATGTGAAATGGTGGATAGATTTTTTATGTATTTTTCTTAGAGACTGCCTTGTTGGATTTTTTCTTAAAACTCCATATTGCCCTATTTTACCATCAGATTTTAAACTAAAAGAGAATGTATCTATAGAGGAATTGTTTAATCTGTATGAAGAGGTGCAAAACATCAAAAAAAGCATTGATTTAAATTTAAACAAGTCAATTGTATGGAATTATATGGTGTGTATGCTTAATAATTTGATAACTGCAAACAAGCAAAAAACTGAGTTTGAACAATAGGGAGACACAGGATGAACAATACAGTATATGTAAGAATCAGACCTTTTGGTAAGGTTTATCGTTATTTAAACAATCTTGGTATAGAATTAAAAAAAGGTGATTTTGTTGTTGTAGAAGGTGATTTTGGATTAACCTTAGGATATGTTTTGAAAACTTCTTCTCAGAGTGAAAACACCTTTAAGCCAGTGCTCAGAAAAGCAACTCAGGAAGATATGGAGACATTTCAAAAAAATCTTTCTCTGGAAAAAGAAGCATGGAATTTTTGTCTTCAAAGAATAAATGAAAGACAGTTACCAATGAAACTTTTAGTAGTTGAATCCTGCCTTGACAGAAAAAGAATCATCTTTTATTTTACTGCAGAAGGAAGGATTGATTTCAGAGAACTGGTAAAAGATCTTGCAGCAAAATTTAAAACAAGAATAGAAATGAGGCAGATAGGAGTAAGGGATGAAGCAAAATTCCTTGGTGGTATTGGAGTTTGTGGTTTTGAGATATGCTGTAAAAGATTTGTTAGTTTCTTTAAGCCAGTCTCTTTAAAGATGGCTAAAGATCAGGAAATTGTGCTTAATGTTTCCAAGCTTTCAGGTATTTGCGGAAGATTGAAATGTTGCCTCAGACATGAATACTATGGTGAACCAGAAGAAATTACTATGGATGAAGAAATTATTGTTCAGGAAGAAAAGGAGCCTGAAATCAAAAAGCTGTCTTTTATTATAAGGGAGACAGAAGAATTAACAGAGGAAAGTTCTGGAGGAAAAGATGAATCAAAATAAGGGATTTTACATTACAACCCCCATATATTATGTTAACGACATACCCCATATTGGACATGCCTATACCACTGTGGCTGCTGACATACTTGCAAGATATATGAGGCTTAAAGGCAGAAAAGTTTTTTTTCTTACAGGAACAGATGAACATGGGCAGAAGGTTGAAAAAGCAGCTCGTGAGCGTGGCAGAGCTCCTAAGGAACATGCGGATGAAATGGTTGAAAACTTTAAAGCATTATGGAAGGAATTAAATATAAGCAATGATGCTTTTATACGAACCACTGATGAAGAACACAAAAAAGTTGTTAGTGCTATACTTCAGAAGCTTTATGATAAAGGTGAGATTGAAAAAAGAAGATACTGTGGAATGTATTGTACTCCCTGTGAGAGATTCTGGACAGCGAAAGACTTAATAGAAGGAAAATGCCCTGACTGCGGAAGAGAAGTTGAGTGCATTGAAGAGGAAAACTATTTTTTTCTTATGTCCAAATATCAAAACTCTCTCATTGATTACATTGAGAAAAATCCTGGCTACATTCTACCTGAAACGAGAAGGAATGAGGTTTTGTCATTTCTTAAAAATAAACCTCTTGGTGATCTTTGCATTTCCCGTCCTCGGCAAAGACTTCAGTGGGGAATTCCTCTTCCTTTTGATGAAAATTATACAACCTATGTATGGTTTGATGCACTGGTTAATTATTACTCAGCATTGAATTATCTTGCACCAAAAGACATTGATTGGTGGCCTCCTGATCATCATTTAATTGGCAAAGACATTCTTATAACTCATGCGGTTTACTGGTCAACAATGCTTATGGCTCTGGGAATGCCACTTCCTAAAAACATATTTGCTCATGGATGGTGGACTGTGCAGGGTGCTAAAATGTCAAAATCTCTTGGCAATGTTGTAAATCCCTATGAAGTTATAAAAAAATATGGAGTAGATGCTTTCAGATACTTTTTATTCAGAGAGGTTTCCTTTGGTCTTGATGGAGATTTCTCAGAAGAGGCAATTATAAGAAGGATAAACAATGATCTTGCCAATGACTTAGGTAATCTTGTAAATCGTTTCCTTGTTATGAATGAAAAATATATGAATGGTCAGATAAAACCTGCCATGGCAAATGATGAATGGACAGAGGAAGTTAAAAATTTAATTCAGGAGATTGATAATGAAAACCTCTGGAATGAATTCAAATTTAATATTGTTCTTGAAAAAATTTGGGGGATTATATCCCTTACGAACACCTACATTGCAAAGACAGAACCTTGGAGAGTAGCAAAGGAAAACTCTGAAGAGCTTTCTCTGATACTTTTTAATATATGGAATGTGCTTAGAATTATTACAGTTTTTCTTTATCCATTTATGCCTCAGACAGCATTGAAAATTTGGAATGCTTTAGGACTAAGCTCTTTCAAAATTAACTGTAATATGTTAAATTGGAACATAGAGACAAAAGAGGTAAGAACTGAAAAGATTGAACAAATTTTCCCAAGAATAGAGGCTAAAACTGAAACATTAACTAAGGAGAACAAAATGGAAGAGCTTATAAGTATTGAAGATTTTGCAAGGATAAAACTCAAAGTGGGCAGAGTTTTAGAAGCTGAAAGAATAAAGGGTTCAGAAAAACTTATAAAGATTATTGTAGATATTGGAGAGAAAAGACAGATTGTGGCAGGCATTGGGAAGTCCTACTGTCCTGAAGAGCTTGTTGGCAGGTCAATTGTTGTAGTAAGTAATCTTAAACCTGCAAAACTTATGGGAGTTGAATCTCAGGGAATGCTTCTTGCAGCAACTGGTTCTGATGGAACAATATCAATACTTACTGTTGACAGAGAAGTTAATCCTGGTGCAAGTATAAAATGAAATCCGTTAAGGAATGGCCAGAAACTGAAAGACCAAGAGAAAGACTTTTAAAACATGGTGCTCAGAGCCTGACTGATGCCCAGTTGCTTGCAATTATTCTCAGAACAGGCAGTAATGGAAAAACAGTAATGGAAACAGCTATTGAACTTTTAAATAAATTTGGCGGATTAAAGGGAATTGAGGAGGCATCAATTAATGCACTTCAGTCTATAGCTGGAGTAGGAATTGCAAAGATTGCTCAAATTAAAGCATCCTTTGAACTTGGTAGAAGGCTTTTAAGTCAGCCGGCACAAGAAAAAATATTTAATTCTGCAAATTTGGTTTATAATTATCTATATCCAAAACTTAATGGTTTGAAAAAAGAAGTTTTTATCACTCTTTTACTGGATACAAAATTAAAGCTTATAAAGGAGATTAAAGTTTCAGAAGGTATATTAACACAGACACTGATTCATCCGAGAGAGATTTTTAAAGAAGCAGTAAAGGAGTCAGCTTATGCAGTAATAGTTGTTCATAATCATCCAAGTGGAGATCCTGCTCCATCAGAGCAGGATGTGGAGATAACAAAAAAGCTCAAAAAAGCTTCAGAGATACTTGAAATTTCTCTTTTAGACCATGTAATTATAGGAAATGGAAGATATTTTAGCATGAAGGAAAATAAAATAATTTAGGAGGTGGCTTATGCCTTTGTATGAGTTTCAATGTCAAAAGTGCAATGAAACTTTTACAAAGAAGATGAGCATAAGCGAAATGGAAAAAACAAAGGTAAAATGTCCAAAGTGTAAATCTCAGAAGGTAAAAAAGGTTATTTCAGGATTTTATTCAATAACGTCAAAAAAATCTTAGGAGGAAATTAAAATGAACAGCTCATTAACTCCGGCAATTTTAAGAGTTTGCGAGCTTGCAGCAATTGAGGCTGCAAGGCTTATGGGAAAGGGGAATAGAAAAGAAGCAGATCAGGCAGCTGTAACAGCAATGAGAAAATCACTGAATGATTTACCGATTAAAGGAAGAATAGTAATAGGTGAGGGTGAAAGAGATGAAGCTCCCATGCTTTATATAGGTGAGGAAGTTGGTAATGGAACTGGTCCTGAAGTTGATATAGCTGTTGATCCTCTTGAGGGAACAAATTTATGTGCTACAGGAATGCCAAATGCATTGACTGTTATGGCTGTTACAGAGAGAAGGGGACTTCTTCACTGCCCTGATACCTATATGGAAAAGCTTGTAGTTCGTCCTCAGGCAAAGGGAATGGTTGACATAAGAAAGCCTGTGAAAGAAAATCTTCAAGCCCTTGCAAAAGCTCTTGGAAGAGATATTGATGACCTTGTAGTGGTTGTTCTTGACAGACCCCGTCATGAAAATTTAATTAAAGAAATCAGAGCTGCAGGTGCAAGAATAAAACTTATCTCAGATGGTGATATTACTCCAGCAATTGCAGCAACAGTGGAAGGAACAGGTATTCATGCCCTGATGGGAATTGGTGGAGCACCGGAAGGAGTGCTTTCTGCAGCAGCAGTTAAGTGTCTTGGTGGAGAGATGCAGGCAAGAATGCGCTGGAGAAATGAGGAAGAAAAAAAACGTGCTATAACCTATGGAATGAATATTGATGAAGACAAAGTTTATACTCTTGATGATCTTGTTCCAAGTGATAATATAATTTTTGTTGCCACAGGTGTAACAAAAGGTGATCTTCTTAATGGAGTAAGATTTTTTGGTGGAGGTGCAAGAACCCATTCAATTGTAATAGAATCATATCAGAGAATTGTAAGATTTGTTGATACAATTCACATTTTTGATAAACTGGTAAAAATAACATTGTAGCTTTTATTATTTTTGCCACCTTGAGCGATAAAGCTGGATTAAAAATAAATAGGGGAAGAGGATTTTTTCTAAAAGAACTCTGATACATGCCAATTAAGGATTTTCTTACCATAATTTATACTACAATACTTACAATTTCAGCATTGCACATGCCTCAGCCTCTTCTGCCTTTAATGGGAAATTCTTTTAAAGTTGAAATGGATACAATATCTCTTATTATGAGTGCTACATTTATTCCTCTTACAGTAATTCCTGTTATTTCAGGAATTTTACTTAATTTTTTACCTCCAAAAAAGATGATTCTTGTTGCAGCTACCCTGCACTCTTTTGTTGTATTTTCAATATCTATGGCAGAAAATGTTTATCTGGTTATAGTTTTCAGGTTTATAGAGGGTTTTTTAATCTCTGCAATTCTTACTTCAAATACAACATATATTTCGTTAAAATCTGTTAAGGAGCGAATTCCTGTTTTTATGTCCTATTATATTGCTTTCACAACAATTGGTGGGCTTTCTGGAAGAATTTTTGGCAGTATAATTGCCAATTATTTTGGATGGAAAATCTGTTTCCAGATTATGTCAATAAGTCTTCTTCTGGTGCTTCCCATAGTTTATTATCTTATGGAGGATTTGAAGTTGCCAAAAATACAACAAAGAAATTATTTCAGTTTCAAAAACTTTAAATCTGTTGTTTTTGATAAAAGAAACTTTTGTATTTACACTGCAGTTTTCAGTCTTTTTTTTGTTTTTTCAGGAATAACAAACTTTCTACCTTTTAGAATAAAAAGCATTCACAAAGAAGCCAGTGAAATGCTTATAGGGTTTATTTATTCAGGTTACATTACAGGGATTTTCATGTCCTTTATTGCGACAAAAATCATAAAATTAATAGGAAACGAGAGAAAAACAATGCTTGTTGGTTTTTCTGCCTATGGTTTTTTTCTTTTAATAATGAGTCTGCCAGATATATTTTTGATATTTATTACAATGTTTGGTTTTTGCTCAGGCATGTTTCTTGTTCATTCAGTGGCTTCTGGTTATTTAAATAAAATCACAACAATGCAGAAAAGCCTTGTAAATGGAGCATATATAGCATTTTATTATTCAGGTGGTGTTGTAGGTTCTTATTTACCTGGAATTGTATATAAAAATTTTGGATGGCAGAGTTTTATAATCAGTTTATTTATTCTGGTAGTTGCTGGTTTTTTTATGGTCACTAAACTATCAGACCATGCTTAATAGCATAATTTATAATCTCAGCATTATTTTCGCATCCAAGTTTTTCAAGAATTCTTGCTCTGTATGTGCTTACAGTTTTAATGCTTATGGAAAGCTCCTTAGCAATTTCTATGAGACTTTTGCCTCTGGCTATCATAAGAAAAACCTGAAATTCTCTTTCTGATAACTTTTCATGAGGTGGAATTTCCCTGGATTTATCAATATAATGAATCAATTTTTCTGAAAAAGCCTGTGGTACATATTTCCCCCCTTTCATTATCTTAATGATAGCTTTTAATAGCTCTTCAGGATCAGCTGATTTTGTTAAATAACCTGAAGCTCCAAATTTTAATGATCTTATGGCATATTGCTCTTCAGGATACATACTGAGCATGAGTATTTTTGTTTCAGGATACTCAGTTTTAATTTTTTTCAGGGTCTCTATTCCATCCATATCAGGCATTGCTATATCAAGAAATACTATATCAAAACTTTCTTTTGAAAGAATATCAAGGGCTTCGTAACCGGTTTTAGCTTCTTTGCATTCTTTGATATAAAGAGTATCAAGAAGAATTTCTTTTAAGCCTTTTCTAAAGAGAGTATGGTCATCAACAATTAAAATTTTTAGTTTTTTATTCATTATCTTTTAAGGGAACTGAGAGAATTATCTCAGTTCCTCCCTCTGGAATTCTTCGTATGTCAAAGGTTGCATTTATGGAATAAGCCCTCTCTCTCATTGCCATTAAACCAAATGATTCAGGACTTTTGATTTTTTCTTCTGATATACCTATGCCATTGTCTTTAATGATTAGCAAAATACTTCCATTTGAACGAAACATTTTAATATTCACAAGGGTTGCATTGGCATGTCTTGCTATATTTGTAAGTGCTTCCTGGAATATTCTGAAAATGTTTAAAGATATGTTTCTTGATAATTTGGCGCTGTCTTCTGAAAGCTCAACATTGCATGGGATTGAAGTATTTCTTTCAAATTCTTTAACCTGCCACATTATAGCATCCTCCAGGGTTAAATGGTCAATTAAAGAAGGACGAAGTCTATTTGATATATTCTGAACCTGTCTTATCAGGGCATTTACTATGCTTAATGTTTCATCAAATTTTTCATGTAACAGTTTATCTTCAACCCTTTTTCTAATCCATGACAGAGACAGTTTTAATGCAGTAAGAGTCTGTCCCATTTCATCATGAATTTCCTTGGCAATTTCTTTTCTTTCTTTTTCTCTCACATTCTGTAAATATACAGAAAGTTTTCTCAGAGCTTCTTTTGATTTTCTGAGTTCTTCTTCAATTTTTTTTCTGTATGTAATATCTCTTCCTATTGTTTTCGTCTTAACAAAATTTCCCTTTTCATCCACTTCCACATACACATTTAAAGCAGCAGTAAAAACTGAGCCATCCTTTCGGACAAAGTCTCTTTCCACTTGAATAAAACTGTATTTCCCTATGTTTGGGAAAAATTCTTCCTGTGCTTTTCTTGATTCTTCTGTCATAAAATAGGTTATTGGTTTACCAATTATTTCTTCTTTTTTGTATCCCAGAATTTTTGCTTCTGTTTCATTGCATTCAATTATAATTCCGTTTTTATCAACAGAGTGATACATATCAGGAGCATTATCATAGAGGTCTCTGTATTTTTCTTCTGAGATTCTTAACTCTTTTTCAAATTTTTTTCTCTTTGAAATGTTTATTGAAAGAACAACTATTACAAAGGATAATCCAATAAAAATTAAAATAATTCCTATCAAAGTTTTTCTGTATTTTATCCAGAAGCTTTCAGGAAGATTTATAACCCTACTTTCTTTTGGAAGCTTGTTTAAAGAAACATTAAATCTTTTGAGTTCATTATAATCAAACATGAATTCATTTGGGCTTTCTTTAACAACTGGAATTTCTGAAGGAGATTTGCCATGCAAAACTTGCAATGCCAGTTCACCAGCTTTTTTGCCCTGTAAATATGCGCTTGTTAGTTTGCCACCAACAATACCTCTGCCAAGGTAAAAATCCCAGACACTGTATATGGGAGCATTAGTATGGGGATATAGCAAATCAAGACTTTCCTCATAGGCAAAGAAATTACCTGTTTTGTCTCGATTTACAAGTAAAAGGAGTATGATACTTTTTGAGGGAATTTTCTCAACTTCTCTCTCAAGTTCCTTCATGTCAGGATTTTCAAGCATTATGAAAGTGACTTTATTGGCAAATTTAGGAACTATTTCAAGGAGCCCCTTTTTCATAGCAAGTCCAGTGGTTGTAATGTCATTGATAACATAGACTCTCCTGGTATCTGGATGAAGCTTAAGGGCTATATCAATTGTTCCTTCCACATCTGTTTCCTCGGCAACTCCTGTAAACCATTTTCTATACTTTTCTATCATGCTATCCCTGTAATTATTGATTCCACAGAAAACTACAGGCACTCCTTTAAACAATCTGTGATAGTTTTTCATAGTAAACAAAAGAGCATCATTAT
This sequence comes from Thermodesulfovibrio sp. TK110, assembly GCF_054658355.1. NCBI lineage: Bacteria > Pseudomonadati > Nitrospirota > Thermodesulfovibrionia > Thermodesulfovibrionales > Thermodesulfovibrionaceae > Thermodesulfovibrio > Thermodesulfovibrio sp. TK110. The sequence goes on along the minus strand of NZ_BAAHNB010000001.1, from coordinate 1,249,631 downwards.
CTGAAACAATTATCAAATCAAATTTAATCCCACGGTATTTTTGTTCAAAAAGATTAAAAATTTTCTCAAAGTATTTTTCACCATAAAAACGTTTGGTATCCATGTACTCAATATAGTAATCAATATAATTTTCCGCAGGCTCCAATGATTCTCTAATTCCCTTAACTATATTGTCTGTCCAGCTTAATCCTTGATGATAGGAGTTAAGAATCAAGATCTTTTTCTTATCCCGGGTTTGAGCAGTAGTTGAAAGACAAAAGATGAATAAAAATATAAAAATCAAACAATTTCTAAACATTGGTAAATTCTTTAATCCAGTCATTATATCTTGCTGCTCTTGGAATAATGCATATTCCTGAAGAGTCAATATGACAGCGAAAACGATCTTTTTCAGGTGAAAAACCTATCTGTTCTCCTTCATAAACCACATTTTTTTTATCCACTATTACCCTGTAAAGTTTACTATTTCTTTTTACAATAACATCATCCATAATGAGAGAATCTCTTACCTCTGCTCCTTTTTCTATTATGCAACCACTTCTTATGAAAGAGTTTTCTATTTTACCTCCATAGATTAATGCTCCATCAGCAATAACACTGTTTTTTATTTCTCCATCAAGAATTTTTACAGGTGGTCCTTCATATCTTGCAGGATAGATAGGCCACATTTTATTGTAAATTTCAAAAACCGGAGTTTCTCCAAGCATATCCATATGGGCATCAAAATATGTTTTTATTGTTCCCACATCTCTCCAGTAACCAGGTTCTTCATAGGATTTTATACCAGGGACTTCATTCTTAGCAAAATCATAGGCATAAACCCTTGAGCCTCTTTCAACAAGATCAGGTATAACATGAGCACCAAAATCATGCTGTTTTTTCTTTTCAGCACGGATTAAAGCATCAATTAAAATATCAGTATTAAAAATATAATTTCCCATTGAAACATAAGCCATGTCAGGATTGTCAGGCATTGGTTGAGGTTGTTTTGGTTTTTCCTGAAATCCTGTAATTCTCTGCTGTGAATCTGTAACAATTACTCCGAATGCTGAAGCTTGTTTTAATGAAACAGGTCTTGCAGCTACAGTAACCTGAGCATTGTTTTCCATATGAAATCTTATCATCTGTCTTATATCCATTCTGTAAATGTGGTCAGCACCGAAAATCAGAACAATATCTGGCTTATGTTCTTTTATTAATCCTATGTTCTGAAAAACTGCATCAGCAGTTCCCTGAAACCATTCAGGTCCCATTCGCATCTGAGGCGGAACAACAGTAACAAAGTGATCTCGTCCAACAGAAGAAAAAAACCAGTTCTGCCTGATGTGTTCTATAAGTGATTGAGATTTATACTGAACAAGAAGATAGATTGAATAAATCTGAGAATTGACAAGATTGCTTAAAACAAAATCAACAATTCTATATCTTGCACCAAAGGGAACAGAAGGTTTTGATCTAAACGAAGTTAAAGGAAAAAGTCTTTCACCCTTTCCTCCTGCAAGAACTATTGCTAAGACCTTTGCCATAACTCCTCCCTATTTCTCTATTAACATTGTCCAGAAGTCTGTTTTTTTCCATTTTTTTATAAAGCTTTCAAAATCTATTCTTTTGTGTTGCTCTGTGCCTGAATTTACTATAACACCATGATTATCAAATCCAACAACTACCATGTAATGATACTTTTTATAAAACCAGAAACCCTCATCAGTCATCACTATTAAAGGTTTATGAGCCTTTATTTTTTCTTTTATATCTTCAATGCTTCCACTGTACTGGATGGCTTTAAATCCTTTTTTTTCTGCAAACATGAGCATGTCAAAATCTGCTGTTCCGCGAGCAGTTTTGCTGTAAATATCTTTTGCTATTTCTTCTGGAGTAATTCTCAAACCCAAGAAATTTAAAACCATGGCTAAGGATGCAGGACCGCATTGAAAATCCTCTGAAGGGAAAAAAACAACAGAGTTTATTATATACTCCTGAGCATAAGCAGTAGAGATTAAGACAACTAAAATAACCAATAAAAGTATGCTTTTATTCCTTTTCACATTTTACCTCTCACTTTTTAATATCATAACTCTTTCAATTCCTGCAAGGTCTTTCACCACATCAATTACTTCAAAACCTTTCATAATTGCTTCAGTATGAACTGCATCTGACTGACCTGCTCCAATTTCCAGAAAAATTAATCCATTATTTAAAAGATATTTCATTGCCTCTTTTATAATCTCTCTGTAAAACCTGAGTCCATCTTCTCCTCCATCCAGTGCTTCAAAGGGTTCATAATTTTTAATCTCTGGCTGCAATTTAGAGATGTCCTCTGTCTTCACATAAGGAGGATTTGCAGTAATACAGGAAAATATTTTTCCCCTGAAGGGTTCAAATAAATTACCCACAAGAAAATCAGCATTTTTTATATTATTTAATGCTTTGTTTACAATGGCATATCTTATTGCTTTTTCTGAAATATCAATACCAAAAACATGAAATTCAGGAATATTCTTGGCTATAGACAAGGCAATACATCCTGAACCTGTGCATAAATCAACTATTTTGTGTCCTGTATCTGCAATTAGGTTTTTTCTTTTTATAACTTCTTCAACAAGGATTTCCGTTTCTGGTCTTGGGATTAGCACGCCAGAACCCACTTTTATTTTGATATTATAAAAAAAGCATTCTCCAAGAATATACTGAAGAGGTTCTTTTTTGAGCCTTCTTTCAGCAAGACAGTCAATGAGTTGATCTTTATCAGGAGCTATTTCTGGATTTTCAGTGTAAAGTTGAGTTTTTCCAATTTTTAAAACATGGCAGACAATTTCCTGTGCTTCTTTAATATTAATAGAAAATTTATCGGTAAGATTTCTTATTTTTTCAAGGGCTTTCACATTTCTTTTAGTTTTTCAGCCTGACAGTGGGCAATCAGGGCATCAATTATCTCATCAATCTCTCCATTTAAAATCTGCTCAAGTTTATAAAGAGTGAGTCCTATTCTATGGTCTGTAACTCTGTTCTGCGGGAAATTATAAGTTCTTATTCTCTCGCTTCTTTCACCTGTTCCAACCTGTCCTTTTCTTTCAGCTGCCCTTTCAGCTTCCTTTTTCTGCCTTTCCATCTCAAGTAAACGAGCTCTCAGAACCTTCATGGCTTTTTCTCTGTTTTTAATCTGTGATCTTTCGTCCTGACATTGAACAACTATTCCTGTTGGAATATGAACAATTCTTACTGCTGAATAAGCTGTATTTACAGACTGTCCTCCAGGACCTGAAGAGCAAAAAGTATCTATTCTTAAGTCCTTTTCATCAATTTTTATATCAACTTCTTCTGCTTCAGGAAGCACAGCTACCGTTGCAGTAGATGTATGAATTCTTCCTGAGGCTTCTGTTACAGGAATTCTTTGAACTCTATGCACTCCGCTTTCGTATTTTAGTTTACTAAAAGCTCCTTTGCCAGATATAGAAGCAATTATTTCTTTGAATCCTCCTAATCCTGTAGGATGGCTGTCAATAATCTCTACTTTCCATCCCTTTGATTCAGCATACTTTACATACATTCTGAAAAGGTCTGCTGCAAAAAGTGCTGCTTCTTCACCACCTGTGCCTGCCCTGATTTCAAGAATTACATTTTTTTCATCTCTTGGATCTTTTGGTAAAAGCAGGATTTTGAGTTCCTGTTCAATCTGAGGCTTTATTTTTTTAAGTTTCTGTAATTCTTCTTCAGCAAGTTCTTTTAAATCAGACTCCCCACCTTTAATTATCTCCTCAGCTTCCTGTATTTGTGTAATAATTTTTTTGTATTCTCTGAATTTTGTAACAATAGGCTCAAGCTCTGCCTGTTCTTTGGAATATTTCATATATTCATCTTTATTTGAAAGCACTTTTGGATCTGAAAGTGCATGCGTTATTCTCTCATATTTATTCTCCACTTCCATTAATTTTTCAAGCATTTAGTCTCACCTCCTTGTCGGAAAGATTTAGCACTGCCTTTAATGATTCACAGGCAACTTCTATCTGTGCAATATCTGGCTCACGGGTTGTTATTTTTTGAAAAATCAAGCCAGGAAATGTAATAATCCTAATGACTATATTATTACGCCATCTGGCAGAAATTTTTAATATCTCATAAGACAGACCTGCTATTAATGGAAGAAGTATCACTCTTGATATAGCCTTTAAAATAAAATTCCATGAAGAGGGAATCATGGAAAATACAAGGATGCTTATTACAAGCACGATAAAAATAAAGCTTGTTCCACATCTTACATGCAGTCTTGAATAGTTTTTAATATTTTCAGGAATCAGAGCCTCACCAGCTTCAAAGGCATTTATTGTTTTGTGTTCAGCTCCGTGATAGGCAAAAATTCTTTTCATCATGGAGAACTTGCTTACTGCAAGCACATAAAATATGAAAATAAAGACTCTTAAAATACCATCAATAAGATTAAAAACAAATGAATTTGTTGATATCATCTCAATAAAATAGGCAGACAATTTTGTTAGATATAGTGGTAAAAGGATAAAAAGAAATACTCCAATAACAGAGGCAATAAGTAGTGATAAAGTGAGACTCCATGGAGTTGATTTTTCTTCTTTAAACACTATCCTGCTGCTAAAATCTATTGCCTTCATACCAAGCCATAGAGTTTCAAGAAGAATAAAAAAACCTCTTATTATGAGTATTTTTGAAAAGATGCTCTGTTTTTTAAAGCTTTCTGATTTCAGAACAATTTCTCCCTGAGGGTTTCTTACAGCTACTGCCCATCCATTTTTAGATTTCATCATCACACCCTCAATTACAGCCTGTCCACCAATGGTAATATCTTTCATCTCTGAATTTCTCCTTTATTACAAATAAAAAGGGGTTAGAAAAATTAAAATTCAGTTCTAACCCCTTAAAGAACTTTTTGAATCTACTTTTTACTGTATTTTTTCATGAACTTCTCTACTCTGCCCTCTGTGTCTACAATTTTCTGTTTTCCTGTATAAAAAGGATGACATTTTGAGCAAATATCCACTTTAATTAAAGGCTTTGTTGAACGAGTAATAAAAGTTTCACCACAGGCACATATTACCTTTGCTTCTTTGTATTCAGGATGAATTTTCTCCTTCATTTTTCCCTCCGTAAAAGTTTAATATTTAATTTTATCTTGAAAAATATTTTTTTATCAAGCAATTGCTTTCTTAATCTCCTCTATTAAAGCATTGACAAGTTCGGATTCCTTTACAGTTTTTATAATTTTTCCTTTTGCAAAAACTATTCCCTGAGTTCGTCCACCTGCAATTCCAAAGTCTGCTTCTTTTGCCTCTCCAGGACCATTCACTGCGCATCCCATTACAGCTATTTTTATGGGTTCTTTTACGTTCTTAAGTGCTCTTTTTACCTGCATTACCATCTTCTTAATATTCACTTCACATCTTCCACAAGTAGGGCAGCTAATTATCTCAACTCCAACATTTCTTAATCCTACTACTCTCAATATTTCATAGGCTACATCAACTTCAACAACTGAAGAATCTGTGAGAGAAACTCTTATTGTGTCTCCAATTCCTTCAAGAAGAAGAAGCCCCAATCCAATAGAGCTCTTTACAACACCTTCTGGTATGGGTCCTGTTTCTGTAATTCCTACATGGAGTGGATAATCATATTTACTGCTAAAAGCTCGGTAGGCTTCAACTGTTTTCATAACATCAGATGCTTTAAGGGAAACTTTAATATCATGGAAATCAAGTTCTTCAAGAATCTCTATATGCCTTTCCGCTGCCTCAACCATTGCTTGAGGGGTGGGACCATTATGTTTTTCAACCAAATCTTTTGGCAAAGATCCAGCATTAACTCCTATTCTTATTGGTATCTTTCTGTCCTTTGCAGCGATGACAACTTCTTTAACCTTCCATTTTGCTCCGATGTTTCCTGGATTTATTCTTAATCCATCAACTCCCTGAGCAATTGCTTCAACTGCAAGTTTATAATTAAAATGTATGTCTGCAATCAATGGAATTTTTATTCTCTTTTTTATTTCTCCTAAGGCTTTTGCAGCGGTTTCATCAGGAACTGCAACTCTTACTATTTCACAGCCTGCTTTTTCAAGCCTTCTTATCTCCTTTACTGTTGTCTGAATATTTCGGGTATCTGTTTTTGTCATAGACTGAACCCTGACAGGAGCACCATCTCCGATTGAGACATTTCCTACATAAATTCTTCTTGTTTTCTTTCTTTCAATCAACTCTGTTTCCTCTTATTTGATTTATTGCTGAAATATGTGTTTTGTAATCAGAGGAAAATTCATGAGTTCCATCTCCACGAGAAACAAAATAAAGATAGGAAGCCTTGGCCGGATTCAGAGCAGCTAAAATTGATTTCAATCCCGGTGAAGCAATTGGTCCTGGAGGAAGTCCTTTTATTAAATAGGTATTGTAGGGAGATCGATTTTTAAGATCCTTTTTTGTTACTCCATCTTTATATCTTTTAATTCCATAAATTGCTGTTGGATCAGCCTGAAGAGGCATTCCAAGTTTCAATCTATTGTGATAAACTGCTGAAATTAAAGGCTTTTCTTCATCAACCTTTGCTTCTTTTTCAATTATTGATGCAAGGGTAATCACTTCATTTACAGTCCAGCCAATTTTTTTCGTTTTTTCCATTAATTTTGAGTCATAAACATCCCAGAATCTCTTTACCATAACTCTCACAATCTCTTCAAGTTCCAGTCCTTTCGGAATGTTGTAAGTATCGGGGAAAAGATATCCTTCCAGTGAAGGCGCATTAATTTTTAAAGAACTAAGAAATGTTTTGTCATATGCCAGTTGAAATAGTTGATTTTTAAAATCCGGATTAATTTTTGAAAGCTTGTCAGCAATCTCGTATAGACTATCACCTTCAACAACTGTAATAGTATATTCTGTGATTTTTCCCTGAAGAAGCTTTTTAATAACATCAAGAAGAGTCTCTTCTTTAGTGAACAAATAATATCCAGCTCTTGCTTTTTTCTCAATTCCGTAAATTCTTCCCATAATAATAAAAATCGTTTCATTTCTAATGATGCCTTTTTCCTTAAAAATTCTGGCTATTGACGAAAAACTCGTGCCCTTAGGAATATAAACTTCTGTATCCTCGGAGATGTTTATTGGTTTTGTAAGTTCTATTGTTATGTAAATCGTAAAAAACAAAAAATAGCCAGCAAAAACAACTGCCACAGCTTTCCAGAGTTTCATTATTTAATGTTAGCAGATGAAAACAATAAATGGCAAACTAAGATTGGGAAGATAATTTTCACTGAAGGAAAAGGGAAGCTTTCAAAACCATAGCTATTCAAAGTAATGAAAAGATCTCACTTGACAAACTCAGGTCAGATAGAAAAGAATTAGACAAAAACAAATTAAATAAGGAGGACCAAGATGTTTAAAGGTTCAATGGTTGCAATCGTAACACCTTTTAAGAATGGTAAAGTGGATGAGGAGGCACTTGAAAAGCTTATAGAATGGCATATAAAGGAAGGTACTCATGCTATTGTTCCATGCGGTACAACTGGTGAAGCATCAACTCTTGATTATGAAGAGCATTACAGAGTTATTGAAATTACTGTAAAAGTTGTAAACAAACGAATTCCTGTTATTGCAGGAACAGGTTCAAACTCAACAGAAGAGGCAATAATGATTGCTCGTAAAGCAGAAAAACTCGGTGCAGACGGCTCTCTTTCTGTAACTCCTTATTATAATAAACCTACTCAGGAAGGACTTTACAGACATTTTAAAGAAATCGCAGACAAAACAGGACTGCCAATGATTCTTTACAATGTTCCTGGAAGAACTTCAGTGAATATGTTGCCGCAAACAGTGGCTCGGCTTGCTGAGCATCCGAGAATTGTTGGAATTAAAGAGGCTACAGGAGATATGAAGCAGGTAAGCGAACTTATAAGACTCTGCGGACCAGAGTTTGCTGTTATTTCAGGAGATGATTTTACAAATCTTCCTCTTTTGTCGCTTGGTGGAAAAGGCTTTATTTCGGTAACGGCAAACATCTGTCCAAAAGACATGGCAGAGCTATTTAATTCATGGGAAAGAGGAGACATTAACCGTGCAAGACAACTTCATTACAAGCTTGAGCCTCTTAATAAAGCAATGTTTATTGAAACGAATCCAATCCCTGTTAAAACTGCTCTTGCAATGATGGGTAAAATAAAAGAGGAATTCAGACTTCCTCTATGTGAGATGTCTGAAACGAATAAACAAAAACTTGCGGAGGTTTTGCGTAGCGCAGGTCTTATTAAATGATTGAAGAGCTAAGAATTAAAAACTTTGCAATTATTGACAGTCTTTCAATTCCGCTGGCAGAGGGGTTTAATGTTCTTACAGGTGAAACAGGAGCAGGAAAATCAATAATTGTTGATGCTATAGGAGTTTTACTTAAGGAAAGAGTATCAGCCTCTGATTTTGTAAAACACGGTAAAAATGAGGCTGTCATAGAAGTAGCACTCAGTGATGTAAAGCTTTCAGACTCAGATAATGAGCTAATAATTCTTAAAAGGGTTCTTCCAGTTCAGGGAAAGGTAAAGTCATACATAAATGATTCACTTTACACATCTCAGGAGTTCGTAAAAATCGCCTCTCAGTTTATAAACATTCATGGTCAACATGAGCATACCTATCTTTTAAGAAAGGAAAATCATATTGAGTTTCTTGATACAATTGCAGGATTAAATGAAGAAGTAAATGGCTTTGCTGAAATTTATGAAAAAGTTCTGACAGTAAGAAAAAAAATGGAGTTACTTCAGCAGGAACTTATAACAAAAAGGCAGAAAAAGGAGCTTATGGAGTTTCAACTGAGAGAGATTGAATCTGCTCAACTTAAAGAAGGAGAGGAAGAGGAACTGAATGAACAAAGAAAGATACTTAAAAATGTTTTAAAGCTTAAAGAGCTTGCTGAAAATGCTTTCAGTCTTCTTTATGATGGAAAAAACTCAGTTCATGAAAATCTGTCTCAAACAGTTGTAGCTCTTAAGGAGCTTGTCCGCTTTGACTCAAAAACAGAGGAGATAAAAAATCTTGTTGAATCAGGTCTTGCCCAGATTGATGAAGCTATTTACTCCTTAAGAAAACTGAAGGAAAGCTATGAACCAGATCCATTTACTCTTGAAAAGATAGAGGAAAGGCTTACGCTAATAAACAGACTCAAATCAAAATATGGAAGCTCAATAAAAGAAATTCTTGAATACGCAAAAAACATTGAGAAACAACTTAGTATTCTCAGTATTTCAGAGGAAGAAGTTAAAAGACTTGAGGAAGAGCTTAACACTGCTCAGGTTGAGATGCACAAAAGAGCAGAGGAGCTTTCACAAAAAAGAAAACTGCTGGCAAAAAGAATTGAAGCTCAAATTAATGAAGAGCTTAAAGGAGTTGGATTCAGTAATCCTCAATTTGAAATAAAAATCAGGGAAAAAGAGATTTCATCAAAAGGTAAAGATGATGTGGAGTTTTATTTTTCAGCAAATCCAGGAGAGCCTCCAAAACCTTTAAACAAAGTTGCTTCTGGAGGAGAGCTATCCCGTTTAATGCTTGCTCTAAAGTGTGTTGAGCTTAAGGAGGCAAAAAAGGATATAAAATCCTGTGCCTTGATATTTGATGAAATTGATGCAGGGATTGGAGGAAGTGTGGCAGAAAATGTTGGCAGAAGACTTCGTGAGCTTGCAAGGCATCATCAGGTGCTCTGCGTAACTCATCTTCCCCAGATTGCAGCAAAGGCTCAGCATCATTTGAAGGTAGAAAAAATTATATGGGATGAAAAGACAGTTGTAAAGGTTGAATTGCTAAATAAAGCAAAGAGAAAAGAAGAAATTGCCCGTATGCTGAGCGGACGGATCACAGAAAGCTCCCTTTTTCATGCTGAAGAACTCCTTCAGGATTTTTAAATCATCCCTTAACCACAATGTTGACAAGCTTACCTTTGACAGGTATTACTTTAAGGATTTCTTTACCGTTTATCCATTGCTTTACCTTTTCGTCATCAAGGGCAATTTTTACCGCTTCTTCATCACTCAATCCCTGTGGAATCATTATCTTTGAACGAACTTTTCCATTTATCTGAACAACAAGCTCTATCATCTGCTCTTTTGCAAGCTCTTCATCATAACAAGGCCATGGTTCATTGAGAATAAAGTCTTTTTCACCTATTTCATGCCAGAGTTCCTCAGCAATGTGAGGTGCAAAGGGACTTAGAAGAAGGAGGAAGTTTTTAAGTGCAAACTTGAATATTTTGCGTTCTTCATCGGTTTTTGGTTCATAGCTGTAAACCTCATTAACAAACTCCATGAGCCTTGCAATGGCTGTGTTAAACTGGTATTCCTTTTCTATGTCAAGGGTAACTTTTTTTATTGTGCGGTGAATAAGGCTTAGGAGGCTATAGGCTTTAGGCTGAAGGCTTAAGGGATCAATGGTTTCAGTGTCATGCTCATCTTTCAGCCAGCCGTGATGTTTATAAAAAAGGGCATAAACTCTTTTTAAAAATCTATGAGCACCTTCAACGCCCTGAGAAGACCATTCAAGGTCTTTTTCAGGTGGTGCTGCAAAGAGTGTGAAGACCCTTACTGTGTCTGTTCCATAAGTTTCAATCATCTCATCAGGATCAACGATGTTTTTCTTTGACTTGGACATTTTTTCCACCCTTCCAGTCTGAACAGGCTTTCCACAGTGAATGCATTTTCCATCCTTCACTTCCTTTGGAAAGAGCCAGTCATGCTCTGGACAGCGGTAGCTTTCCATGCAAACCATTCCCTGTGTAAGAAGCCTTTTAAATGGCTCATCAAAGCAAACAATTCCCAGGTCACGAAGCACCTTTGTAAAAAATCTTGCATAAAGAAGATGTAGCACTGCATGCTCAATTCCACCTATGTATTGATCTACTGGCATCCAGTATTTTATTTTCTCCCTGTGAAATGCCTCTTCATTATGAAGGGAGCAGTATCTTATAAAATACCATGAGGAATCCACAAAGGTATCCATTGTGTCTGTTTCTCTCCAAGCATCATCACCACATAGAGGACATTTTGTTCTGTAAAATTCATCAACATATTTAAGAGGGGACTCACCCTTGCCTGTTAAGCTTACATTTTCAGGAAGTATCACTGGTAAATCCTTTTCAGGCACTGGAACAATGCCGCAGTGGTCGCAATAGATTATGGGAATAGGTGTTCCCCAGTAGCGCTGTCTTGAGATTCCCCAATCACGAAGCCTGTAATTGACTGTTTTCTTGCCAATGCCTTTTTCCTCAATGTAGTCTGCAACTGCTTTCTTACCCTCTGATGATGGAACTCCTGAAAATGCTCCTGAATTAATCATAACTCCTTCTTCTTCGTATGCCTCTTTTAAAGGCTCAGGCAAATCTCTGTCAAAAGGCTTTATAACCACTTTTATGGGGATTCCATATCTTACGGCAAATTCAAAATCCCTCTGGTCATGGGCTGGAACACTCATTATTGCACCTGTTCCATATTCCATAAGAACAAAGTTGGCAATCCATATTGGAACTTTTTCGCTGTTAAGAGGATTTATTGCATATCTTCCAGTGAATACGCCTTCTTTAATCTCTGGTTCACGCTGAATTTTTCTTATTCTTTTTAAAGCCTCCTTGTCCTCACAGAGCTTTTCTGCAAGAGGATGGTCTGGTGAGATACACATGAAAGTTACTCCAAATATTGTATCAGGACGGGTTGTAAAGATTCTTAATGCTTCATTCATTCCCTCAATGGGAAAATCAACCTCAACGCCTTCACTTTTTCCAATCCAGTTACGCTGCATTGTGAGAACTTTTTCAGGCCAGCCTGTGAGTGTGTCACAGTCTTTGAGCAACTCTTCAGCATAGGCAGTAATCCTTAAAAACCACTGCTCAAGCTCTTTCTGCTCAACAGGAGAATCGCATCTCCAGCAGGCTCCATTAATTACCTGCTCATTGGCAAGAACTGTGGCACAGGAAGGACACCAGTTAACAAAGGATGATTTCCTGTATGCAAGCCCTTTTTCGTAAAGCTTCAAAAATATCCATTGATTCCATCTGTAGTATTCAGGAGTGCATGTGGTTACCTCACGCCTCCAGTCATAGCTTAAACCAAGCTTTATAAGCTGTGATTTCATGTAGTCTATGTTCTCATAGGTCCATTTTGCAGGATGCACTCCGTGTTTTATGGCAGCATTTTCCGCAGGAAGTCCAAAAGCATCCCAACCCATTGGATGAAGCACACTGAAACCTTTCATTTTCTTATATCTTGCAATAACATCGCCAATTGCATAGTTACGAACATGTCCCATGTGAATTTTTCCTGATGGATAGGGAAACATCTCAAGGCAGTAAAACTTCTTTTTTGAAGGCTCTTCATTTACTTCAAACACTCTGTTTTTAAGCCATTCATTCTGCCATTTTGTTTCTATGCTTTTAAAATCATAGTTTTGATTCATAATGCCTCCCGTTTTTGTTAATTATTTTCCTGCCATTGCAAGCCCCATAAGCTCGGGTGTGGCAATCTCTGTGTTTCTGAAAATTGTCAGTATTTGGACTCCATCGTCTTCATCTTAAAAATTTACTTCATTGAGGAGATTGTTTTTTCTACTTCTTCTCGGCTCTTTAGTCCTGCATCCCTTTGAATTAAGAGTATAACAATAGTTTTCAGTTCTCTCACATCGTTTTTCAATTCTTTTACTTCATCCCTTAAATCATCTATGCTTTTGTTTACATCTTCAAAGCGTTTGTTCTGGTAAAAAATTCCTATGACTATTGCAAAAAATATGGGTAATACTATTGCCAGTACCTGTGACCATTCCATTGTGTGCGCCTCCCTGTGAAATTATATGTAATTATAACATATATCTCCTTTGAATGCCCCTTTCATCTCAGATTCCTACAGACATTCAGTCTCTCAGAATGAAAAATTTTATTGAACAGTCTTTAAATTATTCTTAGAAAAAAGCCAGAAACTCAGACCGTTGCCATTCCTAAAATCATTATAAGTCCTAAAATTATTAATAAAAATCCAATTATGTAATTGAGGCATTTGAAAAGCTTCATAAACTTTTTCAGATATCTCATCGCTGTATCAATTAAGAGAGAAGAAATTAAAAATGGTATTGCTATTCCAAGGGAGTAAGCTCCGAGCATTTTTATACCAGTTAATATATTGCCACTTATGCTTGAATAAATTAAAATACTTCCAAGCACAGCTCCTATGCAGGGTGACCATCCTGCTGCAAAACCAACTCCGATAAGGAAAGCTCCAAGAGGTGTGCCAAATTTTTGTAATTTTATGTTAAGCCTGAATTCTCTCATCAATAAACCTGTTCTTATCAACCCAATAAGAAGCAAACCAAATAAAATTAAGAAAACTCCACCAATTATCCTCAGATAATCCTGATAATCAAAAAAAATGCTTCCAATAAGAGAACTTCCAGCACCAAGAGCAAGATATACAGTGGAAAAACCAGCAATAAATACGAGAGTGTGAAATAAAATACGAAGCTTAGATCCACCTTGAGAAAATTCAGTTACTGAAAGCCCTGAAAATAGTGAAATATATACTGGAAGTAAGGGCAAAATGCAGGGAGAAAAAAAGCTTAAAAATCCTCCTGCAAAAGCTGCAGTTAATGTTATCTCATTCATCTACTGCACTCAGAAGGATCTCCCTTGAGTTTGTCTATTCCATGGGGAAGTGCATCCATTATTATTTCCAGGGATTCTTTTACAGCCTTAGGGCTTCCGGGAAGATTTATTATTAAGGTTTTTCCTCTTATACCAGCAATTGCTCTTGATAAAATTGCGGTCTTTGTTTTTTTATATCCTTCCCATCTCATAGCCTCTGCAATTCCTGATACTTCCTTTTCAATAACTTCACGAGTTGCATCAGGAGTAACATCTCTTGGATGAAGCCCTGTTCCACCATTTGTGAAAACTAAATCTGCTGTGGATGAAGCTTCCAGAATTGCCTGTTTTATCTCTTCCTTTTCATCAGGAACTATTTTGTAAAAAACAACATCTGCCCAGGAAGAGACCATTTCTTCAATAACTTTTCCGCTTCTGTCTTCCCTTTCTCCCTTCGAACCTTTATCAGAAACAGTAATTATAGCAACTCTGTATTTCATAGCCTTAATATTTCATCTCCTACTTTAATTTTTCCTCCCTTTAAAACCTTTGCAAAAACTCCTTCTTTTGGCATAATGCAGTCACCAACAGCTTTAAAAATCTCACATTTACTATGACAGCTTTTACCATGCTGAGTAATCTCAAGGATACATTCTCCAATCTTTAGCTTTGTTCCAACAGGAAGGCTTAGCAAATCAATTCCCTGAGTTGTGATGTTTTCTGCAAAATCTCCATAGTTGAGATTTAAATCTTTTGCTCGCATTTTCTTAATGCTTTCAACAGATAGAAGACTAATCTGCCTGTATGAGTGCGAGCCTGCATGAGCATCTCCTTCAATTCCAAAGTTTTCAATAACCATTGCTTCTAAGGTAGCCTTTTTTGTTGTTCCTTTGTTTTTGCTTATGTTTATTGAAACCACCTTACCAATCATAATAGCATTATAAAACAAAATTAAGGAATAAGCAAAACAGGTTTCCATGAATTTTTTATCACACTTTCAGCAACACTTCCAATTATTACTGCCTCTGTATATGATCTTCCTTTAGAACCCATTACAATCAAATCTACATCTTTTGATTTTTTAAGAATCTCTTCTGCTGCACTGCCTGATACAACCTCATAATCCAGGGTTTTATCAATTTTTTGAATCTGCTGGCAAGCTTCTTCTTTCAGGTTGTCAATATATTTTTCTATCTCTGAAGGTTCTTCAATGATCCCTCTTATCTTTTGCTCTGGCACGACATGTAAAATTTTTAATTCACAATTCCATTTTTCTGCTATTTTTTGAGCAATTTTTAAAGCTCTTAGAGAATAGGAAGAAAAATCCAAAGGGCATAGAATTTTTTTTATTTTTATAGCTTCAGGACTGATTTCATTAAAATCCACTCCTTTCACAATCAAAACAGGCACTTTCAATCCTTTAAGAATTCTCTCAGAAGTGGAAGGTCTTGTAATGTGTGTTTTAAATCCCATTACTGCACAGGCTTTTTCATCTTTTATAACTTCTTTTATGCTTTCAATGAGCCTTCCAAAAACAACTTTAAAATCCACATTTAACCGGTATCTGCCAAGCTTTTCCCCAAGTGATTTCAGTTTTTCTTCAATCTTCTTTTTTTCTTTGCTAATATAAGGCATTAAATAAGCAGGTGGAGTAAGGGTATACTCCATGATATGAAAGAGACAGAGGTTTTCACAATCAAATGTGTCCTTAAGCCACACTGCATATGATAGCACACTCCAGGTAGCAGGTTTAAAATCTATAGCAACATAAATTTTTTCTGGATTCATTTTTTCACCGATTTTCCAAGTTTTTCTTCAACAGACTTAACCTTTGCCTCAATTCTTCCTCTGGCATCTTTTCTGTCATCAATTTTAATATCAATTACTACTCTTTCTACTTCTTCCATTAATGCATCTCTACATTTTTTTATAAGATCCATTATTTCATCCCAATCTCCCTCTATGATTGTTCCCATTGCATGAAGTTTATAGGGAATTCCACTGTCATCAACAATTTTGATTACCTTTGCCACATATTCACTTACACTTACGCCAGCTCCTAAGGGAACTATGCTGAATTGTGCAAGCATATTACCTCCTTTCAGTAAACATCTTCAGCAACTTTTACTGTAAGATCACCGAGCATATTTGTGTAACTACCAAGCTCATTGTCATACCAGCCATAGATAACTGCCTGAGTCACAGGAATCTGTAATTTGTCAGTAACTGGTGCACCAATGTTGCACATTTTTGATATATCCAGAGTAATCATTGCTGTTCTTGTGTGAGTTTCACTTCCTTCAATTATTGCGGCAGGACCAAAAAATCCAATTATATCAGTCGATACTTTCTGATCTTCTGTAAAAAGCAGATATCCTCTTTTTTCCCTTTCTTGAGCTTCCTTGTAAATTTTGTTTATAAGATCTCCATCAATTATATTGTTCTCTTCATCTCTAAAAGCCACAACAAGTATTATTAAAGAACCTGTTACAACAGGCACTCTTACAGATTGGGCAATAAATCCTATATTTTTCATTTCTGGTAAAACAAGTGCAAGAGTTTTTGCAGCTCCTGTGCTTGTAAGAATTATGTTGTTCATGGCAGAGCGAATTTTTCTAAAATCCTTTGCATCTGTTTTTGGAACTCTGTCAAGAACTTGTTGAGAAGCTGTTACTGCATGAACAGTTGCCATTGAAACACTGAGGATTCTTTCAGCTCCAAAATAATCAAGAAGAGGTTTCATCATATGAGCTAAACATGTGGTAGTGCACGATGCACCTGAAATAATAATGTGTTTTTTGCTGTCATACATTTCCTCATTAATCCCCATTATTATTGTAACAGAGTCTTCTGGAATCTCTTTAGCTTTATCCTTTATTTTAAAAGGTGCGCTAACCAGTACTTTGTAAGCTCCTGATTCAATATGTCCTCTTACTGAACCATCTTTAGCATCAGAAGGCAAAGTAGGATCAAGGAATTTTCCAGTTGTATCAACAACAAGCCTTACACCGTGTTTTTCCCATCCAATGTCTTTAGGATTTCTACTTTCTGTAAGAATTTTTACCGGGATTCCGTCAATAACAATTGTAGAATTTGCTTCATCAATTTTTTCTATAACTGATTTTGAACGATAACCGTAAAGATAATTATGAAGTCTGCCATAAGTGGAGTCGTGCTCAATATAAAAGGCAACATCTCTTAGAGATTGTCCAACTTTTCTGCCAAGATTAACAACAATCTGAGAAAACTGCTTTCTTCCCAAATGATGCCATAAAGTAAGCTTACCAATTCTTCCTAAACCATTAATTCCCAGAATCATTTTTAAACCTCCCTTTTAGTTTTAAAAGTAATCAGATGAAAGATAAATTGTTTGTGTTGGATGCTTTCCAAGATACACAAGTCCATTTCTTCCATCAATGCTTATAAAATCTCCCTTTTTGATTATCTTTTTCCCGATCCTGCATTTTTTCTCGTTTTGATAAACAATCATTCTTGAAAAACCAACAACACAGGTTTTACCAAGTTTTGTAGCAATTATGGAGGCATGGGATGTAGAGCCGCCTTTTGCTGTAAGTATTCCATCTGCTGAAGCGATATGAACAATATCATCAGGAACAGTATCTGCTCTAACAAGAATAACAGAGGCAAGCGGATCTTTTTCTTTAAACTCCTTTATGTCATCAATATCAAAAACAATTCTACCAGAAAGAGCTCCACCACTTACACCTATACCTGTTCCGAGTTTGCTTTCCGTCAAAGATTCTCCTGGAATGAATACGGTCATAAGCTGTCTTTTAGCATAACTCATCTCTCTTGTCTGAAGAATGTATAAATCATTTTTGCCCCTTCCCTCAAAGGTAAACTCAATTTCCTGATGATCCCATCTTTCTTTGTAAATCAACTTTTCAGCAATTTCAAGCAGAGATTCGTAAATTTCAGGGAAAGCCTCTTCAAGCGATTTTTCACTCTCTCTTCCTTCAATAATTTTCTGCTCCACTGAAACAGGATAAGTTTTTACCAGTCCAGAAACAATGTCTTCACCCTGAGCTCCTGGAGTATAATCCCCCCACAATACGAGCGTATCTGTGGATTCTTTAGGATTTCTTGTAAACAGAACACCGGAGCCAGAATTTGTATCAAGATTTCCAAATACCATCTTCTGAACAATGGCAGCTGTGCCCCAGTCTTCAGAAATTCCGAGAATTTCTCTGTAAGCCCTTGCCTTACCTGAATACCATGAATTAAAAACCTGTGAGATTGCTATCTCCAGTTGCCTCCATGGATCTTCCTCTATGTAGATACCTTTTGATAGAATAAACTCTTTATATGCCATTGCTACTTCTTTCATCTGTAAAGGTGTGAACTGAATTTTAAGTTCTGCTTTGTATCTTTTCTTAAAATCATTGATAATATTGTCAAAATCATCTCTATCAACTCCAAAGGACATTCCCCAGCACTGTAGAAATCTTCTGTAACTGTCCCATACAAACCAGGGCTTGCCTGTTTGTTTTATAAGTCCTTCTATGATTTTTTCATTTATTCCAACATTTAAAAAAGAATTCATCATGCCAGGCATTGATAAAGCGCCACCACTTCTTACAGAAACCAGTAAAGGATTTGTTACATCTCCAAAGGTTTTTTTTGTAATTGATTCAAGTCTTTTCATGGCTGAATGAATCTCTCTGCTTAAATGTTCTTTAACTGCTTCAAAATTGTTTATTGCTTCTCTGCAGCGGAAAACCTCTGTTGTCAGAATAAATCCTGGAGGGACAGGTATCCCTTTATTTGTAAGCCTTATTAAATTGTGTCCTTTATTCCCAAGATGAATTCTGTCATTAATTTCTTCTCTGGGATGATAGATATCGCACAGAATTTTCTTTGGGTCATAGGTCATTAAAAGGTCAAGGTCTCTGTAAGTTAACTTTTCTGCCTGATTATAAGAAGCCTTAATAATTCTACTGATTAGTCTGTCAAGCTGGCTTAATCCAGGATATTGAATAACCATTTCTCTTAAAAATCTTTCTGATTGGGCATTGACAACTTCAAAGTCTTTCAGTTCTGTACCTTCAATATTATTTGAAAACTTCATTATTATCTTTTTTAGCCATTTTTTATAAGGTGCTGTGCAGTATGTATTTACAATATCACTTACAGATTCTGCAAGATTTCTGAAGATATCCATGTACTGTGAGAATGTAAATCTTCTTATCTCCAGAGCAACAGAAAGCATTGAGAGAGTATTAATGTATTTTTGGGAGGAAATTCCATTGAGTTCAAGAATCCTACCAAAAAGTTTAAGATACTTCTCTATTCTGAAAAGAGTTGCCCGTGTAATAAAACTCAGGTCTATGGATTGTTCAATTTCATCAAGAAGACTGTTAAGCAAACTTTCAAGTCTCAGAAAAACAGAAAGAGCATTAAATTTTCTCTCACTGTATCTTCCTGATACAGAGGGAATTCCAGCAACAATATGTCTTTTATGTGTTATATCCTCAAAAGCCTCATATTTTTCCTGTGAAAGTATAATTTTTTTGAGACTCTCAAGATATGTTACAAGGGATTCAACCTTTCTGGATAAAGAACTATCTCTCAAAACATCAATTAAAAAACTTGCATCTGGCAAACCATGATAAAAAGCCTCTTTTAAAAAACTTTCAATTTCAACAATTTCTGTTTTGTATTTTGCATGAAGTAGTTGATACAGCCTTATTGTTAACATCGCTTTGTTTTTAACAATCTCACTTCCAGGAAAGGATTCAACCTTACTTACAAGCACATCTAATGGAGTGGCAAGAACTCTCACTAAGGAGGAATCCTGTAAAAGCCTTTGAAATAAGTATTGAAGCTCTTTCAGATGTTGCTCAATTAAATCAAAATCTTTCAAGATTTCTTCAGAAAGATAAGGCTCCAGAATTTTTCTATCACCAGTAATCCAGAATTGTATTGTTTTCTCCACTAAATCAAGCAAAATGGGACTGCTTTCTACATGAATCTGTTTTCTTATAAAATGCATAAGAGGATCTTTTCTCTTAAAGATTTCATCAACCTGAGTAGAAACTGTTCTTAATTGACCTTCTGCATTTATTTCATTAAAGTAAACAGGAATTTTTCTGAGAAGCGGTTTAACAAGATAAAATACCTGAGAAATATCTGAATTAAGAAGCTTTGTTATATCTCTCTGAAAAAGATCAGTATCTTTTATATGAATACCACCAAAAAATAGATAAATACTGAGTGCTGCAATAAGCTCTTTTGACTCTGAAGGATTTTGGGAAATCAAATCAAAATATAACCTGAGGTTACTTACATGGTATTGATTAACATTTATAGTGTAATCTCTATAGAATCCTTTAAACTGAGGGGCATGAAAACCCAGCAAAATTAAATCTTCTATATAGGAGTTTAAAATTTCAGGTATTTTCAATTTATAAACAGCACTGCCAATTTCCTCAAGACAAAACATTACCGCTGCAGGCAGGATATAGAAAAACTTATCAAATTTAGAAAAAACAGCATCTAAAAGATGAATGAATTTTTTAACATCAATATTTTTGAACTGCAATAAAAAATTCCTTACAGCACGCCCGAGTTCGCGTAAAGAAAACTCATGAAGCTCTTCTAAATCTTCTGTATCCAGTATCCAGAAATAGTAGTAAACCATAACTTGCAGATTAATCCATGAATCAGTAGAATCGGAGAAATTTTTTGGTAACTCTCTCAATTTATTGAAAAATTCTGTATCTGAAGGAATACCAAGCAGGCTACTAAGGTCATTGGTTTTTGAAATTTCATGAACCATTATTTTTACTTCATTGAATAAAGATTCATAAGCATGCTTTATGAAGCTCATTCCCTGTGGAAAGAATTTTTTAAAATATTCATCAACTCGTGGGATTGAAAGAAAGGACGAATAAAATATGTAGAGATATTTCTTATAAAGAGCTGTAAAGGAATTTATCAGTTGAGACTCTTTAATGCCTTTTTTTAAAATTTCTCTTCCTATGTTTTTTAGAACTCCAAGCTGAGCAATGTAGCGGTCAAGAGGGATTGTATAGAAATATTCAAAAACCTCTGAAACAGTGTTTATATAGAAATAGTTTTCAGCAGCATCACCTTCTTCAAAAAGCTTGAGAATAATTTTTAAAATAGTCTTTAAAAATGCGTTCTTTTGCTCACTCTGCTGAAAGCCTTCAATGAGATAGTGAATTAAGGCAGAGGTTGCCTCATGTCCATGAGTATCTTTAAGATAGTAACTTGCATATTTTATATAATGGCTTTCTATTTCCTGAGCTATCTCTGAAGTATAAGGAGAATATTTCAGTTTTTCAACCAAGGCAATAGCATTTTTTAAGATTCCAGGATAAGAGGAAAAAATAGCAGTGATTTTATCAAAATCTTTTTCCACAATCAGCCTCATTTACATTTTAATTATATCAAAATTTTATAGTAATCAGAAGCACTCCTGTGTTAAAATTAATAAAGACTTTACATAAAGATGAGCAATAACCTTTTTTATGAAATTCGTGAAGAGTGCGGAATTTTTGGTATCTTCGGTCATCCTGAAGCTGCCAATCTTACCTATTTGGGACTTTATGCTCTTCAGCATCGCGGACAGGAAGGTGCTGGAATTTGCTCATCCGATGGAACAAAACTTTATCTTGAAAAATCCCTTGGACTTGTTGCTGAAATATTCAATGAAAAAGTTTTAAGAAATCTACCAGGACACATTGCAATCGGACATAATAGATATTCAACAACAGGTTCAAGCACCATAGAAAATGTTCAACCACTTATGGCTACCTACTCTCTTGGAAGCATTGCAATTGCCCATAATGGAAATCTCGTGGACATAGATAAATTGAAAAGCAGACTTGAAAAAGATGGAGCAATATTTCAAACAACCTCGGATAGTGAAATAATTTTGCATCTTATTGCAAGAGCCAGGGATGGTGAG
The DNA here is from genome assembly GCF_054658355.1 of Thermodesulfovibrio sp. TK110. NCBI lineage: Bacteria > Pseudomonadati > Nitrospirota > Thermodesulfovibrionia > Thermodesulfovibrionales > Thermodesulfovibrionaceae > Thermodesulfovibrio > Thermodesulfovibrio sp. TK110. Next base: position 1,228,066 of record NZ_BAAHNB010000001.1, on the reverse strand, counting down.
ATACACGAAAGAATTGCAAATGCAGTAAGACAGGTAAGAGGTGCTTTTTCATTGCTTTTGATGAATGAAACAGAATTAATGGCTATCAGGGATCCTTATGGAATTAGACCATTGTCACTGGGACAGCTGAGAGATGCCTATGTAATAGCTTCTGAGACATGTGCTTTTGATTTAATTGGGGCAACGTATATAAGAGACATTGAACCGGGAGAAATGCTGATAATAAGTGAAGAAGGAGTAAAATCCTTAAAAATATTTAATTCTGCTCCAAAAGCTCATTGTGTATTTGAATTTATTTATTTTGCAAGACCTGATAGTTATATATTTGACCATATCTGTGTAAATACAATAAGAAAAGAGCTCGGCAGACAGCTTGCAAGAGAACATCCTATTAAAGCAGATATAGTTATTCCTGTTCCAGACTCAGGAGTTCCTGCTGCACTGGGATATGCTGAGCAAAGCGGAATTCCCTTTGAATTTGGCTTGATCAGAAATCACTATGTGGGAAGAACATTTATAGAGCCAAAACAGAGCATCCGACATTTTGGTGTTAAAATAAAGCTTAATCCAGTAAGAGAAGTTTTACAGGGGAAAAAAGTTGTTGTAATTGATGACTCAATTGTAAGAGGTACCACTTCAAAAAAAATTGTAAAAATGATAAGGGAGGTTGGTGGAGCAAAGGAAGTTCATATGAGAATAAGTTCACCGCCAACAATAGGACCATGCTTTTATGGAATTGATACACCAACAAGGCAGGAATTAATTGCTTCTTCCCATAAAATTGAGGAAATAAGAAAATACATAACAGCAGACTCACTTGGGTATTTAAGCATTGAAGGATTGAAAAAGATTATTCCCAATTCAGAGCTTTACTGTATGGCATGTTTTAATTGTAAATATCCCATTGAGTTTGAATCCAGAAAAGTAAGCCAGATGGAGCTTTTTTCATGAATACACAGCCTCTTATAAACATTTACAGAATAAATCTTAAAATCAAAAAAGATGAGAGAGTTCTTATCTTTACTGACACTATAAGAGAAGATGAAGTTATTCCAGAAAATGAAAAGGCAAGAAGAAATGCTTTAGTCGCTGTTGCAAAAAATCTTGAAGAAATTGGTAAAACTTTTTGTAAAGAAGTTCTTTATGCAGAATATCCAGCACTGGGAGTTCATGGTATGGAGCCACCAGAAAAAATATGGAGACTTGCTTTTGGAGAGAAAGCAATAGATAATCTTAAAAAGATGAGTTTATTTGAGAAACTCCTTAAGAAAGATATTTCCAGAAAAGAACTAAGTGAGATTAAAAAAATACTCAAAGAGCATTGCAGAGTTGTCAATGCAGTGATTGCTCTTTCCAATTTTTCAACGAGTCACACAAACTTCAGAGACTTGCTTACAAAAGTTTGTGGTGCAAGATATGCAAGCATGCCACTTTTTGATGTTTCAATGCTTGATGGAGCTATGTGCACTGACTGGATAAAACTCAATAAAAGAGGGCGTGCAATAAAGAAAATTCTTGACAGCATTTCAAAACTCCATGTAGAAACACCAAATGGAACAGAAGTTGCATTATTTAAAGGAAAAAGAAAAGTTTATATTGATTCAGGAATTTTAAGCAGAAAAGGTTCCTTTGGAAATTTACCTGCTGGAGAAGTGTTTTTTGCTCCTCTGGAAGGTTTAACAGAAGGAAGAGTTGTCATAGAATGGGCACCTACGAGAAAGCTTAATTCACCTTTGATTTTAAATGTTAAGCACGGTAAAGTTACATCCATAGAAGGGAATGAGCCTTACAGGAGAGAACTTGAAGAAAAATTAAATAAAACAGATGAAAATAAAAATATAGCAGAGCTTGGCATAGGCATTAATGATAAAGCGACTAAGCCTGACAACATTCTTGAGTCAGAAAAAATTCTTGGTACGATACATATTGCTCTGGGTGATAATTCATCCTTTGGTGGCAAGATAAGAACACCATTTCATCAGGATTTTATATTTTTCAACCCCACTTTATATGGCATTAATGAGAAGGGAGAAAAAATAAAAATTCTTGAACAGGGCAAACTTCTGGTATAATATATTTTTATGAAAGCGATTGTTGAAATAGAGTTTAAAGATTTGCCTGTAGAAAAAATTCAGAAAATACTTATTGAGATTCTGCATGCATTAAAGGTTTCTGAATATGTTGAAGACAGTAAATTCCAAATTTTTACGCCTGATGGAGTGGTTACTGAAAAGTGTATCCTTGAGGCTAATAAAGTAGTTGCCTGAAGAAGAAATCCTCTGCTGTAAGCAGAGAAAATTTAAATGAAAATAATCTCTCAGAATAAAAAAGCATACGCTGATTACAATATTGAAGAGACACTTGAAGCTGGAATTGTTCTTACAGGAACTGAAGTAAAGTCTTTAAGGGAAGGCAAAGCTAATTTAAAAGACAGTTATGTAATAATTAAGGATGGAGAAGCTTTACTTCTTAACTGTCACATTAGTCCTTACAGTCACGGAAATATTTATAATCATGACCCATTGAGAACGAGGAAATTACTGCTTCACAAAAAAGAGATTGAAAGACTTAGAGGCAAGATACAGCAACAGGGTTATACTCTTATACCATTAAAGCTATACTTTAAAGGTCCTTATGTGAAAGTTGAGATCGCTCTTGCAAGGGGTAGAAAGAAGTATGAAAAAAGAGATATAATTAAAAAGAAAGAAGCTCAAAGAGAGATTGAGCGTGCCCTTAAGAATAAATGATCTTTAACAAGGGGGCGAAAGGACTCGACGGAGGTAGTGAGGGCTAAGCTGCATGCCGTGGTTCCCATCACCACGTAAAACAGGTGGGGAAAACACAACTGCCAACTCAGAATTGGCACTCGCTGCTTAATTAAAAGCAGCCGTCTTCCTGAGTTCTGCTCTGAGGCTTGGGAAAGGCGTCATACATCAGAGCTACTCTTAAGCATTGAACCCGATGCTTAAGAGGAATTCTCAGGGTTGTAGGAACTTGGAAAGCCTGTGGAAGGGCGAGCTAAGTTCCGAAACTTAAAACTTCCACTAAGCATGTAGAAGCTTAGAAGTAGCACCTTCGGACGCGGGTTCGATTCCCGCCGCCTCCACCAAAAAATCCTGCCCATTTATAAAGAGGTATTTTTCAAAACCTTTTAAATTTATTGACGATAGAAACTAACGCAATTTCAACAACCTTCATTTTTAAAATTTGACATATTTTCAGAAAATATGTATAAAATATAGAAAAATCAGGGGGAAATAAATGGAGACAATAATTGTTGGAGAAAGAGGGCAGGTTACAATTCCAAAATCCCTGAGAAAAAAATACAACATAAAAGCAAAACAGCCAGTTATCATTGAGGACAGAGATGGAGAAATAGTAATAAAACCTGTAATTGTCATTCCTAAAAAAGAACTTGAAAAGTATGCAAGAGAGTTTTCTGATGAGGTTTTAGAACAAATAATCAAGGAAAATAAACTCACTCCAGAGGAGGAACAAAAAATAATGAACAAATGGAATAAAAATGCATAAAGTTTTCATTGACAGCAATATTCTACTTGCTGCCATATTTACAGAGCTTAAAGGTTCGTATCCTTCTTTAATTATAAATTTTGGAAACTCAAAATTTTTTGAACTGTATATCTCCAATCTTGTAGAGATAGAGGTTAGAAAGAATTTATTAATAAAAAAACCTGAAAAATTGCCTCTGTTGGAAGAAGTCTTGAAATATTTTCATAAATTAAGAGATATCTATGTACCATTAAACGAAATACAAAACTTACCTGAAGCTGATAAAATTATTTTGTCAACTGCAATATATAACAAAATGGATTTTTTTATAACAGGCAATACCAAAGATTTTAAACACTTATATGGCAAGAAAATTATTAAAACAATGATATTAAAGCCAAAAGAATTTTTTGAGATAAATATTTAGTTTTTTTCAATTCTATCCGGAGTCTATCCGAGCTAAAAATTAAGTCTAATAAAATCAATAAGTTAGACATTATTGAGGAGGGTTCGATTCCCGCCGCCTCCACCAAAAATCCTTATATTTTTACAACGGTTATCAGGGCATTTGATGGATTCTCTCACTGTTTCCAATAAACCATGTCATAAAGCAGAGTTCTATAGGACGGTAGCCTATCTGCTTAGCAAGGATTTCAACTTTTTTTATGAATTCCATATCATCATAGACAGGTAAATCTCCTGCTTTAATGAGAATCTCATTTATCACTTTTTTAACAATTTTATCAGGCATTACTGTATCAATGCCTGCCATCATCCTTAAATATTGATAGGTAATCAGTCCAACACCTTTGATTCTTCCGATTGGATCTTTTTTCCAGTCATCAAGAGATGAGGTTTCTGCCCAGAGTCTTAGCGATTTTCTATCATTAGGAGAAAGCTTTGAAAGGTATTTTGCTATCTCCTTTGCCACATTCCATGCTCTTAAGTTTTTCCATATATGGAAAGCCTCTTTAAACTCAAAATGAGCAAGACAAGAAAGCGTGCTTACTTTTCCTGTTTTTACAAATTCAGATTCAAAGGTTTTAACCTTGGGCACCACAACCTGAAAGTAGTTGACTCCAACAGATGTGAATGCTACATCAAGAATCATTAAGGCAACATTTCCACTCCATCGCTGAGAATTTAAACAGCGATCACAAAGGGTTTTTAATCCTTGAAAATTTTTTATCTGTGAGTTGATTAACTCATGTAATGACATTCTATATTATAACCTGAAGTTAAAATATCCAAATTGTGATATAATTGCAGTATTGTGGAGGTAAAACTCAGGCTATGATACCTTTATTTCATGTAGTTATAATGAATCTTATACAAAGGAAATTTATTTTGATTTTTTTTCTTCTTATGGGTGTTCTTGCTTTCGGAACAGCAGGATACATGATTATTGAAGATATGAAGTTTATTGATGCAGTTTATATGACTGTAATTACTCTTGCAACAGTGGGATTTAAAGAAGTTAAAGAGCTTGATGAGCCTGGTAAAATCTTTACAATCATTCTTATATTGAGTGGTTTCGGAGTCTTTACTTATACTCTTACCACAGGAGCTAAAATAATAATTGAAGGAGAAATAAAGGAGGTTTTCAAAAAAAGAAAAATGAGAAAAAAAATTGAGGGGTTGGCACAACACTATATTGTATGTGGATATGGAAGAATGGGAAGTATTATAGTTAAAGAACTTAAAGCTAACAATATGCCTGTTGTGGTTATTGAAAAAAATAAAAATAATCTCCCTGAAGATGAAGAGTTTGTATATGTTGAGGGTGATGCCACTCATGATGATGTTTTAAAATCTGCAGGTATAGAAAAAGCTAAGGGGCTTATTACAGTATTGCCATCAGATGCGGAAAATCTTTATGTAGTTTTAAGTGCAAGGGAACTAAATCCTCAGCTATTCATAGTAGCAAGGGCAGTTGATAAGGAGGCAGAACCTAAACTTAAGAGAGCTGGAGCAAACAAAGTAGTATCTCCATATTTTATAGGTGGACTTAGAATTGCACATACAGTTTTAAGACCTACTGTAGTAGATTTTCTTGAATTTGCAACCCGTTCTGAACACATTGAAATTCAAATAGAGGAGATAGAAGTTTCCCCAAGCTCAAGTCTTGTTGGAAAAACAATTGCGCAGAGCGGTATAGGAAGGGACATTGGAGTAATCATAGTTGGAATAAAAAGAGCAGATGGAAGAATGAAATTCAATCCCACATCGCAAACTATGATTAAAGAAGGAGATACATTGATTGTAATAGGACAGATTGATAAACTCTCTTTGCTTGAAAAACTTGCTAAGGGATGAGAGTTTCAAGTAGTCTAAGAGTTTTTTCTGTAGCACCTGATTTACTTAAGAAAAGCTGATAGGCTTTACTTCCTGTTATTTGTCTGAGTTCTGAATTTTCTGCTAATTCTTTCAAAATTTCTGGCAAAGAAGCTTTATCAATCATTATGCATGCTTTGTGTTTTAAAAATTCTTCTATAAACGGAAAATTATGCATATAGGGACCCGAGATTATGGGTTTCCTCCAGTAAGCTGGCTCCAGTGGATTTTGTCCTCCATGTGGAATAAAGCTTCCTCCTATAATCGCAATATCACAGATGCGGTAAAGGCTACCAAGTATTCCCATCTGGTCAACAAGAACAACATATGCTGAAGGGTGAAGACTGAAAGCAGAATTCATTTTAGTTAATTTTGAAAAAGAGATTTCTCTATTTGATTCAGCAATTTTTCTCTTTATAAGATTTTCAACTTCTTCAAATCTTTCTGGATGTCTTGGTGCAATCATCAGCGTGCCAGTCATATTAAGTTTGAGGAAAGCATCTAAAATAATCTCCTCTTCTGGTTCATGGGTGCTTCCTGCAAGGATAACAGGTTGTGTAATAGCATTTTCCCAGGGAAAGTGAATTTCTCTTAACTCAATGTCAAACTTCATATTTCCAGTAACATGGATTTTTTGTTTCTCTGCGCCAAGATATAAAAATTTTTCTTTATATTGCTCTTCCTGAACACACAGTAGACTAAATCTTTTAAGTAAAGGCTTAATGAAAAACTTGATCTTGCTGTAACCTTTAAAGGATTTATTACTCATCCTTCCATTTACGAGGATTACAGCCATTTTTTTTGAAGCGATTCTTATCAAATTAGGCCAGAGCTCTGTTTCAGTGAGAATCAATGCAACAGGTTTAAAATGTTTTAAAGTTTTATTAATTGCAAAGGGTATATCAAAAGGGATATAAATGACTTTCACATTGTAGTTCCTAAATCTCTCTTTAGCTATCTTCTGTCCAGTGTCAGTGATGGTGCTTAGAACTATCTCATATTTACTGGAAAGCTCTTTAATCATCCTTGATACAGCCACTACCTCTCCCACTGAGACAGCATGAATCCATATTTTACAGCAGCATGTTTCAGTCTGACTATTTTTTTTAAAAAAGCCAAATTTTTCTCTTATCCATCTTTTTCTTAACGAAGCAGGTCTTTTAAAGTATTCAAAGGGAAGCAGAAATATTAGAACGATTAAATATAAAAAGCTATAAATTAAAAAAGTCGCTTGCATATCTCTGCAACTTCCTGAGAAGCTTTTTCCCCCACGAAATATTCTCTTATACTGTCAAGGAAGTTAATAATTTTTTCCCTGTAATCATTATCATAAACTAAAAGATTAACCTGTTCTGCGATTTTTTTCAAATCAAGTTTCTGAATAAATTCAGGCACTCTAACATCGCCCAGATTCATGAAATCAGCAATTACATTGGGCAAACTAATGTGTTTTACACCTTTAATAATGGCTTTGCCAATAATGTAGGATAAAGGATTTAACCTGTAAACAACAACCATGGGAGTTTTAAGCAAAGTTGCCTGAAGTGTGGATGTGCCTGATGTAATTACTGCAACATCGCTCATTGCCAGTGCAGTAAAGGCTTTTTCTTTCAAAATCGTTACATTTCCTAAAGATGTGATATTCTTAAGAATGCTTTCGCTGAATTCAATATTTGGTGCTTTTGGAATTATGAAATGATAGGAAGGAAAAATTTTTATCAATTCTAACATTAAAGGCATCTTTCTTTTTATTTCAGAAGGTCTGCTGCCAGGCATTAATGTGATCACTGTATCCTGATTAATTCTGTATTTTTCTCTTAAAAATCTTTTATAGTTTGTAGATTCCTCACCTGGCAATTCCTCTATCATGGCTTCAAACATGGGATGACCAACAAATTTCACAGGAACACCTGCTTTTTTGTATATTTCTTCTTCAAAGGGTAAAACAACAGCCATAAAATCAACAACTTTCTTGATGATATTTATTCTTTTCTGTCTCCATGCCCAGATCTGAGGACTTACATAATAAAGAACCTTTTTCCCCATTTCCTTAGCTTTCTTTGCAAGAGCGAGATTAAAATCAGGAAAATCAATTAGTATAACTCCCTGAACTTCCTTCAGAGATTTTGTGGCTGATTTCATATTTTTTCTTAATTTTTTTATCTGCCCGACTACTTCAAAGCCACCAAAAGAATGGGTAATCTCTCCGATAAGCTTGATTCCTGACTGAGCCATGTATTTACCGCCTATTCCGATAAGTTCAAAATCTTCTTTCAGATATGAAGCAAGAAGAGAGCCGTAAAGCTCTCCTGATGATTCACCTGCAACTATCAGGAGTTTCTTAGACATCTTATTATAATCTGTGATATTTCATAAACTTCCTCATCGGCAAGTTCAGGATACATGGGCAAAGAGAGAATCTCTTCTGCTACAGACTCTGCAACAGGAAAATCTCCTTTCTTATAGCCAAGAAAACTGACAGCTTTCTGTAAATGCATTGGTTGAGGATAGTAAACAACAGAGGGAATTCCATGATTTGATAGAGTTTCTTTTATTTTCTCTCTTTTTGAAGAGCGAATACTATAAAGATGATATACATGATAGGTATTATTCTTTTCCCTTGGAGTTATTACAGCATCACTTAAAAGTTTGGTGTAAAGAGATGCTTTTTTTCTTCTTTGCTCGTTATATTCTTCTATATGTTTCATTTTAATTCTTAAAATTCCTGCTTGAATTTCATCAAGCCTTGAATTGAACCCAATAGTTTCATGGAGATATCTTCCTCTTGAACCATGATTTCTGAGTATCCTTATTCTTTCTGCAACTTTTAAATCATTTGTAACAACAATTCCACCATCACCAAAACATCCAAGATTTTTGCTTGGATAAAAACTAAAACAACCAGCATCACCAAAACTTCCTACCTTTTTATTGCCAATTCTTGCACCAAAAGCCTGTGCAGCATCTTCAATTACTTTTAAGTTATATCTTCTGGCAATTTCATTTATTTTTATCATATCTGCTGGAGCACCGAATATATGAACTGGAATAATTGCCTTTGTTTTTGGAGTAATCTTTTCTTCAATTTTTTCAGGGTCAATATTGTAAGTATCCTCTTCAATGTCAACAAAAACAGGCTTTGCTCCCACATAAAGAATTGCTTCAACTGTGGCAAAAAAAGTAAAAGGAGTTGTTATTACTTCATCAGCATACCCTATGTCTAAAGCTTTAAGAGCAAGATGAAGGGCATCTGTGCCTGAGGCAACTCCAATTGCATCTGCTACATCAAGATATGATTTAACTTCTTCTTCAAAGGCTTTTACATTTTTACCAAGTATATAATGGGAACTTTCAAGGATTTCATTTATGCATGTGATGACCTCATCCTTGATATTTTTGTATTGTTTTTGCAAGTCAACAAATGGTCTCATTCTGTTTCCCTTCGTTTATTTTATCTATTATTCTCAGCACTTCAATTATTTCCTGCGGAGATGGTGCCTGTTGAGAAAGCTTTTTCTGTTTTACTGAGTTTAAAAAATCTCTTATTTCCTCATACAGAGGCTGACTCTCTATATTCTGTACAGGAATTTCATTAATCTTGCCATTTTCATCCACTTCTTTTAATTTTTTATTCATCAGATCAGCATAAACTATACTTTTTTGCTGCACTACTGATATTTCTCTGCAAAACTCAGAGGAAACTCTACTTGCTGTAAGATGTGCTTTAATAATTCCTTTCCCTGTTTTAAACTCCATCCAGGCAGAGGCATAATCAATTCTTGAAGTTATAATACTTTGTGTGAAGACTTTTAGATTCCTTAATTCAAAATCTCCAGATTTTTTAAGCATCATCCATATTAAATCAAGGTCATGTATCATAAGATCATAAGTAACATCTGTATCAGTTGCCCTTCCAAGAAAAGGCGATACTCTTTTTGTTTGAATAAAAAGAGGCTCTTTCAAATACTCAAAAAGAGCTTTTACTACAGGATTGTATCTTTCTATCAATCCAGCCTGAATTATTACATTTCTTTTTTTTGCCTCATCAAGAAGTATTTCAGCAAAGGCATGTCTTTCAGTTAAAGGCTTTTCTATAAAAATTGCTTTGCTATGTTTTATTAAATCCATTCCAATATCAAAATGGGTAATTGTTGGAGTTACAACAAAAAAAACAGGAGTAAATTTCAATAACTCTGCATAATCAACATAATATTTTAATTTATACTGTCTTGCAACTTCTTTAGCTTTTTCTATATCTTTATCCACAATGCCAACAATCTCCACATCAGGCATCTGAGTAAGCATTTTTATATGTCTTTGTCCAAAATATCCAGCACCTATCACCGCCACTTTAAGTTTCATTCAGGATTTTTTCCACCTCCTGTTTTGCTTTTTTAAAACCATACTGTTTCAAAATTGACACAATTTCTTTTGAAGCAATTTTTCTAAAAATTTCCTGCCTTCTTTTAGTTTCAGGGATTTTCTTCTGAATTTCTATTCTAAGCTTTTTAAGATATTTCAAATACGATGCAAATTCTTTGCCATATGATTTTGAAATTTCATTCTTGAGGAGTTTACTTAATGCGGGAAATTCAGTGGAAATAGCTATGGTTAAATCTGCATTATGAAAAACTGCAGGAACATTATACAACAAACCGCTAATTTCTAAGCCAGGTAAAGCAGTTACACAGTTTATCAAAAATTTAGCATTCTTTGCTATCTCAGCATTAAGTTTCTCATCTGATGTAGCTGCCACAACTAAAAATGCATCTTTAATGTCTTCTTTACTGAATTGCTTTTTTATATATTCTATTTGGCCTTTTTCAATGATTCTTCGGATGTTTTCGTTAATTTCAGGACTTATTAATGTTATCTTAGCACCATATTGAAGCAGTGTCTTTATCTTTCTTTCAGCAACTCTACCACCACCTACTACAACGCACTTTTTACCTTTTATATTAATAAAAGCAGGGAAAAGCTTAGCCATTTATTGAATTTTAAATCCTTCTGCTTTTTTTGTGAAATGACTGTCTGGAAATTTTTCCTTTAAAAGCTGGATATATTGTTTTGCCAGGTCTATCATATTAAGATTTTTATATGAATCTGCAAGCAAGTAAAGAGTTTCATCAAGATTTTTAAAATCTGGATAGTTTTTCACAATTCCCTCAAATCTTCCAATAGCAGCTTTATAAGAGCCTTTTTTGTAATAAAATTTGCCAATTAAAAGCTCTCCCTCTGCAATAATGTTTCTGCATTTCTGAATTCTCAAAGGAAGAATTTCTCCATACGGATGTCTTGGATACATCTTTTCAAGCTTTAAAAATTCATTCAGTGCTTTTTGGGCTGTCCCCGCTCCTCTTTCAGGACTTTCTATCTGTCTGAAATATGCCATTGCAATGCTGTATTGGGCATAAGGAGCATAGGTAGATTCAGGGTAAAGCTCCAGAAATCTTCTGTATTCAGTAATTGCAAGCTCAGGTTCGTCTTCTTTTAAATAGGAATCTGCTATCTTAAGCTGAGCAACTGGAGCATACTCCTTTGCTGATTCTCTGTTTTTTATTTCAAGAAGAAGTTTTCTTGCTTCTTCATACTCTTTTTTGCTTATAAGTTCATCTGCTTTTTTAAGATACACTACAGGATCAAACTCTTCTTTTTTAACAGCTTCTTTTCCTCCGCAACTCACAACTAAAGAAAAGACAAAAATTAAAATAAACAATTTAATGAGTGTTTTCATTGGAATACCTCTTGTTCTTTAGCATTTATTAAAACTTTTAAGCTTCAGTTTAGTCAAGCTGTTTTTCTTATTTCAAATCCATTCAATCCCTCTGGATCTTCCCATTTTACCTCAATATTTTCAACCTTTGCATAAGGTGGTCCTTCCTTGCATCGTTGTATGGCAATAGAGATTGCATTCTCATCTCCTTCAAATACTGCTTCCACTCTTCCATCTCTTAAATTTCTTACCCAGCCATTTAATTTTAAGGATTGGGCGACTTCCTGAGTGAATGCTCTGTAAAAAACTCCCTGAACTCTTCCACTTATAAAAAGATGTGCTCTTTTCATAGTTTTACTCCTTAATATCCTCTTAAAACTTTCAATCTTCTCTGTGCATCTGCTTCCCATCCACGCAATCCATCACTAAGTTCAAGTGCTGTGGAAAGATTTTCTATAGCTTTAGTCCTGTTCCCTACTGCTTGATAATCAATACCAAGATAGTAATAAGTATCAGGATTTTCACTGATCAATTTTTTTGCTCTTTCAAGAGTATTTATACTTTCATTCCATCTTCCTATCTGAGTCAAAGCTACTCCTTTTATAAGTACTGGATAGAAATAAAGACTGTCAAGTTGTATAGCTTTATTGGCATCGTTTATTGCATCAGAGTATCTTTTTAAATTTAAGTTCACAACTGCTCTGTAAGTGTATGCCTGATTGCTTCCATAAACTGCTATTGCTTTATCAAGGAGAGTTAAAGCCTCTGAGTAATTACGGGATTTTATGTATTTCTTTGCTCTTTCAACATAATCATAGGATTCTTTAGTGGATTTAAGAATTGATTGAATTCTGTGAAAACTTTCACTGTCCTGCTTAAGTCTATAAGAATCAGGATACTGTCTTGAAATCATTTGTTGAACATTTTTTATTCTTGTGTCAGGCAGAGGATGGGTCCTAAGCCACTCAACAGTTCCACCTCTTTCCATTGCTTTGAACTTGTTAAACATACTTATAAGACCTTCTGGATCATATCCTGCCTGATAACTGAATCTTACTCCAAGGGAGTCTGCTTCATTTTCCTGATCACGGCTAAATTTGAGTTGAAGAAGTCCTGATGAAACCTGAGCAAGACTCATTACTGCCCCAGCATATTTAGAGTCATGCAATGCAATACCAAGAATGTTTAAAAGCATATTCATTCCATAAGTTTTTTCCAGAAATTTGGCATGATGTCTTGCATTGATATGTCCAAGTTCATGTGCCAGGACTCCTGCAAGTTCGCTTTCTTTCTGCATTTTTAGTAAAATTCCTCTTGTTATAAAAACAGGTCCTCCAGGCAAGGCAAAAGCATTAATCTCAGAAGAATTAACCACATAAAAACGGTAATCAACTTTTCTTGGCGTAACTGAAGCAATCTTTTCTCCAATCTCTCTTATATAGCTCTGAACTTCTCTGTCAGGATATAAACCATCATTTTCATTTATTGCAGATGGAACAACTCTTTGTCCAATAGCTATCTCCTGTTCAGTTGAAAGCAGTGTATAAACTTTTTTTCCAGAAAGAGGGTCTATCTCCTGAATACAGGCAAAAAGTAGTAAAGGTAGAAAAAGAATGAAAAATTTAAAAAATTTCTTCTTCATTGACAACTTCATTTTTGATTTTGCTTACAAGCTCCTGTAATGCAGGAAAAACATCTGTGCGAAGCCTGCCTGCTACAAGCACTTTCATTATATCATCACCAATCTTCAAATCTCCTTCATTTATCCAGACCTTAACTTCTACAATTCCTTCTCGTTTTTTAATCTCTTCAATGAATTTATTTAACTTTTGAGCATCATAAGAAAGACGCATGCCTTTCACAGGTTTGCCACTTTTGGAAGTTGCTCTAACAACTCCATTATGGATAAGAATCATTCCAATAGAACTGCTTTCAGGATGTGCTTTTATTTCATTAATCCATTTTTCAATCATATTGAATATATTATCACAAACTTAAGGTGTGTATTCAACGTAGGGTTTTATATCAAGAACAGGAGTTCCGTCATACATATCAACTCTTTTTACTTTTATTATGTTATCTCTTACATCAAGAACTTCAAGCACTGAAAGCCCAATTGGGTTTGGTCTATGGGGTGAACAGGTGCTGAAAACTCCCTTTGTTTCATTTAAATGTGGAGGCTTTTGAATTAGTTTTTCAGAAGTAAAGGCAGGAGCCTTATGAAAGCAAAAAATGACGATGATCTTATCTCCTGCCTTTATATCTCTTAAACCAAGCTTATATTCTGGCTCAATGACAATCTCTCCCTCTAAATCAGAGACACTCCAATGTCTTGGTACAGTATCTGCCTTTGTCCTTACATAACCAATTGGCTTGAACTTATACTCTTGCATAACTACCCTCTAATTAGTAAGTATACCACTTTTAAGCAATTTCAGGTAATTGACAGAGTTCGTTAATTTTTGATATTTTTTAATCAATGATGAAAAAATTTTTCATAGTTTTTTTACTTCTTTTTATTCTAATTAATCTTGCCTCAGCTGAAAAAAATAAAAGCATTCTTATGATTATTGCCTCGCAAAATTTCAGAGATGAGGAACTTTTAAAACCTAAGGAAATTTTTGAAAAAAGAGGCTTTAAAGTTACAATTGCTTCTTCCTCCTTGAATACTGCTACGGGAATGCTTGGAGCAAAAATTACTCCTAATTTATTGATTAATAAAGTGAATGTGAAAGATTATGATGCTGTTGTATTTGTTGGTGGGACAGGTGCTACTGAGTATTTTAATAATCCTGTAGCATTAAAAATTGCTCAGGAAACTATAAAACAGAATAAAGTTCTTGCAGCTATATGCATTGCACCAAGAATTTTAGCTGAAGCAGGTGTTCTTCAAAATAGAAAATCCACTGTCTGGAGTTCAGAGGCTTCTGCTTTGAAAAGAAAAGGAGCAATATATACAGGCGAAGATGTTACAGTGGATGGAAAAGTTGTTACAGCTTCTGGTCCACATGCAGCAGAAGCCTTTGCAACTGCTATATTAAAGCTTCTCAAATAATTTTTTAAATTCTACCATAGCGCTGGAGCATGAACAACATAGCATTTTAAGGCTGTTTTAGCCTTCAGTCCATGCAGTTCCTTACTGCCAATGGCTATAATATCACCTTTTTTTACTGGTTGCCAGTCATTATTCATATACATATCACCTTTACCTTCAATGATAAAAATGCTGTCTATTTCTTTTTCATGGGTATGTAAGGGAATTTCAACTCCAGAATCAAGTTCAAGTATTATGATGCTTAACTCAGGGTGTCTCTCCTTTGTAACCACATAGCCAATCCTTACTCCATTAAATTTTGGATGGGGTTGCATCTGAACATCACTTAAATTGATTTTTAATGCCATGACTACTTCCTCCTTTATTCAATTGTCATTAAAGCCACATTTTCAATGTGATATGTCTGCGGAAACATGTCAACTGGTTGAACTTCTATGAGTTTATATCCCTTTTCCTTTAAATATTTCAAGTCTCTTGCAAAGGTGGAGGGCTCACAGGATACATAGATTATTTTTTTAATTCTTTTTTCAGCAATGGCTTCAAGGACTTCTTTCATACATCCAGCTCTTGGCGGGTCAAGAACTATAGCATCTGCAACAATGCTGTGTTCATATAAAGCTTCTTCTGTTTTTTTGCAGAGATAAATGATGTTGTCAAAATTTTTGATATTTATCTGAGCATCTTTCCACGCAGAGCGACTCTCTTCAATGGCAATCACTTTTTCTGCTTTTTTTGCCAAAAACACAGTAAATGTGCCCACTCCAGCATAGGCATCTATAATTACTCTATCATCCTTGTTTATGTAATTAAGAACTGTCTCAATAAGTTTTTCAGCCTGGTAGGTATTTACTTGAAAGAACGAAGGTGCTGATATGATGAATTCATGTCCAAGAAGTTTTTCCGTATAATTTTTTTGACCTGTTTCAATTTCTTCAGTATCCATTTCAGGTTGAACAAGCCACTTCCCTGTGTTTACTCCATATCGTATTGTAACATTATGGGTTTTTCTCCTGGGTGTTTTCCCCTGAAGAACACCAAGAATTTCATTTATTTTTTGATGCATTAGGTAGCAGTAATCTACATGAATAAATTTATGACTTGCTCGCATTTTAAATCCAAGAAGTCTTTGAGTGTTTATGGAAAAATCAGCTCTATTGCGGTAATTGTAAAAAGACTCTGCTTTTATTGTAAGAAGTGTAAATTCTTCAGGATTTTCAAAACCTCCAATTCTTTTAAGCTGCTCCATCACAACAATTTCTTTTAATTTTATCTGATAACTGTATGCCACATGTTGAAAACTGCAGCCACCACACACTCCAAAGAGTTTACACAGTGGTTCTTCTCTAAAAAATGAAGGTGTAACTACATCAACTATCTCTGCTTTGAGATAGTCTCCTTCATCTTTTATTATTTTAACTCGGACTGTTTCTCCTGGTATTCCATAGGGAACAAATACCACTTTACCATCATATTTACCAATTGCTTCACCAAGATGGGCTATGCCTGTAAGCTGAATTTCTATCTCCTTCATAAATATGCCTCAAAGCAGGGTATGCAAAGGATTTTTCCATCAAGTATTCTTGCTTTTGCCTCAGCAACTTTTTCTCCGCAGTTTGCGCATCTTAAGCTTTTAAAAATTTTTGCTTCCTTTGGTGGAGCAATCTGAGGATAGGTTATTTTAAGAATTTTCTCTTTTTCTGCATTGAGAATCTCTTTTATTTTCTCTACTTTTCTTTTATTGACAAATTCAACAACCTGAGAGGATCTGTCTCCTTGCATAAATCTCTGCCACAGTGTTTTTTCTTCTTCAGTTTCCTTGAATTCAAAATCAATTGAGATTCTTACAGCTTTACCATTTCTTCTGTTAAAGAATGTGTAAACCTGTTTGCCATAATCTTTAAATATCAGATTTCCTTTTCCAAAGGTGCATCCTGTAAGAACCTGAATGGCATCAACAGCGCAGGAATCATTCTCTACAATGCATACAACTTCTTCATCATTGGAGCGATCTTTAACTCCCAGTTCTTCCATTGCAGCAGTGGCAACTCTATATCCCAGTGCAAGTCCAGGGCAGCTATGCCCGTGAAATTTTACTACATCTTCAAATTTCATCTTTCCCTCCAGTAAAATTAGTAATAATTACCTTATATCCTTCCTGTCCCATTAATTTTGCTAAATTGTATGCTTCATCATAGTTTGTAAACTTTCCAACTCTGACTCTGTAAAAGGTTTCTCCTTTGAGCACTGCTTTATTTATGTAAACATTTTGATATTTAAGATTCAAAGCCTGCTTTAGTCTCATTGCATTTTCAATTTCATGGAAAGCACCAACCTGAATTGTTAATACACCAGATGAAGGAGTATATTTTACATATCTTACATAGCTTGTGTCTCTTCCAATAGGTTGCATCATAACTTCTGCTGTGCCAGGTCCGATCAGTCCAATTTTTTTTGCCGATGCATAGGATAAATCAATGTCTCTTCCTGGAATAAAAGGTCCTCTGTCATTTACTGTGCATACTACATCTTTTCCATTTTGAAGATTTAAAACTCTCAGCTTTGTTCCAAAGGGATATTCTCTGTGCGCACATGTGTAATCATACATGTTGTATATTTCTCCTGATGCTGTAGGTCTGCCATGAAAATCTGCTCCATACCACGATGCAACACCTTTCCGTGCTCCCTGTGGCACATATTCTATTTCAGGTGGTTTCTTAGGAGCACAGGAAACCAGTATAAATACCAGCAGGATTATCTTTAACCTATAAAATGTATCTGCTAAGGTCCTCACTTTTGATTATTTCACTCAGTTTTTCTCTTACAAATCTGGAATTAATCACGATTTTCTGCCCTTTTAGCTCTGTAGCATTAAAAGAAATATCTTCCAGAAGTTTTTCCATTACAGTATGCAATCTTCTTGCTCCAATGTTTTCAGTTTTTTCATTTACCTGCTGGGCTATTTCTGCAATTTCTTCAATTCCATCACTTGTAAACTCAAGATGGACATCTTCTGTTTCTAAAAGTGCTATGTATTGCTTTATAAGTGCGTTGTCAGGCTCTGTAAGAATTTTTACAAATTCTTCTTTACCAAGGGAGTTAAGCTCAACTCTTATTGGAAATCTTCCCTGCAATTCCGGTATAAGATCAGATGGTTTTGCCACATGGAAGGCTCCAGCAGCTATAAAAAGAATATGATCAGTTCTCACAGGTCCATATTTTGTTGTTACTGTAGAGCCCTCAACAATTGGAAGAAGGTCTCTTTGAACTCCTTCCCTGGATACATCAGGACCATAAGAGCTTCCACGAGAAGCAATTTTGTCAATTTCATCAATAAAGACAATTCCTGTTTGTTCAACTCTTTCAATTGCTTCCTTTGTTACCTTATCCATATCAATAAGTTTATTTGCCTCTTCCTGAGTGAATAAATGTAAGGCTTCTGAAATTTTTACCTTTTTTCTTTTTACACGCTCTGGCAAGAAACTGCCAAGCATTTCTTTAAGATTTATCTCTATTTCTTCCATGGCAACATTTGATATGATGCCGAAAGGCACGACTTTTTCTTTTAAATCAATCTCAATGTAACGGTCATCAAGAAGCCCTTGTCTTAGTTGTTTTCTGAGTTTTTCCCTTGTCTCTTTATACCTTGTTTTTTCTTCTGCTGCTTCATTCATCTCTCTTGAATATCTTGGCTGAGGTAAAAGTATGTCAAGAACTCTCTCTTCTGCCATCTGTTTTGCCTTTTCCTGAACACGCTCAGTATGTTCCTGTTTAACCATATTCATTGCCACTTCTGTAAGGTCTCTGATTATTGACTCCACATCTCTTCCGACATATCCTACTTCTGTAAATTTTGATGCCTCAACCTTTACAAATGGAGCGTTTACAAGCCTTGCAAGTCTTCTTGCGATTTCAGTTTTCCCAACTCCTGTAGGACCAATCATCAATATATTCTTAGGTAAAATCTCATCTCTCAACTCTTTCGGAAGCATCTGCCTGCGGAATCTGTTTCTCAATGCTATTGCCACTGCTTTCTTTGCCTGTTCCTGTCCAATAATAAATTTATCAAGCTCTTCAACAATTTTTTTAGGTGTAAGATTTTCCATCAACTTAATTCCTCCAGTATTATTTGATTATTGGTATAAATGCAGATTTTTGAAGCAATTTCCATTGCTTTTAAAGCAATTTCCCTTGCTGTGAGCTCAGTATTGTCATAAAGTGCTTTTGCTGCTGCAAATGCATATGGACCTCCAGAGCCAATTGCTGCTACAGGGTCTTCTGGTTCAATTACATCACCATTTCCGGAAATAATTAAGATGTGCTGTCTGTCTGCAACAATTAAAAGTGCTTCAAGCCTTCTAAGGATTTTGTCAGTTCTCCAGTCCTTTGCAAGCTCAACAGCAGCTCTTAGAAGATTGCCCTTGTATGTTTCAAGCTTTCCTTCAAATCTTTCAAAAAGTGTGAAAGCATCTGCAGTAGATCCTGCAAAACCTGTAAGAACCTGACCATTATAAAGTTTTCTTATTTTTTTTGCATTATGTTTTAGCACAGTATTTCCCATTGTTACTTGTCCATCAGATGCCATAATTACAGAATCATTTCTTTTCACGCATAACACTGTTGTTCCATGAAATTCCATTTATTCTTCCTCCTTTGAAAGCGGATGCGATTTATCATACACATCCATTAGATGTTTTAAATCAATGTGAGTATAGATCTGAGTTGTTGAAAGAGATGCATGTCCGAGAAGTTCCTGAATTACTCTTAAATCAGCACCTTCCATGAGCAAATGACTGGCAAAGGTGTGCCTTAAGGTGTGTGGTCCGATTTTTTCAAGAATTCCAATGGCTTTTGCATATTTTTCAACAACTCTACGTACCTGTCTATCGGAAATTCTTTTACCACGGTTGTTTATAAAAAGTGGAGGCTCCTCGGAAATCAATTTTTTCTTAATTCGCAAAAGCTGTCTTACTGCAAGATATTTTTTCAATGCTTCTTTTGCTTTCTGTCCAATGGGAACTATTCTTTCTTTGTTTCCTTTTCCTTTAACCTTTATCAATCCTTCTTTTAAATCTACATCGTCCATGTTTAATCCACAAAGCTCACTTACTCTTATTCCACTGCAATAAAAAAGTTCAAGAATTGCCCTGTCTCTTTGAACTGTAAATTTATCCTCATCTGCTGCTTCAACAAGCCTGAAGGCATCATCAACAGTAAGAAATTTTGGAAGGCTCCTTTTTGTCTTAATTGAGGCAACAACCCTTGCAGGGTTAATTTTTATAATTCCTTCTGAGTAAAGATAGGAAAAAAAGGATCTCAATGTGGAAAGTTTTCTTGCCACAGTTGTTTTTGATTTGCCTTTTAATATCTGCTCTGAAATAAAACCTCGGATTGTAACAGGTTCAACCTGATCAGGTTCTGTTTTAGCAAAGTTAAAAAACTCTTCCAGATCCTTTTTGTATGCTCTAAGGGTATGCACAGAGTCTCCTTTTTGCAGTCTTATGTAATTTAAAAAATTATTTATACAAGAGTCAGTTTTATTCATCTTTAAAAAATATTGTAAAATCCGATGATAAATTAAATCAACAGCTTTGTGCTTGACATAAAGGCATTTATTAGTTTATAAAAATTTGTTTTAGCATTTCTCTAAAGAAAAAAATAAGGAGCAGGGAATGGGTAAAATAAAGCTTGCTATTGTGGGAGTGGGAAACTGTGCAAGTGCTCTTATTCAAGGAATTGAGTATTATAAAAAATACAATACTATGGAACAGATTCCAGGTCTTATGCATTTCAATTTAGGAGGTTATGTTCCAGGAGACATAGAAGTTGTAGCAGCTTTTGATATAGATGAAAGAAAGGTGAACAAGCCTCTTAGGGAAGCTGTTTTTGCAAAGCCAAACTGCACAAAGATATTTTATCCAGATTTGCCAGACTATTCTGTAAAAGTATGTATGGGACCTGTTCTTGATGGTTTTGCTGAACACATGAATAATTATCCTCCAGACAAAAGATTTATTCCAGCCAACGAAGAGCCTGTAGATGTTGTCAGGGTTCTGAAAGATTCAGGTGCTCAGATTTTGGTAAGTTATTTGCCTGTTGGTTCAGAAAAAGCCACTCGTTTTTATGCACAAGCAGCCCTGGATGCAGGTGTTGCCTTTATAAACTGTATTCCTGTTTTTATTGCGTCTGATGATGAATGGATTAAGAAATTTGAAAGCAAAAATCTTCCAATAATAGGAGATGATATTAAAAGCCAGATCGGTGCAACAATTGTTCATAGAGTACTTACAAAGCTTTGCATGGATAGAGGAGTAAGAATAACAAATACCTATCAACTAAATGTTGGAGGCAACACAGACTTTCTTAATATGCTTAATCGTGAAAGACTTGCATCAAAAAAGATTTCAAAAACAGAGGCTGTAATAAGTCAGATTTTGCATGAAATTACTGCTGAGCATGTCCACATCGGTCCTTCTGATTACATTCCATGGTTAAATGACAATAAAATATGCTTTTTAAGAATAGAAGGTGAAATTTTTGGAAATGTTCCGATTAATCTTGAACTCAGACTTTCTGTAGAGGATTCTCCTAATAGTGCTGGGGTTGTAATTGATGCAATAAGATGCTGTAAATTAGCACTTGACAGAAAAATTGGCGGACTGCTCATATCAGCATCTGCTTACTTTATGAAGCATCCAAGAGTTCAATATCCTGACGAAGTGGCAAGAACTATGGTGGAGGAGTTTATAGAAGGCAAGAGGGAACGATAACTTGCTCAGTGAGAAATTCAGTCATCTATTAGACAAGCCATTAACACCTTTAGCAAAAGCCTTACCTGTTAATCCCAATATCATTACTTTTATAGGAATGCTTGTTACAGCATTATCAGGATTTATTATTCCATTTAATCTTTTTCTGGGTGGAATTTTTATTCTTGCTGGAGGTGCTTTTGACCTTGTTGACGGAATAGTGGCAAGGGTTAATGGAAGAGCAACAAAATTTGGCGCTTTGCTTGACTCTACTTTTGACAGAATTGCCGATGGATTTATATTTCTTGGTATAGCCTGGTATTTTTTAAGACTCAATTATGATATTGCTCTTGTTATCACTATTTTATGCATGATAGCCTCTTATTTAATCTCCTATGTGAGAGCAAGAGCAGAAGGTTTAGGAGTATCCTGTAATGTGGGCATAATAGAAAGGCCTGAAAGATTGATTTTTCTTGCTTTTGGTTGTTTAACAACTCTCATATATCCTGTATTAATCATTCTTTCAGTATTGAGCTGGATAACAGTGATTCAGAGAATTCTTTATGCCAGAAAACAGATTAAACATTTGCCTCAATGAAGTTTAAAATGTTATCCTTTTTCTAAAGGAGGCAAAAATGAGTGACACATTGATAGTTTTGCTGAGTATTGGATATTTTCTTGCCACACTCAGTCTTATCGCAGCACTTATTTTTCTTATTGTTGTGGCAGTTGAATTAAGAAGAGGCATTAATGCATTAAAAGAATTTATTGATTCAACAAAATCAAAATTAGATCCTGCTATTTTTGAAGCTGAAAAAGTTATTCAAGGTGTCAGATTATCGGTGGATGATGTAAATGAAGTAACCAGAAAAGTTAAAGAACTTTCGCAGGCTGTGGAGAAAGTCAGCTTTCTTATGTCTGAGGTTGTAAATGCTGTTGAAAGGATAAAAAGCTCTGTTTCTTTAAGAAGCAGTGCATTGAAAACAGCATTAAGTGTGGCAGTCAATGTTTTTTTAGAACATCTAAAGAAAGGAGGTAAATAAAAATGGATGAAGAAAGAGGATTCAGCGCAAAATCAGTATTTTTATCATTTTTACTTGGTGGTATCGTAGGAGCTGGACTGGCTTTACTTTTAGCTCCTCAGGCTGGGAAAGAAACAAGAGCAAAGATTAAAGAGACAGCAGAGGATGTAAAAGAAAAAGCTGAAAGTTACCTGAAAGAAGCAAAGGAAAAAATAGCTGACGTTCTTGATAAAGCTAAAGAAACTCTTGAAGAGAAAAAATCAGCCATTACAAAGGCAGCCTTGGCAGGGAAAGAAGCTTATGAAAAGGAGCTTTCTAAGGAAAAGGAGCAAGAAAGCTAATGCACGAGGCATCCATTGCCTATGAATTGCTCAACATTGCAGTTAATGAGTGCTCTAAAAATGGATACAGTAGGATAGACACAATAAAAGTTGTAGTAGGCAGAGCAACAGGTGTAATGACCGATGCTCTGCTCTTCGCATTTAATGTTTTAAAAGAAGAGACAATTGCAAAAAATGCCAGATTAATAATTGAGGAACTTCCTGTCAGAGGAGTTTGTAAGGAGTGTGGAAAAGAGTTTGAAAGCAATGAAAATTATATTATTTTTGAGTGTCCGCACTGTGGAAGCTTCTCAGTAAATTTGATTTCAGGAAAAGAACTTAATATAACTGAAATGGAGGTTAGCCAATGAAGGTGAAGTTAACAACAAAAATTCTTGATGCCAATGAAAGAATAGCAGAAGAAAACAAAAAAATGTTTAAAGAAGCAGGAGTTTATGTAATAAACCTTATGAGTTCTCCAGGTGCAGGTAAAACATCTTTACTTGAGAAAACAATTGCAGCAATCAAGGATAAACTAAGAGTGGGAGTTATTGAAGGTGATATTACTGGAACAAATGATGCTGAAAGAATAGACCGTCTTGGTGTTCCTGTGGTTCAAATTAATACTGAAGGAGCATGCCATCTTGATGCAAATATGATAGCTGATGCAGCAAAAGAGCTACCACTTAAAGATCTGGATGTTTTATTTATTGAAAATGTGGGTAATCTTGTATGTCCAGCAGAATTTAAAGTGGGAGAAGATGTTAAAGTAATGATTTTAAGTCTCACTGAGGGAGATGATAAGCCTCTTAAGTATCCTCTTATGTTTCAGGAATCTTCTGTGTTGATTATTAACAAAATTGATCTTAAGGATTTACTTGATGTAAGCATTGATAAAATCAAAAAGGATGCTCAATTTTTAAATCCCAAAATCAAAATATTTGAAGTATCATGCAAAACAGGGCAAGGTATTGATGAGTGGACCAACTGGCTTCTGATGAATATTTCATGAAAGAAGCATTAAAAGAAGCTGAAAAGGCATATGCATTGGGTGAGGTTCCTGTTGGTGCTGTAATAGTTTTGGATGGTCAGATCGTTGCAAGAGCTCATAACATAAAAGAAACAACCAATGATCCTACTGCCCATGCAGAGATACTGGCGATCAGACAGGCAGCAATTGCTCTTGGTGCATGGAGACTTACAGAGGCAACTCTTTATGTAACAAAAGAGCCGTGTATAATGTGTTCTGGTGCCATAGTTCATGCAAGAATAAAAAGAGTTGTTTATGGTTGCAATGATCCAAAAGGTGGAGGAGCAGTAAGTCTTTACAGAATTCTTCAAGACCCGAGACTCAATCATCAAGTCAAAATAACAGCCGGCATTCTTGAGGAAGAATGCCGTGCTGTTTTGCAGAGATTTTTTAAGGAATTGAGAAATCAATAAATGGGAAATTTTTTACAGAGTGCCTGAACTTTCTTCTTCATATCTTTTATCACTGATTCATTTGATATGTTTTTTATAACTCTTTCAATAATCTCAGCAATTTCCTCCATCTCCTGTTCACCCATACCCCTTGTTGTTACACAGGGAGTTCCTATTCTTATGCCAGAAGTCACTGTAGGAGGCTTTGTATCAAATGGAATGGTATTTTTGTTTACTGTTATTCCAGCTTTATCAAGGGCTTCTTCAGCTTCTTTTCCAGTGATGTTAAAATTTGTAAGATCAACGAGTATAAGATGATTATCTGTTCCATCAGAGACTAATCTAAAGCCTTTTCTTTTTAATGCCTCTGCAAGGGTTTTTGCATTTTTTACAACTTTTTTCTGATATTCTTTAAATTCCTCTGTCAGGGCTTCTTTAAAAGCAACAGCTTTAGCTGCAATTACATGAACCAGTGGCCCACCCTGAATTCCAGGGAAAACAGATTTATCAATGGCTTTTGCAAACTCTGCTTTACACATTATGACTCCGCCTCTTGGACCTCTGAGAGTTTTATGAGTTGTTGTTGTTATAAAATCAGAGTAGGGAACACAAGAAGGATGAATTCCAGTAGCAATAAGTCCAGCAATATGGGCAATATCTGCCATTAAATATGCACCTACTTCTTTTGCTATTTCAGCAAAGGCTTTAAAATCAATGATCCTTGGATAAGCACTCGCCCCTGTGATGATAATTCTTGGTTTGTGTTCATGGGCAAGTCTACGAACTTCGTCCATGTCAATGTATCCAGTATCTTTATTTACACCGTAAAATACTGTTTTGTAAAGCTTACCTGTAAAGTTTACAGCAGAACCATGAGAAAGGTGCCCACCATGAGGAAGACTCATTCCCATTATTGTATCTCCAGGCTTTAATACAGCAAAGTAAACTGCCATATTTGCCTGTGTTCCAGAATGGGGTTGAACATTTACATGCTCAGCATTAAAAAGCTGCTTACACCTTTCCTGAGCAAGTCTTTCCACCTCATCAGCATATTCGCAACCACCATAGTATCTTCTGCCAGGATATCCTTCAGCATATTTATTTGTAAAAAGACTGCCCTGAGCTTGCATAACTGCTCTGCTTGCATAGTTTTCTGAAGCAATCATGAGGATTTTGTTACTCTCTCTCTTTTTTTCTTTAAGTATCAATGAATAAATCTCAGGGTCAACTTCTTTTAATGATTTTGTTTTCATTTATCAAAACCTCTCTTTCTATAAGATTTATTTTTTCAATCCTTCTTGAATGTCTTCCACCTTCAAAAGGTGTATTAAACCAGACATTTACTATCTCCATTGCAAGGTCTTTTCCCACAACTCTTCCACCAATGCAGAGAATATTGGCATCATTGTGAAGTCTTGACATTTTTGCTGTAAAAAGATCGTTACACAAAGCTGCACGAACATTTTTAAACTTGTTTGCAACAATTGACATGCCTATGCCTGTACCACATATCAAAATTCCTCTTTCCACACTACCCTGAGATACAGCTTTTGCAACAGCCTCTGCATAGTCTGGATAATCAACAGAGCATGAAGAACCTGTTCCCATATCAATGAGTTCGTATCCCATATTTTTTACCATACGGGATATAATCTCTTTTAATTCAAAACCTGCATGATCAGAACCAATAGCAACCTTCATGTTGAGTATTATATATGATTGGGTTGATTTTAGTAAATTATGCGGATTTTTTCATGCTCATTGTCTGTAGAATTTCAACAATTGAGATATTTATTGCCTCACTTTTTCTTAATTCTTCCATATCAAGCTCTGGTTCTCCGCAAATGTCTGCACCGATTATTCTGGTTATTAGATTAATCTTTGAAATAAAATTAAAAAGTTGCTGCGGTGTTATTTTCCCCTGAGTCCATTGTGTTTTTAAATAGTTTTTATCAATAATGTCTTTGTCTATGCTCAGATATACTGGAAGCATAAAATAAGGATTTGTTTCAATCTTTGAAGAGTTTATGTAAAATATTTCTTTAAGGTTTTTAAGAAAACCTGCCCTGTAAATCCATGAATCGCATCTTATAAAATTTCCATCAGAGGCTTTCATATCAAGATGATTGTCAATTACTATAAGGGCAAACTGCTCTTTTATTCTTTTAAGAAAAAGCAAAGAGATGTAATGATAATCTCCTTTACCAATAAAAGTTATTGAAGATTTATGAGAAGGAACTCTTTTTTCAATAAACTTCAACCGCTCTTCAGAGCACATGAATTTTGTTTCTTTAACAGATCGCAAATCTATCTCTCTAAAAGCTTTCTTTCTTAAATCGCGCTGATAAAAGTATGTATCATCAAAATGAAGTATCAATACATGATACATACTCACTCAATATTTATAACTCTTATTATCTCCCTTATTCCTTTTTCTGCCAGAGAAATTAGTTGAAGCAGATTTTCCCTGGAGAAAGGCATTAATTCTGCTGTTCCTTGAATTTCCACAAACTTTCCAGATCCCGTCATTACTATATTCATGTCAACCTCTGCTTGAGAGTCTTCCTGATAGCAGAGGTCAAGCCTGGGCTCACCTGATACTATTCCAACGCTTATGGCAGCTATGCTATCTTTAATTGGATTTTCAGTAATCATTCCAGCATTCATTGCTTTTTTAATAGCTTCTCTTAAAGCTAAATAACCTCCGGTTATTGAAGCTGTTCGGGTTCCTCCATCAGCCTCAATAACATCGCAGTCAATCCATATTGTTCTCTCTCCAAGCTTTTCAAGGTCAATAACTGCTCTCAGTGATCTTCCAATGAGTCTCTGAATCTCATGAGTTCTTCCTCCAACCCTTCCAGCAGTTGATTCCCTTAACATTCTTACAGGAGTTGACCGAGGAAGCATTCCATATTCAGCTGTGATCCATCCTTTTTTCTGATCTTTTAAGAAAGGTGGAACTTTATTTTCTATTGATGCTGTGCATATTACTCTTGTATTACCAAGTTCAATCAAAACTGAGCCGTCAGCATTTTTAATAAAATTCTTTTCAATTTTTAAACTTCTCATTTCATCATTTTTTCTTCCATCAGGTCTCATTTAGTTTTCCCCCTCAAGAGATACTTTAAAAATGTTGTTGATTTCATAGTTTAAAAATATTTCACCGATTTTTTTAAATCTCTCCGGTGCATCAGTTACATAAAACGTTTTTAAACCTAACTTAGTGCTTTTATTTATAAGCTCTTGATTAATAAGTAGATTTTTTACTTCCAGTGCTATTTCCTGAGCAGAATCCACAAGCCTTATACCATCCATATATTTCTGAATGGTTTTTTTAAGCAATGGATAATGGGTGCAACCGAGAATTAAAGTGTCAATACCACTGTTTTTTAAATCTTTAAGATATCTTTCTACCACCAGTTCTGCAATGCTGCCCTCTAAAATCCCCTCTTCCACTAATGGAACGAATAAGGGGCAGGCTTTTGAGATAACCTCTGCATTGGGTTTTATTGATTTAATTTTTTTAGGATAGGCTTCACTCTGAATAGTTGCTTCTGTTCCAATTATACCAATTTTTCCGTTTTCTGTAACTTTTAACGCTGCCCGCACACCAGGTTCAATAACACCAATAACAGGTACTGGTAATTTTTCTCTCAGAAATTCAAGGCTTACAGATGAAGAGGTATTACAAGCCACGACAAGCATTTTTATCTCTTTTTTAAAAAGAAATGTTGCGCATTCAAGGGAATACTTAATAACAGTTTCAGCAGAGCGAATTCCATAAGGCACCCTCGCAGTATCTCCAAGATAAATCAGGTTTTCATTTGGAAGCAGCTTTGCAATTTCTCTTAAAACTGTTAAGCCTCCAATTCCTGAGTCAAAAATTCCTATTGGTTTTTCTCGCATTAATTTTCCTCCACTGCTTCTTTTAAAGATGATGCAATTGAGATATGTCCTGATATAGTTTCAATTTCTTTGCTTTCTATCAATATTTTAATATCTTTTATCCATGGAAAGTTCTCTTTTAATGTTTTATAAAGAGATTTGAGCATAAAATACTCCTCACGCATGCTCTGAGGTATGGCAAAATTTTTTGATAAATCTATATAAACCACATTTTCCCTGTCTCTGTATATGCCAAGAATTTTTGTTTCCTTTAAGGGCAGTTCTGATAAAAAAATTTCAAGAATTTTTTCAATATTTTTTAATTCTGAGTTCTCTTTTTGCAGGTATATTTCTTTAACAACTATAGAGTTTGAAGAAGGCAGGTATATTTTAAAGTTTACCATAGTTTGCTCTGTTTGAATTTTTCCAGAAGTTTTCTCTTTATGTTTAAACAAAGTGAAATAAGCTATAGTTGCTGATATGGCAATCAGTAATATAAATATAGCTAAGGTTGTGATAAATTTTTTATTCATTGCTGGTTTTCTGCACTTTTGTTTTAAAGTTTTCCAGAATTCCTTGAACAAGCATGTCTATAATTTTATTTACATAGCTTTTATCAGAAAATAAAGCTCTTTTAGGAATTTCAATCATCAAAGCTGGTGCAGAAGCTTCTTTAAGAACAGTGGCAGGTAGCTTTTCAGTATGAACAGCTTCTGAAAAGTTCTCTTTTATTTTTCTTACAAAAATTTTTGCCAGGCTGTCTTCTTTAAGAAAAATTTTTGATGGATCATGTTTTGATACATTTATTTTCTCTGGAGATGTATAAATAACAAAGAAATCTCCACTTGATAGATGCACACTCAAGAACAAGGCAGGGTTCAGACTATTTTGAATTTTTAATCTTTTTCTAAGTGAAATATCTTCATCAGTAGCCCTTGTTAAAGAAGCTTTTATGCCTTTCTGTGCAAGCCTTGATGCTATCTCCTTAGAGACATAAAGAACCAGCTCTTTTTCACTGCTGTCTTTTTCCTTTATGCCTGAATCCTGGCCACCATGTCCTGGATCAATTAGTATTGATGCAGATTTAATTTTTTCCTCCTCTAAAGGCTCTCCCCAAAAAGCATCTATTACAAGCCTTGAAGGAGATTCATATTTTGAGACTTTTATTTTACTTATGTTTGAAGTGCCGATAATAAAACTGCTTTCATTCTTAAAAATTTTTAAATCCTTTATTCTATCTTGTTGAGACAGTACTTTTCCTTCAAACTCAATCTCAAAGGGTGATGTAAAGGTTAGTTTTATTTTCCCATCATTAAGCAAATTTACATTTATTGAGTATGTAATCTCGGGTTTTTCGCATACAAAGACAAATCTATAAAAATCCTGATGCTTGCCATATTTTAAAACTATTTTATGGATGTCCTCTTGTGCAAGGGCAGTTGATAAAATGAAAAAAATAATAAAAACTACGATTCTTTTAATCATTTAACAGGCTTTGGTGTTTTTAAGAATCTTATTCCTGTCCATATTATAATTAAAGCAAATATGACTCTTAAATAAGCATCAGCAAGAGCATGAGCAATATTAGATCCAATGTAAGTTCCAACAATAATTCCAGAAACCAATCCGGGAAGAAGCTTTTTAATAACATTACCAAGCTTTAAATGTGTATAAGCACCAACTGCTCCAGCAGGAACCATGCATAAAAGAGATGTTCCCTGAGCTATATGTTGGCCATAATTGAGAATAATAACCAGGGCAGGAACCATAACAGTTCCTCCGCCTATACCCATCATACCAGCAAGAAAACCTGCAAAAATTCCAATTATTAGAAGTGTGATAATCTTTGCAATGCCTGTAATTTCAAAATGATATAATTCAGTAAGATAAGGTTTTGCAACAAGAATTAAAGCAGCAAATATTAAGAAAGCACCAAAACTTCTTTTAAGCTTCCACTCTCTAAGACTATGGGCAAATCGTGCACCTGCCCGAGCAGTAAATATTGCTGTTAAAGCAAGAATCAAAGAAGCAAAAACATCAACAGAACCTTTAATTCCATAAGTAATAGCACCTGTAATGCCTGTAAATACCAGTGCAAACAGACTTGTTCCATGAGCTTTGTGCTGGGTAAGCCTGAGTACAGCGACCATCAATGGAATCATGACCACTCCACCACCAACTCCAACAAGTCCACCAAAACAGCCAGCAACGACTCCTATCCATAGCGAATGGATAAACTGATTTTTCACAATCAAAAAATTTAATACTTATTAAGCTAAAATGTCAAATTTACTTTCTTTGTTGTAGTTCAAAGGCTTTTTTAGATGTTTCAGCTGCAGCCTGAGCTTTTCTTGCAGCATCCTGAGCCTGTATCACTGCAGCCTGAGACTCTTTTACAGCTTCTTCTGATTTTTTCAATGCCTCCTTTGCTGTCCACTGAACAGAATCTACTTTTGAGTCAACTGTTTTAATATCTGTTCTTAAGGAAGAAATCTCTTTGTTCATGTTTTCCAGTTGTTTTTCAATTTTTTCAAGTTTCTGATAAATTGGGTCTGTTTGCTCCTTTACATACTCTTTTGTTGCACAACCGCTCAAAAAAATAAATGTTGCTCCCGCAATGATTAAAAACTTTTTCATCGCTCACCTCCAAAGCTTTTAATTTTGTTTTTTTATCACAAAGATTAAGAAAAAGTAAAGGAAAAAATAATATAATAAAACTGATGAAAAAATTCATGATAAGGTTGATTATTATTGGAGGATTTTTACTTCTTACTGCTTATGCACAGGCAATTGAAAACATAAACATGGAGATTCATAGAGAAAGTTCTTTCCTCATAGTAAAAGCTCGCATTATTCCTTCTCAAGAATTTATTGAAGATTTTAAAAATGGCTTGAGTAAAAATATTTTTATACTTATAGAGCTTTACAGAAGGTGGTCAATTATTCCAGATGAGTTTATAAGTGGAGTTCAGATACAGAGAGTTTTAGTTTCTGATCCAATAAAAGATGAATTTATTGTAAAAACCTTGCAAGGTGAGACTTTAACAGAAAAAAGGTTTAAAAACTGGCAGGAAGCTCTGGACTGGGCGTTGAATATAGAACCTTTAAAAATTGTGAATATTAATAATGTTGAAAGAGGTAAATATTATATAAAAATTACGGTTGAATCAAACATAAAAAAGCTTCCTTCAGTTCTTGAACATATTTTGTTTTTTATACCCACATATGAAAAAAAAATAACAAAGGAATCAGAAAACTTTAGATTGCCATGAAAGAGAGACTGAAAAAATACTTTTTTCCTGTTTTTCTAACAGCGTTACTTTTTATAGTTCTTGGTTTTGAAATATATCTTTTAAGACTTCCACCTGAACAGATTCCTACAAGATTTATAATTGTTTCACTTTTTGTAATAAACATAATCTCCATTATAACTCTGGGATTTTTTGTCATAAGAAGTATCTTCAGGCTTTATCTTGAAAAGCATAGAGAAATTCCTGGATACAGATTCAGGATAAAAATAGTGACAATCTTTGTGGGATTGGTGCTCATCCCTTCAGCTCTTTTATTTATTGCCTTTAGCGGAGTTCTTGAAAATTCAATAGAGAGAATTTTTTCAAAATCAAACAAAGAAATTATATCAAAAACAGTAAATACAGTTAAGGCTTTTTACGATTTTGAAAAAGAAAAGCTGCTTAATCTTGCTGAAGATTTAAGAAATGGCAAAATAAAGGGTGTTCCCCATGGAATTTCTGTTGAAAGAATAGAAACTTCTCTTACTGATATGCCAGAATCAGTAAGAGATGCTTTTCATGGTAAGAAATCAGCTCAGGTTATTTCCTCTTCAGATGGAGATGTAATCATTGCTGCAGTACCTGATGAAAAAGGAATTCTGCTTTTAAAGATGAGGATTCCTTCTTATATAACAAAAAAAGTTGAAGAGGTTAAGACTCATCACGAAGAGTATCTCAAGATGGGCTCTATG
This sequence comes from Thermodesulfovibrio sp. TK110, assembly GCF_054658355.1. NCBI lineage: Bacteria > Pseudomonadati > Nitrospirota > Thermodesulfovibrionia > Thermodesulfovibrionales > Thermodesulfovibrionaceae > Thermodesulfovibrio > Thermodesulfovibrio sp. TK110. Next base: position 1,196,077 of record NZ_BAAHNB010000001.1, on the reverse strand, counting down.
AGAAAAGCTATTAAGTCAAACTATTTCATGTTTCTTGGATTTCTCAGTCTTATTATTGTTTTTTTAGCTCTCTGGGCATCCTTAAAAATCTCTCAGGAGATTACAAATCCTCTTAAAGAGCTTGTTCAGGCAACTGAGCTTGTCTCAAAGGGAGACCTTAAGGTGAAAATTCTCACTAAAAGCTCTGATGAAATAGGAATTCTCGTTAATTCTTTCAATGAAATGATAGCAAAGCTTGACAGAGCTTATCTTGATCTATCAGAAAGAAACATTTTACTTGAAAGAATGTTTTCCAATATTACTTCGGGAATTATTTTTATTGGACAGGGTGGTAAAATTTTCAAAATAAACAAAGCAGGAGAGGAAATACTTCAAATTCCAAAAGATAAAATAGAAGGCAAACACTATAAAGAAATTCTTGAATTTATTGAATCTGATGAATTAAAACAATTTATAAAGAAGCTTTCTGAGGAGAAAATTTATGAGATTTCCAAAGATTTAAACATTAAAATAAAAGGTAGAAATAAAATAATCAAGTCAAGATTTATCTCATTAAGAGAATCTCAGGAAAGCGAAGCTACAGGAATTCTTGTGGTATTTGATGATATTACAGAGATTGTTAAGGCACAACAGGCAATTGCATGGGAAGAAGTTGCAAGAAGACTTGCCCATGAGATAAAAAATCCTCTTACTCCAATTAAACTTGCCACTGAAAGACTGATTAAAAAATGGAAAAATAAAGATGAGGATTTTGACAGAGTCTTTGAAAAATCAACCCAGACAATTATATCAGAAGTAGAGTCTCTTAAAAATTTAATTGATGCTTTTCAGAAACTGGGTAAACTTCCTGAGATTAAAAAGGAGTCTGTAAATCCGCTAAATTTAATAGAAGATGTGATAGAGCTTTATAGAGGATATAAAGATGTGAAGATAAATCTTGTATTGTGTGATGAGATGAAACCTGTTTTGCTTGATCCTCAGGAGTTTAAAAGAGTTTTGATAAACATAATTGACAATGCAATAAAAGCTATGAATGCTAAAGGTGAAATAACAATATCTGTTAAACTAAATAATAACCTTGAGATAGAAGTGGCTGATACTGGTCCTGGTGTGGATGATGAAATAAAAGAAAAGCTGTTTTTGCCATATTTTTCAAAAAATAAGGAGGGCACAGGTCTTGGTCTTACTATTGCAAGAAAAATTGTCAATGAACATGGTGGAAAGATATATGTTATGGATAATCAACCGCATGGAACGATCTTTAAAATAGAGGTGCCTGCTTGAAAGGAAAAGTTTTAATAGTTGATGATGAAATGGGAATTCTTGACACAGTCTCTGGCATTTTAGAAGATGAGGGATATAAAACCATTACAGCAGTGGATGCAGAGACTGCTATGGATATCCTTGATAAAGAGGAGATAGATTTAATTTTTCTTGATGTCTGGCTTCCTAAGATGAACGGGATTGAAGCAATAAAAAAGATAAAAGAAAAGGATCTTCATATTCCAGTTATTATGATTTCAGGGCATGGGAATGTGGAGGTTGCTGTTCAGGCTGTAAAGCTTGGAGCATTTGATTTTCTTGAAAAGCCTCTGTCAATGGAAAGGATTATATTGACTGCAGAGAGGGCATTAGAATTTAAACGCCTTGAAAAAGAAAACATAAAGCTTCGCAGCAGTGCAACTAAAAAGTATGAACTTATTGGAAGTTCTCAGGCAATGAAAAAAATAAAAACTCAAATTGAAATGATTGCCAGAGGAGACTCCAGAGTTTTAATACTTGGTGAATCTGGAACAGGTAAGGAACTTGTAGCAAGAACGATTCATTTATTGAGTCATAGAGCCAGTGCTCCTTTTGTTGAAGTAAACTGTGCAGCAATTCCTCAGGAGCTTATAGAAAGCGAACTGTTTGGTCATGAAAAAGGAGCTTTTACAGGAGCAATAGACAGAAAGATTGGTAAGTTTGAGCTTGCCAATGAAGGAACTCTATTTCTTGATGAAATAGGGGACATGTCTTTACTTACGCAGGCAAAACTTTTAAGGGTAATTGAAACACAGAAGTTTCAGAGAGTGGGGGGGACAAGGGATATAACAGTAAATGTTAGAATTATTTCAGCAACAAATAAAGATCTCACAGAAGAGATTAAAAAAGGCAATTTCCGCGAGGACCTTTACTGGAGACTCAATGTTGTTCCCATCTATATTCCTCCTTTAAGAGAGAGAAAAGAAGATATTCCAGAGTTGATTAATTACTTTATAGATGAATTTAACAGGGAAAAAGGATGGAAGAAAAAGACAGTGGAGCATCAAGCAATGAAAATTCTTCAGAATTACGACTGGCCTGGAAATGTGAGGGAACTGAGGAATGCTGTAGAAAGACTTATGATAATGGTTTCAAAAGATGTGGTAGAGATTTCAGATATTGAAAATACTGGAATAATAATGAGTAAGGCAAAAGAAGAAACATGTTTTAGTTATACTTCATTGAAACAGGCAAGAGATGCCTTTGAAAGAGAATTTATTCTGCGAAAACTTAAAGAGAATAACTGGAATATGACAAAAACAGCAGAAATTATAGGAATAGAGAGAAGCAATCTCTATAAAAAAATCAAATCTCTTGGCATAATTCTTCCCAAAGAGTTTTCAGAAAACTAAAGGAGATTTAAATGTTCACAGTAGTTATTGTTGGTCGTCCTAATGCTGGCAAGTCAACGCTTTTTAATAGAATGATTAAGTCTGATAATAAAATTAAAGCAATTATAGATAAACTTCCCGGAGTAACCCGAGATATAAACTATGGAGTTGCAAGATGGGATAATAAAGCATTTACTGTAGTTGATACAGGAGGTTTTTTCCCTGAAGAAAAAGACATAATTCAGAAACAGATGCTTGAACAGATTGAAATGGCAATATCAGAGGCAGATTTAATAATTCATCTTCTTGATGGAAAAGAAGGAGTTCTTCCAGATGATATTGAAATAGCAAGATGGTTAAGGCAAACAGGAAAAGAGATTCTGTGGGTTGTGAACAAAATAGATGATCCTTCAAAACTCAGTAGAATCTTTGATTTTTATAGCATAGGCACAGAACATCTAATACCGATTTCTGCCCTTACAGGTTATGGATTTGAAGAACTGATTGAAAAAATTATTGAAAAAGTTCCTGTAACTCAATCAATAAAATCACAAGAAGAACTGCCCAAAATAGCTATTGTTGGCAGACCAAATGTGGGCAAATCAACTATTATTAATGCGTTGCTTGGTAAAAAAAGAATGATAGTAAGTCCATTACCTGGAACCACAAGAGATGCTATTGATGCAGTATGCACATACTACGGTAAAAAATATTTATTGATAGACACAGCGGGTATAAAAAGGCTTTCTTATTATAAAAAAGAATCCCGGCAAGCTTATGTTGAAAAGCTTTCATACTTTAAAGCATTAAGAAGTATTGAGAGAGCTGATGTGGCAGTTCTTGTTATAGATGCCCGAGAAGGCATTGTTAATCAGGATCAGAAAATTGCAGGCATAGTGGCTGAGCAGAAAAAAGGATTGATAGTTTTAATCAATAAATGGGATTTAATTCCACGGGATGAAAGAGACAGAAAGGCAAAATTTTTTGCAGATGAAATAAAACGCAAACTCTGGTTTGTGGATTATGCTCCATATCTGACTGTTTCTGCAGTAGATAAAACAAGACTTTCAAAAATTTTTCCACTTATTGACCAGATTTTAGAGGAATACTCTAAAAGAGTCTCCACATCTGAGTTGAATAAACTTTTTAATCAAAAATTAAAAGATGTGGTGCTTTCTTCAGGTGGAAAGGAGTTAAAGTTTTATTATATAACTCAGGTTGATGTAGAACCACCTACATTTGTTGCTTTTGTTAATGATCAAACAGCAGTTAAACAGCATCATATCAAATTTATTGAAAAACTTCTGCGAGAGACATTCAAGTTTGAGTTTTCTCCCATAAGCATAAAAGTCAAACAAAGAAAATAACTTTTTATGTTAAAATAAAAAACTATGCAGACAATTTTTGTAACAGGAAGCGCTGGTTTTATTGGATGGGCAACGTGCAGATTACTTCTAAACAGGGGTTTTACTGTTATAGGGATTGACAATGTGAATGACTATTATGATCCGAAAATTAAAGAATTAAGGCTTCAGGATCTTAGAATTTTCCAGAATTTTATTTTTTACAAAGCAGACATTGAGAATTTTGAAATACTTAAAAACATTTTTAAAACTCATAAGATAGATGCAGTTATTAATCTTGCAGCAAGAGCTGGTGTCAGAGCATCTGTTGAAAATCCCTGGGGATATCTTGATACAAATGTTAAAGGAACAATTAATCTTCTTGAATGCATTAAGGAGCATGGAATTAAAACATTTGTTTTTGCTTCCACATCAAGCGTTTATGGGAATACAGAAAAGATACCTTTTAAGGTTTCTGATGCCACAGATAAACCTCTTGCTCCCTATCCTGCCTCAAAAAAGGCTTCAGAGCTTTTCTGCTATAGCTATCACTATCTTTATGGTATAAATACAATAATTCCAAGATATTTTACAGTATATGGACCTTTTGGAAGACCTGATATGAGCATTTTTAGATTTATCAAGAAAATAGACTCAGGACAGCCAATAACTGTATATGGAGATGGAAAGCAGAAACGAGATTTTACATTTGTTGAAGATATTGCAGAGGCAACAGTGCGCTGCCTTAATCTTGAAGGATATAAGATTATGAATCTTGGTAATGACAGACCTGTTGAACTCATTTATGTAATAAATTTAATAGAGGAACTTCTTCAAAAAAAAGCAAAAATTCAGTGGGAGCCAAGACATCCAGCGGATATTTATGCAACATGGGCAGACATTTCTGAGGCAAAAAAATACATAGGATGGTCTCCAAAGGTTTCAATAGAAGAGGGAATTCAGATTACTGTTGAGTGGTTTAAGAAAAATAGAGATTTACTAAAGGCAATCAAGATATAAAGGAGGAAAAGATGCAGAGAATTTTAGTAGCTCATGATGGTTCAAAGGCATCAGACAAAGCATTGAGAAAGGCATTGGAGATCGCTTTAAGCATGAATTCATCCCTCACTGTGCTTGCAGTAGTTCCAGAGCTTTATCTTACAGAGCTTTCTGATGCTGACAGACAGAGAATTACAGAGGTGCTCAAAAGGGAAACTGAAGAAAATATGGAAAGGATAAGAAAATCTCTTTCAGGAAAACCGATTGAGATTAAGTTTCTTGTAAGAGAAGGAGATCCTGCTGAAAAAATACTTGAGACAGCTCATAAAATGAAAGTTGATCTGATTGTTACAGGCTCTCATGGAAAACACGGAACAAAAAAATTTCTTATTGGAAGCGTATCAGCCAAGGTTGTTGAATATTCTAAATGTCCTGTTCTTGTGGTAAAGTAGCAGAAGGGAAAAATATTTTTACTGTTGTTCCTGCATCAGGAGAGCTTTTTACTTCAATAAAGCCATTATGCTTTTGAACTATATTTTTTACAATTGATAGTCCTAATCCAAATCTTCTTGGATCTTGAGTAAACAGAGGTTCAAAGCATTTTTGTAGTGTTTCTTTATCCATGCCATGTCCTGTATCAGAAATTGTAAGAACAATTTTTTCTTCTGAGTCAGTTCTGATTTTTTCAGTGGAAACTGAAATAACTCCATGCTCAGGGATAGCATTCCTGGCATTTTGAACAATCTCAACGAGAACTTCTCTCAGCTGTTGGGGATCTCCTTTAATTAAAGGAGTTTCCTTAGATAAATAAATCTCAAGATTTATTTTTTCACCAGCTATATTTTTGAGCACTTCTTTAGTTGAAATAATAAGAAAATTCAGATCAAAAACCTTTGCTATAGAAGGAATTTTCCACAGAGCATGCAGAGCTTGAATCAATTTAGCTCCTTTTTCAACAGATTCAATCAATTTTTCAATGTATAAAGAATAATTTTTATTCGCAACTTTTTCTTTCACTAATTGGGCAAATCCGTAAATACCGTTAAATATGTTGTTGAACTGATGTGTGAGATTATCCAGAACTTCATAAATTCCTTCAAGTTTTATAGCTTCCTTAATTTTTTCATCAATTATTTTCTTCTCTGTTACTTCTTTCCCTATTTCAAATACAGCCTTTATTTCTCCATTCTCCTTAAGAGGAATTCCAGTTAAAATATAGTGCCTTCCTTCATCTGATATTCTTTCAGCATTTTCAATATTACCAGTTTTCAAGGCTTTAACGCATGGACATCCTTCACATGGACTGCTTCTTTTATACCACAGGCTATAACATTTTTTACCTTTAACATCCTCAGGATTCATGCCTAATCTTTCAGCATAGGCTTTGTTACTCCATAGAACATTTAACTCTTTATCCATAATAGAGATGTTGTATTCAATGTTTTCAAAGATTGAAACTAAAGATTCTTCTGTTAATTTAAATTGCAGTGATTTCATTGAATTAAAAAAATAAGATTATTTGAAGAACTCATGCAAATATTGAAAATGCCTGCTACTCTTGGGGGGGGGGGGGTAAGTATGATTTTAGCTTTCTATTACAGGATTTCGGATATATCTCTCTTTCACCTATAAAAAAATATAGATGCAACTGTTCAAAAATTCGCATTTTCTTGAGAATTAATAATCTATAAATCATTTTAATTTTCAATCACCTCCAACCAGAGTGCCGGTGGTGGGATTTGAACCCACACGGGATTGCTCCCAGCGAATTTTGAGTCCGCCGCGTCTGCCGTTCCACCACACCGGCTATAAAAAACAATACCATAAAAAATCAAAAAAAATCAATACTTTGTGAATATTTTAAAATACCTCTTGACAAATTTTGTCAAAAATGCTATAAAGGGTTAAACCACATTAAAAAATTCCATTCAAAGGAGGTCTTAAAATGGCAAAGATAGGGGTCTATGTATGCCACTGTGGAGAGAATATTGCCGGCGCTGTTAACATTGAAGAAGTTATGAAGTATGCTGAAACCCTTGAAGATGTTGTAGTGGTAAAGAATTACTTATTTATGTGTTCTGATCCTGGTCAGGATATTATTAAACAGGATATTAAGGAAGGAAAAGTTGATAGAGTTGTAGTGGCTGCATGTACGCCAAGAACTCATGAACCAATCTTCAGAGATGCAGTGGAGTCAGCAGGGCTTAATAGATATTTTCTTGAAATGGCAAACATAAGAGACCAGGATAGCTGGGCACACTGGCATGATAAAAGTGGTGCTACAGAAAAAGCAAAAAGACTGATTCGCAGTGCTGTTGCTAAGGTAAGATTGGCTGAACCTCTTGTGGATCGTTATGGAGATATGGAAAAGTCAGTAATGGTAATAGGTGGTGGAGTTGCAGGAATGTTTGCAGCTATAGACCTTGCGAATATGGGCTTGAAGGTTTATCTCGTTGAAAGACAGCCTTCTATTGGTGGTCAGATGATAAAGCTTGACAAAACCTTCCCAACAATGGATTGTTCTGCCTGTATTCTCACTCCAAAGATGGTTGAAGTAGCCCAGCATCCAAATATTGAGCTCATTACCTATGCAGAAGTTGATGCTGTAAAAGGTTATGTTGGTAATTTTGATATCACAGTAAAGAAAAAGGCAAGATATATAGACTGGGATAAGTGCACAGGCTGCGGTGTTTGCACACAGATATGCCCATCAAGAGTACCAAATGAGTATAACTTTGGCATGAACCAGAGAAGGGCAGCATATATTGAATTTCCACAGGCAGTGCCTAAAAAAGCAGTTATTGACAGAGCAAACTGCCTGTATTTTAAATCAATGGATAAAACTGGAAAGCCTGCCTGTCAGATCTGCGAAAAAGGAATACCACCCAAGGGAATACAAGGATGCCCAGCAGGAGCAATTAAGTTTGATGATAAAGATGAGTATATAAATCTCAAAGTTGGAGCAGTGATTATTGCAACAGGATATAAAGTAATGGAAAAAACTCACTTCAAAGAATACTCACCTCATAGTCCAGATGTGGTTACGGCAATGGAGTTTGAAAGAATTCTCTCAGCAACAGGTCCAACAGAAGGAGAACTCAAAAGACCTTCTGATGGAACAAAGCCAAAGACAATTGCTTTTATCTCCTGCGTTGGAAGCCGTGATGAAAGATATCATTCTTATTGTTCAAAGGTATGCTGTATGTATATGTTAAAACATGCAAGAATTCTTAAGGAAAAATATCCAGATATCAAGCTTTATCTTTTCTTCATAGATGTAAGAACAGCTGGTAAAGACTTTGAAGAGTTTTATGTTTATACACGAGAACTTGGCGTAAAGGTAATAAGGGGCGGAAGAGTTTCAGCAGTTGATGTAAAGCCAAATGGAAAATTGAGAGTAAGAGGTTTTGATGTTGATCTTTGCTCTCCTGTTGAGCTTGAGGCAGACATGGTTGTGCTTGCAACAGCCATTGAACCTCCAGCAGGAACAGAAGAACTTGGAAGACTTTTTGCAGCAACCTGTGGAAGAGAAGGATTCTTAAGAGAAGTTCATACAAAACTTTATCCTGTTGAAACAGCTTCAAAAGGAGTTTTCCTTGCTGGATGTGTTCAGGGTCCAAAGGATATTCCTGAGTCCATTGCTCAGGCACGTGCAGCATCTTCTGCAGCAGCTGCTCTGGTTATTCCTGGTAAGATTAAATTTGAAGCAATTATTTCTGAAGTTGATAGAGAAAAATGCAGTTCCTGCGGTGTTTGTGTACCGCTCTGTCCTTATGGAGCAATAAGGCTTGAAGAATATAAAGGCAAAGAAAAAGCATACATTGAGCCTGCATTGTGTGCAGGATGTGGAGTCTGTGCCAGTGCGTGTCCATCAAGGGCAATTACATTCCATGGATTCACAACAGAGCAGATTCTGGCACAGATTGATGCATTAGCCGAAGCATAAAAAATAAAAGGAGGGAAAAATGGAAGAGGGTGGCGTAAATGTCATTGATCTTACACAGGGAGATGAAAGTTTTGTAAAGGAATTGGAAGCATTAGGTGCTGATGAGCTTAGAGAATGCATTCAGTGTGGAAAATGCGGAGCAACCTGTCCAATGGCATTAGCAGGTTTGGAGTTTTTTATTAAAAGAATTGTTCATGCTGCAAACTTGGGCTTAAGGGATGTTTTGCTTGAAGATTCTTCAGTTTGGGGATGTCAGTCCTGTAACAGGTGTGTAGAGATATGCCCGATGGATATAAAGCCCTATGAAGTTATTCAGGCTGTAAGAAGAGCAGCAATTAAGGTTGAATCCTGTCCTGCAAACACATATGAAGGATTGAGAAATTTATACAGATTCGGTCATGCAGTATTTCCGAAAGGATTTGAAGAAAGAAGAAAGAAAGCAGGATTGCCAGAGAAACCACCAACAGCATTGAGTTTTGATGAGTTAAGGAAGAAATACCAGGAAGTTTTAAAACAAACTATCCTGGAAGAAATAGCACCATTCCCGCTTGATTAAGGAGGATAAAAATGAAGAAAATAGGATTTTTCCTTGGATGTAATATACCCTTTAATAGACCAGATGTTGAGTATTCAGCAAGATATATGTTAAATGAACTGGGTGTGGAAATTGTAGAGCTTGAAGGAGCTGCATGCTGTCCTGCTTTTGGAACAATGCCATCAGTTGATCTTGTAGGATGGGCAGCTGCATCAGCATGGAATTTAAGCATTGCTGAAGAAAAGGGTGTTGATATAATTACTGGATGTGGCTCATGCTATGGCTCTCTCAATGAAGCAAGATATCATATGGAAAAGCATCCTGAAATAAAGGAGCAGGTTAATAAAATTCTTGCCAAGGTTGGTAAGGAATATAAAGGAACTACAAAGGTATGGAACTTTATTAATTTTCTCTATGAAGAAATCGGACTTGGCAATCTTAAATCAAAAATAAAATACAATCTCAACGGCTTAAAGTGTGCTGTCCAGACAGGATGTCACAATCTCTGGCCCAGTAAAGCTTATTCAACAAATGAAGATAATACATTCTTCCCAACAAGACTGAGAGAGATTTGTGAAGCCATGGGAGGCGTAGCACCCCATTACAGCACAATAACTGACTGCTGTGGAATGGGAGCATTGAGATCTGCTGCCTCTGAAAAATCTCTTGCATTGTTTAAAAAGAAACTTGATGTAATAAAAGAGGAATTAAACCCAGATCTCACTGTTATGGGCTGTAGTTCCTGTTTACTTCAGTTTGATGCAGGACAAGCGCTTTTAGTAGAACAGAAAAAGCTTGACTATAAAATTCCAGCCCTTCATATTGTTCAACTTGCTGCTATAGCAATGGGTGCAGATGTGGAAAAAGCCACTGCACAGGCATCAATACCTTTGAATGGAGTAATAACTAAGATAAAAGGAGGGAATTAACATGGCATGGGAGCCAAGACTTATTGTTATTGCCTGCCAATGGTGTACATATCAGGGGGCAGACCTGGCAGGAAGTCTGCGTTACAGTTATCCTCCTACAGTGCATATTGTGAGAGTGCCCTGTAGTGGAAGAGTTGAACCTGAATTTATAGCAGAAGCCCTCAGAAGAGGAGCAGATGGAGTTTTTATAGGTGGATGTCACTTTGGTGACTGCCATTATAAAGAAGGCAATTACAAAGCAATAAGAAGATTTAAGCTCTTTAAGAGAGTTGCAACAGACCTTGGAATTGAGCCTGAAAGAATTCAGCTTGAATGGATCTCAGGAAGTGAAGGAAAGAGATTTTCTGAAGCCATGACAGAATTTGACGCTAAGATAAGGGAGCTTGGACCAAATCCATTGAAAGGAGGGGCACAATGAGCAAACCTAAACTTGCATATTATCTTGCCGGTGGTTGTGGTGGCTGTGATATTGCTGTTGTAGATTTATCTGAAGCACTGGTAGATGTTGCCTTGCAATTAGATATAGTATTTTGGGCACCAACAGTGGCAGACGCAAAATATAAAGACCTTGAAGCAATGCCAGACGGTTCAATTGATGTAGGGCTTTTTAGTGGTAATGTAAGGAATTCAGAGCATGAGCATATCGCAAAGGTGTTAAGACAGAAATGTAAAGTTCTTATTGCTTTTGGAATATGTGCATCATGTGGTGGAATAAAAGGGCTTGTAAATTTACATACAACAGAACAGTTACTTGAAAAAGCATACATTAATACATTCAGCACAGACAATCCAGAAAAGATACTTCCTCAAACAACTGTTTTAGTGGATGGAAAATATGAATTAACATTGCCAACTCTGATGGATGCAAGACCTCTTGATCAAGTTGTAAAGGTAGATTATTACATAGGTGGATGTCCTCCCTATCATGAACATATAGCAAAGGCATTTACAGCTTTACTTTCAGGACAGCTTCCACCTCCAGGTTCATGGATTACTATGGGGAAGGCTGTTTGTGAGGTATGTGATAGAAATCCTGTATTAAAAGGCAAACCAAAGAAGCTTGCAACTGAGGTAAAAAGAACTATTGATGGAGCACCAAGTGAAGATGGTTGCCTTCTTGAGGAAGGATATCTATGTCTTGGACCTGTAACACAGGGAGATTGTGGTGCAAAGTGCCCTTCTGCAAATATTCCATGCAGAGGCTGTGGAGGACCAATTCCAGGAGTCAAAGATTTTGGTCTCAGAGCAATAAGTGCTATTGCAAGCATGCTTGACAATGAAGAACTTGTGGATAAGATTCCGGATCCAGTGCATCTATTTTATAGATATACACTGCCAAGCTCTTTTCTTGGCAAGAGAATAAAGAGATGAAAAAATGAGCCTGAAGGATATAATAAGAAAAATAACCCAGAAGGGGGGAAAGGGAATGAAGAAAATTGAAATTAATCCTATGACAAGGCTTGAAGGCCATGGAAAAATAACTATATTCCTTGATGAACAGGGAAATGTAGAGAATGCTTTTATGCAGGTTGTTGAATTTATGGGATACGAAAAATTCCTCATAGGTATGCCTATTGAGGAAGTTCCAAGAACTGTTAGCACTATCTGCGGAGTTTGAAGGGGTGTGCATTTTACAGCCTCAGTGAAGGCTGCAGATGCAGTTTATGGAGTTGAACCAACTCCTACTGCAAAAAAGATAAGAGAACTTTTTTATAATGCCCATTATGTAGAGGATCACACTGGAATTCTTTATGCTCTTGGCTTCCCAGATTTTGTATGTGGTCCAACAGCTTCACCTGCTGAGAGAAATCTTATAGGACTTATTTTGAAAGTGGGTGCAGATGTTGGTAAGCTTGTTTTAAAGAAAAGATTTTCAGCTGTAAGAATTTTTGAGATAACTGGTGGAAGAACAAGCCATCCAGTTGCTGCATTACCAGGAGGATGGGCAAAGAGAATAACAGAAGAAGAAAGGCAGGAGATTCTTAAATGTGCTGATGACTGTATTGAACTCGGAAAGTTGACTCTTGATGTATTTGATAAAGTTGTACTGCAAAATAAAGAATACATGGCTTTGGTCACAGGCGATGTTTATAAGGTGGTGACCAATTATATTGGAACAGTTGATGAGAACGATAAGGTTACCTATTATGATGGAACTCAAAAGATTGTTGATACAAAAGGAAATGAAATAGGAAGATTTAAAGGTATTCAATATCTGGACTATATTGCAGAAAAGACTCTTCCATGGAGTTATCAGAAAGCTCCATATTTAAAGAAAATTGGTTGGAAAGGTCTCGTAGATGGAGATGGAACAAGCATTTATAGTGTAGGACCTCTTGCAAGATTTAATGTTGGAAGCGGATTTGATACACCTCTGGCACAGGAAGCATATGAAAAGATGGTTTCTGCCTTTGGTGGTAAACCTGTTCATAACACACTTGCCTATCACTGGACAAGAGCTATTGAGTTAATGCATGCAGCTGAGAAGGTAAAACAAATTGCCTCAGATGAATCCATTACAGATCCCAATGTTCGTCAGGAACTTGGTACTCCTGTTGGTGAAGGTGTGGGAATTGTTGAAGCAGCAAGAGGCACATTGATACATCATTATAAGACAGATGAAAAAGGTATAGTCACTGATGCTAATCTTATAGTTGCAACAACTCATAATAAAGGTCCGATGAACATTGCAGTTAAGAGAGCTGCCCAGAACTTTATAAAGAATGGCAAAGTTGATGATGGAATTCTCAATCTTGTTGAAATTGCTTATCGTCCCTATGACCTTTGCTTCGCCTGTTCAACTCATACTCTTCCTGGAAGAATCCCTGTAAGAATTGACATCATTGATCACCACGGTGAACTTGTAAAAAGCCTCAGAAATTTTGAAATATCTTAAGCTATCAGTCCAAGCGGAGGTGTATGCCTCCGCTTTCAAATACAAATATATAAAACCATGGACAAAAAATGAAAGCTATAGTTGTGGGAATTGGTAATCCAAATTTTAAAGATGATGGAGTTGGGCTTAACATTGTAGAAAAACTTAATGGATTGGTAGATACAGTTTCTCTTTTAAACATAAGTTTTCAAATTATTGATTCTATACTTGGTTATGACAAAGCTGTGATCGTTGATGGAGTTAAATCAGGAGCTGAACCAGGAAGTATCTTAGAATTTAATACTGATTACTGGGGAGATATATACGCAAGCGGGACACATAATCTTTCAATTTTTGAGATTTTAAGAATTGGTTACTCCCTCTTTTCCGATGAAATGCCAAAGGAAATAAAAATTATTGGTGTAGAAGTAGAGGATGTGGAAACCTTAAGCAGGCAGTTGAGCCCTTCTGTTGAGGCAGCAATACCTGATGTGATATCAAAAATTAAGGAATATTTAGGAATAAAAGAGTTTTAAAGCAAGATAACTTATTATAAAAGCAGCAGAAGGAGTAATTACGAAATTAATTGCAATTTTCTTTAAAAGGTTGAGTTTAACTGTAGCAATACCTTTGGTCATTCCAACTCCACTTATTCCACCTATTATGCAGTAAGTGGTTGAAATAGGCATACCAAGGAAAGTAAAGAATAAAACACATGCACCTGCACCAAATTGGGCAGCAAAACCAGAGTAAGGGTCTAAAGTGGTAATTCCTTTTCCTACGGTTTCAATAACCCTGTGACTAAGAAGAATAGCACCAGAAAAAACCATGATTGAAGCAATAAAGAAAAGCAGTATTTTATTAATCTCAATTCCAGAATGCATCACAGGTCCAACAACAGTTGCAAGTTCATTTGCTCCTGTGTTGTAGGAAATTAAAGAGGCACTTAAGAGAAGAAAAATCCTTAAGAGTTTTTCAATCTGAAAGAAAGGAATTTTTGATAGAGTTTTTTCAAGGAGTTTATATAAAAAGAATGAAAAAGCCATGGCTACAAAAGGTGAAATGAGCCAGGAACCTACAATTTTTAAGATAGATGAAAAGTTGACACTGCTGTCTGATGCAACTGCAGCACCTATGAGACTGCCTATTATTACTTGATGAGTTGAAAGAGGAAGCCTGCGCCAGTTTGAAACAATAATCAAAATTGCAGAAATAGTTAATGCAACTATAATAATTGATGAATTAACATCAACAATGTTTTTCCCTACTGTTTTCATGACCTTTTGCCCCTGAAGAAGAATACCAAGAAAAACAAGAAATCCAAAGAGAAATATGGCTCTTTTTAATTTTATTATTCCTGCTCCTATGCAAATACCAAGAGCATTTGATGCATCATTTGAACCTATTCCAAAAGCAATAAGAAGACTCGCTACAACTGCAATTTCTGTCATAAAATTATCTCAGGCTTATCTCAATTATGTATAAATAGTCACTTGCATCTTCTATTAAATCACTTATTTTGGTTAAATACTCAACAAAATCAGTTATTATTTTCCCCTCCCAGAAGTTTTTTATCTCAATCTTTCTTAATTTTTCCGTTATATCCAATTTGAGGTCATCAACCTGCTTTTCATATACTCTTATGGCGAGATTTTTCTCTTTAAGGTCTCCTTTAGTGAGAAGGCTATCAAAAGCAATTGAAAGTAGTTCACATATATTAGCATTTATAGAAGCAATTTTTACACATTCTGGTTCAATTATTTTGTAAATTTCCATGTTAATATATCTAAATTCAAATGCAGCATCCTCAAGAATATCAAATGCTTCATCTACCATTTCTACAAATCTGCAGATGTTTGGTCTTATGAATGGCAAAAAAGCTCCTTCATGTATTGTGGAGATTATATCTCTTCTAATTGAATCTGCCTCTCTTTCAAGGTCTGCCACGCAGAATGTAGATTCTTTGTTAGTCGTTGTTATAGCATTTTTAAAACATTCGGTTGCCAAGCATAAAGTTTTTATATGTGTTTTTATATCTTCTATTACTTTCTTTTCTAATTTCCCACCGGAAATAATTTTATTGAGCATTACTGTCTCCTTGCCCTTTCTATTAAAGAAGCACCCATTACATCAAGGAGGGATACAACTCCTACAATTTCTTTGCCTTCATGAACAAAAACTCTTGCAATGTTGAACTTTTCCATAAGTTTGATAAGATGTTCCAGCTCTGTTTCTTTATCAATGCTTATAATAGGTTTTGATGCAATTTCTTCTACTCTGATTTTGTGCGGATCAAGGTTTTTGGCAATTACTTTAAAAACAATGTCTCTGACAGTTATTACTCCATATACATCCTTTTCATCCCTTGGCAGAACTATCAAAGACCTTATTCTTCTATCAACAAGTTTTTCAATAGCATCATAAACAGTTGCCTCAGGTTTTATTGTTTCCAGCTTAGTGTTCATTATTTCCTTTACCTTTGTATTCATACTTTACCTCCACGAGATTATTTTGTTAAAATTATTATACAGTTTTCATGAAAAGTTGACAATCCAGTTTAAAAGTTCTTATATTATAAGTTATAGATGCCACCGTAGCTCAGCGGGTAGAGCAGCTGATTTGTAATCAGCGGGTCGGGGGTTCGAATCCCTTCGGTGGCTTGAATTGCTTGAAAATAAAAAGATATAATATTAATAACGGAGGGGTACCCGAGTGGCCAAAGGGGACAGGCTGTAAACCTGTTGGCGTTTGCCTTCGAAGGTTCGAATCCTTCCCCCTCCATAGATGCGGGAATAGCTCAGCGGTAGAGCGTCAGCCTTCCAAGCTGAGGGTCGCGGGTTCAAATCCCGTTTCCCGCTTTTTTATGCCCATGTAGCTCAGTTGGCAGAGCACGTCCTTGGTAAGGACGAGGCCACCGGTTCGATCCCGGTCATGGGCTTTAAGAAGAAATAAATAAAGTTTTAAAGATTTTAAGGAGGAGACGATGGGTAAGGCAAAGTTTGAGAGGAAGAAGCCGCATGTAAATGTAGGTACAATTGGGCATATTGATCATGGCAAGACCACGCTTACAGCAGCGATAACGAAGTATCTGGAACTGAAGGGATTAGCTCAGTACAAAAGTTATGACCAGATAGACAATGCACCTGAGGAGAAAGCAAGGGGAATAACAATAAACACAGCTCATGTAGAGTATGAGACAGACAGGAGGCATTATGCGCATGTAGACTGTCCTGGGCATGCGGACTACATAAAGAACATGATAACAGGAGCAGCGCAGATGGATGGATCTATACTTGTAGTAGCAGCGAATGATGGACCGATGCCACAGACAAGAGAGCACATACTGCTTGCCAGGCAGGTAGGTGTACCATACATAGTAGTATTCATGAACAAGACAGACATGGTAGATGATCCTGAGTTACTGGACTTAGTAGAGCTTGAAGTGAGGGAGTTACTGAGCAAGTATGGATTTCCTGGGGATGAGATACCGATAATAAGGGGCAGTGCATTGAAGGCATTAGAGAGCAGTAGCAGGGATCCGAATGCAGCTGAGTACAAGCCTATACAGGAACTACTTGATGCACTGGACAGTTACATACCAGAGCCTGAAAGGCCTATAGACAAGCCATTTTTAATGCCCATAGAGGATGTATTTAGCATATCTGGGCGAGGGACAGTAGTGACAGGGAGAGTAGAAAGAGGGATAATAAAAGTAGGGGATGAAGTAGAGATAGTGGGATTAAGGGAGACAAGGAAGACAGTAGCAACTGGAGTAGAGATGTTCAGGAAGATACTTGATGAAGGAAGAGCAGGAGACAACATAGGAGTGTTGTTAAGGGGGATAGGCAAGGATGAAGTAGAGCGTGGTATGGTACTGGCGAAACCTGGGAGTATTACTCCGCATACAAAGTTTAAGGCAGAAGTATATGTATTGACCAAGGAAGAAGGGGGGAGGCATACACCTTTTTTCAATGGTTACAGGCCTCAGTTTTATTTCAGGACAACGGATGTAACAGGAGTGATAAAGCTACCAGAGGGAGTGGAGATGGTAATGCCTGGAGATAATGTGAATCTGACAGTGGAGCTGATAGCGCCGATAGCTATGGAAGAGGGATTGAGGTTTGCAATAAGAGAAGGTGGAAGAACAGTAGGTGCAGGTGTAGTCACAGAGGTGCTGGAGTAAAAAATGAGAGATATAATTCTACTTCAGTGTACTGAATGTAAAAGTAAAAACTATTCCACAACAAAGAATAAAAAGACTACGCCTGATAAGTTGCAATTAAAAAAATACTGTAAGCATTGTAGAAGACATACATTACATAAAGAAACAAAAGCTTAAGAATAGGCCAGTAGCTCCAACGGATAGAGCACCGGACTCCAAATCCGGGGGATGGGGGTTCAAATCCCTCCTGGCCTGTTCATTATGTTTTTTTGAGGTGAGAAATGATATCAAAACTTAAGAATTTTCTTAATGAAGTAAAAATAGAGGCAAAAAAAGTTAACTATCCTAAAAAGCATGAGGTGATAGCTTCTACATGGGTAGTAATTGTAACAGTTTTTTTAATTTCCTTTTTCCTCGGTTTAATAGATTTTGTTTTATCAAAAGTTGTAACTGCATTTATCAGGTGAAAAAAATGGCAAAACAGTGGTATGTAGTTCATACAATGTCAGGGTTTGAAGAAAAGGTAAAAGCTTCCATTGAAGAAAGAGTTAAAAACAAAGGGCTTGAGGATAAAATCTCAAGAATCTTGATCCCCACTGAAAAGATAATTGAAGTCAAAGGGAAAAAGAAAAAGGAACAGGAAAAGAAATTTTATCCAGGATATATTCTTGTAGAGATGGAACTAAATGAAGATACATGGCATCTGATAAGAACCACTCAGAGAGTAACAGGATTTGTGGGTGGTAAAAAACCTGCACCTATTCCAGAAGAAGAAGTAGAAATGATTTTGCAGCAACTTGAAAAAGGCAAGTCTCCACAGATAAAAACTCATTTTGAAAAAGGAGAAACAGTTAGAATTACCGATGGTCCGTTTACTAATTTTACAGGATACATTGATGAAGTAGATTCTGAACATGAAAGAGTCAAGGTTATGGTAAGTATTTTTGGAAGACAGACACCTGTAGAACTTAATTTTTCACAGGTTGAAAAGGTTTAAAGGAGGAATAAATTATGGCAAAAAAGGAAGTCACAGCACAGGTAAAACTTGTAATACCTGCAGGTAAAGCAAATCCTGCTCCACCGGTAGGACCAGCATTGGGTCCACATGGTATTAACATTATGGAATTTTGTAAACAGTTCAATGCCCAAACACAGAATATGGGAGACACTCTCATTCCTGTTGTATTAACTATCTATAAGGATAGGTCCTTTACTTTCATACTTAAGACCCCTCCTGCAAGTGAGCTTATTAAAAAAGCTGCTGGAATTATAAAAGGTTCTGGTGCAACAGGAAAGGAAAAGGTAGGCACCCTGACAATGAAACAGGTTGAAGAAATAGCGAAAACAAAACTACCAGATTTAAATACAAAATCCTTAGAGGCAGCAATGAAAATGATTATTGGCACTGCAAAAAGTATGGGTGTGGAGATAAGGGGGTAATATAAATGGGTAAAAAATTAGCTGCTGTGAAAGAAAAATTAGATACCACAAAAGAGTATACTCTTGAAGAAGCAATTGATTTTCTTAAAGAAAACAGCTTTACTAAATTTGATGAGACTGTTGAGATGGCAATAAATTTAGGAGTAGATCCAAGAAAATCAGATCAGGTTGTTCGCAGTACTGTAGTTCTTCCCCATGGAACAGGAAAACAGGTGAGGGTTTTGGTTTTTGCTAAAGGTGAAAAAGAAAAAGAAGCAGAACAGGCTGGAGCTGATTATGTGGGAGCAGAAGATTTAATAGAGAGAATTCAGCAGGGCTGGCTTGAATTTGATAGAGCTATTGCAACACCTGATATGATGGGACAGGTTGGTAAACTTGGAAAAATCCTTGGTCCAAGAGGATTAATGCCAAATCCAAAACTTGGTACAGTAACTTTTGATATTGCAAAAGCAGTTAAAGAAGCAAAGGCAGGAAAAATTGAATACAGAACTGATAAAGGCGGAGTTGTTCATGTTCCTATAGGTAAACTCTCCTTTGATAAAGAAAAGCTTGTTGAGAATGCTATAGCGGTTTTGAAATCAGTAATTAAAGCAAAACCACCAACATCAAAGGGAAAATATATTAAGAAAGTAGTTCTTTCTTCTACAATGGGACCTGGTTTGAAAATAGATATATCAAAGCTTAAACTTTAAAACAGGCTTTGCCTGTTATTAATAATCTGAGACAGCAGGTGCCATGAGGCTTAATGGTACAACCGCCTGCCGAGATTAGAGGAGTAATAGATTTATGAAGCCTTCAGTTGCACCGCTGTCTGGGAAAGGAGGTATAATCTGAGCACTACAAAAGAAACAAAGAAAAAAAGAGTTGAAGAGCTTGTTGACAGGCTATCTAAAGCCAAGTCTTTTATCTTAACTGATTTTCAGGGCTTGACTGTTGCTGAAATTTCAGAATTAAGGCAGGCAATTAAAGACTCTGGTGGAGAGTATAAGGTATGTAAAAATACTCTTTTCAGGATCGCCATGACAGATGCATCTTTAAGGCAGCAGTTAGAAAGCTCTTTAAAGGGATGTACTGGCGTTGTTTTTGGTTATGATGACCCTGTTGTTATAGTTAAAAAAGCCCTTGATTTTTCTGAAAAGAATGAAAAATTTAAAATTAAACAGGGTGTTGTTGAAGGTAAAGTATACTCTCCAGCAGAACTCAAAGAGATTTCAAAGTTACCTTCAAAGAATGTCTTGCTTGGTATGCTTGTTGGTGGAATGAGTTCTCCACTGCAAAAAATGGCTTATGCAATGCATGGAGTTACTCTTAAATTACTTTATGCATTAGAAGCATTGAAAAATAAGAAAGCTCAATAAAAGGAGGAAGAATTATGGCAATTACAAAAGAGGAAGTCTTTCAATTTTTTGACAATCTAACAATTCTTGAACTCAGTCAGTTCATTAAAGAGTTTGAGGAAAGATACGGTGTAGTAGCAGCAGCACCAGTAGCAGTAGCAGCAGCACCCGGTGCACCAGTAGCTCAAGCAGCAGCTCCAGCAGCTGAGGAGAAAACAAGTTTTGATGTAATCTTAAAGGCAGCAGGAGACAAGAAAATTCAAGTAATTAAAGTGGTAAGAGAACTTACTGGACTGGGTCTTAAAGAGGCTAAAGATCTGGTTGATGGTGCTCCAAAGCCAGTTAAAACAGGTGTGTCCAAGGAGGAAGCTGAGATAATCAAAGCAAAACTTGAAGCTGAAGGAGCAACTGTAGAAATACAGTAAAAAATCTTAAAAAAGAAGGAGAACCATGATAAAGCCTTTAAGAGAGAGAATAAACTTCGGAAAGGTACCTCCACTTGTGGAGGTACCTTATCTTTTAGAGTTTCAGAAAAAATCTTTTGAGAAGTTTCTTCAGAAAGATGTTCCACCTGAAGAAAGAGTTGATGAGGGACTTCAGGCAGCTTTAAACAGTGTTTTCCCAATAAGTGATTACAATGGAACAACTACAATAGAGTTTATTTCCTACTCAGTTGGAGAACCTAAACTAAGCCCTTATGAATGCATGGTTAAAGGATTAACTTATTCAGTTCCTATAAAGATGAAGGTTCGTTTAAATATATGGGATAAGGATGAAGAGGGAAGAAAGTTTCTTAAAGAATCAAGACAACAGGAAGTTTTTCTTGGCGACCTTCCAATGATGACCGAGACAGGTAGCTTTATAATAAACGGAGTTGAGAGAGTTATTGTTAGCCAGTTGCACAGATCTCCTGGTGTTTATTTTGCACCAGATAGAAGTAAAAGCAGAATAAGTGGAAGATTTCTCTATTCAGCAAGAGTTATTCCTGTAAGAGGCTCCTGGCTTGATTTTGAGTTTGATTCAAAGGATCTTCTTTATGTGAGAATTGACAAGAGAAAAAAATTACCAGCCACCATTGTTCTTAAAGCATTGGGATATACAAATGAAGATCTGTTGAGAATCTTTTACCCAATAGAGGAAATAAGAATAAAAGACGAAACTTGCACTAGAGTGGTAAGTGATATTCTGGCAGGAGTTAGAACAAAAATAGATATTGTTGGTCCTGATGGTGAGATTATAGTAAAGGAAGGCAGTAAAATTACAAGGTATGCACTGAAGAAAATGAAAGAACTTGGAATTCAGGAAATACCGATTTCAAAAAGTGAAATCATAGGGAGAATAACTCTTTCAGATATTGTTGATCCTGAAACAGGAGAAGTTATAGTTGACAGTAATAAAGAGATTACAGAAGAGGTATTTCATAGAATTATAGCTGCCAGAATTCAGAAATTAGACCTGCTTTTCATAGATAATGTCAATTATCTTCCATCATTACGGGAAACATTACTTACTGACAGAGTTACCAGCAAAAAGGATGCTTTAAGAGAAATATACAAAAAATTAAGACCTGGAGAGCCTGCTACTGAAGAGGCAGCAGAGGAACTATTTTACGGATTGTTTTTTGATCCAAAAAGATATGATCTTTCAGCAGTTGGAAGACTTAAATTGAATCAGAAATTGGGAGTTGACATTCCTCTTGATGTGAGAGTACTTACTGACAAAGATATTATAGAAATTGTTAAATATCTTCTCAATCTCAGAACAGGCAAAGGAGAGGTTGATGATATAGATCATCTTGGCAACAGAAGAGTAAGAGGGGTTGGTGAACTTCTTGAAAACCAGTTCCGTATAGGATTGGTTAGAATGGAAAGGGCAATTAGAGAGAAGATGACAATTACAGAGGTTGAAACAGCAATGCCTCATGATGTGATAAATACAAAGCCTGTAATGGCAGCAGTTAAAGAATTTTTCAGTACTAGTCAGCTCAGTCAATTTATGGATCAGACAAATCCTTTAAGTGAAATTACACACAAGCGCAGACTCAGTGCTTTAGGACCTGGAGGACTGACACGTGAAAGAGCAGGATTTGAGGTAAGAGATGTTCATCCAACTCATTATGGAAGAATATGCCCTATTGAGACTCCAGAAGGACCAAACATCGGACTTATAACCTCTTTAGCCACTTATGCAAGAATCAATGAGTTTGGTTTTATAGAATCTCCTTACAGAAAAGTGGTTAATGGAAAAGTTACAAATGAGGTTCATTATTTAAGCGCTCTTGAAAGTGAAAACTATGTTATTGCAGAGGCAACAACCCCTGTGGATAAAGATGGAAATATCATTGGAGAGACAGTTTCAGCAAGAGTTAAGGGAGATTTCAAAATGGTATCACGCGATGAAGTGGAATATATGGATGTCTCTCCAAAACAGATTGTTAGTTTATCTGCTTCTTTAATTCCATTTCTTGAAAATGACGATGCTAACAGAGCTCTCATGGGTTCTAACATGCAAAGGCAGGCTGTTCCATTAATTCAAACTGAAGCTCCCATAGTGGGTACAGGAATGGAGTTGTATGCAGCAAGGGACAGTGGCTGGCTTGTGATTGCAAAAAGAGCAGGAATAGTAGAAAATGTTGATGCTACAAGAATCGTTGTGAGAGTTACTGAAGAAGGTGGAGGAGTTGATATATATAATCTTATAAAGTTTCACAAATCTAATCAGGGAACATGTATGACTCAGAAGCCTATTGTTAAAGTGGGACAGATTGTAGAAAGAGGAACAATTTTAGCTGATGGACCAAGTATGGACAAAGGTGAGCTTGCTTTGGGTAGAAATGTCCTTGTAGCATTTATGCCATGGGGTGGATATAACTTTGAGGATGCTATACTGATCAGTGAAAGACTTGTGAAAGAAGATGTTTACACATCCATTCACATTGACGAATTCGAGATTGAATGTAGAGACACAAAGCTTGGTCCTGAAGAGATTACAAGAGAAATCCCGAATGTAAATGAAGAGCTTCTTAGAAATCTTGATGAGGATGGAATTATAAGAATAGGTGCAAAAGTAAAAGCTGGCGATATCCTGGTGGGGAAAGTAACGCCCAAAGGAGAAAAAGTTTATACGCCTGAAGAAAAGCTTCTTTATGCTATATTCGGTGAAAAAGCAGAAGATGTTAAGGAAAGCTGTCTTTATGTTCCACCAGGAATTGAAGGAGTTGTTATTGATGTAAAAATTTTAACAAGAAAAGGAAAAGAAAAGTCCAGAAGAGCTCTTGCTATAGAAGAGGAAGAGATAAAGAGAATAGAAAGAGATAGAGAAGATGAAATCAGGATTCTTAAAGAGACAAAGGCAAGCAGAATCAGAAAAATACTTCAGGGTAAAGTTGTTCTTGAAGATGTAAAAAAAGGTGATAAAATACTCTGCCCAAAAGGAAAAGCACTTACAGAACAGATTGTTAATCTTCTTGATGTAAATCAACTACTCAAATTGAAGGTAGAAGACCCTGATGTTAAGGCAGAAGTAAGCAGAGTTAACAAAGAAGTGGAGCAGAATATAAAGCAGATTTATGCAAAATACAATGAAAAAATTGAAAGAATTCGTAAAGGAGATGAGCTTCCTCCTGGTGTTAATCAGATAGTTAAAGTTTACATTGCCATGAAAAGAAAAATTCAGGTTGGAGACAAAATGGCAGGTAGACATGGAAATAAAGGTGTTGTTTCTATGGTTCTGCCTGAAGAGGATATGCCGTATCTTGAAGATGGAACACCTGTTGATATTGTGCTTAATCCTCTTGGCGTTCCTTCCAGAATGAATGTTGGACAGATTCTTGAAACTCATTTAGGACTTGCTGCCAAGGCTCTTGGTCTTTATGTTGCAAGCCCTGTTTTTGAAGGTGCAAAAGAAGATGAGATAAAAGATATGCTCAAGAAAGCTGGATTTCCTACCACAGGTCAGGTAACTCTTTATGATGGAAGAACAGGCGAGCCTTTTGAAAGGCCTGTTACAGTTGGCTATATGTATATGCTCAAACTGCATCATCTTGTGGCAGATAAAATTCATGCTCGTTCCATAGGTCCTTATTCTCTTGTAACCCAGCAACCTCTTGGAGGCAAAGCACAGTTTGGTGGGCAGAGACTTGGAGAAATGGAAGTATGGGCACTGGAAGCATATGGAGCAGCCTATACACTTCAGGAATTTTTAACTGTAAAAAGCGATGATATAACAGGTAGAACCCGCATGTATGAGGCTATTGTTAAAGGACATCCAGTGCTGGAGCCAGGAGTTCCTGAGTCATTCAATGTTTTAATAAAAGAACTCCAGAGTCTTTGTCTTGATGTTGATCTTCTGGAGAAAAAGAAAAAGACTTAAAATATGAACTTTGAACTTTTTATTTTGAACTTTAAACTTTGAACTTTGAATTAATTTAAAGGGGGTATAAACCTTGACAGAAGATATTTATTCACTTTTTCAAAAACCTAAAAATCCAAGAGATTTTGATGCAATAAGGATAAAGCTTGCCTCACCAGAAAAAATAAGGGAATGGTCTTATGGAGAGGTAAAGAAGCCTGAAACTATTAATTATAGAACATTTAAACCAGAACCTGAAGGACTTTTCTGTGCTAAAATTTTCGGTCCTATAAAAGACTGGGAATGTCTTTGTGGCAAATACAAACGAATGAAGCATAAAGGTGTTATATGTGACAAATGCGGAGTTGAAGTAATTCAGAGTAAGGTAAGAAGAGAAAGAATGGGACATATTGAACTTGCTGCTCCTGTAGCGCATATATGGTTTGTCAGAGGCGTTCCAAGCAAAATGGGACTGTTGCTTGACCTTTCTGTCAGGCAGCTTGAAAGAGTTATTTACTATGAAGACTACATTGTTGTAGATCCTGGAGACACGCCTTTAAAGGAAAAGGATATTCTCACTGAAGAGGAATACAAAAAGTATGTTTCCCAATATGGCAGCAAATTCAAAGCTGGAATGGGAGCAGAAGCTATCAGAGAACTTCTTAAAAAAATTGATCTTGATGCCCTTGCAAAGGAACTTAAAGAAAAGATAGAAACTGCCACATCCACAGGAATTAAGAGAAAACTTACAAAAAGACTCAAAGTTGTTGAAGCTTTTAAAAATTCAGGTAATCGCCCTGAATGGATGGTTCTTGACATTATTCCAGTGCTTCCTCCAGAGCTAAGACCACTGGTGCCTCTTGATGGTGGAAGATTTGCCTCTTCAGATTTAAATGATCTTTATAGAAGAGTTATAAATAGAAATAACAGATTAAAAAGATTGATGGAGCTTAAAGCTCCCAGTGTAATTATAAGAAATGAGAAGAGAATGCTTCAGGAAGCAGTGGATACACTTTTTGACAACACCAAGCGTTCAAAAGCTTTGAAAGCAGGCACCCGCAGGCCTCTTAAATCCTTAAGTGATATGATAAAAGGGAAACAGGGAAGATTCAGGCAGAACCTTCTTGGTAAAAGAGTTGATTATTCTGGTAGATCAGTAATTGTTGTGGGTCCTGAACTTGATATGCATCAATGCGGATTGCCAAAAACAATGGCTCTTGAGCTTTTTAAACCATTTGTTTTCAATAAACTTGAAGAAAAGGGTTATGCAACCACAATAAAACAGGCAAAAAGACTTGTTGAGCAAGAAAAGCCTGAAGTGTGGGATGCTCTGGAAGAGGTGATTCAGGAACATCCTGTGCTTTTAAACAGAGCTCCAACTCTTCACAGACTTGGCATTCAGGCTTTTGATCCTGTTCTTGTAGAAGGAAAGGCAATTAAGCTTCATCCTCTTGTATGTACAGCTTTCAATGCAGATTTTGATGGTGACCAGATGGCTGTTCATGTTCCTCTTTCATATGAAGCTCAAATTGAAGCAAGAGTTTTAATGATGTCAGTAGGAAATTTACTTTCTCCTGCAAATGGTAAACCTATTGTTGTGCCAACTCAGGATATGGTATTAGGAATTTATTATCTTACAAAGGAAAAGAAGGCAGCAAAAGGCGCTGGTAAAGTTTTTTCCGATCCTGAAGAAGTTATTCTCGCTTATCAGAGTAAAGCAGTGGAAAAGCATGCTCCAATAAAAGTCAAATTGAATGGAAAGCTTGTTGAAACTACCGTAGGAAGAATTCTTTTTAGAGAGATTGTGCCAGAGGGTGTTCCTTTCCAGATGATTAATAAAGAGTTAACAAAAAAAGAACTTGGAAAGCTAATTGAATATATTCACTATAATTTTGGCAAAAGGGATACGGTTTTATTTTTGAATAAGCTTGAAAAATTAGGATTTGAAGTCGCCACGCAATCAGGAATTTCTATATGTATTGATGATATGCACATCCCTTCAAAGAAAGCAGAGTTGATTAAAGAGGCAGAAGCTCAGGTAATGGAAGTCCAGAAACAGTATGCTGAAGGATTGATTACGCAGGGTGAAAGATATAACAAAGTTATAGACATATGGGCAAATGTTACAGAAAAAGTTGCTGATGAGATGATGAAAGAGCTGGGAGCAGAAAAAGGCAAAGAGTTTACTCCAGAAGAGCTTGCTGAAAGAAGGTCATTTAATAGTATTTTCATGATGGCTGATTCTGGTGCTCGTGGTAGTATTGCACAGATAAGGCAACTTGCTGGTATGAGAGGACTTATGGCAAAACCTTCAGGTGAAATTATAGAAACGCCAATTACAGCCAATTTCAGAGAAGGACTCACTCCCTTACAATACTTTATCTCCACACATGGTGCAAGAAAAGGCCTGGCAGATACAGCACTGAAAACAGCAAATGCTGGTTATCTAACAAGAAGGCTTGTTGATGTTGCTCAGGACATATTCCTTACAGAACATGATTGTGGAACAAAAGAAGGAATATATATCACTGCTTTGGTAGAAGGTGGCGAAATAGTAATGCCCCTTGAAGAGAGAATATATGGTAGAACACTGGCAGAAGATGTTAAGGATCCTCTGACAGGTGAAATAATTGCAAAAAGAGACAGTTTAATAGATCAGATGGTAGCAAAGAAAATTGTAGATGCAGGAGTTGATAGAGTAAAAATTCGCTCAGTTCTCACTTGTAGAACAAAATTTGGTGTTTGCTCAAAGTGTTATGGAATGGACCTTGCAAGGAGTGAACCTGTTGAAATAGGTGAGGCAATTGGAGTTATTGCTGCACAGTCTATTGGAGAACCAGGTACCCAGCTTACAATGAGAACCTTCCATATAGGTGGAGCAGCAACAAAAATAGTTGAACAGGCTGTTCTTGAAGCCAAAACTTCAGGAACAGTGGTATTTAAAAATATTCATTATGTAGAAAGAAAAGATGGCTCACTGGTTGTTCTTAATAGAAATGCTATGATTGCTATCATAGATGCCTCAGGAAGGGAACGAGAAAAATATAATCTCGTATACGGTGCTAAAATTATTGTTAAAGAAGGACAGATGGTTGAAGCAGGGCAAAGACTGGCTGAGTGGGATGCCTATACAACGCCAATTATTACTGAAATCGGAGGTAAGATAGCTCTTGGTGACATGTTAGAGGGGGTAACATTTAAAGAAGAAACAGACCCTACTACAGGTCTTTCTCACAAAATAGTAATTGATTATCCAGCAACTTACAGACCTCGTGTCACGATAAAAGATAAAGATGGAAAAACAGCCAAGCTTCCCTCAGGAACGCCTGCAAGGTATCTTCTTCCAGCAGGAGCAATTTTAGTAGTTGACAAAGGAGATATAGTAGAGCCAGGAGATATCCTTGCAAAAATTCCAAGAGAAACAATTAAAACAAAGGATATAACAGGAGGACTGCCAAGAGTAGCAGAACTCTTTGAAGCAAGAAGACCCAGAGAAGCAGCAATTGTAAGTGAAATAGATGGTATAGTGGAATTTAAGGGAAGTCAGAAAGGCTCAAGAGTTATAGTTGTAAGAGGAGCAGATGAAACAAGAGAATATCTTATTCCAAAAGGTAAACATGTAATAGTTCACGATGGAGACTGGGTTAAAGCAGGCGAGCCATTAATTGATGGCTCTATTAATCCTCATAGTATACTTGAGATCCTGGGTCCTACAGAACTTCAGAGATATCTTGTGGATGAAATTCAGAAAGTATATAGACTTCAGGGTGTTTCAATACATGACAAGCACATTGAGGTGATTGTAAGGCAGATGATGAAAAAGGTAAGGATAGAAGACCCCGGAGATACATCTTTTCTTATAGGTGATGAGGTTGATAGAATCACATTTATGGAGGAAAATGAAAAAGTCATAGCTCGTGGAGGCAGACCTGCTCAGGCAAGACCACTTTTATTGGGAATTACAAAAGCAGCTCTTTCAACTGAATCATGGGTATCAGCAGCTTCATTCCAGGAAACTACCAGGGTTCTTACTGACGCAGCAATTGAGGCAAGGATTGATGAGTTGAGAGGACTAAAGGAAAATGTCATAATGGGAAGAATTATTCCTGCTGGAACAGGCTCTCCAGTGTATAAAGATACATTGATTAAAGGTGAGTTTTACAGTATGCAGATAGAACACACAAGTGAAGAAGAACTTGAAGAAAACTGATTTACCTCGTTTTATAGCAGATGTAATGCTTGGAAGCCTGAGCCGCTGGCTCAGGCTTTTTGGTTTTGATACATTATACAGGAATGATTTTAAAGATAGCCAGCTGATAAAGCTCTCTTTACAGGAAGACAGAGTGCTTTTAACCAGAGATAACGCTCTTGCTAAATCAAAGTTACTAAAAAAAGTTTTACTGATCCAATCAGAAGAAGTTAAAGAGCAGATTAGAGAGGTTTTGCTTTCTTTTTATCCTGAATTAAATCTTTTAGATCTTGAACCAAGATGTCCTGTTTGTAATGGAGAGACTGAGAGTATTAAAAAAGAGGAAATTAAAGGAGAAGTACCTGATTATGTTTTATTTTCCAGCCAGGCATTTATTATATGCAAGTCCTGTGGTAAGATTTACTGGGAGGGAACGCATAAGGAAAAGATTGATAAACTGAAAAAAGAAATCTTGCAAACTCTAAAATAATTTGCTTTCTTTTTTAAAAACCTTCAAAATTCGCATTGCAGTAGGTAAAACCTGATTTTCAATGTAATAATCAATGTCAATTTTTGCAGGATCAGCAAGCTCTACTGGATATGCTCTTTCACTTATTGAGCCAGCGCCTTTCTGAATTATATATCCTATCACGCTTCCTTCCCCCACTGGAATCTCTTTTTCAAGCAATCTCTTAGCAGCTACTACATGGGGAGATATTAATTTATACTCTGAAACAGGCTTTGAAAGCTGCTCGTAAACGATTAGGTCTTTTAAATCATAGTTGCCTTCCCGTAATGCTTTAACTCTTTCATCAAGATATTTAAAGGCTTTTGCAATATCTTCCTCAATAAGGCATATTTTAAGAATCTCCTGCTGGGTAGTTCTTGCATATCTACAGAGGTCTCTTCTTACCACTTCAAGACCTCTTATTTTTAGTTTCCCCTTTTCATCAAGCAGGGCATATCTTTTCTTTGCCACACCTCCTGCTTCTCTTGGAACAAAAAGCCCTTTAACATAGAAATCCTCAAGGTCAAGCCTCATAAGTCCTGGAAGACTTTGATTTATTTCTTTAATAAATTCTTCAACTGCCTTTTTATTGTCAATTTTCAAAAATGCTGAATCCGTATCTCCATATATGGCATGAAAGCCTTTCTCAGAAGCTTTTTTTAAGACTTCTTTAATCCAGTATCTTCCAAGAGCTGTAATTGCTTCAGCACATTCCTTTGAATACCATCTGCTTGCAGGATAGGCATAGTAACCATATGATGCATTTATGATTGTTTTCAGTGCTCTTTGTTTTGTATCAAGCTCTATGTATTCATGAGACTCAGGGTTAAGTTTCTTTAATTGTTTTTTTAGTTCAAGTCTTTCAATTAAAAGTTCTTCCACTGCCTGAGATTCAAAGCCTTTATTATTTTTACAGAACCAGTAAGGAAAATCAGGAATTTTGTATCCACTGTCTTTACAGCAACTGCAATTAAGAGTATCAATTGATATATTGTATGTTGCAATTATTGATGGATAAAGAGAAGCAAAGTCAACAACAGCAATTCCTTTATGAAGACCTACTTCTGGCTCTTTCACAAATCCTCCCTCATAAGTGGTCTTCTGGCGTTCTTTTATTTCATCAAACTTTGGTTGATTTGGAATCACTCTGTTTTGTTGTTTTGCCTTTTTAATGTAATACCATTCAACAAGCTGGCTATATGGCATTCTTGATGTGTCAAAAAGAGACTGCCCTGTAATTCTTGTTAGTTCCTCAATATCAGGTAAAAGCATTTTTGTAAGTTCATAAACAAGCTCACTATCTTTTAAGCAGTATCTTGCAAGTTTGTCAAGCTCATGTCCCTTATCCCATGCGTGCAAAATATCTTCATACTCCATATCAAGCTTTGTATCTCCAAGCAGCTCCTGGGCGACATTTTTTAAAGTAAGCTGTTCACTCTGAAGCATAGGAGAGAGAATATTAAAGACGAAATTAAATATGTCAATGTGAACTCTTCCAATAAGTCTTGCAGTTGTAAATCGTGCTCTTTTTGAAAGAGTTATTCCAGAGTTATCCCTTGAAAGAATACCAATGTCCACTTTAAGTTGTCTTGCTCTTTCTCTCAGTATTGGCATGTCATACAAATCTGTATTGTATCCAACAATTATATCAGGATCATAATCCCTGAGAGTTTCAATAAAGCTTTTTATAAGTTCTTTTTCATTTTTAACAACTGCTGTCTCTACAGTGTATTTTGCTTCCTGATATGTAATTACCTTGGATAGATCTTCTCCGAATAGGGAAATCATCACAATAGATGGAGTTCCTCTTTGTACTTCAAGAACTTCCATGTCAAAGGCAAGAATTTTAAGTTTTGGTGAAGCTGCATCAGCCTTTTTAATTGATTTAACCTGATTGCCATGAGTTTCAATTTCAAGCCACTGTAGACATGACAATTGCTTTTCTGCAAGATACACTCTGTATGCACCCATTTGATATTCAAACTCATCAATTATTGAACCTGAGCCACCTCTTTTTGCTTCAAGAACTTTTATTGCATCCCTTACCTTTTGTAAATCCTGATGTCTTTTTGTATAAATTTTGATGAACTCCTTTTCCTGACCATAAAAAATTTTTTTATCCTCAGCTATTTCTGTAACTGGAAGAGAATTCTCCTTAATGATTTTTTCAATTTCTTCAAGAGCCTTTTTTTTATCTGATGGAAGCACTAAAAAATAAGGACGATATGATGAATCAATAAATTTTTCTCTTTTCCCATTCTCTGTTATTCCAAAGAGAAGAATCCCATCAGAAGAATCGTCTATGTCTATGAGATAAAATAGCATTTTTTTAATTATACCTGAAAAAGTTAAGGATTTACATTCAAAAAATAAAGATTGCATATGTTGATTAGTTTTTGTTATAAAATAATTAAAGGCTTCCTGCCCTGCTCGTGATGGAAGGGAAAGGGGATCCGGCAGTTAGATCCGTTAGGGAGCCAGCGTAGGTAGCGGTGTGCATGCCTCTTCGGAGGAAGCCTAACCTACCTAGAAGGCACCCACTTGTCTGAGGGGGATCTAACTTTCCTTATCACACGGCAGGGCGGGGTTATGATGATGGTGGAGAGTTCCACTTTAGATAGATGTAAAGTTATTTAAATTTTTAATGTGAGTTTAAATAGATTTTATAGCTAATCTCTATTCCATCATCATAACCCCTTGCAAGCCTTTAAAATATATTCTTCGGAGGTATCCTGATGGAGTTTTTATACATTTTCATTGCAATTCTCATTGGTGCAGTCTCTGGATATGTAGTTTATCTTGTCCATAAAAATAAACTTAAAGAAGAAAAGATAAAAATTCAAGAAGAAGCGCAGAGAATTCTTGAAGATGCTAAAAAAGAGGCAGAAACAGTAAAAAAAGAAGCCCATCTTGCAGCAAAAGAAGTTGTATATCAATTAAAATTTGAAGCTGAAAAAGAAATAAAAGAAAAAACAAAGGAAATTAGCTATCAAGAAAAAAGACTGAGGCAGAAGGAAGAACTTCTTGACCGCAAAATTGAGCAGGCTGAAAAAAGAGAAATTGAACTAAATAAAAGAGAAAAGGATATAGTTTCAAAAGAGAAACTCTTACAGGAAAAGGAGAATTACTATAACAAACTCATCTCTGAGCAACAACAACTTCTTGAAAAAATAGCAGGGATGAAAGAAGAAGAAGCAAAACAGGAGCTTTTCAGAAAAATAGAACAGGAAGCTCGTTTTGAGGCAGCAAGACTCATCAAGAAAATAGAAGATGAAGCAAGGCAGGAAGCTGATAAAAAGGCAAAAGAAATTTTGAGCCTTGCTGTTCAAAGATATGCAAGTGATTATGTTGTTGATGCTACTGTTACTGCAGTAAGCCTTCCAAATGATGAGATGAAAGGAAGAATAATTGGTAGAGAAGGAAGAAACATTAGAGCTTTTGAAGCGCTTACAGGTGTTGATCTCGTTGTTGATGATACACCAGAACTTGTTATTCTCTCATCGTTTGATCCAATAAGAAGAGAGGTTGCACGGATAGCTCTTGAAAGGTTAATTATGGATGGTAGAATTCATCCAGCAAGGATAGAAGAGGTAGTGGAAAAAGCCCGAAGAGATGTAGACATAGCAATAAAAGAGGAAGGAGAAAAAGCAGTATTTGAATTTGGACTTAGCGGAATTCATCCTGAAATTATAAAACTCATAGGCAGATTAAAATACAGAACCTCTTATGGACAGAATGTTTTGCAACATTCAAAAGAAGTTGCATGGCTCAGTGGAATTATGGCAGGTGAACTTGGAGTAAATGTAAAACTTGCAAAAAGAGCAGGACTTTTACATGACATTGGAAAGGCAGTGGATCATGAGATGGAAGGCTCTCACCAGGAAATAGGTGCAATGCTTGCAAGAAAATATGGTGAAAGCGAAGAAGTAATAAATGCGATTCTCAGCCACCACGAAGATGTGGAGTTCAGTTGTGTTGAATCTGCATTGGTTGCAGCAGCAGATGCTCTTTCAGCAGCCCGTCCAGGAGTAAGAAGAGAAACAATAGAAAGCTACATTAAGAGACTCACAAAACTTGAGGAACTTGCCATGTCTTTTCAGGGAGTTCAGAATTGCTATGCAATTCAGGCAGGAAGAGAAGTCAGGTTAATTGTAAGACCTGATATGGTTTCAGATGAGGAGTGTGCTTTAATTGCAAAGGAGTTAAGCAAGAGAATAGAAAAGGAACTTAGCTATCCTGGACAGATAAAGGTAACTGTAATAAGAGAATCAAGATTCATAGAATATGCAAAATAATGAAACATTGAATGTTCTTTTTATCGGTGATATAGTTGGTAAGTCAGGCAGACAAATTGTAAAAACGATACTGCCCAGGCTTGTGGAAGAGCATCAGATTGAATTTGTAATTGCAAATGCAGAAAATTCTGCCGGTGGATTTGGTATAACAGAGAAAGTTGCACAGGAGCTTTTTTCATATGGAATTGATTTAATCACAACAGGAAACCATGTATGGGATAAAAAAGAAGCTATTCCATATATTGCAAAAGAGTCAAGAATCCTTAGACCATTGAACTATCCACCGGGTGTTCCAGGATTTGGCAGTGCTGTAATAAAAACAAGAAAAAACAATGTTATAGCTGTAATAAATGTTTCAGGAAGAGTGTTTATGAATTTACTTGATTGTCCATTTAGAAGCACAGAAGAAGAAATAAAGCGAATCAAAGAGCAAACAAAATTCATTTTTATAGATTTTCATGCAGAGGCAACCTCTGAAAAAATAGCCTTTGCCTACTATTTTGATGGCAAAGTAAGTGCTATAATTGGAACTCATACCCATGTTCAGACTGCAGATGAAAGAATACTTCCAGAAGGCACTGCTTATATTACTGATGTTGGGATGACAGGTCCTGAAGACTCTGTAATAGGGTTTAAGAAAGATGAAGTTATAGATAAATTTCTAACTCAGATGCCTAAAAAATTTGATGTTCCTTCCACTTCATCAATATTTTCTGCTGTTGTAGTTAAGGTTGATAAAGCCACAGCAACTGCAAAAAGCATTATAAGATTAAAATTAAGACAGTAGCAGTTTACAATTTTCTTTGTTTTTGATAATCTTAAATTATGAAAAATTTAATCATCTCTATCTTGATCTTGATTTTTCCCAGCATTGTATTTTCTGAGTATGTAGGAACAGAAGTTTGTAAAAAATGCCACATCAAGCAATATGAAAATTTTATAAAGTATTCAAGAATGTCCCGTTCCTTTGATGCAATTGAAAAAATGAAGAATAAACTTACGCAAGAAGAGTTGAAAAGCTGTTTTCAATGTCATACAACAGGATATGGTAAAAAAGGTGGATTTGTTTCAATAGAAAAAACACCATACCTTAAAAATACAGGTTGTGAAGTATGCCACGGTCCTGGTAAGAAACACGCAGAGACAAAAAATCCTGAATTTATTAAGAGAAAGATCAATCTCCAGATCTGTGAATCCTGTCATACTGAGGAAAGAATCAGAGCCTTTAGATTTAAACCTCTTCTTTATGGAGGAGCTCATTGATGTTTGATTTTATAGCCAGAAAAATTGGAAATAAGTTATTAGTTGCCTTTGTAGGTATATTATTTTTAGTCATGTTCATTGAAATAAGTTTCAGAATTTATTTTGGACTGCCAGACAGGCTTAAAATAGCAGAAGCAGGAAGTAAAGAAGTAATGGATACGATTTTTGCAACCATAAAACATCCTCTTACAGTTGGAGACAGTGAAACAATTCATAGAGACCTTGAAGAAATTGGAAATAAATACGAAAAAATAGATGTTTATTTATGCGACATTAATAAACTGATTTCCTTTTCAACGGATAAAAAAAGCATAAATAAGAAAATTGATTATGTAATTGATAACGAAGATTTTTCTAAAAGCATTAATAAATCTCTCAAAGAAGAGCAAAATGAGGCTGTTTTTTCAAAAGTTTTTAAAGTTCAGGGTAAAAGAAATTTAATCTCCATTTTTTCAATAAAAAACTCACCAGAATGCTTTCACTGTCATGGTTCTTCAAGAAAAATTTTAGGTGCTATGGTAATGAAAACAGATGTGGAGGATGTATATAAAACTGTCATATACCAGATGAGAAGATCATTAATTCTCACAATATTTGCATTTGTTTTTGCTGTAATTACTGTTAATTTATTGGTGAAGAAGTTGATTAAAAATCCTCTTAATAATTTAGTTGAAGCCACTCACAAATTTGCAAAAGGTGAGATGGTTACCATTGTAAACTATCCAAAGGATGAAATAGGAAGTCTATGTGAAACATTCAATTACATGGTTAATGAAGTAGCCAAATCAAAGATGGAACTGGAAAAAGAACTTACACGCAGAGCAAAACTTCTTGAAGAGAGAGATGAGCTTGTGGCATTGCTTCAGAAAGCAAATAAACAATTAAAAGAGCTTGATACTCTTAAATCTGCTTTTATAGCCAATATGTCTCATGAACTGAGAACACCAATGAATGCAATAATTGGATATACAGATTTATTACTTGATGAAGTTGACGGTCCATTGAATGAGGACCAGAAAGCTTCATTGAAAAAAGTGGCTGCAAACGCAAGACATTTATTGCAATTGATAAATGATGTTCTTGATATTTCAAAAATTGAATCAGGAAAGATTGAATTAAAACCAAAGGAAGTTGATTTGAGAGCATTAATTGAGAGCATTATGGTTAGTTTTGAACCATTGATAGCTAAAAAAGGATTGAGCTTTTTTATGAATATAGAGGATGGAGCAGAAAAACTCTATGTTGATGAGGATAAAACTAAACAGATTCTTATAAATTTAATATCTAATGCTGTCAAATTTACACATCAGGGTGGTATAACACTAAGAGCAAGAATTTCAGAAAAGGGATTAGATAGACAGGGAAATCCGCAGTTTGTTGAGATCTCCGTAGCTGATACAGGAATTGGTATTAAAAAAGAAGACCTTGACAAAATCTTTGATAAATTTGCCCAGGCTGATGTATCTACCACAAGACAATATGAGGGAACAGGTCTTGGTCTGAGCATTGTAAGAGGACTTGTGGCACTTCATAAGGGAATGGTCTGGGCTGAAAGCGAAGTAGGAAAAGGAAGCACTTTCTATGTTCTTTTACCTTTTAAAAAGGAAGTTTTTGAAATTCCAGGTCCTGTTATAGAAGAGAAAATGGCTGAGGCTCTGGCTCAGTATTTTGAAGTTCCAAAGGAAGTTTTTCTGCAGGAGCCCACTTATGAAGGCAAATCAGTAAGATGCTGGGATTATACTCAATGCGGGCATGTAAACTGCCCTGAATATGGTTCTCCTGAAAAGCGTTGCTGGCTTGTTCTTGGAACTCATTGTAAAGGTATGAAAATAGCTTCATGGCCAGAAAAAGTTGAAGCCTGCAGAATTTGTGAGGTTGTTCGTGATCTTGTTTTACATAAAGAGCCAGTAATGATAGAGACTAAACCATCGGAAAAAGAAAAAGTTGTGGTTGCCATTGATGACAATCCTGATGCAATTGATTTAATTAGAAAATATCTTGAAAAGGACTATAAAGTTATAGGAATTCTCAGTAGTGAGGAAGCAGTTAATAAGGTAAAAGAAATTAAACCAGTTGCGATAACTCTTGACATAATGATGCCAAAGAAAGACGGCTGGCAGGTTTTAAAGGAGCTGAAACAGAATGAAGAAACAAAGGATATTCCTGTAATTATTGTTTCAATAATAGACAATAAAACACTGGCATTCAGCCTTGGAGCAGCAGATTATTTTGTAAAACCTCTTGATGGGCATTCTCTACTTAAAAAAATAAAATCAATTGAAGCATATCGTCCTGTGAGACGAGTTTTTGTTCTTGAAAGAGATGAGAGAACTTCAAAAGATTTGATTAGCATTCTAAAAGAAACAGGCTATGATATTACAGCTACCAGAGACAGCAAAGAAGCCATAAACCTTGTTAAACTTCAGAAACCAGACCTTTTGATAGTTAATATCACAGATCCTGACAGCAGTGCCTTTGATTTTCTTGATTTTATAAAGGGATCTTCTGAATTAAAGGAAGTGCCAATCATTGCTCTTACAAATAAAGAATTAACAGATGAAGAAAAACAGGCTCTCAATGGTAGAATAAAGGAAATAATAAACAAGAATCTCTTTTCAGAAGAAGAACTTATAACAGAACTGAAAAATAGTTTAAATAAACTTTGAACCTTGAACTTTGAATCACCCAAAGGGTGTTGAATCACCGAAGTAGTAGGAGGAGGTTAATGTGAAAACAATTCTTGTTGTTGACGATAATGAGGATTCAAGAGAGCTTGTAAAAAAGATTTTGAAAAAACAAGGGTTTGAGATAATTGAAGCAGTAGATGGCGAAGATGCTTTAGCTAAGGCTATAGCATACAGACCAGACCTTATACTTATGGACATATCAATTCCAAAGATAGATGGTTATGAAGTCACAAGAAGGCTTAAATCAAGAATTGATTTTAAAGACACTCCGATAATAGCTTTTACTGCTCATGCAATGAGAGGTGATCAGGAAAAGGCACTGGAGGCTGGATGTGATGGTTATATTGCAAAACCTATTAATGTAAGAGAGTTTCCTGAGCAAATAAAGATGTATCTGAAGGAAAAATGAAAGAGCAGAAGCAAACTATTTTAATTGTTGATGACAATATAGATACTGTGGAACTTTTAAGAAAGAGATTAAGAGCAGAAGGTTACAATACAGAAGAAGCCTATGATGGTGAGGAAGCTTTAAAAAAGGTATATGAAAGCTTTCCTGATCTGATAGTTCTTGATGTTATGATGCCAAAGATGGATGGATATGAGGTCTGTCAGAGACTTAAAACTGATGAAAAAACTATGTTTATTCCAGTAATTATGCTTACAGCTAAAACTGATGTGGAAAGCAAAGTTAAAGGATTTGATATTGGTGCAGATGATTATGTACCTAAACCATTTGATTACAGGGAACTATCAGCAAGAATCCGTTCTTTACTTGCCAGAAAAGAGACTTCTGAAAAAGCTATTGAAGAAAAAAGAACAGAAGCAGTAAGAAAACTTATTGACAGTCTCTCGCATGAAATAAGAAATCCTATTGTAAGTATTGCAGGATTTGCCAAAAAAGTATATGACAATCTTCCTCCAGGTGATCCAAATAAACCCTATCTGATGACCATACTTCAGGAGTCAGAAAGACTGGAAAGGCTTTTAAGAGAAATTCTGAATCTAAAAATGATAGCAATTGGCTTTATGGAAAATGTTGATCCAAAAGTTGCTATAGAAGAGGTTTTAGGTGAATTTGGTAGAGAAATAGAGGATAAAATAGTTGAAGTGGAAACAGATTTCAGGGATGTAGCAAATGTTTATATAGATAAAGAACATTTAAAAATTGTCCTCCGCAATATAATAAAGAATGCCATAGAAGCAATGGAAAAGTCAGAAAAGCGATTATTAAGGATTTCTCTTGAACAGGCTGGCAATGAGATATTGATAAAGATTTCTGATACAGGTAAAGGAATCCCTAAAGAGCTGATTAAAAGGATTTTTGATCCCTTCTTCACATCAAAAATATATGGTCCAGGTCTTGGACTTACAGTGGCTCTTACGATTATTCAGTATTACAGAGGTTTTATATCTGTTGAGAGTGAACCAGGAAAAGGCAGCACATTTATAATAAAAATACCTGTTAAAGGAAGGTAATAAACAACCAACATAGGCTTATCTCATTTTTTTATCATTCTGAGCGTATAGAAAAATCTCATTCTTTAAAAAAATAATTAAAAAAATTCCTGGAATTGCTACAAGGAAGGTTAGAAAATAAAAAGCTGTCCAGCCAATGGTTTCCACAACAAAACCAGCTGTTGGACTTATGATTACTCTTCCAGCAGATGCAAGGGATGAAAGAAGAGCATACTGTGTTGCAGCAAAACTGCGATTGCACAATCCCATTAAAAGAGCTAAAAATGCTGTTGTTCCCATACCACCAGTAAAGTTTTCAATGATTACTGTTAACACAAATAAAATAAAGTTTTTGCCTGCTATTGATAGAGCCATAAACATGAGATTTGATGCTGCCTGAAGTATTCCAAATGAAATTAATGCTTTATAAAGACTTATTTTTCTAAGCAAAAAACCACCTATTATTGAACCAGCAATTGCTGAAATAAGTCCGCCAATTTTATTAACTGTTCCTACCTCAGTGAGAGAAAATCCAACACCTCTTATAAAAAATGCTGTACTCAGTGAAGTTGCATAGGCATCGCCAATTTTATATAGAACAATTGATAACAGCAAAATAAAGCTTTTTTCTCTTTGTATTAAATCCCTGAAAGGTTCAATAAATGACTCTTTCAATGTAGCTGGTTTTTTTATATTATCTGGTTCATCTGCCCACAGAGTTGTAATTATTCCAAAAATTAACAGTGAACTTACTATTGTCAAAGCCATCTGCCATCCAAGGTGATCTGCAACTAAAAGGCAAAGACCTCCTCCAACAATTAATGCAATTCTATATGCAGTTACTGCAAAAGATGCACCAATTCCTCTGTCTTCTGCTCTTAGGATTTCTGTTCTGTAAGCATCTATTGAGATGTCCTGAGATGCGGAGAAAAATGCAACCATTGCTGCCATTATACTGAAAATTAAAAGATGCTCTGGAGTGAATGCTATCATTAGAAACACTCCAACTAAAATCAAAATCTGGCAAATAATAATCCATCCACGCCTTCTTCCAAGTCCTGCAATGCTGAATCTGTCAAATAAGGCAGACCATAGAAACTTAAAACTATATGGAAATGTGAGTATTGTTAAAAAGCTAATTGTTTTTATATCAATTCCTTCAGTGGTAAGCCATGCCTGAAGTGTTCCACTTATGAGAGGAAAAGGAAGTCCTGAAGCAAATCCAAGAACTGTTACAACTGCTATATCTTTTGAGCGTTTATTCATCAATCCATTCAATTTTTACAGGTAGTCTACCACTGGAGCACCCCAAAAAGTCATAGACTTTTTGGGGACTCGTGGGGCGACCCCCACTGGTTTTAAAACCTTCACTGAATGCATCAAGAAAAGCAAGCACAGCAAGTTCATGGGAATCATAAACAGCGATTATTGCTTTTGCTTTTTTAAAAGGTCTTAAAACATAGGGATTACCAAACGAGACAACAACTGTTTCATTATTTGATATAATTTT
The DNA here is from genome assembly GCF_054658355.1 of Thermodesulfovibrio sp. TK110. Lineage (NCBI taxonomy): Bacteria > Pseudomonadati > Nitrospirota > Thermodesulfovibrionia > Thermodesulfovibrionales > Thermodesulfovibrionaceae > Thermodesulfovibrio > Thermodesulfovibrio sp. TK110. The sequence goes on along the minus strand of NZ_BAAHNB010000001.1, from coordinate 1,155,621 downwards.
CCTAATCATTGTATTCTGATTTTCCTTTAATAAGTATTCCCTTCCTGCTGCTTTGATGTTTGTGAATGCTGCAATTAAAGGTATTGCATTTGATGGTTTATAATCCTTTAAGTCAAAGGCAAAACCAAAATAACTCTGAAATGTCTTTTTAATCTCCTCAGTATAGGTTCCTACAAGATAGGGAATGATTTGCCTGGAATTTAAACTGTCTATTTCATTTTTTATAACAGTAACAGTTTTTTTAAATGCCCTGTGAATTAAAGAAATGTTTTCATCATTAACAATAGGGGCACCCCCAAACGGGGTCCCCAAAAAGTCAAAGACTTTTTGGGGTACCCTAATCGTAGATTTTTTGGGGACCCCAATAGGGAGTTTCCTCTTTATCTTTTTTCTTAATCTGCTAATTCTTCTTTGAGCATCTTTTATTCTTATATCAGTAATCACCCCCTGTTTATATGCTGTTTTTATTTCTTCCCAAGCAGCATATGGATCCTGAGGATGTAGAATTATATCTGCTCCTGCTATAAAAGCAAGAACATGAGGATTTTTATATTCCATTAAAGCTTTCATATTCATTGCATCTGTAATAACTGCTCCTTTAAATCCGAGTTTCTGTTTAAGTAGTTCATTAATTGTTTTTTCTGAAAGTGATGCAGGCTTTGTATCAAATGCAACTATATGCCCTACCATAATTGAAGAAACCTTAGCTTTAATTGCTTCTTCAAAGGGTTTAAGGTGTGTCTCAATGTTATCTCCAATATAGGGCAAAGCAAGATGAGAGTCTGTTTGTGTTGCGCCATGACCTGGAAAGTGTTTTGCACATGTTAATAATCCATGAGATTCAAAGAATTTTATAGAGAAACTGCCATATTTTGAAACAACTTCAGAATTATCTGAAAAAGCTCTCGTGCAAATTATTGGATTATCAGGCTCTGTATTCACATCCATCACAGGAATAAGTGCAAGATTTATTCCCACATCCAGTGCCTCTTTTATCACTATTGAATACAATGCTTCAAGCCAGGCTTTATCTTTAGTTAAGTCAAATCCTGCTGCAATTCCCATCTGAGAAGGAATCAATTTTCCACCTTTTATTTGCTGTCCAACTCCTCTTTCAATGTCAGAAGCAACTATGAGAGGCTTTAACGCCATGCTTTGAAGATGGGCAATGAAGTTTTTTATTTCCTCATAGTCTCCTCCAAATACTACAAATCCACCAATTCCATCTTTGACAAGTTTTTCAATATAATGCCTGTATTGGGAATCATTGATTTTATCCCCGTCAAGTCTTGCTATGACTAAATTCATTAAATTATTCATACAATTGCATATTATGAATTAAAGATGATTAAAGATTCAATTACCAATCTTCGCGATGAGTTATGATATAATATTTTTATGCAGGACATTTTTGAAATAATAAAGTCAAGAAGAAGCATAAGAAAATACAAAAGACAAGCTCCAGAAGAAGAGTTAATTAAAAAATGCATTGAAGCAGCTCTTTATGCTCCATCTGCAAGAAACTCCCAGCCATGGTATTTTATTATTGTTAAAGATAGAGAAACAATTCAAAAATTAAGCAAAGCACAGCCTTTTACAAAGTTTCTTGAAGCCGCCCCTTATGTTATTGTAGCAGTTGCTGATGAAAAGAAAAGCAATCACTGGCTTGAAGACATGGGATGTGCTATTATGGCTCTTTTGCTTGAAGCTCACTCTCTTGGATTGGGTGCTTGCTGGGGTGCAATTTACAATCCTGAAAACAGAGAAAGGGAAAACTATGTAAGAGGAATTCTTAATATCCCTGAAAATTTAAGAATAATCTCATGTATTGGCATAGGCTATCCTGACGAGACTCCCTCACCCAAAAAAGTAAAATCCCTTGATGAAGCCATCATAAAAATTGTCTGAAAAACTTATTTATACAATTGGAACAAGCAATCGTTCAATTGAGGAATTCATTGAGATTTTAAAAACTTACAGGATAAAAACTGTAATTGATGTGCGAAGTTTTCCCATCTCAAAGAAGTTTCCCCATTTCAGTAAAGATAATCTATCCGAGATTTTAAAGAATGAAGGATTTGAGTATATTTATCTTGGCAGAGAGCTTGGTGGATTCAGAAAAGGTGGCTATGAAGCCTACATGAACACAGAGGAGTTTAAAAGCAGCATTGAAAAGCTTGAAGAAATTGCTGATAAAAGTTTAGCTTTGTTTTTCTGTGCTGAAAAGCTTTTCTTTCGCTGTCACAGAAGATTTATTTCAGAAGTGCTTTCAGAGAGAGGCTGGAGAGTGTTACATATTGTTGAAAAAAACAGGGTTTATGAACATAAAACAAGAATCATGGAGCAAAGATTATTACTTTTTCATGATTAATATGGATATTGAAGAAATTTTTGATCAGAAATCCCTATTATCATACATCACAGAATACCCCTGATAAGCTTAATTTTTCTTTTATGGAAGATGTTGCAAAGGTGCTATTAGTCGCACAATGACAACTACAGGTTCATCCTTTGCCCTATCAAGAACTGCATAGAGATTTTCAATAAACTCTCTGTTATATCCTTCTCCCGTAAAGAAATGTAGACATATAAAATGATGCCTTCGTAAAGAAATCATGGTAATGAATTTTCCCTCCTTCTTTTTCTTTCTGCATAGTATAACATTTTATTCAGGAAATGTCAGATTTAATCTTGACTATGACACCTATGGCATTTACTTAAATCTCGTCTTGCAGTACCTTTTATGCTGGGAAAGTTGTCTGCCATTACACGGCAAAAAAGTGAGGTCTTTTCTATGAATTATTTAATTTTGCATCAATATGCTCAAATGATTTTAAGAGCAGGCTGCAGTATTAAGATTTTACCTTGCTATTTTGAAATGTGAAAAAGTATACTTTGATAATCGCAGAGAGTAAAATATTGGTTGGGATTGAAGTATCCAATGTAGTTTCTTCTTTATGGGAAAAGGTTATTTGATAACTATTTATTGGTTGATGATAGGCGAACTGGCGGCTAAAATGATAAAAATTAAAGGAGCTTATCAATGGAAAACGAAAAAACATTAATTCACGATTTTGATTTCGGCTTAATTAGTGATTATTTTGAAAGATTGGAACGGCAGGGACATGGTAGTGCCGAATCTACTATTAGAGCATTAAGTTTTATTGACAGTATTTCAAATGAAGTAAAAATCGCTGATTTAGGTTGTGGAACAGGTGGACAAACAATGATTCTTGCACAAAATACAAAAAGCACTATTATTGGGCTTGATATTTGTCCAGATTTTATTGAAAAATTTAATAAGAACGCTGAAAAGCTCGGCTTGCAGAGCAGAGTAAAAGGAATTATCGGTTCAATGGATGATTTACCATTTCAAAATGAAGAATTTGATATTATATGGTGCGAAGGGGCTATGGGCATTATAGGTTTTGAAAAGGCTTTAAATTACTCGATATTTTGTCTAACAGCGTTTATATCTAATTAAAATTAAAGCATAGCCGCGGAGCGTTATATGGAAATTGACACACAGGAAGGTAAACATGAGCAATGTCAATTTTTCAGAAATTGCTTCTAAATATGAGAGAGATTCTTTAGTGCAAAAATCCGCTGCGGAAAAACTTATTAATCTTCTCAGGATCAGTAGAAATGATAATGTTTTGGACTTAGGATGTGGGACAGGTCATCTGACAAAGAGAATAAGAGAAATGACGAAAGGTAAAGTCATTGGGATTGATTCTTCGGAAGGGATGATAAAAGAGGCACAGAGAAGAAACGCAGGGATTGATATAATATTTGAAATCAAGAAGGCAGAGGAATTAGACTACGTAGAGTTTTTTGATGTAATATTTTGTAATTCTTCTTTCCAATGGTTTAAGAATCCAGAACCTATAATTAAAAGCTGTTATCGAGCTTTAAGAAAAAATGGACGAATGGGAATTCAGGCACCTGCTAAAAAGATTTATTGTCCCAATTTTATTCAAGGAATATAACTGGTAAAGAATGATCCAACTACCAAAGAAACCTTTGCTTACTTTAAAGACCCCTGGTTTTTTCTTGAAACTGAGGAAGAATATAAGTTGTTATTCGAACAAGTTGGGTTTAGTGTTCCTTTTTCGAAAATAGAAGAAATAAAAACATTGCATACGCCAGAAGAAGTTTTCAAAATTTTTGAGTCCGGAGCAGCGGCGGGTTATCTTAATCAAGATTTCTATGATATCCCCATTGATAAAGAATATATTGAAAACTTCAAGAGGATTATTAAAGAAGTTTTTAATAATCAAACAAAAGAGAATGGATTTGTTGAATTAATATTTTATCGGATATATTTGGTGGCGATTAAAAAATGAAAAGGGGTAAATAACACCAGATAAAAGGCTTCATTCCGTTTCGCCAAAAATTGCCTTTTGCAATTTCATATATCCGTAGAATATGAGCCGATCGGTTTGAATTCTTCATGAAAAAGTGCATATTATCTGAAATTTTTTAAGCATTTAGCTGTTAAATAAAAATGATATTTTATTTGTCTGAGAGGCTCAATAGCTTTAAAAAAGAAGAAGATCGCAATTTTATGTTGTTTTCAAAAATTTCTTTCTTGCTTCTTCTACAATGAATAAAGAGATTGCAAAAGGTATTAAAACAAGCCATACAGTTAATGGGATTGGATATGTTGAAAATACACTGTTTCCCAGTGGATGATAGACAATAAAAAGCTGTAAAGCAATTTCAAAGATTATTCCAACGAGCAAAAACTTGTTTGAAAATATTCCTATGCTCAGGAGTGATTCTCTGAAAGAGCGTGATACAAAACCATTTGCAACCTGTGTAATGACTATTCCAGTAAGACATGCAGTTGTTGCCTGCATATAAAGAATGCTTTTTGCTGAAAGAGCCTGACCCCACTGCCATCCACCAGAGTGCAAAACATAAAAGAATCCAAAAAGCCCTGCAGCTGCTTCAATTGGTCCGAGAACTAAAAATACCCGTAAAAGAAGCTTTAAATTTAAAAGTCTCTCTTTATGGCTTCTTGGTGGTTTTTTCATTACTTCTACTGTTGGTTTTTCTGCTCCCAGTGCAAGTGCTGGAAGTATGTCTGTTCCAAGATCAATGGTAAGAATCTGCATAACAGTGAGAGGAAGAGGAATTTTTAAAATAGCATAGGCAATGTAAGGGACAAGCTCAGCAACATTTGATGTGAAAAAGTATGATATGAATTTTCTTATATTTTCATAGATTGCTCTTCCTTCTTCAATAGCGTTAACAATTGTTGCGAAGTTGTCATCAAGAAGTATTATCTCTCCAGATTCTTTTGCAACATCTGTTCCGCTTCCCATAGCAACTCCTATGTCTGCTTTTTTAAGAGCAGGTGCATCATTCACTCCATCTCCTGTAACTGCAACCCTTTCTCCCATTTCCTGAAGGAGTGTAACAATCCTTAGCTTATCCTTTGGCGTCATTCTTGTAAAAAGTAGTTCTTTTTCTTTAAGCTTTTCCTTAAGCTCTGCATCACTTATCTTATGGAACTCTTCTGCTTCAATGACCAGAGGATTTTTAACAAGTCCTGTTTCTTTTGATACTGCAACCGCAGTTCTGCTTGCATCTCCTGTAATTAAGATTATCCTTACTCCTGCTTCATGGCATTTTTTAATTGCATCTTTTACTTCAGGTCTTGGCGGATCTTCAAGTCCGATGAGTCCAGTAAATATCATTTTTCTTTCAGGCTCATCATGACTAAAGGCAAAACAAAGAACCCTCAATCCCTCATCCATCAGTGAATGACTGGCATTGTTTATTTTTTCTTTTATCTCCTCATTCAGTTCAACTTTCTCTCCCTTTATCATTGCATAGTTGCATAAAGGCAAAACAGTCTCTATTGCTCCTTTTGTAAGGCAAAATTTAACACCATCTATGATGTTTACAGTTGTCATTCTTTTTCTCTCAAAATCAAAGGGAATTTCTGAAAGCCTTTCTGCTATAAAATCTCCAGTATTCTCCCTTACATACCTTAGAAGTGCTACCTCAGTGGGGTCTCCCCTGTATTGATTATCAACAAATTTTGCATTATTGCATAGATATGCAATTTTCAAGAGCATCTCTAATGCCTCTGAGTCAATTGTCCAGATTTTTTTAACTTCCATTTTGTTCTGGGTAATTGTTCCAGTTTTATCAGTGCATATAACTGTGATTGAGCCAAGAGCCTCAACTGCGGTGAGAGTTTTTACAAGAGCTTTTCTTTTAAGCATTCTCTGACTTCCTATGGCAAGTGAAAGTGTTACTGTTGGAAGCATTCCTTCAGGAACAAGTGCAACAATTACGCCAATTGCAAAGATGAAATTTTCCCAGAAGCTTCTTCCAATTGTATGTCCGATAATAAAAAATACAACTCCAACCAGTGTGGCAAAAGTAGCCACAAACTTTGATGTTCTTGCAATCTCTTTTTGAAGAGGAGTTTCCTGAATCTGAACAGTTTCTGTAAGATGGGCAATTCTTCCAAACTCTGTATTCATTCCTGTTGCAAAAACAACTGCTCTGCCATTTCCTGAAACAACAGTTGCACCAGCAAAGGCAATGTTTTTACTTTCTATCAACTCTTCCTGCACAGGTTCATGAGTTAATGTAACAGGCTGAGATTCACCTGTAAGCGGTGCATTATTAACTGTAAGAAAGTTTGACTCAATTACTCTTGAATCTGCTGGAACCTTGTCTCCCTCTGAAAGAATAATCAAATCTCCAGGAACAATCTCCCTTGCAGGAATCTCTTTCTGAGCACCATTTCTTAAAACTTTTACATAAAAAGGCAGCATCAGTCTAAGCTTTTCAATTGCCCTTTCAGCTTTGTATTCCTGTGCAAAGGCAAAAACAGCGTTTATAAAGATAACTCCAATAATTGCAAATCCAAGATGCCTCATTCCTTCACCAGGGTGTAGGTAGTCAGAAATAAAGGCTAAAACAGCAGCAACCCATAGAATTATTGCAAGAAAATGCGTGAACTGACGAAGAAATTTTAAAATAAGGGGAATCTTTTTGATTTCTTTAATTTCATTGTAACCGAAATGAATAAGCCTTTGCTTTGCTTCATCTTCCTTAAGCCCTGCCTCAGATGTATCAAGCAGTTTAAAAACTTCTTCTCTGGTGGCCTCTGTTATTTTCATTTTTTATGGTATGGTTTAAAAACAATTAAATTGCAGGGTGGATTTTCAATTAATTTGCTTACTGAATCAGGCTTGAAAATTCTAAGAAATCCTTCTCTTTTCTGCTCAACAACAAGAAGTTCAATTTTTTTTGAAAGAGCCTGAAACATCATAAGTTTATAAGAAAATTTTGAGAAGACTTTGCTTTCAATCTTTATATCATGTTTTCTTAAAGATGAAAAAATTTTCTCAATATTTTCATCCTTTCCAAAATAATTGATAAAGACCTTTGCATGAAAAATTTTTGAAATATTCATTATAAAATCTGTTTTTTCTTTTAAATAATCAAGCTTTCCTCTCAGAATGAAAAGAATTCTTCTGGGAGTTATTTTCCCCATATTGATAATCTTTACAACCGCCACTGAGCATGGAAGTTTTGAGAGTCTTTTAAACTCATTGGAAAGCAAAAAAGCAATCTCAATTTTTTCTTTTTTTATAATATCTGTCAGTTGCTCAAGCCTTTCTCCTTCCTTTATAATGCATTCAGCTTTGAGATTGTTTTTTTCTGCTTCAATGAAAACTCTTTTCAGTATAGCCTCAGCTTTTTCAAATTTGTCCTCTTTTTTATGGATAAAACATAGATAAAATGAGGAATTATTGAGCCTTGCAAACTTTAATGCATATCGGGCAGAAACTGAAGCAGTAATACCACTGCCAATTTCAGCAAGAACTTTTTTATACATATTTACTCCGATTTCAGTATTATTTTATTTTACATGAAAACAGAAATAGTGCATCTATCACTTTATTTTTGGTATGATAAAACAGTGAAGCTAACGCAGGACATGGCGATTAATATCATGCAAGTCTGATTAACTGTTATAAAATTCCACTCTATTTTTCCCGAGTTTTTTAGCTTTATACATTGCTCTATCAGCTTTTTCTATAATTTCTGAGATTTCTTCTTCCGGATTATAAGGTGCTATTCCTATGCTCGCAGTAATTATAATTTCAGGCATATTTTTAAGTTTTATTTTTTCAATGCTTTTTCTTAATCTTTCTCCTAAATTTTTACTTTCTATAAAGCCACATCTGTAAGCTATAATAACAAATTCTTCTCCTCCGTATCTTATTAATTCATCGGTAGTTTTGATATTATTTCTTAAAATCTGGGCAACTTTTTTGAGAACAATGTCGCCTGTTGAATGTCCATATATATCATTTATATCTTTAAAATTATCTAAATCAATCATTAAAACAGCAGTGGAACTTTTTAATCTTTTGAGTTTAGTTTTTAAAAAATTAAGATAGGCTCTATTATGAATGCCTGTAAGAGGGTCTATATAAACAATTTCTGGAAATTTTTTTATTATGTCTTTCAAGCTTAAAATTCCTACTAATTTATTGTTTTTATTAATAACAGGTAGATGGCTGATATCAAATTTTTTCATTAAATAGAGAGCTTCATGAAAAGACGCTGAAGAAAAAATAGTGATTAAAGAAGTTTTATTTTTATTCAATTTTTCTAATGTTTCACCAATAGTTTCAGGAGGAGGTTGAAAGAAAAAAATTTTTGGTAAGTCCCTTAATGTTATAATTTGCACAGGTTCATTGTTATTATTTGTAATAATAATACTTCCTATTTTATGTTTTACATATAGTTTTACCAAGTTTTGGATTTTATCAAAAAAATTTAAGGTAATAGGATTAGAGGTCATTAATTCTTTAACTTTCATAGAAAGAAAAACTATTAGCCCCCTCAGAAATAAAAAAATGGGGCGGATGACGGGACTCGAACCCGCAGCACCTGGAGCCACAGTCCAGTGCTCTAACCGTTGAGCTACATCCGCCAGCGCGCCTGGAGGGATTCGAACCCCCGACCCACTGCTTAGAAGGCAGTTGCTCTATCCGACTGAGCTACAGGCGCAAGATAAATATATTTTAAAAATTTTAATTGTATTATTGCAATATCTGCTATAATGTTTTATGGAAATAAAAGTTTACGAGATTGAAGAAAAATGCACATTGAAACAAAAATTTGGCAAATGTCTTATACCTTTTAGATTGGCTCGTTTCTGTATGGACTGCTTTACAATTCATATGCAGGACAGATGTCCAAATTGTCTTTCAAATAACTCTGTGAGACTAATTGAGTTATTTTTATCAGAACCAGACCCCTCTGATGAAAAAATCAGAGAGGTCATAAGAAAGAAATTTCTTGAAATTTATTAGATTTTCAGTTTTAAACAAAATTTGTTAAAAACTTTGTTAATCTTTCAGGAAACTTCAGATAAAACCATAAAAATTTATTCTTTGCCTAAAATCAGTGCATCTTAATTTTCTCATACCATAATGAATGCCTGTGCTTTATATACTCTTCATCAATCCATCCTGTAAACATGCTTTTAAGAAGAGGCCAGTTTGATTTAAATAAAAGAACTGTTCCTACATGAACAATAAAAGCTATCATAAATAAAAATCCTGTAAGAGTATGAATCAGTGTATTTATTGACTCCATTGTGGGTGAAAGCACAATCCACTGAAGATTTTTAAGAACTTTTATGATGCCAGTCACTGTTAAAATTAAAATTATTGCTCCAATCCCCAGATATGCAATTCTCTGCTCAGGTAAATACTTGTCTGACGGAGGCTCTTTACCAATTCCTATCATTGCTGCAAGAACTTTAATACTTTTTGATAAATCTCCCTTTTTTGGTAAGAGTGCAAAATCTTTTCTCAAACCATGATAGAAAATGTGAAAAATTACACCAGCAACAAAAACAATAGAGGCAGCATAATGAACTGTGGTGACATAGTAAAAGTCAGCAGTCCAGGCAAATCCAGGAATTTCCGTTATGTAATACCTTTTATAAAGAGGAAGACAGCCAAGTCCTGTAAAGAGTAAAACTATGCCAGACAAAGCAATGCTCCAGTGTTCAATTAATTCAATGATGCTGTGTCTTTTTATCTTATTTTTCATTGTTGTCCTCCTTTTTTGTCTTTTTAGATGAGAAAGCTGCTATGCTGGCTACAGCAGCTGAAAGGAATCCTGAAGCTAAAACCAGTTTACCAATAGGGTTAAATTTTGATTCTATTTTATTTTCCACATTTACAGGCATTTGAAATCTTTCTTTATTCTGTTTTAATGCTTTATCTATTTTTTCAAACGGGATTTTTGAAAGATAAAGGGTTGAAGTGCCTCCATTTTGTTTGTCTCCGTAAATATAAAGTCCTTCTTCTTTAACTTTTCTGTATGCAAGTTCATAAATGTTTTTTCTTTCACCAAATGTAAAAACTGCCTGCTGTCCTAACCTTTCTCTACAGGCAACTACACAGGCTGGCTCTTCACCTTTTTTTATTTTATCCTTACACAAATCGCATTTATACATCACACCACCACCTGCATATTTTGGAAGAATTTTCAGATATATTCCAACTCCAGCCTGCCTTTGCGGAATGTGCCATGGACATACATCCCTGCACTTTGCTCCACCAAAGCAGAGTTTATCATTGATTACAGAATTGCCTTCTGGTTGTTTTGTAAGTGCTCCAAAAGGGCATTCTCTGACGCATGGTGGATTGTCACAGTGCATACATCTTCTTGGAATGTAGAGTTCCTGTCCATCAATACTAATCCTCTGAACAAAAATCCAGTTATAGGGAGTTAAAGTATCAATTTTCCCTCTTTTGTCAGACCAGTCTTCATAGGTTTTTCTGGGCCAGTATGGCTGAATTGGCTTTTTGGGTTCTGGAAATCTTTCTTTATTATACTCCCTGCATGCTTTTACACATTTTGGAATGGGCTCATCTTTGCAACCATCGCATTTTGTAAGATCCACAAGCATAGCATATTTGCCTTCCCGTGCTTCTACATCATTTCCTAAGATTAATGAGCTACATATTGCTCCAGATAAAGCTAAAAATCCTCTCCTTGATATATTCATTTTATACCTCCTCTGGCAACCTGCCATTTATCTTATTTTTCAACCGCCTGCATAATTGAGGGTATTACAAGATAGAGTATTACTCATAAATTGAGAAATTAGTCTTTCTGTTTGACTGCTTCCGCAGTTTGGACATTTCTCAGGCTCATCTCTTTTACTAATAGATTTTAACACCTGAAAAGTTATATTGCACTCTTTGCACTTATACTCATAAAAAGGCATAACCCACCTCCTCCTTACATTGAAGAAATGTAGGTTTTAATAACTTTTTCAATTTCTTTTTCAAGGTTCTGTACTGAATCAGCATTACGCATTAAACATTCATTAAGATAATACATTACAATTAAAAATCCTGCACTTTTTAAAGCTCCATTAATTGAGGCAAACTGGGTTATAATTTCTTCACAGGCTCTTCCGTTTTCTATCATTCTCTGCAGTCCCCTGATCTGTCCTTCAATTCTTCTAAATCTCTGGATAAGTTTAGTTTTATCTTTTTCCATTATACCTAACCCCCCTATTATTTTATTTTTATAATAAAATAAAGTATGTAATTATTGTCAAGTGTAAAGGTATATTTTATCTTGCATATTAAAAATTTTTATGATAGAATAAATTTGCTAATGGAAGATCATAAATTAAAAGTATTCTGCACAGTAGCTGAAACAAAGAGTTTTTCAAAAACTTCAGAGATTATTCATCTTACACAGCCGGCTGTGAGTCTTCAGATTCAGGCATTGGAAGAACTTTATGAAACCAAATTATTTGACCGTTCCTCAGGTAGCATCACTCTGACTCCAGCAGGTGAAATTCTTTATAAATATGCAAAACAGATTTTAAGTTTATATGCAGAGGCTGCAAAAGAAATAAGCAAGATAACTGGATTAATAAAAGGCTGCGTTAAAATAGGAGCTGGCACAACTGTTGGAAACTATATCCTGCCAGCTGTAGCTGTAGACTTCAAAAAAAGACATCCAAAAATCAGAGTAAGTGTCTCAATCGGTAATGCAAAAAAAGTTCTGGAAATGCTCAATTCAAGCATGATAGATTTTGGAATTATTTCTGAGATGCCTGGAAAAAGCAAATTCATTGTTGACTCAATTATATCTGATGAGTTATGTGTAATCTGCTCTTCAGATCATCCTTTAAATAATCAAAAATCAGTCTCCATATATGATGTGGTGAAAGAGCCTTTTGTAATAAGGGAGGAAGGCTCAAGCACAAGGGTTATAATTGAAAAATTTCTTGCAGAGCACGGTATCAGTATTTCTGATTTGCATATATCACTTATTCTTGGCAGTACAGGTTCAATTAAAGAAGCAGTTGAAAGAGGTATAGGTCTGTCCATTATATCAAAATGGGCTGTTCGTAAAGAAGTATCCTGTGGTAATCTGAGAATTCTTAAACTAAAAGAGGGTAAGATAACCAGAGATTTTTATATTGTCTTGCCTAAAAATACAATTCTTTCTCCAGCAGTTGAAGAATTTATTACTTATCTTAAAAACTATCCATATTCAGACTTGCTTTTATAGAGGATCACCTACTTTATGAAGCCTCACAACATTTCTATTGCCTAAGAAAGGCGAACTTGCCACAAACACAACTGCATCACCATTTTTAACAATATTTAGGTTTTTTAATTCTGTTTCAGTTTTCTTTAAAAATAAATTGTCTATCATATCAATTTTTTGAGGTATGTGTTTGGGGATAATGCCCCACAGAAGAGAAAGTCTTCTCCATACTTTTTCATCTGGAGTAAAAGCTATCACAGGCATTAAAGGTCTAAGTTTAGATATAAGCAATGCTGAAAATCCTGAGTGTGTGAAAACAACAATAGCTTTTGCTTCTATGTCCTGAGCGACTTTAACAGCACCTGAAGCAATGGCTTCAGGGAAATATTTAGTTACTTTAAAGGCTGTCATAATTTTATCTGAGAGATTTTTTTCAGTAAAACTTATAATTGAATTCATTGTCTTAACTGATTCAACAGGATATCGTCCAGTGGCTGTTTCTGCAGACAACATGAGAGCATCTGTTCCGTCAAGCACAGCATTTGCTACATCACTTGCTTCTGCTCTTGTTGGTCTTGAATGTTCTGTCATTGATTCCAGCATCTGGGTTGCTGTTATAACAATTTTTTTTCTCTGGTTTGCAATATCTATAAGCATTTTTTGATAAAAAGGAACTTCTTCCGGAGGCAATTCAACTCCAAGGTCTCCTCTTGCCACCATAATTCCTTCAGTAACATCAAGAATTTCATGAATGTTTTCAACTGCTTCTTTTTTTTCTATTTTGGCAATCAATGGTGGCAGCGTAATATTTTGCTCCTTTGCCCATTTTTTAATTAATTCAATGTCATGGGCATTTCTTACAAAGGATACAGCAACATAATCAACATCAAGCTTGATCGCAAAGGCAAGATCAGATTTATCCTTTTCAGTAAATGAACTTATAGAAGTTTTTGTAAATGGAAGATTTACTCCCTTTCTTGATTTTAGAACTCCTCCTTCAATGACTCTACCCATTAATCTATCTTTGAGTTTTTCAATTATTTTGATTTTTAATATTCCGTCATCTATTAAAATATCATCACCAGGTTTAACATCCTCAAGCAAAAGCGGATAGGAAATGAAAATTCTTTTATTATTTGAAAGTTCATTACCAGGATAGATTTCCACTATTTTCCCATCCTGCAGCAAAGCTTCATTATTTTCAACATCACTTATTCTGATTTTGATTCCCTGAAGGTCACCGAGAATTGCTACTGCTTTTTTTAGTTTTTTTGATTCTTCACGAATTATATTTGCAACATTTTTAAAACATTCATAATTTCCATGTGAAAAGTTAAGCCTTGCCACATCCATTCCATTTTCTATCATCTGATGGATTATTTTTCTCTGCTCAGAGGAAGGTCCTATTGTGCAGACAATTTTGGCTTTTCTCATAAAACTAAAATACCTCAGCTTTTGTATCTTTTTTTCTAATTCTCAGATGTTTTTCCCATCCTGGAAGCTTTTCTTTATAATCAGTTCTGTAATGAGCACCAACACTGTTTTTTCTTTCTAAGGCTGCCTCTGTAATTATTAAGCCAACCATTACCATATTTTTGAGCTCTATAGCATAGGGATCAATAAAAAATCTTTCAGCAAGTTTTTCATAAAATGGAATAATTTTAGCCTTTGCTGCACTTAGGGATTCACCACATCTTATTACACCTACCTTTTCCCACATTGTTTGCCTTAATTCTTCTCTCATTTTGTTTATTTCTGACCTATTGATGCTCTGTTTATCTATATAAGGCTCAAAATTAATGGAGCTGAATTTATCCTGTGAACCCTCAACATATTCTATTGCTCCGCATGCAGCGCGGTATCCATAAACAAGTCCTTCAAGAAGGCTATTGCTTGCAAGCCTGTTAGCTCCATGAACTCCTGTGCATGCTACTTCACCTGCTGCAAATAATCCTTCAATATTTGTTCTGCCCCAGATATCTGTTTCAACTCCTCCCATTATAAAGTGAGCTGCTGGAGAAACAGGAATCCATTGCTTTGTTATATCAAAATTGAATCTCAAACATGTAGAGTATATGGAGGGGAATCTTTTTTTAATGAACTCCTCATTAAGATGGGTCATATCAAGGTATACATGAGTTGCCTGTGTTCTTACCATCTCAGATAATATAGCCCTTGAAACAACATCTCTTGGTGCAAGCTCTCCAGAGGGATGGTAATTTTTCATGAATTCTTGTCCATGAATATTTCTCAGACGGGCTCCTTCTCCCCTCATGGCCTCACTTAAAAGAAAGGCAGGAACACCCTGAGCATAAAGTGCTGTTGGATGAAATTGGACAAATTCCATATCTTTTAGATAAGCACCTGCCCGAAAAGCCATTGCCATCCCATCTGCAGTGCAAACCTTTGGATTGGTTGTTCTTGCATAAACCTGTCCTGCACCACCAGTAGCAAGCACAGTTGCTCTGGAAAAACATTTTATAATTTTATCACCTTTTAAAAGCAATGCTCCGTAACACCTGCCTTCTTCAATGATAAGATCAACAGCCATTGTAAAAGAGGCTTTAGTAACTCTTTTTAGGGTTGAAGCTTTGTTTATCAGAACTCTTTCTATTTCTCTTCCTGTGGAGTCTCCATGAGCATGAAGAATTCTTTTTCTTGAATGAGCCGCCTCTAAGGTAAAAGCAAGCTTAGAGCCTTCTTTATCAAACTCAGCACCCCAGTTAATAAGCTCTATAATTCTTTCAGGACCTTCACTTACAAGGATTTTAACTGCTTCTTCATTGCATAATCCATCACCAGCTTTGATTGTATCCTCAAAATGGATTCCTATTTCATCTTCATCACTCAAAGCAACTGCCACACCACCCTGAGCATATTCAGTGGAACTCTCAGTGGGCAAATCCTTTGTTGCCACAATAACATTTCCTTTACTACCAAGTTCAATTGCTGCTCTCAGTCCTGCTACACCACTTCCAATAATGAGATAATCAGTATAAATTTTTTCAGACATATTAATCCTCAAAGGTTACTCTGAATACTTCTTCAATTGATGTAATACCCTGCAAAACCTTATATATTCCACTCTGTCTTAATGTTATCATTCCAAGCCTTACTGCTTCTTTTTTTATTTCTGATGCTGAAGCACCTGTTAAAATAAGCTCTTTTATTTCATCTTTAACTGGCATTACTTCATATAGAGCAACTCGTCCTGAGTATCCTGTGTTATTGCAACTGTTGCAACCTTGTGGTCCATAAATTTTAATCTGCTCAATTTCGTCTTCTGGAAATCCTATCTTAAGAAGTTTTTCTTTTGAATAGTTTTCCTCTTTTTTGCAATGGGGACACAATTTTCTTACAAGTCTTTGAGCTACAATTAAAATCACTGAAGAGGAAATTAAAAAAGGCTCTATTCCCATATTTATGAGTCTTGTTATTGTGCTTGCAGCATCGTTTGTATGAAGTGTGCTCAGAACAAGATGTCCTGTCAAAGCTGCTTTTATAGCAATCTCTGCAGTTTCAAAATCTCTTATCTCACCTACCATTATAATGTCAGGGTCCTGCCTCAGGAATGCTCTAAGTGCAGATGCGAAGGTAAGCCCAATATCTTCTTTTACCTGAACCTGATTTATTCCTGGAAAACTATACTCTACAGGATCTTCAACGGTCATTATATTAACCTCAGGTTTGTTAAGTTTCATTAAAGCAGAATAAAGAGTTGTTGTTTTTCCAGAGCCTGTAGGTCCTGTAACAAGAATCATTCCATAGGGTTTGCTGAGAGCTTCAAGGAAAAAATCTAAGGATTTTTTTTCAAATCCAAGGCGTGTGAGATCAAGCTGAAGAGCTCCTTTTTCAAGTATTCTTAAGACCACTTTTTCTCCATGCATAACTGGAAGAGTTGAAACTCTGAAATCCACCTCTTTTCCTGAAATTTTTAACTTTATTCTGCCATCCTGTGGAAGTCTTCTTTCTGAAATATCAAGATGAGCCATTATTTTAAATCTTGTAATTAGCGAACTTTTTATTTGAAGTGGAAGATTTAAGACATTATGAAGAACTCCATCTATCCTATACCTTACAAAAACACCTTTTTCATAGGGTTCAATATGAATGTCAGATGCTCTCATTTTTAATGCATCCAGAATTATTTTATCGGCAAGCTTTATAATGGGAGCTTCTGTCTGAACAGTTTCCTCTTTTAGCTCTGGTTCATCTTCAGCTACTTCTGTAACAGCACTTTCTACTAAATTAACAACAGCTTTTTCCTCACTCTCTGTTTTAATTAGATTGTATATAAGTTCTGCTAATTCAGAGTTTTTTATAAGATAAATCTGTATATTAAATCCAGTTAGAATGGATTTTATGTAATTCAAATTTGCAACTTCTGAAGTTGCTACTTTTATGGTGTTTTCTGTTTTGCTGAAGGGAATAAATTTATACTTTTTTATGAACTCCTCAGGAACTAACTTAAAAGCGCTTTTGTCTATTGATTGAGCTGTAAGATGAACCAGTGGGTAGCCATATATTTCACTTAATGCAGAGAAGATCTGATCTTCAGAAGCATATCCTAAGCGAGTAAGAGCCTCGCCAATCTTAATTTTTTCTGTTTTTTGAACTTTCAATGCATAAAGAAGCTGTTCCTCTGTGATAGCTCCTTTTTTAACAAGATATTCTCCTAAGGAAGTTATACCAACAATTCCCATTATAGTTTGATTTTAATAAAATTCAGTAAATTTTTCACTTCTTCCACTTTTGAAAATGCCATTATATGAATTCCGTGACAGAGCTTTTTCTCAATTATATTTAGCATCAGCTTTCCTGCGAGATCAACTCCGAATTTTTCAACATCCTCATCCTTTAATTCTTCAATTTTATCTAATAACCATCTCGGAATACTGACACCCGGCACCTTAGTGTTAAGATAGTTTAACATTTTTTTACTTCTTATAATAACTATACCTGCAATTACTTTTGTATTGAACTTTGCTGCATATTCCATAAATTTCTCAAGCAATGCAGTTTCAAATATCATCTGTGTTTGAAAGAACTCTGCACCCATTTTAAGTTTTTGTTCAAATCTTTTTAGCTGAGGCATTAGAGGTTCTGCATTGGGATTTACCACAGCTCCATAAAAAAATTCTGTTTTTCCATTTAGTTTATTTCCGTTAAGGTCAAATCCATTGTTAAGATTACTTACTAATTTTAAAAGAATTGAAGAATCTATATCATAAACAGGTTTTGCTTCCTTATGGTCTCCAAGTGCAGGATGATCTCCTGTCATTACCAGAAGATTTCTGATTCCCAATGCGTGTGCACCAAGAAGGTCTGATTGAATGCCAATTCTGTTTCGGTCTCTACAGGTCATCTGAAGCACAGGTTCAAAACCTAAATCAAGAGAAATTTTAGATGCAGCCAGAGAACACATTCTCATTTTGCCAGAGGGATTGTCAGTAAAATTTACAGCATCAACCAGCAGTTTTAATTCCTGTAGTTTACTTACCATCTGAGTTATTTCAGGTCCTTTTGGTGGAGTTATTTCTACAGTGATTACAAAATCTCCATTTATTAATTTTTTCTTAAGATTGCTCAATTTATTTCTCCTTAACCATTCTTGGTGAGTTAGCCTTTGACCAGTCCTTTGGACCTAAGATATTTTCATAGAATTTATCTGTGAATCCTCTTTTTTCAAGAATGTCATAGGCAGCTATCCATGCACATTTTCTCATGGGATTCACCTCACATTTACCATCTTTATATCCTCCACATGGACCATTAAGCATTGATTTTGGACAGAGGGTTACAACGCAAACTCCTGTAATGGCAAGAAAACATTCACCACAGGCACGACATCTTTCTTCAAATTCTCTGAATCTGCGCATATTCCCAATAAAAAGAGTGTCATTTATTGGAATAACAGGCTTTTCTTCAAAAAGCTCTGTAATACTCTGAGTTCCTGCACCACAGGACAAAACCATTATGCATTGAGCTTCCTCAATAGAGTCTCTGTATTGAGAAAGTTCTCTTTTTGTTCCAAGAATCTGACAGCCTGTTTTTGCAATCATCCAACCTGTTACTTTTTTATTATTGCTTTCAAGCCATTGTTTTAAATTTAAAATTGCCTCTTCATTGCCTGTTCCGCACAGAGTTGCACATTCTGAGCATCCAATAAGAAAAAATTTATCAAAATTTTCAATGTATTTTTCAATTTCTTTCAGATCCTTTTTTCTGGTTATAATCATAATAAACCTCGCTGAAGCTTTGTTGCATAAACCGTGTTTTCCATAAGCATTGCTATTGTCATTGGTCCGACTCCTCCTGGAACAGGAGTTATGTAAGAGGCTTTCTCTTTTACTTCATTAAAATCAACATCTCCTGCAACTTTTCCATTAGCTGTCACATTTATTCCTATGTCAACTACAACTGCACCTTCCTTTACCATTGAAGCATTGATAAATTTCTCTTTGCCTATGGCAACACATAAAATATCAGCTCTTTTTGTTATCTCATGAAGCTCTTTTGTTTTACTGTGGCAGACAGTAACTGTGGCATTTCTTTTTAATAAAAGCAAAGAAAGAGGTTTACCAACTATAATACTTCTTCCAATAACAACAGCATTTTTCCCTTCTAAATTGATTTTATATTCATCAAGCATTCTTAAAACTCCTTTTGGCGTGCATGGAATAAACAGAGGAGTATCCATTAAAAGCTTTCCAAGACAGTATGGAGTAAAGCCATCAACATCCTTAAATGGATTTATTTTTTCTAAAATTTTCTGTTGATTTAAATTTTTTGGAAGAGGTAACTGAACAAGTATTCCATTAACCTGAGGATTATCATTTAATTCATCAATTAGTTTAATCAAGCTTGCTTCATCAGTATTTTCAGGAAGTCTGTAAACTATACTCTCAATATCTAATTCATTGCAGGACATTTCTTTAAAAGCGACATACTTTTGACTTGCTTTATTCTCACCAACAAGCACAACAGCAAGGCATGGTCTAATACCTTTGTCTTTCAGATTATGAACCTCTTTTTTTAATTCTTCTTTAATCTTACTGGCAAGGAGTTTTCCATCAATAATCTCTGCACTCATTTATTTATCCTTGTTTATTAATTCAAGTGCTTCCTGTCTTGTTGTCTGGCTTTTTCTAAAAATACCTCTAACAGCAGAAGTAATTGTTTTTGCTCCTTGTTTTTTTATTCCTCTCATACTCATGCACAGGTGCTCTGCTTCAATAACAACCATACATCCCTTTGGCTTTAATTTTTCTATTATCAAATCTGCCAGTTCTTTAGTCAGTCTTTCCTGAACCTGTGGTTTTTTTGCTAAGTAATCCAGTGCCCGTGGAAGTTCACTCAATCCAACAATTCTTCCATCTGGAATATAGGCAATATGAGCATATCCAAAAAACGGTAAAAAATGATGTTCACAAATTGAGTAAAAAGGTATATTTCTTAAAAGAACCATTTCATCGTGAGTAGCTCCCTCAATGCATTTGAGTAATTCTTCCTCTGGAGGTTCAAGCCCTTTAAAGATTTCTTCACACATTCTTGCAATACGTTCAGGGGTTTCAATGAGTCCTTCCCTTTCAGGGTTTTCACCAATTCCCTCAAGAATGAGTCTTACACCTTTTTTAATTTTTTCTCTGTCAAACACAGTTTATCACCCTTTCATCAGTTATAATTAAATCAAGCTTTACATCGTGTGATTCTACAGGTAATTTGTCTAATATCTGCTCTTCATATGCTAATCCTGCTGCTATCCCTTTTTTTCTGCAAAGAAGTTTATCATAAAATCCTCCGCCATATCCAATTCTAAAGCAGTTTTTGTCAAACGCCAATCCAGGAACAGCAATAACTTCAATATCTTCAAGCTGAGCCTTTTGAGCATTACAGGGCTCAAGAATTGATTTGTAACCCTTAGCCAACTGAGAGCGTTCCTTTATCCAGTAAATTTCTAAATTTTTTCCCTTTACCTTTGGGAAAGCAGTTTTTATTGAGAGTTTCCTACAGTAGTCAAAAATTCTCCATGTATCAACTTCACTTCCAAAGGATGCATAAAGAAGCACAGATTTCACATGTTTTTCTCTCAAAAAGTTAATGAATTTTAAAGCAATCTTTTCATCCTTCCTGGTTTTTAACTCTGGCTCAATTTTGTTTCTTAGTTCAAGCATTTTTTTTCTGATTTCTTTTTTCATCAATTTAAAATTATAGCATTAACAGGCTATTTTATGGTATCATAAAGCTTTATGGAAGCCAGAGAAATCATACATTTCACTGAAAAATTTCTGATGCCAACATACACAAGATTTCCGATTGTTTTGAGAAAGGGCAGGGGTGTAAGAGTATGGGATGTTAATGGAAAAGAGTATATTGATTGTCTTGCCGGTATTGCTGTAAATGTGCTTGGACACTGTCCGAGAAAAGTTGTAGTTGCAGTTCAAAAACAGGTGCAGAGATTGATACATGTATCAAATCTTTACTACACAGAGCCTCAGATAAAACTTGCAAAAATTTTAATTGAAAACTCCTTTGCAGATAGGGTTTTCTTCTGCAATTCTGGAACTGAAGCAAATGAGGGCGCATTAAAACTTGCAAGAATATACATGAAAAATAAATTTGGTGAGCAACGATACGAATTCATTGCAGCAAAGAATTCTTTCCATGGAAGAAGTTTTGGAAGCCTCAGTGTAACAGGACAGGAAAAATATCATCATGGCTTTGAACCATTACTGCCTGGAGTAAAATTTGTTCCCTTTAATGACGCAGAAGCAATAGAAAAAGCAATTACAGATAAAACCTGCGCTGTAATTCTTGAACCGATTCAGGCAGAAGGAGGAGTTAATATTCCTGATAAAAGCTATCTTAAAAAAGTTCGTGAGATTTGCGATAAACATCAAATCATTCTTATTCTTGATGAGGTTCAGACAGGAATGGGAAGAACAGGTAAACTCTTTGCTTATGAACACTTTGAAATAGAACCTGACATAATGACTCTTGCAAAAGGTCTTGGTGGTGGAATACCGATTGGAGCAATACTTGCAAGGGAAGAAATTGCTCAGGCTTTTGCTCCAAAAACCCATGCTTCCACATTTGGTGGGAATCCTGTTGCCTGTGCAGCTGCAGTGGCAACTCTTGAGACATTGCTTGAAGATGGTTATCTTCTTGACTACTGCCAGCGAATTGCAAACTATTTCATGAAAAAGTTGAATTTATTAAAAGAAAAGTATTCAGAAATGATTAAAGAAATAAGAGGTATGGGACTTTTAATTGGTATAGAGTTAACACAGAATGGAACTCAGGTTGTTAAAAAATGCATGGAAAAAGGACTTTTAACAGGACTGGCAGGAGACGGCTCTGTTATCAGATTTACTCCTCCTTTGATAATTGAAAAAGATGATGTAGATGAAGCAGTTTCTATTTTTGATAAGGCACTAAGGGAGATTACACAGTGAAGAGGGATTATCTAAGAGTTTTTGACTTAACCAGAGCTGAGTTTATTTCATTGATAAATAGAGCAGTTGAGTTTAAAACAATTAAGGAGTTCTCAAAATGTCCTCTCATTGGAAAAAGTATAGGAATGATTTTTGAAAAACCATCCACCAGAACAAGGGTTTCCTTTGAAGTTGCAGTGTATCAGCTTGGCGGTCATCCAGTATGTTTAAGCTCAAAGGAGCTTCAGCTTTCAAGAGGAGAAACAATAAAAGACACTGCAGAAGTGCTTTCAAGATATCTTGACTGCATAGTAATCAGAACATTTTCTCATAGCATAGTTGAAGAGTTTGCGAAGTGGTCAACTGTTCCAGTGATAAATGCTTTAACAGATGAACATCATCCCTGTCAGGCAATGGCAGATATGATGACAATTTTTGAAAAAAAGGGAAGTTTTGAAGGAATCAAGCTTGCCTATTTGGGAGACGGCAACAATGTGGCAAACTCTTTAATTGAAGCAAGTGCTTTAACAGAAGTGAAAATTCATGTGGCAACGCCTGAAGGTTTTGAACCTTCAGAAGAAGTAATTGAAAAAGCAAGATCTTACACTGAAGTCAAGATCTTTAACAATCCAGAAGAGGCTGTTAAAATGGCTGATGCAATATATACTGATGTATGGCTTAGCATGGGTGAAGAAGAAAATATTGAAAAGAAGAGAAAACTAAGAAATTTTCAGGTAAACAAAGAGCTATTAAAAAAAGCAAAACCAGATGCCATCATTATGCACTGTCTACCAGCTCACAGAGGAGAAGAAATTACTGATGAAGTGCTTGATGGACCTCAGAGTGTTGTCCTTGATCAGGCAGAAAACAGACTTCATACTTCAAAGGCAATTCTTGAATTTTTGCTCACCATGTAGGAATTTTCCTACAACTCTGTAAGATTTTTCTGATTTACAGCTTTTTTTCAATTGTGGATAATTTATTAAAAACTTTTTTAAGGAGGTTAAACTATGCCATGGAAAATGGACATTAATCCATTGGGTAGTCTTGCCTTGAGTGCTCTGGTTGCGGCAGTGCCTATTCTTTATCTATTCTGGGCACTTGCTTACAAAAGAATGAAAGGGCACTGGGCAGCAATCTCAGCTGTAGCTATTGCTGTTTTAATCTCAATTGTTGCTTATGGCATGCCAGTGAATCTTTCTGCACTTTCAGTTTTTAATGGTTTTCTTTTTGGTCTGTGGCCTGTTTGCTGGATTGTTGTTACAGCAGTTTATATCTACAATCTTTCCGTTGAAACAAAACAGTTTGAAGTAATCAAGAACTCACTTGCTGCAATCTCCGATGACAGAAGAGTTCAGGCAGTAATTATTGCTTATTCTTTTGGTGCATTTCTTGAGGGTGCTGCAGGATTTGGAACACCTGTGGCAATTTCAGCTGCCATGCTTGCAGGATTGGGATTCAATCCAATTTATGCTGCAGGTATCTGCCTTATTGCAAACACAGCACCTGTTGCTTTCGGTGCAATTGGAATTCCTATTGTTGTCGGTTCTGCAGTCTCTGGAGTTGACATGATGGCAATGAGTAAGATGGTTGGAAGACAGCTTCCATTTTTCAGTATCATTGTTCCATTTTATATGGCAGTTGTTATGGCTGGATGGAAAAAAGCTGTTGAAATCTGGCCTATTCTTTTAGTAAGTGGTGGTTCTTTTGCATTAACACAGTTTTTAGTATCCAATTATATTGGTCCCTATCTACCAGACATTCTTTCATCCATTGTTTCTATTATTGCAACAGTAATATTTGCTAAAATATGGCATCCAAAGGAATCCTGGACATTTGAACATGAAGCAGCAGCAACAGGAAGAGCAAAACTTGAATTTACTGCAGGACAGGTATTCCGTGCATGGGCACCTTTTATTCTTCTTTCAATATTTGTTGCTGCATGGGGTATAAAGCCAGTAAAAGCTTATCTTGATCAAATTGCTACATTTAAATTCCCAATCACAGGTCTTGACAAAGCAGTAATAGATCATCTTGGAAAACCTAAAGCTGCTGTATATGTCTTTAATATTCTCTCAGCAGCAGGAACCGCAATTCTTTTTGCAGGAATTCTTTCAATTCCAGTAATGGGAGCATCAATTGGAACAGCACTCAAAGTTGCTGGAAGAACTCTTAATCAGCTTAAGTGGCCTATTATAACAATTGGAACAATTCTTGGATTTGCCTATCTTTATAACTTCTCAGGAATGGCAATTACTCTTGGTTATGCCTTTGCATCAACTGGAGTAATTTTCCCATTCTTTGCAGCATTTCTTGGCTGGCTTGGAGTTTTCATGACTGGTTCAGATACTTCATCAAACGCACTATTTGGAAAGCTTCAGGAAGTTACTGCCCGTCAGATTGGAATAGACCCTGTGCTCACTGTTGCCACAAACTCTTCAGGTGGTGTTTTCGGAAAAATGATCTCACCACAGTCAATAGCAGTAGCAACTGCAGCAACTGGATATGTTGGGCATGAAGGTGATATCTTTAGATTTACTCTCAAACACTCTATAATACTTACCTTCCTCATGGGTATTATTGCAATGCTTCAGGCATATGTATTTACATGGATGATTCCTCAGTGGGAACAGGTTGTACAGGCAGCTGCCCAGGCAGCAAAGCCAGCAGCAGGAACTCCTTCTACAGAGGGACTTAACTATCTTATGATAACTTTTGCAGTATCTATCTTTATAGTTATTCTATCAAGAGTAGCAGGTAAAAAAGGAGCTGTAAAATGATTGATAGCAATTTCATAAATAAGTGTAGAAACATTTTCGGTCATGAAAATGTTCTCACTGACAAAGCAGAACTAATAACTTACAGCTATGATGCCACCCCCGGGATTCCTCGGGAGATTCCCGGGGTGGTTGTTTTTCCTGAAAATAAAAAACAAATTCAGGAACTCATATTTCTCGCAAGGCAAACAAAAACACCCATATATCCAAGAGGTGCAGGAACCTGTCTCAGTGGAGGACCTGTGCCTCTCAGCAAGGGAGTTGTCGTTTCTTTTCAAAAAATGAATAGAATTCTGGAGATTGACCCAGATAATCTCACTGCAACTGTTCAGCCTGGGGTTATTATCGCGGATTTAAATAACGCTGTTGCAAAATACGGACTTCTTTATCCACCAGATCCTGGTTCTATGACTACTGCCACAGTAGGTGGCTCAGTTGCTGAAAACTCTGGAGGACTTCGTGGGTTAAAATACGGAGTTACAAAGCATTATATAATGGGAATGGAAGTGGTGCTTCCAACAGGAGAGATTTTCCGTTATGGTGGAAAAACAGTAAAAAATGTTACAGCCTATGATTTCACAAGTCTTTTTGTTGGATCTGAAGGAACTCTTGGAATTATCACTGAAATAATATGTAAACTCATTCCTGCACCAAAATATCGTAAATCAATGATTGCATTCTTTGATAAACTTGAAGATGCTGGAAAAACAGTTACAGATATTGTGCGTTCCCATGTTATTCCTGCTACTCTTGAAATAATGGACAGAGTTACCATTCAGACTGTTGAAAACTATGCAAAAGTCGGGCTTCCCACTGATGTAGAAGCTTTGTTACTCATAGAAGTTGATGGTATGGGTAAGGATTCTGTTGAGTGGGAAGCGGAAAAATGTGTTGAAATAATAAAACAGAACAATGGTAAATATAAAATTGCAGAAACTGATGCTGAGAGAGACTCTCTATGGGCAGCCCGTAGAGCAGCATTACCAGCCCTTGCGCAGGTAAAGCCTGCAACAGTGCTTGAAGATGCCACTGTTCCAAGAACAAAGATTGTTGAGATGCTGGTTTCAATTCAAAAAATTGCAAAAAAATACAATTTAATGATTGGAACATTTGGTCATGCAGGTGATGGTAATCTTCATCCAACCATTCTGATAGATCCCCTTAATAAGGATGAGATGGAAAGGCTTCATAAAGCAGTTGATGAAATATTTGAAGTGGCACTGTCTTATGGTGGAACTCTTTCTGGAGAGCACGGAATTGGAGTGGCAAAGCTCAAGTATCTTAAAAACGAAATTGGACGCTCAGGTGTTGAAACAATGCGCAGAATCAAGCAGGCACTTGATCCTGACAATATATTAAATCCTGGAAAGCTTGTTCCTCTGGAGGAGTAAAGTGACTAAGACAGTCTTTGATGACATAGAAACTTTAAAAAAAGAGCTGCTCAGATGTATGAAATGTGGAAACTGTATGTCCTCATGTCCTATTTACAATGTGGAAAGAAAGGAGTCCTCTGTTGCCCGTGGAAAAATTGCTCTTGGAGAGGCTGTTCTTGAGGATAAAATTAACATAGACGATGAAACCCTTGTGAAACTTATTTTTAACTGCCTTGTCTGTAAATCCTGCATGATGGCATGTCCATCTGGAGTTCGCTTTGACAGAATCATTCTCGGATTGAGAGCTGCAATAGCAAGAAAAAAAGGAATTCCCTTTATTAAAAAAGCACTTTTTGGATTACTCAAAAATCCAGAGCTTTTTGACAAAGGGATGAAAGCCTTTGCTGCAATGCAAGGATTATTTCTTACAAAAGAAGGAGAGAAAACCCGTGCCCCAAAAGGATTCTTAAAACAGTTTGGAAAGAGATTTGATAAAGATTTTATTTTACCAGAACTCAGCAAAGAAAGCTTCAGGGATAAGGTTTTTGAAGTTATGGATGTAGAAAATCCACAGGCAACTGTAATATTTTTTACAGGCTGCTCTGTTAACTATTTTTATCCTGATGTGGGAGAAGATTTACTCTTTGTTTTAAGGAAAAACAAAGTTAAAACAATTACACCAAAAAACCAGAACTGTTGCGGAATGCCTGTGATGGTTCACGGAGATATTGAAACAGCAAGACAGCTTGCCAAGAAAAATCTTGAGATATTTGAAAAAACAGATGCTCAATACATTGTAACAGTCTGCGGTTCCTGTGGAAGTGCTATTAAACACGAATATCCGATAATTCTTGAAGGAACAGAGTATGAGGAAAAAGCAAAAAAATGGGCTGAAAGAGTTTACGATATATCAACATTTCTTCTTAAAATTATTAAATTTGAGCCACCAAAAGGAAAATTGGAGCTTAAAGTTACCTATCATGATCCCTGTCATCTTAAGAAATCAATGAAAGTATTTAATGAGCCAAGACAGCTACTTAAGATGATTCCCGGAGTTATACTAATTGAGATGAAAAAACCCGATGCCTGCTGCGGCAGTGGAGGCAGTTATCATTTAACTCATGCTGATACTGCTTTAAAAATTGCTCAGGTTAAGATTGAGGATATAAAACAGACTCAGGCAGATGTGGTTTGTACAGGATGTCCTGCCTGCATGATGGAGCTTTTTGAAGGAATCCGAAGATGGAATGGAAATTGTAAAGTTTTACATACAGTTAATTTACTGGCTAAGGCATATAAAAAAGAGGAGGAATAATGTGTTTGAGCTTTTTAAACAAAAAGCAGAGGCAATAAATGCAGAAGTACACAAATTTAACACTAAAGCAGAGGCTCTTGATTTCATAAAGGATTTTATTAAACAGAATGCTCCGAATAAAATCTCAAAGGCAGTAGCATGGTGTGACTCAGAATTTCTTGAAGGAGTTGATAAAGATACATTACAAAAAGAACTCCCTCAGATTGAGTTCAATATAGATCTTCATTCAGCAACATCAGCAAAAATAGGGATAAATCAGGCTGATTTTGGAATTGCAGAGACAGGAAGCCTTGTTGAAATATCAGAGAATGTCTTTAAGAGACTCTGTTCTACTTTGCCTGAAATTCATATAGCAGTGCTTCCAATGAAGAAAATTTTACCTGACATGGAGTCAGTGTTTAAACAAATTGAAATTAACAAAATTCCTTATATGACAGTAATAAGTGGTCCAAGCAGAACCGCTGATATAGAGAGAGTTCTTACAATCGGAGTACATGGACCTGAAAGAGTTATTATTCTTTGTGTTGATAATTTTTAGGAGGTCATAGGTGATCAAGGAGGAGATTAGAAAAGCTTTATCCAATGCAAACCTTGGAGGAGCATTAACAAGGTTTTCAGAAGCCTATGCTGTAAGCAGGCGTAAAGCCTATGAGGGGCTTGATTTTGAGGAAATAAGAGAAAAAATAGCCTCTGCCAAAGCTTATGTGGCAGAGCATCTTGATGAAGTTGTGCAGACTTTTATTAAATCTGTCCAGGCAAATGGAGCAAAGGTTTTCTATACAAAAAGCCCTGATGAGGTGAGAAACTACATAATTGAACTGGCAAAGAAAAACAATGTAAAAAGCATTGTTAAATCAAAATCAATGGCAACAGAGGAGATCCATCTTAATAAGTATCTAAGACAAGAAGGCATTGAAGTTGATGAAACAGACCTGGGAGAATGGATTATTCAGCTTGCAGGTCAGAGACCTTCTCACATGGTGCTACCTGCTATACATCTTACAAGATATGATGTTTCCGATGTTTTTACAAAGAAAGTTGAACCTGTTGAACCAGACATTGCCCAGATGGTGAAATTCGCAAGAAAACATTTAAGAAGAAAATTTCTTGCAGCAGATATGGGTATTACAGGAGCAAATATAGCTATTGCAGAAACAGGAACGATTGTTATATTTACCAATGAAGGTAATGCCCGTCTTACAATGACTTTACCTAAAATTCATGTGGCTGTGGTTGGTGTTGAAAAACTTGTTGCAAAAATAGAAGATATATTTCCAATTATAAAAGCTCTTCCAAGAAGTGCAACTGCCCAGCTTATAACAAGCTATATTTCCTTTGTTAGCAAACCCTATACTCATATAGATGGTTCACAGAAAGAGTTTCACATAATACTGTTTGACAACAACCGCAGTGCCATAGCAAAAGACCCGATTTTTAAACAAACTCTGCAGTGCATACGCTGTGCCTCCTGTCTCAATGTATGTCCTGTATTCAGAATTATTGGCGGACATGTTTTTGGAAAAGTTTATACAGGTGGAATTGGAACAATACTTACAGCATGGACTGAGGGACTCAGAGCTTCAAAAGATATTCAGGGACTCTGTATTCAATGTGGAAACTGTGTTAAGGTGTGTCCTGGTAAGATAAATATTCCAGAACTAATCCTGGAGATAAGGAAAAGACTTGCTAAAGAAGAGGGATTGAGCTTTAAAACAAGAGCAATATATTCTGTGGTAAATAACAGAAAGCTATTTCATTCCATATTAAAAGCAGCATCAAAACTTCAAAAACCTTTTGAAAAGAGCGGATTTATAAGGCATCTACCCTTCTTTTTGTCTGAGTTAACTCAGGAAAGAAGTCTACCTGCTATTGCTGATGTTCCTTTCAGGGATAGGTTTAAAAAGATTAATCAACCCAGATCTCAAAAGAAAGTAGCATTTTTTGCTGGCTGCCTTATTGATTTTGCCTATCCTGAAATTGGAGAAGCCCTTGTTAAGCTACTTAATGCTGCAGACATAGAAGTTCTGTTTCCAGATGAGCAAACATGTTGTGGTGCACCTGCAAGATACTCAGGAGTGATGGATGTAGCAGCAAACAATTCAAAACAGAATGTAGAGGCACTTTTAAGTGTTGATGCAGATTATGTTGTATCTGCCTGTCCAACATGCACCGTGGCACTTAAAAAGCAATTTGTGAAGGATTTAAAAGAACAGAACTATGATGAAAAATTAATAAGCTCAGCTAAAAGGCTTGCGGAAAAAGTATTTGATGCCTCTGAGTTAATCAATAAGCTTATAAAGGATGGCGTAATTAAATTTAAAGAACTTTCTGAAATCACTTTCACATATCATGATCCCTGTCATCTTATAAGAAGCCTTAATATATATCAGGAACCAAGAGAAAATCTTATTTCAGCAGGGCTTAAACTTATTGAAATGTTTGAATCTGATACATGCTGTGGAATGGGTGGAAGTTATTCACTGAAATTCCCTGAAATATCAGGCACAATTTTGAGGAGAAAGCTTGAAAATATCAAAAAAACAGAGACAAAACTTGTTTGTACAGATTGCCCTGGCTGTGTGATGCAAATAAGAGGAGGAATTGATAAAGAAGGACTTCAGATAGAAGTAAAACACTCATTGGAAGTTCTTGCTGAAAGAATTAAATGAGAGATTTATAATATAAAACAACTGGAGGAAGTATATGTTCAGAAATCTCTCAATTGGTAAAAAACTTGGTATTGTCTTTGGAATTGCAATTCTTTCTTTTATTTTAATTGCAGTTTTAAGCACAGCCGCTTTTGTTCAGATTCAATCATTGAATTTAAACACAATAAAAACAATCTGCATTTTAATTATAGGAATTGCTTTGTTTACAATAGTAATTGGATTTCCCCTTGCCATTTACATTTCTCAATCTATTAGAAAGTCAGCGATAGAACTTAAGTCAGTTCTTGCTACTCTTAACAAAGGAGATTTTACGGTGGATATTAATGCCTACTGCAGAGATGAACTCGGTGAAGCCTGCCAGATTTTACAGGAAATTATTCTAAAACGCAGAAAATTTTTTGCAGAATCAAAAAGAATATCTGATGCCCTTGCATCATCAAGCGAACAACTGAGCGCAACCACAGAGGAGATATCCCGAAATCTTAAATCCCAGACAGAGCGTGCAAGTCAGATTGCCTCTGCTGCAGAGGAGATGAGCCAGACAGTAGTTGACATAGCAAAAAATGCCTCACAGATAGCAGAGGTTTCTGTTACAACAGCCAGTGTAGCAAAAGATGGAAGAGATATGACACTTAAGACAGCTAATGAGATAAAACTAATAGAGGGTGCAATACAGAAACTTTCAGAAGTTATAAATGTCTTAGGAGACCGTTCCCGTCAGATTGGAGAGATTGTAACTGTAATTAAAGATATAGCAGATCAGACAAATCTTCTTGCATTGAATGCAGCAATAGAGGCAGCAAGAGCAGGAGAGCAAGGCAGAGGATTTGCAGTTGTAGCTGATGAAGTTCGTAAACTTGCAGAAAGGACAGCAAAGGCAACAGATGAGATAGCAGAGATGATAAGGGGGATACAGACAGAGGTTAATGTAGCAGAGGGTTCAATGGAGGATGCCACAAAGAAGGTGGTAAGTGGAGTTGAACTAAGTGAGAAATCAGCACAGATACTTGGTGATATATTAAAGAAAGCAGAGGAACTACAGAGCATGATACAGCAGATTGCCTCAGGTACAGAGGAGATGAGCTCAGTAACAGATCACATTACACAAGACATAAGCAGCATAGCAGAAGGAATAAAAGAGATTGCTACTGCAGTGGAACAGAGCTCTCAATCAGCATCTGAGATTAAAAAACTCGGCAAAGATTTAAATATTGCTATAGGAATTCATAAGGCTATAAAGGAGGAATAGGATGATCAAAAAATTCAGCATTAAAAGAGTTTTACAGGGCAGACTTTTTATGGGTGAGGAGATTGTATCAAGTATCATAAAGTTATTGAAAGAAAATGCAATAACCTGTGGGTTAATAAATGGAATAGGAGCTGTTAAAAAAGTTAGGATAGGCTATTATGATCAGAAAGAAAAAAAATATATCTCTCAGGAATTTAACGAACCAATGGAAATACTCTCACTAAAAGGTAATATTTCAGTTAAAGATGCTGAACCTTTTGCACACATTCATATTATTCTTTCAAAAGAGGATTTTTCATGTATTGGCGGACATCTTTATGAAGCGGAAGTTTTTGCTTTTGAATTTGAGATCATAGAACTGGAGGGTAATTCTTTTATCAGGGATTTTGATGAAGAAACAGGGCTATTTTTATGGAAAAATTAATTAATTATTTCTTCAATGGTTACTCTGACACATTCTGCAAGAGACTGGAGATTATAACCACCTTCAAGAACGAAAATTTTGGGAGAATAAGAACACCTGAGAATGCTTCTGATTATACTTCTTACACCCTCAGTTGAAACATTTATATAGCTCATTGGGTCATCTTTATGCATATCATAACCTGCTGAAACAAGAATAAGTTCAGGTTTTGTCTCTCTTATTTTCTGCGGAAGTATATCTTGAAAAACAGTCATATACTCTTTAGTTCCTGAGCCAGACCTTAGAGGCACATTGTAAGTGCATCCTTCTCCTGCACCCCTTCCTCTTTCAAGCTCTCTACCAGTGCCGGGATAAAAAGGAAACTGGTGGGAGCTAAAGTAAAATACAGAACAGTCATCTTCAAATATATGCTGAGTTCCATTTCCATGATGAACATCAATGTCAATTATAAAAATCTTTTTAATTCCTTTTGTTTTTGCATAGGCTGCACCAACAGCAACATTATTGAAAATGCAAAATCCCATGGCAGCATCCATCTCAGCATGATGTCCAGGTGGTCTTACTGCACAAAATGCTCCATCAAAATCTTTATTTAAAACTCCATCAACAGCATCCAGCACAGCACCTACTGCATGACAGGCAACTTCATAGCTGTATTCACTGATATAAGTATCAGGATCAAGATAACCTGGTGGAGAATTTTTTATTCGCTCAATATAGTGAGGTTCATGAACCAGAGAAAGCTCTTCTTCAGTTGCTTTTCTCGGTTTAATGTGAATTAGCCTATCCCATATTCCCTCCTTTTTAAGATGATTCACAATTGCAATAAGTCTATCCTTTGACTCAGGATGACCTGAAGGAGTCTCATGTTTTAAGAAAATCTCATCATAAATAAATGCAATTTTTTTATCCATACAAAAATGATAGCTTCTTATTTTAGTGAAAGTCAAGAATGTTGATAATTTAAAGTTCAATTAAGGAATTCAATGCTGATTTGACCATTGAAACATCAATATCTTTTAAGCATTTAAAATTAAGTCTGGATTTACATTTCAAAGGTTCTGGAGAGTAATAAAAACAGGGAGAACAATTTAGTTTAACTCTTACTATCCTGTGTTTTACACCCCATGGATAAACCCATTTTGGGTTTGTAGGACCAAAAATTGCTACAACAGGCACTTTTACTGAAGCAGCAAGATGCATAAGTCCTGAATCATTTGAAACAAATGCATTAAGATGAGCAATGATTGATGCAACTTCACGAATAGCTTTATTCTGAACAATAATTAGATTACCGTACTTTGCATTGTTGAGTATGAATTCATTTTCTTGCTTTTCTTCCATTGTGCCAAAGAGGAAAAAATCAAAATCTGGCAGACTGTTTATAAGTTCCAGAAATTTTTCCTTTTGCCATCTTCTTAACCTGTGTCCCTTAAAACTGCTTGTTCCTGTATGAATACCCACCTTGATTGCCTTTTTAGATGAAGCATTTACAAATGCCTCTCCCTGTTCAATCTCCTTTTCATCAAGATAAATCTTCATTTCTGCAGTCTCATATGTTTTTATTCCCAGAAGCTCAAGAAGTCTGAGATTTTCCTCCACATTATGTAGCTCAAGGTCTTCCTTTAAAGTTCTGTTTTTAAGAAAGTTGAGTTCCCTTAGATTTTTTTTGAAGTATCTATGTCCTATTCTGATTTTTGCTCTAGTAAGAAAGCTCAATATGTTATACTGCTTTCTATTTGAAGGATAAAAATTTATTGCACAGTCAAATTTTTCAAGAGAAAAAATGAATTTTAATGAATTAAAAATTCCCTGATTTAAAAAGGGAAAATAAATAAGTTCATCAATGAATGGATTATTTTTAAGAATCTCATATGTAGTCTTAAACATGCATATATTGACAATCCTGCAATCAATGGATTTTTTAAGGACCTCAATTGCTGGAGTTGTCATCAAAGTATCACCTATTCCATAAAGTGGCAAAATAAGAATCTTCATGGCTTATGCACTATAGAGGCCTATAATCCAGAGGCTGAAAAACAATACAAAACCTGCAAATCCCCATATGAGGTATCTTTTATTTAAAGGAGTTTCAAATCCTTTAAAAACCATCAAGCAAACACAACCAATCCATGCAAAAAGAGAAAAAACACACACCATGCTCCATAACAGAGATGGAGAACCATCATACCGAAGGATTTCAATATGATAATTATAAAGACGCTGATAGTCCTTTTTTGAAAAATTATTATACTTCCACTGAATCATCTCATATGTCTTGAGTTCTGCAATTAATGGTTCAACTCTTTTAATTTCCTCTTTATAAGGCTGATAAAAGCTTCTTACCTGATAAAGAGCACTTCTTAATGTTTCATAACAGTAAAGTTTTTGTTCCTGATCATTAACTTTTTTACACTGCTCAAGAATTCCATCTACAGCTTCCCTATTGTAGGGGCTTAATGGAATATAAGAAAGAATAACTCTTTCATAATAAGTGATTGCTTTTATGGGACTGTCAGTCTGTTTTGCCTGAGTAATAAACTCTTTTTGCTGTAAAAGAAGTCTCAGGTAAAAAATTAAAAGCATTGTTAAAACTACTGCCAAAAATATCAAGCTAATCCTTTTCATCTTTTTGCCTTGATAGGTAAAATTTATCTATTTTATTGTATTTTTTAACAGCATTGTAAATGTTGAGATATTTTT
This sequence comes from Thermodesulfovibrio sp. TK110, assembly GCF_054658355.1. Lineage (NCBI taxonomy): Bacteria > Pseudomonadati > Nitrospirota > Thermodesulfovibrionia > Thermodesulfovibrionales > Thermodesulfovibrionaceae > Thermodesulfovibrio > Thermodesulfovibrio sp. TK110. The sequence continues at coordinate 1,121,098 of NZ_BAAHNB010000001.1, read as the reverse complement.
CATTTTCAATGTCAATCTTAAGCTTCATTTTAAAGGGTGCTGTAAAATCTCCATAGTTTAATTGATGGTCAAATAAAATTTCTGCTATGTCTTTTTTAGAGAGATTTTCATATGCCTTTGCAATACTGAGATATCCAATTGTAGAAAAATTACATAATTGAAGTGTGTAAAGATCGTCTGTTCTATGAGCAAGGCAATCTTCATAGTTTAAAAAGGGCTCAATTTTTTTCATTCTTTCCCTGAAGAATTCATCAAAATTCCTCTTATTTGATGATTTTCCCAAATAAATGAATGTGTAAAAATAAGGATAACTGTTAACCACTGTATAAAGGGGATGTTTTTCCGATAAAGCAACAATTGAGTAATATCTGTATTTTTCCGTGAGATCTATTAAATTTCCACCGAAAAACTCAGGGAAAAGCCCTCTGTAAAGACTATATGGTTTGCAACCATGAAGTGCCCAGACCATGGTTTTATAATCATCAAGCACTATGTGACATATATCTTCTCTGTATCTTCCAACAAGCTTTAAATACCATCCTTGAAAAGCATGATTGTCTCCATAGGTCATATAAATTGATGCAACTGGCAGGGATGTAAAAATTCCCTTTGTGTGGGAATAGGGAACATAGTTTTTTCCCTGATACTGATCAGTAAGCCTGTCAAATATCATTAGTAAAGGGAAAAAAACTACAATAACTGGAACAATTCTTTTAAGAAAATTGAGACCATATTTTTCAAAAAAACTATAGATAAAACAAAGCCCCCAGCCCACAAAAATGCAGTAAATTGCAAAGGATGGTATAAAATATTGATGTCCTATCACATAAAGCTCATGAGCATCAGGATTTTGCATTGAAAATGTCAACTTTGCAAGAAAAATTGAATAGATAAAAAAAGATGTTAAAACAAATATAAAAAGCCTCTTTGATTTTTTAAAAAGCCATACAGCTCCCAAAATGAAAAAAGGTATGGAAAACAAGGTAAAATTTTTTTCAATAAGATAAAAGTAGTTTTTAAAAGCATAGAAGTATCCATAAAAATTAGCAAAGCCTGAAGCTGTAACATCAATTGATGAACCTGCTCCGTAGTTTTTTCTTAAAAAAACCTTTATGAAAGAATCCAGATTTGTAACAGGTATCATGCTGAAGAGAGTTCCCTTCATGTCTCTGATAAAGAAATAAAGATTCACTGAAAAACCCAGTAAGAAAAAGAGAAAACTCAATGGAAGATTTCTTAAAAAATTCCTGAAATAAAAAAATCCAAGAACACTAAGAGGTATAATCATCATAAATCCTGTATGATGAGAGGAAAGAGTAAGTCCGAGAATAAAGGATGCAAGAAATTGAATTCTCCTGTCATATCCATTTAACTTTATCCCGCAAAAAAGTAAAAGCATAACAAGAAAGGAGTTTAGAGTGTAAAACTTTGCCACAATGCTCTGTCCAAAGTATGAATAGGAAAGGGCAAGAAAAATGACTGATGCAATGGCAGCAAAAAATGCTTCCTGGTTCTGTTCTGAAACTTTAAAAATAATGAAGTATACAAGAAAAAGTGTAACTATTGAGAAAAATACTGAGATTAACTCTACTCTAATTCCAATGTTTCCAACAGGAAAAAAACTGAATAGCTTACCAATCTGAACATAAAGAGGATAGCCTGATGGATGAGGTGTGCCAAGCCCGTATGATGCTGTTATAAGCTCTCCTCCATCACCTGTTGAAAGAATAGGAGGAAGAGAGAAAATGTAAATTGCAGTAATAAAAAAAAGCAAGAGAGGAAGAAAAAAGTTTTTAGAATTCATCTATATGATTTTTGAGTGCTATAAAATTAAAAGGGCAGGCATAAAAGGGGTCCCCAAAACGGGGTCCCCAAAAAATCGTAGATTTTTTGGGGTTCCCCAGTCTTTGACTTTTTGGGGTGCCCCAACCTGCCCATAAAAGAGCTATTTAACTTCACACTTAAATCCACCAGCAGAAACAGAGCAGTATGCTTGATAGGCAGTTACACCAGCTAAAGAGCCTGTTACAGTACCTGTAGTAATTGAGCCAGTAGAATCACATGTAATAGCATCATTTCCAGTTAATATAACGCTTCCACCAGGAGTTGTAATTTGAATATTTGCTGTTGAGCAGTTTTTTAAACTTGCAACAGGAATAGTATAGCCGCTTCCTGAAGTATCAGGATTTTCAACGCAGTATGCAGCAGCATCCATCATGCATGCCCTTGCCATTGGTTCTGCATAGGAGGATACCTTTGCTTTTTGCTGATACTTCATATACTGGGGAATAGCAATTGAAGCAAGGATTGCAATAATTGCGATGACGATTAGTAGTTCAATCAATGTGAAGCCTTTCTGGTCTTTTAAAAATAGTCTTTTCATAATTAAACCTCCTCTGCGACACCCCAAAAACTCGTAGAGTTTTTGGGGACCCTTAAGATTTTTTCAGGCTTCAAAGAAGCCTTTTATGAAAATTATAAACAAAACTTAATCAAATGTTGTGAAAATTATGTGAATTTTAAAACTACTATAAATTTATTCTCCTTTGCTCGGTATTTTAGTTTAAATCCCTGTTTTTTTGCAAGAGCCTCTGTAATTTTTAAACCAACGCCAGAGCCTTTTTCTTTTTCTGAGATATCATTTCTTACTGCAAAACAGAATCTTGACAGTCTTATATGAATTTTTTCACTGGAATATCTAATAGCATTTTCTATAAGCGAAAAAATAATGTTATCCACAATCTGCCTGTTTGCATAAATAAAAACATCTTTTAGATTCATTGTAAGTTTTCTATTTATCTCAAACATGGAAAGATTTTTCTCTACTGTCTCCTTTAAATTAATTTTTTCTTTGCTGGCTGAAAAGCTTTTAAAATGCTTTATGCTTTCTAAGACTTTATAAAAATCATTTTGAATGTAGGTATAACTGCTGTCAAGTCTTTGAATGGCTTTTTCATCATATCTGGTTTTTAAAATCTCTATATTGCCCTTATAAGCGGCTAAAAAATTGCCAAACTTGTGAGAGATAGTTAAAAGAATTAATTCTAAGAAATCCATATAGTCTTTTTCCTGTCTAAGCATTCTTTCAATGATTTTGTATAAAATGAGCATTAAGCTTAAAACAAGCAAAAACTCCCATAGCAATATATTCTTTACATATTCCTGAATCTTTTGTTCAATAAAATCTTTCTCTGTCAAAGATGCATACTCTTCCTTAAAAGAGTCCATAAAGCTGATTACTACTGTATTCATATAAAAGAGAATTATGGTTAAAATCATAGAAAAAACAATGATTATTTTAATCTGGAATTTCAACTGATTCTGTATCCCCTTCCTGGATAGGTTATTATGCTGTCTGGTGGTAATATTTTTCTAAGTTCTTTAATATAGGCTCTCACAATTTCATCTCCCACATCTTTTTCTGGCCATACATAGTTCAGGATTGTTTCAGAGCTAACAACTTCCCCTCTATTTTTAAGAAGAAGTTCAAGAAGTTGCCATGCTTTTTTTGAAATTTTTATTTCTTCATTGCCTCTGTGAATTGTTTTTGCATCAATATTGACAGTAATATTACCAATTGTAAAAACACTGGGCAAATGCTTTCTTTTGCTTAATGCTTTTAACCTGAGGACAAATTCCTTAAACTCAAATGGCTTTGTAAGATAGTCATCAGCTCCTCTAAGGAAACATTTTTCCTTGTCATTTAAAGTTTTTTTAGCAGTAATCACTAAAATCGGAGTTTTAATGCCTGCTTTTCTCAATGTAGCGATTATATCTTCACCGGAACTTAAGTTTAGTATAAGGTCAATGACTATTACATCAAACTCGTATTTGGTGATGATTTTAGGAAGATGCCTTTCATCCCATAGCCATACAGTCTCTATATCTTCAATTTTGAGATAATCCTTAAGTGTTTCACCGAGAATTTTATCATCTTCTATGAGAAGAATCCTCATTATTCATACTTCAGGATTCTTGGAGTAATGAAAATCATAACTTCGTAAAGAGTTTCATCTCTTCCGCGACTTTTAAACAACTCACCAACCAGAGGAACATCTCCAAGCCCTGGAACTTTTGATTCTGTAGTGCTTTCAGTTTTTTTGTATATTCCACCTATGACAAGAGTTTCTCCATCTCTCAGAGAAACCTTCGTATTTCCTTCTATTTTTTGTGTTCTCGGAGCATAAACTCCTCCAATGTTTACAAATTCCACAAGATCTTCTTTTACTACATTTACATCAAGAAGCATTGATTTATCATCTATAAGATGTGGAGTTGCTTCAACTGTTATAGCAACATCTTTAAACTTTGTTGAAATCTGTCCACTCTGAACATCTTTCTCTCCATATGGGATACTTGCTCCCTGAACTATTTTTGCCTTCTGATTATCAAGGGTAATAACCTTTGGATTTGATATAATTTTACCTTTTCCAGATTGTTGAAGTGCTGAAATTCTTAAATCAAGAGCAAATGTTTGACTTGGATTAAGATAACCGATTGTAAATGCAGTTGTTGGCGAGGTGATATTTCCTGTTGATGCAGGTAAATTTACTCCAAGTGGAGTGACCCCACCTGGCACTCCAACAATATTTATTGAAGGGTTTTGTAATGTTCCTGTAGTAGATGCTCCTACTGAACCCATTATTGTTGTTCTTGTATCAGGAGGCTGCCAAAAAATACCCCATTCAAATCCTAAAGCTTTTGAGAAACTGCTTGATATTTCTACAATTCTTGTTTCAAGAAGTATCTGTCTTGTTGGCTTATCAAGATCCTGAATAAGGGAGGCTACCTGATTTAGCACTGAGGGAATATCCTTCACAATCACAGTCCTTGTTCTTTCATCAGTAGAGATATTACCTTTTGGTGAAAGAATTTTTGATGCCTCAATTGTGGTTTTTACTTTCTCAACAGAAGCATACTTCAAAACAAATATACGAATCTGCTCTTCTTCTGCTTTCTTGAAAAGGTCTTTTGTTTCTGCTTCAAGCTTTTTCTCTTCCTGAAAGACCTTAATTGGAGCTATTCTTATTATGTTTCCATCAAAGATTTTTTCAAGCTGAAAGCTTTTACATATTACATCAATAGCCTGTATCCATGGAACATTTATAAGCTTAAGTGTTACTTTGCCTTTTACCTCAGGATGTATAACAACATTGTATCCTCCTATATCTCCAAGAAGCCTGAAGACTCCTACAATGTCAGCATCCTGAAGGTCAAGTGAAACAGTTTTTTCACTGTCAATTAATGTTTTATCTATAGGCTTTTTTTCATCTGATTTAGCAATTTTGAGTTCTTTAATTGTTTTTACATTGAGAATCACTTCATCTCCAAGATAAACAGGCTCAACATCAAAATCTTTTCCAAAAAAGAAGCTTAATATAAGCTCATCACCCTGTCTTTTTACAGAAACAGGAATATCTCCGGTTTCTGCATCAAAAATTACTCCTTGAAAATCCACATTAATATAATCATCAACTTTACTTAAAGACGGCTCAGGAAGTTCACTGTCTGCCTGAATTGATATCTCAAAGCCTTCTTCTGTTTCATCCATTTTCATTTCAATAATTTTTGCTGTCTTAACCTGTTCAGGTTGAGATAGATGGCTGAAAGAAACAATGAGAACATTATTTTCCATTTTAATTTCAGGTTTGGTAGGTTCACTAAGAAGAAGTTCTATCTCAGTGTTGTTATCTTTCACCTGAGATGAAATTTCACTCACTATGCCTTCTCTTAAAAAAATTTTTTTATCTAAGATGCCTGGCTTTGTATTTTTAAGCTCTATCTTTATTTTAAATGGATCTTCACATGGAAGAAGATTAAACTCTGTTTTTTCTGTAAGCTTTATCTTTAATGTGTCTCCTTCAGGAATTATGTTGCTAATCTCGCCTGCCAGAGCATTTGTTATAAGAAGAAATAATAACATTAAAATAAAACCAATTTTATTTATCATTTTTCTTCCTCCGTTCTTAGTTTTAAATATTTAATTTTGTTGTTTTCTCTGATTTCAATACTCTCTTTTAAAATCTTAATTACTTTTCCTCCGCTATATCCTATTCTGTCATTTTCTCTTACAATATAAAATCTTCCATCAGGTGCTTGAAGAAGTGCTAAAGCACCTTTTTTATCCTTAGCAATTCCTGTAAGTTTAAGTTCTTCTATTTCATAACTTTCAAGAGGTGAAGCACCTTTTTTCCTTGCCTCTCTCTTTACAATTAATGGTGCAAAGGGATCTCTTAATTGTTGAGCATCATAGTTGTATGAGGGAAATACAATATCAGATTGATTTATCTGGATTGGTTGTTTTTTTGGAGTTTTTATTACTATCTGTTGAGGTTTTTCCTCTCTGTTAAGTAAAAAAACGCTTATCAGCAGAAATGCCAATAATGCTAATGCTCCAGTAATAATTAAAATTCTTTTTCTTTCCATCATTTTTTCTTTTGTTGTATTTTTTTCTTTTCTTCTTCAGGTATCAATGAATAAGTTACAGCAGTTAAATTTGCATTAAGCATTGTCGGATCTTTATCTCCCTTTTTTATCTCCATCTTTTTTATGTTGATTATTCTTTCTATTTTTGTAATATCAGCGAAAAATGTTCCAAATGTATGATATTTTCCTCTCATAGATACTTCAACAGGAATTTCATAAACTTCATTTGATGAATGAGGCATTTTTTCTTTTGGTTTCCATGAAGTTACAACCAGTCCTTTCTGTAATCCTATTTCAGAAACTTTTTTTAAGACATCAGAAACCTCTGTTTCCTTTGGTAGAAGTGTTTTTAAAAACTCCATTTTTTTCTTTAGCTGCTCATTCAAAGCTTTTAAGTCTTCATATTTATTAACAATCATATTGGCTTTGTCTATTTCCTCTTTTAAACTATTTTTTTCAGAGTTTAATCTATTAATAGTTTCAATGGCTGGTAATAAATAGATAGAACTGAAAAGAACAAACAAAAATAGGCATGGTAGAATCATTAAAAGAATCCTTTTGCTCTTTGAAAGTTCTTCCCAATCCATATCACACCTTTAATTTAAATTTTACAGTGAATTTATAAACAGCCTGTTTTTCAAACTCAGTTTGTTGTGATTCTATGAGATAAACATCCTGTAACTCTGTAGTTGCTTTAAGATTATCAACAAACTGAACAACATTCAGATTTGAAAATCCTATTCCTTCCACTGTAACTGTATCATCAAATGTAAGCCCTGTAAGCCATACTCCATCAGGAAGTTTTTTTACCACAATGCTTAAAATACTAACAGGTGCTGATTGCATCTTTTTAAGATTTTCAATTAATTTTGCCTTTGCTTCTATATCTTTGTTCATTGCTTCAAATTTTTTAACTTCCTGTATTTTTTTCTGAAGCCCTTCAATGGTCTTTTTCTGTACCTGAATATCTTTTTCAAGAGCTGATTTTGTAATCTCACAGTAAGCAAAAATAACTACCAGTACAATTAAACTCAAACCTAAGGGAATTGCCAGTTTTTTAACAATCTTTCCTGATAATTTGATCTCAATTTTTTTTCCTGTTTTTTTAACTTCTTTTTTTGGTAAAAGATTTATCTTTATCATTTTATCTTCTCCGTTCCTCTGAGAGACAGTCCAATTGATATGGCAGATACATTTAAATATTTATGCATCTTAGATGCAATTTTTTTATTTATTTTGATTTTTTTAAAAGGATTCAATATCACTACTTCCTGATCCAGTCTTTCTTCAATTGATGAAACAAAAAAAGAAGAACTCACAGGAAAGCCTGTAAGATATATCTTTTTTACTGGTATTTCTGTTAAGAAAGATTTAAAGTATTCAATCTGTCTATAGATTTCTGTAGAGACATCATCTGCAAAACTTCTTATTTCTTCTTCTTGAGCTTCGTGTATATTAATCTTAAAAGTAATCGTGCTATCTCTTACATAAAGAGGTTTATTATTTCGGGTAATAATGAAGTTAATAACATTTTCTCCTACATTTACAATGAGAGAGGTATCCATTTCTCTGTAATTTAATTCATACACATTAAATAGGGCCAAAGCTTCAATATCTACAACCTGACAACTTATGCCTGCTTTTTCAAAGATATTAATATATTCATTGACTATCTGCTTGTTTGCCACTGCCACAAGAATCTCGGTTAAGTTTTTATCTTTTAGTTCTTCAACTATGTGAAAGTCATAGTATACTTCCTTCACATTAAATGGAATGTATTTGTCAAGCTCCATAGGAAGATTTAAAGCAATTTCATCTTTATCAATAAAAGGAACCTGAATTATTCTTACTGCAGTGTAAGCAGGTCCTGAAACTGCAAAGGCTGCTTTTGGATTTTTCATATTAAATCTTGGTGGAATTTTTATAAGGGTTTTTATAACACTGTCAACGTCAACTATTCCTTCAGGTCCAATTGCTCCCTCTGGAAGTTCAAAGCTTTCCCATTCAGTAAGTTCATACTTTTTCCCTATATAAGCAGCCCTGATACAAGAAGGTTCTATTTCTATGCCAAGAATCATTTTTAAGTTTTATACTAAAAAATTATTATTTTGTCAATAGTTTATTCAGAGTTTTTTTCATAATTTCAACAGGAGCTTGAATTGAAGTCCATATCTGAAAAGCATATACAGCTTGCCACAGTAGCATTCCAATACCTCCAATAACTTTACATCCAATGTTTTCTGCTTCCTTCATTAAAGAAGTTTCAGGATAAACAATGTCACAGTAAATATGCTTTGATGACAGAAGTTCTGGGATTAAAGGCATAGGATCGTTCTTTTTCAAACCAAGAGAAGTGGCATTTACTATTACTTCCATTTTTTCAGTAATAGATTTGTCAATAGTGCTTACAACTTCTATAAATCCTAAACTACTAAATCTTTCTTTTATTGCCAATGCCTTAGAGAGGGTTCTATTGTAGATGTAGACTTTGCCTCCTTCTTTTAAAACTCCGTAAACTATGGCTTTTGCAGCACCTCCTGCACCGAGAATAAGAAAATTCTTACCTCCAATGCTAACTCCTTCATCCTTGAGTGATAAAACAAAGCCCTGTGCATCTGTATTGAAACCTTTTAAACATCCTTCATTGTTTAAAACCGTATTGACTGCTCCAATATATTCAGCTTCATCTGAAACTTCATCAAGATATTTAATTACTGCCTCTTTATGTGGAACTGTTATATTCACACCCTTTATATTTAAGGCTTTGATGGCAAAGACAGCATCTTTTAAATATTCTTTTTTTACATGAAATGGCACATAACAGTAGTCAAGTCCAAGATATTGAAAAGCTTCATTATGAATCAAAGGAGAAAGAGTATGCTCAACAGGATCACCAAATATTCCGATTATTCTTGTTTTTCCAGTAATCATGGTAAGTATTTTAACAAAAAGTGAAAAATTTTGGGGAACAATTGCCCTCAATTTAAAGATTTTTTTATAATGGATTATACCAAAATCTTTAAAAGAGCGGCTTGGAACTTGGAAGAGGAAGTTACAGATCGGAGTTTTAAGGTTTCTTTAAATTTTTTAAATAAACTTCAAGCATTCCACTGCACATTTTCTCTATAGTGTATTTGTTTTCAACTTTTTCCCTTCCCCTAATTCCGAAATCCTTTGCTTTTTGCCTGTCAGAGATAAGTTCTATGATTTTTTCTGATAAAGCTACTTTATCCTCTGCAGGCACAAGATAACCATTTACAGCATCATCTATTACTTCTCTTACACCATTCACATCAGAACCAATAACAGGCTTTCCCATTGCCATTGCTTCAATGAAAGATGTACCAAGTGCCTCCTGAAGTGTTGGCAGGACAAATATATCAATTGATTTAAGAATCTGTGGAATGTCATCCCTGTGTCCGAGCATGATAATATTTTGAGATAAGCCACACTGCAATATTTTATATTCAATGTTTTTTCTCTGAGGACCATTGCCAGCAAAAACAAAAATTGCTTGAGGAAACTCTTTTAAAACATGTGGAATTGCTTCAATTAGAATGTGATGACCCTTTTTCTTTCTTAAAACTGATACAGTCCCTATCAGGGGGATGTTTTCACTAAGTCCGAGTTCTTCTCTTAAAGATGCCTTTACTCTGTCTGGATTAAATTTTTCAAGGTCAATGCCTGTTGGAATTGCAAAAACTCTTTCAGGATTAATACCCTTGCTTATAAGATAGTCTCTTACATATTCACTTACTGTTACAACAACATCTGCAAGATATTTATAGGAAAAAGTTGATGTTATGGGTAATGCAAGATGCCTTGTTCTTACAATTAAAGCTCGCTTTTTAGAAAGCTTTCCAGCAAATCCTGCAATGTAGCTATCTTTACCGCTGTGAGTGTTTACCACATCAATGTTTAATTTATTGATAAGCCTTACTGTATGGTAAATTGCCTTTATATCATAAATTTTTCGCATGGGATATGTGAAAACCTCAATTCCAGCTTCTTTTGCTTTCTCCGCAAGCCTGCTTTCAGGCTGGCATAAAATGTAAACTTTTGCTCCAAGCCTTTGTAACCCTAATGCTTCATTGAGAATCCTGTTTTCCTGACCACCCCATCCAGGCGAAGACTCTGTATGAAGGATTTTAAGTGGCATTTATCTGGTAATCTCCTTAAGAAGCTGCTTTATTGCTTCAAAAACACGCTCAACATCAACATTTTCAGCTTTTTTATCACTTCCCTGTAAAATAATATGCTTTACTCCCCATGGTCTCCATCTATGAGGGTCTGTAGATCCCCATATTGTTACAATGGGTTTTCCAAGTGCTGCTGCTATATGCATTGCTCCACCATCAAGACAGACAACCAGATTGGCAAAGCTCAGAGCTGCAATAAGCTCTCGTAAATGATTTGTTCTGTACGGAATAATTTGAGGCATTGATTTAATAATTAATTCTGCCTTTTCATCATCTCCTGGATGATAAGGATTTTTTTCACTTCCTGGAGACCATAAAAACATTATCTCTGCATTGTTTTTTTTCAAGATAGTTTTTGCAAGTTGTGTAAATTTCTCAGCAGACCATCTATTTTCAGGCTTTCTACTGCTTATATGTAAGGCAATTAGAAGTTTGCCATCCTGTAAGCTTGAAGTATCTGATAAGAATCTGTCATCCCGAGCATTAGTGAGAGATTTCCTTTTTAAGAATTCCCAGACTTTTTTAATCTCAGCTGTTGAAGGAAATACTCTTAATTTATCGGGTAAACCGTCAATTTCCAAAGGTGATAAAAGATTAAAAACTCTTTCAACTTCATGGATTGGCTTTTCAGGTTCTTTTAAAGGTATATTGTAAAACAAGGATTTATCAATATTTTTAGGTAAATATCCGATTCTTATTCTGGCTTGAGTCATATATGTATATCTGGCAAGTCTTGGCGAGTATGAACCACAGGCAATTGCAACATCATATCTTTCCTTACGAATTTTTATGAGAATCTTTGCATTATTTAGCCAAACGGAAAACTTATTTTTCTCGGGCACATGCTTTGCTTTTTCATAAATATAAACTTCATCAATATCTGGATTATTCATCAAAGCCTCTGCATTATAGCTGTTTACAAGAATACCTATCTTCGCCTCAGGGTAGGCTTTTCTTACAGCATGAATTGCAGGCGTTGTGCATATAAGATCTCCGATATTGTCCCGACGGATAAAGAGGATTTTGGTTAGCATTTTAAATTTTTAAAAATTTCCATTAACGCTATATAAATTTTTTCAGCTCTTTTTTCGTATGTATAATTTTCGGCATTTTTTTTTGCATTTTTACTTAATTTTTCCGCTAATTCTTTTGAATCTAAAACTTTTTTTATTGCGTCAGCCAGAGCTTTAGGGTTTCCCGTTTCAAAAAAAATAGCAGTTTCCTCATTCTGCAATACTTCTTTAAAAACTGGCAAGTCTGAAGCCACAATAGGAATACCTGCAGCCATATACTCAAATAATTTTAAGGGAGATGAGAATTGTGAAGGTCCTTCTGCTACATTAGGTAATACAGCAATTTTAGCTTTAGAAAGATATTCAGGTATAAGAGAGTGTGGGACATATCCTGTAAAAATTACTCTATTAGATATATCCTCTTCCATAACCAGCTTTTTTAATTCATTTAATCTATCTCCTCCGCCAATTATTAATAATTTTTCATCGGGAAGATATTTCATGGCAGAAATTAAAATATCTACTCCTTTCCATTGATACAAACTTCCTGTGTAACATATATAGGAATTTTCATGATCTTTTTTTATTTTAAACCATTCATTTCTAACAGCATCATGAACTACAGAAATTTTTTTCTCATTAATCTTAAAATTATCTATCAGGAATTCTTTAAGCTTGAAAGATATGCATATTAAAGCATCCATGTTTTTGTAAATCTCTATCTCAGTCTGTTTTAAATTAGCCTGTTTTTTTTTATTTAAATAAAATATTTCATGAACTTCAAAAATCATAGGCATTTTGAAAAATTTTTTAAAATTCAGTAAAAACCTGGCAAGTTTAATGTGTCTTAAAAATATTAGGCATTTTTTCGCCTTTGAACTATTGTACAAAAATTTTAAAAAAAACAAATAAAATAATCCGTTCCACGAAATTTTTAAATATTTAGCCTTTTGTCTCCTTAATATAGGGAGTTTAATAATTTTAAAAGTTTCACAGGGCTTTAAACCATAAAATTGATATAAGTCCTTTGTTGAAAATCCTGTTTTAATACCTGTTATAAGATTAACATTTAATCCCATTTTTGAAAGAGCATAACAGGTATTGATTATTTGAATAAATCTCGCCCTGCTGTCAGGTAATATTTCTGGAACCGGATATATAATTTCAATCATTTTTCATTTTCCAGAGATATCCATTATATGCCCCAATTAAAGGAATAATTAAAAGCAATTGATTAAACCTCATGTCCTCTACTAAACCATGAATCATAAAAACAGATAAAACGGCAATTAGCGATAATGCAAAGGTTTTCATTTTTAAAGATTGTTCCATTTTTAAGCTTTTAAATAAAATCTTGAAAGAAGTAAAAAACAGAGCAAAAAATATTGTAAGACCAAATATGCCTTGTTTATATAATGTACCCAAATAAACATTATGTGGTGAATACAGTTCTTCTGGTTCTTTACCAAATCTATTAATGTAGTATTTTTTAAAATCTTCAAGATAAGTCATTCTTCCGAGTCCATTGCCAAAAATTTTATTTATTAAAGGAAGATTTTTATAGGACTCTATGGCAATGGGCCACACATACTCTTTTCTCTGTGAAGTATATCCTTTAAGAAGTTGTTCAATTTTGACTTTTACATATGAAGGAGAACATATTGATATGACAATAAAAATTATAACTGTCATGGAAACGGTGACAACAACAATTTTCTTTATGTTTGCCTTTGTTATATATGTATAACCAATTAGCCATACAGCTATACCTGACAGAACACTTATCCAGCCTCCTCTGCTTCCTGTAAAAATAATTGCAAGCAGAGTTATCAGGAGTAAACTCAAGCCTATGATTTTCAAAAATTTTGTTTTTTTAGTAACAATAAAACATGGAATGAAGAGACAAAAAATTTCTAATGGAACAATATATTTTCGTATTGTTGTTCCAAAGTCATATGAATTTAGAAAAACTTTCGTATAAAACTCATAAATCGTTAATATTGAAAATAACAAAGTTAAAAAAACAAATAGATTGCTTAAATTTTCTAATTTTTGTGGAGTTTGAAAAATATAAATGAAAGCTAAAGTCACAAAAAACAACTTTAAATACGTTTTTTTAAACCACTTTAATGAATAATATGGTTCAGGAGAAAAAATTGAAGCAATAATTCCAGAGAAACATAAAAATATGACTAAAATAAAAATTTTATTTTTTATATCAACTGGATTTTCTTGTGAGATTAAAGCTCTTAAAAACAATAAAATTGATGGTGTATATATACCAACTTCCCTGAAAGTCTCTCCTTGATCTATAAACAAAAATATTATCAATAAGTAAAGTAAGTATTCAGAGAAAATTAATAAAATTTTCGGTAATGTATTTATTACTTTCATTTTGTCAATAGTTCCATATAAAATTTTTCTAATTCCTCCACAATATAAAACCAATCAAATTTTTTAACTGTATCTCTTGCATTTTCTCCAATAGTTTTTCTCAGCCTCTCATTTTGATATAAATTAACTATTAATTCTGAAGCATCTTCATCTATTTTCTCTTCTCTAACAAAAAAACCATTAATTCCATTTTTAATATATTCCTTAACTCCTCCTTTAGCTCTTGTTATTACGGGAAGCCCTGTTGCCATAGCTTCTATATTAACCATTGAAAAAGGCTCTTCAAAATTAGAAGGTGAAAAAACTATATCTCCTATAAGATATATTAAGGGCATTTTAAAAGGAGGAAATACATCGGTAAAGATTATTTTATCCTTATAACTTGTTATTTTTTTTAAAATCTCTTTTGCATAATTCGCTCTTTCTCCTTTTTTTGAAATTTCTCCAACAATAAAAAATCGTATATTTTTAACATTTTTCAATCTAATGGCAGTATTTACAAAATGCTCAACTCCTTTTTCAGGAGAAACTCTTCCAATAAAAAGTACAATAAACTCATTTTCTTTTATTTTAAATCTTTCCCTTATGCTTCGTCTTAACTCAGGAATTTCCCAATAAGGTCTATATTTTGATAGGTCCACACCATTATAAATGCATTTATAATGCTTGGCTTTTAATTTATTATTTTTTTTATAAATTTCTACAATAAACTGGCTACATCCTATAAAAGCATCAACCTGATTTTCTTTATCAATATTAATCTCATTATGAAAATGCAATACAATTTTTATGTTTTTATCCAATTTTTCAATGACTGGTAATGCCCATTTATAAGTATTGTGTATATGAACTATATCTGGTTTAATTTTATTTATGATTTTTAAGACTCTCTTTGGATAAGATAAGGGATCTAATTTAGTCATTTTCTGAAAAATTCTTCTATATAAAGGGCTAAAATTTATTCTATGGAAGTAAATTCCATTTTTATATTCACTTTCAGGATAATAAATGTCACCAATAGAGACAATGTGAGGTTCAAAACTAATAACTCTTTTTGATACTTCATATATCCATGATTCTACTGCTGCTCCCTTTATGGGAGGAATAGGATGAACAGGTCCTGCAAACATTAATACCTTTTTAGGCATTTATACGCTCCAAAAAATTATTAACTATAATATCCCAGCTAAAATTTTTTACAATTCTTTGTCTACTTTTAATAGCAGACTCCTTTCTTAAAGAGAAATTATCAATTAAAGTTTTTATTTTACTTGCGATTTCATCTTCATTGCAAGGTTCTATCAGAAAACCGCTATCTCCAACTACTTCAGGAATTCCTCCAACATTTGTGGATATTACTGGTACTTCACATGCCATAGCTTCAGCAATAGAGATTCCAAATGTTTCATTTGCAATACTCGGGAATATGGCAATATCAGAAATAGAGTAATATTTTGGTAATTCAGAATTTTCAACATTTCCTAAAAATAAGACATGATTGTTGATGTTTAATTCATCAACTAATTTTTCAAGATTTTTTCTGTATTCCCCATCCCCGATAATTAAGTACTTTACTTTATAGCCATTTTCAATAATCTTTTTTAAAGCTTTAATCCCATATTGAACTCCCTTCCATCCCACAAGTCTACAAACAGTAATTAAAATTTTTTCGTCTCTTAACTGCAACTTTTTTTTAAGCTCTATTGCAGGTTCTTGAGGCTTAAATAAATCCGTATCTATCCCGTTTGGTAATATCAATGGTTTTACTGCTGAATAATTTTCTATTTGTTTTGCGTTAAATTCGCTGCAGGAAAAAAAATAGTCTAATCTTCTAATCATTAACCTGTAACCCGCAAAAAACTCTGTCCCACCTGAAAAGAATATAGTTTTACAATTTGACACCTTTTTCATTAAAATCGCAACTGGTAGATCATAGGGTTTAAAAATAATGAAAAAATTATAATTATTTTTTCTTAATACAGGTATAGCATAATAGGCAAAAGAAAGCCTTTCCATAAATTTTCTAAAGCGAGAGCCAAAATTAGGAAATTTATTGCGACTTACGTAAGGTAAAGTTATTATTTTCAAATTATTTTGATATGGTAAAATTTTATCAGTCTTCCCTGTATATAAATCTATTTCAATCCCTGCTTTGGAGAGATTTCTTGCTAATCCTAGACAGAAGCTTTCAATTCCACCATTTTTAATAGTGGTGGTTACATTATAAAGAGCTATCTTCATATAAAATTCCCTTTATTGCTTCAAATACTTCATCTACTTCTATCAGATCCATACAAAAAGGAGTTTTACATTTTTTCGTTAAACAAAAGTTACATGGTTTGTCCTTTACGATAATCTTGTGTAAATGATTATCCTGAACAGGTCCTACTCCCCAGAAATTTGTTGGACAAAAAAGTGATAAAGTTTTCTTTTTTAAAGCTACTGCTATATGCATTGCACCAGTATCATTTGTAACAAGAAGTTGAAGTTTTTCTATTAAAGCTCTTAATTCTTTGAGGGATAATATACCAGCTAAAGATATCACACCATGCTTTATTTTATTCTGGACATAATCGCATAAAGTTTTTTCATTTTTAGAACCTAAAACTATAATAAATATATTTTCATCGTATTCAATAAGCCTTTTACCTAACTCTATAAACTTCTCTGCTGGCCATATTTTAAATTTATTGGCAGCTCCTACTTGAAAGCCTACAAGTTTTTTATTTAAATCTATATTAAAATTTTTCAGTAAATCCAATAATCTGGCTCTGTCTTGTTCTTCAACTTTAAGTACCATTTCTCTGTTGGTGTTATTACATCCGATAAAAGATGCTGCTTTAAGCCTTACATCAATACCATGATGATTCCATGGATTTTCAAAGCCATTGCTTTTATTGCTAACTAAAAAACCGAATCTCTTTGGCATAGGCACTTTTACAATAAATCTTGCACCGCTGAGATACGCCATTGGAGTTGCCTGAGGTTCATTTCCATGAAGTATCAATGCTACATCAAAGTTATGTTTGCGAAACTCCTTGATTGTTTTAAAAAATTTCTTCCATCCACCGTAATATGGAATTATTCCATCAATATGTGGATTGTTTTCAAAGAGTTCCATATTTTTCACATTAAAATGGGCAATTATTTTTGCATGAGGGTATCGCTGTCTTACTGCTCTTATTGCAGGTGTTGACATTAGAGTATCTCCAATTGCAGTTGATGATACCACAAGAATGTTTTTAACTTCATCAGGGTTAAAATATTTCAAATCTGTTTGTCTTTTGTCAAATTTTTTAATTATTTTTAATACCAGATAAAGCAAATTTTCTCTTATTTTCAGCCTCATTTATTCAGTTTCATTTATTAGAACGGCAATTTTTTCTTTCATAAATAAGGATTTCTTTATTTTATCCTTGAAAGGAATTTCATTAAGAACTCTCATGTCAACATTATATCACAATTATATCGTTTCCTTATATTTAAGTTCAAATTCAAAGCGTTTCATCATTTTAATGCGTGGATAGTTTTCTTTTGCTCTTTCATTGCAAAATTAAAGATGTAATGCATTATCTTAATACTTCTTTAAGAATCTCCATCACTTCCTCGGATTTTATATCAAAGAGGCATTTGCTTATTTTTGAGCCTTCGCAGCCATCCTGTCCGCAGGGAATGCAAATCCAGTTTCGCTGAATTACTATGTTTTTACCAAATCTCTGAATGCCGTTTCTTTGAGAATAAGGTTTTCCATTTGACTCATTATCCCATGGACCCCAATGAAATGCTCCACTTGGTCCAAAAAGTGCTACCACTGGTTTCCCTAAAGCTGCTGCTATATGCATTGGCGCTGTGTCTATACCAAAATAAAGATCACAGAGGGAAGAGACTGCTATAAGTTGCCTCAGAGTTAGTTTACCTGCAAGGTTTATTATAGATTCAGAAGGATATGAAGAAATATATGAAAGAATTGACTCAATTTTTTTAAGTTCTTTTTCATCTCTGGATGAGGTAAGAACTACTCTATATCCATTGGAAATCAACCATTTTATAACTTCTGCCATGTATTCGTCCTTCCAGCATTTAAAAAGCCATCTGGATGTGGGATGAATGTGGATAATTTTTTGATTAAAGGATGAGATTCCTTGTTTTCGTTCGGAATTACAGGGAAAAATCAGTTGTTTTGCCCAATTCTTTTCATCTTCTGTAATATTGAGAATTACTTCAGGCTTTCCCATTTTTAATCCCATTTTTTCAAGAACTTCAAGATTCTGAAGCACTGTATGCCTATGACCATCTATCTCAAAAATTTTGGTATAAATATATTTTTTCCCAAAAAATCCTTTTGATTTTATTCCTATCCTTGTTTTAGCTCCTGAAAAATATGATATTATTGCTGCTCTATCTCCTCCTGTAAGGTCTATGGTAGTATCAAAACCAATATTTCGTATCTTCTTTAGAAATTTAATCTCCTCAATGTATCTTTTAAATACAGGTAATTTTTTTATTTCTCTATCATAGATTATAATCTGGTCTATGTAAGGATTTTTCTCAAGAACCTCCTCTGTGCCTTTGTTTACCAATGCAGCAATAAATGAGTTCGGAAAATTCTCTTTTAAAGCCCTGAAAACAGGTGTTGTAAGTAAAACATCTCCTATATGACGAAGCTTTATAACAAGAATTTTTTTATACATCCTGTGAACTCCTCTACAGCTCTTTGAATTGTAAAATATTTTGCTTTTTTTCTTGCAAACTCTCCCATTTTTTCAGTATTTTCCATGGCAATATTTATTTTATCTGCAAGCTCCTCATGGGCAAATGGATCTTTTATGGTAAAGCCTTCTTTTCCTTCTTCAATGATTTCTGAGACACCATTGTTTATGGTTGTAATTACAGGAATTCCCGATGCCATAGCTTCAAGTGTTGCATTGCTGAAAGGATCATAAATTGTGGGAAGAACAAAAAGGTCAGCCATGGCATAAAAGCTCTCAATGTCTTTTCTTGCGCCCATAAAAAATACTTTATCTTCAATACCAAGATTTTTAGATATTTTCATGTATTTTTTTATATCTCCTTTCCCTATAATAAGAAGCAGATATTGTTTGTATTTTAAAATTGCCATTGCTTTAAGAAGAGTAATTAGCCCCTTTCTTCTAAATCCAGAGCCGACAAAAAGAATGATTTTTCTATCCGTTGGCAGTTTAAGTGTTTGCCTTAATTGGCTATGTTTTTTTCTGTTTTCCGGAGAGAATTTCTCAGTATCAACACCATTGTAAATTACGATAATTTTTGAAGAAGGGATTCCATAGTAATTGATTATTTCATTTTTTACCATATGTGAGTTTGCAATGATTAATGGAGTTTTTTCAAAGATTTGCCTTTCAAGCCTTAGATAATATCTGTGAAGAGGATTTAGTTTAAATGAGAATTTCTTTAATTTAGATTCAAAACAAGAGCGTAATTCAAGCCATCTTTTATGGCATCCTTCTCCGGCTCTGTAAATATGCTGTTTTGTGGTTCTTTCAAAGCTAATCACACAGTCAAACTCTTTAAGATTAATGTTGAGATTTCGGTTAAAACTATAAGCCCTCAAAAATGAACATAAAGGCAAAATCGGAACTTTGTGAAATAATACTTCTTCATTTTTTATCCATTTGTTGGCAAATATATGAATTTCCCATTCTTTTTTTTTCAAACTGCCTATAAGAGTGGAAAGATATTTTTCAGCACCACCGTGATAGGAGAAATTTCTTTTTATGAAAGCAATTTTCATTAAACTCTTATTCTATAATATATTTTGCTTAACAGTGAAGAGCTGTAAATTATCAACTTCTTATTAAGCCAGCTTTTGCCCTTATTTTTTATAGCAAGTCTTTTAATATGAAATGGATCATCTATGTTTGCTCCTCTTTGAGTTGTATATAAAGCCTTAAATCCCAGCTTTTTAGCTATTTCTTCTGCCTTACTGTCATAAACTCCTTTGGGCCAGGCAAGATGAAGAGGCTCTTTCCCCAGATTTTTAATTAGTAATTCCTTTCCCAGGTTTAAATCATCTTTCAGCGCCTCATAATCAGCCATTTCTATGAAATTAGGTATTTTATGCGTGTGTCCATGACTCTGTATATCAAAAACGCCTTCATACTGCATTTCTCTGAGTTCATTCCAAGTGCACATTACCTCATGCTTTTTTTCTGAAAAAGCAAGCTTCCACATTTCTTTATGGGTGAAAGCAAGGTTATCTCTTTTAATATCTAAATCAGTTATAAAATCTGTTGCTACAAACAACAATGCCTTCATTTTGTATTTTTTGAGAAGAGGATAAGCATAAATATAGTTATCAATAAAGCCATCATCAAATGTGATAAGCAGACATTTTTTTCTTGGTTCTTCAGAATGTTCCATAAGATATAAAAATTCTTTACCATCAAGTGTTTTCCAGCCCTTTGTTTTCAAGCCTATTAGTTGTTCTTCAAAAACATCTGGAGTTACATTAAGAGTACTGTTAAAGGGCATTACATGATGATACATTAAAACAGGGATACTGTCCTGGAGCAATTTATTCTTCTATTTCGCTTATATTTTTTTCTTCCTTCTCTATAAATTCATCTGAATGAGTGTCCCATTTTTTATTCCAATCAGCCTGAGTTTTTTCCATCTTTTATTCCACTCCTGCCATCTTTTTTCAGACTGCTCCTGCATCTGCAAAAGCTGTTGATAAAGCTGTTCTATTCTGTCTTCTGTTTTTTTCTTGGGAGGATAATAAAGCTTTGTTATTTGAAGAATATATCTACGAAAAGAGGGATCTGTCCTTAAAATTGTTGGCAATTCAGTTTTAATTAACTTTTTTATTTCTTCAAGCTTTTTTATTTCTTCAAGATTGATTGATGCCATAATCTATAATATCATAATAAATTTTCTATTTTCCAAGCTTTTTTGCAAACTCCATCTCTTCTTCCTTTGATAGAAGCCTGCCCTGAAGCTTTTCCTTTAAAATTTCATCAAAAATCTTTTTATAAGCAGGTCCTGGAGGAATTCCGAGAGTTTTCAAATCTTCTCCGCGCAATAAAGGCTTTATTTCTTTAAGTTTTGTAAGATAAAAAGAAATTGCTTTTCTTTGCTGATTCTGTGCATAAACCATCATTAAAATTATTGTTTCTATGCTTAATGGTTTTAAGGCTGTGTATATTTCTACAGGAGATTCTTCAGAAGGAAAAGCTTTTAAGGCTTTCTCAGCGGAGATTATATTTTCAATAACCTCTTTTTTTATATTTTCTGGAATGCATATTCTTTGGAGAAACTCCTGCCTTTCATGGTCCTTCAGGTTCCAGAGTATTACCATTAAATAGATGAATTCTTTTCTATATTTTTCTCTCAAAAAAAGGAGTTCTATGGCTTGTACAGTTTCATAAGCTCTTGCAAGATCACTGTAAAGTTTTTTTTCTTCTAAGGAAGGATGAAGGATTTTGAGTAAACCATAATCGTCAAGCCTTTTTATTGAATGATGAGGTAGAGTTTCTTTTAAAAGTAAAATAAGTTCTTCATAAAGTCTTGGTCCTTTAAGTTTTTCAAAAATGCTCATTTTAACAGCAAGTTTTATTAAGTTTTCAGTGTGTTTTGATATTTTAAATCCCAGCTTCTCTGAAAATCTTATGGCTCTTATAGCTCTGGTAGGGTCTTCCACGAAGCTAAGATTATGAAGCACTCTTATTTTTTTGTCTTTTATATCTCTCTGCCCGCCAAAAAAATCTATGAGCAATCCAAAATCTTTTGAATTTAGTTTGACAGCCAGAGCATTTATTGTAAAGTCTCTTCTGTATAAATCTTTTTTAATGGACGAAGTTTCAACCTTTGGTAACGCTGCTGGTGACTCATAGTATTCTGTTCTGGCTGTTGCAATATCTATGTAAAAGCTCTTTATTTCGCCATTTTTTTTGATTTCTTTTAAAATTTTCGCAGTAGCAAATCTTGTATGAGGAATTACCTTGCCATCTATTTTTGAGGCAAGCTTCTGTGCAAAAGCTATCCCATCTCCTTCAACTACAATATCTATATCAGGGCTTGGTCTTCTCATAAGAAGATCTCTTACTGAGCCACCTACAAGATAAACTCCATATCCCATTTCTTCAGCAAGCTTTCCTGAAGTGCTCAGAATTTCATAAATTTCTTCAGAGAAAAACTCTTTCATTAGCTTTGCTACATTTTTTCTGGATTCTTCAGCTTCCACAGGCTTTGAAATCTTGAATTTTCTTATTAATTCTTCATACAGATTACGGAGTATATCAGTTCTGGTAATAACTCCAACGACTTTATCATCTTTAAGAATTGGAACAAATCTCTGATTAAGTTCAACCATGTTTTTTTCTATTTCCCATAAAGGTGTATCCTCCTCGGCAGTGTAAGCATCTGTTGTAGCAAAATCACCAACCCTTGATTGTTTCAGTCCATGGAAGATTGCTTTTTCAACAACTCCTCTTGTGATTACGCCAATGTATTTATTATTTTTAATTACGGGCATGGCATTTATGCCATATTTTGTCATCATTCCTTCAACTTCTTTAATTGGTCTGTCCCATTGTACAGAGATTACTGGAGTTGTCATTAAATCTCTGGCAACTTTTTCTGGTTTTATCTGCTGTTTAACGATTTTGACAAGCTCGTCAATAAGTAAATTAACAGGCCTTTCTTTTAAAGTGGCACTTCCTGCTGCCCAGTGCCCGCCTCCTCCAAATTCAGTTAGAATTAAACCTATATCAACCTGCGGAGTATTACTTCTTCCGATTATCAAAATTTTATCTTCCATTTCAATAATAAGAAAAAGCGCATCTGTGTCAATAATGTCCATTACTTTATGAGCAATGTGAGAAATGTCCTCAGGGTGTTCTTTTACAGCATGAGCGATATTAATTCTTATTCCATTAATTAAGTACTCCTGCAAGGAATTAAGAAGCTCATTAAGAAGAGATACTTCTTCCCGTGAGAGCTCTTCCTTAAGAAATTGAGAAATTATATTTAAATTTGCTCCTTTTTTAAGTAAATAAGCAACTGATAGCACATCTCTTTCAGTTGTTGATGGAAAAAGAAGACATCCTGTTTCTTCATAAATCCCCAGACACAGAAGCGTTGCTTCAAGAGGAGTTATAGAAATATTCTTTTTACGAAAAATTTCTGTAAAAAGGGATGCAAGAGCACCAATCTGCTCTGTTATCTCAAAATCTGCTTTTATATCATCTTCTCCCTTAGGATGATGATCATAGAGATGGATTTTTACTGTTTTTTTCAATAATTGAGCAAGTTCTCCAATTCTTTGAACACTTCTTGTATCAACAACTATCAAGGTTTTCACTTTATCTAAATCAATTTCTTTTAATTTTTTTATTTCAAAGGGCTTGAAAGTTTCAAAAAAAAGCTTAACCCTCTTTTCCATTGAGCCAGGTAGCACAACAACTGCCTCTGGATAAAGTTTTTTTGCTGCCATACATGAAGCAATAGCGTCAAAATCAGCATTAAGATGGGTTGTTATTATCTGCATTATTTCAATCTTTCACTCAGTTCTTTAAACTCAACCATTGCCTGATAATCATAAAGTGTAGAAATGGCTGAAGTATATGTTTGAATACCTGATTCTTCAACTGCAGCAATGGGATTTAATCCTCCTACAACTATAATACCAACCCTGTCTATTCCAACAGGAATGTCAAGCAAAGACTTATTTGGTTCGCCAAACATAAGAATTCCTTGAAATCCTTTGTTTTGCATCATTGAATAAATCTCTTTAACTTTATTTAGGCAAACTGTTGGAATCTCTCTAAAGCTTGCAAGAACTCTTCCAGAACCGTTTTTGGTGACACCTGAAACATCGGTCATCTTACCTCTTATAAATATTTCCAATGGGTCAAGTGATGTTCCGTCATAACTTATGAGAGCATTAAATCTATAAGGCTGTCCATCTCTTATTTCAAGAACTCCACCAAACCTTGATATAACAGGTATTCCATGTTTTAATAAAATAGCATTGAGCGTAACACTGCATACTGTTCCTATACAAACATGATCATCAGGGACGATAACGGTCTCATTATCTTTTTCTATAAAAACAATTCTTTTACTCATTACAAGTGAAGAGTTAAAAACATTTTCCATTGATTTGAAAGCTTTTTTAAGTTTGCTTTTTGGAATGTAGCTTAGATTGACAATAATTTTGCCCTTACAGGAATGTATATCAAAATCAGAAAGATAACTCAGCGTTTCAATTTTATTTATGATAAACCCGACTTTTTCAACTGTGCTTACAGTTTCAAGCTCCTGTCTGCCTTTTTCAGTTATAACTCTACCCTCTTTACCAAAGACTTTTGTCAAGCCTCTTTCATCAAGAATTTTCAGGTGATATCTAACTGTTCTTTCTGATAAATTTACACCATACATTTTTAATTTTTTTGCGATTTCTTTTGAACCTATTATTTTATTTTCTTTTGCAAGAATTTTCAAAATAGCTATAAGTGTGCGATTCATAAATCCTGGTTAACAAAAGTGTATAAAACTTACACTTCTGGTAGGCTTATTTGTATTCCGCCAATTCAGGTTAGCCATAAAGCCTACAGGCGGTATTTGGCTAACCCTTAGGGGTCCCCAAAAACTCAACGAGTTTTTGTGATGCCCCATAGCCCCTGCACCAAGCACAGGAACTAACCTTCTTGGTATCCTGTCCCAATCCACCAAGAATACTCTTAACGGAGATAAATCCCTTACAAAGGATTTACCAAGAACAGGAATACCAAGGGCTACCTTAACAGCTTTCCAGAGTTTATGAGAGCTTTTACACTCTCCCCTCACAGGTTCCTTCCATTGGTTTGCCTGCTGTTGGGGCTCTGAATCACTGTTAAGGCTTTGATTTATGTCTAAGCCTATAATGCCATTTTCTATTGTATATGTTAAAGCAGGTATGTATTCTTCATAGCTAATATTTGCATAAAACTTTCCATCTTTGATTTTTATTTCTACTGAGTATGGAAAATAATTACCTGTCAGTTCTACCTGTGTTAGTCTCCAGATAAAGTTTATCCATTTATCATTTTCTCTCTTAACA
Organism: Thermodesulfovibrio sp. TK110; assembly: GCF_054658355.1. Lineage (NCBI taxonomy): Bacteria > Pseudomonadati > Nitrospirota > Thermodesulfovibrionia > Thermodesulfovibrionales > Thermodesulfovibrionaceae > Thermodesulfovibrio > Thermodesulfovibrio sp. TK110. Next base: position 1,095,986 of record NZ_BAAHNB010000001.1, on the reverse strand, counting down.
CTTCTTATTACTTTTGCTTTTATCCATTGCCTGTTACCTGTATTTATCCTTAAAAACCAGTTATCACCATCTCTTACAAATCTTAAGTTCAGATTACCAGCTTTTGTTTTATCTCCTCTGGAGTATAACAGTAGTCTTTTTTCTTTCCATTCTTTTTTAAGTTTTTTACATCTTTTACCATTTAAGTGGCTTTTCTTTAACTTATTAAAGAGTCTTCTACCACCAAATATAATCTTTGCAGGATTTTTACCTGATTCTATAGCAGATTCCAAAACAGTTTTAGCTTTCATTACTGCATCATCCACATACCTTGAGTTAAGAGCAAATACTGGCTGTAAATCTTTTCTTTCTTTGTCTTCTAATAACCTGTTGTATGCATATCTCATACATGATGAGAATTTTCTCATCAGTGCCATGAGTGTTTCTTTATCGGTTTTAGGGATTTCTAACTCACATTGTAGGGTTATCATGAAATAATTTTGTATAATTTTTGTCAACTGTTTTAAACCTCCTTTTTTCAGTCTATTTAAGATTATACCATGGTTGATTTTTATAATTAAAAATTGTTTAAAATATAAAGTTTTTTAAATTTTTCAACTCTAAAAGGAGGCTAAAATGGATTTCTTTTTAGCTATTTTCCCAATTCTTGTTGTTTTAATAGGTATGCTTGTTTTTTATCGTTCAGGAAGCTTTGTTTCTGTAGTAGGATGGGTTCTTGCTGTAATTGTAGCAGTTTACTATTTTAAAACTCCCTGGAATGTGATATGGGGTGCTACACTTACTGGAATTGTTAAAGCCTTTGGTATATCCTTAGCTGTAGTATTTACAATGTTTTTGATATTTTTAATGAGAGAAACTGGAGCGTTAAAGAAAATCATTGAGTATGTAAAAGGCATTGCCAGAAATAAGGAGGAACAGACCCTTTTTATTGGAATGGGATTTGGTTCTTTAAGCACAGCATTGGGCATGGTAACTCCTGCGATGTTTCCACCAATTTTTTTACTACTCGGTTTTTCTCCTATTGCAGCTATTGGCGTAAGTATTCTGTGTTATGATCCTCTCACTTCTTTTGCTCTCTTTACAATTCCTTTAACACTGCCATCAAAAGTTGCAATGGCATTTGGAATTAAACCTCCTCGTATAGAAAACCTTAATGATTTTATCTGGGATTTTACTTTCAAGGTAACTGTTTTATTGCCTGTAATCTCGGTCATTTTTGCTTTTTTAATGCTCAAAGTTGTTGGAGGGAAAGAAGCTGTAAAGAAAAATTGGAAAGCAGCGTTGATTTCAGGTCTTGTGCTTTCAATTTCTGCTTTGATAATAGCTGGTTTCAGAATTCTTCCAGTAGAGATTATAGGAATTATTTCAGGATTAATTACCATGCTTACAGTTTATTTTATTTATCGCAGGAATAACAGTCAGCAGCAAAGCAGAGCTGTATTTAATAAAGAAGTTTTTAAATCCTGCCTACCATTTATTCTGTTAATAATAATTTCCCTCATTGTAAATATTCCTTCTTTAAAAATGAAGCTTGAAAATGTGCTTGGACAGAGAGAGGTTCTTAGAATCATCGCGGATAAAAAGGAGGATCTTAACATTCTTGGAAATGTCTGGTTCTGGATAATGGTTGTTTCTTTCATGTCCATATTCATACTTAGACCCACAGGAAAACAACTAAGTAATGTCTTCAAACTATGGATAACAAGAATATGGGGACCATTTCTTGCTTACTCACTTTTCTTTGCTGTAGCATTTATCATGGCATGGTCTGCAATGGAGGTTGTGAATGGTAAACTTGTGCCATCTCAATATTTTGCTCAGTATAATATGGACAGAATTATTGGAATCACTCTTGCAAATGTTTTTGGTCCTGCCTATCCTTTCATTGCACCATTTCTTGGTTTGTTTGGTGCTTTTGTGGGTGGAAGTGAAACAGCATCAAATGTTCTTTTTGCAAAGATTCAATGGGAGGCAACCCTTTCAACTGTAGGAGCAAATGCTTTTATGTGGATTTATGCAGCTCATGCAGTTGGTGGAGGTATAGCCTCTGCAATAACTCCTTCTAAGATTACAAATGCAGCTGCCACGATTGGTGTGGGAGGAAAAGAAGAAGCACAATTTATAAAAGCAGTTTTGTTTCCAGTTTTACTTATGTGTGCCATAACAGGCATAATGCTTATGATAATTGTTTATTTATAGCAAAATAAATTATCATTAATGCATGAAGGTAAAACTGAGGAGATTTTTTCAGTGCCAGAGTTGCGGATATATTTCACCAAAATGGATCGGACGCTGCCCTGATTGTGGTGCATGGAATAGCTTTGTTGAGGAAACTATAGAAGAAAAAGCTGAAAGAAAAACTTTATCAGAAATTCTTCATCCTGTTTCAATAACTTCCATTGAAATTACAGTATCAGACAGGTTTTTAACTGGAATTGCTGAACTTGACAGAGTTCTTGGTGGTGGATTAGTTAAAGGCTCTCTTATTCTTATTGGAGGAGACCCAGGCATAGGCAAATCAACCTTGCTACTGCAGGCATCCCATAATCTTTCAATACAGTATGGGAAAGTTCTTTATGTTTCAGCAGAAGAATCTCTTACACAGATAAAATTAAGAGCAGAAAGGCTTGGAATTAGTTCAGAAGGAATTTTACTTTTAAGTGAAACCCTTGTTGAGAAAATTATTGAATGTGCAAAAGAAACGCAACCAGTTGTATTGATTGTTGATTCAATTCAGACAGTTTACACTGAAGAAGCAGTTTCAGCGCCTGGCTCTGTAAGTCAGATTAGAGATTCTGCAGCAAAGTTTATGAATTTTGCAAAATCCACAGGAATCCCTGTTTTTCTAATCGGTCATGTGACAAAGGAAGGAGCAATAGCAGGACCTCGCGTTCTTGAACATCTTGTGGATACAGTTCTTTATTTTGAAGGAGACAGGGGATATGCCTACAGAATCTTAAGAAGCGTAAAAAACCGTTTTGGACCAACCAATGAAATAGGTGTTTTTGAGATGACTTCTCAAGGACTCACAGAGGTTGAAAATCCTTCCCTAATTTTTCTATCTGAACATGGAGTCTGCAGTGGTTCAGCCATTACAGCAACAATTGAGGGAACAAGGGCAATTCTTACAGAGATACAGGCACTTGTTGCACCTTCTCAATTTGGCATGCCAAGAAGGAACTTTAATGGAGTTGACTATCAGAGGGTAAACCTTCTGGTTGCTGTGCTGGAAAAGCGTGGTAGAATAAATCTTGCAGCTGCAGATATATTTGTAAATGTAGTGGGAGGACTTAAAATTGCAGAGCCTGCATCAGATTTAGCCATAATTTCTGCCATCGTTTCCTCTTTCAGAGATATGCCTTTGCCTGAGAGAACTGTTATTTTTGGTGAAGTCGGATTAAGTGGTGAGATTCGTGCAATATCTCAAACAGAGTTAAGATTAAAAGAAGCATACAGAATAGGTATGAAACAGGCAATTATTCCTAAAAGCAACTTTGAAAGACTTAAAGAAAATTATAACTTAAAAATAAAAGGAGTTAGCTCAATAAATGAGCTTCTTGAGATTACTGGCATTTAGTTTTGTAATATTTCTTATTTCTGGTTGTACTGCAAAGAAACCTGAGGTTTTGAAAGAGTTTTATGCTGAGAATATTCAGGATTTTATAAAAAAAATGCAAATTTATCAAGGCATTGAAAGTTCTTTAACTATTGATTATGAAAGCAAAGGAGATCTTCTCAGTGCAGATGCTTTAGTTAAAATCAACAAAAATGAAACACTTCTTCGCATTTATTACATGGGCTTTCCTGCAGGTGATGTTTATGAAAAAAATGGAGAAGTATCATCAAACCTATTGATAGAAAAAGATAAGGTAAAGCAAATCTTAACCGGGGTAAGAAAGGGTTTTATGTGGTGGGTTGGTGATTTTGAGATTAAAGAAAAAGACAATAACTTTATTTTGAAGGAAAAAAATACCGACAGAGAAGTTGTATTAAATAAAAATGGATTTATGCCTGTAAGCCAGAGTTTTACTTTTGAAAATCAGCAAATTTTAATAACCTATGATAACTTTAAACAGTTTCAGAGTGAGGATAAAACTTTACTTATGATGCCTTTTAGAATTATCGTTTACTACAAAAATAGAACCTTAAAAATCAATATAGAAAACTTAAAGCTAATAAATGGGTAAAAAGCTCGGACAGCATTTCTTAAGAAATCATGAAATTCTTCAAAGGATTGTGACAGTTTCAGAAATTACTCCTCAGGACAGAGTTGTTGAAATAGGCGCAGGAATGGGCGATTTAACAGAGTTATTAATTCAGAATGCAAAAGAAGTTATAGCAATTGAGATTGATCCTGTGCTTTTTAAAATTTTGAAGGAAAGATTTTCTCAAAGGGAAAATTTAAAGATACTAAATCAAAATGCCCTCAGGTTTCCATATGAAGAAATTGGAGAGTTTAAAGTTGTTGCAAACATTCCCTATTACATAACAAAACCGATAATTTTCAGACTAATTAAAGCTATAAATCTTGTTTCAATGACTTTAACAGTTCAGAAGGAGGTTGCTCAAAGGCTTGTTGCAGGTCCTCACTCAAAGGCATACTCTGCTTTGAGCATTATTGTTCAGTATTATACAGTACCTGCAATAAAATTCTATATTCCTCCTAAATTTTTCACTCCTCCGCCAGAGGTTGAATCAGCAGTGATAAAAATGGACAGAAGACTCTATCCAGCTGTAAGAGTAGTTGATGAAAAAATGTTTTTTAAAATTGTTAAATCAGCTTTTAGTCATCGGAGAAAAATGATATCCAATTCTTTAAAATTAGTTATTGAGAAGTCAAAAGAATTTTTAACTCAAATCGGCATAAATCCCATGAAAAGAGCAGAAGAGCTTTCAATTGAGGATTTTGCTTACATTACCAATGAGCTTTGCAAATTCTGCAAAAAATAATGCAATTTTTGCAAACAATAAAGGTAATAGTTATTAAACTGTTCATATAAAGCCTAATAAAATCAATGCATTTCAATTCTGGCATAAGAATTGATATATGAATAAATAAAAAAATAAAAAAGGAGGTGAAAGAAGATGAAAAAAACATTCATAATAGCTTTGGTTGCTCTGTTCGCAGTTGCGATAATTGGTGGTGCAGCTTATGCATGGAGAGGTGCAGGGGCTGGATATGGTTGTCCTGGCTATACTGCTTTGGATCCTGAAAAGACTCAAAGATTTTATAATGACACAGCTTCACTCAGACAGAAGATGCTTCAGTTAAGAGGAGAGCTTGCACAGCTTTATGCACAGCCAAGCCCTGACTGGAATGCTATTGGCAAGAAGCAGCAGGAGATGGTTCAACTAAGAACTGAAATGCAGAAAAAAGCTCAGGAATATGGGCTCCCATATTATGGAATGGGCATGAAAAGATTTTGCAGAGGATGGTAAAATTGATTAGCGCATTAGCGCTAAAAAACAAAAGGAGGTTTAAGTTATGAAGAAGTTGCTTAGCATCATGGTAATGGCATTAGTCGTTGCAGTATTTGCAGGTGTATCTTTTGCTCAGAAAGGTATGGGACCGCAGTATCCTATAGGAGTTGATCCAGCTAAAGCACAGCAGTACTGTAAGGAAGTTCAGCCACTTTATCAAAAGGATTTACAGCTAAGGGGTGAACTTTTAACTCTCTGGGCACAACCAAACCCTGACTGGAATGCAATTAAGCAGAAAGAACAGGAAAGAGCAAACTTAAAAGTTGAAATGCACAAGAAGGCTTATGAAATGGGACTTCCTTATGCTCCAGGCGGTAAAAGAGGATTGAAAATCAGAAGAATCTGTGGATGGTAAAAAATTAAGGGGGCAATAGCCCCCTTTTTAATGATTAAGATGATGAAATGGATTATAGTTATAATGATTTCTCTGATAACCATAGGCCAGGTTGCAGAAGCTCAAGAATGGGAAGAAAGTTATGATCCAAATACTGAGATTGCCATTAAGGGGAAAATTGCTGAAATTATCCAAAGAGACTATGGACCAGTGGTAATTGGAATTACAAAACATGACAAAATTTACAGTATTATTACAGCACCAGGATGGTATATTGAGCAGGAAAAAATAGAATTTAATCTTGGAGATGAAGTGGTTGTTCATGGTTCAAAGTTTTTTTCAAAAAAAGGTGAATTTTTTATTATTGCAAGATCAATTCATAACATATCAACAGGCAAAATTTATTCATTTCGCGATGACAATATGAAGCCCTGCTGGAGAGAAGGAAAAAAACACAGGAAAAAATACTGGAAGTTTATTCCTCAATCGCCACCTTTTCAGTAGCCTCAACCATTCCTTCGCTTTCTTCTTTACCAATTAGTCTGTCCATATCAAGAAGTATGATAAGTCTATCTTCAAGTTTTGCAATTCCCCATATAAATTCTGAACTTACAGAATAAGTCATTGGAGGTGGTGGCTCAACAATGTCAGTGGATATTCTTAAAACTTCAGAGACTGAATCAACAATAAGCCCAATGGTTATACCCTGAATATCCATTATCATAATTCTTTGTTTTGATGTTTCTCCTTCCTCGGGAAGACCAAATTTTTTCCTTAGGCTAACAACAGGAATAACTTTTCCACGAAGATTTATAACACCTTCAACATAGTATGGAGCATTGGGAACTCTTGTTATTTCTTTCATTCTGTTTATTTCCTGAACCTTGAGAATATCAACAGCATATTCCTCCCCACCAAGGGTAAATGTAACAAGCTGAAGAATTTTTGTATCTCCACCTATTTTTTTCTCGCTTACTATCAGTGCTGTGTCCATCTCTCCCTCCAAAACTTTTTTAGTGAATTATAATGAAGTGTAACCTATTTGTCAATAACAATTCAATTCTCCTTCATTCTTGACTAAAATAGGACTGCCAAGCATAATAAAAAAGTGAAACTTTTAATGATCTCAAAAATTATTGCTACAGTCTTTTTTATTGGATACTGTCCTGTTGCACCTGGCACAGTGGCTTCTGTTTTTGTAATGGCTTTTTTATGGATTTTTAAACCTCATGATACGATTGTGCTATTTATATTACTAATTTCATTGATTTTGGGAACAATTTCTTCAGAAAAACTGGCAAAACATTTGAACAGTAAAGATCCATCCTGCATTGTGATAGATGAGTTTGCAGGCTATCTTACAGCGGTGATCTTTCTTCCATTAAACCTGAAAGTTTTGATTGCAGGATTTATTTTTTTCAGGTTTTTTGATATTGTAAAACCGCCTCCAATAAGACAAGCTGAAAGAATAGGTGGTGGATTTGGTATCATGATTGATGATTTTCTGGCAGGACTTTTTAGCAATCTTTTAATAAGGGTTTTTCTTCTGTTATGATATTTTATGCGTCTTTTTATAGCAATAGAACTTCCTTGGGAACTTAAAGAATTTCTTGCAGAACTGACCAGTTTCAACTTACCAATTGATGGAGTTAATATTGTTCAAAAGGAAAACTTTCACATTACATTAAAATTTCTTGGTGAGGTGGAAGAAAAAATTATCCCTCACTTAGTATTCACATTGAAATCCGTATCAAAGGAGTTTTCTAATTTTACATTGAAAATTACCACTCCTGGAGTTTTCCCTGATAAACTAAAACCAAGAGTCATATGGCTTGGTACAGAAAACACAGATACGCTTAAGAGATTAACAAATAGGATTGAGAAGGAAACCTGTAGTCTTGGTTTTCAAAGGGAAGAAAGAGAATTCAAGTCTCACATAACCTTAGCAAGAGTGAAGAATCACAGAAATGGAAAATATTTTTTTGACAAGATCTTAAAGAAATTTTCTGAAAAATCTTTTAATTTTCAATTTGAAGTTAAAGAGTTCGTTTTAATGAAAAGCACATTGACTCCAAAAGGTTCAATTTATTCGGTTTTAGAGAGGTTTCCTCTGCTCAAATAGTTTAATGGTATAATAAAAAAAGCTTAAAGAGGTGTTTTATGAATAAGGAAAAACTAAAGGCACTGGAAATTGCCATATCCCAGATTGAGAGAAATTTCGGCAAAGGCGCTATAATGCGTCTTGGAACTAAAGCTCAGGCAGAGGGAATAAGCGTAATCCCAACAGGTTCAATATCTCTTGATATAGCAACAGGTGTTGGAGGATATCCCCGTGGAAGAGTTATAGAAATCTTTGGACCTGAATCTTCAGGTAAAACAACCCTTGCTCTTCATGCAATTGCAGAGGCTCAGAGACTTGGTGGTGTTGCAGCATTTATAGATGCTGAACATGCCCTTGATGTCAATTACGCTTCAAAATTAGGTGTTGATGTGGAAAATTTACTGATAAGCCAGCCTGATACAGGAGAGCAGGCTCTGGAGGTAACAGAAACCCTTGTTCGTAGCGGAGCAGTTGATATTATTGTTATTGATTCAGTGGCTGCACTTGTTCCAAAGGCTGAAATTGAAGGAGAGATGGGAGACAGTCTTCCTGGACTTCAGGCAAGACTTATGAGTCAGGCATTGAGAAAGCTTACAGCAGCTATATCAAAATCTCAGACAGTGGTAATATTTATAAATCAACTGAGACAGAAAATTGGAGTAATGTTTGGAAATCCCGAGACAACACCTGGTGGCACTGCTTTGAAATTTTATGCTTCAATGAGGCTTGATATAAGAAAGACAGACACATTGAAGGAAGGGCAGGATACAACAGGTGGTAGAGTAAGGGTTAAAATTGTGAAAAATAAGGTAGCGCCACCATTCAAAGAAGCTCACTTTGATATATATTTTAATGAGGGAATATCAAAAACAGGCGAGGTTCTTGATCTTGCAGTGGAAAAGGGAATTATTGAAAAATCTGGAGCATGGTACAATTACAATGGAGTAAGATTTGCCCAGGGTAGAGAAAATGCTAAGGAGTATCTAAAAACTCATCCAGAAATCTTTAAAGAAGTTTACTCTAAGGTTATGGATGCTTATGGATTAAAGCCAAAGGTTATGGAAGGTGAAAAAGCAGAGCAATGAAGCACTGAAATATGCATTGCGATTAATTACTAAAAAAGACAGAACAGAAGCTGAAATAAGACACAGACTTTACAGAAAAGGATTTTCTCAAATGGATATTGAAGATGCAGTTGTTTACTTAAAGCAGAATGGATTTATAGATGATAGAAGATTTATCCAGAAGGCAGAAAAAATTGCGCAGGACAGATTTTTAGGGAATATGGGTCTAAAAAACTACTTTATAAGAAGAGGCATTGATAAAGAATTAGTTGACAGTATTCCTGAGATAGAAGAAATTCTCCTTGCTCAGAAACTTATCAAAAGAAAAATTCATTTAATCAAGCATGAGTCTTCAGATAAAAAAAGGGCTAAAATAGCAGGATATCTTCTAAGAAGAGGATTTTCATGGGAGACTGTAAATAAATGCTTGAATGAGAAATTCCTCGGAGATATAGAGTCTCCAGAGAATGATAATTTAAAGGAGGAAATTCAATGAGAGTTTTAATTGCTTTATTCATCGCATTACTTATCTTTGGATGTGCTTCTCAAGGGGTGAGATATACCTATGATGAGATTAAAAACTATCCACCTGATATTCAGGAAAGAATTGCAAAGGGAGAGATAGCACTTGGAATGACAAAGGAGCAGGTAAGGCTTGCATGGGGGAATCCTTCTTCTGTGAGGGTTCTTACTCCTGAAAAAGGAAAGCAAAGAGAGGAATGGATTTATTCTTCCTCTTTAGGGCTTTTAAAATCAAGGCTTATTTTTGTTGATGGTAAGCTCACATACATAATAAGCAATGAACAGAGAATAATAGAGGAGTAGTAGATGCAAAGTTCTGAAATAAGGAATCTATTTCTGGAATACTTTGTTTCTCATGGACATGAAGTTGTAAAGAGTTCTCCGCTCATTCCTAAGGATGATCCTTCACTGTTATTTACAAATGCAGGTATGGTTCAGTTTAAAAGAGTTTTTCTCGGTGAAGAACAGAGACCTTACAGTAGAGCCACCAGCTGTCAGAAGTGTATGCGTGCAGGTGGAAAACACAGTGATCTTGAAAATGTTGGGTTTACTGCAAGGCATCACACTTTTTTTGAGATGCTTGGCAATTTTTCCTTTGGCGATTACTTTAAAAGAGAAGCAATACTTTTTGCATGGAAACTTTTAACTGAACATTTTAAACTTCCAAAAGAAAAACTCTGGGTTTCAATTTATAAAGATGATGATGAATCTGCAGATATATGGGAGAAAGAGGTAGGAATTCCCTCAGATAAAATTGTTCGTTTAGGTGAAAAGGATAACTTTTGGCAGATGGGAGATACAGGTCCCTCTGGACCATGCTCTGAGATAATAATTGATCAGGGTGAAGATTTCGGATGTGGAAAATCTGACTGTTCAGTAGGATGCGATTGTGATAGATTTCTTGAACTGTGGAATCTTGTTTTTATGCAGTATAACAGGGACGAAGAGGGAAAATTGACTCCTCTTCCAAAACCAAGTATTGATACAGGAATGGGACTTGAAAGAATTACAGCAGTATTGCAGGGTAAGAAAACAAATTTTGATACAGATCTTTTTCAACCAATTATTTCCGAAATCTGCTCTGTTTTAAATGTAAGCTACGGTAAAGAAAGGAAAATTGACATTTCAATAAAAGTTATTGCAGATCACATTAGAGCTTCCACTTTTTTGATAGCTGAGGGACTTATTCCTTCCAATGAAGGAAGAGGTTATGTTTTAAGAAGAATTATAAGAAGGGCATTGAGACATATTAAGCTGCTTCAGTATGATAGGGTGGCTTTTTATAGATTTGTTGAACCTGTTATTGTAACTCTTGGAGCAGTTTATCCTGAGATTGTTTCTGAAAGAAAAAGAGCTGAAAAGATTATAAAGGTGGAGGAAGAGAGATTTCTTAGGAGCCTTGAAAGGGCGCAACAGATTTTTGATGAAATAATTGAAAATATTAAGAAATCAGACTCAAAGATTCTTCCTGGAGAAGAAATCTTCAGACTCTATGATACCTTTGGTTTACCTTTTGATTTAATAAAGGAGATGGCTCAGGATTCTGAATTAGAGCTTGATGAAGCAGGTTTTTACAGAGAGCTTAATAAACAGCGTGAGAGGGCAAGGGCAGCCTCAAAAGCTCAGGAAATTGGAATAGATGAAGTATATAAAGAATTAAGAGCCAGGGCTAAAGAGTTTAAATTTACAGGTTACACTGATTATGAAGCAGAAACAACGATTTATGCCATTTTAAAAGATGGACAGAGTGTGAAAAAACTTGAGAAGGGCGAAGAAGGAGAAGTTTTTCTCTATGAAACTCCCTTTTATGCGGAATCAGGTGGACAGGTTGGAGATACGGGAATAATAATTTCAGGCTCAGGTAAAGCAGAGGTTTTTGATACTAAGAAGAAAGCAGGACTTCATTGTCATAAAGTAAGAGTTATTGAAGGAAGTATAAAAGAAGGTGATAGAGTTTTTGCAAAGATTGATATAGAAAGAAGAAAGGCAATTGCAAGAAATCACACAGCAACCCATCTTCTTCACAGTGCTCTAAGAGCTGTTCTTGGTGAGCATGTAAAGCAGGCTGGAAGCCTTGTTGCACCAGACAGACTGCGTTTTGATTTTACCCATTTTGATGCCTTGGGTGATAATGAGTTACAGGAAATTGAAAGCATTGTCAATGAGAAAATAGTTGAAAATTTACCTGTCATAGTAGAGATAAAGTCCCTAAATGATGCATTGAATGAAGGTGTTATAGCTCTTTTTGAAGATAAATATGAAGATACTGTTAGAGTTGTAAAAATTCTCGGATTCAGTAAGGAACTCTGCGGTGGTACACACTGTAAATCAACTGGTGAAATAGGAAGTTTTTATATTATTTCAGAAGGTTCTGTTGCATCAGGAATCAGAAGAGTTGAAGCTGTCACAGGAGTCTCTGCCTTTGAATATGCTAACAGGCATAGAGAGCAGATAAAAAATATCTCTCAGATTCTTAAATCATCAGATCCTGTTAAAGCAGTACAGAGACTTATTAATGAATTAAAGGCAAAGCAACAGGAAATTGAAGCATTGAAAGAAAAACTTCTTAGCCACAGTATTGATGAATTTATAAAACAGGCAAAAGACATAGACGGAGTTAAAGCACTGGCAGTAAAACTTGAAGGAGTTGATACAAAATCATTAAGAACACTTTCAGACAAAATTAGAGAAAAACTGCATCCAGCAGTAATTCTACTTGCATCAAAGACTGATGGTCAGGGAATTCTGGTTCTGTCAGTTACAAAAGATGCAACAACTAAATATGATGCTGGAAAACTTTTAAAGAACATTACTCAGGCAATTGGTGGTAAGGGTGGAGGAAAGGCTGATTCTGCCCAGGGTGGATGTCCTGATGCTGCAAGTATTGACAAAGCAGTGGAAATATTTTATGAATTAATTGAAAAATAATGGGGAGGGAAAGATGCTTCAGGATTTGTTTAAAAATATGATTTTTGCCTGTCTTGGAATGCAGGAAATACTTAGAGAATTTCTTAATGACCTTGTAAAAAGAGGGAAAATGAGCGAGTCAGAAGCTGCAAAGATAGTGAATGAATTCATATCAAAATCTGAAGAAGCAAAGGAGGGCTTTAAAGAAAATTTTAAAGAGATGATTCAAAAAACACTTCAGGGAATGAATTTAGCAACAAAAGATGAGATTGAAAGCCTGAAATCTTTGATAAATGAAATAAATCTAAGGATTACAAAGATTGAAGAAAAATTGAAAGAATAATTGAAAATCTATGATTGATCTGGATAAAGCTAAGATTTTAAGAAACATTCCTTCAGTTGACAGAATTCTGAAAAATGAAAAAATAAAAGCTCTCCTCAAAGAGTATTCCTGCTCATTGATCAAGGAATCAGTAAGAAGTGTTCTTGACAGTTTGAGAGCTAAGGTTTTAGAAGGCAATTTTTTAGAGATTGACGAAGATAAGATAGTTGAAGAGATAAAGAAATGCTTGAACAAAAAATATTCTCTTCAGCCTGTCATAAATGCCACAGGAGTTGTGATTCATACAAATCTTGGAAGAGCAATCCTTCCAGAAGAGGCAATCAGGCATGTTGTTGAGATTGCTCAGAGTTATTCAAATCTTGAGTATGACCTTGAAATGGGCAAGAGAGGGAAAAGATATATTCATATTGTTGATGCTGTAAAAAAGATTGTGAATGTAGAGTCAGCAGTTGTGGTAAATAACAATGCAGGTGCGGTTTTCCTATGTCTTAATACACTTGCTCAGGGTAAAGAAGTAGTTGTTTCTCGTGGAGAACTCGTTGAAATAGGAGGTTCTTTTAGAATTCCTGATGTTATGGCTCAATCAGGTGCTATATTAAGGGAAGTAGGAACAACAAATAAAACCAGATTAAGTGATTATGAAAGGGCAATAAATGAAAATACAGCTTTGTTACTAAAAGTACACAGATCAAACTTCAAAATTACAGGCTTTACAGAAGAAGTTTCAGTAAAAGAACTTTACGAACTTGGAAAACAAAGAGGAATTCCTGTAATGGTTGACCTTGGCAGCGGATGTTTTATTGATTTAAAAAAATACGGATTCTATGGAGAACCCTCGGTTCAGGAAGTGATAAATGAAGGAGCTGATATTGTTACTTTCAGCGGAGATAAACTTCTTGGAGGAGCTCAGGCAGGATTTATAATTGGTAAATCAGCTCTTATTGAAAGAATATCAAAAAATCCCCTTATGAGGGCATTAAGAGTTGATAAACTTACACTTGCAGCTCTTGAGGCAACTTTAATGCTTTATATTGATGAAAAAGAAGCCATTGAAAAAATTCCTACATTGAGAATGATTCTTGAATCACCAGAAAAAATCAAAAAAAGAGCAGCTAAGATATTGAAAATGTTTAAAAAACATGGGATTGAGGCAATGCTAAAAGAAGATGTATCAATGCCAGGAGGAGGTTCACTCCCTGAAACTGGAGTCAAAACCTATGTGGTTGCTATCAGCACAGCTCAGCCTGATGAATTTTTAAAAAAATTAAGACAAACTCAGCCTCCAGTTGTTGGAAGAATAAAGGATGATTTTGTTATTTTTGATGCAAGAACCATCCAGGAAAGAGAGATTCCTTTAGTTGTGAAAGCTGTCAAACAAATTTTGGAATAATGCTTATATGAGCCTTAGAAAACAATATGAGGAAATAGAAAAAACTATTCTACATCCAAAAGCATGTTTAAGCTGTCAAACAAAGGGAAGGCTGAAGCCTGAAACAGAGGATGACATCAGAACTTCTTTTCAGCGTGACAGAGATAGAATCATCCACAGTAAAGCTTTTCGCAGGCTTAAGCACAAAACGCAGGTTTTCTTTTCTCCTCAGGGTGATCACTATAGAACCAGACTTACTCATGTTCTTGAAGTTTCTCAAATTGCCAGAACAATTGCAAGAGCATTAAGACTTAATGAAGATTTGACAGAAGCCATTGCACTGGGTCATGATCTTGGACACACTCCTTTTGGCCATGCTGGAGAAGCAATCCTCAGGGAACTTCATCCAGGAGGCTTTGAACACTATGAGCAGAGTCTGAGAGTAGTTGATATTCTTGAGAAAAATGGAGAAGGACTTAATCTTACATTTGAAGTAAGGGATGGAATATTAAAACATTCTAAAGGACGAGGAAAGATTTTAAGTGATGAGCCAGTGACTCTGGAAGGGCAAATCGTAAGAGTAGGAGATGTTATTGCCTATTTAAATCATGATATTGATGATGCATTGAGAGCTGGAATTATTAAAGAAAGTGATATTCCGCAAAAGTTTTTAAAATTTTTTGGTGATAGGCATTCAAAAAGAATTGATAAGATGGTAAGAGATGTTATTTTTACCACTGTAAAAGAAGACTACAAAAAGATCTCCATGTCTTCTGAAATGGAAGAAATGGTTTATGATTTCAGGGATTTTCTTTTTGAAAAAGTTTATTACAACGAACGAGTTATTCAGGAGTTTAAAAAGGCAAAAAGAATACTTGAAAGTCTTTATAATTATTATCTTGAAAATCCTCATGCAATAGATGCACAGGGGCTTGAAGAAAAGGAACTTCACAGAAAAATATGTGATTTCATTGCAGGAATGACAGACAGATATGCACTTTACACATTTGAAAAAATATTTATACCAAAGAGCTGGGCAGTACCATGATTGAAGGAATTGGTGTAGATATTGTTTCAGTTGAAAGAATAAAAAAAATTTACGAAAGATTTGGAAGAAAGTTTTTAGATAGAGTTTTTACTGAAGGAGAGATTGCTTACAGTTTCAGTTATTCAAATCCTTTCTGTCATCTTGCAGCTCGTTTTGCTGTAAAAGAAGCAGTTATTAAAGCATTGAAAAAGCCTTCAGATTTGAGTTTAAAGGATATTGAGGTAAAGAACAATTCTGATGGCTCACCGGAGGTCAAAATAGAAGGATTTAATAAAAAAATCTTTGTATCCCTTTCTCATGAAAAAAACTACACTGTAGCAATGGTTATTGTGGTAAAGCTTTACTGAAATGTTGTGATTTTGCTAAATTAAAAATATGGATAGAATTCCAATGACACCTGATGGTTATGAAAAACTGAAAGAAGAACTTGACAGATTGATAAAAATTGAGCGTCCTGCAATAATAAAAGCAATTGCAGAAGCTCGTGCTCATGGAGATTTATCAGAAAACGCAGAGTATCATGCTGCTCGTGAAAAGCAATCATTTATTGAAGGAAGAATTCAACAACTGCAAGCAAAGCTCTCCCGTGCTTATGTAATTGATCCAGCAAAGATAAATCAAAACAAAGTTGCCTTTGGTGCCAAAGTAAGAGTTCTTGACCTTGATACAGATGAAGAAAAAGAGTTTCATCTCGTTGGTCCTGATGAAGTTGATGTAAAAAACGGAAAAATCTCAATTACTTCGCCTGTAGGCAAAGCTTTAATAGGGAAAGAAGTTGGTGATCAGGTTACAATAAAGGCTCCTGCAAGAACTATTAATTACGAAATTATCTCTATAAGCTTTGAATAAGCTATTTAAATCAAAAATAATAACTAACGAAGCAGTTACAGAGGAAATTTATTTAATATCTCTTGAATTTCCTGAGAATATTGAAACAAAACCAGGACAGTTCTGCATTCTAAGGATAAATGAAAGACTTGATCCTCTTTTGGGAAGACCTTTTAGCATTTTTGACCATCTCCCAGGTGAAATCAAGTTTTTATACAGAGTAAAAGGAAAGGGAACAAGGATTCTTAGCAGTCTTAAAAAAGGTGAGCTTCTTACTATTACAGGTCCATTTGGAAGAGGATATCCTTTCCCTCATGGTGATTTTATAGTAATTGCAGGAGGAATTGGACTTGCTTCAGTTTATTATTTGATTAAAAAATTTCCTAAAAAGGCGCATCTTTTTTACGGAGTAAGAAATGAAAAAGAGATACTTTTTTATGAAGAGTTAAAAGAGTTTGCAAAGCATGTTTATATTTCCACTGAGAAAGAAACATCCCATACATACAGGGGTGTTGTTACAGAATTATTTAAAGAAAAAGGCAAAAATTTATCCTTGCCCATCTATGCATGTGGACCTATGATAATGCTTAAAGAGCTTAAAAAGATAGTTAAAGAAGAACAGCCAT
Source organism: Thermodesulfovibrio sp. TK110 (assembly GCF_054658355.1). NCBI lineage: Bacteria > Pseudomonadati > Nitrospirota > Thermodesulfovibrionia > Thermodesulfovibrionales > Thermodesulfovibrionaceae > Thermodesulfovibrio > Thermodesulfovibrio sp. TK110. The sequence goes on along the minus strand of NZ_BAAHNB010000001.1, from coordinate 1,079,363 downwards.
GCTATATTGCCACAGAGGAAAGAATGGCTTGCGGCGTTGGTGCATGTCTTGGCTGTGTAATAAGAACAAAGCAAGGATTTAAAAGAGTGTGCACTGACGGACCTGTTTTTGAGATTAAGGAGCTTTTATTATGATACCATCCTTAGAGGTTAAAATAGGCAATGTTACTTTTAAAAATCCTGTTTTAACAGCTTCTGGCACCTTTGGATATGGGCTTGAGTATTCGCAGTTTGTTGATCTAAATCTTTTAGGTGGGATTGTCATAAAGGGTCTTTCATTACAGCCAAAACAGGGAAATCCTCCTCCAAGAATTTATGAGACTGCATGTGGAATGATTAACTCAATCGGTCTACAAAATATAGGATTTGAAGCATTTAAGAGAGAAAAACTTCCATTTTTGAAAAAATTCAACACTCACATAATAGTAAATTTTTTCGGTGAAAATCTTGATGAATACATTGAAATGGCTCATTTACTTGATTCCTTAAAAGAAATTACTGCCCTTGAGATGAATGTTTCATGCCCTAATAAAGAAAGTGAGTGGAGAAGGATGGGGTTGGAACCTAATTTGTTAAAAAAAGCTGTAAAAGAAGTGAGAGCCAGTACAAAAAAAACATTAATTGTAAAGCTCAGTCCTCAAGGAGATGTTGCTTTAATGGCAAAAATCTGTGAAGATGAAGGTGCAGATGCTGTTTCTCTGATTAACACAATTCCTGCAATGGTTATTGATATAAAAAGCCGTAGAAGTATGTTAGGAACTTCCACAGGAGGTCTTTCAGGTCCTGCAATAAAGCCTGTAGCATTAAGAGCAGTATGGGAGGCTTCACAGGCTATTAAAATTCCTGTAATTGGAATAGGAGGAATTGTAACTGCAGAGGATGCATTACAATTTTTAATTGTTGGAGCAAGAGCTATTCAGGTGGGAACAGCTAATTTTATAAATCCTCAGGCAACAGTGGAAATAATTGAAGGAATTAAGCAGTTTTTGATTGAAGAAAACATAAAAGATGTAAATGAAATCATTGGAAGCTTCATCCAGTAAAATAATTACGATTTTAACAGATTTTGGGTTAAAAGATCCTTTTGTTGGACAGATGAAAGGAGTGATTTTAAGTATAAATCCAAATGTAAAAATAGTTGATATTACTCATGAAATTGAACCTCAGGCAGTTGAAGATGCTGCTTTTGTTCTGTATGAGAGCTTTAGGTATTTTCCTGAAGGAAGCATTCATATAGCAGTTGTTGATCCAGAAGTTGGTTCTCAGAGAAAAGCTTTGATAGTTAGCTCACAGGGGCACTGCTTTATTGCACCTGATAATGGTATTCTCAGTTATGTTTTAAAAGAGCCTTTCTATGCCGTATCTATTGAAAATGAGAAGTATTTTTTAAGAAAAAGTTCTACTTTTCAAGGTAGAGATGTTTTTGCACCAGCTGCTGCCTGGCTTTCAAAGGGTATTGAAATAACTGAATTTGGAACTCCTCTAAAGGAGATTCAAATCTTTAAAACTCTTAATGATATTCAGGAGTTTGATGATAAAATTGTTGGCAAAATAGTTTACATTGACAGATTCGGCAATGCAATAACAAATATAAAACCAGAAAATAAAAAAATAAGGCAAATAAAAGTAAAAGGCTTAACACTCCCTGTTGTAAGCTTTTATTCACAGTATCCTCATAAACCAGCAGCAGTTATAAACAGTGATGGATTTATTGAGATATTCATTTACATGGGTAATGCTAAAGAGGTTCTAAACTTAAAGAAACACCAGACTGTGGAGGCTTTTTTATATGGATGAAGTTGTAAAGGGATTAATAAAGAATGAGCATGTTTTAGTTGTTGCAACCATCTGCACAGAAACAGTTGAGTATGCAAGGAAAATTCATGATACCTGGCCTACGGCAACTGCAGCTATGGGAAGAGTTATTGCTGGAAGTCTTCTTTTAGCATCAACACTGAAGGACAGGCAAAAAGTAATGATTCAGATAAAGGGTGACGGACCACTTAAAGAGGTTGTTGCTGAATCAGACTTTCTTTATAGAGTTCGTGCTTATGTTAAAAGGCCTCATATTTACATGGGATTGAAGAATGAAAAAATTGATGTGGGAAGGGCAATTGGTAAAGGCTTTTTAAATGTAATAAGAGATCTTGGTTTAAGAGAATACTATCAAAGCAGTGTGGCACTAAGAACAGGCGAGATTGCAAAAGATCTTGCTTATTATTTAAATGTTTCTGAGCAGATTCCTTCAGCAGTCTCTCTTGGAGTTTATGTAGAAACAGACAACTCAGTTAAGGCAGCAGCCGGATTTATGATTCAAACAATGCCTGAAACAAGGGCTGAAATAATTGATTTTCTTGAAAGAAAGCTTTCGCAAACACAATCAGTTTCATCAATGGTACTACAGGGGATGGATTGTCTCAGCATGCTTGAAGAAGCTGTAGGACTTCCCATTGAGGTTCTTCATAGAGGCACAGTTTCCTACTTCTGTCCCTGTACAAAAGACAGAGTTATCAACGCAATTGTTACTCTCGGAAAAGAGGAAATTCAGAAAATGATTGATGAAGGAGAAACAGTTGAAGTTGAATGCTATTTCTGCAAGAAAACATATAAGGTAACAGTAGAGGAATTACAGAGTCTTCTCAGGGAGATTTAAGTTTTAGCTTAAAGTTATAATCAGCAAATTTGTCTTTTTTCTTAATAAAAAGCCATTCATCTGATTTTCCTTTAAGTTTCACTAAAACAAAGTTTCCTCTCAGAATCTCGCCTTCCATAAAAATCTCCCACTGTCCCTCTTCAGGAGATCCTTTCACAGTGCTGTACTGTCCCTTATCCCAGATATAGACTTCTCCTGCTCCATACTGTCCTTCTGGAATAACGCCTTCAAAATTACCATACTCCAGTGCGTGGTCTTCAACCTGAATGGCAAGACGCTTATCCTGTGGATTCATTGAAGGACCTTTGGGAATTGCCCATGATTTAAGTACTCCATCCTTTTCAAGTCTTAGATCAAAATGGAGCTTTTTTGCATGATGCTCATGGACAACAAAATATGGCATAAAACCTCCCTATTTCTTTGCAAAAATTCTTTTAATAACCATTGTGGCATAGGAGCCTCTGGGAAGAATAAATCCAAGAATGAGTTTCTTTTTGCCTTCATAAATTTCGTCATCTCCAATGTTATACTGTATTTTTGGAATAACAAGAACTGCTCTTGGAACTGATTTAAAGAATGACTGTCTTATTTTTTTAAGATTAAACTGTGCAGGTCTTATCTGTCTTTCTGAAAGTATCTCATTGTATATCTCTTCAACAAAAGCATCCGATATTTCTGCTTTTGAAGAGGCTAAGGGAATTTCCAGATTTTTAAGATATTCAAAATTTTTATTATCAATTTCATCAAAAAATATATAATCTCCTGCAATTCCTTTATGATAAAGGAGAGTTTCATCTGGTAGCAATCTTTTTATAAGCCTTCTTACTGTTTCATTCCAGATAAAGCTTTGATAGGCAGCAAAAAACATTGACATCTCTTCCTTAGGGATTTTCTGCAAAGGTAAAAGATAATCCTTTGGATGTTCTTTAAGATATTTGAATGTAAATTTTTCAAACTTTGTTTTTGCTAAACTCAGGCAAACGTTCCAGTTGCCCCAGTTTTCAAGAATTTTTCTTTTTCTTTCCTTTGCTAATTTTTTATCTTCAGGGTATATGTGAGTAAGATAGATTTTGAGTGCACCATTGTAGTGAGTTTTAATGATTTTTTCAGCAATAAATCCCTGCTCTGGATCATAGCTTCCAAAACGCTGGTCATCAAAGTAGTTTATAAATCCCTGTGTTTGAACCTTTTCTATATGGGATATGATAAGATCAATCGTTTTTTCAGGTATGGCTCTTACTGTTATTTTAAATACATTGCAATCAATTAGCAGTGGAGTCATTGGTTGATCTGAAAATCCAGCATGTTTAAGTTCAAAGCGGTCTTCTTTTAAATTAATTTTACGAGGTGAGTTTTTTATTGTTATGAACTGTTCTGTAATGCCATGTCTGTCTTTTTTACCTCCGTAGGAGATGCTGTCAAGCGGAATTTTCAATGTTCTGGCAATTTTTTTTAATAAATCAAAAGTATTCCATCCTGTCTTTTTTAAAATAAAAACACTGTATGGACCTTTTTCTTTCAAAGGTATTGAACTTATCTCTTTTACAATGAAATCTTCGGGCTTAACTTTAATTTTATATGCCATTTTTTGGATTTTATTCTTGAGATTTTTTGATTAATCCTGCTTTCTTTTTTAATTCCTCTACTTCCTTTTTTGTCAATGCTCGGTATTCACCTGGTTTAAGTTCTCCCAATTTAACACCGTCAATGGAAATTCTTATAAGTCTTATTACAGGATGACCCACTCTTTCAAGCATTTTACGAATCTGCCTTTTTCTTCCTTCATGAAGTGTGATTTTTATCCATGAGTTTGCTTTAAGTTTCCTCAAAAAATTGACACTCACAGGAACAGCAAGTTTTCCCTCAATTTTTATACCCTTTCGCAGTTTTTCAATTGTTTCAGGTTCAATTATTCCATCAACTTTTACCAGATAGGTTTTTTCAATCTTTGAGCTTGGATGCATTATACGATAGGCAAGCTCTCCATCATTAGTAAGAATTAATAAACCTTCAGAGTCATAGTCAAGCCTGCCAACTGGATAAACCCTGAATTTAATCCTTTTTAGAAAATTTTTTATTGTTGGTCTTCCCTGTGGATCAATTAGTGAAGTTATTACTTTTCTCGGTTTATAAAAGGCATAATAAACTTTTGGTTCAGGTTTTATAAGAAGTTTTCCATCAACCTTTATGTAGTCTTTTTCAGGATCTGCTTTCTGTCCAAGATGAGCAATCTCTCCATTTACAGTAACTCTTCCTTCTTTAATTAATTCTTCTGCTTTTCTTCTGGAGGCAATTCCAAAATCTGAAAGAATCTTCTGCAATCTTTTCATCATAAATTAATCCATAATCTCAATATAAGCTCTTTGACGAAGCCCTCTTGTCCATAGTTTATATTCTTTTTTGAATTTTTCATCCTCTAAAAGATTTCTCACATAGTTTACAAGCTCTGCTGAGCCTTTGCTGAAACATACTCCATCAAGCTTAAAAATAAAAACTCCATGTTCTGTCATCATAGGCTCACTTATTTGTCCTACACTCATTTTTGAAAAAAGATTTGAAAGTTCTCGTGCAATTTCATTTTTTTTCAAAAGTCCGATTGCTCCTCCAGTTCTTGCTGATACATCTTCACTCAGTTGTGAGGCAACTTTGCTAAAGGATTCTCCCTGTATAAGTCTTTTAAAAATCTCATTTATTTTTGCTTTCAATTCCTCTGCATTTTCTCTTTTTTTGATAAATATCTGACTAACATAGTATCCATAATCATCACAACTGAGTTCAGGATGAGCTCTGATGTATCCATTTATCTCAGCATCAGTAACAATGATTTTGCTCCTTACCAGGGAATTCAATGCTCTTCCGATTATTATTTGTTCTTTAAGCATTTTTTTGTAATCATTAAGAGTCATACCCTCTTTTTTAAGGGTTTCTATAAAGCCTTCATCAGTGAGATTATACTTTTTCTTTATATCATTTATTGCTCCTTCTATCTCACTATCAGTAACGAAAATTCCGTATCTTTCTGCTTCCTCAATCTGAAGCTTTGTATCAATAAGTTTTTCAAGGAATTCTTCTTCATGAGCTTTAAAGTATTTAAATTTTTCATCGGGATTTAATGCTTTAAACTCATCCTTTGCATTGAACTCCATAAATTTGTAAAGTTCACTCCATGTAATAACTTCTTTATTAACCACAGCTACTACTTTGTCAACAAAAAACTTATTTTCCTCTGCCAAGACTGATTCAATAAAGAAACTCAATGATAAAATAAAAAAGACAAAAAATTTGAGCAATTTTAACTCCTCCTTATTTAACATATTCTTGGTAGTTGTTCTCCTGGTAGCATATCAACTATTCTTGTTCCTCCAATAGATGTTTTAAGTAAAACTTTACCTCCCTCACCAGTAACTTCTCCAATTATAGCAGATTCCTCTCCAAAAGGATGAGATTTCATTAATTCAATTAATTTTTCTGCTACACTGGATTTCACAATAGCTATAAAAATCCCTTCATTTGCCACATATAGAGGGTCAAGCCCTAAAAGGTCACAGGCTCCTTTAACAGTATCATGCACTTTAATTGCGTTTTCATAAATCAATATATCTTTCCCTGAATCCATTGCAAGCTCTTTAAGGGTTGTTGCAACTCCTCCACGAGTTGGATCACGCATTACTTTTATGTAAGAAGCAAAATTTCTCAGTATTTCATTAATTACTCCATTTAATGGTCTTGTATCGCTTAGCACAGGAGGTTCAAAAACAAAGCCATTTCTTTCAGCCATTACTGCAATTCCGTGATTTCCAATAGAACCACTGATAATCACTTTATCACCCACTTCTATTTTCAGGGGTGAAAGCTTAACTCCTTCAGGCACTATCCCAATGCCAGAGGTGTTTATGAAAATTCCATCTCCCTTCCCTTTATCAACGACTTTTGTATCTCCTGCAACTATTTTTACTCCTGCTTTTTTGGCTGCATTTGCAATGCTATTTAAAACTCTTTCAAAATCAGATATTGGAAAGCCTTCCTCAAGAATAAAACCTACTGTCAGATAAAGAGGCGTAGCACCAACAACAGCAAGATCATTTACTGTTCCATTAATTGCAAGTTCTCCTATATTGCCACCGGGGAAAAATATTGGTGAGACTGTGTATGAATCAGTAGTTATGGCTAATTTGCCTGAATAATTAATGGGAACAACTGCTGAATCCATAAGTGCGGGAAGTTCAAAAACAGGTGCAATGTAGCGTTTTATAAGCTCATGCATAAGTTTTCCACCACTTCCGTGTCCAAGAAGTATTCTATCCATGAATTACCTCCACTTTTATTTCAACAGGTTCGCTTTCCTTTAAAGGACCTTTAGAAGAAATTCTATAAAAAACAGGTGATTTCAAATTATTAATATTATACTCCACATCAAAAAACAATGGAATAATAGGTTCACCAATCAGGATAAAATCTGGATCAATGGCTGTTTTACGATAAACCCTGTATCCCATAATCCATTTTTCAGAAACTTCTTTCCATGAGATATAAACACCATTTTCATTGATTGTCCAGAATACTTCTTCAGGTTTTGACGGAATAAAATTCTCAATGGGCAGTTTTATTTCAGTTCCCTTACCTTCAATGTAAATATTGCTTTCAGATATGTATGGAGTAACAAGATAAATTAAAAATTTCTGAAAACTCTGATTTTTGAAATTCTCTTCAATTAAAAAATAATTTCTATCTGTTGTTCCTATTTTTTGTTTTTGTATCTCATTCTGAGTTTGTCTGTTCTTGGATTTTTCTTCAGTTTTAACTTTATAAATATTATACATTACTGAATCTTCTGATTTCCATGAAAGTATCACTCCTTCATTTGTAATTTTATACTGCAAATCACTCAATTCAGGGAGTTTTCTTGGAGTTATCTGGTTTTCTAAGGGTTTGCTGTAAACTCCTTTTTTATTGATGGCAAAAATTCTGTATCTGTATGTTTGCCCCAATGTAAAATTTTTATCTTCAAATGAGTTTATTTCAGGAGTGAAATATCCAAGGGATTTTACCTGTCCTGAACTTTCTCTTTCCAGAAGGAAGCTGCTAAGTTTCGCTTTATTTTTCTCAGGATAATTCCATGAAATTATAATTTTGTCATAATAGGCTGTTAGATTTAATGCATTCACAGGCTCTGGCTGAAGATAATCCTCCAGAGTAGGATCCATCTTTCTTCCACAACCTGAAAGAAGGAACAATAATATAAATACTGTTAAATAAGTAAATACTGGCTTGAGCGACTTTAGATATTTCCAAAAAAATCTTGGAAGCGAATGCCAGTAATACTTATTTTTATTTTCCTCTTTCATTCCCTCAATCTCTTTTTCAGCATTTTTATCTGCTCCTTCACACTCTTTTTTGAACTGCTTCCATAGGAGATTTTTGCTTTAATTGAACCTTCTGGAGTCAGAATCCCGTAAACATCTCTGTCAATCTTGCCAGAAAATTTTTTAAACTCCTTTATACTTAAATCTTTGAGATTCTTTCCCTTTTCAATACAGTAAAGCACAATCTTTCCTGTAATCTCATGGGCATTTCTGAATGGAACCCCCTTTTTTACAAGATACTCAGCAAGGTCTGTGGCAGTTGTAAAGCCTTTCTCTGAAGCCTCTTTCATTATCTCTTTGTTAAACTTGATCTCTGGAAGCATCTCATTGACTATTTTAAGACTCATGCTCACTGTTTCAACTGTATCAAAAACTGGTTCTTTATCTTCCTGCATGTCTCTGTTGTATGTAAGAGGAAGTCCTTTCATTGTTGTAAGCAAAGAAATCAAGTTTCCATAAACTCTTCCTGTTTTTCCTCTAATTAACTCTGCTGGGTCTGGATTTTTCTTCTGAGGCATCATGCTTGAGCCAGTTGAGAATCTGTCAGGAAGCTCTATGAATCTAAATTCATCTGTTGCCCATAGAATGAGCTCTTCTGCAAGCCTACTTAAATGCATCATGATCATTGCTCCACAGTATAAAACATCAAGAACAAAATCTCTATCTGAGACAGCATCCATGCTATTTGGAATAACTCCTTCAAATCCAAGCTCCTTTGCTGTGAATTCTCTATCAATTGGCAATGATGTTCCTGCTATGGCACAGGCACCAAGTGGACATAGATTGATTCTTTTTAATGCCTCTTTGAGCCTTTCACGGTCTCTTTCAAACATCCATGCATAGGATAAAAGATGATGACTTAGAATTACAGGTTGAGCTTTCTGTAAATGGGTGTATCCTGGCATAATTATATCAATGTGTTTTTCAGCAAGAGCAAGGAAGGTTTTTTCAACTCCTGTTAACTGTTCTATAAGTTCCTGCACCTTTGCTCTAAGATAGAGTCTCATGTCCGTTGCTACCTGATCATTCCTTGAACGCGCAGTATGAAGTTTTGCACCTGCAGAGCCAATCTTTTCAATAAGTGCTCTTTCAATGTTCATATGAACATCTTCAAGCTCCTCTTTAAATTGAAATTTGCCCTGTTCAATCTCTTTCGCAATCTCTTTGAGTCCCTCAGTTATCTGCTCAAGTTCCCTGTCATCAATAATGCCCTGTTTATGAAGCATCTTTGCATGGGCAATACTTCCCTCAATATCCTCTTTCCAGAGTTTATGGTCAAAGGAGACAGACTGGGAAAACTCTTCAAGAGTTTTTACTGTCTTTTCTTTAAATCTTCCACCCCACGGTTTTTTCATTTTTTACCCTCACAGTTGTAAAAATGGATGCTATATTGAGCCATTTAGAAAATTTTTGGTAACAATTCCAGACGAGCGGAGCGTTAAACAGCCGAAACTGTTTGAGCCTGAAAGGCGAGTTTTTCGGCTGTAGCGAAGCGAGTTCGGAATTGTCAAAAATTTTCTTATGAGCGAAATATAGCACCATTTTTCTCTTACTCCTCTGCCTTAGCCTGACGCTCTTTCTGTCTTTGTTCAATTATTTTCTGTGCTATATGTGATGGAACTTCTTCATAATGGGAAAACTCCATTGAATAAATTCCTCTTCCTGATGTCATGCTGTGTAGCTGATTCGCATATGTAAGCATCTCTGCCATTGGCACAAGGGCAATTATTTTCTGATTTCCTCCAGCCTGTGGTTCTACTCCCTGAACCTTTCCTCTACGGGAGTTAAGATCACCAATTATTGTACCAAGAGTTTCATCTGGGACAACTATTTCAGCCTTCATAATTGGCTCAAGTAGAACCGGTTTTGCATCCATAAAGGCTTTTTTTAGAGCAAGAGCACCAGCTATTTTGAAAGCCATTTCAGAGGAATCCACTGGATGATAGGAACCATCATAAAGTGTTACCTTTATGTCAATAATGGGATAGTATGCAAGGATTCCCTCTTTCATTGTTTCAATTATTCCCTTTTCAACTGCAGGACGATACTGTTGAGGAATTACGCCACCAACAATTTTATCAACAAACTCATAGCCTCCACCTCTTGGAAGTGGTTCAATTTCAATCCAGCAGTCACCATACTGACCTCTTCCCCCTGACTGCTTTTTATACTTACCCTGAGCTTTTGCAGAGGCTTTTATTGTTTCTCTATAAGGAACTTTTGGTGCCATAAGATTGACTTCTACTCCGAATTTTCTCTTAAGTTTTTCAAGGGCAACTTCAATGTGAACCTGTCCCATTCCGCTTAAAATCATATCCTTTGATTCCTCATCTCTTGAAAACCTTAGAGTGGGATCTTCTTCAAGAAGCTTATGAAGTCCTGCACTTACCTTTTCCTCATCACCCCTTGTTTTTGGTGCAATTGCATAGGATATGATTGGTTCAGAAAATTTCACCTCTGGAAGCTGGACCGGATTATTCTCATCACATAGAGTATGTCCTGTAAGTGTATCTTTAAGTTTAACTGTTGCCACAATCTCTCCAGGACCTGCTTTCTGACACGGTATTTGAGTTTTACCGAGAATATAATAAATCTGACCAATTCTTTCCTTTGTTCCTGTATTTGGATTAAGAACTGTTGAGTCAGCCTTAAGCACACCAGAAAATACTCTTATATAGGAAATTTTTCCAGCAAATGGGTCAATCGTGGTTTTGAAAACATAGGCAGCAAGTGGTTCAGTTTCAGAGGGTTGTCTTGTAACTTCGCTTCCATCTTTTGGATTAATGCCTTTTACACCATAGATATTTGCTCTTTCCTTTGGATCAGGAAGAGCAAGTATGATACTGTCAAGCAATGCTTCTACTCCAACTCCAAAAAGTGCTGAACCTGCAAGCACAGGTATAAATCTTCTTGCTAAAGAAGCATCATGCAATCCTTTCCTTAACTCTTCTTCAGTAAGTTCTCCTCCTTCAAGATATTTCTCAAGAAGGTTGTCATCAAGCTCTGCAATCTTTTCTACGAATTTCTTTCTGTATTCTTCAACCCTGCCCATTAAATCAGAGGGAATCTCAACTTCTTTTACTGATTTTCCATCCTGAATATAGGCTTTCAGAGAAATTAAATCCACAATTCCTTTAAGATCAGGACCTTCTCCTATGGGTAAACTAAGAGGGATTGCTTCCTGACCAAAGACTTTTTCAATCTCAGCAACAGCTCTATCAAAGGAAGAATTTTCCTTGTCAAGTTTGTTTACAAAAACAACTCTTGGAAGATCATAGTCATCGCAGTATTTCCATATTCTTTCAGTTTCAGCTTTAACTCCAGAGATAGCACTTACAATTACCACAGCACCATCCACCACTCTCAGGGCATTCTTTGTATCTTCAAGAAAGTTTACGAATCCTGGTGTATCTATGATATTGATTCTATAATCCCTGTAATCGCAGTAAGCAACTTTACAGCTAAGAGTCATGTTTCTTGCCAGTTCTTCTGGTTCATAATCAATCACCTTGCCTGTTGTCTCACCAGTTGTGACTCTGTCAATCTGACCTGTTTTAAAAAGTATCTGCTCTGCAAGTTTTGTGTTACCTGCACCTGCATGGGCAACAATTGCAATGTTTCTGATTTTGGTAATATCTCTACTCATACTCTGCCTCCCTTTATTTTTTTTAATTTTCCTTTTGGGCTTATATCTAAATTTGCTTTAAGTAATGCTTCTACAGGATGTATACCATTTGCAACATCACAAAATAAAGCAATTGCCAGTTGACTACCTTCTCTACCTGCTGGTGTTTGTATGTTTTGTATTTTACATATTTCATCCAATTCTTTTTGTTTTTTAGAAGGTCTTCCATTAAAATTTATATCTTCTTGTTCCAAAATCCAGTTTAAAGCATAAAGTATGTATTCCAAGGAACTATTATTTCCCTTCCCCCAGTAACTTCCAATTTGTAGTTCAATCATTTTAAAACCTCATAAACCAATAGGTATTCATGAATTATTTTTAAATGATCTATGGGGCACCCCAAAAAGTCTACGACTTTTTGGGGTCCTTCTACTGTTTCTTCTTGCACTTTACTAGTTGTTACTACGACAATTTCTTTAAGCCATAAATTTTTATTTGTTAATAAATTTACTATTTTTTGGGCAAGAGGTTCTAAATAGCCATTTATTCTTACATCATTAGTCTGAATTACTAAAAATCCTTTATCCTTTAACTCTGGCAATAATCCTTCAATAATTTTTTTAAAACTTTTAAGATAATCTTCAGGTTCAAACCCTGAAGATTTATCCTTTACACAGGCTTTTACTATTATTAGGTCGTATTTATTTTTTGTTTGCTTTTTTCTTAATTTACTTTGAATTTCTAAAATAGAGCCTGAACTTGCAAACAGATTAATAATACTATAATTGCCCTCTTGAGAATATCTTTCAATTATATTTTTATTCAATCTTTCATCAAAGTCCTTTTCAGGAAAAATCCAAACTGTAGTTGTCTCAAGTTTTTCTAACTTTTTTTTAATTTTAGTATTGCTAATTTTTGGTAAAACCATATGGTAATCATTATGAATTTCTTTTACAACAGAAGTCTCTAATTTTTCTGGTTTTTCAAAGACTGGAAGATACTCATGAGCTAAAAGAAGAAAATTGTATTTTATGCTTTTTTCATACCAGAAGCCAGTAGTTTTACAGTTGTGTTGTCTTTTTATTATAAGTTCTTTAAGTTTAAATCCTGTGTTTAAAAATACATCTATTAATTTAAATCCAAGTGGAATTACATGCTTTTTCCTTCTTATATCACCTATCAAAATTGCACATAGACTACCAGGCTTTAAAACTCTGTAACTTTCTTTAGCAACTTTTGACATTTCTTCCAGAAATTCATCAACATCACAAAATGAAAGATCCCCTTCTTTCCGAGCAGTATAATGAATTGCATTTGCATATGGAGGATGTGAACAAATCAAATCTACAGAATTATCTTTCAAAAAAGATAAATCTCTTGCATCACCCACGAATAGATGTGGTTCAAAGATTTCCAATTTCTCATTAGAGTTTGATATTTTTAACTGTTCAGCAGGTTCAAAATTTAAATTTCTTTTTGCAAGCTCTATTGCTTTGTCATTGATATCAAAGGCAATACATCTTCTTCCTAATAGTTTACACTCTACAGCTGTTGTACCTGCTCCACAAAAATAGTCTAAAACCAGACTTCCAGGTTTTGAATATTTTAAAATCAGATTCCTTGTTATATATGGTGACCAATTCCCTCTATATTCACCACTATGAGTTGCCCAGTTCCCTCTTTGTTTAAAACTCCAGACAGTAGTTGTTTCTTCTTTGAAATCTTTTGGATAAAATGTTTTAATTTTTTTCTCTTGTTTTAGTGAACTAATACTGATTCCCTGTGTTCTGGTAATAATTTTTTCCAGATATTTAAAGGAAATTCCATATTTACGACCGATTTCAACATCTGAGACTCCCTTCATTTTTTCCTGTATAATAGCCTCTTCAAGTTCTTTCTTGCTTAAAGTTTTTTGTATTGTTGTCATCTAAAAACTCTCCTGTAGATATGGTCTATATTTCTTATGTAATAGTTTAGCTCAAAAATACTCTTTATTTCATCTTCAGTAAGATATTTTCTCACATCACTATCATTAAGTAAGAGCTCCATGAAAGGCTTACCTTCTTTCCAGCTTTTCATGGCATTTGACTGAACGATTTTGTATGCTTCTTCACGGGTAAGTCCTTTTTCAACCAGTGCAAGTAGCACACGCTGAGAATTATAAAGTCCGAAACTGAGTTCAATGTTTTTGAGCATTCTTTCAGGATAAACCCTTAAATCCTTGATTATTCCATAGAGCCTGTTAAGCATGTAATCAACAAGAATGCAGTTGTCAGGGATTATTACTCTTTCTACTGAGGAATGGGATATGTCTCTGTCATGCCAGAGCGCTATGTTTTCAAAGCTTGCAAAGGCATTGCTGCGGACAAGCCTTGCAAGTCCTGACAGGTTTTCGCAACCTACAGGATTTCTTTTATGTGGCATTGCTGAAGAGCCTTTCTGCCCTTCTGTAAAGGGTTCTTCTGCCTCAAGCACCTCTGTTCTCTGAAGATGCCTTATCTCAACAGCAATCTTTTCAATCATTGCAGCAATTAATGCAAGAACACTTAAAAATTCAGCATGTCTGTCTCTCTGTACTACTTGAGTTGCCACAGGTTCTGGTTTAAGCCCTAATTTCCTTAATGCAATCTCTTCAATTTCTGGTGGCATATTTGAGAATGTTCCAACAGCGCCTGAGATTTTACCTACAGAGATTCTATCAACTGCTGAGTTAAGCCTTTCAATGTTTCTTTTTGCTTCCTCATACCAAAGGGCAAATCTCAATCCAAAAGAAGTTGGCTCAGCATGAACTCCGTGACTGCGACCCATGCATATTGTATCTTTGTATTGAAATGCCTTTTCACGGAAAAGTTCCTTAATTTTAGTTAAATCTTGCATTATAAGCTTTGCTGCTTCTCTTATCTGTAAAGCCAGTGCAGTATCAACTATATCAGAAGAGGTAAGTCCCATATGAATATATCTTGATACAGGTCCTACCTTTTCAGCCACAGAAGTTAAAAAAGCTATTACATCGTGCTTGACAGTTGCTTCAATTTCATCAATTCTTTTCAGGTCAAAATCAGCTTTTTCTTTTATTTCCTTTAAGGCATCCTCAGGAATTTTACCGAGCTCTGCCCATGCCTCACAAACAGCAATCTCCACCTCAAGCCATTTTCTGAATTTGTTTTCCATGCTCCAAATATCACCCATCTCTTTTCTTGTGTATCTTTCTATCATGATACCTCCTCGGGTCCCCAAAAACTCTTAGACTAGGGTACCCCAAAAAATCTACGATTTTTTTTGGACCCCCCTTTTTGGGGTGCCCCTCTTTTCTGTAAGATTCAAAAAGATAAAGATTTTTACTCAAAAGATATCTATTAATTCTTTCTTCTGCAAGTTTGACATATTCGGGATTTATTTCATAACCTATAAAACTGCGATTAGTTTTTAAAGCTGCTATTGCAGTTTGCCCGCTTCCAATAAATGGGTCAAGAACCACATCTCCTTCAAAACTATAAAGTTGAATGAGTCTATAAGGTAGTTCTATTGGGAAAGGTGCTGGATGACCTATTTTTTTGGCTGACTCAGCAGGAAATGTCCAGACACTTTTTGTAAATTCAAGAAACTCCTCCTTTGATATGGTGCTTTTTCTACTTGAACTTTCTCTTGAAAATCTCCCCTTTGAGAAGATGAGAATATATTCATGGATATCTCTTAAAGTAGGGTTTCTGGCGCTTAGCCAGCTTCCCCATGCAGTTGATGGACTGCTGCCTGAAGCTTTATTCCATATAATTTCACCTCTCATTAGAAATCCCAGTTCAAGCATGTCTTGAGTTATAAAAGCATGCAGAGGTATATAGGGTTTTCTTCCTAAATTGGCAATATTAATGCAGGCTCTTCCTCCAGGCACAAGAACTCTCTTTGTCTCTTCCCATACCTTTTTCAAAAATGCCCTGTATTCATCAAGACTTAAATTATTATCATATTCTTTTCCCACATTGTAAGGAGGAGAAGTAATCATGAGATGAACTGAACAGTCAGGTAATTCATCCATATTTTCACTGGACTTACACAGGATTTTATTTAAATATTGTTTATTTACTGGATTTTCTTTATATTCAACTTTTTCTTCCTTAGGAATTCCTTCATAAAGTCTGCTACTGTAAAATGGCGTTGAATCATGATTTACTCTTGCAAGACAACCAAAAGAGCTTGTTTTAGAACCTTTTTTTCTCATTTAATCCTCTCTCCAGAGTTCAACCCATCTTTTATAGGGATTGAATTCAATTTTTTCTTTATTCCAATGAATGATTATTTTTTTAGTTCTTCCATTATTTATAAGCTCTGTAAGAGCTTCTTTAATAATTTCAACTCCACGAGGATTTGTTCCTGGTTTGGGAAGCTTTATGTAATTTTGTCTTCCAATTTTATTAAAAACTTCCAGTTGTACTTCTAAAGGAATATAGTAAAAACCTCCTTCCTTATTCCAGTTTATTTGAATCAATAAAAGCTCGGTCTTGGGAATATAATTATTTAAGAATTCCTTTGCTTTTTCAGCATCAACTGTCCATATTAATTTGACTCCAGAAAGATTTTTCCATGTTATTGTTTTTATTGAAATAGGAACTTTAAATAGTTTAACATCCACTTCAGATTCTGTGGTAGGTATTTCAGTTTCTATATTATTTTCACCAAATTTATAAATAAGCAAGGCTGTAATAATTCTTTCTCTTATAGACCCTACTTCCATGCCCACTTTTCCAGCTCTTGAGCTTTCAAGTTCAGCTATATAAAAAAGATGAGGAAGTTTGTTCTGAATTTTCTTTATTAATGCTTCATCCTGAAATAATTCATCAAGAAATTTCAAGTTCTAATCCTCCCAGATAATTCTTTCTGGTTTTATAATTACACCATTGCCAAAGCCTATTCCAACTATTTTCCCTGTTTTATCTTTAACCTTTACCCATCCTGCAGGAACAATTCCTGAGGGAATTTTTATAGAGTTTCCATTAATAAATCTTCTCGCCAGTGTATCATCCACTGTGACAGATGGTATAAAATATAAAGCTCTGTCAATGGAAAGTAGCCAGTTATCAGGCTGAAGGCTTAAGGCTGAAGAAAGAAGCAAGTCAAGACTAATGGAATCCTCAACTTTAAACTGTCCAATTCTTGTTCTTTCCAGTTCTACTATATGAGCACCCATGCCAAGTTCTTCACCAATCTCATGACAGAGAGTTCTTACATATGTGCCTTTACTGCATACAACCCTGAATGTGACAAACGGAGGATTGAATTCTTCAATGTTAAATGAGTGGATAAAAACTTTTTTTGGCTTTCTTTCTACCTCAATTCCTTTTCTTGCAAGTTTATGAAGAGGCTGTCCTTTAACTTTGACTGCTGAATACATTGGCGGAGTTTGCATGATTTCACCTTTGTATTTTATAAGTATTTTTTCTAATTCTGTCCTGTTGATGTTAAAATTCTCAACCTGTTTTATGACCTTTCCTTCAGCATCATGTGTATCTGTTGAAATCCCGAATCTTGCTTTAAAAACATACTCTTTTTCAAGTTCCATTAATAAAGGAGCGATCTTTGTAGCTTCATTTACACATACAAGCAGAATGCCTGTTGCCATTGGGTCAAGAGTTCCAGCATGACCTGCTTTTTTTGCCTTTAAAATCTTTTTTATTTTTGTAACAGCATCCTGACTTGTAATTCCCTTTGATTTATTAAGAACTACCACTGCGTTCATAAACCCTTATTGGACCTATTCCCTTTAATTCAAAAATTACAAGGAAACTGAATTCAGAGGTCTGCCTTCCCTGTATTTCCACAGGTCTTCTTGTTATTGAGATATTTGCTGCCCAGCATTTCTCAGCATATCTTAAATTTAATGAACTATCCCTTAATCCAGCTCCTTTAGCATCATAGTTTACATTTGCTGTAAATGACCACTTTTCTGATAGTTTTTTCACCAATGTCATAGCATAGGTTTTTATGCCACCTTCCTTTTCCTGAGAACTATACTGGTCTCTTAGTGTGGGAGACCAGATATAAGCAGGAGAGAGAGCTTCATTTCTTGTATATCGCTCACTGAAAGATAAAGATGTTTCCTCATCTGGAGAAAAGCCTATGTAGCTGTTAAATCTTTCCATTCTTTTTTTTGTAATGTTCTGATATGTATCAAATCCAAAGCTTATTTTCCAGAATGATATTCTTCCTTCAAGAAGAACAGGATAAAGTTTATCCCATTCATTTTTTGCTCTGAAGTCATATACCTGCGTAATTCTCGCTTCAGCAGTCAAGGTTTTAAGATTAATTTTATTATAAACTCCAGCCCTTAAAAGTGCTGTATTGTCAATTAGCTCAGAACTCTTTAAAATTGGCGGTTTACCATTGGCTGCAATAAAAACTCCTTCTAAAAAGGGTTCAATGAAATGAGTAAAATTTTCTCCTCTTTTATAAAGCCTTATAAAGGTTTTTGCATCATACTGAATCATTTCCCTGTGAGAGGTATCCTCATAGGGAGAAGTTTTTTCAAGATTGTAAAAGATTTCATTTAATCCGAGCGTTTGTGTTAATTTAATAGCATCTCCTATTGTATGGGTTATCTGAGGACTTATCTCAAATCTCTGTCCTTTAAGTCCATCTTCTTTATAAAATTCAGCCACATTGGTATTAAAATTTACATTAAATTGTCCAAGTCTGTATGGATAAATCACATATCCAAGCTCTGTTTTTACTGGAGGGCTTGTGCTTCCCTCTTTTAAATCTTTCCATCCCTGCCCAACTAAATAAAATCTTGATTGAACTCCTGGAACAGAAAGCTCTACAGAGGACTGTAAAAATCTGTCATATCTTGCTGAGAGATCCTTACTGTATTCTTTAAAAAGATATGTATTTGAAGCTGAGCGCACATCTCCATATTCTCTGTAAAAATCATTTTTATTGACATAGTTTATATCTGCAAGAATGTCAAGTCCTTTAAATTTTTGAAGATGAATTCCTCTTAACTCAATATAGTCTTTGTTAAGTTTTCTGTCTTTAATTTGATATCCATACCACATTCCTTTTGTGTCAAAATCAAGGTATCTGTATTCAATTCCTTTGCCGAGTCCAATTTTTGAAAAATAATCAAGATAAAATGTGGCATCTTTATTGCTATCAATTACAAGATAATAGGCTGGGCTGAAACGAAATCCACGTGTATTTGAATTTCCTAATTTAAAAGGTAGAAATCCTGATTTTTTTGTGCTTCCTCCAGGTCCCCAGAACACAGGAGAAAAAAGAATGGGTACATCTTTTACTTTAAAGGTAGTAATTTTTGATGTTAATGTATCATCAACCACAAGGTCAACAAATTCTCCTGTAAAACACCATGGTTGAGCACTGTCTGGCTCTGGTTCACATGTGGAAAATGTGGCTTTTTTAGCTTTGTATTTTATTTCACTTAGCCTTTCAATCTCTGCTCCTTTTATCCACATATCCTGCTTTTTTATATGAAGAAGAGCGTTTTTTAAAACTCCTGTTTTTTTATCTCTATTAAATTTTCCTTCTTCTGCCCATGTTGTTATTTCATCATCGTTGTAATAGAGGTCTCCATAGGCTTCTATTTCACCGGTATTTTCATAGTAAATTACTTTCTGAGCTTTAAGATCAAATGTTCCGTCACTCATATAAACATCACCGATTGCAATAATTTTTTTTTCTTCTTCAAATCGTTCCAGTGTATCAGAGATTATCTCCATAGAGAATGAAACAGAAGCTTTTAAAAGAATTATTAATATGATGAATAAGACAGTTTTTGACCAGCCTTTGAATCCCTTTGAGTCGTATTTCATATAAGCTCTCCAAGTCTTCTATGCAGTATTTTCTCACCGAGATACTCTTTCAGTTCACCAATCAGATAAGTTGAGCCTGTGCAGAGAAGATATAACTCAGGATTATTTTCACATATGGAAATCCCTTTTTTAAATGCTTCTATTGGGTCACCTATAAAGAAATCAATTATTGAAGCACAATTTTTATTTAATCCCTCATATGTAAGAGCCCTTTCATAATGAGGCACTGTAAAAATTATTTTATGACAATAATCTTTAAAGCAATCAATGAATCCACATACATCTTTATCTTTCATCATCCCAAAAACTATCACAGGCTTTTTATCTGTAAGAGCTTTTAGTGATTTTACTAAAGCCTCAGAAGCCGCTGGATTATGCGCTATGTCAAAAATTATAAGTGGATGCTTTGATATAACTTCAAGCCTTCCCTGTAATCTGACATTTTTAAGTCCTTCTTTAATTAAACTTTCATTCCATTGAGGATAGGCGTTCATAAAAGCTTTTAATGCTACAGAGGCATTTTCCAGTTGATGGAATCCTGTAAGAGGCAAGAACAAGGAGGGGCACCCCAAAAATTCTATCGAGTTTTTGGGGACCCCTTTTTGGGGACCCGCCAAGGCTAAAGAGTTAAAAACAAAGCTAATTCCTTCTAAATTCATTGATTTAAGCTCAGCTGAAAAATCTTTTCCGTATGTAAACACCGGACAGCCAAGCTCACTGGCTTTTTTATAAATCTCTTTTTCTGCCTGAGGATTTTGCTTTGATGTGATAACAGGAGCTCCCTTTTTTATAATTCCAGCTTTTTCTCTGGCAATGGAGTTTATATCAGATCCGAGAAAATTTTGATGATCAACTCCGATGCTGGTAATTACAGAAACAACAGGTGTTACTACATTTGTAGCATCAAGTCTACCTCCCATACCTGTTTCAATGACTGCGTATTCAACTCTTTTTTCTTTAAAATAAAGAAAAGCCATTATGGTAACATACTCAAAAAATGTAAGATCTTCTGAAAATGGTTTAATTTTTTCAATTAATCTTACAACTTCCTGTTCAGAGATTTCTCTATCATTAACGATTATTCTTTCTGTAAATCTTGTAAGATGCGGAGATGTGAAAAGCCCTGTATTTAATCCGTGAGTCCTTAAAAGAGTGTAAATTATTCTGGAAACAGAACCCTTTCCATTTGTTCCTGCAATATGAATTGATTTAAAGCTTTTATGGGGATTGCCAAGTTTTTCCAGCACTGAAAAAACTCTTTCAAGTCCTAATTTTATGCCATTTGTTCTTTTTTTATAAAGCTCACTTATCAACTCTTTATATTTCTCTGTCATGCCTTCAGGAATTCTGTCCTGAGAAAGGACAATTTAAAACAGCCTCTGTTCTTTTTTCCTTGTTGTTATTAGAGGAACTGTTGAGATTATAAGAGCTTGATGTTGGCATAATAATCTCAATTAGCTTGTAAATTGTATTTTTCAGCTCCTTTCTTTCCACAACAATATCAACCATTCCGTGTTCAAGCAAGAATTCAGCCCTCTGAAATCCTTCGGGAAGTTGCTGCTTTATGGTTTCTTGAATAACTCTTGGTCCTGCAAAGCCTATGAGACTGCGGGGTTCTGCAATGATTACATCACCGAGCATGGCAAAAGATGCTGTAACGCCTCCAAAGGTGGGATCAGCCAGGACAGAGATATACAGTATGCTTGCTTCTTTAAGTTTACCGATTGCCTGTGCTGTTTTAGCCATCTGCATCAGTGAAAACATTCCTTCCTGCATTCTTGCTCCACCAGATGATGATATGATAATTAAAGGAACTCTTCGCTCTAATGCTCTTTCAGCAGCTCTGGTTACTTTTTCTCCAACCACTGTTCCCATGCTTCCACCCATGAAGGAAAAATCAAGAACAGCTATTACCACATCTCTTCCATTGATTTTTGCATCACCATATATAGCTGCTTCTTTAAGCCCTGTCTTTTTTTCATTTTCAATAAGTCGCTCTTTATATGGCATTGTATCGTTAAACTCAAGGGGATCAGGGCTTTTAAGTTCAGGGTCTAATTCTATAAAACTTCCATTGTCTGTGATAAGGGAGATTCTCTCTTTTGCTGAAATTCTGAAATGATACTGACATTTTGGACAAACCTTAAGATTGTTTTCAAGCTCTTTGCGATAAATTATTTCCTTGCAGTTTTCACATTTTACCCACAATCCTTCAGGAATTTTTACTTTTTTTTCTATTTTTGGCTCTTTTCTTTTAAACCATGCCATTATATTGCCTCTCTAAGTAATTTAATAAATTCATAAGCCTCTTCAGGTTTTTCATGAAAAATCTTTACAATAGCGCTTCCTATAATTACTCCATCAGCAAATTGGGCTACATATTTAGCTTCACGAGGCTCACTGACTCCAAAGCCTATGCAAACAGGTTTCCCAAAACTTTTAACAAAATTTATATGCTCATTGAAACTGCTGTCAAGTCTGAGTTCAGTGCCAGTTATTCCTGTTATTGAGACATAGTAAACAAATCCAGTGGAAGCTTTTACAACTTTTTTTACTCTTTTAGATGTTGATGTAGGCGCTACGAGAAAAATAGTATCAATACCGTATGCCCTGGCAAAATCTCTGTAAATCTTAGATTCTTCTACTGTAAGGTCAGGGAATATTACTCCTGCCACATTAACCGTGCTTGCATCCTGAAAAAACTTTTCTATTCCGTAGCAGAAAACAGGATTTAGATAGGTCATTAAAATTATGGGGGTATCAATGTTTCCTTTAAAATCATGTAAAAAACTAATTATTTTTTTTAGAGTTGTTCCAGAGTTTAATGCCCGCTCTGCTGCTCTCTGGATTGTTGGTCCATCAGCAAGGGGATCTGTAAAGGGCACACCAACTTCAATAAGGTCAGCACCTGCCTCACTTAAAAGCTTTAGCCTTTTTGCAGTTTCATCAAGGCTGGGATCTCCTGCCATGATATAGGGTATAAATGCTTTTTTGCCCTGTTTTTTTATATTTTCAAGCTTTTTTCTTACAGTAAACCCATTCATAAAGAAATTCCCCTTATCCTTGCTACTTCCTGAACATCCTTGTCTCCTCTTCCAGAGAGGTTTACGATTATTATTGAATCTTTTGGCATCTTAGGTGCAATCTTAACTGCTTCAGCCACTGCATGGGCAGACTCCAGAGCAGGAATAATTCCTTCAAGCCTGCTTAAAAGCTCAAATGCCTCTAAAGCCTCATCATCTGTTGCATAGGTATAGGTTACTCTGCCTGTATCTTTGAGATAGGCATGTTCAGGTCCCACAGAGGCATAATCAAGTCCAGCACTTACAGAGTGAGTCTGAAGAATATTTCCATCTTCATTTTCAAGAACATAGCTGAGGCAGCCCTGAAAAATTCCCTTTGTACCTTGTGCAAATCTTGCTGCATGAAGACCTGTCTCAATGCCCTTGCCACCAGCTTCAACGCCAATCATTTTTACATCTTTATCACCTAAGAAAGCACCGAAAAGTCCTATGGAGTTACTTCCTCCTCCAACGCAGGCAATTAAAATCCTGGGAAGTTTGCCTTCTTTTTGAATTATCTGCTTTTTTGCTTCTCTTCCAATAACACTCTGAAAATATTTAACAAGAAGCGGATAAGGATGAGGTCCAAAAACAGTGCCTAAAACATAGTGAGTTGTCCGCACATTTGTAGTCCAGTCTCTTAATGCTTCATTTATGGCATCCTTTAAGGTTTTTGAACCTGTATCAACAGGAATAACCCTCGCACCAAGAAGATTCATTCTGAAGACATTAAGCTTTTGCCTTCTGATATCCTCACTGCCCATGTATATGTCACAGCTAAGTCCTGCAAGAGCAGCACCTGTGGCAGTAGCTACACCATGCTGACCAGCTCCTGTTTCAGCAATAATTCTTTGTTTTTTCATTAATCTGCTGGCAAGTAAAGCCTGCCCAAGAGCATTGTTTATTTTATGAGCTCCTGTATGGGCAAGATCTTCTCTTTTAAGATATATCTTTGCTCCGCCAAGATGTTCAGTTAATCTCTGAGCAAAGTAAAGTGGAGTAGGGCGACCCACATAGTCTTTAAGTAATGCTTCAAATTCAGCATTAAAATTTTTATCCCTTTTTGCTCTCTGAAAAGCTTTCTCAAGCTCTTCAAGGGCAGGCATTAATGTTTCAGGAACAAAACAGCCTCCATAATTGCCAAAATATCCTCTTTTTTTACCCATGAAAAGTATTATAGCATGAAGATTTTAAGTTTTGCATTTGGCAGATAATGTTCCCTTGAAAATTCAATCGGGGCGAGTGGATTTGAACCACCGACTCCCTGCTCCCAAGGCAGGTGCGCTATCCAAGCTGCGCTACGCCCCGATATTCTTTAAATTACAAGAAAGCATTGAAAAAAGTCAAATTGTTAACACAGTATAAAATTTAGTATTATATATCAAATACCTTTGAGGAGGTGTAATATGTTGGAAAATATTAAATGGTTTGGGCACGATACTTTTAAAATTACTGGAGAAAAAATTATTTACACTGATCCATTTCAGATTAAAAAACCTGACAGGGCTGACATTATTCTTGTTACTCATGAACATTATGATCACTTTAGCCCTGATGACATTAAAAAACTTTTAACTCCTGATACAATTGTTGTGCTTCCAAAGGATTGCTCAGGCAAGATTAAGGCAAAAGAAGTTATTGTTAAACCAGGAGATAAAATTAATGTAGAAGGCATAGAAATAGAAGCTGTTCCATCTTACAATACAAATAAAAAATTTCATCCCAAGGAGAAAGAATGGGTTGGATATATTTTTAAAGTAATGGGTAAAAGAATTTATATTGCTGGAGATACAGATTATATTCCAGAGATGAAAACTTTTAAAGATATTGATATTGCTTTGCTTCCTGTTTCAGGCACTTATGTTATGACTGCAGATGAAGCTGTGCAGGCTGCGATGGATATTAAACCTAAAATAGCAATTCCCATGCACTATGGAAGTATTGTTGGTTCTGAAAAGGATGCACAAGAGTTTGCTAAAAAACTTAAAGGCAAAATAGAAGTCATAATACTTAAACCCGAGGAGTAAGAGCATGGAATTTACAGGTGAAGATTTAAAGAAGTCATTACGTTCTGGATTGGAAATCGGAAAAGAAATCGTGGTCTATGATGAGGTTGAATCAACCAATTCTAAGGCAAATGAGCTTTTAAAACAGGGTTATCCTTCTGGAACAGTGGTGATTGCGGACAGACAAACAAAAGGCAAAGGTAGATTGGGCAGGAAATGGATTTCACCTTCAGGGAAAAATCTTTATATGAGCATTGCTCTAAAACCAGATATTCCTCCAAAATATGCTACACTGCTTACTTTAACAAGTGTTGTGGCTTGTACAACAGCATTAAGAAGATATACTGACATACCTGTGATGATTAAATGGCCTAATGATATGCTGATTGATGATAAAAAGATCGGTGGAATTCTTACAGAAATGAAGATTGAAGGAGAAAAAATAAAGTCCGCTATTGTTGGTATTGGTATTAATGTAAATATGACAGAAGAAGATATTCCGGAAGAGATTAAAGAGATAGCTACTTCTCTTAAAATATACAAGGGAGAAGATTTTTCAAGGGAGGTTCTTACAGTGGAGATAATTAAAGAATTTGATAAATGGTATCAATTGCTTGAAAAAAGGCAGAGAAAAACAATTATTGACCGATGGATGCAGCTCAGTGGCACCATAGGAAGACAGGTTAAGATAATTTTAGCAGATAGACAGCTCGTTGCTACAGCTGAAGCAATAGATGAGGAGGGTAGACTTATAGTAAAACTCAGTGATGGAACATATGAAAAAATCTGTGCAGGAGATGTTACTTTACTCAGAGCAAAGTAAACTCGTGGCAATTAAAATAGGGAATTCCACAGTGAATTTCGCTTTTTTTAAAAGGCTTTACAATTCTGATTTTGATATGATTTCTTTTCATACAAAGGAGATACTAAATTGGGATTATGACAATTTTTCTCGTTTTTTCAGTAATCATCAGAATTGTGATTGCATAGTTTGTTCTGTTGTGCCTGAACTTACAGAAAAATTTTTTTCTTTTTTAAAAGGATGTTACAGCAAAGTAATTGTCATAACCCATGAAACTCCTTCCGGACTGGTTTTAAGGATTCGTAATCCAGAGTCTTTTGGAGTTGACAGAGTTGCTGCTGCAGTTGCTGCACATGAATTATTAAGAGAAAATGTGGCAGTTGTAGATGCTGGAACAGCTACCACAATAACAGTTGTCACTGAGGAAGGAGAAGTTCTTGGAGGAGCAATAATGCCAGGTTTGGGCACAATGAATTATTCTCTTAAAGAAAAAACAGCCAGCTTACCAGTCGTTGACCTAAAAAAAGATTTTGATATTCCCGGGATAGATACTCATTCAGCAATTCTTAGTGGAATAATTCTTGGCACAGTATATGCTATTGAAGGAATAATAGAGGATATTGAAAAAAAAATAAACCATAAACTCAAAATTGTTTTAACCGGTGGATATTCTCAGTTACTTTCAAAATACATGCATAAAAAACATTTATTGAATAAACATCTTGTAATTGAGGGTATGAGATTGATATACTTAAGAAACATTAAAAATTAGGAGGGTATTATGAAGTTTCAGAAGATTCTTTTACCAACAGATTTTTCAGATGAGTCATTGTATGCTCTTTCTTATGCTGTAGATCTTGCAAAAATGTTTAATGCAAAGTTATATCTCCTCCATGTTATCTACGATATTGAGAAAGCATCAAATCTTCATATTCCTCATCCATCAATAACAGAGCTTTATAAGGATCTTGAAGCGCATGCTAAAAAGAATCTTGACAGTTTTGGCGTTGATATGCTTGAAGACTTCAAAAATGTTGAAACTGCTGTATTAAGAGGTATTCCATATGAGGAAATTATTAAGTATGCAAAAGAAAATAATATTGATTTAATTATTATTGGAACACTTCCAAGAAGTGGTGTGGAAAGATTTTTTGTAGGCAGTACCACCCAGAGAGTTATTAGAAATGCTCCATGCCCTGTACTGGTTGTAACCAAGAAGCAATGAGAACACTACCCTTTGGCTTGGCTAAGGGTAAAAGAAAAGAGTATTGATGGAATGCCAGGTTTTGGTTGTTGGTGGAGGACCAGCTGGCAGTACTGTTTCAAGGTTACTTGCAGAAAAAGGGATAGAAACTGTTTTAATTGAAAAGAATCTTTCATTTAATAAGCCCTGTGGAGGAGGCATTCCATCTGCAGGGCTAAAAGAATTTAATATTTTAAGTGAAGTTCAAAAAGAGGTTGAGTTTAACAAAGTAACAAAAGTAAAAATATTTCCTCCATTTTCAGAACCAATAGAAGTTTCACTTAAAGATGGAGAAATTCTGATTTTTAATCGCCAGAGCTTTGATTCATTTTTAAGAAAACTTTCTGCAAACCAAGGTGCAAAAGTTATTGAAGCAGAGCTGGTAAATATAGAAAATCTCAACAATAAATTTAAATCAACTGTAAGAGAAAGAACAGGTAAAGTTATGCAAATCTATTCTGAATATATCATTGCTGCTGATGGAGTTAATTCAAAGATTTGCACGCTTACAGGATTGCCAAAACCTGAGTATTACTGGACAGTAAGCCTTCATATTCCTGCAGATTCACAAACAAAAGACACATGCGAATTCTGGTTTGGTAATGCCCATGCTTCATTTTTTTATTCATGGGTTTTTCCTGGTACAAACTATTTATCTGTTGGAACTGGTTCAGAGGATATTAGAAAGCTAAAGAGTCTTATTGAAGCTTTTCTTAAAAAAAGATTTGCGCTGCATGTAGATTATTTTCAATTGAGAGCTTATAAGATTCCGAGATGGAAAAAAAGAAAGTTTTTTATGGACAAAATTCTTTTTTGTGGAGATGCTTTAGGCACTGTAATGCCTGTTTCTTTTGAAGGAATATATTATTCTATGAAATCAGCTCAATTTGCCTCAGAAGCGATAATTCAAAAAGATTTAAAATTATATGAAAAGCTCTGGAATGAGAGTTTTTTGAGACAATTTAACATGATGAAGAAGTTTCAGGATTTTATGTTTGGCAGTGATGAAAGAATGGATCGCTGGCTTAATATTCACAGAGACCCTGCTATTCAGGAGCTTGCAATGGCATTATGGTTAAGAAAAAAGCATGGAAAAAAACTTATTCCGCTTTATTTAAAAGCTTTCGGAAGCCTCATTTCAAGAATTGCTCAATTTAAGATAAAATAAAATTGTGAAGAAAGCTTTAATTTATTCCTGTATTTTTCATATTTTGCTGTTTATCTTTATCCTGATTTTGCAGGACTATTTTAAACCTGCCAAGCCTCAAGAAGCTGTATCAGTGATAATTGTGCCTTTATCTTCTCAGATGCCCAAAATTGCACCATCTTTAAAAACTCCTCAACCAAAACATCTTGAAAAGCTTCCTCCTATAAGAGAGTCAAAACAGCCAAAATATTTAACTGCTACTCCAAAGGGTATTCAGGGACAGAGTATGGAAAAACAGAAAGAAATGGTTTCTTCAGGCAGTTTGAAGACAGAAAAACAGTTTAAAGAATTAACTCCTTCACAGTCTCCAGATATTTTTGATAAAGATGTAATTGCCAGGCTTTCAAGAAAATCTCAGAAAAGTCAGGAATTAGAACAATCACAGGGATTAAGTTTTTCAGCTAAGGAATTCAATGACTGGGGATATCTTGAAAGGCTAAAGGAAAAAATAGAAAGGGTCTGGCAGTATCCTCCTCAGGCTGCAGCTCGGGGCATATATGGTGATCTCTATATAAGATTTACAATTGACAAAAAAGGCAAACTTGTCTCTATAGAACTTATAAGAACTTCAGGCTACAGAATGCTTGATGATGCAGCAATAAAAGCACTTAAAGATGCTGAACCATTTTGGCCTTTACCTAATGATTGGCAGAAAGATAGCCTAACAATAACAGGACATTTTATCTATACACTGCACGGCTTTTATCTAAGGTAAATTCTGTCTGAATTCTTGGAGCATCAAGCCATAGTCTTTCAAGATCATAAAATCTTCTTGTTTCTTCCAGAAATATATGAACAATTACATCGCCATAATCCATCAAAACCCAGTGAGCATAAGAAAAGCCTTCTACAGCATAGGGTTTGTATCCCTCAACCTTCATAGTTTCTTCTAAATATTCTGTAAGGGCTTTTACCTGTGTTGTACTTTCAGCAGAACATATAACAAAGTAATCAGTGATTATAGTAAGGTCTTTAAGCTCAAGAATTGTAATATCCTGTGCTTTTTTATCGTAAAGTAATTTTGCTGTTTTTAAAGCCTTTTCTTTTGAATCCATCTGTTTAATTATATCACATTTCTTTATGAAAACTTCCATTCAACTAAAAAACTCACCAGTGAAACTGAAACAATGGAAGCTGTTTCTGCTTTTAAAATTCTTTTACCAAGTGATGCTATTTTTATCTTTTTTTCCTCTGCCTGAGCAACTTCTTTGTAGGTGAAGCCTCCTTCTGGTCCGATCAATAAAAATATATCCTCGTGGGGATTAATCTCAGATATTATTTGAATTAAAGGAGTTTCTGCTTTTTCCCAGAAAAGAATTCCATTTTTTATGTTTTCAATCAATTCAAAGAAAAATATGAGATCACTTATCTCAGGAACAATGCTTCTTTGTGCCTGCTTAGAAGCTTCTTTTGCTATTTTTCTCCATCTTTCAATCTTACGGGTCTCCTTCACAACACATCTTTCACTTACAAAGGGAATTATTTTTTTTACTCCCAGCTCTGTTGCTTTCTGTATAACCATTTCCATTTTTTCACCTTTAAGAACTGCCTGACATAAAACTATTGAAAATGAATTTTCTGTGTGAATTTTTTCCTCTTCAATAACTTCTATTTTTCTGTCATCAATTATTCTTGCCTTAAAACTTTTCCCTCTACCATCAAAGATTGAAATAATATCTCTCCTATGACATCTTAAAACATTGAAAATATATCTTCTGTCTTCCTTTGAAAGCTCTATAATTTTTCCTGGGAGGATTTCAGAGTATTGAATGCATAATCTTGGATTGCTCATTGAACAACTTCAGTGCCAACACCTCTTTGAGTAAAAATTTCAAGAAGTAAACTATGAGGAATTCTTCCGTCTATTATATGGGTTTTTTTAACATCTCCTTTTAAAGCATTAAGACAGGCATAAACCTTGGGAATCATACCTCCGGTAATAATTTGCTGTTCAACTAATTTTAAAGCTTCTTCCATCTTCAAAGTAGAAAGAAGTTCATTGTTTTCATCAGTTATTCCCTTTACATCAGTAAGCAGTATAAGTTTTTCAGCTTTTACTGCCACTGCAATTGCAGAAGCTACTGTATCAGCGTTTATGTTATAACTTTGTCCAAGTTTATCAAAGCCTATCGGTGCAACAACAGGAATAAAGCCTTTGTCCTGGAGGGTTTCAAGCACTTCTACACAGACTTTTTCTATTTCACCAACAAATCCGAGATCAACTTCTTCATTGTTGATTTTCAAAAGTTTTTTTGTTGTTCTAAGAAGTCTTCCATCTTTACCTGTGAGCCCAACAGCTTTTCCACCATGAGAATTAATAAGTTGAACAATTTCTTTATTTATAATTCCTCCAAGAATCATTTCAACAATCTCCATAGTTTCTTTATCAGTAACTCTGTGACCATGGATGAACTGAGGCTCTTTACCAAGGCGTTTCATTAGTTCAGTAATTTTAGGACCTCCACCATGAACAACAATTGGCTTTATGCCAATAAAATTTAGAAGCACAATATCCTGAGCAAAGGCATCTTTCAGAAAAGGTTCTTTCTGAGCAGCCCCTCCGTATTTTATGACAAAAGTTTTGCCATAAAACTTTCTTATGTAAGGGAGAGCTTCAACAAGAATGCTTGCTTTTTCAAGAAGAATCTCTTCTATATCACTCATTTAGTTCTTCTTATAAATTCTTCAATGTCAAATTCAGTGCTGACAACTTCTTTTGCTCTTATTGCTTTGTCTTTTTCTCTTATCACAGCTTTACCCATAAGTTTTTCCATCCTGTCAACTGCTGTAAATGTATCCAGAGGAGTAACAATAATTGGAATACCTTTTGCTCTGGCAATTCCTGTTACAGTTTCATTAGCATGCATTCCACCAGTAAGTATCAGACACTTTGTGGAGGTTTCCATTGCAACAATCTGAATGTCTGTTCTGTGAATTCCTGTTATGACCGCTTTATTGGGAATTCTTAAAAAGTATGAAAGAGCTGTTTCAGCATCCATTGCTCCAATTGAGAGATTTTCAACAAACTCATCAAGTTTATTCTCGCAGCAGACCAGACCGCCATTTACTGCTTCCATAAGCCTTCTTACTGTAACTGCTTCAAGAAATTTATCTTTCTTAAAAACTCCAAGAACTTTTATTCCTTTCCCTTCCATAAAAGGAATTACCTTTTCTTTAACATGAAGGAATTGCTCAGGAGGAACTTTATTTATCACTGCTCCAATAAATTTATCTAAAGTTAGATGCCTTATGCCAAATACATCATCCATAGCAAGTTCACTATCCCAGTGTTGAATTGCTATAACCCTGCCATCTGTTTCTTTTAACAAGCTTATAGAATCAATTCCAAGAGCAAATCCTTCAAATATGTTATTTGGTCCCACAACAAGCACGAAATCTTTATTGCTTTGCTTTGAAAAGGAATTCAAAACTCTTTCTTTTACTTTTAAATCAGCACCTTCAAAAAGTCTATACTGTGTTTCATAGGTAAAAACAAAGGGAGATATTACACTTAAAGGTTCTTCAAGCCCTAAAAGTTCCTTTATGAAAACAGCTTCTTCATCAAATATTTCTTCACCTTTTTTAATAGGAATTCTTCCAAGTGGTCTTATATAACCTACTTTAAATCCTCGTTCCTTAAGCGTAAGAGCCAGTCCTAAGGCAAAAAAGTTTTTTCCTGTAAAAGCTCTGTTTGATATTATAAAAATTGGTATCATTCTGTCCTCCTTGGTTTTACTACTAAATTATTATCCTTGCATCAAGTCCAATACCACCGTTATAAAATACCATGTATGGATTAATATCAATTTCTTTAATCATAGGAAAATCCATAACCAGCCTTGAAAGTTTTCTTATACAGCTTGCTATGTCATTTTTATCATAGGGTTTTTCACCCCTTATTCCATCAAGGATCCTGCTTGCTTTAATCTCATTTATCATCTCAAAGGCTTCCTCTTCTGTAACAGGAACTATTCTAAAAGAAACATCCTTGAGCACTTCCACATAAATTCCTCCAAGTCCAAACATGAGCATATGTCCGAAAGTTTTATCATAGCTTACACCAAGAATGACTTCTTTACCACCTGAAATCATCTCATAAATCATTACACCTTCTATGTATGCCTCTGGCATAACTCTTTTAACATTTGTTGTTATTTCTACAAAGGCGTTGTAAACAGCTCTGTCATTGTTGAGATTGAGTTTTACTCCACCAACATCTGTTTTATGAAGAATATGAGGTGAGGAAACTTTCATGACCACAGGATAGCCAATTCTTTCTGCAATTGCAACTGCTTCCATAGGAGTTTTTGCCAGAGCTCTCTCAGGGAAAGAAAATCCATAAAGTGACAGTATTTGCATTGCCTCTTCTCCACCAATCTCAGAAATTCCCTGAGATTGCAAGGCAAGAAGAATCTGCCTTACTTTTTCAATGTTTTCAGATGGTATTTCTATTTGAGTTTCATCGGATATTTTTCTCTTTCTAAGTTCTACAAAATCAATAAGTTTTCTATAAGCATTAATTGCTACAGCAGGATCACTAAAAGATGGAATTCGTGACTGTTTTAGTTTATTCACTGCATTTCTTACTCTCTGTCCTCCAATAAATGTGGTAAAAACAGGTTTATCTGTATTATTTGCTGAAGAGATTACAACATCAGCAATGTTGTCAACATCTGTCATTGCCTGAGGAGTAAGAATTACACAGATTCCCTCTACAGCTTCATCTTTAATAGCCTGATCAAGAACAACTTTATATCTTTCTGAGGTTGCATCTCCAATTATATCAACAGGGTTGTAAAGAGAAGCAGTGGGAGGAAGTTTTTCAGCTATTGCATCTATGGATGCTCTGGTCATTGGATCAAGTTTTATCTTGAGGTTATCTGCAGCATCTGCTGCAATAATTCCCGGTCCTCCGGCATTTGTAATAATTAAAAGTCTCCTGCCTCTCGGAGTTTTTCTTGAAATAAACATTTCAGCTGTATCAAATAGTTCTTGAATGCCTGAAGCCCTAATGATACCTGTTTTTCTAAAAGCCTCTGTAAAGGCTCTATCAGAGCCAGCAAGCGCTCCTGTATGACTGGATGCAGCACGAGCACCTGCTTCTGTGGCACCTGATTTTATTAATATTACAGGTTTTATTTTTGTAACTTCCTTAGCTACCTGAAGAAATCTTTTACCATCCACAACATCTTCAATATATCCAAGAATTACATCAGTATCTGAATCTTTTGCAAAGTATTCAAGAAAATCTGTTTCATTAAGGTCAGCTTTATTACCAAAGCTTACAAATTTTGAAAAACCGAAATTGTTTTCTATTGCCCAGTCTATAATTGCAACTCCTAAGGCTCCTGATTGGGAAAAGAAAGCAACTCTTCCAGCTGGAGGCAACTGAGCTGCAAAAGAAGCATTCATCTTATTTTTAGTGTTCATCACACCAAGACAATTAGGCCCAACCATTTTCATTCCTGAAGCTCTTACGATCTGTACAATTTCTTTTTCTCTTGCCACTCCATCACCACCAACTTCTTTAAAACCTGCAGTTATTACAACAACACCTTTGACTCCTGCACGAGCACAATCTTTTAAAGCTTCTGCTACTGCCTTAGCTGGAATTACTATTATGGCAAGATCAACTCTATCCGGTATGGCTGATACAGATGGATAACAGGGTAGTGAAAGTATCTCAGTTCTTGAAGGATTTACAGGATATATTTTACCAGTATATCCATTAATGAGGTTTTTAAGGACAGCATTCCCTACCTTTTTTTCTTCAGCAGAGGCGCCAACAACAGCGATAGAAGCTGGATTAAAAATAAAATCAACCATTTAATAATTTATCATAAAAATATGGTCAAATTAAAGCAAAATTATTCAGTTTTTATAAAATTTTCTTTTGCCTTTATAAGATTGGTAATTGTTTCATTTACAGGCACTGATATATTAACTTCTTTTGCCAAGCTTACAATTGCTCCGTTTAATGCATCTATTTCGGTTTTTTTACCATATTTTATATCATAATACATTGATGGATAATGCTTTGCTGTGGGAGGAACGAGTTTTTCATAAAAATGCTGAAGATATTCTCTGTAATCTTTCCAGTTAAGTTTTATTTTCTTTATTTTTGCTACATTGAAGATTTCTTCAACAATTTTATTCATTATTTTCCTTGTTTCCTCATGCTCTGCAAGACTACCGTAATTGCATTCAAGAATTGCACCCAGAGGATTTAAAGCAGAATTATAAAGAATTTTATCCCACAGTATGGCATAAACATCTTGAGACACCCTTGTAGGAAGTCCTGCTTCATTGAAAACTTTTGCAATTTCAAGTAATTTTACTTCAGAGATTGCTTTATCAGGTTGTCCAATAATTATATCATCGGCAAAGACAGTTACTTCAGCCATTCCTGTTTCAATAATTTTTGCACCAAAAATTATTCTTGAAAGAATCACTCTTTCTTTACCTAAGATAGAGGTTGCTATTTCATAATTTCCATATCCATTCTGAGCAAGTAAAACAAGAGTATTATGTCCTATTATTGGTTTAATCTGATTGATTACTGTTTGAGTGTCATAGGCTTTAACTGAAACAATGATGAGGTCTAAATCTCTATCCTGAATTTGTTCAGTATTTGTAAAAATTTCATCTAACTGAGTTTCTTTTTCTCCAAAAACTCCTTTTATTTTTAGTTTTTTGCCTTTGAAATTATTGATATATTTTTCTTTTGTTAATCCAGAAACAGTATGTCCCATGGATTTAAGACATGTAGCAAAAACTGTTCCCAGAGCACCAAGCCCAACAACAACTATTTTCATATTAAACTCCTTTTATCTTGGCATAATGTTAACTGGCTGATTAGTAGAATCTTTTGGTGATTCAGGATTTTTTGAGCTTTCTTTGGATTCCTGATGAGTTTCAGGCAAACTAAAATTCTGTATTTCTTTATTAGCCAGAGCTTCTTTCATGAATTGAGCCCATATTGGTGCAGAAACCCTTCCACCTGCTTCTCCAGCTCCAAGACTTCTTCTCATATCATCATAACCAACCCAAACTCCAGCAACAAGTTGTGGTGTATATCCAATAAACCATGCATCTTTAAAATCGTTGCTCGTTCCTGTTTTGCCAGCTAAGGGTCTTCCAATGTTTGCTCTTGTACCTGTTCCGTAAGCGACAACATCTTTGAGCATGTTCGTAATAGTGTAGGCAACTTCTGGCGAGATTGCTTCTTCAAGCTGTGGCTCGTTCTGAAGTAAAATTTTTCCAGATGCATCAGTTACGTATTTTATTGCTATTGGTTTAATTCTTTTGCCTCCATTGGCAAATACAGCAAAGGCTGAGGTTAACTCAAGAGGAGAAACACTGAGACTACCAAGTGCAAGAGTCAGATCTGCTGGCATTTCTGAGTTAATTCCTGCTCTTCTGGCAAGATTTATTATTGAATCAACTCCGAGCATTTCTGCTAATCTAACTGTAGGAACATTTCGCGAATAAGCAAGGGCTACCCTTAGAGTGATCTCTCCCCAGAATTCACCATCATAGTTGGATGGTGACCATTCTTTTAGTCCTGTTCTGTAACTAATTGGCTCATCAAGAATAGTGCTTTCAGGTGTAAATCCCTTTTCTATTGCAGTAGCATAAACAAAGGGTTTAAAACTGCTTCCAGGTTGTCTGCGGGCATAAACTGCTCTATTAAATTCTCCTCTCTGGAAACTGTATCCACCGACCATTGCTCTTATATATCCTGATTGAGGATCCAATGCGACCAGAGCTCCCTCTATTTCTGGTTCCTGCTCAAGACAAAATAGAATCTCCCTGCCAATTGATTTGAACCTGACCATTATTACATCGCCTGGATGTAAAATATCTGTAAGATGAAAATTTTTTATAATTTTAACTTTGCCTGAAGAATCAACTATTTTGCTTGCCCATAAAGCATCTTGTAGATTCAGTTTGCCTTTCAATCCTCTTGCTTTAATAACTGCTTGATTTGGTGAAACGGATATAACAATACCTTTTGCAATATCTCCAACTGTTGGGCTAAAGGCAGTTTTTTCTTCCTTTTCTTCATTTTTTATAGAAACTTTACCAATTGGACCGCGCCAACCAATTCTTTTATCCACATCTCTAAGCCCTTCTTGCAGTGCTTTCTGAGCTGCCCGCTGAGCATGAGGATCAAGGGTTGTATAGACTCTTAAATTACCTTTGTAGATTTTTTCAATATCAAAGTTTTCTTCAAGTTGTTTTCTAACATATTCAAGGAAATAGTTGTAGTTTTCAGTAGAAATCCTCAATGAACTTAAATGAAGCACCTGAGAAGATGCTCTTTTTCTTTCCTGTGGAGTGATCAATTCTTCCTTTTCCATTCTTTCAAGTACTGTCTCCTGGCGCTGTTTTGCCTTAACAAGGTCATTGTATGGAGAATATGTATTTGGTGCTCTTATTAATCCTGCCAGTAAGGCTGCTTCAGGCAGAGTAATTTCATGTACTGATTTGCCAAAATATATCCTTGATGCCATTTCCACGCCATATGCTCCGTGTCCAAAATAAACATTGTTGAGATAAAGCTCAAGTATTTTTTCTTTGCTTAATTCCTTTTCAATTTTTATTGCAAGATAGGCTTCTTTTATTTTTCTTGAAAGTGTTTTCTCTGGAGTAAGAAACATTATTTTTGCAAGCTGCTGAGTGATTGTGCTTCCACCTTCTTTAAGGCTCATATGCAAAATATCAGTGAGTAAAGCTCTACCAACTCCAATATAGTCAATTCCTTTATGCTTCCAGAAGCGATTGTCCTCTGTAGCAACAACAGCATCTATAAGATGCTTTGGAATTTGTTTTAACGGAATATATATGCCCTTTTGAATCTTAAATTCACCAATTAGTGTTCCATCCTCTGCATAAACTTTTGTGCCCTGAGTTGGTTTTACTTTTTCAAAATCTTTTATTGAAGGTATGTCTCTGAACAGGGCAAATCCTGCACCTGCAAGAAATGCAATAAGCACAATAACTGTAATCAGAATAAGTTTAATTTTCATAGTAAATATTATAACCTGAAAATGCTGATAAAAAAAACTTTTGAGTGACGATTTGAAATTACTGAGATGGAATTAATCTGGTTTTTGCTTCCTAAGAGATTCCTGGACAGTTCTAAAATCGCTCAAACCAGTTTAATTCTATTTGCAAATTTAGGAGCAAACTCAGGAAAGAAATCTCTGATTAATATGTTACAATGAAATATGTTGGCTGATAAATTTTTTATGAAAAGAGCATTGATTCTTGCAAAAAGAGGAAACTGGAGAACATCTCCAAATCCAATGGTTGGTGCTGTGATTGTAAAAAATGGGAAGATTATATCAGAGGGATATCATAAAAAGGCGGGTTTGCCTCATGCTGAGGCTGAAGCTATAATGAATGCAAAAGAGTCTTTAGATGGTGCAACCCTCTATGTAACCCTTGAACCATGCTGTCATAAAGACAAAAAAACACCTCCCTGCACAGAGGCAATCATAAATTCAGGAATTAAACGGGTTGTTATTGCAATGAGAGATCCTAATCCAAAGGTTTCAGGAAAAGGAATTGAAGCACTGAAAGCTCATGGAATTGAGGTTATTGAGGGAGTTTTTGAAGAAGAAGCGAAAAAATTAAACGAATTTTATATAAAATACATAACCACCGGAACTCCCTTTGTAATTCTTAAAATAGCAATGACAATGGATGGTAAAATTGCTACTCCTCTGGGTGAATCTAAATGGATTACTTCAGAAAAATCAAGAAAACTTGTGCATCTTATGCGTTCAAGAGTTGATGCCTTGCTTTCTGCCTGTGGCACAGTGTTGAAAGACAATCCCATGTTTACATCAAGAATAAAAAGAGGCAAAAATCCATTGAGAGTTATTATAGATCCTGAACTTAAGATTCCTTTAAATTATCATGTTTACAATCCTCCACCAGCTACAATAGCTGTAGTTCACGATAGAAAAATAGATGATGATAAACTAAAGGTTTTACAGAGCAGAGGAGTAGAAATTATCTCTTTTTCTTCTGAAAAAGTTGATCTTCAATGGCTTATGAAAGAACTTGGTAAAAGAGAAATTACTTCTTTGATGATTGAAGGAGGCTCGTCATTGAACAGTTATGCTTTATGGAGCAGAGTAGTTGATAAATTAATGATTTTTATTGCACCAAAGATAATAGGTGGTATAGATTCTTATCCATGTGTGGGAGGAAAATTTTATAAAAATCTCAACGAAGCCTTTGAAATAAAGGATTTAAAGATAAAAAAGATGTCAGATGATATTCTCATAGAAGGATATTTAAAAAAGGCTTGAAAAATTTTCAATTTTGAGCTAAAGTTGTATTAATTAAGATTTTTTCAAGAAAGGAGGTGAGACAGAATGAAAAAGCTTTTAACCATTATGGTAGCAGCCATGTTTATTTTTGCTTTTGGTTGTGCTACAAAGGATTATGTGAAGCAGGAGATTGATCCTCTTGTTGACAGAATAGGCAAGCTTGAATCAAAGGTAAACAATCTTGAATCAAAGGTTAATGCTCTGGACAAAAAGATTGATGATTGTTGCACAAAGGCTGATGATGCTGCAAAGAGAGCAGAGGCAGCTGCTCAAAGAGCAGAGGATGCTGCAAAGAGAGCAGAGGCAGCTTCACAGAAAGCAGGAAAGGCATTTGAGCTTCAGCAGAAGAAATAATTTAAATTTTTTAGAGCCACAGATCAGAAGGTATGATCTGTGGCTCTTTATTTTTTATGCTTACAGAGGTGGGGATCCCGCTTTTTTGTTTAACTACATTATAAAGTTTGAAAGTATCTACATATTTTAAAAGCCCTTTTTTAGAAAGCTGTTCCATTGCATTTTTAAGATAATCAAAATCTTTTATCTGATCATCCTTGTGAACTTCCACATAAACATCATTACCAATTTTCCCTACTTTTACAGGTTGTCTTACAATTAATACTTCAGTTCCAACAGGAACCATATCAAAAAGTTTTGGAATATCTTCTGGATAAAGTCTAATGCAACCATGAGTAACTTTTCTTCCAACAGCCCATGGTCTGTTTGTCCCATGAATTAAATAACTTAATCCAGAGAGTCTCATTGCATGTGTTCCAAGGGGATTTTCAGGTCCAGGAGGAACAACTGCTGGAAGCTCTGGTCTTTCCTTTCTGATTGATTCTGGAACATACCATGGAGGATTAACAATCTTATGAGATATTTTAAACTTTCCCACAGGAGTTTCAACTCCGTCATCTCCTATGCCAATTGGAAATGTGGTAACCAGTTGTTCTCTGGATTTTTTATGAAAATAGTAAAGTCTCATTTCAGATAAATTTATAATTATTCCCTGAAAGTTATCCGGTCTGTCTGGTAGAATCCAGAAAGTTGGAATTATTGCCTTATTTCCATCTCCAGGGACAAAGGGATCCAGTAGAGGATTAGCGTCTGCTATTTCATTATAGCCTAAATCATACTGTCTTGCAATTTCTATAAGTGATTCTTTATTTTTTATTATGTGCGTTTGCAGTTTTCCAATAACTGTCGTATCCTGTGAGATAGAGAAACTCTCTCCATAGGAGAGATTAAAGTTTAGAAATAGGAAATAAAAAATTGTTAAACCAATCCATTTTTTCATATTAGTTTTTATTCTACCAAATTAAAACGGTCCCAACGGGATTTGAACCCGTGCTTTAGCCTTGAGAGGGCTACGTCCTAAACCTGGCTAGACGATGGGACCTTAAAAAATACTGGGGAGAGAGGATTCGAACCCCTACAAGCAGATCCAGAGTCTGCCGTCCTGCCGTTAGACGACTCCCCAATCTTTTATTGATATATCATAAAAATGTTTAAATTGTCAAACTTTAAAGCCTGTTAATCCATATATGATGGTTAAATAATTGAATTTGTATCCATAGTTTGATATACTTAATTATGCATCCCTATGTAGAACTGGCTAAGAAAACTGTGGAAGATTATGTAAAAACAGGGAAAATACCTGCAATTCCTGAAAATATTCCTCCTGATATGAAAAGAAAAGCAGGAGTATTTGTTTCAATCAAAAAAAAAGGTCAACTTCGTGGATGCATAGGAACATTTTTACCTGCCACTGAAAATATATACACAGAAATAGTGAGGAATGCTGTAGCTTCAGCAACTGAAGATCCTCGTTTTCCTCCGGTTCAACCTCAGGAGCTTGAGGATCTGGAATATTCAGTTGATATATTAAGCCCTCCAGAGCCTGTAAAAAGCCTTGATGAACTTGATCCAAAAAAATACGGAGTTATTGTTATAAAGGGATGGCAGAAGGGTTTGCTTCTTCCTGATATAGAGGGCGTAAATACTGTTGATGAGCAATTAAGAATTGCCAAACTCAAGGCAGGTATTGACCCATATGATTCTCAGGTGGAGATTTACAAATTTAAAGTGGAGCGCTACAGGTAAATTTTTCTTGCCAGAGCGTGTTTTTTATTTCATCTATTAATGGAATAAGTGTTTCCCTGTCTTTTGCTGATATTCCTATTGCATTGTATCTTCTGCAGATTTGCTCAACCTCAGAGGATGGGATTTTGTCAATTTTATTAAAAACAAGAATAACAGGTTTAGTATCAAGCCCTAATTCTTTAAGAATGCTATTGACAGAATCAATATGATTTTCAAACTGGGGATTGGAAATATCAACAAGATGAATAAGTAAAGAAGCATCTTCCAGCTCTTCCAGTGTAGCCTTAAATGCTGAAACAATGTCCTCTGGCAGGTCTCTTATAAAGCCAACTGTATCAGTAATTATAAGCTCCTTTTCTTCGGGAAATTTCAATCTTCTTGAAGATGTATCAAGGGTTGCAAACATTTTATCTTCAACAAAAACACTGCTTTTTGTAAGTGCATTAAGAAGTGTAGATTTGCCAGCATTTGTATAACCTATGATTGAAACAATGGGAATTGAGAGTTCTTTTCTTCGTTTTTTTCTTTCCATTCTTGCCAGTGTGAGTTTTTCAAGTTCATTTTCAAGATGGTGAATCCGTTCCTTTATTCTCCGCCTGTCAATCTCCAGTTTTGTCTCTCCAGGACCTCTTCCTCCAATTCCACCAGCAAGCCTTGACATGGCAGTTCCTTTACCTGTAAGTCTTGGAAGCATATATCTTAATTGAGCAAGCTCTACCTGAACTTTTCCATCCCTTGTGTGAGCTCTTCTTGCAAAAATATCAAGTATAAGCTGGCTACGGTCTATTACCTTTAACTCTGTCATATCAGTTATTGCTCTTATCTGGGATGGGGTTAAATTTTGATCAAACACAAGAAGAGTTGCTCCCATTTCCATTGCTTTGATAATTAATTCTCTGAGTTTACCTTCTCCAAGAAGGTATTTTGGATTTATCTGCTTTACTCTTTGAATGATTTTATCTATTACAACCACATCAGCTGATTTTGCAAGTTCTTCTAATTCCTCCATGTGTTCTTCAAGAATGTATTTTGGTGCTGTGGAAACACTGATTAGAATAGCCTTTTCCCGTGGGTCATTTATATCAATAGCTCTTGCTCTATCCATCTCTGCTTCAAGATTATTGATAAACTCTTTAAAATTAAACTTTAAAGAGTAAAAATTTGATGAAATAACTTCAATTTGATTTTCTTTTCCATAAGGTAAAAGATGAACAATATGAATGAGCTCAGGTAATCCTCTTTCATGGGTTAAAACAGCCAGAGCATCAAATCTTAAAAGTCTTAGATCTGTAATATCTTCTCTATCAGGCATTTCTTTATTTAAATGGGTATGGATGTATCTTAAGCCTCTTAAGGGTTTTTTTCCTACATTAAAATCTTCAAGTGAAGGTATTAATATTGAATGAGCAGTG
This sequence comes from Thermodesulfovibrio sp. TK110, assembly GCF_054658355.1. Classification (NCBI taxonomy): domain Bacteria; kingdom Pseudomonadati; phylum Nitrospirota; class Thermodesulfovibrionia; order Thermodesulfovibrionales; family Thermodesulfovibrionaceae; genus Thermodesulfovibrio; species Thermodesulfovibrio sp. TK110. The sequence continues at coordinate 1,037,725 of NZ_BAAHNB010000001.1, read as the reverse complement.
CCAACTATTACATGGGTTATATTGCCTGCTCTGTCAATTAAAATTCCGATTTGTCTGTTAATTTCAAAGGAAAGAGCACATAAAGATTTTGCTAATTCAGCAGTTATAAAGACTTCTACGGGCTGTTTTTTTCTGTAAAGTTTTTCTATTGCATAAATAATGCTTTTTTTTAATCCTGCTATGTTGCCGTAAACTTTAGCTATTTTTTACTGCCTCCTTAATATAAAAATAGCAAATTTTTAGATTTTTCTCAAATGACCATTGATAGAATGATTCTTGAAATTCCAGCAAGTATCAATGCTAATAACACAGTTAAGCATGAAATTAAAATCATTCTCTTAAATCCCAACTCTTTTACCAGTACTCCCATTGTTCCAACGCAGGGTATATAAAATATAGTAAATATGGTGTACACAACTAATTGAATAGATGTCATGACAGTGTTAAGATCAGTTGTATGCATTGCCTGAAAAAGCATTATCATTGAGAGTTCTTTCCTGAGAATTCCAAAAAGAAGCGTTACTCCTGTTTGCTCGGGCAGTCCAAGAAGTGAACTCACTAAAGGAGCAAATAGTTTGTTTAAAATTAAATCTATCTTTAAATATTCCAGAAAACTGAGAGCAATACTGCTTATAATTAAAAGTGGCCATGCAATAAGCATAAAATCTTTGAGTCTCAGCCATGTTTTCATAAAAACATTTTTTACTGCAGGAATTCTCAATGGTGGAATCTCCATTATTAATCCAGGAGTAATTTCAGGAATAAATTTTGTTAACAAAGCACCCAAAATCATGATTACAAAAAGATTAAAAAGATAAAGTCCCGCAGCAGCCAATCCTCCAATATATGCTCCAACCAGTCCAAATATAACTGTTGTTCTGGCTGCACATGGAATCAAAACAGAGAGAGTTGCTGTAATAAAACGATCTCTTGGAGACTCAAGTATTCTTGTTGCCATAACTCCTGGTACATTACATCCGTATGAAACAACAAAAGGAAGAATACTTTTTCCATGCAATCCAATTCTATGCATTATTGTATCCATTAAAAAAGCCATTCTTGGTAGATAACCTATGTCTTCCAGAACAGTTAATCCAATAAAAAATGGTATTAAGTAAGGAATAGCAACGCCAAGTCCTCCAGAAAAACCTTCAAGCAATCCTTTAACAATGAAGTATGGTAAACTGTTTTCTTCAATAAACTCTGGCAACTTTTCAATCAAGGAATCAAAAACCTCTGTGATAGGCTCTTCAATGAATTTTCCTACTTCAAAAACTATATAGAAAATTCCAAAGAGGATTAAAAATAACAAAGGATATCCAAGATATTTGTTTATAAGCAGATTATCAATACGCTCTCTAAAAGATTTTAAAGGCTCTCCAACCCTTGCTACATCTTCAAATATATTCATTGTGAGAGCATGTCTTTCAGAAGATATTACAGTATCTGCATGTCTTCCATGCGTTGCCTTAATCTCTTCTCTTATAGTTTTAATTTTTTCTAAAATCTCTGGAAATTTTTCAATTTCTTTAAAAAGCTCCTTGTCTCCTTCAATTAATTTTACAGCAATATATCTTCTGGGAATGTTTCTTAAAAATTCATCAGGAATGATTTTTTCAATTTCTTCAATTTTTTCTTCTATATCTTTGTGGAAAAACTGAATTTTTGGGATAAGCCTTTTATAGTAAGCCTGCTTTGCAGAGACAAAAATAGCATCAAGCCCGATTCCTTTATTGGCAACAGTTTCAATAACAGGAATACCAAAAATTTGAGAAAGTTTCTTACTGTTGATGTCAATGCCTTTTCTACGAGCTTCATCTATCATATTTAAACAAATAACCATTGGAACCTGAAGTTCTGTAAGTTGTAATGTAAGTTCAAGACTTCTTGAAAGAGTGGATGCATCAATTACATTTATAACAACATCTGCCTGTCCTGATAAAATGTATTTTCTTGATTCCAGTTCAGCCATATCAATGGCTGTGAGAGAATAAATCCCCGGTAAGTCAACAATTTCAAAGGTTTCATCTCCAACCTTTACCTTACTTACTGTATAATGGACTGTTTGCCCGGGAAAGTTGGCAGTTATTGTTTTATATCCTGCAACTCCGTTAAAAATTGTGCTTTTGCCACAATTGGGCTGTCCTACAAAAGCGATTTTCATTCTAATTCCTCCACTTCTATCTTTGAAGCCACACCTCTACCAAGGGCTACATCAAAACCATTTACTTCCAGAAGAACAGGACCGCCCAAAAAAGAGTTTTTTTTCAAAGTTACAATGTCACCAATGTGTATCCCAAGACATTGAAGATGTTGCCGTATCCCTCTTCCGCCTAAGATTTTGAGAATTTTTGCTCGTTTACCGTTATTTACATCAAGCAATGTTTTCATTAAAAGCCTCCGTATATTATTTTTGCAATTTCTCTGTAAATTCAATAATTTTATTTATCGTTTCCTCTGAAAGGTCATGTTCCATTTTGTGCACATCTTTTAAGGCTGACTGTTCACTCACATTGAGAATTTCTGTTAAAAATTTATAGAGAATTTTTTTTCTATTTTCCATTTTCTTTGCTATATCAAGCCCTTTTTCTGTAAGCGTTATGTATTCATATTTCTGATAATTAACAAGCCCTTTTTCTGAAAGGCTTTTAACTGCAACAACTACACTTGACAGCTTAACCCCTCTTTTTTTAGCAATATCTTTTACCCTCACAACAGGTGCGCATTTTAAAATTTCAAAAATATCAAAAAGATAATCCTCAAGATTTTCAGTTAATTCTAATTTTAAATGTTCTTCAACATTATCTACATTTTCTACAAATGCCACACACATATATTCCTCTAATTTTATTAGATAATTCTAATTATGAAATATAATTTCTAATTTTGTCAAGAGGAATTAATTTTTGAGATTGCCAGTAGCGTAGTCTCAGCCCCTGATGTCAGGGATTCCTGTTTGGAGTTTTATCAAAAACTTCTATGCAATTAAGCAGTCTAAGACTTTTCAAGCCATTTTGCCGTTCGGTATAGATAATGAAAAATCCTTACATTCAGTAAATGTAGGTAATTTATGTTATAGAATATCTATAAGACTGATGAACAAAAACATTGCATTAAAAATAGGCATTGCAGCTACCTTTCATGACATAGGAAAGCTTTATATCCTTGCAACAAGCTATTTGAAAGCAAAAAATGGACAGTTTGACAGTAAAATAGTAAAAACTCTTGAGGAGGTTTTGCATGAAAGTAAAAATCTGTGGGATGAAGCGCAAGGAAGACATTATTACTGCATGTTACGAGGGGGCTGATGCTCTGGGATTTATCATAGGAGCAATTTATAAAACCCCTGATGAAATCTCAATAACAGAGCTTGAAAAGCTGATTGAATATATCCCACCACTTGTTACTCCAGTGATAGTTACACATCTTGTAAATCCACTGAGCATAATTTCACTGGCACAGAAAACTCATGTCAGGACATTTCAGCTACAGGGAGATGTTTCTCCTGATGACATCAAGGATATTAAAAAGAAACTCCCTTATCTAACAATAATCAAAGCAATCCATGTAACTGATGAGCATTCAATACATATAGCCAAACAATATGAAAAGGTGGCTGATATCTTACTTCTTGATAGCAGAACCAGTGATAGGATTGGTGGCACAGGTTTAACACATGACTGGAGTATATCAAGGAAGATAGTTAAATCTGTTAGTGTGCCTGTTTTTTTAGCTGGGGGACTTACACCTGAAAATGTAAAACAGGCAATACAGATAGTCCAGCCATATGGAGTGGATGTAAACACAGGAACAAAGGATAGTAATGGCTTTAAAGACCCTGAAAAAGTGAGATTGTTTATAAGGAATGCAAAAGGAATTAATAACAGATGTTTTGCAGTTTAGCATTCCTTGCATAGTTTACATTTTATGAGTCCATAAAAATTTTTTTTTTATAAACAATGTCCATCTTTCCTCAAAATAAAATCTCTTCGAAATAGAATTATGCTTGTTCACTGTTAATCCTCCTGAGTTTTTTCTCATAGGCATTAGATAGTTCCTCTGAAAGCCTCTCTATCTCTTCTGCAAGCCTTACTATATCTATGGAGCCTCTTAATTTTACCAGTTTATCCTTAGTGGATGCATCTGCATCAGGAAGGTTTAAAACCCTTCTAAATGGTATCTCCATCTCATGTGTCCTTGTGACATGGCTACCTTCTCTATGCCTTGAGATTAGCTTCATCTGGGGCATAAAGAGATTTTGCCTTATGCTTATCAGCATCTCAAGCCTCCTAAGGATCTTTAATTCTTCCTCTGTATCATACCTCCTCTATCCTGTATATGCCCTCACCATTGACCAGTTTTTGCTCTCTACATAGGGTGCGTCATTCTTCCTGTAAGGCCTCGACCTTGTAAATCTTATACCCCTTTCCTTGCAGAATCTCTCCATATGGGCATTTATGAATTCAGAGCCATTGTCAGAATGTATTGCCCTCACAGGCACTGGCATAACCTTAAGTATCTCCTCAAGAGCCTGAACTGTCCATATCATTGCCTTGTTCTTTATCGGTCTCAGTTCTGTCCATCCTGTTGATACCTCTGTTGCTGTAAGGGTATAGATGAATTCTCCCTTCCCTGATGCCCCTGAATGATGAACAAGGTCTATCTCAAGATAACCTGGTTGTTTTGGTTTGTCAAACCAGGATTCTACCATTATAGATTTCTTAAGGTTGCTGCTAAAGGGATTGCTACGATATTTCTGCTTCAGTTTTATCCTGTCCCTGTAGGGTTTAAGAAGTCTGTCTACTGTGCTATGAGATATCTTTAACAGTAGTGCCTTTATCCGTTCATTAACATACTTTCTGACTTCAGGATGATTAAAGAGTATCTCATGATTAAGCCTTATGAAGCCTACAAGATGTTTTGAGGAGGCATATCCTGTGAGTCTCCATATCTTCCTTAATGCCTTCTCTACAGAGTCATCATAGACCTTCTTTCTGCCCCTTTTTGATACGCAAGAAAGGGTAGGATCAGCTATAACCACTGTCCTTGACTTTCTTATTAACTTCTTGCCTGAGTTCCTTAAAAGACTGGAAATATATTGTTTGTTCATGTGAAGTATAAGGGAAAGTTCCTTAAGTAGCTGGGACTTCTGTTTCTTGTTAGCCTTTCTGTATAGCTCTGCATTGTTAAGGATGATGACTAATTTGTTCTTCATGGTGTATACTCCTTTAGGTATACTGGCAAGCATCCTGTAAACCTCCTTTTTGTAAGATTTTTGCTTAAACCATAAAGGTTTAAAGGATGCTTGCCCTTTTTGTCAATTTTGAGGAAACAACACCTCTTCAAAGAGATTATTTTTGAGGAAACGCGGGGGGTTGACTACTCTGCAATAGATCCTCTATCATATACTGTGGAGATATCAACAAATTTCTCTTCAACTTCAAATAATGTTTCACAAATCACCTTGCAATTTTTTACTCCTCTTAGAATAATTAATGAAAAAACTTGTCAAAAATCTCGAATTTCATCATCTTATTCGTTCCCTTTTAAGAAGGCTATCTATATTATATTACTTTTATGTTTCAGATATGTTTCAGAAGAAATGCCTAAAATACCTGCTAAAGAATTCATTAATAAAGCTTTAGAAGTTAAAGTTAAAGATTCTAAACTTCGTTGGTTTGACTGGGAGCGGTATTCCTATCGTCAAAATCGTCGAATGATACTTGGTGGTTTAATCGGAACAATAACTTTTGAGGGAAACATTGGTCCATTTCTTTCTATTCTTAAAGCAGGAGAAATCTTTCATTGTGGTAAAAATACATCCTTTGGCCTTGGAAAATATAGAATTATATAAAAATGAATCTAATTTATCAAATAGGTAGATTTGAAAAAAATGCTTTTGAATCAATAAATTTTTTAATTGATAATCAAATATTTGAAGCTTCATTAAGCTCTCTGGCTTTAAGAGAATATTTTACAAAAAAAGAAGTCAATTCTAAAGTAATTCTTCTTTATCCAGTGAGTCTTCTTTTTAATAAAAGGACAATAGAAAGATCTTCTGATTTACCTCAAACTTTTAAAGAAAAAATTTTAAAAATTTTAAATTCATTTGACGATAGAGAAGTCTTTTTCTCAGATCCTTATTTATTTTATAAACTTCATCCTCATTCTGAGTTAGCGGATGGCTTTTCAGTTATTCATAGTCTTGGAGAGTATGAAGGTGTCAAATTTCAGGCAACATTTGAAGAGCTTGTTTTTGAGATTTTTCTTGATATGGTAGAAAGATATATCAAGGAACCTTTTAAAGCAATTTATCTTGATATTTCAAGTGGTTTAAATATTTATGTTTCTGCCTTAATAGAAGCTGGAAGACTTTTTCTTACTTTTTATAAATTACAAAACTTTTTAGTAGAAGATAATTCTTTAGCAGTTTTTCTCTACTTTTCTGATCCTATTACTCAACCCATAGAAAACAGAATTTTTCAATTACATATATCTTATAAATTAGAAGTAAAAACCTTTTTTTCTCATCCTCTACCTCCAGATGTGAATAACACAGAAAATGCCTATCCTAATTTTATAAAAAGTCTTGCTGGAGAGGATAAAGAAACCAAGAAATGGTTTACCACATTGCTTGCTCCTCTTTTAACAAAAAGTTGTTTATTTTATTCAGCTTTAAAAAATAATACACCACTTATATTTTACACTTTTTCTTATCATGAAGAAGAGGAGATTAAATCTGCCATTATGAAGGTCACTGATTTTCTAAAGAATAAAATTTGTAAAAATTATCAGAAAACCCCAGGATTGAATATAGATCTTTATCGTAAATTATTCTTAGTTCTTTCTCTATATTTAGGAATAATTAGAGTATTGAGAAGATATGAGATATATCCAAAAATGGAAGTTTCCATATCAGAATTGGAATCAAAATTTAGACATCGTGAAAATACACTATATAAGCATTTTGAACTCCTTTCAAATAGAAGATATCTTGCTCAAGAATTAGATAATAATTTCAATAAGGAGGAGATAAAAAATAAATTTGAAAAGGAATATAAGCTTTTAAAGGAATTTATTTCAGGGGAGATCTTGGATAAGGATATTAAGCCAAGAAACTTTTTAGCACATTGTGGGTTTGAGAGAAATTGTGTTGAAGTAAAAAGGGATGGGGATGAGGTTTACATCAGGTATAAAAATGAGCCAGAGATTTTATCAAGGCTTGCAAAAATTCTTTTAGAAAATGAAAGAAAAAGCTCTTAAAGAAAAACTTCAGTGATTGGAAAAAATAGCTTTATATAATGGTCAAAATATTGAATTTTCCAATAATATAGTTTGTATTATAAGTTTTAAAAATCTTTCTTTTCTTGAGAATAAAAGAACTAAAATTTTAGTAGATAAGAATCGTAATTATTTGAGGACATATCTTAATTTCAAGGAATCTCCTGATATCTGGCAATTTTTATTTCAAAAGTATTTTAAGAATCCTGAGGTCAACATAGGCTGAAGGCTTAAGGCTGAAGTTTTGATTTCTGAATTGTCAACGTGAATTCATTAATCACTTAAGCCTAAAGCCTAACGCCTTAAGCCTGACTTTAAGTCGCAGCCTGTGCCATATTAACAGCGCTATTTTTCACAAAAATAGGGCATTATAAGGCTTTACCTAAGATTTTTGATCAAATTTATAGGCAAGATTTTCTTGATGATTTTTTCTTTGCTCCTGCCTTTATTTTTACCGTCTTTGAATCAACAGCTGATTTATTAAAAGTCAACCTACATCTTTATAGCTCTATCTTTTGAAACAAAAATCAGCAGCTCTGATAGATTAATCAAACTCTTTTGGTAAATAAAATTAAAGATAAAAAACCTGTGCTGGAAAAGATATATCAATTTATCTTTTCCCAAGAGAAATCCTTAATATTCCTCTCCCCTGAAGAAAACTCAATCCCTATAAGATAAATCTCTTTGAATGAACCCTCATACTTCTTATGATAACCCTTCTCCTTTAATTGAGCTAAAGCTTTACCCTCTCCCTCCTCTCCCTCAACCACCTTGAACTCAAAAAGATAAACCCTATCCCTATATAGCACCGTCAAATCTATCTGCCCCTTATTCGTTATATCCTCAGGTATCACCTCAAGCCCTGACCCACATAAAAAGGCATAAAAACAACTTGCATAATACCCCTCATAACGAAAAAGCTCATTCTTCCTGAACCAATCATGGGGTATCCCTGCATAAAGACCCTCAAGAGTCTTTTTCATCTTCTCAAAATCCCTCTCCCTCACTGCCTCAATCATCTTAAGAGATAGCCTTGGCCTTTCTGAACTGAGCTGAGTAAAATAAGAAAAAAGAACTCTATTTAAGCTAATCTTTACCTCTTTATTCGGATAAGAAAGCTTATAGAGAATGAACCCTTCCTCTTCAATAGTTTCTTTAATGGTCAAATAACCCACCTGAAAGAGAAGGTTTTCTGGCTCAATATAGTCAAGGTCAAAGGTGCCAATAAGGTCATCAGTTGCAGTTAGGTCTTCAAGCTCAGGAAGATAAAAACGCTTCTCAAGAAGAAGCTTTACAAGAAAACTGGGAGTCCCAGTCTCAAACCAGTAAGGGTGAAAGGTTCTTTTCTCAAGATAGAGAAGCACATCAAAGGGATTGTAAACTGGCTCTCCAAGCCAGGAATAACCATTATACCAGCATCTTATAAGCTCTAAATCCTTATCTTGTAATTCTTCTCTGAAGACCTCTTCAAGCTCTTTTTGAGTGTATCCACAGATTTCTGCAAATCTCTTATCAAGGGTAATATCATTTAATTGATTTAGGCCTGAAAAAAGGGAGACCTTTGAGAATTTGGAAACCCCTGTAATAAAAACAAACTTTAAATAGACATCTGCATCCTTTATAACCCCATAGAGATTCTTTAAATGCTCCCTTAAGGTTAAACTTAGTTCCTTGTTTTCTATGCGATCAAGAATGGGCTTATCATATTCATCTATCAGAACTACAACCTTGGCTTTATACTTCTCATAGGCCTTTTCAATAAGATCTTCAAAGGAAGCCCTATAATCAGAAGAATCTTCCCAATCTAATTGAAGGGTTTTATAATTTTTCTTAAGAATTCTTTTTATCCGCAAAAGGAAATCTTCTTCACTTAAGATATTGCCAGCACCAAAACTTATGTGAATAACAGGATACCTGACACTCCAGTCCCAGTTCTTTTCAAGATAAAGCCCTTGAAAAAGCTCTTTTTTTCCAAGGAAGGCCTGCTTTAGGGTGTCCACAAAAAGGGATTTTCCAAATCTCCTCGGGCGAGAGAGAAAATAATAAGTGCCCTCTTCAACAAGCTTTGCAACAAAAGGGGTTTTATCCACATAATAATAGGGCTCACTTCTAATCTTTTCAAAGCTTGAAATCCCGATGGGCAGGTTCTTCTTCATAGCTTTATTTTAAAACTTCTTTTTTTAAAATTCAATTGTTTTTCGCTTTCATTTTTTTGAGATTTAAATCTTAGATTTAAATAGAGGAGATGTAGGGGTTCAAAATTTTGAACCCCTACAAAGTCTACAAAGTCTCAGCCCCTGACGTCAGGGATTCCTGTTTGGAGGAATTGTTCCTGTAAATTTTGACAAAGATTCTAGTCTCAGCCCCTGACGTCAGGGATTCCTGTTTGGAGGATATCTTGTTCAGGTTATATGAACGGAAATCTGTCTCAGCCCCTGACGTCAGGGATTCCTGTTTGGAGAGGAAAGGATGCAAGGCAATCCCCGTTCCCCGTATTGTCTCAGCCCCTGACGTCAGGGATTCCTGTTTGGAGTATTGCCCTGTAACTCATTGTTTTCAAAGAACTTTTTTGGAGGTTTTTGCAAACCTCCCAAGTTTTAAAAGTTTTTAACAACTTTTTAACATAGGTTTGCATACCTACGATGAAATTATATAACAAAAGCATCTTTATCATCAATTGATACTGCAGCTTTTCCAACTGTTTTTGCATCTAATATGTCTGTAAGTAGATATATCTTTATGAATCCTGTTTTCACATTAAGAGACTTTAGCTCAGATATTAGTTTTTTCTTGAGTGATTCATTTAGTCTACATTCAAAGACACTTTTCTGAACTCTGAACCCATAGTTTTTAAGCAGTTTGTCCACCTTGAGTCTTTCTCTATCATCGGAAATGTCATAAACCACTACATATTCATTGAATCTTTTACCAGGGTATCTCAAAGATCAGCTCCTCGTCTTTGTTTATCCAATTTTTAATTTTTTCTACTTGAGTATAAATAAAGTCGTTTAATGAGCTGGCATCAGAGGAATAAACTTTGTTTAGATATTCTTCGTACTGAATTATAAGCTTTGGTAGCATTGATGATTTTAATAAATATGTGCCATCAATTTCTTTAAAGTCTTTTTTCTCAATCATTTTGAGGTTGACAAGATTTATTATAAAGCTGTCCATGCGTGCTCTTAAAAGCTCTTGCAGGTCTGCTACAAGGGATTCATAGTTGTTTTCAGGACTATGAAGAAATCCAAGATATGGATTGAGTCCGTGGGAGCATACAATTGTTCTTATTCTGTTAAATGTAAGGTGACTGCATATGTTCAGTAATGAATTGATAGGGTCTGGAGATTTTCTGTTTCTGGTCTTTATATGGAAGTCTCTGTTTTTTATTAGAAAATTCATGGCTTTATAAATCTCTTTTGCGGCTATGGCTTCATATCCACGAACTGTGTCTAAGGTGGTTGCATCAATGATTTTTTGCCGCAGATGTTTGAGTTTATCCTTTATCTGGCTGGCAAAAAGATGTCGCTTCATGGTAATGAGAATTTCATAGCTTTTTAGTTTGAGCGCAGCCAACTGTTTTGCATAAAGGACTATCATTTCATCTGTGAGGGAGTGATACTTGGCTGTGTGTTTTACTATGGATTCGTAGTGGGATTTATGATCTGCTCTGACAATGATTACAGGAGATAGGAAGTTTGAGGAAATGATAAGGGGAATATTGTTTTTTAAGCATTTCCTTAGCATGGGAGTGGTAATTACACTGTCCGCATTTATTATTATCTCACTTATTCTGTTAAGGGGCACTGTTTGTGTTGCTCCATCACTGGTAGTTATCTTTACTGTTTCTGAAGAGATGCTCAGATGGGTATCTGAAGTGGCTATGTAGAGAGGTTTTCTCAATCTTTGGGATTGTTTCTTTGTCTGGATCTCTATTCCTGCGAATTTTATGTTTTCCTCATTGCTGTATTTGATTGATTTTTCATTTATTTTGAGATTAAGCCTCTCAAGTAATTGCTTTGCAAGAGAGAGTTTTTCCTGTAGTGCCTCTTCATTGGATGACAGAATAAGATAAGTATCCGCATATCTTAAAGCAACTGTTTCATTGTCGTTAAGAGCTTTGTCTATGTCAATGAGATAGATATTTGCAAAAAGAGGAGATAGAGGACTTCCCATTGGAAGTCCTTTTATGCGTTTTTGGAGCTTGCCTTTGTGGATGTAGCCTACTTTAAGAAATTTTTCAATGAGTTTTAATAAAAAATGGTCAGCTAAGGGTATAATTTGTTTGAGTTTGTTTAAAAGTTTATCATGATCTATCTGACTATAGAATCCATCTATGCTAAAAGTGAGGATTTTGTCATATCCAGAGTTGATAAGCTCATCAATGCGGGCTTTTATGTCTTTGTCTGAAAAGTGGGGTCTAAAGCCCATTACAGTGAGAGGTAGCAGATTGTCAACAGGATTTTTTAGGATTTTATAAATAAATGAGTGCAGTATCTGATCTTTCCAGTATAGTTTTTCTGTAATTATCTGCTCTGTTTTAAAAGCTTCTGATGGTATTGGCTCATAATTGGCAGTGATGAAGGAGTTGTAAAGCTGTTTTGTTATTTGTTGCAAGCTTAAGCCATTAAAGTTTTCTCTGTTTTTGTCCACATAGTATTGCAGTGTTTCATTAAGGGGAATTGAGTTTATATATGATACTGAGTCATGATGGATCATGTAGTAGCCTCTACCATAGGATAAGGAGCTACCTGCATGGAGCTCTGAACATAGTATGAGATAGGGTAGGATAGGATCAATATTTCCACGAAAGTATATCTTGCCTGTGCATCCGTTAATGTATCTTATGTTGCCTCTTTGAGATGAAGACTCTACAGCAAGCTCTTCATAGCTCCAGTAGGGAAGAAAAATTATTCCTTCTTCAATGTTGATGGAGCTTTCTATGCTGAAAAGTCGCTTCAGTCTTGATGAAAATAGGGATAGGAAGTTTATGAGACTGATATGGGCTCTTTTTTTGGGATGTTCAGGTTTGAATGGAAGGGGAGTGAGAAACTCAATACAGAGTTCTTTTTGCTTAGCTAATTTTTCATAGATTTCTTCATGCAGTATCCCATAGTTTCTCAACTGAGGAGTTGATGCTTCCAGTAGTCGGATGTTTCTTGAATTCCATGAGTCTTGAAAGTAGAGCTGAAGAGCATCGGCAAAAATTAAGGTTTGCTGAGAAGTAGCGGGCAGTAGAAAGGTTACATGAAATGTTTTATTTTTGCGGAGTCTGTATTTTAATGGCTTTCCATCAATGTGATATATTATATCTGAAGCAAGATTAATAGCTTGGTTTATCTCCTTTGTTACTGCTTCTATGATTGAGTAAACAGAGGTGAAAAGACTGTTTTTTGCCTCAAAGGCTGCTCTTATCCTGAACCAGTAAATGTTTGATAGTTCGGACTGTTGCATTTTTTAAGTTTGCATTCCTATTACTTGCTCAGGCTCTGGTAAAATCTTTCTTTTTCTGAATTCATTAAGCGATAGATATTCAGTGCTTTCATTGTCAGGTTTATTCTTAAAGTTAAGCATTATCATTAGCTTTTTCATTCTTTGGTGATTCCAGAGACTGTTGAGCTGTTTCTCGCCAAGTTTTTCCAGAATGTAGTTTTCAAAGGCTTTTTTAAACTCAGTTGTGTCAACGGATTTCATTGGTTCATTCCATTCGTAGAATAACTCTGTATATCTTTTTGTCCTGTCTGATATATAAAGCCTTGGCTTAATCCTTATTGAGCCAAGTCCAAGAGGCTTTCCCATTCCCAGTTTGTGAGCACAGCCTTCTGGAAGCTCAATGGCAAAAAGCAGGGCTCCGAGCTCAACCTGTGATATGTTTTCAAAACGAATTCTACCAAAGAACTTAACTCCTTCTTTTACAGGAGTAATACGGGTATACTGTGTTTTGTGTTTTTTAATGTTTTCTTCGTCAGTCTCCTGCCATTCTTTGCCATCTTTATGCCAGTAAAGTTTATAGCCACGAATCTGATTTGGACTATTGTAGTGGGCGAGATTTTCTGGAAACTCTCTTAGATTTTCATTTTTCTGGATGAGATAGTGTTGAAAAGCTGTTGGTTTAGGAGAGGAGAGAATGTTTGGTGTTGAAGGGGGTAGAAGGGGATTTTCAGCTCCTGAAAGATAGGCATCCTCAAAGAATACTCTGGTTGCATGATTTGTTTCTTTGCCAAATATTGCTTCTGCTATGTCAATGAAGTTTTCATTTTTTAGTTCTGAAGGAATGTGGTCTCCTATGGTTTTTTCATAGGGGATGCGAAACATTAAAGTATGACCAAAGGCTATTCTTTTGCGGTTGTTAGAGTCATAGTATTCACTGTAAAAGCAGGGAACTTCCTTATGTTTTTCAAGTGTTTTGATTAAGTCAACATATGCTTTTCTTGTTTTGTCATTTTTGTAGTCATTAATATCGTCTTCTGAAAGATGAATTTTGTTACTGTAATCTTTAGGTTTTTCAATGAAGTAGTCATGTTTTTTGTTTCCCATAGGACCTGAAACCACCAGATACCCATCTTTGCCATTGTATGTCATGGGATAAAAATTAAAGGGTTTTGTATTTTCAAGCAAAATTTTTACATCGTCTTTTTCAATCTTTTTAAATGATGTGGGAACTATGTAATAGTTTAAGCCTTCTTTAGTCAGTATGCCAGCTTCTGGTTTTTTTATTTTCTTTCTGTATTCATCTCTAAGGTTTTTGCATGCATCTGCAAAGCTTCTAAAGTAGAGACGTCTGTCATCAAAGAATGTGAACTTTCCAAAGCTTATGATCTCAACCATTGTTCTTATCATGCCTCTTAAGGAACTGCCAGGAATTCGGAGAATACCACCAGGAGAAAAGAAATCTGGATTGATGTATTGCTGTTCATTCTTCTGCATTTTTAATTTCTCTTTGTATTCCTGCTCTGTAAGGGTATCTCTGATATAAAGAGGAGTGAGGGTTTCTATTTCAATGTCAATGTAACCAGTATATCTTTCAGGATGATATTTGTCAAATTCAGGTATTTCTTCAGCTTGTACGACTTTATTATTTAATGGGATAAAATTGTAAGGAGCATGGGAATAAATCTCTTTGTTCTGATTATTTTTATTTTTCATAGGTTTCATTGGCTTTCCTCCTTATTGAAGTGGTTTTTTGTTGCTGTCTAAAAATTCTATAAATCGACAATCACTGTATGTAGCAAGGCAAGTGATAGGATGAAACTGAATGTAGTTTCTTGTTTTTATAAAAACACGATTTTTTCTGTTATCCACGGTAAAATTGGTAAAAGGCAGTATAAGCTCAGTGCCACGCTCTTCAAAAAGCTTTGACCAGCCATCGGTAAGCTTCTTTTTGTCAGTGCCCCAGAGCACCTGACAGGCATCTACTACATAGGTTTCTGTGCCTTCTTCGTCTATTCTTAACCTTCCTTTTAGTCCTGTATCTGTCTGCCAGAGGAAAAGTTCTTTTTGAGCGTTAAATATTCTTAGCTTCAATAAATAGTCTGGCTGTATGATTTTGTTTTGATAAAACTCAAACTCTCCATTTATAACTCTTCCTATTAGCACATCATAGGTAAGATAAGCAACGGCAAATCCATGAGTGTTAAAGTAGTTTGAGATTGTGCCTTTAAAGTCCTTAATTTCTGGAAAGATGTCAATCTTTGATAGTATCTGTTTTAGTTCAAGTCCATTTTCCTTTAACATTTTTCACCTCCATAGTTTACAAGAGAATCTACAAAACTTTGAAGAGTCTTCTTTTCTTCCTCACTAAGTTTTGCTAAATCTTCAATGACTACTTTCGTGTCTTTATAGTTTATCACTGCTTTTTTACCTTCAAGGACTCCTCTTCCAATAGATTTTTCTCCTCCCACGGCAATATCACCTGTCCATAGATCCTTAAGCACAAGAAGTATTAGCCCTATTTCATGAGGTTCTGGATTGTCTATTAGGAATCTAACATGGAAAAGGCTTTCATTCTTGCCTTTAAAAAGAGGCTTTGTTTCCATAAGAGCAGATTCAATGGTGCCACCTGTAAATCTGTCTATCTTGATTCTTGTCTGCACTTCAGAGGGAAAGTCTTTTAGAATTGTTTCTTCAACTATTACTTTTCCTTTTATCGGCTCTGATACATTGGGTCCTGCAATACCAAAGAGGTAGTCTAAGATCTCTTTTGATTTTCCAAGCGTGTTTATAATTCTTTCAGCTCTTGCACGAATTGCACCTTTAAGGGATGTGCCTGGAAGAACATAGTCATTTCCTGATTTTATATGCTCAGTGTCTGGTAAATTAGGGTCTACTGAGTAGGAGCGAATGATGAGGGAGTTTTTGATGGTAAAGAAAGCATCTATGTTAAACTGGTTGTGAGAGATGGGTAATGGATTAATGCGAAACTCGGAGACTTCTGGAAGTATTCCTGTTTTGAGATACTTAAACCAGTTAAGAACGCTTTGCTTATTGGAGAAGTCAAACTCATAAACTTTCCAGTCATTGAGTCTTACTCTACCAAATCCGCTGTTGGTTTTTGCACCAATGCGAATTTTTTCATTCTTAAGAAGCTCAATTATGGTTGAAAGCATCTGTTTTTTAAATTCATCCTCTGTTGCTGTGAGGGTAATCTCAAGATTGAGGTTAAAGATGCTACCTGGTTGTATTATTTCATAGTCAAACTTTGCATGCTCCTCTGCAATGCCTTTTTTGTTGTTGATTCTGACTCCATCACGTATTGACACTGAAACATCTCCTACTGATAAAAGATCACTGCATGCAATGGAGCTCTGTCTTGAATTGTATTCATCAGAGCGTTTTGTTCCCCAAAAGTATTCAATCTTAGAGCTTTCAATCCCTGCTTGTTCAGTTTTATGTCTTAGCACACCTATGAAGGATGTGGCAGGTATAAAGGGCTTACCTTCACTGTCTTTCATCACATCAAGATCACTTTTTTCATCCATACCAGAACCAATAATAGCAGGTGATAAAAGTTTAATGTTTCCTTTTAGAATAAGCTTTCCTTTTATCATATTATCCTCCCTTTTCTGGCTTTTTTCTCAAGATGGAAAGAAGGGTTGTAAGATAGGTTTTTGTGAGTTTTTTCAATATATCAGCACAGTTGCTTTCAAAAAGCTGAAACTCATTTGAGATTTTGTCCAGTTTGTAAGTTGCAAGCAGTTTATTTTTATCTTGATAGAGAGTTTGATTTTGTTTTAGAAAGTCATAAAGAGTCTCTCTGTGGGTTCTGCATTTTGTAAGTTGATTTTTTGCTGTTGTTTTGAGATTTTTAAGGAGTTCATCAAGCTTGTCTTCAGTGACTGCTTTCTCTAATTTTGATAGAAGGGATTTTGAAGGTGGGCTTTTAAATTCTGAAGCTTTTTTTATTGCATCCTTTTGGACAGAGGCAAGAAGAAACTCTTCTGTCAGAAACTGAAGCATGGTTTTAATAGCTTGAGGAGGAGTTTCGTTGGGCTTATTGTGTTTTTTTCTGTCTTTTGGAATCTCTGTAAGATTCTCACTTCTTTGCCATCCTATTACAAATCTTCCAAATCCAAGATGGGTAAGCATTCCTATGCCTTTTTTCTGAAGCTCCTTAAGTTTGGGTATGTCATCCTCTTTTATTTCAATAAGAAAGGCTGAGCCTGCTCTGAAACATACCTCAAGGGTAGTTTTACTCCTCCATATAGATGTAAATCCTTCCCATTGGTTAGCTCTTATAAAGGCTTTTTTCACAGTGCAGCCAATGACTTTCTCAAACTCCTTTATGTCAACAACAGGGAAACCATTTTCATTGTAGATTATGGTGTCAGAAAGCAAAGTGAGCACAGCCTCACCTGATTCAATTTGACCTTCTAATTCTGATTCAAACTCCTGTGGTTGTTTTGTGATTATTTCAAACTTTACTTTTCCATATTGATTGTTTCTTGAGCGACCAAGATAGTAAATGCCATCATTAAAATTTTGCTGAAACTCTTTGAGAGTATCGGCATTACCAAGTATAAATCCTTCAAAAACTTGCCCTTCATCAATTGACTCGTAGTTGAAAATCAATCCTTCCTTTGCAACTCCTCTGTCTCTGTCCCTTGAGTGATGGAAATTAAGGGATTTGTTGACATCTTCAAAGTAAATGCTGTTGTGTTTCAGTCTGCAGTAGGTGCTGTCAAAAGGCTTTGTCTGAATCTCTTTATCTTCCTCTACAAGGAGTAAGTCGTAGATTTTGCTACCGTGTTTTTCCCTTTGAATGGAAAGGGGAACAGGATAGTTTATATGAACTTCGTTGTATTCATCTATGGTTGTTATGTAGGCATTAGTGAATTTTAGCTCTCCCTTTATAAACCATCTGTAAAATTTTTCATCTCTTTCTGCCATGCTCTGTAGGTTATTTCTTTTTATGTATTCATTGGCAAAAAGACCCCTAAGATGTGTACCAGGGATGTAATTTAGAGTGGCAACCATGTTTGGATCATCTGTATTGGAAGTAAAAATAAGCGGAGAAACTGCTTTTATGCGATACCTTATTGCTTGCATGCTAACACCTCCAGTTGCTCTGTATAGTCTATTTCTTTGTCTCCTTCAAGAAGACTACACTTTATTTCACCAAAGCCTCTGTTTCGCCTTGTTCCAAATCTTCTGAGATTTAAACAGGCAAGGGAAAGAAGCATTAAAAGTTCCTCTGAATCCTTTTCCAGAATAACTTTGCCTTCAAAAACTTTTCCTTTCTTAAGCAGTCTTATTATTCTCAATGAGTGTTCTCTGGCAACTCCTTCATCAATTGCTGTCTGCTGTCTTAGCTCAGTGTAGTATTTTCTTATTGATTCAGGATTGATTATGTTGGAGTATTCTTCTATACAATATGAAAGCCATTGTCTGAGCTTATCGTAGTCTTCAACAGTAAGATTTGAAATAAAATCGGAGCAGGGTGACAAGAGCCTGCACGACCAAAAAGATGATTCACTATTTTGTATTCCTGTGAGTTATCTTTGGTGAGATCAAAAATTTTTATGCCAGCGGACTCAAACATTTCACAAACCTCTGTAGCTGAGTCTCTGAGACAGCCTTTTATTCTTTTTGAAGGGACATAGGGAATACCAACTTCATCAAAAACTACATCTGCATCAATAACTGCACCAAAGCCTTCGCCAGAACCTACAAGGCATGGAGATTTAAGTTCAACTTTAAGCTTTAACTCCTTCATTATTCACCTCCATTAAGGGCAAAATCTGGGTAAAACTCCATTAGCTCTATCATGTCAAGATATGGAGTTTTAGCGTCTTTGACAATTATTTTGCCATCAAACTCTTTATAACCAGGCAGTTTTAATCCTTTTGCTGTAAGCTCTTGTTCAAATAACTCTTGAGAGTTTCTGCCAAGATAAAGTGTTTCTCTTAGTTTCATTATCTTTGTTCTTGGATACCTGCTTTTACCTCTTTCATCTTTTTTCTTTAGTTCATACACACCTCTGAGAAGTTCATCAAGATCAGAGAGCTTATAGGGTCTTAAGGTTAGTTCACAATGAGATGTTCTGTAATGATTTTTTCTTATTTGTGCCAATGTGCCTGAGAATCCTCCATAGGAAAGATGAAAATCAATCCATGAACCGCTATCATCCAAATTCTTTCTTTTGTCTTTTGCATTTTTCAGGAGTTGTTCAGAGAGAATGTAGCCTCTGTAAAAGGGATACTTTGTTTTTGTAATGGCTACTCCAGCACAGGCACTAAGTGGTAATCCATCGCTGACTTTTTGTTTTTCAAATTCTTCAAGAAATATCTTTGCAAGCCATACTCCAAGCCTTCCTTCAGATACAAAAGTTATATCATCTCCACCTATGATAATTGGTCTTAGTGGAAGTATTGTCTTTTTATCCTTCTTCTGCAGACTAAACTCATTTAACATTTCTGGAAGTTTTTCAATGAGTTTTCTAAGCATAAATTTAAAAGATTTTAAAGTTGCTTTTTTTACTGAGCTTGAAAGCTTTCGTAAATCAGTTAGGCTTTTCTGCTCTATAAATCTTTTTGCCATATCATTTCCATCAATATGAACAATGGCAATATGGCTTTCTTTGTTTTTTACTTGACCAAGTTGTTCAAGATCGTTTGTAAACTCATAGTTGTGTGGTAGTTTATTTTCTTCTATGACATTTTCTAAAATCTCTCTGTATTTTTTAGTTGTCTCATACACTGCTGTTATCTTGGCATTGGCAACACTTGAGATATAGTCCTTTTCATCATCAGGGAGGCTGTTACACCATATCTCTCTTGAATAACCAGTTCTTGCACAGTCTGCTGTGATACCATGTTTGGGTATAACTGTCTGGGGAACAAAAGTTGTTTTGTTTTGCGCGAGAGTTTCAAACAAAGCTTTAAGGCTATGAGAGAAGTTTTCATCAAGTTCAATCCTGCCAACTGCAGCAGATGCTATGACTCCAGGACAGTAAATGAGAAGCCTTTTACTCCAATGTTTAATAAACTCCTTTGCTTTACCTTCATCGGCAAAAAGTATAAAGGCATTTCCTCCGCCTTCATAACCTAATTCATATGGTGCACCATTTTTGATTGATATTTTTTCAGGTTCCTCTTCCCAATTCTCTAAAAGCGATTTGTCTGCTTCACCAAAAACTTCTTTAATAGCTTCTTTAAGATAGGTTTGATAGAGTTTTTCTGCGACTATATAGGATGCACCAAGATTTTCTTTGAGATTGTTAGTGCTGAAGATGTACCGCTGAATGGATACTGTGTCAAGGATTACGCCAAAATACATAAATGACCTCCTTTTTGAGAAATTTGAAAGAAATCTATTTAATGAATTCTTCTAATCGTTTTATAAAAATCTCCTCCTTCAGAGCCTTTTCTCCAAGAACCATTATGCTTTCACCTCCACCTGTATCAATTTTAAGTTCTGAATTCAACTGTCTTGTATCCTCTTCATTAAGCCTTGTTACTAAAATAGCTTTTGCCTCTTCACCTCCGATCTGCCTTGTTCTCAAGAATATTTCAAACCCTTTACTTTTACATAAACGTTTTATATCAGCGGTAGTGCAGGAGATGCCAATTAGTTGATATCCATTTATTAGTATCACATCAAGCTCAAAGTTTGTCTGCCAATCAGGCTTTTTTATTGTTATGTTAAAGTCTATGCTGAAATTACCGAAAGAAAAATGTTTCTTAACCATATTAAACACATACTGCTCAAGCCATCCTCCATCAAGAAATTTTACAGCTTCCTTCAGTTGCCCATCTTTTGAAGGTTCTTTAAAAGAACCATCTTCGTTATAAAGCTTGAGTTCTTCAGGTAAGGCTTGAACAATGCTAAGCATTGGTTCTTCTGCTTTACTGTTTCTGAGGTCATCAGAAATATCCTTTATTTTTTCTATAAGTTTGTTGTTCTTTCCTTTTTCAGACTCGTTTTTTTTCTTCAGAAATAGCTTTCTTTTGTAAGCTTTATAAAACTCCCAGAGTCTGTTATTTTCTATGAGATCTTTAAAGCGATACAGAGCGGATTGAAAATTGTAATGACTAATCTTTGATTTCTTTGTATAACCGTGTAGTTCAATAATTTCATCTATTGTAAGAATTACTTCATCCCTCAGATCAGGGGTAGATGAATTTTCCTTGTCAAAGATGATTCTGAAGTTTCTTGCATTCAGGTAGGAAAAGGAAGTTGAGGATTTGTGTTTTTCAAGCCATCTGTAAACATGAATTACCATTGCCTTTGTGCCGCCTGTATAGTTTAGATGAATCTCTGCTGAAGATAATTTATCTTTCAGATGTTTTTTCAGGTCATACTCCATAGTTGATGGAGAACTTACATCTGAAAGGGGAATAAAGAAGAATTGTAAATTTCTGCTGGAGGCTCTTTTTTTGGCTAAAGTTTCAATATTTTTTGCATAATCAATGGTTCCACTTTGATTAATCTGTCTGTTTTCCTCTGAGTATATGAGATAAATTTTATTTAATTTTGAGTTGTGCCTTAGGAAGTAATCAAGCACAACAAAGTTGGGTAAAGGATTAGTACCAACGAGCAGGACAAGACTGTCAAATACATGATTCATAAGGACTCAGTGAAATAATATAAAAAATCCAAAATTATGTCAATGATTGCCAAAAAATAAAGGAGAGCTCCTCTCAGAGGAGGCTCTCCCTGAGAGTGTTCCTTAAAATACTATATCTTGCACTATACCTTCACTGTTTATCACAACCTTTATTTCCTGAAATCCATTTTTAGTGGTCACTTTCCCTATATAGTGATAAATCGTTGTGTTGCTGTCATGGCTAATTTTTACTGGCTGTCCCCAGAGTTTTTCAATTTCAAAGGCTGTGGTTTTACCTTTTTCAAAAAGTATTCCTGATTGCTTGTTTTGCTCAAGTTTGATATTTACAGGATCAATTGTCATAGCTCCACCTGAGATGGCATCTATGATGACTCCTGGAAGCAACCACAGAATGTTACCAAGAATGGTAGCACCAGCATTGAAATGTTTTGAAAGTTCATAAGTTTTCTCAAAGCCATCCTTTTTAATCGTAATTTTTTCAGCCTTTCTTGATACTGTCATTGTGCACGGAGTTACGCAGGATTGAGTTTCAATAATTGCTGTTGCACCAGGTGGTTCAGTGTTGACAGAGAGCTCTTGTTTTGTTCCGTGAACCACTGTTCCACAACCTGAAGCAAGTAATGTTAATCCAATGATTCCTGATAAAACTTTTCTCATACTCTAACCTCCTTTTTTTATTTTTATTTTACCTTTTCTAAGCGGAGGCTATGGGAAAAAACAATATTGCAGCAATATTGCATAGACTTCTTTTAATATAGTGACTGCTTCAGTTGACAATATTTGAATAACCAATTATGATAAAAATCTATGAGTAAATTGAATGCTTCAGTTATTGTAAGAAAAAATATTCAGAAACTAAAGCCCTATCAGGCAAAGGAAATTCCGTGTAAAATTAAGCTTGATGCTAATGAGTCACCTTTTCCTGTTAAATTATCCGATTTTGTCTCAGAAATTAGTATTCCTCTAAACAGATATCCTGATCCAGAAGCTATTCTTTTAAGAAAAGCTCTTGCCAGAAAATTGAAACTCAGCTATAAAAATATAATGCCTGGAAATGGTTCTGATGAATTGATATATTACTTGATTCTTACGTTTGGAGGTCCTGTTCTTTATCCTGTACCTACCTTTGCAATGTATGGAATAATAGCTCAGTCTGTTGGAGTTGAAACAGTTGAATGCAGACTTGACAATAATTTTGATATAAATGATGAAGAATTCCTGATGCTAATTAAATCAAAAAAACCGCGTTTAATTTTTCTCAGTTCTCCAAACAATCCTACAGGCAATACCTTTTCAACTGATAAAATTTTAAAAATAATAGAATCTGCTGAAAAAAATTCATCAATTGTGGTTATTGATGAAGCCTATCAACCCTTTTCAAGTGAAAAAGGATTTTTACCATTTTTAAAGGATTATGATAATCTCTTGATTTTAAGAACTCTAAGTAAGATTGGATTTGCTGGATTGAGATTGGGATATCTTATAGGAAAAGAAAAATTTTTACATGAAATAAACAAAGTAAGACTTCCCTATAATGTTGATTCAATTACCCAGTATGTGGCAACAGAGGCTCTGAAAAGGTTTTATCCACAGATAAAAAAGTTTATATCACAGATCATTAAAGAAAGGCAAAGGCTTTACAGGGAGCTGTTAAAGATTCAGAAGTTAAAAGTTTATCCATCAGAGGCAAATTTTATATTACTGCAAATAGAAAACAGCAAAACTATTTACCAAAAGCTTATAAAAGCTGGTATTCTTGTAAGAGATCTTTCTTCAGTCATAAATAATGCCTTAAGAGTAACAATTGGAACCAGCGAAGAAAATGAGGAATTTTTAAAAACATTAAAGAAAATATTAGAGGAAAACAGATGAGAAAAGCTTCACTTAATAGAAAAACAAAGGAAACAGATATTAAAATGGAGTTTAACTTAGATGGAAATGGTCAGGCTGATATAAGCAGTTCTGTTGGATTTTTAGACCACATGTTTGAACTTTTTGCTTTTCACGGAAACTTTGATTTAAAAACTGAGGCAAAGGGTGACATACATATAGATTATCATCATTTAATTGAAGACCTCGGGATTGTCTTAGGTAAATGTATTGATAAAGCCCTGAATGATAGAAAAGGTATTAAGAGATATGGTTTTGCTTCAATTCCAATGGATGAAGCACTCACTCAAGTCTCATTAGACCTTGGAGGAAGAGCTTTTCTTGTTTACAATCTTCCATTTCAGGGATATATCAGGGATATTGATGTAGGACTATTTGAGGAGTTTTTCAGAGCAGTTGTTAACAATGCAAAAATAACTTTGCATATCAATGTCCTCTATGGGAAAGATCTACATCATGTTGTTGAATCCATGTTTAAAGCCTTTGCAAAAGCACTGAATGAAGCAAGCAGAGTAGTGGGAGAGATTTTGCCATCTACAAAAGGCACACTATGAAAGAAGCCTCACTTAAAGTATCAATTCTTACCCATACGCCAGACCCGGAAGAGGTGGTTGCTCTTTCTGCAAGACTCTGTTACAGTCCTGCAGGAATTGATGAACTAAAGGAGAGGTTAACTGAGGATGAAAAAGAAAGATTAATCAATCTTTTAAGAGAAAGTGGACATCTAAGCCCTTTTGAACATGTCAGTTTCACCTTTGCTGTTGAAGGAATTTCAAGGGCATGTTCGCATCAGCTTGTAAGACATAGGATTGCCTCTTACAGTCAGCAATCGCAGAGATATGTAAGTGAAGAAAAAGGCTTTGACTTCATAATTCCTCATTCAATAAATGAGAATGAAGAGATAAAGGAACTTTTTCTTGAAGCAATGCAAAAAGCTCATGAATACTACTGTAGAATTCTTCAGGCGCTGGAAAAACAGGGTTTAAAAGGAGAATTAGCAAGACAGGATGCAAGATTTGTCCTTCCAAATGCTGCAGAAACTAAGATAGTTATTACAATGAATGCAAGAGAATTACTCCATTTTTTCAGGGTTCGCTGCTGTAATCGTGCTCAATGGGAGATAAGAGAGCTTGCAACAGAGATGCTGAAACTTGTTAAAAAAATTGCGCCAAGACTCTTTAAAGATGCAGGACCTGCCTGTCTTAAAGGAGCTTGTCCTGAAGGTAAATTTAGCTGTGGAGAAATGGAAAAAGTAAGGAAAAAGTTTAAAAATCTGTGATATAATAAGTTTTATGAGCGTTTTAGACATTATAGGAAATACACCACTTATAAGGTTTGACAGGATTAATCCAAATCCGAGAGTAAAGCTCTACGGAAAATTTGAAGGAGCAAATCCTGGAGGTTCAGTTAAAGACAGGACTGCTCTTTATATGATAAAAGAAGCTGAAGAAAAGGGTTTAATTACAAAGGATAAAATAATACTTGAACCAACTTCAGGGAATACAGGTATAGGACTTGCAATGATTGCTGCAGCAAAGGGATACAGGATAAAACTTGTAATGCCTGCGTGTGTGAGCGTAGAAAGAAGAAGAATTCTTGAAGCACTTGGTGCAGAACTAATTCTCTCTCCTAGTGAAGAAAGCACAGATGGAGCAATAAGGCTTGCCTATCAGATATACGAGGAAGCACCTGAACTTTATTTCATGCCCAATCAGTTTGACAATGAAGCCAACATAAGGGCGCATTATGAAACAACTGGAAAAGAAATTATAGAGCAAACAAATGGTGAAATTACTCACTTTGTGGCAGGAATGGGGACAACAGGAACAGTTATGGGAGTAAGCAAACGCCTTAAAGAGTTTAATAGGAATATTCAGATTATTGGAGTTGAACCTGTCCCGGGGCATAGAATTCAGGGATTGAAAAATATGTCTGAGTCAATTGTGCCTAAAATTTTTGATCCCTCAAGACTTGATGAAAAAATTTATGTAAATGATGAAGAAGCATTTGATACTACAAGAAAATTAGCAATAAGAGAAGGAGTATTCGTTGGAATGTCATCAGGTGCTGCAGTGTATGTTGCACTTAAAAAAGCCAGTGAACTTCGCAGTGGAGTTATTGTTGTAATCTTACCTGACAGGGGAGACAGATACCTTTCCACATCCCTTTTTGCATCAATCTGCAGCAAATGCCCACCATAACTACAAATTAAATTCTTTTTTAATTTTTTCTGATTTCTCAAGAACTTTGCTGTGCATCTCTTTTCTTTTCTGTTTGAGCCTGTCTCTTATTTCAGGATATTTTAATGAGAGAATCTCGCAGGCAAGGTAAGCTGCGTTTTCAGCTCCATTTATTCCTACTGTTGCAACAGGAACTCCAGGTGGCATCTGAACAGTGGAAAGTAATGCATCAAATCCATTTAAAGCACCAGATGCAACTGGAACACCTATAACTGGAAGGGTTGTATGGGCTGCAATAAATCCTGCAAGATGGGCAGCCATTCCAGCAGCAGCTATTATTACTTCAATTCCTCTTTGTTCAGCCTCTTCAGCATATTTTTTTGCTCTGTCAGGGGTTCTGTGAGCTGAGCAAACATCAAGTTCAAAAGATACCTCCATATCAGAGAGAATCTTAGCTGCTTTTTTCATTATATCAAAATCACTGTCACTTCCCATCAAAATCAATATCTTCGGTCCTTGAACTTTGAAGCTTGAATTATTCATAACAGATGGCATTAGTATCTCCTTTCCATTGCTTCAAGCCGAGCAATTCTTTCTTCAATTGGAGGATGTGTGCTTAGAAGTTTCATAAGGCTACGACCTGATAGAGGATTTACAATGAACATGTGAGCTGTTCCAGGATTTGCATCCATTGGTATAGCTTGACTTGCATAATGAAGTTTCCTTAAAGCATTTGCAAGATAAAGAGGATTGCCAGCAATTTTTGCACCTCCTTCATCTGCTGCATACTCACGGGCTCTGCTTATAGCAAGCTGAATAATCATTGCTATAATTGGAGCAATAATCATCATAAGAAGAGCAACTACTGGATTACCTCCTTCATCATCCTCATGTCGTCCACCACCAAAAATCATTGCCCATTGAGCCATCTGAGCAAGATATGATATTGCTCCTGCAATAGTTGCTGCAATGGTGCTTATAAGAATGTCTCTGTGTTTGATATGGGCAAGTTCATGACCTATAACTCCTTCAAGCTCTTCACTGGAAAGAATTCTCATAATTCCAGTTGTTACAGCAACAACCCCATGTTTTGGTGATCTTCCTGTGGCAAAGGCATTTGGCTGCTCAGATTCAATAATATAAACCTTTGGCATTGGAAGTCCTGCTCTTTGTGAAAGTCTTCTTACAATGCTATAAAGCTCTGGAGCTTCTGCCTCTGTGACCTCTTTAGCTCCATACATGGAAAGAACAATTTTATGACTGAAAAAGTAAGCAAAAAGATTCATTCCAAGAGCCATAATCAAAGCAAATGTAGCTCCTTGCTTACCACCAATCAATGAGCCAACAAATATAAAAAATACAGTAAGAAAAACCATTAAAACAAGAGTTTTCAATGTATGCATATTTTGCACCTCCTTTATTTCTTATAAATTTTCAACCTTTAATTAAAAACTAACATAAAAAATAAAAAGAAGTCAAAGTTTAAAAGGTTGTTGCCACACTCATTCCGATGCTGCTTAAAAAATTTTTCCAGAACTCATATGAACCCTTTGAATGTCCTTTCCCTGGGTAAATCTCATAAAAGGTTCTGTATTTTTCAGGGGTTATATCAGGCATGACAACATTTGCACCTGCCTTCAGAGCTTTTGTTCCCAATTCAGGAGAAATGGTTCTAAGGGCTGTTGTTGCTGGAATGTTTGCCTCAGGAAGCAGTATTCTCATAATTGCAAGCGTTTTCAGAGTTATCAGAGGATTTCCAATCGGTGCATCTTTAAGTGGAGTTTCAGGATGTGGAATAAATGGTCCTATTCCCAGCATATCAAGTTCAAGCTCTTTCATAAGAATGATGTCCTCTGCAATAGATTCAAGAGTCTGTCCTGGTAATCCTACAATCACTCCAGAGCCTGTCTCATATCCAAGCTCTCTGAGCCACTTAAGGCATTGAATTCTTTTTTCTAAGGTTGTATCAGGTTTTAATGCCTTAAAAAGCTTTTTATCTGATGTTTCAAACTTAAGTAAATATCTATCAGCTCCGGCTTCTCTGAGCATTTCATAGTCTTTGTAACTTAATTCTCCAACTGAAAGAGTCACAGCCACATTAAACTTTTTAATCTCCTTTACAACTTTGCTGAGTTTTTTAGCATTCCAGAAAGGGTCTTCACCTGACTGTAAAACTACAGTTTTAAAGCCTACTTTTACTGCATCTTGAGCCATTTCAATTATTTCTTTTTCAGTCATGCGATAGCGTGTAAGTTTTCGGTTTTCCCTTCTTATTCCGCAGAAAAGACAGTTACATCTACAGTAGTTTGAAAACTCAATGATTGCCCTTAGATGCACTGCATTTCCATGAATTCTTTTTTTTACATCATCAGCAACTTTAGCCAGGGTTTCAAAAGGAACTTCTGTAAGAAGATATAGAATCTGGCTTTTCTCAATCATAAATCCTCTTTTTTAGTCTGCTCAATATTTCTATCTCTTCTTTCATATCTTTTCTTGTTTCATCAACAATTGCCTGAAGATGAGGAAATGGAGAAAGGGATCTGTGAAGAACTCCATGAATGTGAGCCATTATCACACCATAGTTTACAATTGGAACTCCTGCCTTTTTTGCCTGCATGATCCTGTTTAGCATCTCCTTGCGATTAAGCATACAGGCACCGCAGTGAACAATCAGTTTATATTCACTGAGAGGCTCTGGAAGTGGTCCTCCTCCTGCTTTTACATCTATCTCAAGCTCTCCACCAACCTGAGCCCTCAACCATCTTGGAATTTTAACTCTTCCAATATCATCTTCAACAGGATGATGGGTGCATGCTTCAGAGATTAAAACTTTATCCCCTGGCTTGAGATTCTTTACTGCTTTAACACCTTCAACAAGTGTTTGAAGGTCTCCCTTGTATCGGGCAAAAAGAATTGAAAAGGATGTAAGCCTAATATCTGGAGGTGTATCAGCAGCAACTTTATTATAAACTGAAGCATCGGTTACTACAACAGAAGGCTTTTTATTAAGATAATTGAAAGCATGAATTAGTTCTCTTTCTTTTACAACCATTGCTATTGCCTCATTATCAATTATATCCCTGATTACAATCTGCTGGGGAAGTATAAGCCTTCCTTTAGGTGCAGCCTTGTCAACAGGAATTACGCAGATAACTACATCTCCAGGATTTATGAGGTCTCCAACAACTGTAGGCAATGTCCAGTCCTTTGGTGCATGATTTATTATTGCTTGTTTTAGTTCGTCAATTCCCTTACCTGTTAAAGCACTTACAAAAACTTTTGGCTCAGGATATTCAAAATTTTTAGCCTCTGGATAAAGATCAATCTTGTTTATTACATAAATAACAGGAGTTTGAGTTTCCTTAGCTCTTTCTACCACATCCTTTTCAAACTCGCCAAATCCCTTTTCAGGGTCAATCACAAGCAGGACAAGGTCTGTTTTCTCAAGCACTTCATAGGATTTTTTCTTCCTCAGCTCACCAAGTTCACCAACATCATCAATTCCTGCTGTGTCAATCAGGACAACAGGACCCAGTGGAAGTATCTCCATTGCCTTTACCACAGGATCTGTTGTTGTTCCTGGGACATCTGAGACTATGGCAAGAGCCTGTCCTGTAAGAGCATTAATTAGTGATGACTTCCCTGCATTTCTTCTTCCAAATAATGCTATGTGAAGTCTTTGACTTTTTGGCACGCTCATATCTTACTCCTTAAGAAGCCTTTTAAAGTTTTCAATATCTCTTCTTTTTCCTTTATCTTTTCCCACTCATTAGATACAACTGCGTATTTTTCACTCAAATAAATCACTTCTGGAGGAAGAAAGGAATCCTCTTTATGACCAGCTATGTATGAGTGTCTCTTTCCCATAATCTCAACAAACCAGATATTGGCACCGTATTTTTCTTTAACAAACTCAGCTATTTTAGAAAATTTTTCTTGAAGTGAGTTCTTTTCAAGACTCTTTTCTTCTTCAGCCTTAGAAATAAAGGTCTCTTTCTCCATTCTTAATCCTCCCGTAGTATTCCATAAGTTTGTTATAAACTTTATCTGTAACACGCTCTTTTAGCTCTTCAAGCTCTCTCTCAATAATCTTTTCTCCTATAGCCTTAGTCTCAGCAGAGGCAAAGTCATCAAGCCATTCTCTGAATGTAAGCACTGCATTGAGTTTACAGAATGTAGCTTCTTTACCAGTTCTTAGCAAAGTCATAATACGATCACCTGTTCTTCCACAACGATATCCTGCTGTGCAGAAGCTTGTTATGTAGCCCATCTCTGCAAGCTCACGTATTACTTCATCAAGACTGCGGGGATCTCCAATCTCAAACTGCTGACGCTCAAGTTCCTGCTCTGTTAGTCTATCAGAGTATGCTCCAATGCCAATCTTTGTTGAGGCATCTGTCTGGGTAATCATGCCTGAAGCAATAATCTCTCTTCTGATATGAGCTGGCTCACGGGCAGTGAGAATCATTCCTGTATAGGGAACTGAAAGCCTTATTACAGCAATAAGCTTTTTAAAATCTTCATCGGAAACTTTATATTTTGTTTCCTGAATAAATGGAGTATTTGCAGCTGGTTCAAGTCTCGGAAAAGAGATCGTATGAGGACCAATTCCAAACTGTTTTTCAAGGTCTCTTGCATGATAAAGAAGTCCCATAACTTCAAATCTCCAATCATAGAGTCCAAAAAGCACTCCCAGTGCCACATCATCAACTCCTGCTTCAAGAGCTCTGTGATGACAGTAAAGCCTCCATTGATAATGAGATTTTATAGTTCCTTTAGGATGAACCTTTGCATAGGTTTCATGATGATAGGTTTCCTGAAATACCTGATAGGTGCCAATTCCAACTTCCTTGAGCATCTTTAAATCATCAATGCTCATTGGAGCAGCATTTACATTAACCCTCCTTATCTGACCATATCCGTTTCTTGTTTTTACCTTCACTGAGTAAATTGTCTCAATCGTATCCCTTATGTATTCAGGTCCTGTTGCAGGATGCTCACCATAAACAACAATTAGACGCTTATGTCCAATCTCTCCTGCTAAAACCTCTGTTTCTCTCTTTATTTCCTCAAGTGTAAGAACCCTTCTTTTTATCACATGGTTGTCTCGCCTGAATCCACAGTAAAGGCAGTTGTTCACGCATAAGTTGCCACAATATAGGGGTGCAAATGTAACAATTCTGTTGTCATAGACTTTTTTCTTTATCTTTGCTGCTGTATCAAAAATTTCCTGCCAGAGTTCAGGGTCTTTTACATTGAGAAGTGATGCTGTTTCATCAGGCTCAAGTGTCTGAATTGAAAGAGATTTTTCAAGTATCTCCCTTATTCTTGATGGTTCTGGATTTTGATTTTCTCTGAGCTTTTCCCAAATTTCCTCATCATTGATAAAGTCCCTTCCATTTTTCATATACCTTGTTACCTCATCCTCCCTTATAACCATGTCCATCCATGCTTTTTCTTTTTTTGTTAAAGTGGCTATCATTTTAAAAACCTCCTTAAATACTTAATTCCGGCAAAGCCGGGTGTTGTTAATTCCTGTGGCTGAGTTATACTTTTTATTTCTTCTTCTGTAAAAAAGCCCTTTTCAATGAGAATCTCTTCAACTTTTTTTCCCGTAGCCAGTGCCTCTTTGTAAATCTCTGCGCAGGTCTCATATCCGAGATAGGGTGAAAAGGCTGTTATAATGCAGGAGCTTTTATCAAATAGTTCCCTGCATCGTGATTCATCAACAGTTATTCCAGATACACACTTTTCTCTGAAAATTCTGCAACAGTTTTTAAGCATTTTCAAAGACCCAATAATTTCATGGGATATAAGGGGCAAAAAGGGATTGAGTTCAAGATTTCCAAGACTACAGGCAAAGCTTATTGCATGATCCGATGCAATCACTTTTATCCCAACCTGAGTTACCATCTCAGGAATAACAGGATTTACCTTTCCTGGCATTATTGAAGATCCAACCTGAACTGCTGGAAGTCTCAGTTCACAAATTCCTGCCCGTGGACCTGAGCTTAAAAATCTTAAATCAGAGGCAATCTTTATAAGGTCCACTGCAACTGTTTTTAAATATCCTGATACCTCTGAAAAGGTGTCTGCATTCTGAGTTGCTTCAAAGAGATTATCTGCCTTTGCAAGAGGCAGTCCTGTGAACTCTCTTAATTTCTCTATGGCAATCTCAATGTATGCCTTTGGACAGTTAAGTCCTGTTCCTGCTGCTGTTCCACCGAGATTTACCTGACGGAGTCTTTCAACTGCTTTATTAAGCCTCCACCAGTCTCTGTTTAATGCTTCTGCCCATGCTGAAAACTCCTGTCCAACTGTAACAGGAACCGCATCCTGCATCTCTGTTCTACCTACTTTTAAAATCTTTGCATACTCTTTTTCCTTTTTCTGGAACTCTCCCTGAAGAAGAGCAACTTCCTGAGCAAGCTCTCTTATAAGTTTTACAATGGCAGCCTTGACTGCTGTTGGGAAGACATCATTTGTTGATTGATTCATGTTTACATCTTCAAGAGGGCTAATGATGTCATATCTTCCTTTTTCAAATCCCATGTGCTCAAGGGCTCTGTTTGCAATTACTTCGTTAATATTCATGTTAATTGATGTTCCTGCACCACCTGAAAGAGCATCAACAATAATTTCATTATCAAGAGCGCCTTGAGCAACTTCATCACAGGCTTTAAATATAGCTTTAGCCTTAGTCTCATCAAGCAATCCTGTTTCCCTGTTTGCCCATGCACAGGCTTTCTTAACCATAGCCATTGCCCATA
Source organism: Thermodesulfovibrio sp. TK110 (assembly GCF_054658355.1). Classification (NCBI taxonomy): domain Bacteria; kingdom Pseudomonadati; phylum Nitrospirota; class Thermodesulfovibrionia; order Thermodesulfovibrionales; family Thermodesulfovibrionaceae; genus Thermodesulfovibrio; species Thermodesulfovibrio sp. TK110. The sequence continues at coordinate 1,005,542 of NZ_BAAHNB010000001.1, read as the reverse complement.
TAAGTTCTCTGTGAGCAGTCTGTCCTGTAACAGAGAAATTCTCCCTTGCCCTTAAAGCATGAATTCCATAATAAGCATCCCTATGAACAACTATTTCACCAAGTGAGTCTTTTTCTAATCTCATGGATTCTCCTTTAATGGTATTAAAAGACTCTTTACTGTGACGCCTTTTATCATCCCAAGTTTTCCTGTAAGTGAGCCTATTTTGTCTGTATCGCCTTCTACAAAAAGGGATATGAGTCCTGTATCTGTATCTCTTTGAGGGATTCCCATTCTTCCGATGATTATCTCTGAATGCTCTGAGAGGATTTTATTTACTAAGGAAGCATTCTTTTTTCTGTCACTGACTATTATTCCAACAATTCCAATCTTTTTATTCATCCCTTGACCTCAGGTTTTTCCCTCTGTCTCAGGGAAAATTAATTATTAAGCCTTTACCTCAGGATAAAATCCCTCAGTTAAGGCAATTATCCAAATAGTACACTTCCACCATCAAAAACCTGTTTCATAGCTAAAAGGTCATTTAAAATAGCTTCATCTTCTATTTCTTCGGAGACCTCTTCAATGACCTCGCTTAGTTTTCTCACATAATTCTCATTAAGAATAAACCAGTCATTGTAAGTTTCATTTATTGCATCAATATCATAAAGAAGATAGCTTTTCTTTGACAGAATCTCAGCAATCTGTAGCAGTCTTTCAATTGTTGTAAACCAGTATTTTCTATTTCCGAGACTATAGTAAACCACCATCTTTAATCCTTTTTTAGCCCGGGATATGCCCGGGCTAATTTTTATACTCTTGCCTTATAATGCGTATGAAGCAGTGCTTCGCTGACTTCACTTAGAGGATGATGGGCAAACTCTGAGTAAAATCTCTTAATCATCGGATTTTCATGAGAGGCAGCCATCTTGAATTTTTCTCTTGATATCACATCATCTCTGTATTGTCCTGCCTGCCTTGCTTTTATGAGATTAAGTCTCTGTCTTCCAACAGGAGTATCAAAAAAGTTGTTACTGATTATCTCTGCAGAGCCGAGTTTTGGAAAGCCTACCAGCAAAACTGCTGATGTTAAACCTGCAAACTTTATAAATGCTCTTCTTGTTATATTACCCATTTATTCACCTCCTGATTATTTCTTTATTGAACCGGCAAAAGCGTAAAGAAATTTCTCCCATAAACCAAGCTCAACTGGATGACATGGTTGTCCACCACCATTTATACATCCTCCAGGACATGTCATTACTTCAATAAAATGATAGGGACTTTTACCTGCTACCACATCTTCAATCACAGGTCTAAGATGTGCACCTTCTGGTCCTATTCCATTGACAACGCAAACTTTTATATCAATTTGCTTTGTTTTGAAAACTTTTTCATATTCTGGTCTCAAAGGTACAGGTATTGTGGCAGAAACAACAGGATGTCTGTATCCCCTTACATCTTCAAAATCCCATTCAGGGCTCATTGCCTGAGGCTCAAGTCCTGAAAGAACATGGAAGGCAAATCTCAATGCTGCTTCCATAACTCCACCACTTGTTCCGAAAATAGTAGCACCACCTGTATAATACATAAAATCTTTTGGTTGCCTTTCCTCAGAAAGTTTCATCGGATCAATATTGAGTTTTCTGAAAACTTCTGCAAGGTCCCTTGTTGTAAGCACTGCATCAACATCTCTCATTTCACCTACTTTTAAAAATTTTCCTGCAGAATCAAACTCAGGACGAGATGCCTCAAATATTTTTGCGGTACATGGCATAACTCCAACGGTGTAAATATTTTCTGGCTTTACCTTCCAAATTTCTTTTGCACCGTATGTTTTTGCTGTGGCTCCTGCCATCTGTTGTGGGGATTTACATGAAGAAAGATTTGGCAATACTTTTGGATAATAAATTTCCGCATATCTTACCCATGCAGGACAGCATGATGTAAACTGAGGAAGAGGTTTATGTTTGAATTCTGAAACATCAAGAGTTATTTTCTTACCCCACAGTTCAACAGGAAGTTCTTTAAGTCCTGCATGTGCTGAAACTCTTGCAAGCAACTCTGTTCCTTCTTCAAGAATTGTCTGGTCAGCAGCAAAGTTGTTTTCATAAATCTCAAATCCAGCTTTTTTCAAAGCTGCCCAGAGTCTTCCAACTGTAAGTGTGCCGGGTTCTGCTCCAAATTCTTCTGCTATCGCAACCCTTACAGCAGGTGCAACAATTGCAACAACCTTTGTTTTCTTGTCCTTAAGTTTTTCCAGCACAGCATCAACAAAACTCATCTGCTCAATTGCACCAAAAGGACAGTTAAGCAAACACTGACCACAGTTGATACATCGTTCAACATCAATTGAGTGTTTTTCTCCTACAGAGCCTTTAACAGCTCCAGCAGGACATACTGTTTTACAGGTATCACATCCAACACATGTTTCCTGGTCAATTTTGATAATTCCTCTTAACTCACCTTTACGATAGGTTCCTGTGTCTGAGCTTACGCCACCATCACCTTTGAAAGTCTTAACTTTTCTTACCATACAACCCCCCTTGTTTTAGTTATTTTTTACCTCTTGGAGTGTAATGGGTATGAAGCAGCTGATGAGACTTATGTCCAAGAGGCTCCTTAAGGAATTCTTTATAAATTGCCTGAATTTCTGGATTTTCATGACTTTTCCTGATTTTAAGCTTTTTATCTCTTTCATATATTCCTTTAATACGATTTTCCCTTTCCTCAACTGTTGTTGGAATTGGTTGCCCACCTCCACCAATACATCCACCAGGACATGCCATTATTTCTATAAAGTGATAATCCTTAAGCTCACCTGCTCTTACCTTATCCATAAGCTGCCTTGCAGCACCAAGTGAGTGAGCAACAAGAACCTTTACTGTTATTCCATTCATATTTACTGATGCCTCTTTAATGTCCTTCATTCCTCTTACATCTTCAAAATCAAGTTTTGGAAGAGTTTTTCCTGTAACAACTTCATAGGCTGTTCTTAAGGCTGCTTCCATAACTCCACCTGTTGCACCAAATATCTGGGCAGCACCTGTTCCTTCACCCATTATTGGGTCATAGGGTTCATCAGGCAAACTAGCAAAATCAATTCCTGCCTCACGAATCATTCTTATAAGTTCTCTTGATGTAAGCACTACATCCACATCTCTTTTAATATTTGGATTGTTCCAGTATTTAGAAGCTGCATTCATCTCAGGACGGGCTGCTTCATATTTCTTTGCTGTGCATGGCATGACAGAGACAACAAAGATATCTTCAGGATTTATTTTCTTTTTTTCTGCATAATAGGTTTTTGCAATAGGTCCAAGCATTTGCTGGGGTGATTTGCATGTGGAAACATGGGGAATTAAATCAGGATAGAACTCTTCAATAAACTTTACCCATCCAGGAGAGCAGGATGTAAACTGTGGCAAAACACCATTGTTTTTAATTCTGTGAATGAGCTCATATCCTTCTTCCATTATTGTTAAGTCTGCAGACCAGTTTGTATCAAAAACAGCGTCAAATCCAAGTCTTTTGAGTGCTGCAACCATTTTCCCTGTAATATCAGTCCCAACAGGAAGTCCAAAGGCTTCACCTATTGTTACATGTGTTGCAGGTGCAGTCTGAACAACCACATGTTTTTTAGGATCAGCAATTGCTTCCCATACTTTCCATGTATCATCCTTTTCAACAATTGCAGCAGTTGGACATACCAAAGCACACTGCCCACAGGCAACGCATTGAGTCTCTATAAGAGGCACTCCGCCTTTTGGTCTTACAATGGCATTAAAACCGTTTCCATAAAGTTCAAGGGCATCAACTGTTTGAAGAACCTTGCAGGCAGTTATACATCGCTGACAGATAATGCATTTATTCGGATTTCTTACAATTGAAGGAGATGAATCATCTATTGGGAAATCTTTTTTCTCTCCCTGAGGTCTTATCTGTCTAACATTGAGCTCTGCACAGATTGCCTGCAGCTCACATATTCCATTTTTAGGACATGTTGGACAGTCAAGATGATGATCACTTAGCATCATTTCAAGATTGAGCTTTCTTGCTGCAATAACTTTTGGAGTATGTGTATGAACTATCATGCCTTCTTCAACAGGTGTGTTGCAGGAAGATACAAAATCTTTTTTCCCTTCAACTTCTACAACACAGACTCTGCATGCTCCAACATCATGCTTTATATGCCTCAGTCCAACATTCTCAAGAAAACAGAGCGTAGGAATTTTAACTCCCGCTTTTTCTGCAGCCTTAAGTATAGTTGTTCCTTCAGGCACTGTAACTTTTTGCCCATCAATTGTAAGTGTTATATTAGCCATGTTTCTCCTCCTATAAAATTATTTCATCATTATTGATTGCCAGCCAGAATTGGCTGGGATTGAATGTCCACAACTTCCTTTTATGTGCGCATTAATATCATCTATGCAGTACTGAAGAGCAAACTTTACAGCCTTACCTGCCATTTTTCCGAGATCACACTTGCTTGATGCACCAATATCTTCTGCAAAATCATTGAGAAGAGAAATTTCTCTCTCTGAAATAGAGCCATTAAAAATTTTTCTAACAATTTCTTGCATTCTCTTTGTACCGATTCTACATGGAACACATTCAGCACAGGAGTTTTGTTGAGCGTAATCAAGAAAAAACTCAATTATCTCTGCCATGCATTTATCTTCTTCCCAGAAAAGCTTTCCTGCTGAACCAACTGTAGCAACAGTTCTTGAAAGGGTTAGCCAGTCAACATCAACAGGAGTTTTAATTGAAAGAGGACCGAGAGTTTTTATCTTTCCAATAAAATCTCTTGCAACCTGAGCAAATTTAAGTCCTTCTGCTCCTGAAATCCATTCAAGTCTTACCCTTTCCTTTGGAATTCCTATAATTTCAAGAAATCTTGTTAATAAATTAAATCTTCGGTTTGCATAGTAGTTTCCAGTTTTGTAATGACAGTCTCCGGGATGACAGCCTGCAACCAGAACACCATCAGCACCTGATAAAAAAGCTTTAATGATAAACTCTGGTTCAACTCTTCCTGAACAGGGAACACGAATTGGATATAAATTGGGTGGGTAACTATACCTTAATGAACCTGCCAGATCTGCACCTGCATAACTACACCAATTGCACAAAAAGGCAATAATCTTAGGCTCGAAGCCCTGCTCCATAGCAAAACCTCCTCAAAATTTTTTGGTTATTTGCTTTCTTAGCTTTTAGCCAGCCTTCGGGCAGGCAGGTTCAGTGAGTTTTTTAGAAAGGCTTCTGCCTTTTTTAGACCTTCCTGGTAAGATTTTGACTAATTATACCTTAACCTAAAAATTTTGTCAACCCAATCTTAAACTTTTTTAATATTTCAATTTGTAAAGATTTTCTCACTTTCATATGCAGAGATTTTAATCCTTAAAAAGATAAGATTGTTCATCCAGGCTATGGGATGACAACTCTATTGCAATGTCTTTTAAAACCTGACCAGCACTACCATAAAATACTATCTCTGCTATCCAGTCCCAGTCTGTTTCTGCCTTATTTATAAAGATGAGCTTTGAACCCCTTTGATAGGCAATTCTCGGTATTGAGGCTGCAGGTTCAACCTGAAGAGATGTTCCAACTACAAGCATGAGATCACATTGATTTGCGATCTGTTGCGCCATAATCAGTTCTTTTTCAGGCAAGGGCTCTCCGAAAAATACAACTGTTGGTTTTATTACACCGCCACAGTTATAACATCTTAAATCAAGCTTCTGTTCAGCAAACATTTTCAATATTTCATCCATTTTATAAAGTTTTTCACAGTCAAGACAGATTGCACCTCTTTGATTCCCATGAAGTTCTATAACGCTTTTGCTGCCAGCCATCTGGTGAAGTCCATCAATGTTCTGCGTTATTACATGTTTAATAATTCCCATTTTTTCAAGCTCTGCAAGGACAATATGTGCATTATTGGGCTTTGCATTAATGAGTTGGTGAATTAGTTCTTTTTTCATTCTCCAGAATTCTTCTCTTGCCTGCCTGTCATAAATAAATTCCTGATATGTAACAATTCTAAATCTCTGCCACAATCCACCAGGACTGCGGAAATCAGGTATTCCAGATTCTGTAGAAATTCCTGCTCCAGTGAATGCTACAGCATAGGTGGAGTTTTTAATAAGTTGTGAAGCTTTTTTAATTTTTTCCTGATAAGAGGAATTCATACTTTTTAAAACATATCAAAAAGATTGTGTTATGTCAAGGGATTTGACCATGTTTTAATAAATTTTGTATACTTTTCTGGCTGGACTAAGGGAAGAGGGGTGAGAATCCCCCGCTGCCCCGCAGCCGTGTTGGGAACGAAAGCCCGATAAGGCAGCCATGCTGCCTTAAGCCACTGGAGAGAGTCTCCGGGAAGGCGGGTAAGTAGGCAGTGAGCCCTAAGCCGGAAGACCTGTCCAGCTGGAGGCTCTCTGAGCTTCCCATTCCCCGAGGGAGGGATTTGCCATGATTTTCCTTTTTATCCTTTGTTCTGTCTTTCTATTTTCTCATCCTATCTTAGCAACGGAGACTCAGCTTGAAGAGATTGTTGTAACAGCAACAAGAGTTGAAGAACCAAAAAAGGATCTTCCTTATTCTGTTCAGGTTATAACTCAGGAAGATATTAAAAATTCTGTTGCAAAGAATGCTGGAGACTTAATTGCAGAAGCATCAATCGGTCATGTTCACAAATACCCAGGATTATTAACGAGCATTATCGGATTAAGAGGATTCAGGACAGACATTTTTGATGATCTTAAAAGCAGAGTTCTTGTTCTTATAAATGGAAATCGTGCAGGAACAGTAAATCTTGCAACAATACCTGTTGATGATATAGAAAGAGTTGAGATAGTTAAAGGACCTGCATCAGTTCTTTATGGTTCATCAGCAATGGGTGGTGTAATCAACATAATTACAAAGCAGGGTAAAGAAGAAGGTATACATGGTTTGGCTGGTGTAGAAACAGGTTCATGGCAGTTCTGGAAAACAAGAGCTGAATTAAATGGCAAAAAAGGAGATTTTGATTTCTATGTTTCAGCCAGCCGTTCTGCAATTGATGATTATTCTGCAAAAAATTATGGGAAAATAGAAAACACAGGTTACAATGATGAATCTGTGTCAATCCGTTCAGGGTATAGCTTTTTTGATAAACAACACATATCTTTTGGATTTCAGCACTGGAAAGGATGGAATATTGGCTTACCTGGAGCAAGATACTCACCAGACCCTGATGATCACAAGGACATTGAAAGAAACAGATTTGATTTAGGGTATAAAACAGAAACCTTTAAAGCTGAATATTATTTTACAAAAGAAAGAACTGAATATTACGAAGGCTCTGTAGCAGGGAAATGGGAGGTTACTTTAAAAAACACAACTACCCAGGGAGCAACTATTCAGAAGATATTTTCAATAGATGACCACAGAATTATTATTGGAGGACAGTGGGACAGAATAGAGATTAAAAGCTCAAGAAACACAGGTGCTCCTTATAATCCTAATTCAGAGTATGACAGCTACGGTTTATTTAGTGAGGGAAGATTAAGTCTTTTTGATAAAAAACTTTTATTAAATGCAGGAATCCGTTATGACTATTTTGAAAATGAGATACTGCCAACTGAAGGCATTAACAGTTTAAAACCAAGAAAAGAAAATCTTGATCATATAACCATTAGAGGAGGCATCTTATATAAAATTACGGATAATTTTTCAATAAAAGCTAATGCTGGAACTGCTTTCAGAGCACCTGCACCTGATGAGCTTGCAGCTGATTATATTGCTTCATGGGGAACTCATTACATAGGAAATCCAGATTTAAAACCGGAAAAAAGCAAGTCCTATGATACGGGATTATCTTACACAAAGGATTTCTTCAATGCAGAGCTTACATTTTTTCATTCAGAATTCAAGGATAAAATCATAAGCTACTATGACAGCATTCTTAAAGCTCAAACCTTTAAAAATGTTGAAGGAGCAACAATTCAGGGTATAGAGGGAAGTATCTCATATGATATTGGCATAGTTAGTGGACTAAGTTTTTCACTAAAGCCTTTTGTAAACTTTACATATAATACGAGATACTCAACTAAAGATGAAGTAGAGATACAAAAATATGGAAAAACCCTTCAATACACACCAAAATGCACTGCTTCATTTGGAATAATGGCAGCAAGGGATAAATGGGATTTAAGATTGGTAGCGAACTATACAGGAGATGAGAAGGTTGTTGACTGGAATCCTTCATCTAAAAACTATGGAAAAGTTGTTGATAAAAGTGATTTTACCGTGGTAAATCTTAAAGGTTCATACAGACCTGTAAAAAATCTTGAGCTTACACTGTCTGTGGAAAACCTCTTTGACAGAGCCTATGAGTATGTTCAGTATTATCCAATGCCGAGAAGAACAATTACTGGAGGAGTTAAATGGCTATTTTAAAAGCTTTTGTTTCATGGAGCGGAGGTAAAGATAGTTCACTGTCCTGCTATAGAGCAATGAAAAATGGTATTCAAATCGTCTATCTCATTAATATGCTTTCAGAAAATGGAATTTATTCCCGCTCTCATGGAATAAGCTCTGAATTGATCAAAGCTCAGGCAGAAGCAATTGGAATTCCAGTTATTCAAAGAAAAACAACATGGGAAAGCTATGAGGAGGAGTTTAAAAAAACGCTAATGCAGTTAAAAAAAGAAGGTATTGAGGCAGGAGTGTTTGGAGATATTGACCTTCAGGAGCACAGAGACTGGGTTGAAAGAGTATGCAAAGAGACTGGAATAAAAGCAATTCTGCCTTTATGGAATGAAGAAAGGGAGAGGCTTTTAAGAGAGTTTATAAGCCATGGTTTCAAAGCTATCATATGCTCAATAAACTCTTCTTTTCTTGGAAGTGAATGGCTTGGGAAAGAAATAAATCTTGATTTTATTAAAGATTTAAAAGCCTTAGAAAATATTGACCTATGCGGTGAAAAAGGTGAGTATCACACATTTGTTTATGATGGACCTATCTTTAAAAAACCTGTAAGATTTTCTTCAGGAAAGTGGATTCAAAGAGATAAAAATCTGTTTCTTGAGATATGGAAATCTTAAATCTTAAAATTGAACCTTTAAAAAGAGAGTTTATTGATATTGCATGGAAAAGGCTTAACAGTCTTACAAAGCCAAGGGGAAGTCTTGGAAGGCTTGAGGAGATTGCAGCAAGGCTTGTTGCTATTTATGAAGACTCCATGCCTGAGATAAAGAAAAAGGCTGTGCTTGTCTTTGCATCTGATCACGGAGTTACAGAGGAAGGTGTTTCTGCCTATCCAAAGGAGGTTACTGCCCAGATGGTTTTTAATTTTTTAAGAGGTGGAGCAGGGATCAATGTTTTGGCAAAACATGCAGGAGCAGATGTAGTGGTTGTTGATGTGGGTGTGGATTACGATTTTGGAGAAATTGAAGGATTAATATCAAAAAAGGTTGTAAGAGGAACAGGAAATATTGCAAAAGGAATGGCACTTACTCGCAGTGATGCAATAAAATGCATAGAAATCGGTATTGAAGTTGTAAAAGAATATCACCAAAAAGGTTACAATCTCTTTGCTGTAGGAGAGATGGGAATTGGTAATACAACTCCTTCTTCTGCAGTTATAAGCGTTCTTACAAATTCTCCTGTTAAAGAAGTTACTGGAAGAGGAACAGGCATAGATGAGGAAACCTTTAAAAGAAAAGTGGAAGTAATTAAAAGAGCTATTGAGATAAACAAGCCAGATGCTTCGGATCCTGTTGATGTTTTATCAAAAGTTGGAGGACCTGAAATAGGAGCAATAGCAGGGGTTGTTCTTTGCTGTGCTCATTTAAGGCTTCCTGTTATAATTGACGGATTTATCTCCACTGCAGGAGCTTTGATTGCTTACTGTATAAATCCATATGTAAAAGATTATATTTTTGCTTCCCACAACTCTGTTGAAAGGGGACATAAAAAAGCACTTGAGTTTATGGGACTTAAGCCTTTACTTGATTTAAATCTAAGGCTTGGTGAGGGAACTGGTGCAGCAGTTGCTATGACAATTATTGAAGCAGGATTAAAGATTTACAGAGAGATGGCAACTTTTGATGAGGCAGGCGTAAGTAAAAGTGATAAATAGATTTCTGATAGCTCTTTCATTTTTAACTGTTTTACCTTTAAAAGCAAATAAAATTAATGAAAAAGAGATTGTAGGCTCTGTTATTTTTTTCCCTTTTGTAGGAGTTTTAGAGGGAGCATTTTTTGTTTTTCTGATTATGGGATTAAATTCTATACTCTCATCTTCAGTTATCTCAATTATTTTACTGGTATTTCTGTTTTCATTGAGAGGAATATTTCACATTGATGGACTTTCAGACACCTTTGATGCTCTCTTTTACAAGGAAACAGGGCAGAGGGAAAGGGATATCCAGAGAAGACTTGAAATAATGAAGGACAGCAGAGTTGGTGTTGGAGGAGTTGTGGCTTCAGTGTTTGATATTCTCTGTAGATTTGTTTTTTTCAAGGAACTCATTGATATAGATCAATTCATGATATATATTTTTATCTTTACATTTTCAAGATGGTCCATAATTCCATTAATGTATTATGGAAAACCTGCAAGAAATAAAGGACTTGGAGCATTGTTTGTTGGGAGAATCAGTAAAAGGCAGTTTATTCTATCTACAGCTTTACCTTTGTTTTTGCTGACTTATTTTACATTAAAAAGTTTTATTTTTCTACCTTTGATTACAATTTTCCTCTGCATTATTGTTATGATTTTAAAAAACTCCTTTGAAACTAAATTCAGTGGAATCACAGGAGATCATCTTGGAGCTACTGTTGAAATAACAGAAAATGTTTTTATTTTTTGTTTTTTACTGTGTGTAAGATGGCTAAGTTATTGATGATACAGGGGACATCTTCAAATTGCGGAAAAAGCCTGATTGTTACAGCTTTATGTAGAATTGCAAAACAAAAGGGTATTAAGGTTGCGCCCTTTAAAGCCCAGAATATGAGTTTACAGAGTTTTGTTACAGAAGAAGGAGGAGAGATAGGACTTGCACAGGCAATTCAGGCAGAGGCTGCTGGCGTTATTCCATCTTTTCATATGAATCCTGTTTTACTTAAACCAGCCGGTGGACAGGGTATCCAAGCAGTTGTTCACGGAAAGCTTTATAAAACATTAAAATCACATGATTTTTACTCTGAAAAGAAAAAGCTTTGGGAAGCTGTAAAGGAATCACTGGATTATTTATGCAGGGAGTATGAACTTTTAGTGATTGAAGGTGCTGGAAGCCCTGCTGAGATAAATCTTCTTGAAAATGATATTGTTAATATGGCTGTGGCTGATTATCTTAAAGCACCTGTTATAATTGTTGGAGATATTGACAGGGGTGGAGTTTTTGCCTCAGTTTATGGAACTGTAAAGCTTCTTGAAGAATACGAAAGCCTGATCAAAGGTTTTATAATTAACAAATTCAGAGGCTACATGGATATTCTTTCCCCAGGGATAAAAAAGTTTGAAGAGATAATAAAAAAGCCCTGTCTTGGTGTGCTTCCATATATAAATGAAACTGGAATCTCAGAGGAAGATGGAGTTTCAACGAGGCTACAAAACTCTTTCTCTTTTAAATCAGATGCGGCAGTAAAGTTAGTTATTTTAAGGCTTAGATACATATCAAATTTCAGTGATTTTGAGCCATTAAGATTTGAGCCAGATGTAGAGATAGTTTATTCATTGAGAAAAGAAGATCTTCTTAATGCTGATATTATAATCATTCCAGGCTCAAAAAAAACATTTGATGATCTAAAGCTTCTTAAAGAGCTAAAAATTGATAAAACCCTTAGAAGGCTTTCAAGAGATGTGGAAATAATTGGAATATGCGGTGGATTTCAGATGTTGGGTGAAAAATTGATAGACCCTCATATGGTTGAAAGCTCTATGAGAGAGTTTGATGGTCTGGGTATGCTTCCTGTTAAAACAGTATTTTATCCTGAAAAAATAACCACTCAGGTAGAAGGCTATTTATGTTCTCAACCTTCAGTAAAGATTACAGGTTATGAAATTCATAAAGGAGTAAGTTACGGAGATATGAATCTTTTTAAAATAAAAAGAAGAGTAACAAATGAGACCCTGTTTGATGGTGTTTCATCTGAGAATATCTGGGGAACATATATTCATGGATTATTTGAAAGTGACGGCTTAAGAAGATGGCTTATAAACAGACAAAGAATTAAAAAGGGATTAAACCCCATTGATTACACCTTTTCATGGAGAAAGCTTAAAGAATCCTTTTTAGATAGCCTTGCAGAGACCGTTGAAGAACATCTTGATATGGATAAATTATGGAAAATAGCTGGGTTATGAAGATGTTTCACGTGGATAGCTGGATAATAGCTTTAGCCTTCTTAATTGATTTTTTAATGGGAGATCCGAAAAAATACCATCCTGTTATAGCAATTGGCAAGCTCATTGAAAAAATTGAAAAATTTTTAAGAAGTATAAAGCTATCAGGCAGATTTGGAGGCTTTTTGCTCTTTTTATCAGCAACAACCACTGTTTTTTTATTTTCAACTATTTTTGTGTATTTCTTGAATAATTTAAGCAGTTTATCATGGATTACATGGCTTTTTTCATGTATTTTTCTTGCCATATTAAGCAGTCTCTTCATTGCGTTAAGAGGTCTTGTTAGTGAGGCAAAGAAGGTAAACAGATTTTTAGATGAAGGAAATTTGGTTCAGGCAAGGGATTCATTGAAAGCTCTTGTTGGAAGGGATACGGAAAATCTCTCTTCTGAAAAAATAAGAATAGCAGTTATTGAAAGTCTTTCAGAAAATCTCTCTGATGGAGTTATTGCGCCATTGTTTTATTTTTTTATTGCTGGCTTTCCATTTTTAGTCTTCTATAAGACTGTAAACACCCTTGATTCAATGGTTGGATATAAAAATGAAAAATATATAGATTTTGGATGGTTTTCAGCAAAGATGGATGATATTTTTAACTATGTTCCTGCGAGAATAACAGGAGCGCTTATAGTTTTAAGCTCCTTTATTTTGCTCGGTTTTTCTGCCGGGAAAAATTCATTAAAGATTATGCTCAGGGATGGAGGAAAACATAGCAGTCCAAACAGTGGAGTACCTGAAGCAGCAATAGCAGGTGCTTTAGGAGTAAGACTCGGAGGTCCTAATTACTATGAAGGCATTCTTGTTGAAAAACCCTTTATAGGAGACAGTTTGAAAACTGTTAGTTCAGAGCTTGTTAATTTAAGCGTTAAAATTGTTATTATGAGCAGCTTTATATTTATTTCAGCATCAATTATTCTAAGGATCATTTTATGACACACGGAGGCGATATTTACACTGTTTCAGAGCTTACAGGAAAATCTCCTTATGAAATCGTAGACATGAGCTCATCTGTTAATCCTCTTGCTTTACCTGAAAGAATAAAGGAAAAGATTATTGAAAAAATTCCACTTCTTCATAAATACCCTGACACTGAAGCAAGGGGTTTTATAAAAACTATTTCTGAGCTTTATGATGTTCCACCTCAAAATATTATATGCGGAAATGGTTCAACAGAGCTGATTTATCTTACAGCTCAAGCATTAAACCCTGAATCTGTCATGATCTTAGAACCCTCATTCACAGAGTATGAAAGAGCCTGCCAATTGAATGAAATAATTATTGAGAGAGTTTTTGCCTTGAATAAGGAAAAAATTCTAAAAATGCTCTGGAAAGCAATGAAAAAAAGAAAATATGGAATGGTTTTTATTTGCAATCCCAATAATCCAACTGGATGGTTAATTGATAAAGCAGAAATTCTAAAGATTGCCTTTCTTTATAAAGATACCATTTTTTTAGTTGATGAAGCTTTTATAGATTTTGTTCCTCAAGAAAGTTTGCTTAGAGAAGTGTTGTCAAACATTATTGTTTTACGCTCCCTTACAAAGTTTTATGGACTTGCTGGATTGAGATTTGGTTATGCTGTAGCTTCCTCTCAGATTATTGAAAAAATAAAAAGATATAGGCATCCATGGAACATAAACAGCTTTGCTCAATGGATAGCAGAAGAAATAGTCAGGGATGAAGAATTTAAAAAAGAAACTCATGAATTTTTTAAAATAGAGAAGGAGTTTTTTGAATACTCACTAAATGAACTTAAACTTAAATACTTTCCATCGGTAGCAAATTTTTATCTCATTGAAGTTCCGAAAAAAGGCATTTTTCATTACATGCTTGAAAGAGGGATCCTTATCAGGGATTGTTCAAGCTTTTATGGACTTAATGAAAATTTTATAAGAGTTTCTGTAAAAAGCAGAGCTGAGAATGAGAAATTTTTTAAAGAACTGAGGGAGTTTTTAAGGAGTTAATATGATTACCTTTATTGTCGGCGGAATAAAAAGCGGAAAAACAAGATTTGCCCTTAAAGAGGGAGAAAATACAGAAAGTAAGAATTTTTACTATATTGCAACAGCAAGGGCTATTGACAAAGAGATGAAAGAACGCATTGAAAGACATAAAAAAGAAAGAGGTAGTCATTGGATTACCATAGAGGAGCCTGTAAATTTAGTAGATGCAATTCTGAAAATTCCTGAAAATTCTTCTGTGATAATTGATTGTCTTACCACATGGCTTACAAATCTTATTGTTGAGGGATATAATTATCAGGATTTCATTAGCTCATTCATTGATTTATTGAAAAAAATTAATAAAAACATTCAGATATTTATCGTGTCAAATGAGATTGGGTTTGGAATAATTCCTGAAAATGAGCTTGGAAGAAAATTCATTGATATTGCAGGAACTTTAAATCAGAAGATAATGGATATTTGCGATAAAGCCTTTTTAATGATTGCTGGAAGAGCTCTAAGAGTAAAATGAGAGCTCTTGCATTTTTTATAGTATTTTTAATCTTTCCAGTATTCGTTTTTGCTCAACCTCAAAGAATTATTTCCCTTGCACCATCAGTTACAGAGGCGATTTATTATCTTGGTGCAATTGACAGGCTTGTTGCTGTGTCAAACTACTGTAGATGGCCTGAAGAAGTGATAAACAAACCAAAAACTGGAGGTATGATGAATCCATCCTATGAGAAAATACTGGCTTTAAAACCAGACCTTGTAATAATTTCAAAAGATGTTACTCCTAAAGAAGTCTACAAAAGATTGATAGATCTTGGGATAAAAGTTTATGTTTATTCTCCAGAGAGTCTGAAAGAAATGCCTGATGAATTAATAAAACTTGGAATTGCAATTGGCAAGGAAAGACAAGCAAGAATTGTTGCACGTGAATTTAGAGAAAATATAAAAAAAATAAAGAAACCTTTCAATGGACAGAGAGCATTATTTGTAATTTGGGCTGAGCCCATCATAGTTGCTGGGAAATCATCTCATATAAATGAAGTTATGAATCTGCTTGGTCTAAAAAATATTGCAGAGTCTTCATCAATCAACATAGAGAAAATAATAAAATTAAATCCAGAAATAGTTTTTTTCGGTGCAGGGCATAAGACAGTTTATGATAGACTTATTTCAAAGCTGAAAGATACAGATGCAGTTAAAAAAGGAAACATTTACTTTGTGAGCGATAAAATATACCATCTAAGCCCAAGAATAATTGAAGGAATAAGAGAGATGGCAGGTTTAAAAATCAGGAAGTAAGCTTTAATCCTAACTTAATCATCTTTTCCCTTATTTTAAATATCTTATCTCTTATCTCCGCAGCTCTTTCAAATTCAAGATTTTCTGCTGCGTGCTTCATTTCTGCTTCAAGCCTTTTCAAGGTATCTTCACTCATTTCATATTCTTCCACCTCTTCTTTAACAACCTCGGGAGTAAAGTAATCTCTTTCATAGATTGATGAAAGTATATCCTTGATTTTAGTTTTAACTGTTTCTGGCACAATTCCCATTTTTTTGTTATATTCAAGCTGAATTTTTCTTCGCCTCTCAGTCTCTTCAATTGCCTTTTTCATTGATTCAGTAATTGTGTCTGCATAAAGAATTACAGTGCCATTTACATTTCTTGAAGCTCTACCTGCTGTCTGGATCAAGGATCTTGCAGAACGAAGAAATCCCTCTTTGTCTGCATCAAATATGGCAACCAATGATACTTCAGGAAGATCAAGTCCCTCTCTGAGAAGATTCACTCCAATTAAAACATCAAATTTGCCAAGTCTCAAATCCCTCAGAATTTCAACTCTTTCAAGGGTATCAATGTCTGAATGAAGATACTTTGCTTTTATGCCAAGAGTTGTGTAGTAGTCAGTCAAATCCTCAGCCATCTTTTTTGTGAGAGTGGTAACAAGAATTCTTTCGCCTCTTTCAACTCTTTTTTGAATCTCATCAAGTAAATCCTCAACCTGATTTGCAGCTGGACGCACCTCAATCTTTGGGTCAATAAGTCCTGTTGGTCTTATGATTTGTTCAACAATTCTGCCACCAGATTTTTCAATCTCATAATCACCTGGCGTTGCTGAAACATAGATTACATAATTCATTCTGTGTTCAAACTCTTTAAAGGTAAGAGGACGATTATCAAGGGCACTGGGAAGTCTAAATCCGTAATCAACGAGAGTTTGTTTACGAGAGCGATCACCCTCATACATTCCTCCAATTTGAGGAACTGTAACATGACTTTCATCAATCACTGTTAAAAAATCTCCCTTTGAAGGACCTGCGTAAATGTAATCTATTAATGTAAATGGTGGCTCGCCAGGAAGCCTTCCACTCAGATGTCTTGAGTAGTTTTCAATTCCATGACAATGCCCAAACTGGCTTAACATCTCAAGGTCAAAGCGGGTTCTTCTTTCAATTCTTTCAGCAAAAAGATTCTCACCTCTTTCTTTGAAATATTTAATTCTCTCCTGCATTTCTTCCTCTATGGTTTCAACTGCTTTTTTCAGTCTTGGCTCTGGTGTTACCCAGTGGCTGTTTGGAGGAATAAATATTCTTTGCATCCTTTTAAGCCTTCTTCCTGTAAGTGGGTCTATCTCATATATGGCATCTATTTCATTGTCAAAAAACTCAACTCTGTAAGCTTTATCAAGACAGTGGGAGGCATAAATATCCACCACATCACCTCTTACACGAAAAGTTCCTCTTCTAAACTCATCCTCTGCTCTTGTATAAAGAATTTCAACGAGTTTTCTTAAAACTGCATCTCTTTCAGTAATCATTCCTTCTTCAATGTTTATATGCATTGCCATATAGTCATCAGGAGAGCCAATTCCGTATATGCAGGATACAGAAGCTACCACTATAACATCTCTGCGAGTAAGAACAGATAGGGTTGCAGAGTGTCTCATTCTATCAATGTCATCATTTATCAGAGCATCCTTTTCAATATATGTGTCTGTTTCTGGAATGTATGCTTCTGGTTGATAGTAGTCATAGTAGCTCACGTAGTATTCTACAGCATTGTATGGGAAAAGTTCCTTTAGCTCTCCATAAAGCTGTGCTGCAAGAGTTTTATTGTGGGCAATAACAAGGGTTGGTTTGTTTACCCTGGCAATAACATTGGCAATTGTAAAGGTTTTTCCTGAACCTGTAACGCCAAGCAAAACCTGATGCCTGTATCCCTTTTTTATACCCTCAACAAGCTGTTTTACTGCTTTTGGCTGATCTCCCCTTAGTTTAAAGGAACTCTGAAGGATGAATTTTTCCATAAATGGATTTTAACTTTTAAGTATTTTCGCTGCTTTTTTTGCAAAATAGGTAAGAATAAGGTCTGCACCAGCTCTTTTTATGGCAGTAAGAACTTCCATCATTACAGCTTCTTCATTCAACCAGCCAAGCTGAGCTGCAGCTTTAATCATTGAGTATTCTCCACTTACATTGTATGCAGCCACAGGAACAGAAAAGTTATTTTTTACATCTGAGATAATATCAAGATATGCAACTGCTGGCTTAACCATTACAATATCAGCACCTTCTTCAATGTCAAGAGCAACTTCTCTGAGAGCTTCTCTCCGATTTGCTGGATCCATCTGATATGAGCGTCTGTCACCAAAGGCTGGAGCACTCTGTGCAGCCTCTCTGAAAGGTCCATAAAAAGCAGAGGCATATTTTGCTGCATAAGACAAAATAACAACATCACTAAATCCTTCATCATCAAGCACTTTTCGTATTATCCCCACTCTTCCATCCATCATATCTGAAGGAGCAACAATATCTGCACCTGCTCGTGCATGAGAGAGTGCTTCAAGTGCTAAAACTTCAAGAGTTGAGTCATTGTCTATTTTTCCATTTTTTATAATTCCACAGTGTCCATGTGAGGTGTATTCACAAAGGCATACATCAGTAATGACAATTAACTCTGGCAGAGCATCTTTTATTGCCTTTACAGCAATCTGAACAATACCATTTTCATCATAGGCTGATGATGCTTTCTCATCTTTATGTTCTGGAATTCCAAAGAGAATTATTGCAGGTATTCCTAAGGAGAATACTTCTTTAGCTGTTTTTACTGCTTCATCAACACTTTCCTGAAAACAATCAGGCATTGAGGAAATAGGATTTTTAACTCCTTTCCCTGGAACAACAAACATAGGATAAATAAAATTCTGAGGGGTGAGGATTGTTTCCCTCACCATCTTCCTCAGAACCTCAGTTTTTCTCAGTCTTCTTGGGCGATGAACTGGAAACATCGCTTATACGCCGCAACTACCTCCACAACCTGGTCCACAGGAAGGCATAGGTCCTTTAAGAATAAATCCTTCCTGCTCTTCATCCTCATAGTAGTCAAGCTCAAGTTCACTGAGTAGATCAAAGGTCTGTTTATCCATAAAGACCCTTAATCCATCTTTTTCCACTACTTCATCACCTTCCTGAGGATTTTCATCAATATCAAGACCGAATGAGGGGCTGCAGTATCCTTCTGCTGAGAATATTCTCAAACCCCAACCTTCTTTGCCCTCCTGTTTGAGGATTGCTTTTGCCTTTTCGGCTGCCTTCTCACTGATACTAAACACAGCTACCTCCTAAAATTTTTTCTAACTTCAGAATAGCAGTTTTTTTTAATATTTTGCAAGAAAAAAATTAATCAGCTAAAATATAATCATGCAACCACTTGAAAATAAAAAAATAGTGAGAGTTAAACAGGATGAAGCTTTAGAGATTGATGATGCTGTAGCTGTGGAGAAAAAAATAAAAGTTTATGTAAACGATGAGGAAATTGTTTCTCTATCTGCTTCTCCTGTTCAGATTAAAGAACTTGTAATAGGCTTTCTTATGACAGAGGATATTTTAAAAGGGGACTGGTGTCCTGAGAAAATAATTATTGAAGAAGATGGGAAAGAGTTTATTGCAAGGGTTGAACTTGAAGGACATGTCTCACTTAATGGTAAAACAATTACCTCAGGATGTATGAGCTCTGTAAGTTTTTTAAGTGATGTAAAAGGAAGCATTGATGATAATTTAAAAATCAGGCAGAATACTTTATTTCGTCTTTTTAAAGAGTTTCAGGAAAGATCAAATCTTTATAGAACAACAGGATGCATTCATGCTGCAGCACTGGCGGATGACAGAGAGATTTTATTTATTGCAGAAGATGTAGGTAGACATAATGCAGTGGACAAAGTAATTGGATGGGCATTACTCAATAGAGTGAACTTTAAAGGTAAAATTATGCTCGTAAGTGGACGGATTTCCTCAGAGATGGCACTGAAAACTGCAAAATGGAAAATTCCTATAATTGTAAGCAGAACAGCACCAACTTCTCTGGCAGTGGAAATGGCTCAAAAAGCCAATTTAACAGTAATAGGCTTTTTAAGAGGAAATAGATTTAACATTTACAGCCATCCAGAAAGAATAGCTCTTTAAATCCCACTGCTTGGGCAGATATCATTTAATGGACATATCTTATGCTGTGGGGCTTTAGCTTTGCAGATTTCTCTTCCAAGCATTATGAGTAAGTGAGAGAGTTTGCCCCAGTATTCGCGAGGTGTTATCTCCATTAAATCCTGTTCAATTTTTTCAGGATCTGTATTTTTGGTAAGTCCTAAAAGCTTTGAAATTCTTTTTACGTGAGTGTCAACAGCAACTCCTTCATTTATTCCAAAGGCATTCCACAGCACAATGTTTGCTGTTTTCCTGCCCACTCCTGGAAGTTTAATAAGTTCATTCATTGTTTTTGGCAGTTCTCCGTTAAATTTTTCAACTAATTCCTTTGCGAGATTTTTTATATATTTTGCTTTATTTTTATAAAAATTAATGCTTTTTATATCATTTTCAAGCTCTTCAAGGGAAATATTTACATAGTCATGAGCTGTCCTGTATTTTTTAAAAAGATTTTCAGTAACTCTGTTTACATTTACATCTGTGGTCTGAGCTGAAAGTATTGTTGCCACAAGTAATTCAAGGGCATTATTAAAGTTGAGTGCTGTTTTTACATTTGGATATTTTTTATCAAGCCTTTTAATTATTTCTAAAACTTTTTCCTTATTATTCATTTTATCCTCCAATCCTTAAAACTTTTGCACCTCTTATTTTTCTTTGCTTTATATCTTTAATTGCCTTGTTTGCTTCAGAAAAGGGATATATTTCTATTTCTGGCTTTATTGGAATTTCTGAAGCTATGCGAAGAAACTCCTGAATGTCCTTTCTCGTGATATTAGCCACAGTTTTAATCTCTTTTTCAAGCCATAAATCTCTTGCATAGTCAATTTTCAAAAATTCATTCATATCAGTTTTCTCTTTTCTTATTGCGTTTATTACAAGCCTGCCTCCTGGTTTAAGATATTTAAGCACACTTAAAGGAGGCTTCCATACAGGAGTTGTATCTATTGCAGAGTTAAGTCCTTCAGGAGGATTTTCATCAAAGTTTCCAGCCCAGTATGCGCCAAGTTTGATAGCCAGTTGCCTTTCTGAAGATGTTCTTGAAAATACGAAAGTTTTTGTATCAGGATATAAAAATTTTATCATTTTCAAAACAAGATGTCCTGATGCTCCAAAACCAACAAGACCAATATTTTGCATGTTTTCAGGATTTGCAAGCTTTAAAGCCCTATAACCAATTGCACCTGCACAGAAAAGTGGAGCAACTTCTTCAAAAGTAAGATTTTCAGGAATATGAAAAGCGAAATCTTCATGAATTTTAAAATACTCTGCGTAACCACCATGAGTATTCTTTCCAGTTGACTTAAAATTTTCGCATAAATTTTCCAAGCCTTTTAAACAATACTCGCACTTACCGCATGCTGAATAAATCCATCCTGCACCAGCTCTGTCACCAATTTTGAATTTTTTCACTTTTCTGCCAATTTCTATAACTTCACCTGCAATCTGATGCCCTGGAATTATCGGGAAAAATGAGGGAGTTGCTCTTCCTTCTATCTCGTCAATTTCAGTATGGCAGACTCCGCAGGTATGAACTTTTATAAGTATTTCATTTGGTTCAGGTATAGGATTCTCCATTTCAATGAGAGTTAAGGGATTACTATCTTTGATTTCAGCTGTTTCAGCTATGACCCATGCTTTCATAGGAAATATTATATTACATTTTGTTGGAAATTTTGACCACTGTGGGTAAAAAATGCCTATTTTTTGACAGGTAGTGTTATTTTAAATTGTGCTTTTAAAATAAAATTTACGCTGGCATGGATTTTGTTTTTTATTTTTTTATAAAAAATTAAGGAGGGATTGAATGAATCCAAAAGTACTGGTAATGAGCATAACAAAGGACATAAATAAATTTCTTGGTTTAAACATTGCTGCTTTTATGATAATTTTATCTCTTATTTTTATCTTTGGAACATATGACAAAAAAGAGTTTATATTGCTGACTTCTTTAGCAGGAATAACATCATTAGCAGTAAATTTATTAGTTGCTAAAATTGTAAGAAGAAAAATGGAAAAAATAATACATACTTCTTTTGAAAAATTTGAAAATCAGCTTTATTTTGATGAATTAACCTCAGTTTATAATAGAACAGCAGGTATGAATAGACTGATGGAGGAAATGGCAAGGGCAAAAAGGCAGTCACAGCATCTATCCATAGCAATGCTTGACATAGATAACTTTAAATCCATAAATGATACTTATGGACATCTTGCAGGAGATAAAGTTTTAAATCACATTGCCATGCAGATTAAAAGTTTTTTAAGAACATCTGATGTTGTTTCAAGATATGGAGGTGAGGAGTTCTTAATCATACTGCCGGAAACTGATGAGATAAAAGCATTTATGGCACTGGAAAGGGTAAGAGAAAACATAGCTAAAAAAGCAGTTAAAATCGGGAATGAAAAAATTTTCATAACTGTAAGTATTGGTATAGGAGAAATTGAAACAAATGATACTTTAATGGAAGCAATACACAGAGCTGATATGGCACTTCTTCAGGCAAAAAGAACAGGCAAAAACAGAGTTGAACTGGCTTCAAACTATGTAAATGAAGGATTTAAGCTGTCATAAATATCTCAACTTTGTTTCTCCAGAATTCTTCCAGCAGGACTCTTATTTCTGGATATGAATTTAGAGTCCTATCTTCCTTTAAGATTATCTCTGCTTCTTTTCTTGCTATCTCAAGGAGACTTTGGTCTCGTAATAGGTCAGCAACTTTTAAATCAGGCATTCCTGACTGTTTAACTCCAAAGAGTTCTCCTGGTCCTCTTATTTTCATATCCTCTTCCGCTATTTTAAATCCATCAGAGTAGTTTACAATTGCTTTTAGCCTTAATTTTGCCTCTTCTGTTAATCTGTAAGGTAGAAGTATACATTTTGAAGGTCTCATTCCTCTTCCAACTCTTCCTCTTAGTTGATGTAATTGAGCAAGCCCAAATCTTTCTGCATGTGTTATTATCATTAAAGTAGCATTTGGAACATCAACGCCCACTTCAATAACTGTTGTAGCAACCAGAATATGAATCCTTTCAGCCCGAAATTCTTTCATTATTTCTTCTCTCTGTTTTGATGGCATTTTTCCATGAATAAGTCCCACTCTGTATTGAGGAAAAAGCTTTTGTAAACCTTCATATCCCTGAGTTGCTGATTTCAAATCCATTGCCTCAGACTCTTCTATTAAAGGATAAACAACATAAACCTGTCCACCAGATTTAAGCTCTTCTTCAATCATTTTATAAACTACCTTTTTATTCTGTGGTTCAATAACCTTTGTTAAAACAGGTTTTCTTCCCTTAGGAAGTTCATCAAGCACAGAGTAGTCAAGATCTCCATAAACAGTAAGTGCCATTGTTCTTGGAATAGGAGTTGCTGTCATTACAAGAGTATCTGGATTAATTCCTTTCTTTTTAAGCATTGCTCTCTGAATTACTCCAAATCTATGTTGCTCATCTATGACGACAAATCCAAGATTTTTAAAGTGAATATCTTCTTGAATTAAAGCATGAGTGCCAATAATAAGGTTCGCATCTCCTGAAGCAATCAGATTTGCATGTTTGTTATAAGTGGATGTGAAAATTAAGAGATTAACAGGTAATCCTTTTAGCATAGAATAAATATTTATATAATGTTGCTCTGCAAGTATCTCTGTTGGTGCCATCAAAGCTGCCTGATATCCGCACTCAATGGCAGCAAGCATTGCTGCTACAGCAACAACTGTTTTACCTGAACCTACATCTCCCTGAAGAAGCCTGTTCATTGGAACTGGTTTTTCCATATCCTGCAAAATCTCTTTTATAACTTTTTGCTGAGCAGTGGTAAGCTGGAAAGGAAGATTTTCAAGAAAATTTCTTAAAAGTTTTCCTTCAGGCTTGAAAGATATACCCTTTTCAGTGAGTCTGTTCTGTTTCATCATAAGAACTCCAAGTTGAAGTAAAAATAATTCATCAAAGATAATTCTTTTATGAAACGGAGAACTTTTTTCGTTTAAACTTTTTAAATCAGAATCTTTTGGTGGAAAATGCACATATTTTATGGCTTTGCTTAGATAGGGTAAGTTCAATTTTTTTAATATTTTTTCAGGTAAATGCTCTTGTATAAAAGGAATGGAAAATTCTACTGCAGACTGCATTATTGATTGCATTTGTCTCTGAGATATACCTTCAGTGAGTCTGTATACAGGAAGAACTTCTTGATCTTGAGAGTTTAAGTTTTCTCCGATTTCATATTCTGGATTGACAATCTCTATGTATGAGCCTGTCCAATCAATCTGAGCTTTGCCAAAAATTTTTATTTTTTGTTTTTCCTTTAAGATTTTTTTTAAATAAAGCTGATTGAACCATTTTGCTTTAAGATAGCCTGTTGCATCAGAAATAATTGCCTCAACTATTGATAGATTTGTTTTTGTTTTTATTTCATTAATCTGAACTATATGTCCCTCTACAGTAACAATTTCTCCTGGTTTTATATCAAAAATGCTTTTTTTGTTTCTTCTGTCTTCATACTGAAAAGGAAGGTAGTATAAGGCATCCTTAACTGTTTGTATGCCCAATTTCTTAAGAAGACTGGCTTTTTTAGGACCTACACCCTTTAGATACTGAATGGGAAGGTTTAATCCATTCATTTATTTTAAACATTTTCTTTAAGTTTCATCTGAGCATATTCTGACTCACTCAATACATCAATGCTCCAGCCTGTAAGTCTTGAAGCAAGTCTTACATTCTGTCCTTTTTTGCCAATTGCCAGAGAAAGTTGATCATTTTCAACAACCACAACTGCTGTTTTTTCCTTTTCATTTATACCTACCTTGAGCACAGTTGCTGGAGTGAGAGCTTTTGCAATAAAAAAGCTCATGTCATCACTGTAAGAAATTATATCAATTCTTTCACCCTTTAACTCCCTTACAACAGCCTGAACTCTAGTTCCTTTCATGCCCACACAGGCTCCAACAGGATCTACTGAAGGGTCTTTGGATGCAACAGCTATTTTTGTTCTTTCTCCAGGGTCTCTTGCAATACTTTTTATCTGAACTATTCCATCCTGAATTTCTGGCACTTCAAGAGTAAATAGTCCAACTACAAAATTTGGATGAGTTCTTGAAAGCTTTATTACAGGCTCTTTTGATGTTTGTTTCACTTCAAATATATATGCTTTTACAATATCTCCTCTTTTTAGATTGTCCTGTGGTAGCAGTTCTCTTTCTGGTAGAATAGCTTCTGCTTTTCCTACGAGAAGATAGAAATTCCCCTTTTCTTTTCTTAACACAGTGCCGCTCACTATGTTACCAACTTTGTCTTTAAATTCTTCAAAAATCTGCGATCTTTCAATCTCTCTTATTTTTTGAAAAAGCACATGCTTTGCAGTTTGAACAGCAATCCTTCCAAAATCCTGAATTGGGAGTGGAACTTCCACTGTATCTCCAATTCCTTTATCAACATATTTTTGCTTTACCTCCTGGATAGAGATTTCACCTGCAGGATCTTTTACTTCTTCTACCACTTTTTTAATTTCAAAGATATTAATATCAAAAGTCTGAGGGTCAATTTTTATTTTGATTGAAGATTTATTGCCATATTTTTTCCTTATAGCTGAAATAAGAGCTGCTTCAAGAAGCTCTATCACAGCGTCTTTGGTAATCCCTTTTTCTCTCATTATCTGTTCTACCAAAAATTTTAACTCTTTTCCCATAGCCCTATCCTATATAAATCTGCGCTTTTAAGATTTTATTAAAAGGTATAAATAGAAGCTCTGATTCTGATTTTTTTGTTCCTTTTCTTTTTGTTTCCCTAATTTCTATTCTCACCCAATCATCTCCAGCATCAATAACTTTTCCTATAAAAAAGGTGCGATCAGCTATTTTTTCTTTTGTGGTGATTTTTACATTTCTTCCAATATTTCTTAAGAAATCCCTTTTGTCTTTAAGCGGTCTGTCAATACCAGGAGAAGAAACTTCAAGAGTGTATGAAGTTTTTATAGGATCTTCAACATCAAGGATTGCCTCTATAGCTCTTGAAAAATGTTCACAATCTTTAATAGTTACTCCTTCTTCTTTGTCAATAAAAATTCTTAAAATTAATCCTTTCCCTCCGGGATGTATCTCTACATTGAGAATTTCAACTCCTTCCTGTTCACTAACTTCTTTTGCATATTCTGTTATTTTTTCTTTTAATTCTTTAATATTCATTAGCTTCCTCAAATCTATCAAAATAAAAGAGTGGGTAAACCCACTCTTTCAAAAAGTTTAACATTTTTCAAGAATTTCAAGCAACACCAGGAAACAATCCCGGTGTTGCTTTTTTGTATCCTGCAAGATTATTTTTTCTCAGCAGGCTTTCCAGGAGCTTTTTCAGGAGCCTTTGGAGCTTCAGGAGCCTTTGGAGCTTCAGGAGCCTTTGGAGCCTCAGGAGCTTTTGGTGCTTCAGGAGCTTTTTCAGGAGCTGGTGCAGGTGCTGGAGCTGGTGCAGGTGCTGGAGCCTCAGGTTTTTTAGGCTCTTCAGCCTTTTTGCATCCTAATGCAAAGCTAAAGGATACCATGAGAATTAATGAAATTACTAATGCCAATATTTTCTTCATCTTCTTCAGTCACCTCCTTTCACATAGGATTTTGAGCTAAAAACTGAAATCCCTTTGACTTTATTTTTTTACCATTGGTTAAATCTTTTTGTCAACCCCTTTATAAAATTTATTATTTCACCATCACCCTGTGTCCTGTAAGGTTAATAATCAACACTACTAAGGCAATGATTACAAGAGCTAAAATAAGAGCAGCTCCTGCATCTCCAGCGATTTTTATTTCATCAATTTTTAAAGCAAGCTTGTGTAATGTATGTTCATCAAGGTTTGAGAGTTTATCAATGATTTCCTTCTCAGAATAACCAAAATCTTTAAGTCTCTGTGAAACTATTTTCATTTCAAGAAATTTCTGAAGTTTTTCCATATCCTGACTCTTTGTGTTAAGAGTCATCTCCGAAGGAATAACTCCAGCACTCAATGACTGAACTGTTCCAATAATGAGTATTGCTACAATGAGATAGATGGAAAGAAACTTCTTAAACATAAAGCACCTCCTATTTTGTTTTTTGATTATTAATTTTTTCAAGTGTATCAAGATAAATTTTAACTTTATCAGAATTGTGCTTTTCAATTTCTATAGCTTTTTTAACTAATTCCTGAGCCTCGTCAAGTCTTTCGCCTTTTATAAAATAAAGCCAAGCCAGATTATTATAGGCATCAGCAAGTTTGCCATCTTTTTTAATTGCTTTTTTATAGTATTCTTCAGCTTCATCATATTTTCCCTGATTTAAGTATAAATTTCCGAGAAATAAAAAACCTCTTGCATCGGATTTTGAGGCATCTTGATAATGCTTTATTGCTTCATCAATAACCCCCTTTTTTTCATAGCTAAGCCCTAGTTGAAGATGTTCCTCTGGAGTTAAAGGATCATGTAAAACAGCAATTTGGGGGATACTACATCCTGCGATTAACAGACAGATTGCTATTAACAATCTTAACAGCATTGTGTAATTATACCATAAAAGGGTTATAATTAGTTCATGCCTTATTTTGATGTATCAATCCCCTTTAAACTCAAAACCCTTACCTATCAATATGATGAAGATGTAGATTTAAAAGGATTTGCTGTTAAAGTTCCTCTTAAAAATAGGTCTGTTGAAGGCATTGTTATAAAACGAACTGATAAACCTGAAGAAATAGTGCAAATAAAGAAAATTCAAGAGATTATTGGCAGAGCTTATGAAGAAAAATTCATAGATTTTCTTCAGTGGATGAGTTCCTATTATGTTTCTGAGATAGGCTCGGTTTTAAGGGCTACTTTTTTTGAAGAGATAATGAAATTGATTAAAGGAATAAAAAATAAGAGAGTATCAAGGCACAATATTGATTTAACTCCTTTTCATTTAGAGCATTATTTTTTAAATGATGAAACTCTTTCAAAAATCATTGATAGCACCAATATGGGGAATTATAAAACATTTCTTGTTCACTGCCCAGATTTTTTCTATGAGATGAAATTAATGATTGAGACTGTTAAGAAGCTTTTATACATAGATGGAGCGATTCTTTTAATACTACCTGAAAAAAAAGATGCGCAGAGACTTTACAGTAGTTTAAAGGAACTGGATTCCAGAGTTGTGCTTCTTCACAGTGAAATGCCTCGCACAAAAATTTTAATTTCAATAAAAGAAATTATTGAAAACAAAGCAAAAATTATTGTTGGAACAAGATTTGCTGTATTTGCACCTGTAAGAAAACTATCATTGATAATGGTATCGCAGGAATCTCACTGGCTTTACAAAGAAGAACAATCGCCAAGGTATCATGCAAGAGACTGCGCAGTGATGAGAGGTTTTATTGAAGGATGTCCTGTTGTGCTTACGGATTTTATGCCATCCACAACTTCTTATTACAATGCACTTAGAGGTAAATATGAATTTATAGATGATTTCAATAGATTGAAACATCCTGATATAAAAGTTTTAAGGCAGCCATATCAAAGCATTTTTCATCCTGAAACAATGCTTTATATGAAACTTAATTATAAAGAAGGAATTCTTGTCAGCTCTCCAAGAAGTGGCTACAGTCTTCTTCGTTGTTCAGAATGTGGAGAAGTTATTAAATGTGAAAAATGCGGGCTCAGCATGATTTTTCATAAATCCTCCAAAACAGTTGAATGTTTTAGATGTGGGATTGTTATGAAAGCTGCTGAACAATGTCCTTATTGTTCAGGAGTTGATATACATTCAGTGGGATTTGGCATTGAAAGAATTAAAGAGGAGCTTAAAAATATTTTTTCAGAAAAACAGATTGAGATTAAAGAAATAGAACTTGAGGCTGAAGAATCTCATGGAATCTGGGTAGCTAAAACAGGAAAAGTTAAAAAAGGACATCTTCCTGTTTTTAAGGGAGTTATTGTTTTGGATTTTGATTTTTTTCTTTTTATTCCTGATTACAGAACTCTTGAAAGAGCTTTTGCAAGAGTTTTATCTTTAAGCCAGCTGGTTAAAGAAGATGGAGACTTATTCATTCAGACACGAAACCCTTCACATGAATTTTTTAAATTTATTCGCTCATACAATTTTAAAGATTTTTATCTTTATGAGCTAAAACACAGGCAGGAAACTGGTTTTCCTCCATTTTCAAGGCTTATTAAGTTGATTATAAAAATAAAAAAAACAGCTTCCGAATCTGTATTGGATGAAATTAAGGGGCACTCCAAAAACTCTACTGAGTTTTTGGGAACCCTTAAGGATTTTCTAAAAATTCATGTAACTGGAGAAGTTATAGGACCTCTAAAAAATGAAAATAATGAATTTGTTTTTATTCTGAGAGGAAAAGATAAAAAAAGGCTTATTGATGACTTCAATAATGCTGTCCAAAAATTAAAATCTTTTAAAGGCATTTCTTTTAAAGTTGAAGTTGACCCTATGAATTTAAAAATCTAAAAATAACATGGTTCTGTCTCTTTTGAAGATATTTTTTGCTTTTTCAATATCCTGGGCAATATTTTCCCTGAGTTCTTCAGGTGAATTAAATTTCTTTTCATCCCGAATTCTTTCAATAAAGTGAACTCTTATGGTTTTACCAAGCAGATTTTCTTTAAAATCAAGAATGTGAACCTCGTAACTCATATTTATATTACCAAAAGTTGGATTTTTACCAATGTTTGCCACTCCATTATAGGTGTTTAAATTAGGTATTGTAACCTTAACTGCATATACTCCCTGTTTTGGAATAATCTCTTGCTTGGGAACAAAGTTTGCAGTAGGATATCCAAGGATTGATGAGCCTCTTGCCATACCTTTTATTACTTCACCATCTACATGATAGGCTCTTCCAAGAAAATGATTTGCTTCTTTGATGTTGCCTTCAAAAAGAGCATTTCTCACAGCTGTGCTGCTTAATATTTTCCCACCTTTTTTATAGGCTTTAAGCACAGTAACCTTAAATCCATAAATTTTCCCAAGTTTTTTCAAAAGTTCTTTATCTCCTTTTCTTCCTCTACCAAATCTGTAATCATATCCGACAACAATCCATTTTGCATTGAATTTTTCAACAAGAATATCTTTTACAAAATCTTCTGCCTCTGTCTGAGCAAACTCATGAGTAAAAGGTATAGAAATTGTTAAATCTATTCCGCATTTTTCAATCAGTTTTATTTTGTCTTCATTGGTTGTAATCAGTTTAAGAGGATGCTCTTTATAAAGCAGTTTAATTGGATGGGGACTAAAAGTTATGACCACTGAGGTGCCTTTAATCTCAGTTGCCTTTCTTTTTACAAAATCAAAAATTTTCTGATGCCCAATATGAACTCCATCAAAATTTCCTATTGTTATAACAGGATTTGGATAATCAATTTTTTCAATGTTTCTAATTACCTGCATATCTGTGCTCCAGTGCTGTTAATTTCTGAAATATTTCTTCCACCTGTGCCTTTGTTTTTTCCAAACTCCCTGAATTATCTATTATATAATCTGCCTTTGATTTTTTCATCTCAATGGGAAACTGTGCCCTGAGTCTTTTAATTGCTTCATCTTTTAAAATTCCTTTTTTCTGAAGCCGCTTTATTGCTATTTCCTCAGGAGTATAAACAGTAATAATTATATCAAATCTGTTCTGATAACCCCTTTCAAAAATAACAGGTGCTTCAATGACTACAATTTTTGGCTCTCCTTTTTCAGGAATGTTTTTTATTATTTCATCAATCTTTTCAAATACTTTTGGATGAAGAATATTTTCAAGATATATCCTCATAAGTGGATTGTCAAAAACTATCTGAGCTATGTATTTTTTGTTAAGTTTGCCTTCTGAAACAATTTCTTGTCCAAAAAGCCTCTTAATTTCGTTTATTACTGAAGTTTCGTTTAAAAGCTCCTCAACGATTTTATCAGTATTTATTACATAAGCACCAAGACTACGAAAGATTTCAGCCACTGTGCTTTTACCCATTCCAAAGTTTCCTGTAAGTCCTACTTTAATCATTTTTCAGCATCTCCTTGAGTTCTTTAAGTTTTTTTAATGCTTTCTGCGGTGTGATATTTTCTATATCAATTTTTGCAATCTCTGCTACAATAGGATCTCCCTGAAAGAATAAGTCAA
Organism: Thermodesulfovibrio sp. TK110; assembly: GCF_054658355.1. Lineage (NCBI taxonomy): Bacteria > Pseudomonadati > Nitrospirota > Thermodesulfovibrionia > Thermodesulfovibrionales > Thermodesulfovibrionaceae > Thermodesulfovibrio > Thermodesulfovibrio sp. TK110. Next base: position 974,625 of record NZ_BAAHNB010000001.1, on the reverse strand, counting down.
GTTGCTTTGCCTTTGATTGAAAGGTCTGGAATTCTTTTTTCTCAAGTTTTTTTAATATATCCTTTGCTCTCAACAGAATCTCCTCTGGAAGTCCTGCAAGACGGGCAACCTGAATTCCATAGCTTTTGTCAGCGCCACCTTTCTGTATTTTTCTCAAAAATATTATTTCATCACCCCACTCCTTAACCACTACTGTATAATTTTTTATGCAATCAAAGCTAAAGGCAAGGTCTGTTAGCTCATGATAATGAGTTGCAAAAAGAGTTCTTGCCTTGATTTTCTCTGCAATATACTCAACAACTGCCCAGGCAATGCTTATTCCATCAAAAGTGCTTGTTCCTCTTCCAACCTCATCAAGTATAATAAAACTTTTTTCTGTGGCATTATTAAGAATATTAGCTACCTCTATCATTTCAACCATGAATGTGCTTTGCCCTTTTCCAAGATAGTCAGAAGCACCTATGCGGGTAAAAATTCTGTCAACAATTCCGATTTTTGCCTGTTTTGCAGGAACAAAAGAGCCAATCTGCGCCATAAGAACAATCAAAGCATTCTGCCTCATGTATGTTGATTTTCCAGCCATATTTGGTCCTGTAAGAATGATAATTCTCTGGTCTTCTGATCCAATGGATAAGTCATTCGGAATAAATCTCTGCTCCGATAATTTACCGAGCTGAATGAGCCTTTCAATTACAGGATGTCTACCTTCAACAATTTCTATTATTTCTTCTTCTGTTATTTCAGGTCTTGTGTATCTGTATTTTGATGCAATTTTTGCCAGACAGCAAAGAAAATCAATATATCCGATGACTTCAGCATTTTTAAATATCTGCTCTGTATAAGAAGAAACTTTTTTAACTAACTCTCTAAATAATTCTTCTTCAAGAGTTTTAAGTCTTTCCTCTGCACTAAGCATTTTTTCTTCAAGTTCCTTAAGCTCTCTTGTTTCAAATCTTTCAGCATTTGCAAGAGTTTGTTTTCTGATATAGTGTGAAGGAACGAGCTTTAAATTCGGTTTTGTTACCTCAATATAATAACCAAAAACTCTGTTGTAGCCAATTTTAAGAGAATTGATTCCAGTTTTCATTCTTTCATTAGCTTCCATATTTAAAATATAGTTTTTACTTTGATTTTTTAAGGCTCTCAGCTCATCTATAACTGAGTTATAGCCATCTTTGAAAATTCCTCCTTCATTTACTGTATTTGGAGGATTATCAACAAGAGCATTCTCTATCAATGAGGCGATCTCCCTGAGTTCGTAAAGACTGTTTAATAAATCCTGAATAATTGGTGAATCATTTCTCTGAAGTATTTTTTTAAGCTCTGGAATCCTCTGCAATGCTTCTTTCAATGCTTTAAGTTCTCTTGGATTTATGTTTTGCTTTTTAATCTTCAACCCAATTCTTTCAATGTCTGGAAACTCTTTTAAGATTCTGTCAATGTTTTCTCTTAAAGCGTAATCTTTAAAAAATATTTCTACTCCATCAAGTCTCTTTTCTATTTCGGCTTTGTTTAAAAGCGGACAGGACAGAGCATTTCTTAATAGACGGGTTCCCATTGGAGTATTTGTTTCATCTAAAATCCATAAAAGTGAGCCTTCTTTATTTCCATCAAGAGATGATAAAATCTCAAGATTTTTTTTAGTTGAACAATCAAGAAGCATAAACTCTGAAAGATTCAAAACCTTTAATTGCTTAAACTGCACCTGCTGTTTATTTTCCTCAAGATATTTCAGAAGTGCTCCTGCTGCCTGCACTGAAGGTTGAAAATCCTCTATTCCAAAACTCTTTAGAGAGGCTATTCTGAAGTGTTCAACGAGGCTTTTATAAGCGAGCATGTAGTCAAATTTCCAGTCTTCTATAAAAGTAAACATTTTTTGATTGATTAAGTTTTCAAATTTAAAAAGATCTTCAAGAGACTTTGGAACTATTATTTCCTTTGGTTCAAATCTTTCAATTTCATCAAAAAGATTTTTTTCAGTTTCATAGACAATGAATTCAGCTGTGGTAGTATCTGCCACAGCAATTCCTGTTTTTTTCTTTTCCAATGTTATTTTTTTAGGATATACTGCCATTATGTAAACATTCTCCTTAGTTCCTTCTGGAAGATATGTTCCAGGAGTTAGAACTTTTACAACTTCTCTTTCCACTATGCCTTTTGTTGTTTTTGGATCTCCAATTTGTTCGCAAATAGCTACTTTATATCCCTCACGAATTAGTTTTTCAATGTATGAATCAGCGGCAAAATAAGGAATTCCACACATTGGAATAGAATTTTCTTTTGATTTATCTCTTGATGTAAGTGTTAATCCTAATATATTTGATGCAATTTTGGCATCTTCTCCAAACATTTCATAAAAATCCCCAAGCCTGAAAAAAACTATAGCATCTTTATACTGCTGTTTTATTCTGAAGTATTGTTTCATAAGAGGAGTGAAATGTTCCTGTAAGATTTCCAAGGAGTTCATTTAATTATTATACAGTATTGACAACCCTGCATTAAATATTCTATTTTAGTTCATGGTTTTTTTAAGGTCCTTCAGTATTCTTGTTATTTCTGAAGAAGCAGAAAAACTTTACAGGATTTTTGATTCAATAGGGATCACATTAAGAAAATCCATTAAAACAAAAACTTCTACATCAACCAATTTTTCCGTTTATGACATTGCCTTCCTTGACATTGATTCAGAGGGATGGCAAAAAAGAATGATTGAACTTAAACAATACATGCCTGTAATTGCCTTTGGTAAACCAGATATTAAAAGAGCTGTTGAAGCAATGAAGCTTGGAGCAATTGATTTTTTACAGAAGCCTCTGAAAAATGAAGAAGTTTTTGAAGTATTTCAGAAATTTAAAGATAAACCTCAGGTTGAAATACCAGGATTAATTGGAATAAGCAGAAAAATGGAAGAAATTTATTGTGGTATTAGAAGGGCAGCCTTTACAGATAGCAATGTCCTTATTACTGGGGAGTCTGGCACAGGTAAAGAGCTTGTAGCACGAGCAATTCACAATCTCAGCGAAAGAAAATACAATCCATTTATTGTGATAAACTGTTCAGCAATTCCTGATACACTGCTTGAGTCTGAACTTTTTGGCTTTGAAAAAGGTGCTTTTACAGGAGCAAACTATACAAAAAAGGGACTTATTGAATGGGCTCATGAAGGCACATTGTTTTTTGATGAAATTGGTGATGTTTCTCCTCTTTTTCAGACGAAAATATTAAGGGTTATTCAGGAAGGAGAATTTATAAAAATTGGTGGAACTCATCCAATAAAAGTTGATGTAAGATTCATTGCAGCTACCAACAAAGACTTAAAAAAAGCATGTAAAGAAGGCTCTTTCAGAGAAGACCTTTTTTACAGACTGAATGTAATTCACATAGAACTTCCTCCATTAAGAAGCAGAAAAGAGGATATACCATCTCTGGTAGAGTTTTTAATTAAAAAACATGCTTCAAAGAGAAAGGATATTTATATTAAAGGAATTACAGAGGAAGCTCTTGATATATTAATAAATTATTCTTTTCCCGGAAATGTCCGAGAACTTGAAAATATTATAGAAAGAGCAATTGCTTTTACAAACTCACCTGAAATAACAGTTAAGGATCTGCCTTCCTACTTAATGAAACCTTCCCACTCTAAGAAAATCTCCCCTGGAAGCTTGAGAGAAGCTGTTGATAACTTTGAAAAGGAGCTCATATGGTCTGCTTTACAGAAAAGCAGAGGCAATATTTCAAAGGCAGCAGAACTTCTTGGAATCCACCGTCAACAGCTTCAGAGAAAGTTGAAACAATTTAAAATTGCTACATAATTTTTCACTGCAATATTTTGTTGCAATAGACATCTTAATCTTAAATTAAAAAATTTTCAAAAGATAAGAGAATGCAACAATATGTTGCAATATGATTTTTTTATCCATTTGAAAGTGTTGCTATTCTTTATTTTCTATCTGGCATATTTATTGTATTAATAACTATTAATGAAAAAGGTCTGGAAAAAGGTAAAGGATTTGCTTGTATCAATAACTTTTTCAAAGCCAAAAGAGTTTGACAGGCTTTGTGAAAAAGAAAAACAAAAAAAGAAGGGAGGTGAAAAAAGAAAAACTCTAAAATGTCTTGTGTAGGAAATGATTTTAAAAACCAAAAAAATTAAAAAGGAGGAGGCTGTGGAATGAGTAAGTTAAGGAAAGTTTATGAATTAATGATGGCCGGGGCAATATATCAAGCCCGGTGGGAAAAGCAGATGTCTGATAACATTCTGAAGAACAAAAAGAGGCTGTTAATTTTGATTGCTCTTATAGCTCCGATAGTTCTTGTATCTTTTCTTGGTGCAGCAGATTTTCTTGGTGGTAAGTCTGCCTATGCACCATCACATTACACAACAATCGTTTTCATTGCAGCAACTGCAGTTGGAATGGCAGCAGGATTAATTACAGGATGTATAGGTGCTGGTGGAGGATTTATCATTGCTCCGGCACTTATGGCAGCAGGTGTTAAAGGAATTCTGGCAGTAGGAACAGACCAGTTTCACATCTTTGCAAAGGCAATTATGGGAACAGTGGTTCATAAAAAGCTTGGCAATGTCTGTGTAGGTCTTGCAATTGCCTTTGTTATAGGTTCCGTTCTTGGTGCTACTACAGGTGGTTATATACAGAGAAGTATTTACAATTGGGATCCAGTAGCAAGTGAAGCCTTTATAAGCATTGTTTATGCCATAATACTTGGTTTCCTCGGTTTTTATGGACTTAGAGACTACATAAAACTCAGTAAAGCAAGAAAAAAAGGTGTTACAGTTTCTGGTGAAGCACATGGTGGACCTCTCACAACAACACAGCTTGCAGTTAATCTTCAGAAAATTAAAATTCCTCCGATGATTTTCTTTGACGAAGACTTTGGTGGAAGAAGAATTTCATGGCTTTTTGTTACAATGTGTGGTTTCCTTGTAGGAATTCTTGCAGCAGTCATGGGAGTTGGTGGTGGTTTTATAACATTTCCTCTTTTTGTTTATGTTCTTGGTGTATCAACTCCAACAACAGTTGGAACTGATATATTCCAAATAATATTCACAGCTGGTTATTCATCAATAACTCAGTATGCTATTTATGGATATGTTTTCTATACACTTGCAATGGGACTTCTTCTTGGTTCACTTATTGGAATTCAGATTGGAGCACTTACAACAAAGGTTGTTCCAGGGATGGTAATAAGAGGTTTCTGGGTATTGACAATCTTAGCAGGATTTGCAAACAGAGCAAGTGTTGTTCCTGACAAACTGAGAAGCCTTGAGCTCTGGTCAATATCTAAAGATGTATGTGAGATAATTATTCTCATTGGAAATATAGTATTCTGGGCAGCAATTGGTGCATTTGCAATATGGGTTTTAGGTAGTTTCTTTAAGAATTTAAAAGCCTTTAGAGAGGAGGTTTAATATGGCTAATGCACAGAAGAAACATTTAGTATGGGGATTGATCTTACTTGTGAGTTTTGTAGGAGTACTGATACTGATATTTTTACCGATATATCCTGGAGGAATGAATGGACTTGAATACACTGATGACCTTTTTAACAAGCTTGCAAAAGGTTCATGCTATCAGATTCCTAAATTGAAAAAAGATGTGGAAAAATACAGAGGAAAACCTTTGGATGTGGTAATTGATGTAAAAAAGCCCGATGATAAACCAGGTGATGCTGAAAAGAGAGCTGAGAGAGTTGCAAAAGTCTTCACAGTGAATGGAGCAAAGGCAGAGATTCAGGGCTCAAAAGTTCACATAACAGGAGATTTTGGAGCAATCATGGCTGCAGCCATTGAAGATGCAGACCAGATGTATTATAATAATGGTGATTATATCAAGAAAAAATATGAAGTCACTGATGATGAAAAAATGAAACAGATGTTCAGACAGTGGCACAATGCTTTTAGTATTATACAAAAAAGACTTATGCTTCAGAAAAAGGCTGAGGATGCCAATTTTGTTAAAAAGGTTATGACAGCAGCAATTGAGCCTGCCTATAACTTTTACGGAATTCAGGCTGTTAAGATTTCAGAGAAAGCAGGTTTAGCAACAGCTCTCTTAGCTTTTTATGTCCTGTATACTGTATGGTATGGTTTTGGAGTTCTCTATCTGTTTGAAGGCTTAGGGCTTTCAGCAAAGAAAGCAAAAGTTAAGAAGGAGGTCTAAGATGGCAATTGGTGCATGTCCATTAACAAAAGTAGATAAAATACTTATAGCAACAGATGGCTCAGAGGCATCAAAGTTTGCAGCACAGGCAGCAGTTGAACTTGCAAAACCCTGTGGAAGCACAGTATATGCAATATGCGTTGCTGAAGTTCCAATATTTGCAGCAGAGTTTGTAGAGACACTGCCTCAGCTGATAGATGCCCTTGAAAAAAGGGCAAAAGCCTCACTTGATGAAGTTAAAACAATTGCAGACAAAGCAGGTGTAAAATGTGAAACAATAACCTATACAGGACCAGAGCCTTACAAATATATAATTGATGAGGCAATAAAAAACAGCGTTGACCTGATAATACTTGGCAAAAAAGGAGTAATGCTTGGTGCAGTAGGTAAAAAAGTAATAGGTAATGCTCCATGCAAGGTTTTAGTTGTTCCAGTGGGTGCTACTTTGAACTTTGATAAGATTCTCATAGCAACAGATGGCTCAGTATACAGTCAGATTGCAGCATCAGAAGCAATAGGAATAGCAAAGAGATTTAACAGTGAGCTGATTGCTGTTTCTGTTGCTAAAAAGGATGATAACATACCATATGCAGAGGAATCTGTAAAGATGGTAAAAGAAGCAGCTGAGCGTGAAGGAGTTAAGATTCAGACTTTGGTTGCAAAGGGAGAGCCTTTTGAGCAGATTGTTGATATGGCAAATAAAAATACTGTTGGCTTGATAGTAATGGGTACATATGGAAGGACAGGAATTGAAAAGTTCTTCATGGGAAGCGTAACAGAAAGAGTTATTGGAACCTCAGCAAGACCTGTAATGGTTGTAAGAAAGAAGTAAGGTGGTTAGAGAGATTCTTCGGAGTCATTGAGATTCCGAAGAATCTCTTTAAAAGGATTCTTACCATGTTTGTCTTTTACCATATTCAATTAAATTTTTTCCAGCTTTTTTCAGAAAAGCGCAGTAATTATACATTTACCCCCCCCCCCCCCCCATCAAAAATCAAATAAATTCAATAGTTTCGGAAAAATTCAAAATTAAAATCTTAACGGAGGGATAATATTGTAAATGATAATTAAAAAGCTTACAGAGCTTATAAAAGGAGTGAAAGTGTGAAAGAAAGCATATTAAAAAGGGTAATAAGGCTATTGCCAGATGGAGTTTTTGTCATTGATTTATATGGAAGGGTTTTGTTGTGGAACAGAGTAATGGAGGAAATTACAGGAGTTAAGGAAAATGAGATAATTGGCAAGGGCAATTTTGAGTATTCATTGCCCTTTTACGGTTGCAGAAGACCAATGCCAGTTGATTATGTTTTAAATCCTGAAATCAGCTATCCAGAAGACTTAATCATAAAAGAAGAAACTGTTGAGATAGAAACATTTGTTCCAAAGCTTTATGATGGTAAAGGTGCATGGATAAGAATGTCTGCTCATCCTTTGCTGGATGAAGCCTGTGACATAATTGGAGCTGTTCAGATTGTAAGAGACATCACAGCCAGGAAAACTGCTGAGATAGAGCTTAGAAAACTATTTAATATCATTGAGCGTTCTCCTGTAGGAGTTGCTGTCCTTAAATTTTCAGGGGAAATCACTTACTGTAATGAGTCATTTCTGAAATATACTCAGCTTAAAACAGCAGTAAAGAAAAACATCTTTGAGATATTTCCACAGCTCTCTGTTTATGAGATTCATAACAGCTATTTAAAAGAAATAAAATCTGGTGGAAAAATTTTCCGCTTAAGAGGAATAAGAATTGAGGAGGAAAATGGATATGCAATTTTTCTAACAGATATCACAGAACTGAGAAAATATGAAGAACAGATTATAATTTCACACAAGATGGAGTCTGTAAGAAGGCTTACATCAACTTATGCTCATGAGATAAAGAATATGCTTACAGGAGTAAGAGGTTTTGCCCAGCTTGCTTTACAAACAGAAAACATTGAGCAGGCAAAATCATACATAGAAAAACTTCTTTCAATAGTTGACTCTGTTTCAATGAATATAAAAGAGATACTTGGATTTGGTAGAGAAATGGGAAAAAATCCTGAGATTATAGAATTAAAAGATGTGATAAAAAATCTATCTATATTTCTCAGAGCTTCATTAAGAGAAAACATTAATTTAATTTTAGATTTTGAAGAAAGACCTCTCACAGTATTTGCAGACAAAACAGACATAGAAAAAATAATTACAAATCTCGTTTTAAATGCACAGGATGCAATGCCTGAAGGAGGTGAAATCAGGATACAGGCTAAATTAAAACAGATACCGGATAAATTTATAAGCCTGATTGGCAGAAAAAAACTTGCAAAAGAATACATATGTTTGTCTGTAGAAGATCAAGGAACAGGAATGGATGAAGAGACAAGAGAGAAAATATTTGAACCCTTTTTCACAACAAAAGGAGAGAAAGGCTCAGGACTTGGATTGACAACTGTATATCATATTGTTCAGATGCTGAATGGATTTATCTTTGTTGAATCTGAGCCAGGCATGGGAACAAGATTTGAAATTTACATTCCTTTAAAACAATGAAAATATTTGATAATTTAAGCATAATTTACATATTCTTTAAAAGAAATCACAGCTTTGTTAAGAATTGTAACCATGTTAAAAATTCAAAGTTTAAAGGTAATTTTAGGCGAAAAGTTGATGAAATTTTTTAGAATTTTATGTTACACTTTTTTATGCCAGTTACAGAGATTGAAATTTACGAAGCACTGAAAGACAAAATTGGAGAGAGTTCTGCAAAAACTCTTCTTGAATTTATTGATTTAAGAGTAGAAAAAGAATTTGAAAGAAAAAAAGATGTTCTTGCAACGAAGCAGGACATATCAGAGCTTCGTTCTGATTTAGAAATAAAGATAGAGCAAAGTAGATTAGCAACGAAGCAGGATATAGCCGAGCTTCGTTTGGAAATGAAGCAAGAAATATCTGAACTTCGCTCAGAAACAAAACAAGAGATATCTGATCTTCGTTCAGAATTAGAGGTAAAAATAGAAAGAGTTAGAGCAGATCTTATAAGATGGATGTTCATATTCTGGGCAGGTCAGATAGGTGCTCTTATAGCAATTCTTGCATTGTTTTTTAAGTAAATCTCATTTTTTGATAATTAAAATGAGTTTTTCCCTTATAATTGACGATTTACAACATCTATATCAAGCAAGCTTAAAGAACATGAAACCAGATTAGAAGAGGTTATGTTAAAGAGTTCGTAAAAATGTTTTTATCTCTAAGTATAGGAGTGGGTGGAAGTAAAAGCGGAATTGGAAAGACTTTTTTTATAGAAAATTTTATAAAGAACATTAAAAAACAATCTTCCGCTCAAATAAATATCATTGCAGTAAAATATACAAAAACTTCTCTTTACTCATCAATCATAACAGAGCTGTCAATTATTGAAGAGGAAGGAAAAGATACATCAAGGATAAAAAAAGCTGGAGCAGACCATGTTTACTGGGTAAAGGCTACGGAAAATGATTTGCCAGAGATTGCTGAAAAACTAAAGAAGGAGTTATTTCTTCATTCCAAGCCTCTGTCAGAGGTTGAAGGAATCTCACAGACTGCTTCTACTACATCGTGCTTTTGCAATAGAATGAAGAAAGATATTATCATTATTGAAGGTAATTCTCTGGTAAGAATTATGCAACCTGATGTTATAATATTCTTTAAAGGTCAAAATGATAAGCAGATTAAGCCTTCGGGTAAAGCTATTTTAGAGATAGCTGATATAGTTATTGAAGGAGAATACTCTATGGAGGAAGTTATGGAAGAGATTGAAAAATTTGAACAGAAAAAACTCATTGAAAAGCTTCTTAAAGAAAGAAGCAATAGCGGAAAAATTACATGTGCAGAAGCAAGAAAGATTGCTGAAGAAATAGGAGTGCCTTACATTGAAGTTGGAAGAGTAGCAAATGAACTCAAGATAAAAATTTGTAAATGTGAGCTTGGCTGTTTCTGATGGGAACACTATTTTTTGAACTTGCCCTTACGCTTTATTTTGCTGGCTTTCTTTTAGGTCTTACTGGAATTATAAGAAAAAAGAATGATCTGGAAAAAGCAGTATTTTTTTTAAGCCTTTCTGGTTTTATACTTCATACAGTTTATCTTGCTATTAGATACATAAAATCAGGGCAGGCACCTGTTTTTTCAATGCATGAGGCAACCTCATTTTTTGCGTGGAGCATTCTTTTGATATCTTTTTGCATCAGATTTTCATACAAAGCAAGGTTTTTGAATTTTGGAGTGATCTTGAGTTTTGCCTTCATGTTTGTAAGTGCTTTTTTCCCGAGAAACATTCCATCTATTAAGCCTGAGTTAAAAAGTATTTTGATTGATATTCATGCTCTGATGGCGGTTTTTGGCATAGCTTTATTCAGCATGGCATTTATTTTCAGCTTTCTTTATCTTATTCAGGAAAGGGCTATAAAATCCAAAAAACTGGGCGGAGTTGACAGAATCTTGCCAAGCCTTGAGATTCTTGACAGAATAAACTATCGTCTTATATTCTGGGGATTTCCTATTTATACCTTTGCCCTTATTTTAGGCATGGTTAAATATCTCAGTTTGCTTGGTTTTCATTTTGATCCAAAGGGAATATGGAGTTTCTTAATATGGATTGTTTATCTTACAATTTTTTATCTCAGGGTAAAAGGTGACTGGAGGAAGAAAAAAGCAGCATATCTTACTATAATAGGTTTTCTTCTTGTTATATTCGGCTTTTTTGGTATAAATCTTTTAACAGAAAGTTTTCATAGAAGGCTATGAATTTGATAGTTTTAGGATTGAATCATAAAACAGCACCTGTTCAGATAAGAGAAAAGCTTGCCTTTAATACAGAGGAAACTATCAGGGAAGGATTAAAGAGATTAATTCAGACAGAGGGCATTAATGAGGCTATAATTCTTTCAACATGTAATAGAGTTGAAGTTTATGCTTACTCTAACGAAAGAAATGAGAGCATTATAGAAAAAATAAAGCAAATTCTGTCAGAATTTCACAATATTTCAATAAAAGATTTTGAACAGTATCTTTATATTTACACTCAGAGAGATGCAGTAAGTCATCTTTTCAAAGTTGCATCAAGCCTTGACTCAATGATTGTTGGAGAGCCCCAGATTACAGGACAGGTTAAGGATTCCTATGAGATAGCTCTTTCAGAAAGGGCTACTTCTTTAGTACTCAATCACTTAATGAACAGAGCGCTTTTTACTGCTAAAAGAGTAAGGAATGAAACAAGAATTGGAGAAAATCCAGTATCTGTAAGCTATGCAGCAGTAGGACTTATTAAAAGGGTTTTTGATGATCTTTCAAAAAAATCCATTCTTCTTGTTGGTGCTGGTGAGATGGCAGAGCTTGCATTGAGACATCTTATTGGATGCGGGATTAAAAATGTTTATGTTACAAACAGAACATATTCTCGCGCAGAAGAGCTTGCAAAAGAGTTCAGCGGCACCGCAGTTCCATTTGAAAACCTTAAGGGGCAGATTGCAAACTCTGATATTGTCATATGCTCCACTGGTGCTCCCAATTATGTTATAACAGAGCAGATGATTAAAGAAATTATGCATTTAAGGAAGCATAAACCTCTTTTTTTAATTGACATATCAGTGCCAAGAAACATTGACCCTGCCTGCAATGAGCTTGATAATGTTTATCTTTACAACATAGATGACCTTCAGGATGTGGTGGATTCTAACATTCTTGAAAGAAAAAAGGAAGCAGAGAAAGCTCTAAATATTGTAGAGGAAGAAACAGAGAAGTTCTTTCAATGGCTTAATTCACTTCAAAGTGTGCCTGTTATTGTTTCAATCAGAAATAAGGCTGAACAGGTAAGGCAGGAAGAGCTTGAAAAATTTAAATCTCGTTTTAAAGAGCTTCCACCAGATGTTTTAGCTTCTGTGGATTATCTCACTCAAAGCATAATAAATAAGATAATGCATTCTCCAACTGTTGCATTGAAAAACAACTGTGATAACAAGGAGATTCTTATTTTTGCAGCAAGGAGGTTATTTGGACTTGACAGTGAAGAGGAATAAGTTAATCATTGGTAGTCGGGGTAGTAAACTTGCACTCTGGCAGGCAAATTGGGTAAAGGAAAAGCTTGAAAATCTTTACCCAGAGTTAAAGATTGAGATAGAAAAGATTAAAACAACAGGAGACAAAATCCTTGATGCACCACTGGCAAAGATTGGTGGTAAGGGATTGTTTGTAAAGGAGATAGAGGAGGCATTGCTTTCAGGCAGAGTAGATCTTGCAGTGCATAGCATGAAGGATGTTCCCACTGAGATTCCTGAGGGATTGCATATTTCAGCCATATGTGAAAGAGAAGACCCAAAAGATGCTTTTATAAGCATTGATGGAAAATCTTTAAGAGAGCTTGAAAGAGGAGCTATTGTTGGAACAAGCAGCCTTAGAAGAACTGTTCAGCTTAAAGCATTGAGAGACGATTTAAGTATAGTTTCCCTGAGAGGCAATGTGGATACAAGATTAAGAAAGCTTAAAGAGGGCAAGTTTCATGCAATTGTCCTTGCAATGGCTGGTTTAAAAAGAATGGGCTTTGAGCATATGGTTACAGAACTTCTTTCAGAGGATTTAATGATTCCTGCTATAGGTCAGGGAGCAATTGGCATTGAAACAAGAATTGATGATGATTTTGTGAATGAGCTTTTAAAACCCCTTAATCATGAAGAGACAGCAATCTGCGTTCTTGCAGAGAGAGCTTTTTTATCTGTTGTAGGTGGAGGATGTCAGGTTCCTCTTGCCTGTCATGCAAAGATTATATATGGTAATGGAGCAAGTTTGGTAAAAATATCAGGCATGATAGGTGATCCTGAAGGAAAAATTCCCATAATAAAAGGATTTCGTGAAGGAAGCATATCTCAGGCTCAAAGGCTTGGCGCAGAGCTTGCAAGAGAGTTACTTGAAAGAGGCGGAAACAGGATAGTTGAGAAGGTTTATTCAGTTGAGCGGCTTGATTTTTTGAAGACTCTGTTGTAATTTCAAAAACTTATATGGAGAAAAAAAATGAATAAAGGTAAAGTTTATCTTGTGGGAGCAGGACCCGGAGATGCTGGATTGATTACCCTGAAAGGTATCAGGGCAATTCAGCAGGCAGATTGCATTGTTTATGATTTTCATATAAATCCAAGACTTTTAACCTATGCAAGGAAAGATGCTGAATTCATCTATGCTGGAAAAAGAGGAGGACACCATGAGATGACTCAGGATGAGATAAATACAGTTTTAGTAGAAAAGGCAAAGGAAGGCAAAACTGTATGTAGACTCAAAGGTGGTGATCCCTTTGTATTTGGTAGAGGGGGTGAAGAGGTAGAAGTTCTTGTAGAGAAGGGAATTGATTTTGAGATAGTCCCTGGAATAAGCTCAGTTATTGCAGTTCCAGCCTATGCGGGCATTCCTGTTACACATCGCAGAGTGGCTTCAGCCTTTACAGTTATCACAGGTAATGAAGATCTTTCAAAACAGCAGAGGATTTTTACACACATAAGGGCATCAAATCAAGCTGAAACCATGATTTTTCTCATGTGCGTTAAGAATCTTGATACAATTACAAATAAATTAATTGATGAAGGATTGTCTCCACAGACACCTTCAGCTATTATTCGCTGGGGGACAAGACCTGAGCAAAAGGTGATTACTGGAACAATATCAGAGATTGCATTACTTGCAAAGGAGCATAAAATTTCACCTCCTGCAATTCTTGTTATTGGTGATGTTGTAAGGCTCAGGGAAAAACTTAAATGGTATGAAAAAAAGCCCCTTCATGGGCATAGAGTTCTTATTACAAGGCAGCTGACTGAGGAGTATTTAAAACTGGAAGACTTAGGAGCAGAACTTTTTGTATTTCCTACCATTGATTTTTTGCCTCCCGAGGATTTTACAGAGCTTGACATAGCAATAAAAGCAGTAGAGAATTACAACTTTATAGTGTTTCCATCGCCAAGGGCAGTTAAATTTTTCTTTGAAAGATTTTTAACTATTGGCAGGGATATGAGAGATTTAAAGGGAGTTTCAATCTGTGCAATTGGCAGGGAAACTGCAAAGAGCTTAAGAAGTTATGGAATAAATGCTGACATAGTTCCTGATGAGTATAATTCAGAAGCTCTGGCAAAAATTTTTAAGGAGAGAATCTTAAGCCTTAGCTGGTCTTCACGAGTCCCCAAAAACTCTACGAGTTTTTGGGGTGCCTCTTCAGCCTTCCGAATTCTCTATCCCCGCTCTAATATTGCTCTTAAAGGCTTTGTTGAAGAGATGCAATCTCTTGGAATAAAAGTGGATTCACCAATTACATACAGAACAGTAAAACCAACGGAACATGGAAAAAGGCTTGTAAAGTTTTTAAGAGAAGGCAGAATAACAATTGCAACATTTACATCTCCTTCAAGCTTTCTTAATTTGATTGATATTCTTAAAGATGATGCAAAGGATATGCTTAAAGATGTAGCAATTGCAGCAATTGGAAAAACAACTGCCAGAGCAATTGAAGATGCTGGCTACAGAGTCAGTATAATGCCTGAAAAATCAACAATAAAAGAGATGGTGGAGGCAATCATTAAATGGGTAAAGCAGAAGTAGTTATAGTTGGTGGTGGCATTTCAGGATTAAGCCTTGCATACTTTTTACTGAAGAGAAAGCCTGAACTTGATATAAAACTTATTGAGGCAGATAAAAGAGCAGGTGGAAAAATAGTTACTGAAAATATATCAGGATTCCTGTGCGAAGGTGGAGTTAATGGGTTTCTTAGCAACAAGCCTTCAACAATTGCTCTTGCAAAGGAATTAGGCATTGAGCCATTAAAGGGAAGCGAGGAATCAAAACTCAGATACATTCTGATAAATGGCAGGCTTATGAGAGTTCCTGATAATCCTGTTAAGTTTTTTCTGTCTCCGATTCTTTCCTTTTCAGGAAAATTAAGAATGATAGGAGAATACTTTATCCCTACACTTAAAGAAGAAGTGGATGAAACAGTTGAAAGCTTTGTATCAAGACGGGTGGGAAGAGAGTTTTACGAAAAACTAATTGATGCTATGTCAACGGGAATATATGCTGGAGACCCTGCACGGATGAGCATGAAAAGCTGTTTTCTAAAGGTTTACTATCTTGAAAAAAAATATGGCGGACTCATAAAAGGCTTGCTTGCCTTAAAAAAAGAAAAGAAAGATGTAAAGGCACAGCCTGAAGCTGTTTTAATGTCCTTTAAAGATGGAATGTCAGATTTAATAAAAAGCCTTGAAAGCTACCTTTCATCAAGAATCATAAAGGGTAAAAAGGTTATAAACATAGCTAAAAATAACGGTTTTTACACTGTTTATTTTGAAGATGGAAAGATTGACACAGAAAAGGTTATCCTTGCCTGTCCTGCTTATGAGGCATCAGAGATATTGAAAGAGCTTGATAGGGAAGTTTCAGCTATTTTAAAAACTATTCCCTATCCACCCTTAAGCGTTGTTGCCTTTGGATTTAAAAAAGAAACAGTAGGATTTGGCACATCCCTTTATGGATTTTTAATTCCTCATAGAGAAAAAAGAAAGATTCTCGGTACACTTTTTGACTCAAGCATTTTCTCCAACAGAGCACCTGAGGGTTATGTTTTATTAAGAAGCATGATAGGAGGCAGAAGAGCACCAGAGCTTGCAATGCTTCCTGATGAAAAGCTCATTGATACAGCTTTAACTGAATTAAGGGATATTCTGCAAATCAGAGGAGAGCCTGATTTTGTAAAGATATTCCGATGGGAAAAGGCAATCCCCCAGTATGAAATGGGACATGAAGAGAAACTTATGAAAATTGAGCAAAGGCTGCAAAAATTCCCAGGACTTTATCTTACAGGTAATGCTTACAGAGGTGTTAGTGTGAATGACTGCATTGAAAACTCTTTAAAGCTTTCTGAAAGAATCAGTATATAACTTAAAAAGATGAGAGTCAGCTTTTGCTAATAGGATATTATGCTTTTTGATATTTTTTTGTTTATTCTGACAGGTCTATTTCTGAGATTTTTGCTTACAATTTCAGGTATTTCTCCTGAAAAGATTGATTCTATGCGGGATAGAATCAACTACTTTGTTTTTTACTATATCGTTCCCTTTGTTTGTTTTAAGACCACATACACAATGCCATTCAGTCTAAGTCACTTAAAGATTTCACTGGTTGCAAATCTTACAATATTAAGTTGCGTTGCTTTGTCATGGCTAATTTACAAAAAAATAGCTTCCATAAAAGATATAAAGCCTGAAGTAATAGGTTCTTTGATAATATGTTCTTCTTTTGGAAATGTTCTTTATATTGGATTGCCAATTTTGACAAAGCTTTATGGAGCAGAAGGTATGAGCTATGCCTTTACCTATGATTTTTTAGCAAGCACTCCACTTACATGGACAGTTGCTGTTGCAGTATGCATGAAGTATGGAAAAGCAAAAAGTTTTAAGCTGAAAGACTCTTTCTTAACAATTCTTAAGATTCCACCTATCTGGGGATTAATAGCAGGAATTATTTTAAGAAAATCTGGCATTATTCTACCCTTTGAAATGATAAATATTCTTAAATTAATCTCAGTTTATGTAACTTCTTTTATGCTTGTAATTGTAGGTATTTCCGTAAAAGCTGTGGCACCTGAAAGAATTTTTATTATTATGCCAGCAATACTAATAAAAATCCTATTGTCTCCTGTTTTAGCATTTATCTTTGGTAGTTTTACAGGGTTATCTGGTATTCCTCTCAATGTATGCATAATTGAGGCAGCCATGCCTTCAATGTTGCTAAGCATGATTTTTGCTGCAGCATTCGGAGTTGACATTAGAACCGCTATTGAGATGATTTTTCTTACGACCTTTCTTTGTTTGTTTCTGGTTAGTGTTTTTGTAGGATTGTTTTAATTTTTTTCTGTTTATTCTATAATTAACAGATAGGAAAAAATGTTTTTACAGAATATTGTAAATAAATTGCTATCTCTTATTGAAAAATATCACCCCTTTAACTTTAGATATTTCAAATTGCTCGTAACTATAGTTATGATAATTCTTCTTGGAATGGTTCTGTTTCTTGGGGTGCTATCTACAAAAAAAATTACAGAAATTGTCAAAGAGGATTTTAATCAGCAACAGCTCATGCTTGCAAAGCATGCAGCAAGCCAGATAGAAAACTCAACTGATTTACTTAAGAGAGAAATAATTCTTCTTAGTCTGTCCCCAGCAATTCAGTATTCAGAAAAGCCAGCACTGATAAACAGAATGAATATTACCTTTGCAAGCGTAAAATATGAAGGAGTCAGAGAGATTAAATTAATTGAAGCTAAAACTCAGAAGGTATATAGAATTATTGAAGGAGAAAAATGTTTGATAGAATCAATTAATCAGGATGAAAAAAATTTTTTAAAGTGGGCATCTGAAGAAAAAAACAAAGGTGAAATATTTTTTAGTGAAATAACTGCCTGTCCAGATGAGGAAAATTCAAAAACCCTTATAATGAAAATGGTTATTCCTGTATGGCAGATATCAATAGATGAATCACATCCTGTTCCAACCAATAAGTTTTCAGGTGCTATTGTTTTTACTGTTGATGTTACCCATCTTGTAAGCAAGGTTACAAAAAAAATAAGGTCAGGGAAGACAGGATATGCATGGGTTATAGATAATAGAGGTATATTCCTTTATCATGAAGAACAAGGTTTTATAGGACAGAATGCCTTTGAAGCAAGAAAAGGTAAAAAGCCCACCATATCATTCGCAAGAATTAATGAAATTCAGAGAGAAAAGATGCTAAAGGGAGAAGAAGGAACAAGTTGGTACATTTCAGGATGGCATAGAGGTATAGAAGGGGAGATCAAAAAACTCATTGCCTTTGCACCCATAAAATTAAAAACTTCTCATAATTCTATAATGTGGTCCGTTGCAGTTGTTGCTCCCATAAGTGAAGTTGAGGGAGTAATTCATACTGTTCATGTTCAGCAGATGGTTCTTCAGGCTATAATTATAGTGATTATTTTGCTGGGTGGATTATTTATAAACTTTATTCTTGTAACATGGTCAAATGTTCTTGAAAAGGAAGTTACAAAAAAGACTCTTGAACTGAAAAAGTCAGAAGAAAGATATAAATCTTTAATAGAAAACGCAGAGGATATTATTTTTACTGTTGATACTGAAGGTAGGATAAGCTCAATAAACAAACACGGGACGCGCTTTTTTAAGAAAGATGAAAATGAAATTTTAGGTTATAGTATTACAGATATTTTTGTGCCAGACGGATTAATTCTCGTGATGAATATAAAGCATATATTGAAAACCGGAGAAAGCAGACAGATTACCCATAGAGTCACTCTGGATAACAGGGATTTCTGGTTTAACACAAACCTCAGGGGTTTAAGAGATGAAAAAGGCAATATTTATAATATTCTTGGAATAGCAAGGGATATAACTGATAGAAAAAAGATGGAAGAACAGAGTTACTATACTGAGAAACTTGCTTCAATGGGGACTCTTGCAGCAGGAGTTGCTCATGAGATAAACAATCCCCTTGCAATAATTCTCGGATTTACAGACATGTTACTTGAAAAAACCAGTCCTGAATCTCAGGAGTTTGATATTTTAAAGACAATTGAAAAGCAGGCAACAAATGCCAAGAGAATTGTAGAGAATCTTCTCAGTTTTGTAAGACATAAGGAACATAAAGAGCAACTTGTAAACATTAATGAGTGTATTGAAACAGTTCTTGATGTTATGAACAATACTATTGCAATCAATAATATAGAAGTGAAAAAGAGTTTACAGGAACACCTACCTCTTATAAAAGGAGATCCAGGAGAGTTACAGCAGGTTTTGTTTAATATAATTAACAATGCTATTTATGTTATGAAAGGTGGAGGAGTATTGATCATTACCACAAAATATGATGGAGAATGGGTTGAAGTTTGCATTTCTGATACAGGTTGTGGAATTCCAAAAGAGCACAGGCAGAGAATTTTTGATCCTTTCTTTACAACAAAAGAAGTTGGAAAAGGCACAGGATTGGGTTTATGGGTTTCCTATAACATTGTTAAAAAGCATAATGGTATAATTACATTCAATACTAAAACAAAGGAAGAAGCAGAGCAGACAGGAACAACATTTATAATAAAATTGCCTGGAACAAAGGAGTAAAAAAGGAGGTAAAGTTATGCCAGAGAAGATTTTAATAGTTGACGATGAACCAGACATGCTTAAACTGCTTTCAATGATTTTAAAGGAAAAAACACCATATGAAGTTACAACAACAAATAATCCAGTAGAAGCAGTAGAATTGGTAAAAACAGGAGGATTTGACCTTGTTATAACAGATCTTAAAATGCCAGGACTTGACGGGCTTCAATTACTTGAAGAAGTTAAAAGGCGTGATGAGGATATACCTGTAATAATAATTACAGCATACGGAACAATTGATGCTGCTACTGAGGCAATTGAAAAGGGTGGATTTGATTTTATAACAAAGCCATTTAAGAAAGAACAAATTCTTTTTACCATTGAGAAAGCTCTTAAGTGGTTAAGAGTTCAAAGAGAAAACAGAATGTTAAGAGAAAAACTTAAGATAGAAAACTGATATCTTTTATATGTTTTTTAATAAACTCTTCGGTATACATTTGAGCAACCATGTCATTGAATAATACCATATCAAGCTGTTTTGTATAAGCTGTTAGTTTTCCAAGAATTTCAAGCTTTTTTTCTATTGTTGGAATATCATATTTTGTTAATATGGCATCTATAATATCTTCCTTTGTTATAACCCTGAAGCCCATTTTTTTCAGTATTTCAACAATAAGTTTTACTCTTCTTAGTCTTCTGTCAAGTGCAGCTCCACCACCTTTGAAGAAAAATTTGATGTAGTTATCATTTATGTTTTCTCCTGTATAGGCTTCAATCATTGAGAGATGATAACCAAGACGAATGCTAAAGTTCATATAGTTTTTTGTTACAATACAGAAGCTTTTTTTACCTGTTTCTTTCAGTTCATCTTCAGGAATGGAAACTGTATGAGCAACCATCTCAAGAAATCCTTTTGCATCAACAGGAGGAGGACTGGGCCACTGCATTGATTGCATTCCTCTCAGGAGGGCTTTTAGAGGTATTGAATATATATCTTCAGGAGTAGCTTTTTTTATGCCCTCCTTTAAACCTTCTTCAATGTCAAGCACTAAAACACCAATTGGAACGCCTGCTAATAAAGGAACAGCATGGATTTCACTTTCATCATATTTGTTCCACATTGTAAACATTTCATGCATAACTATTTCATGACAGAATCTTGTAATATCATGATAAGTTTTACAACTTTCAGGTTTAAAGTCTTCTGAATCAGGCTCAATAAGATAAAGGGGGACAATGAATTTTAAAACCTTCTCAAGTGTTTTAAATATAGGAGTTTCTTTAAAAGTTTCTTCTGTCTTTTTATAAGCCTCAATCAATTCTTCAACTTTGCCCTCATATATAACACAGTTAATTGCATCAACTGTTATTTCCTGTCCATGTTTTATTTTTTTAGTTGCAATTTCTGTATTAAGAAGTGTTGGAACACGATATTCTCTTGAAAGAGAAGCCATATGACCTGTTGGACTTCCCACATCAGTAACAATTGCTGATGCTTTATTCATGATGACTACATATTTTGGATTAGTATGTCTGGCAACAAGAACATATCCTTCTGGAAAGTCTTTTAACTCTTCGTCAGATTTTAAAATAAAGGCTTTTCCGTATCCCACACCTTTACACGCAGTAAAGCCTTTATCAATTAGAATATTGTGTCCTTTAATTCTTGTTGGAAGGAGTAGTTTAGTTTCTGCCTTTTTTTCTATAATTCTCAATGCCCTTGCCTGAAGGATAAAGATATTTCCATCTTCATCCAATGCCCATTCAATATCCTGTGGGTATCCATAATATTCTTCAATTTTTAAAGCTATTTTTGATAATGCAATGATCTGTTCATCACTTAAAGAAAATAAGGCAGGAGTATCAGGAAGAGAAATTTCTTCAATATCTCCTTCCTCCTTACATATGAGCATCTTGTTTTGTTTCCCGGGGATTTTCTCTAAGATTGAAATTTCAGGTTTTCTGCTAACTATGTATGTTTCAGCAGTGACAGTACCATCAACTACTAATTTACCAAGACCTTTAACTGCATTTATTATTATGTGTTCACTTTCAGGATTATTTGGATTTTTAGAATACATTACTCCACCTGCTTTTGCATTTACCATTGAAAGAACTCCCACAGCCATTACCATATCAGTTTCAGAAAAGCCTTTTGTTTTGTAGTAAAAAACTGCTCTTGTGTTAAAAAGACTTGCAATTACCTTTTTATAGTTGTAAACAATTAAATCTTCAGGAACATTAAGAAAGGATGAGTACTGACCTGCAAAACTAAATTCAGAGTCTTCATGAATTGCACTGCTTCTTACTGAAACTTTACATTTACTGTTAGTTTTTTTGCAAAGTTCATTATAAGCTGATTTTATTGAGTCTGCTATTTCATCAGGAACTTCAGTATTAATTATTAATTCCTGAATTTTTCTGCATCCTTCATTAAGCCCTTCAAAATTGTTTATATCAATCTTTTTTAACATTTCAGATATCTTTTCTTTTAGCCCTGTTTTCTCAATAAACTTTACAAATGTATAGGAAGTAATAGCAAAGCCTTCAGGTGTTGGAATCTGAAGGGTGTTTTTTAACTCTGCCAGATGGGCAATTTTGCCACCAGCAATATTTACTGAGTCTTTGTTGAGAGATTCAAGAGAAACTGTAAATTCAGTTACAGGTATTTGTACCTTTAAAGTAAGGGTTCTTTCAATTTCTTCTTTAATTTTTTTATAAACTTCTTGCAATTTTGAGTACTTATTGTCAGCAAGAGCATTTAAGTTTTTAATTATTTCATAAACACCATCAGATATAGCAGTAACGCTTGTTTTTATGTATTGTATATCAAAGAGATACTCTCCTGAAAGTTTTTCCTCAAGGTCAGCCATTATGCTCAGGACATGATTATTTTCATTGAGTACCTTCTGAAAATATGAATATTTCTCTTTTAAAAGTGCTTTCAGTTTCTCTTTCTCCTCAATTTTTTTAGATTTTGATTTAAAAAAACCAAAAAAATCCATCATTTTTAATTATAAACGATTTTAATTGCTTTATAACATAATTTTTTTTGACAAAAAATTTTCTCTTCAGTATGATAAATAAAATTACAATGTTACATTATAACAATATAATAATGTTATTACAATATAACAAGGAGTAAAAATGGTAGAGTTAATAAGCAGGGATGAGCATGAAAAGCTTTATTTACAGTTATTTGATATTCTTAAGAAAAAAATTGAAAACAAAGAATGGGCTGCTGGTATGCAGATTCCCACTGAGGAGCAACTCTGTAAGATGTTCAATGTAAGTAGGGCAACTGTAAGAAATGCTATTCTTGAACTTGTAAGGCAGGGCTATCTTACAAGGCAGCAGGGTAAAGGCACTTTTGTAAGCAGTAGTTATATTTCTGAAGGCTTGATAATGACCACAGTGTTTAAGAAACTCTGGGTTGAGGATGACTCAGTTTATAGAAAGGAAGTTCTTGCAAAAACAGTAATGATGCCTGTTGGTGATTTAAGTAAAGAGCTCAATATTCCTGAAAACAGGCATGTGATTTATGTAAAAGTTTTATGGCTTGTTCAGAATGAGCCTTCAATTTTGCAGGAGTCTTTCATTCCCTTTAATATCTGTCCGCATTTGCTTGAAGAGGACATTGAAAATCAGTCAATAATTGACCTTTTTGAGAAAAAATACAGCATAAAAACCACAAAGGTGAATAATTACTTTGAATTAACCTTTTTAAATAAAGAGCTGGCACAGTCCTTTGGAATATCTGAAAACTCTCCTGCTATTTTTATGACTCAGAGGGTTTTCTCTGGAGATACAGTTATTCTGCTTAATAGATTTTATAAAAAGAATGATGACAATAAATTATTCATTGCTTTTCAGAGAAAAGCATTATAAACACTCAGGAGGTGGGGGTATGTCAGATGGAAAGTTAGTTAAGGATGTAATGATGGGAATATTTGAGTATCCTCATATTCCCTACTGGTTCAGCATTGAACAGGCAATCAAGGTTGTAAAAGCTTCTTTTATTCAGCCTGAAAAACACATGGATCCGCTTGCAGTGCTTGTATTTGATGAGAAGTATAATCTTCTTGGAACAGTAACTTTAAAGGACATTTTAAGAGGGCTTGAACCAACATTTTTAAAGCCACCAGCAAAAGCACAGGTTTTAGAGGAAGAAAAGACAGGACTTGCAATTGTATGGGATAGTCTTTTCAGTCAGGAATCAAAAAAACTTGCCCAGAAACCTGTAAGCGAGATAATGGTTCCTGCAAAGCATTTTGTTGATCCCGGTGATCCTGTTACTAAGGCTGCTTATCTGATGATTCATTTTGACCTTCCAGTGCTACCTGTTATTGAGGACAAAAAGAAGTTTGTTGGAATTGTAAGAATGGTTGAAGTATTTGATGCGATTTCAGAAGAAATTATCAAGGAATAGGAGGAAGAGATGGCTGAGAAAAAAAGACCAGAAGGTTTACCAGAACCACCAGCAGAAATTTATGTGGCAAAGGAAAAAAGAAAGATTCCATGGAAGAGAATATTTTTTATTCTTTTAGGACTTGCCTTTTTCTTTGTAATCTATTTCTCACCAGCCTGGCCAGATGCTGTTGATCCAGCTGGAAAACATTTTCCTCTTTCAAAGGAAGCAAAGGGAGCGATAGCTCTGTTCATGATGGCAGGTATTTGGTGGGTTTTTGAGGTTGTGCCAATAGGTGTTACAAGTATTGCCATAGGTGTCTTTCAGGCAATCTTTTCAATCCGTTCAGCAAAGGATGCTTTTCGTGATTTTATGGATCCCTCTGTTATGTTCATATTTGGTTCTGTTGTTGTAGGGCTTGCTTTTACAAAAACAGGACTTACAAAGAGACTTGCCTACAACATGCTTCAGGTTGTTGGTGAAAGGACAAGCATGATTGTTCTTGGTGCACTGGTTGTTACTGCAGGACTGGCTCACTTAATGGCACATACAGCAGCAGCTGCAACAGTTTTCCCAATTCTTCTTGCCATAAATGCTCTTTATGGAGAAGAAGATAAACCAACAAAGTTCGGTAAATCACTTTTTATAGGCATGGCTTATGCTGCAGGTGCAGGAAGTATTGTTACATTCCTTGGTGCAGCCCGAGGTCCGGCAGCAGCTGGTATGTTCAAGGAGTTTACAGGTAGAGATATCGGATTTTTTGAGCTCACGAAATATATGTTTTTACTTGGCTGGATAATGGTATTTTTAATCTGGGTTTATTTAATGATTTTCCTTAAGCCTGAAAAAAGCGTTATTCATGGTTTAAGGGATAAAGTAAAAACAATGATGAAAGAACTGGGACCTATGACAGGGCAGGAAAAATTTGTAATAATCTGTGTTCTTGCTGTTATTTGTGTTATGTCCCTACAGTCCTTTGTTCCTGCTCTTAAACCACTTGACCGTTCAGCAATAATGCTCTGTTCAACTCTCCTTTTCTTCCTTACAGGAGTTCTTACAATAAAAGAGCTTGAAGAGATTCCATGGAATATAATCCTCCTTTTCAGTGGTGCAATGAGCATAGGTTTCTGTCTCTGGAAAACAGGTGCGGCTCAATGGCTTGCAGTAAACTGGCTTGTTATGTTTCAGCAGGCACCGTGGATCATATTTGTTCTTGCAATAGCAACCTTTGTTCTAATAATGACAAACTTCATAATGAATGTTGCTGCAATTGCTATTTCACTTCCTGTCTCTCTGGTTATTGCTCAGTATCTCGGTGTAGCTCCAGATGTAATCCTTTATTCCTCCCTTGTTACAGCAGGAATGCCTTTCCTTCTCCTGATTGGTGCAGCTCCTAATGCAATAGCCTATCAGTCCGGGCAGTTTACACCAGGTGAGTTTTTCAAACATGGAATCCCAATGAGCATTGTTTTGATTTTAGTGCTTGCAGTATTTCTCGTAACTGTATGGCCCCTTCTTGGAATGCCAATACTCTTAAAGTAAGGAGGAAACTATGTCTATGAAGCAAATTCTGGAGAAATTTTTTGGAAGATTTTACAAAGAGTCTGACTTTATCAAAAATTCTTGTGATGTATTAAAAGGTTTTGGATTTACCTATGATAATTCAATAGCCTCAGTTTGTGTATGTAGAGATGAGATTTCACAGACAATAACAAGTCACATAAAGAGTATGTGGGGTAATGAATTTAACTTTTCCAGTCTTGCCGGCTTGTTTACAGCCGGTAAGACTGGTATGAAAGCCTTTATAAGTCATGCACCAAAGGTTAATGGAAAAGAAAGATATGTGTTTTATGCCTTTTCCCACACTGCCATTGATGAAAATGAGAATATGGGAGTATGCAAAAGAAAGGGTCTTGAGAAATCCCATGCCTGTGGAGCACTATGTCTTTTTCTAAATGAACTTGCAGGAGGAAAGATTAACATAAGGCTTGATGAGGAAGATATTGAGGAAAATTTTCTTAAAATAAGGCTTTTAAGAGAACTTAAATATGGAGAGGTTCCAGACCTTTTAACTCTCACAAAAATCACCCTCAAAGCAATTATTGAAGACCTTGAAAACATAATTGAAAAGGTTATTGATTCTAAAAAAGCTGACTATGCAGTAATCACTGGAATTCAAGTGCACGGACCAGATGAAAACTATATTGTTCCTGATGAATCCTATGTGGTATTAAATGGTGAAAAGAAAAAACTGCAGATTTAAGGAGGACTCATGAAAAGAGTAATTTTTCTGTTTCTCTTCTGTCTTCTGCTTTTTAATGTAACTGCCTTAGCTCAAGAAGCAGAAAACCGAGGAGAAGACAAGGATATATTTTATATTTCAGGGGCAATTCTTGACTCCCATAAAGAACCTGTAAAAGAAGCTGAAATCAGGCTCTTAGTTAATGGACAGCCACATAAGATAATTACAGATCATAAAGAGAGTTATAAAACTGTTACATCCTCCCATGGAACATTTCAGCTGAACTTTCAACTTCCAAAAGGTGCAATTGATTCCGCAAAAATTCAAATAGAGATTGTAAAAAGCTCTTATAAGAGAACGACCGTAGATTTTAAAAAAGAGGATTTTGCAGTTAAAGGAAATGAGTTCTATATAAGCAAAGACATAATAATTCAGCGTTATCTTGGACCTGCTTTCTGGATTGCAACAGCTGTTTTTTTGATTGCCTATGCATTGATTTCCTTTGAGCTTCTCCACAGAACTGTAGCTGCCATGATTGGTGCGGCAACAATGCTTATACTTACCTATACACTTGGCACCTTTAATCCAGATTTTCATATAATCTCCTTTGAAAGGGCAATTCAGGCAATTGATATGAATGTTATCTTTCTTCTTATGGGAATGATGATTATCATTGGAGTTTTAAAACACACAGGAGTTTTTCAGTGGTGTGCTTACATGTCCTATAAAATTGCAAAAGGAAATGTAATGACTCTTGCGGTAATATCTTGCTTTTTTATTGCAATTACCTCTGCTTTTCTTGACAATGTTACAACTATGCTTCTTTACACGCCTGTTCTTATAGAGATAGCAATTGCATTGAAGATTAATCCTCTATCACTGTTAATTCCAGGAATTATGGCATCAAATGTTGGTGGAACAGCAACACTTATCGGTGATCCACCAAACATAATGATTGGCTCCTATACAGGGCTTACATTCATGCAATTTGTATATGCTCTTACTCCAGTGTGTATTATATCCATGCTTGCTCTTGTTTTCTACAACAAATTTTTTTATTCAAAGGAATACAAAAAAGGAAGGGTTGAAGATATCAATTCCTTCATAAGCTATCTAAGGGAAGAATATAAAATCACTGATAAAACACTTCTTGGTTATGGACTCTTTATAATGGCTATTGTGGTATCCTTTTTTGCAACTCATGGAATATGGCATATGGAAGTAAGTATTCCAGCACTTTTTGGTGCAGGTATTCTTTTCACATATGCAGTGGTCACAAAGAAAGTTAAAATGCTTGAATTAATTGAAAAGGACATTGAATGGACTACACTTTTATTCTTTATCTTTCTTTTCATAATCGTTGGTGCTGTTGAAGAAGTAGGACTTCTTGCTGTAATTGCAGATTGGGTTCATCAGCTTTCAGCAGGAAATCTTACCATTGCCATATGCTTGATTTTATGGGTTTCTGCAATAATGAGTGCTTTTGTTGATAATATTCCCTTTACTGCTACTATGCTTCCCATTGTTGCCTATCTTACAAAGGTTATCCCAGGAGCAGAAAGCAATGTTCTTTGGTGGGCACTTGCTCTTGGTGCATGTCTGGGTGGCAATGGAACAATGATTGGTGCTTCTGCAAATGTGGTAACAGTAGGAATTGCAGAGGCTGCAGGTTACAGAATAAGCTTTTTTGGTTTCTTTAAGTATGCCTTTTTGTATATGCTAATAAGTGTGGCAATATCTAATGTATGGCTTTTGATTTTTTACTAAATTGAGGAGGTTAAAATATGATAAACTGTCCCTTTAAAAAAGTTTTACTGCCTGTTGATAGAAGTGACAACTCAAGAAGAGCTATAAAATTTGCTGGAGCACTACTTTCAGGAGTTGAGGGGTCAGGGATTACAATTCTTTATGTAATGGCTGGAGGATATCTCAGTGAACACATGAAAAACATTGATTTCAGAGCAGAGCTCATCAAAGATACAGAAGTTTTTAAAAAGATTAAAGCGAAACATATTGAAGAAAATATCACTCCCTTTTTGAATGAATATGAGAGCATTCTTCTTAAAACTTCAGGACTAAAAGGAGAGATAGCAAAGAGAATAGAAGAAGGTGAGCCTGGTAATAAGATAATTGAAATTGCCACTAAAGAGAGTTTTCAGACAGTAATTCTTGCTCGTAGAGGTATGTCAGAACTAAAAAGTCTTATTCTTGGAAGTGTGTCAAATAAAGTTATTCATGGCTTGCTAAATCAAAATATTTATCTTGTTGGACAGAAAATTTCAGAACAAAGCCCTGTTTCACGAATTTTAGTTCCAGTTGATGGTTCTGAATACTCAACGAAAGCAGTGGAACATGCAGTATGTCTTGCAAAAATAGTGAAAGGCATAGAAAATATCACTGTTTTAAGAGTAATAAATATTTCCCTTTATCTTGAAAGAGTAAGACAGGGAATAGATCCTGAAACAGAAGCAGATGAGATACTCAACAAGGCAAAAAAAAGGTTTACTGAAGAAGACATTCCTGAACAATTAATAGTAACAAAAAGCAAAGTAGGATTCCCTGCTGATGAGATTTTAAAGGAGATTGAAGAGGGTGGCTACAATCTGATAATCATGGGAAGAAAGGGACGTACTGCAATGAAAGACCTTGTTCTTGGTGGTGTAAGTTCTTCAGTGATAAATAAATGCATTGAAACAACAGTGGCAATAGTTAACTTATAAGGAAGAAAATGAATAAGTTAAAGATTCTTCTTGTTGATGATGAAGTTGATTTTGTAGATACACTTTCTGAAAGACTTGCATTAAGAGATTACGATGTAAAGGCTGTAAGTTCAGCTGTTGAAGCCTTGCCATTACTTTACAGTTACTCACCTCATCTTATTATACTTGATATCAGAATGCCAGAGATAAATGGAATTGAGTTTCTTAAATTATTAAAAAAGCTCAATCCTTCAACAGAAGTTATTATGCTTACAGCTTATGGGAATATGAATTTTGTTGAAGATGCAATGAAAAGCGGAGCAGTTGAATATATAATTAAACCAATTGATATAAGAGAGCTTATAATAAAGATAGAAAGAGTAAGAGAAAAAATTAAACAAAAGGGGGGAATATAAGATGTCAAATGAAGAGCTTAAAGCCAATGTATTGCTTGTTGATGATGAGGAGCAGTTTTTGAAAGTTGTTTCCCAAAGACTTGAAATGAGAGGACTTAAGGTAGAATCTGCAACAAGTGGTGATGAAGCAATTAAAAAGGCTGAGCAGAAAGAGTTTGATGCAATTATTCTTGACCTTGTAATGCCGGGTAAAAGTGGGATAGAAGTTTTAAAAGAGATTAAACAAAAACATCCTGATTTGCAGATTATTATTCTTACAGGACATGGAACAGTTGAAGCAGGTGTTGAGGCAATAAAAGAGGGTGCTATTGATTTTATGCAAAAGCCGGTTGATTTTGAAAAACTTCTTGAAAAGATTTCAGAGGCTAAGAATAAGAGATTTCTTCTGATTGAGAAGAAACATGAGGAACATTTAAAGGAAATACTTCAGAGTAAGCCATGGTAAAAAAATAGAGAGGAGGTTTAACCTCCTCTCATCAATGTCCCACGTGTAAAAATCCTGATGCTGCAAGAAGTAAAATCAAACACTCAACAAAGGCAAAGATAAAGTAAGCTATATCTTTTTGCTTTATAAAAATAGGCAAAATTCTTATATAACAAAAAATTGTAACAGCACCAAGAAAGGCAACAGGCACAAAGTTTAAAAAATCTCCTTTTGTAATCATACTTAGCCATGCCCAGCCAGGTTGAAGTCCTGCTGAAGATAAATATTCATGGGCTTTTAGTTTCCAATATTTTGGAAGGTCTGAGATGGGTATCTGAGGAGGAAGTATACCTGTAATGTAAATTATAAAAGTAATGATTAGTAAGAAAAATCCAATTTTCATTCCCCAGTCAAGCCATTTTGCATATGCAATCTGTTCTTCTTTAATTTCATGTTTTGTCATCGTTAAACCTCCTTTATTTCCATACTCCAAGTCCTTTAAGCAATGCCCTTAAGCCTGCAAAAAGAAGCATGGCAATAACAATGTATCTGACTATTTTTGGCTTTGCAACAGCAAGGATTCTCACACCCACCACTGAACCAAGCATTATTCCTACAATACTTGGAGCAACCATTATTGGTAAAACCGCTCCATTATTAAGATAAATCCATGCAGCAGAGGTATCTGTTATTGAAAGAAGAAATTTACTTGTTGCAACAGAGACTTTTAAAGGAGCCCCCATTAAAAGATTCAAAACAGGAACATTTGCCCATCCAGCACCAAGACCAAACATACCTGCCATTATTCCAATGGCTATAAAAAGAAAAAGAGCCTGTGGTGTTCTGTGAACCTTCCATTCAATCTCCTTTCCCGTTGATATTTCATGATAAATACCACTTATTTTTAATGCCTGAGATAGAGCATCGGCTTTTGGAACATCGGGATATTCTGACTTCTTTGCAAGAAGCATAATTGCTACAATCATAAGAATTGTTACACCAAGTGCTGTATTAACAACTTGTGAAGGAAGAGCCAGTCCTATCATGGCACCTACAATTGCAGAAGCTGAAGCAATTAGTGCAAGAGGTATAGCCAATCTTAGGTCAGCAAAGCCTCTTTTTAAAAGTCCAGGACCTGCTGCAAGTGCACCTGCGAGAGCAACAAAAAGTCCAGCACCTCTTACAAAATCCATATTGAATGGAAAAAAGCCTCCGACTATCGGGACGAATAAAACGCCACCTCCAACTCCACCTAAAACAGCTAACACTCCAAGTATAAATGTTATAATAAACAAAATCAGTGGCCATGCCCACCATGGCATTGAAGTGTCTGCTGGTGTTGCTGTTTCAGCATAAGCAGAGGAAGCAGAAATCAGCGATAAAAGCATGAGAATAAGCAAACTCAGGCATCTTATTTTCATCCTAACCTCCTGACTTTTTAGATGTAAGATTATAAAATTATTACATAAATGACCTAAAAAATGGTTATTATAATTTTTTATAGGTAAATAATTTATAATTGCTTTACATTTTTCTGGATTTTTTTTAATATTTTAAAAAGACCTAAAAAATTTTTGGAGGTAAATATGGGAAGACAGATGAGAGTTTTGCTGGTAGATGACGAAGTGGAGTTTGTAAAAACTCTTGCTAAAAGACTTGAAATGAGAGAGCTTAAGCCGGATACAGTATATAGCGGAGAAGAAGCTATTAAATACGCTGAAGAGCAGGAGCCTGATGTTATTGTTCTTGACCTCAGGATGCCTGGTATGGATGGAATTGAAGTTTTAAGGCAGATCAGACAGGCATATCCTACAACACAGGTTATTATTCTTACTGCTCATGGCACTGAAAAGGATCAGGAAGAAGCTCAGAAACTTGGTGCCTATGAGTTTTTAAGGAAACCTGTTGATATTGAAACCCTGGTGGACAAAATCAAAGGTGCCTATCAGAGAAAGCTTGAACTTACAATGTCTGCGATTGCATTTGCTGAAGAGGGAGAGTTTAACACAGCAAGAAAAATTATGGAAATGGAAAACAAAGAGGAAAAATAGTCTATACAGGTATCTCAATTGTAGCTGTTTTATCCTCTATTGAAATTTTTATGTTGGCGAGGGATGCAATTTCCTGAACAGTGGAAATATTCCATATTTCAGATGTTATATTCTCTGTAAAATCACCATTGTATTTTATTGTTACTGTAACTAAATTACTGCTTGCATCTGCTGTAAGAATAATCTTTGTATCTGGTTTTGATTTTTTCAAAAAACTGTCTATCACATAAAATATTGCAAACTCAACTATAAAAGGAGAACTTTCAATATCAGGCATGTCTGCTGATAAATCATGATTGAGAGTTACTTTTTTTCTATTTGAGTATCTTTTGAGCAGTTCAAATAGTTCCTCTACAGCAGAGCTTAATTTAAATGAGCTTTTTAAATTATCCATTCTATGAGCAAATCTGTTGAAATAGTTTATAAAACTCACACTTCTATTTATTTGATTTTCAATTGCCTCAATGCTTTCTATGATATAGGGTATTTCTTTTTTATCAATTGATTTTTTGCCTTTACATATGTCACTTATAAGTCCTGCAGATTCCTTTATTAATGCAAGATGATTATTGATTTCATGGGTGAAGTCTGCAATAATCTTACCTACAAAAGCTAAAGGTTTTTCAATCATTTCATCTCCTCCTTTTTAATCTTAGCACTTTCAATTTTTGATATTAATTCTTCAATTTCTACAGGTTTTATAAGATAGTCGTATGCTCCGTACATGAGGCTTTTATTTACTCTTTCATCATCTCCATAGCCTGAAAGCATTATTACCTGAATAGAAGGATTGATTTCTTTTATTTTTCTCAGGGCTTCCAGTCCATCCATATCTGGTAATCCGATGTCTAATATGACTACATCAGGCAATTTCTTTAAAAATTCAACTCCATCACTAAAATTTGTAACACCGTTTGCTTCATATCCTCTGAGAATCAGTCTTTCAGTAAGTGCAGATACAAATTCAGATTCATCATCAATTATCAAAAGCTTTGTTTTTTTCATTTAATTTCCTCCACTTCTGGATTGATTGGGATTTCTATTGTGAAAGTTGTTCCTTTCCCGACTTCGCTTGATACATAAATTTCACCCCCGAGTTTTTTAATAATTCCATAGGAAATGTATAACCCCAGCCCTGTTCCTTTTTTCTTTGTGGTATAAAAGGGCTCAAAAATATGTTTCAATTTATCTTTTGGTATTCCATGTCCATTGTCTTTAATTGATATTGCTATATGATTTGAGCGGCTCAATTCTGTTTTAATCTCAATTGTTCCGCCCTGATCCACTGCATCCACTGCATTGTTAATGATGTTTAACAGTACCTGCTGAAGCTGTCCTTTATCTGATATAATTTTGGGTAAATTTTCTTGAAAATCATAAACCATATTTATACCTTTTGTTCGGATTTCTTTTTCTATGAATCCAATCACTTCTTTTATTGCTTCATTTACATTGAAATCTTCTCTACCTCTATCAATTCTTTTTGAGAAGCTCAGAAGCCTGTGAGTTATTGCTCTGCATCTTGCAACATTGTTCTGAATTGAGCTTACAAGCTGAAGAAATCTATCTTTGTTCTGAGATAAATCAGTGTATTCAATAAGGTCTTTCATAAGTCCTGCTTTTTCATTAATAATTGCAATAGGGTTATTAATCTCATGAGCTACTCCAGCAGCAAGCCTACCTATAGAAGCAAGTTTATCAGCGTGTTCGGCATTAGCAATTGCAATTTCTCTTTCATGGTCAGCTCTCTGTATTCTGTTAATTAATGAGGTTATTGATTTTGTTATCACAATAAAAGTAATAATGATACTCAGAGTACTTATTAATATAACCTCTTTTGTAAAAAAAGAAGGAATTTTTTCATAAGGCCTTGAACATATTGCGGTTACAAGTATCCACGGAGTATCTTTAACAGGCACATATGCTATGTAAGCCTGTTTTTTGTTTAGTTTCATACTATAAATTGTAATATTTTTTCTATCTGTCTGTATTGTAATGTTGTTTAATTTAAGAGGTTCAAGCACATTACCAAATAATTTTGAATTTGTTTGAAGAATACCTTGTTTATTGATAAAAAAAGCATCGTCATCATTACCAATTTCAAGATTTGAGATAAACTTCTGTAAAATATCCATATTTACTGAAACCCTGATAAGCCAGAATCTATTATGATAGTTTGATTCTTTTTTTACTATGATGGAAAAATGTGGAAATTTTCTGTACCCAAGAAAAACATCTGTTACATATTTTGATTTTAAAAGCATCTCTTTAAACCATTCTGTCTGTGAGTAATCTTTTCCCCTCAATTGATATGGACCTGTATAAAGCATTTGTATGCCTTTTTCATCTATTATCCCCATGTCAACAATTCCTTCAAACTCTTTTTTAAAGTCTAAGAATAACTTAAAAAATTTCTTTTCATCCATGAAGTAATCATCAGGATATGAACTTACAATAAATTTTAGAGCAGATATTCTTTCAGAAATAAAAAATTCAAGGGAGTGTCTTGTTTCTTCCATCTGCCATCTAAGGCTGTTTCTGAATTCATTGTGAACTATCTGATAAATCCATAAATAAGTTATTGTGACAACTATAATGAGAGGAATAACTGCAAAAAGTGTATTAAGAAGAATTAGCCTGAATTTAAGGTAAAAGTATCTGTTCTCAGTAAGTTTTATAATAAACTGTTTGATGAAATTAAACATTTTCTAAATTATAGCAGATTTTAAAGGATAGGGCAATTTTAGATTAATTCTCTATCCCGTAGTTTTTCAATTTTCTCCATAACGAGACCCTGTCAATTCCAAGTATCTGTGCTGCAAGTGTCTTGTTGTTGTCAACTTCCTTTAAAACCCATATAATATATTCCTTTTCCAGTTCATCCAGTGTCATGAATTTTCCTTCTTTTTTAGTAAAAACCTGAATTTTTAAATCTTTTAAGTCATCTGGAAGATGTTCAATTTCAATTTGGGAGGAATTACTTAAAACAACAGCTCTTTCAATAATATTTTCAAGCTCTCTGACATTTCCCGGATATTCATAGTTTATAAGGAGATTCATCGCCTCATCTGAGACTTTTATTACTTCCTTTTTCATAATTGAAGCATATTTTTTCACAAAATATGCAACCAGTAAAGGAATGTCATCTTTCCTTTCTCTTAAAGGAGGAACTTCAAGACTAACCACATTTAATCTGTAATAGAGGTCTTCTCTGAATTTTCCTTTTTTGACTTCCTCACGAATATCTTTGTTTGTTGCTGCTATAAATCTCACATCTACTTTGATTGGCTCCGTGCCTCCCAGCCTGAAAAACTCTTTTTCTTGAATAACTCTTAGAAGTTTCGCCTGCATGGTTGGAGACATCTCTGTTATTTCATCAAGAAATAAAGTGCCAGATGAAGCTATTTCAATTAATCCTTTTTTTAGTGCTGTAGCGCCTGTAAAAGCTCCTTTTTCGTGTCCAAAAAGCTCATTACTGAGAAGTTCTTCTGTAAAAGCTCCACAATTTACAGCCAGAAAAGGTCCTGATTTCCTTAAAGAATTCAAGTGAATGTATCTTGCAAAGAGTTCCTTTCCTGTGCCAGACTCACCAGTAATTAAAACACTGCAATCTGTGGGAGATATCTGGCGAGCAATCTCTAAAAGTTTAAGCATTTTAATGTTTTGAGTAATTATGTTAACTTTTTCGCGAAAATCAAGCTGTTCCCTGAGTTGTTTAACTTCTTTTTTAAGACTTACCTTTTCAGAGGCTTCTTTGACAATTTTGCGAATAATGTCCAGTTTGAAAGGTTTTGAAATATAGTAAAAGGCTCCTTCCTTCATTGCTTCAACAGCGCTTTCTACTGTAGCGTAACCTGTTATCATTATTACTTCCATATCTGGATAAAGACTTTTACACTTTCTCAATATTTCAAAGCCATCAACTTTTTCCATTTTTATATCAGTTAAAACTATATCAAATGGTTGTTTTTCAATAAGTTTTAAAGCCTCCACACCGTTCTGAGTGGCTGTCACATCATAACCTTCTTTTTTCATTACATGTTCAAGATTTTTTAAAGTTATGTTTTCATCATCCACTACAAGAATTTTTGTCATTTTACTGTCCCGGAAGCATTACCACGAATGTTGTGCCCTGTCCAGGGACACTGTCAACACATATACAGCCGTCGTGGTCTTTAATTAATTCCTGTGTTATAAAAAGTCCTAATCCTGAGCCTTTGTTTTCTTTGGTAGTAAAGAATGGTTCAAAAATCTTTGACAGGTTTTCTTGAGGGATTCCTGGACCGTTGTCTTTTACCTCTAAGATAACGAATTCTTTATTAAGAGAAATATCTCCTACACACTTTCCTTCTTTTTTAAAAAACAGATATTTATCAAGAACTTCCTGGCTGTATGAGTAAGCCCTGATTTTTACCTCTCCTTCTGGTTCAGATGCCTGGATTGCGTTTTTAATGAGATTCAAAAGAACCTGCTGAATCCGCTGTTTATCAGCATATATCGTAAGGTTTTCTTCTACATCAATAACTAAGTTAATTTTTGTTGGAATTTCACCTTTGATTAAAATTATTGTTTCGTCAATTAAGTTTTTGACAAGAATCCTTTCTTTTTTAAGCTCCTTTCTTCTTGAGAAATCAAGTACTGTTCTGATAATGTTTTTTGCCCTTTCAGTCTGGGATTCTATTGCCTGAAGAAGCTCTTTTTTATATTCATTATCTGCTTCTTCAAGCTCTTCAATAAGTATCTGACAGGAAGTTGAAATGTTTGATAGTGGATTGTTTAATTCATGGGCAATTCCCGAAAGAAGCGTTCCAAGGGAGGAGAGTTTTTCAGCCTGAATCAATTGCTTTTGTTTTGATTCAAGTTCTTTTAAAACCTTATTAAAAGTATTCACCAGTGAAAGAATCTCTTTATCATGAGATTTAACTTCAATACAATATATTTTGCCTTCTGCGATCTTTTTCATTTTCTCTTCAAGCTCTTTCAATGGTTTGGAGATCAATCTTGTGAGACCTAACCCAAAAGAAATAAAAGGAATAACAAAAAATATAATTATCAGAAAAATGCTGTATTTCAAAATGTTATTAAGACTGTCTTTTATTAACCTGCGTTCTGTTGTTTTAATATCTTCTGCTATGTGAGTAAGGATTTTACCTTTTTCTCTTATAGACTGTTCAAGATTATGACCAGAGTGAGAATTTATTTTTTCTCTTAACTGTAACATTAATAATTCATAACTTTGCAGAGTATCTGATAATTTTTTAATTGATTTTTCTATCTTCAATCCTTCAAATTTCTCATTAGTGATAAAATTTTTAACAGTTTTAATGTATTCTAAGTTGTCACGATAGTCTGTATCGTTTCTATAAAGAAAAAAATTTTTTTCTGTTCTTCTTATTTCCTGAATTGTTTCAAATAAATTAGAGATACTTTCTTCCGCTTCTATTTTTTGTGTGATCAGCCATATATCATACAGAACCACCACTGATAAACCAACAGTGACAAATATTCCAGTAATGTAAAAAAGCATGATTTTCTGTGCAATGCTTTTAGGAAACATAGTTTAATTTAAAATATACAAATTGCAAAATGCAACAATTAGTTTATTTCTGAAACAATTGATGGGAATTCTTAACATTAAAAACTTAAGTAAATTAAAAAAATTTTTTCTGGCATAAAAAATGCTAATTTATTTATTAGAAAATTTAAAAGGAGGTTTAAAAATGTTAAAAAAAATTGCACAACTTTTTGAAAATTTGTTTGTAGCTATTAGTTTTGCTGAGTCAGGAGAGTTTGATACAGCCAGAGAAATTTTACGGCAGCAATATATTCATAGAAAGAAAGACAGAATAAGACCTCAGCAGCAAATACGACCTCACATGAGAGCTTAGTAAAAGGGGCTATAAGCCCCTTTTAAATAAGCACTATATCAACGACATCTTCAATCTTTTCCATAAATATAATTTGTAATCCTTTTTTAAAGTCTTCTGGCAGATTGTCAATGTCTGCTTTGTTCCTGCGAGGAACTATGACTGTTTTTACTCCAGCTCTTTTTGCCGCTAAAATTTTTTCTTTAATACCGCCAACAGGAAGTATTCTTCCACTTAAAGTAAGTTCTCCAGTAATTGCCACATCTCTTCTTGCAAGTCTGTTTGTGAAAAGAGAAATTAAAGCCATTGCAATTGTTGTTCCTGCTGAAGGACCGTCTTTTGGAATTGCTCCCTGAGGAACATGAATGTGTATGTCCTGGTTTTCAAATATCTCTTCTGAAATACCAAATACTGAGGCATTGCTTTTTATGTAGCTCAGTGCTGCCTGGGCAGACTCTCTCATTATGTTTCCAAGTGAACCTGTAAGAATTAGTTCTCTTTTACCCTTCATTTTAGCTGCTTCTACGAAAATAATATCACCGCCGGTTTCCGTCCATACGAGTCCTGTTACAACTCCAACTCTATTTTTTGCATCAGCTACTTCAAAATAGTATCTTCTTGGACCAAGATACTGTTCTACTATCTCAGGCGTTATTTTTACTGAATTTCTGGCTCTATTACCTTTAACAACTTCTGTAGCGATTTTTCTGCATATTGTTGCAATCATTCTTTCAAGATTTCTTATTCCAGCTTCTTTTGTGTAATCCTGAATAATTTTTAAAATAGCTTCATCAGTAAACTCAGGAGGGAAATCAGTAAGACCCTGCTCGTTTATTTGCTTGGGAATTAAATGTTTCAATGCTATATTTTTCTTTTCTTCTTCTGTATATCCTGAAAATTCTATAACCTCCATCCTGTCAAGTAAAGCATGCTGAATATTATCAGGTATATTTGCAGTTACTATGAACATAACTCCAGAAAGGTCAAATGGAACATCAAGGTAATGGTCAATGAATGCATAGTTTTGTTCAGGATCAAGAGCTTCAAGGAGCGCTGATGCTGGGTCTCCTTTGAAGTCCTGACAGATTTTATCAATCTCATCAAGCATTAAAACAGGATTTGCCACTCCTGTTCTGCGGATTTCCTCTATTATTCTACCAGGTTTTGCACCAGCATAGGTTCTTCTATGCCCTCTTATTTCTGCCTCGTCTTTTATTCCACCAAGTGATATTCTTGCAAATTTTCTTCCAAGAGCATCAGCAATTGATTTACCAATGGATGTTTTTCCTGTTCCAGGTGGACCTGCAAAACATAATATGGAGCCTTTTGTTGAAATAGTTGAAAGCCTGTCTTCTACTGCCTGTTTTATTGATAGTTTTATCTCTTCTATTTTAAAGGGTTTTGCAATATAGTGAAATGCTCCTCTTTTTATTGCTTCAACAGCGTTATCC
Organism: Thermodesulfovibrio sp. TK110; assembly: GCF_054658355.1. Lineage (NCBI taxonomy): Bacteria > Pseudomonadati > Nitrospirota > Thermodesulfovibrionia > Thermodesulfovibrionales > Thermodesulfovibrionaceae > Thermodesulfovibrio > Thermodesulfovibrio sp. TK110. Next base: position 935,761 of record NZ_BAAHNB010000001.1, on the reverse strand, counting down.
ACAGCTGCGTAAGCTGTTATCATTATAACTTTTGTATTTGAATATTTTGCTCTTGCCTTTTCAAGCACTGCAAAACCGTCTACTCCTTCCATTTTTATATCAGTAAGAACTATTTCAAATTTCTGTTCATCAAGAATTTTAAGTGCCTCAACTCCGTTTTTAACTGCGACCACATCATAGTTTTCTTTTTTTAAAACATGTTCAAGGTTTTTTCTTGTTATTTCTTCATCATCAACAATTAGTATTCTCGGATTTTTGTTTGCTGAAAGGATTTTTACAGCAAGATGTTCAAGAATTCTGTTTTTTACCTCATAAAGCCCGTAATGTCTTTCATTTAAAATCCTTTCAGCTCTTTGAAGATTAAGATTATCAGAAGTTTTTTTATTCCATGGCAGACTTACAAGATATTCAATGTAGGTCAGTGTAATAGTGTATTCTGCTGAAGATGGATTCATCTTTGAAAGAAGGTCAAGCTCTTTTAGAGCAATCTCCTGAACTTGAGAAGGCATTCCAGATTGAGAAATTTTTTTTCTCAGTTCTTCAATTATGGTTATTTGAGTTTCATCAATTTGATAATTTTTTTTAAAAAACCTCATTTTTTCTCCTTTATTGCATTTTACAAACATGACGATGCAATTTGCAACATAAATTTTTTGAATGAATTAAAAAATCCCTATAAATTCAATGAATTTTAAATTTTTAATCTTCTGGCATATTAATTGATTTTTATATAAGTAGGAAGTTCGTTAAGGAGAAAGTTTATGAAAAGAATAAAAGATTTTATAAGCAGATTTGATGACTACATGTCTGCAATAACTTTCGCTGAAGCAGGCGATTTTGAAGCAAGCAAGCAGATTATTAGAAAAAAAACAGTTGTTTCAGTAGTTCTTTCAGGTTTAGAGGAAGACAGATATGTAATAAAGTATGCTCTGAATTTAACAAAAAGAGTCAATGGAATACTACAAATTCTTATTAAACATGAAGGAATAAAAAAGCAGATAGAAGAGTTAAATGAAGAAGATATTTTCTATGAAATTTCAGAATTTAAAAGTTTAAAGGAACTCAGTGTTAGAAAAGTCCTTGATAAAGCAGATTTGGTAATCATAGCAGATGAAAAATTGGTTGAAGAAATGAAATTCGGGAAAATTCCTTTAGTGTATGTTCAACAAAATAAAAATTTAGTAGGAGGGTAAAATGGCAAGAAAGAAGAAAACTCTGGTGAAGCTTTTGTTCTTTGGAGTGACTACAGCAACATTGTATGCTGCGCTTTTCTTTAATGAACCTATGGTTAAGGTGTTGTGTTCAAGAGGAGGGCTTTATGCTTTATTTCCATTGGCAACTGCTTTTATTTTCTCTTTTGCTCATGGTAACTTTACAAACTACTTCTGGCAGACGCTCGGTATTGAAGCAAAGAAGAAGAGATTTGAATTGACTGAACATGAGAGACCTGTTGAGAGAAGAGAAGTTAGAACTCAGTTAAGAGCATAAAAAATTAAGGAAAGGAGGTTAACGATGATTGAACTTACAACAAATTTTGTTGATTTAAACTGGATGAATGTGATGTATCTATTCTTTGTAGGGCTTGTAGGAGGGCTTGTAAGCGGATTTATTGGTTCAGGTGGAGCCTTTGTCCTGACTCCTGGAATGATGAGTATGGGGGTTCCAGGACTGGTTGCTGTTGCATCAAATATGTGCCATAAGTTTCCAAAGGCACTTGTAGGAGCTATAAAAAGAGCTAAATTTGGACAGGTTGATGTTAAGCTTGGGCTTGTTATGGGAGCTTCTGCTGAGGCAGGAGTTTTATTCGGAGCTCATATTCAGGAATACATAAAGAAAACATTTGGTGATGCAGGTTCAAATCTTTATGTAAGTGTTGCATTTGTTGTTGTTCTTGGTATCGTAGGTAGCTATGTGCTTTTAGATGCAATAAAGACTAAAAATAATGATAAATCAAATAAACCAGAAGGAATTACAAAAATCGCAAAATGGGTTCAGTCAATTCACATTCCTGGAACCATGGTTTATTTTAAAAGCCTCAATGCAAAAGTTTCTGTTCTTTTTACAATTCCACTTGGCTTTGCAACAGGTATGCTTGCAGCCACTATTGCAGTTGGAGGATTTATAGGAGTTCCTGCTATGATGTATGTGCTCGGTGCTCCAGCATTAATGGCATCCGCAACGGAGCTTGTCATTGCCTTTGTTATGGGACTGGTTGGTTCATTTAAATATGCGATGAGCGGATTTGTAGATATTAGACTTTCAATGATAATTCTTGCAGGCTCTCTTTTTGGCGTTCAACTTGGAGCAATTGGAACTACATATGTTAAGGATTATATGATAAAGATAGTGATGGGTGTTATTATGCTTGTTGTTCTTGTTAGCAGAGGCTTGATGGTTCCAGTTTATCTCGGTCAACTTGGAATAATATCTCCTTTATCAGGTGCTACAGTTACCGTCCTTAAAACTGTAAGTTTTGCTGTTATGATAACAGCTCTTGTATTGGGAGCAGGTATTATATGTGCAGCATTGTTTAAGGGGTTACGGGAAGAAAGGAAAATACAGAAGATTGTTGCAACCTCTTCAGTCACAGTTAAGTAGAATTTAAAATTAAAAAAACGGGTTTGAATAAATTTTCACCCTTTTTTAAAATTTTATAAATGATTTAAAAAATTACACTGGAGGTAAAGATGGCTCTTTACAGAAGAATGCTTGCATGCATTGATGGCTCAGAGGAGAGTTTTCATGCTTTTGAAGAGGCTGTTAAGTTTGCAAAGAGAAAAAACATTACGGTTTTTGTGCTGACTGTTGCACCATCATATCACGGAGATTTAAGTCTTTTAGGCATTGGAGTTTCTGTTGAAGAAATCAGCAAACCTTATAAGGAAAATATTTCAAAAGCTAAAGATATAGCTGATAAACATCAAGTTCTTGTGAAAACACTTTATGAAGAAGGAGAACCTTTTGAAAAAATTGTTGATGTAAGTGAAGAAATCTCAGCAGACTTAATAGTTATGGGCAAAAAAGGGATAAGTGCTCTTCAGCAGGTTTTAATGGGAAGTGTGACAGAAAGAGTAATTGGTTATAGTAATACAGATGTTTTAGTTGTGCCAAAAAATTCAATTATCAAATGGAATAGATGCCTTGTGGCTGTTGATATTTCTAAATATGGAGAAAAAGTTTGCAATAAAGCAATAGAGATTGCAAGAGATTTTCAATCAGAGATAAACCTGATTTCTGCAGTAGAAGTTCCTTCAGCAGTTTTTGCTGTAAAACCTGAACTTTATGATGAACAGGTAAATAAAACAAAAAAGTATTTGAAAGAGCTTGAACTTAAATTTCATGGTGAAAACATTTCTCCCAGAATTTTTATAGAAGAAGGAGAGCCTTACAGAAAGATTCTTGAGAAAACAGACGAGATTCAAGCTGATATTATTGTTGTTGGTTCTCATGGTAGAACAGGGCTTAAAAGGCTTCTTATGGGAAGCACCTGCCAGAGAGTGATCGGACTTTCAAAGGTGCCTGTATTGGTTGTGAAATCATAAATGAACTATTTCATATCAGGTTGGGCAGGCTTTAGAGAAGCACTGGATGTGCCAGAAGAGTGGCATTTTATAGTTCCATTTATTGATTTAGATGAGCAAGGGATTTTAGATTTTTTTAAAGACAAATCAGGGAAAACGCTGATTGGCTGGTCAACAGGTGGACATATTATTCTTAAAAATTTTCAATTTTTCTCGTTAAGATTCAATGAAATAATTGTTGTGGCAGGATTTAAAAAATTTACCGATTATGTAAATCCAAGAATCCTTAGAAGAATGATTGATAAGATGGAAATACAACCAGAAGCAGTTATAAAGGAGTTTCTACTGAATGCAGGATGTAAGCCAATTTTACCTGTCAAAGTTGATAAAAATGCCTTAAAAGAAGGGTTAAAATTTTTAGTTTTTTCTGAGTTTAATTATATGAATTATCCTAAAATTAAGCTCATTTTCATACACGGAAGCGGTGATAAAATTTTACCCATTACAGCTTTATTTGATCTTAAAAAAATATTCCCATTTGCTCAGACGCATATTATCTCTGGTTCTCACTGGATTCCTTTCAGAATCTTAACTTACATACCCAGATAAGATTCTTTTATTTGTGGATTTTCAAGAAGTTCTTTTGAACTTCCCAAGATTGTTATTTCGCCAACTTCCATAACATATGCTCTGTCACTTATTTCCAGTGCCATATGAACATCCTGTTCAACCAATAAAATACTTACTCCTGATTCATTAATCTTTTTCACCACATCAACAAGAATTTCAACTATTGTGGGAGCAAGCCCTAATGTAAATTCATCTATTAAAAGAAGTTCAGGCTCATTCATTAGTGCTCTTCCAATTGCAAGCATTTGTTGCTCACCACCAGAAAGGTCTCCACCAAGATGATTTTTTCTTTCATAAAGTCTCGGGAAAATGGAGAAAACTTTTTCCATTCTTTCTTTTAATCCATTTCTTCTCTGATATGCTCCTATTTCAAGATTTTCTTTTACAGTCATACCAGAGAATATTCTTCTTCTTTCTGGACAAAGGCTTATTCCAAGTTTAACAATTCTATCAGGTGAAAGATTGGCAATATTTCTGTCCTTAAAAATGATTTCTCCATTCCATACTCTCAGTCGTCCTACAATCGCTCTCATTAATGTGCTCTTTCCAGCTCCATTTGAGCCAAGAAGAGCAACTATTTCACCTTTATTGATTTCAAGAGAAACATTTCTTAATATCTGCAGGTCACCATAACCTGTATTGAGATTTTTAACCTCAAAAAATTTCATTATGCCACCCCTCTTTGTGCAAATTTATTTCCTAAATAGGCTTCAATTACTTGTGGATTATTGCAAACTTCATAAGGTTTTCCCTCGCAAATAAGTTTTCCTAAATGGAGAACAACAACTCTATCTGATATTTCCATTATAACTTTCATGACATGCTCAATGGCTATTATTGTTATTCCTCTTTCTTTCAAAAGCAGAATCTCTTTCATTATATCATCAAGCTCTTTTGGATTAAGTCCTGCCATAACCTCATCAAGTATTAAAAGTTCAGGATCCATTGCCAATGCTCTTGCAAGTTCAAGTTTTTTACGCTGAGCTATTGGTAAAATGCTTGGCTCTTTGTCTTTTTCATTTAAGAGTCCAACTATTTTTAATGCTTCCATTGCTATATTTTTTGCTTCTGCTGTGGTTTTTGCATTTTTTCTACCATAAAATGCTCCCACCATAACATTTTCCAGAACTGACAGCCCCTTGAAAGGTTTAACAACCTGAAATGTTCTTGCTATTCCCATTTTTGAGATTTCGTATGTTTTTTTATTGTTTATTAATTCTCCTTTGTAATAAATTTCACCCCTTGTTATCTCAGTCAGGCGACATATAAGATTCATTAGAGTTGTTTTTCCAGCTCCATTAGGACCTATTAACCCAAGAATTTCTCCTTTGTAGACTTTAAGATTTACATTATTTAAAACCTCAAGTCCGCCATATTTTTTGGCAAGATTTTTTGTTTCAAGCATTATCATTTTGCAACACCTCAGAGTTTATTTTCTTTCAAGTTAATCATAATTTTTTTAAATGAAAAGCCTCCTTTAAAGGTTTCAAATAATCCCTTTGGTATAAATATGACAATTAATATAATCAACAGTCCGAGTATCATTCCATGAATTTCTATAAATTTGCTCCATACCAGTTCTGAGACAAGCTCAAGAATAAAAGCTCCTATCATTGGACCCAGGACAGTTGTTCCACCACCAAGCAAAATCATTGCAAACATTTTTACAGAATAGGAAGTTTGAAAAACTGTAGAAGAATCAATATATGTTAACCAGTAAGCATATGATCCACCAGCTATGCCGACAAGAGCTCCACTTATAGCCCAAGATATTGTTTTAAAAAGTGATGTATTTATACCCATTACAGATGCTGCATCTTCGTCAATTCTGATTGCTCTTAAAGCATATCCAAATTTTGAACGAAATATTAAAAAAGCTATCAAAACAGTAAGTAGCATTATTGAAAAGATTTCATAGTAGAAAAATTTATATATGTAACCAGGATCGCCTTCCATAATAGGCAATGTAAGTCCCATGCCTCCGCCTGTTATTTCTGTCATGTTATCAATGATTTCTTTTATTGCTTCCATTACTCCTATTGTAGCAATAGCGAAATAGTGTCCTTTAAGTCTTAAAAGTGGTATTCCCAGAATTGTAGCAACCAGAAATCCTGACAGTGCACAAAATGGAAGGGTAAGGAAAAAGGACAAATTATACTTTGTCATTAGTACTGCCGTCACATATGCTCCTATCCCAAAAAATGCTATATTTCCAAAGGCTGGATATCCTGTAAATCCTATGATTATATTGCTTCCAGTAGCTATAGCTGCAAACATAAATGTCTGTGTAAGAACTCTTAGCCAGTATCCTGAAACTAAAAATGGAAGCAAAATTAATATGGCAATAAATACAAAAAATAAGATCACACTTTTTTTCATATCAATGCTTTACCTCCGCAAAGTATTTTTTCCCTAAGATTCCTGTTGGCTTTATTACAAGAACCACAACCATTATTGCCAGAGTAATAGCATTTTTATAACTTTCTCCAATAATGTAAGAACTCAATGTTTCTATAATGCCAAGAATAATTCCACCTAAAAGAGCTCCTTCAACTCTTCCAAGACCACCAAGAATACTTACGATAAAAGCTCTTAAAGTTAAAGAACCTGCAACAGATGGAGAAAATGCCTGTGTTAATGAGAAAAGACTTCCAGCAACTCCTGCCAATCCTGAAGCAATTGCAAAGGTTATTGCAAAAATTTTTGCTGGGTTTATTCCCACCATCATTGCCGCATCAATATCAAGAGATGTGGCTTTAATTGCCTTTCCTGTCCATGTTTTATTGAGGAAAAGACTTAAAAGTAATGTAATTAACACGCATATCGCAAATACAGCCAGTCTTATGTAAGGTATAACAATGTCTCCAACTATTAAACTTTCTCCTGCATACTCAGGAGTAACAGACCTGAAGTCCGCAGAGAAAAAAGTTGTCATAAAATTTACAAGAAATATTTCTATACCAAAGGTTAAAATAAGAAGCATAAAAATCTGAGCTTTTACAACCAGATTAAGCAAAAACTTTTGTAAAATATATCCAAAGATAAAAAGAGGTATGAAACTGAAAGGAAGACTTAAGAAAGGATCAATCCCATAATATTGAAATAAAAACAAAGTAATATATGCTCCTAAAAGAGCTATTGCTCCGTGAGCAAGATTAATTATGTTTGTTACTCCCCAGACAAGAGAAAAACCAACACTAATAAGAGCATAAAAACCACCAAGAAAAATACCATTCAGAAGAATTTGTAATATTATCATATCTTCCCTCGTATAAATTTAATAAAAAGCCCGGAATAATTCCGGGCTTTTAAGAATTATCTCCATGCTGGTTTTGGATATACTGGTTTAGCCTCAGCAGCTGCCTCAGGATATACTGTTTTTTGTTGTCCTCTCAGTATCTGGATAACAGGCATTCCTTTACCAACAACTTTTCCTGTGCTATCAAATCTAATTTTTCCAAATAGTGTTTCTTCATTAAAGCTGACAAGTGCTTGTCTTATTCTGTTTATATCTGTGAAACTGCCAGCTTTTTCAATAGCTCTTTGGAATATAACTGCAGCAGCAGCGCCACCTGCAGCATGATAATTTGGCTCAACACCAAATTTTGCTTTAAAGGCTTTTACAAAATTTGCATTTGAACCAAAAACAGGATCTTTATATTTCAAAGTTGGGGTCCATTGAGCTGAACCAAAAATGTATTCAGCATCACCTTTAAGTGCTGTTACAAAATCGGGTAAAGTTGGACCAACTGAAAATGCAATTGCCTTAGGATTTAATTTATAATCTTTACTTTGTTTAACTATTACAACAGTATCCTGAAAATGTCCACATCCTATAAGAATATCAGGATTTTTAGCTTTAATTTCCACAATAACTGTTGATAGATCCTGTGTTCCCTTTGGATAATCCTTGTAATATACTACTTTATAACCATATTTTTGAGCTGAAGCATATGCACCCTGTGCAACCTGAGTGGAGAAAAGATCGTTTGAATAAACAATTGCAACAGTATTTGGTTTAGGAGTTTTATTCCTTAACATTTTTAAAGTATCATCCATATATTCAGTGGCTACTGTATAAATTCCAAATAGATTTTTAAAACCTCTTGTATAAAGTTTGTCTGCAGCAGCACCTCCCTGAACCATTAAAGCTCCGTATTTCTCAGTAATCGCAGATGTTGAAAAAACTGATTCACTGCCGTATGGACCCAAAATGAGTTTGATACCATCTTCAGTTATAAGTTTTTCTACAAGCTTTGCTGCTCTGTTCGGATCACTTTCATCGTCATAGTATTTGATATCAACCTTATAATATTTGTTTCCTACTCTTATACCTCCATGTTTGTTTACAGTTTCTTTCCACAGTTCATAACCATTCTTTACAAGATTTCCTTCTTTTGCAAGTTTTCCTGTAAGAGACAGAGCTGCGCCAAATCTGATCACATCAGCAGAAAAAGCCTGAGCTACAAATAAAAAAATCAAGCTTAATACCAGAATCATTAAACATGCTCGTTTCATTTTACCCCTCCTTTTTTAAATTTTAATGATGATATTAAAAATTTTTAAAAAATTTCAATATCTATCTTGCTCTATCTTGCTAATCCAAGGTTTTTAGCCTTTTCTGCCACTGCATGGGATACTGCTTGAGCAACCTTTTTGTTAAATATGCTTGGAATTATATAATCTTCATTCAATTCTTCATCTTTAATTATGTTTGCAATTGCACTGGCTGCTGCGAAAAAAATTTCTTTTTCAACTCTCTTTGCACGAACCTCAAGTAAGCCTTTAAATAATCCAGGAAAAGCAAGGACATTATTAATCTGATTTGGATAGTCAGACCTTCCTGTTGCCATTATTCTTACAAGAGGCATTGCAAGCTCTGGTGCTATTTCAGGGTCTGGATTGGCAAGGGCAAATACTACTCTGTCTTTTGCCATTTTTTCAATGTCTTCAGGTTTTAAAATATTCGGTGCAGAAAGCCCTATAAAAACATCAGCATCCTGAAGGGCAATACTGAGCTTGCCTTTTATTTTCTGTGGATTAGTTTTTCTTGCAAGCTCCTCTTTATGGGGATCCATATCCTCTGTTCTTCCTTCATAAAGAATGCCTGCTCTGTCACATACAATGATCTCCTTTACTCCGTAGTCAAGAAGCATATAAGCTGTGGCAGTTCCTGCAGCACCTGCTCCAGCTATGACAACTTTAAAATCTCTAATGTCTCTTTTAAGAATTCTTCCCACATTTATCAATGCAGCTAAAACAACAATTGCTGTTCCATGCTGGTCATCATGAACAACTGGAATATCAAGCTCCTGTCTTAGTCTTTTTTCCACTTCAAAACATCTGGGTGCAGCAATGTCTTCAAGATTTATTCCACCGAAAGGAGTTGATATTTTTTTGATTATATCTACAAGCTCATCTACATCAGTTGTCCTTATTGCAATTGGAAAGGCATCAACTCCTCCAAACTCTTTAAAAAGCATGCATTTTCCTTCCATAACAGGCATGGCTGCATCAGGTCCTATGTTTCCAAGTCCGAGCACTGCTGTTCCATCAGTAATTACTGCAACAGTGTTTCCTTTAATGGTGTAACGATATACATGTTCAGGATTTTTCTTAATATCAAGGCAGACTCTGGCAACACCTGGAGTGTAGACCCTGGAAAGATCTTCTCTACCTTTAACATTAATTTTATTGTATGTTCCGATTTTTCCTCCTTCATGAACGAGAAATGTTTTATCCATTACCCTGAGGATTTTAACTCCTTCAATGTGTTTGAGTGCCTTGATAATTTTCTTTTCATGCTCTTCATCTCTGGCATTTACTGTTATGTCTCTTATAATTTTTCCTTTTTCCACTTTTACAATATCAATTGAACCAAGGTCTCCACCTGCTCCACTTATAGCTGAGGCAATTTTGGCAAACATTCCTATCTTATTTTCAATTTCAACTCTGACTGTTATACTATAACTTGGACTTGGTACATATCCCATTTTTTATCCTCCCATGCTTGACATTGTGCTATAAATTATACAAAATAAAATAATTTTTGCAAATAGGGAGGAGTATAAGTGGAGATTAACAGACACTACTTTGACACAGTTATTATTGGTTCAGGGCTTGCAGGTTGTCGTGCTGCTATTGAATGTATTAATCACGGAACAGTTGGAGTTTTAAGCAAGCTTTATCCAACCCGCTCTCATTCAACAGCAGCACAGGGAGGAATTGGTGCTGCTCTTGGCAATGAAGAAGAGGACTCTCCAGAATGGCATACTTATGATACTGTTAAGGGAAGTGATTTTTTAGGAGATCAGGATGCCATTGAAATTATGTGTTATGACGCTATTCCCACTATTATTGAGCTTGAACACATGGGTGTGCCTTTTTCCCGCACTGCTGAAGGAAAAATTGCACAGAGAAGATTTGGAGGGCATACAAGGGAGTTTGGTAAAGCACCTGTTCGCAGAGCCTGTTATTCTGCTGACAGAACAGGTCATGCTGTGCTTTTTGCTCTCTATGAGCAGTGTCAGCTTAAAGGTGTAAGATTTTTTCAGGAGTTTGAGGTTCTTGATATTGTTATAGAAAATGATGCTGTTCAGGGAGTTATTGCAGTGAACATAAAAGATGGCTCAATTCATGTATTTGAATCTAAGGCAGTAATAGTAGCAAGTGGTGGATATGGAAAAATTTTTAAAGTTACCTCCAATGCCTATGCAAGCACAGGTGAATGTCTGAGTATGCTTTTCAGACAGGGACTTCCTCTTGAAGACATGGAGTTCTTTCAATTCCATCCAACAGGACTTTACGGACTTGGAATATTGATTACTGAAGGAGCAAGAGGTGAGGGTGGAGTCCTGATTAATGGTAAGGGTGAAAGATTTATGGAGAGGTATGCACCTACCATAAAAGATCTTGCTCCCCGAGACATGGTATCAAGAGCAATTCTTACTGAGATAAGAGAAGGAAGAGGTATTGATGGAAAGGACTATGTTTATCTTGATCTTAGACATGTAGATAGAAAAATTCTTGAAGAGAGGCTCCCAGAGATAACCACTTTCTGCAAAATCTACATGGGAATTGATCCTTCTCGTGCACCAATTCCTGTTGTTCCCACTGCTCACTATGCAATGGGCGGAATTCCAACAGATAATGATGGAAGGGTTTTAAAAGATGTGGATGGCTCAGTTGTTTATGGACTTTATGCTGCTGGTGAGTGTGCCTGTGTATCTGTGCACGGAGCAAACAGGCTTGGATGTAATTCTCTCCTTGATACTGTTGTATTTGGAAGAAGAGCAGGAAAAGCTGCTTCAGAGATTCTTAAATCAAACATAAAAGGTAAGGTCAAGAAAGAAAGAATTCAGATAGTTTTAGACTGCATAAATATGCTTAAAAACTCCAGAGGCAGGGAAACTGTTGCCTCTGTAAGAAAAGATCTTCAATCAGCCATGATGGATAAATGCTCAGTATTCAGAACTGAGGAAGGATTGAAAGCAGTTCTTGAAGAAATCCATAACTTAAAGGAACGATATAAAGAGATATCCATTGCTGATAAATCACAAATATTTAATACAGAAATTCTTGAGGCAATAGAACTGGGACACATGCTTACTCTTTCAGAAGTAATAGCCTGGAGTGCTTTACAGAGAACAGAAAGCAGGGGTGCGCACTGCAGAGAGGATTATCCAAAAAGAGATGATGAAAACTGGCTCAAACACACATTTGCCTATAAGGCAGATAAAGGCATTACTTTTAGATATAAACCTGTTAAAATAACAAGATTTAAACCAGAGGAGAGGAAATACTGATGGAAAAATACTACACGTTCAAAATCAAGAGATATTTGCCCGATGAAAATCCATCTCACAGATGGGATGAGTTTAGAATTAAGCTTAATAGCATGGAAAGGGTATTAGATGGACTCATTAAGATTAAAGAAACCAGAGATGGAACTCTCACATTCAGAAAATCCTGTGCTCATGGAGTATGCGGTTCCTGCGCAATGAAGATTAATGGTAAAAACAGGCTCGCCTGTCAGACACTGGCAAAAGACCTGCCAGAACTTATAGTGATTGAGCCTTTGCCTTCCCTGCCTGTTATAAAAGATCTTGTGGTAGATATGACTCTGTTTTTTGAGAAAAATGACAGAGTTTTACCCTATTTAATAAATGATGAGCCTCCACCTGAAAGGGAAAGAATTCAATCACCTGAAGATCAGCATAAAATTCTTGAATCCATAACATGCATTATGTGCGGCAGTTGCACCACATCATGTCCTGTATTCTGGGCTGACAAAGAATATCTTGGACCAAGTGCCTTGCTTAAGGCATACAGATTTCTTTTTGATACCCGTGACAGAGCAACAGAGCAGAGACTTGAAAAAATTACAGGCGAACACGGACTCTGGCGTTGTCACTCAATCTTTAACTGTGTGGAGGTATGTCCAAAAGATATTGACATTACAAAGCATATTTTAAAATTAAAACGACTGGCTGTTAAGAAAGGTTTTACTGGAGGTGAAAGATGAGATATAAGTGGAATACAGGCTCAATTGCCTGGCTCATTCATAGAGTTACAGGAATAATTCTTACACTTTATTTAGTCGCTCATATTTATGTTTTAAGCCATTTAAAAGATCCTGTGGCATATAATAAACTTATGGCATTGATGAAAAATCCCATTATCAAAATTGGTGAACTTGTTCTTTTTGCAGTGGTTTTAAAACACGTTTTTGCAGGATTAAGAATTACACTTCTTGAGATAGGAGTATCTACAAAGTATCAAAAACAGATGGCTTATGCTGGAGCAACTCTTGTAGCAGTTTTGTGGTTTATTGGCGCTTTTTACTTTCTTAAGGAGGTGCTTTAATGTGGAGCTGGCTTTTACATAGAATAACAGGCGTGATTCTTGCATTTGGTCTGGTTTATCATTTTTTCATGATGCACTTTATTCAACCTGAAGCATATTCCTATGAAGCTATAATTAAGAGGTTGAGTGAGCCATCCTGGAACGTTTTCAATATTGTTTTTCTTCTGTCAGCTTTATATCATGGTTTCTATGGATTGAATGGCCTGGTTACAGAGTATGTAAAAAACAACTCATTGAAAAGGTTTTTGAAATTTATGATATTTGTTATTCCATTAGGGCTTGTATTTTTCGGGTTTAAAATTGTATTTTTATAAAAAATTGAGAGGTTTTAAATGCCTACAACTTTTATCTGGAAAGGTAGAACAGAAGAAGGACTTCCAGTAACAGGCGAAACAGAAGCTGAGAATGAAGGAGAACTGCTTTTAGCATTAAGGAAAAAGGGAATAATTCCAAGATATGTAAAAGAGAAGGAAGAAAAAAAATTTTTTGGTTTTACAAGAGTTTCCCAAAAAGATATTTTGTTTTTTACTCGCCAGTTTGCAACACTTTTTTCTTCAGGTGTACCTGTTGTGCAAGCTTTTGATGCATTAATAGGTCAGATAAAGAATAAAGGTTTCAAAAAAGTTCTTATTCAATTAAGAAATGACATAGAAAAAGGCTCATCCCTGGCTGATGCTATGAAAAGACATCCAAGAGTATTCAGCTCACTTTTTGTAAACATGGTTAGAGCAGGTGAGGAAGGTGGAATGCTTGATAAGGTATTGCAGAGAATGGCTGATTATTTTGAAAAAATGATAAAGCTTCGTAGAAAAATTATTGGCGCTATGATTTATCCGAGTTTGGTAATAGCTGTGGCTGTACTGGTTGTTGCAATAATTATGATATTTGTCATTCCAACATTTGCTAAATTATTTGCTGAAATGGGACTTGACCTGCCTCTTCCTACCAGAATTACAATTGCCATGAGCAATTTTATGGCAAGATCAGGAATTTTTATAGTTGCAGGAGTCATTGGATTTTTCATATTTATAAAACTCTTGAGAAGATCTCCTAAGGGTAAAAAGATAACAGATGGGATTTTTTTAAAGATTCCTCTCTTAGGAGTTATATTGCTCAAAGCTTCTCTTTCAAGATTTTCAAGAACTCTTGGAACGCTTCTTGGCAGCGGAGTCCCCATTCTTAACAGTATGGAGATTTCAGCAAGAGCCTGTGGAAATAAAATTATAGAGGATATTGTTATTGAGATGAGAGAGGATATAACTGCTGGTAAATCTCTCACAGAGGTCTTAAAATCAAAACCTGTAATTTTTCCACCAATTTTTATTCAGATGGTAAGTGTTGGAGAGTCAACAGGTAAAACCGATGAGATGCTCAATAAAGTTGCAGACTTTTATGATGAGGAAGTTGACAATGCTGTTGCGAATCTTATGAGCATGCTTGAGCCTGCTTTAATAGTGTTTCTTGGCATTACAATAGGATTTATTGTCGTATCCCTTTATCTTCCCATATTCAAACTTGGTGAAGTTGCCGGTAGAGGAGGTTAAAAGCCTCCATAAGTCTTTCAATATCTCTATCTGTGTGTCCTGCACTTATGGTGATTCTTATTCTCGGCAGTTTTACTGTTGGAGGTCTAATAACAGGGGCATAGATACCTAAATCATTAAAGATCTGTGAAGCCTTTGTTGCTTCATGTATTGTATTAAAGAGAATCGGGATAATGGGCGTTTGCGTATTTGTTGTTTTTAGATTAAGTTTTTTTACAAATTCCATAACTTTTCCTGTATTTTGCCATAGTCTTTCAATAAGAGTTTTATCCTCCATGATAATTTTTATGGAAGCATAGGCAGATGCAATAATAGTTGCTGGAAGAGCAGTTGAAAAAATAAGTCCTCTTGCTGAGTTTATAAACCATTCTATTAAAGTATTTGCTCCGCATACAAAGGCACCAAAACAACCAATTGCTTTTGAAAGAGTTCCCATTTGAATTACAAAATTAGTTTGAGGAAGATTAAAATGTTTCAATGCACCATGTCCCTGTCCAAGAACACCTGTTCCATGAGCATCATCAATATAAAGAAGAGCTTCTTCAGAGTTACAGATTTCATAAAACTCTCCTAATGGTGCAATATCTCCATCCATGCTAAACACTGTATCTGTTACTATAATTTTTTTGCCCTTACATGAATTTTCTTTTATCTTCCTGTATAAATCATTCATATCAGCGTGTTTATAGATAACTTTTTTTGCTTTACTGAGCCTTATTCCATCAATAATGCTTGCATGATTGAGTTCGTCACTGAAGATTATATCTTCTTCATCAGCCAGTGCTGGTATTAAAGAAGTATTTGCTGTGTAACCGGAGTTGAGAACAATTGAGCCTTCACTGCCTTTGAATTCACATAAAAGTTCTTCCAGTTTCCTATGCAAAATCGTGCCTCCACTAAGAAGCCTTGATGCTGCCCCGCCACAACCAAAAATTTCAACAGCCTGCTTTGCTGCTTCTTTTAACATAGAATTTTGACTCAGTCCAAGATAATCATTGGATGAAAAATTTATATATTTTTTCCCCTGAATAGTGATCTCCATCCCCATCCTTGTTTCCATATCCTTTATTGAGCGGTAGAGATTTTCTTCTTTAAGTTTTTCAAGCTTTTTTTCAAAAATTTCAAAAATTTTTTCATTCATATCAATAACCTCTTGACAAAAATTTCACCTTAGTATAATATTGGTGGTAAATAGTGGTGGAAAGTGGAGTATGATATCTTTCATAGGAAAATATTACCATAATCTTGATCAAAAAGGAAGAGTTATTCTGCCAGCTCCTCTTAGAGAGGTTTTATCAACAAAGTATTCTTCAGGCAAACTTTATCTTACAAATGCTCCATTTGATAAGGCTTTGCATCTTTATCCTCTTGAAGAATGGTTAAAGCTTGAAGAAAAAATAAGACAGCTTCCCAAGTCAGATGAAGCTGTAATGTATTTTTTAAGGAGGGTTATAGCAGGAGCTATATCCTGTGGGCTTGATAAACAGGGAAGAATACTAATTCCCTATGAACACAGGCAGGATGCTGGAATTAATTCAGAGGTTGTTATTGTTGGGCAGATTGACAGAATAGAAATATGGGATAAACCTACATGGGACAGCATCACTGATCCATCAAAAGTAGATATAAAGAGGATACAGGATGGACTTGCCAGATATGGATTATAAAAAACTGCATATTCCTGTAATGATTAAAGAAGTGATAGAGCTTCTTAATCCTGTTCAAGATGGAATTTATGTAGATGCTACTTTAGGTTGTGCAGGACATTCATTGGAAATAGTTAAAAAGCTTGGTCCTAAGGGAAGATTAATTGGCATTGACAGGGATGAATCGGCAATAGAGATCTCAAAAGAAATTCTTAATGATTCAAGGGTGATTTTGAAAAAAGCAAGATTTTCTCAATTAAAGGAGGTTTTAAAGGAATTATACATTGACAGTATTGATGGAATTATTTTTGACTTAGGAGTTTCAATGCTTCAGCTAAAGAATTTTTCAAGAGGATTCAGTTTTTATTCTGATGAAAATCTTGATATGAGAATGGATCAAACAGGTTCTTTAACAGCCTGGGATGTGGTAAACAAGTATTCAGAAAAGGAGCTTGAAAGGATTTTAAGAGAATATAGTGATGAACCCTTTGCAAGGAGAATAGCAAGAGAGATTGTGAGACAGAGAAGCAAAAAACCAATTGATACATGTAAGGAACTTGCAGATTTGGTTAAAAAAGTTATTCCAAGACATGGAAGACTTCATCCTGCAACTCAGGTTTTTCAGGCAATAAGAATAGAAGTGAATAAAGAAATTGAGGAACTAAGAGAAGGACTTTCCCAGGCATTGGAATTATTAAAATCAGGTGGAAGGATGTGTGTTATCTCCTACCATTCAGGCGAAGACAGAGTTGTAAAGAATTTTTTCAGAGAAAAAGAACAGGAGAGTATTTTCAGGATACTCACTAAGAAACCTATTTTACCATCTCTTGAAGAAGTTTATAGAAATCCTTCATCAAGAAGTGCAAGACTCAGGGGAGGTGAAAAAATATGAAATATGTTATCTCAATAGTTTTTATTTTGTTTGCAATTTTTGCAATTTTATGGGTAAGGTCAAATGTAATTTCTGTAGAGTATAGATTAAGCAGTCTTGAAGAGAAAAAAAAGGCTTTGCTCAGAGAAAACAAGAATTTAGTTGCTCAAAAGTCAAGCTTAACTTCCTTTGTAAGAATTAATAATGAACATTTGCTGGTATTTCCTGACAGGAAAAAAGTCGTTTATATAGAAGGGAGTCCTGAAAGTTTTGTAAAAACAGTCAGTTTTAATAAAAAGAATTGAAGATGAAGAAAAGGCTTGTTTTACTGAAAATATTCTTCTTAATTTGTTTTACTTCTGTTATCTTTCGTCTTGGCTTAATCATGTTTGTTGAACACGAGGCTTATTTTGCAAAAGCAAAAATTCAGCAAATAAAAAAGGAAGAGATTATTCCAAAGAGAGGCAACATATATGACAGAATGGGCAGGGAATTAGCAATTTCTCTGGAAAAAGAGTCTCTATTCATTGATCCTGCCTCTTTAAACTCAATTCAGGCAGTTAATCTTTTAAAAAACTATGTTAAAGTTGATCCAGAGCAGATAGAAAGATTATCAGAAAAAAATATAAGATTTTTATGGCTTCAAAGAAAAGTTGATTCAGCTGTGGCGGAAAAAATAAAAGCATTAAAGATTGAAGGAGTTGGTTCTGTCATAGAAGGAGCAAGATTTTATCCAAAGGGTTTTTTAGCTTCTCATTTGATCGGATTTGTGAACATTGATGAACAGGGTATGGAAGGAGTGGAAAGGAAGTATGATAAATATCTTAGAGCAGAGAAGTCTATGAAAGTAGTTTCAGTGGATGCTAAGGGTAAGAAACTCTCTCAGGGAGATTTAAAGGATGTAAAGGGAAATGATGTTTTTGTAACAATTGATGAAGGATTACAATACATTGTTGAAAAATACCTTGATGAGGCAGTAAAAAAATGGCAGGCTTCTTCTGCCACTGCAATAATGATGGATCCCTTTACAGGAGAGATTCTCGCTCTTGCAAACAGACCAACTTATGATCCCAATAATTTAAAATCTATAAAGAATATTGGTATAATAAGAAATCGTGCAATAACAGACCTTTATGAGCCAGGTTCTACCTTTAAAATAGTTACTGCAACTGCTGCACTCGAAGAGGGTATTGTAAAGCCAAATACTAAATTTGATTGTTCACAGGGATACATAGAAGTATGGGGTAAAAAAATAAGAGATGCTCATAGACATGGAGTTCTTACTTTTGAAGAAATTATTCAGAAGTCTTCTAATGTTGGTACAATAAAAATAGCAATGATGCTTGGAAAGGAAAAACTTTATCAATACATAAAAAAATTTGGCTTTGGTGAAAAAACTGGAATAGATCTTCCAGGAGAGATATCAGGCTATATAAGGCCTACTCAGAAATGGTCTGGCACATCAATAGGAGCTATTCCAATTGGACAGGAAGTAGGAGTTACGGCATTGCAAATCCTTAGAGCTTACTCTGCAATTGCAAATGGAGGTTATCTTGTAAAGCCTTTTGTGGTTTCTGAAATTCACTCTCCTCAAGGCAACATTTTATATAAAAGTGTTATTCAGAGAGAAAAAATCATTTCTGATAAAACAGCAAGGATAATGAAAGAAATTCTTAAAAAAGTTACAGAAGAAGGAGGAACTGCTACTCAGGCAAAGCTTGATGGAAATGATGTGGCAGGCAAAACAGGCACAGCTCAAAAATATGATCCAAAAATCCGCAGATACTCAAAAGATAGATTTGTAAGCTCATTTGTTGGATTTATTCCAGCGGACAATCCCCGCATTGCCATGATAGTGGTAATTCAAGATCCAAAAGGTGCTCATTATGGAGGGGTTGTTGCAGCTCCAGTATTTAAAGCAATAGCTGATGAGGCACTGTCTTATCTGAATGTTCCAAGAGATGATGCCAGGGAAAAAGGTCTTGTTGTTACCTTTGATAGACAGGTAAGTAGAAAGGTTGCGGTGGCAGGAGAATGATTTTAAAGGAACTTTTAAGAGATGATTTTGATATAAAAGGAGATATAAATAGGGATATTGCTTATATAAGCTACAATTCAAAGGATATAAAAGAATCAAGCCTTTTTGTAGCAATATCAGGTGGAAACACTGACGGACATCTTTTTATTGAAGAAGCAATAAAAAAAGGCAGCGTTGCTGTTGTCTATGAAAAGGGGAGTTTCACTCCTTATAACAGCTCTGTTACATGGATAGGCGTTAATGACACAAGAGATGCTCTTGCATGGTTGAGTTCAAGGTTTTATAGAGCAGGTGAAAAACTTAAAATTATCGGAATAACAGGCACAAACGGAAAAACCACCACATCCTATTTAATCAGACAGATACTGAAAAACTGCGGTAAAAAAACAGGAATTATAGGAACCATCAAATATTTGATTGATAATGAAGAAAAACAAGCAATTCATACAACTCCGGAAGCTCCAGAATTTCAGAGACTTCTCCATGAAATGCTTCAAAAAGGTGTGGAATATGTCATTTCAGAGGTTTCTTCCCATGCTCTTGCTTTAAAAAGAGTTGATTACACCCAGTTTGATGTGGCAGTATTTACAAATCTTTCAAGAGACCACCTTGATTTTCATAAGGATATGGAAGATTATTTTCAGGCAAAAAAAAGACTTTTTACAGATTTACTTAAAAAAGATGGTATAGCAGTTATAAACATAGATGATGAATATGGAAAAAGACTTGCTGAGGAAGTAAAAAATAAAAAAATTCTGTATTCTCTGCAAAATCCTGAAGCCCACATTTATGTAAAAAATTATAGATTGAAGTTTAAAGAAACAGAGATTACTTTTTCCATTCAAGATGAGGAGTTATTTGTGAAGACGTCACTTTTAGGATTTCCAAATATTTATAATGTTGCTTCTGCTGTGGCTGTTGCTTTTGGCTTAAACATACCACCTGATATTATTGTGTCTGCCATCTCCGAGGCTAAATCTCCAGAGGGAAGATTTGAAAGAGTTGCAGAAGGAAAGGATTTCCTTGTGTTTATTGATTATGCACACACACCTGATGCTCTTGAGAGACTGCTTTTAAGTGTAAAAAAATTAAAAGAGGAGTTATCAAAAAATGGCAGAATAATAACAGTTTTTGGCTGTGGTGGTAATCGTGACAGAGGTAAAAGACAGGAGATGGGCAGAATTGCCACAGAGTTAAGTGACATGGTTATTCTTACTTCAGATAATCCAAGATGGGAAGAACCAGGAGAAATCATTAAAGAAATTGAAGAAGGTATTTCAAAGGATAACTATATTGTTGTTCCAGACAGAGCAATAAGTTTATGGATTGCAACAAAAATATGCAAAAAAGGAGATATTTTAATTGTTGCTGGTAAAGGTCATGAAAACTATCAGGAAATAAAAGGGAAAAGATACCATTTCAGTGATAAAGAAGTTTTGATAAAAGCTTTGAAAGGATTGAAATAAGCCATGTTTACTCTTGAGGATTTAATAAAAGCTACACGAGGACAGTTACTTTCCTCAGGAATGGAAGTATTCAGAGAGGTATCAATTGATACAAGAACAATCACTGAGAATGATTTATTTTTTGCTTTAAAGGGTTCTAAAAGAGATGGTCATGATTTTTTAATTGAAGCATTTCAAAAAGCTTATGGTGCAGTAATTTCTAAAGAAATAGATGTGGATTTTCAAAATAAAACAGTAGTTTTAGTTGATGATACTCTTAAAGCATTACAGGAGCTGGCAAGATATTTAAGAAAAAAATTTAAAGGAAAGGTTATTGCAGTGGTTGGAAGTAATGGTAAAACTACAACAAAGGAGTTAATTGCTGGTATGTTATCAGGAAAATATAAGGTTCTCAAAACAGAGGGAAATTTCAATAACAATATTGGAGTTCCTCTCTGCCTTAGCAAAATTGAGCATGATACAGAAATAATGGTTCTTGAACTTGGCACAAACAGACATGGAGATATAAAGGAACTCTGTGAAATAGTTTATCCAGATTATGCAGTGATTACCAATATCGGATATGAGCACCTTGAGGGATTTGGCTCACTTGAAGGCGTAAGAGATGGAGAGCTTGAGATACTTCCCTTTGTTAAAACAGTTTTTGCCAATGGAGATGATGAGTTTCTTATGGAAGGACTTAAAGATTTTAATGGAGCTGTTCTGACATTTGGCTTGAGCAAGGAATGTGACTATAGGGCTGAAAATATTAATTTTTATGATGACCATGTAGAGTTTGATTTTCATGCTGGGCTGGTAAGTTTTCCTGTGAAATCCTCTTTAATGGGTATGCATAATGTTTACAACATAACAGCTGCGGCAGGCATTGCAACTTTCTTCGGTGTTTCTAAGTGCACCATACAGGAGTTTACAGAATCTTTCAGTCCTGTAGCCATGCGTGGAGAAATAATAAAAATCAATGGAATTGAGATATTTTTTGATGCTTACAATGCCAATCCATCTTCAATGAAAGCGGCTTTACAGGAACTTGCAAGAAGAAAAAAAACAAGAAAAGCAGTTGCTGTGCTCGGAGATATGCTTGAACTTGGTGAGTTTACTCAATCAGCTCATGAGGAAGTGGGTAAATGGATTAAAGAAATGGGAATTGATTTTTTTGTTGGAGTTGGTAAGTTTATGAAAAATGCTTTAAGATATGTTGATGGAGAGTTTTTTGATGATGCTCAGCAGGCAGGTGAATTTTTGAGAAGGCAACTTAATGGTTCTGAAATTATTTTAATAAAAGGCTCAAGAGCTATGAAGATGGAACAAATTCTTAATATTTTATTAGAGGGCAGACATGCTTTATGAAATTCTCTACAGTTTAAGTGATCAGATCTCTGTATTTAATGTCTTCCGTTATATTACTTTCAGGACAATGCTTGCCATACTTACATCTTTCTTTTTTACATTCATTATTGCTCCTTCGTGCATAAGATGGCTTAAAAATTTAAGTTTTACCCAGCATATTAGAGATGACGGGCCAAAAACACACTTTAAAAAAGAAGGCACTCCTACAATGGGTGGAATAATAATAATTACATCAGTTCTGGTTTCAGTATTTTTATGGGGAAATTTAAGGAATCACTACATGTGGATAATGATTATATGTTTTTTAGGCTTTGGCTTGATAGGATTTATTGATGATTATTTAAAAATCACAAGAAAAAATTACAAAGGCTTACCGGGCAGGTATAAATTGCTTGCCCAGTTTTTACTTGCTATGTCCGTAACTCTTTTTCTTTATTTCAATCCAAAAGACCCATATACAACTGTTCTAAGTATTCCATTTTTTAAGCAGTGGCTCATAGACCTTGGAATTTTTTATCTACCTTTTGCAATATTTGTAATTGTGGGAGCTTCAAATGCTGTTAACCTTACAGATGGAATGGATGGTCTTGCTGCAGGGCTTGTGGGAATTGCCTCTATTGTAAATGCTGTCCTTCTTTACATATCAGGTCATGCAGTATTTGCAAAGTATCTTTATGTTCTTTATATACCAGGGACTGGAGAATTGTCTGTTTTCTGTGGAGCGATGCTTGGGGCATGTCTTGGTTTTTTATGGTATAATTCTTATCCTGCTGAGGTTTTTATGGGAGATGTTGGTTCCTTGAGCCTCGGAGGAGCTCTTGGAAGTCTTGCAGTTATAACAAAACATGAGATAGTTCTTGCTTTAGTTGGAGGCATATTTGTTGTGGAGGCATTATCAGTTATTCTTCAGGTTGGTTATTTCAAGTTAACCAATGGGAAGAGAATCTTTCGTATGGCTCCACTTCATCATCATTTTGAATTAAAAAAATGGCCAGAACCAAAGGTTATAGTAAGATTCTGGATAATAGGAATAATACTTGCTCTTTTAAGTCTTTTAACTTTAAAACTGAGGTGATGCAATGAGAAATAAGGCTAAAGGCTTAAGGATTAAGGCAGAGCTAAAACTTTTTATTTTTATTGTATGTTTATTTTTTTTAAATTCCTACTGTTTAGCTACTGATATTGACGCACCAAGCGCAGTTGCAGTGGATGCCCAGACAGGGAAAATTCTTTACGGAAAAAATCCTCATATGAAACTTCCTCCAGCAAGCACAACAAAACTTGTAACAGTGATGGTTGCACTTGAAAAACTTAATCCTGATGATAAAGTAATCATATCAAAAAAAGCAGCTAAAACTCCAAGTGTCTCACCAAGACTTGTTCAGGGAGAAGTTTATCCTGTTCGTGATCTTGTTTACCTTGCTTTAATGCGTTCTGTAAACTCTGCAGCAGTTGCTCTGGCAGAAGCTACAGCAGGAAGTGAGCAAAATTTTGTAAAACTCATGAATGAAAAGGTACAGAAAATCGGAGCAAAAGATACAAGATTTGTAAATGCCAGCGGATTACCTGGCAAAGGACAGTACACAACAGTTTATGACTTGACAAAAATTATGTCTCATGCCCTTGCTTATCCACTGATAAAGGAAGCTATAAATACCAGGGTTTATCTAGTAAAATCTGGAAATGGTAAACAATACTTCATTCAGAATACCAATCATTTATTATGGTTAGAAGATAACATGATAGGAGGTAAAACAGGATATACAAGAAGTGCAAGGCATTGTTTTGTTAGTGCCAATAAAGTAATGGGGAGAGTTGTTTATACAGCAATTCTTGGAGATAAAAACAGAGAAAAGCTCTGGGAAGATACTCAACAACTTATTGCTCAAGCAGAAGATGTTATTTCAGGTAAACAGCAGCCTGTGGTTAAGCTTTCAGAGGAAAAATCAGTAATGCCTGTGTCTTATAAAACTAATCAAAAATTAACTAAAAAGACAAATAAAAAGAAAGTGCAGAAACTTAAAAAGAGGATAAAAAATGCAAAAAATAATAAAAGAACTATCTGAACTAAAAGATAAAAAAGTAGCAATTGTTGGACTTGGAAAAAGTGGTTTAGCAGTAGCTCAACTGCTCAGCAGTCTTGGTGCAAGATTAATAATAAATGATAAAAAAAATGAAGATGAAATTTTAAGGGAGATAACTCTGATAAAAGAGCGTGTGGAAAAAATAACAGGAGGTGGGCATCCAGCAGAAGCTCTTGAGGGTGCTGAAATTATAGTGGTAAGTCCAGGAGTTCCTTTAAGTACACCTTCAATTGTTTCAGCAATCTATAAAAGTATTCCAGTTATTGGCGAGATAGAACTTAGCTGGCAGATTCTGAGTTTCATAAATCCAGAGATAAAGATAATAGGCATTACAGGCTCTAATGGAAAATCAACAACTTCTACACTGGTCTATGAATTTTTGAAGAAAGATGGTAAAAAGACTCATCTGGCAGGAAATATTGGATACCCCATGGCAGAGGCTGTTTTGAAAGTTTTAAAAAAAGAGATTGATATAGACTATCTTGTGCTTGAACTTTCAAGCTTTCAGCTTGAAGGAATAAAAAACTTTAAACCAGATTTTGCAGCAATCCTTAACATTACACCTGATCATATGGATAGATACTCAGGTATGAAGGAATATATTGAGGCAAAAGCAAAAATTTTTCAGAATCAGGGTGGAGAGGATTATCTCATACTTAATATGGATGATAAAAATACAGTGTCTGCTATTGAACATTTAAGAAGTGTTTATCTGAGAAAAGGTAAACTTCCGCATATTTTTTATTTCAGCAGATTTCAAAATGTTTATGGAGCCTATTTAGCAAACAATGAAGTTCGGTTCAATCCAAGAGAGGAGATTCCAGAAAGCATTTTTTCAGAGATGCAAAATACAGTTGTTCCTGTAAGCACATTTAAAATAAAAGGAGTTCACAACATTGAAAATATAATGGCAGCAGCTTTACTTGCTTTTTGTGCTGGATGTAAAGGAGACAGCATAAAAGAAGTTGTTAAAGAATTCTCTGGACTTCCTCACAGAATGGAGTATGTGAGAGAAATAAACGGAGTAATTTATGTAAATGATTCAAAGGGAACCAATGTGGATGCAGTAGCTAAGTCCATTGAAAGTTTTCCTGAGAATGTGATTTTAATTGCAGGTGGAAGGGATAAAGGTGGAGATTTTTCTCAATTAAGGGAGATTGTAAAAAAGAGAGTAAAGGCTTTAGTACTTATTGGTGAGGCAAAGCAAAAAATTGCAGATGCTCTTGGAGATTTAGTTCCCTATTATTTTGAAGAGGATATGAAATCTGCTGTAGTTAAAGCAAAGGAAATTGCCACAGCAGGAGATATAGTGCTTCTTTCTCCTGGATGTGCAAGCTTTGATATGTTCAATAACTTTGAACATCGTGGAGAAGTATTCAAGGATATTGTAAATTCTTTATGAAAACTACTATGGACAGAGGCTCTATTGATAAAACACTTATAATTGCAGTGGCTCTGCTTGTTGTGATCGGGCTTATTGCAGTTTACAGTTCTACTTCTGTTTTAGCCTCTGTCAAAGCAAAATACGCAAATAAAGGAGGAATGATTTATCTACAAAGGCAGTTTTTTACGTTGATTATAGGTTTTTTCTTTATGGTTGTGTTTATTTTTTTATCACGAGAAAAATTAAGAAAACTCGTTTTTCCACTGCTTATTATTTCCTTTATAATGCTTGCAGCAGTTTTTACTCCTATAGGAGTTACTGCAGGAGGAGCACGAAGATGGCTCAGGCTGTGGCCCAGTTCTTTTCAGCCTTCAGAGCTTGCAAAGCTTGCCATGGTCTTTTTTCTTGCCTGGTATATGAGTAGAGATGGCTACAATAAAGAAAGTATTAAGCATTTTATAATTCCCATTGGATTGATGGCTATTTTTCAGTTGATTTTTTTAAAACAGCCTGATTTTGGTGCAGCAATGACGCTCGGAATAATTACTTTTGTGATGCTTTTTATAGGAGGTGTAAGTTTAAGATTTTTGGGAGCTACAGTTTTGCTTGCTATTCCTTTGGTAGTCTATCTTGCTAAAGAACCTTATAGATGGAAAAGAATTACTTCTTTTCTTGATCCATGGGCTGATCCACAAGGTAGTGGGTTTCAGCTTGTTCAGTCATTGATTGCTCTTGGAAGTGGAGGACTCACAGGACAAGGACTTGGAGAAGGAAAGCAGAAGCTTGCTTTTTTACCTGAGATACATACAGATTTTATATTTGCTCACATTGGTGAAGAGATGGGATTTATAGGAGCAGCTACAGTGGTGGTTTTGTTTTTTTTAATATGTCTTAGAGGATTAAACATTGCCATGAGACAGTCTGAACCTTTTTATTACTTTCTTGCATCAGGAGTTACAATTATGATTTCTATTCAGGCATTGATAAACTTTGCTGTTGTAACAGGCATGGCACCAACAAAAGGTCTTCCACTGCCTTTTATCAGCTATGGTGGTTCTGCTCTGGTTGTTAATCTCATAGCTATTGGAATCTTACTTAATCTTTCAAGATTTAATTCAACTCAAGACTCAGTAGAGGTGTATTCTAAAAGAAAAACAAAACTAAGAACATACAAATACTGGAGAGGTAAAAATTTCTCATGAAAGTTATTATAGCTGGTGGTGGAACAGGAGGACATCTTTTCCCTGGCGTGGCTTTGGCAGAAACAATTCAAGAGAGATATCCAGAGGCTCAGATTGTTTTTGTAGGAACTCAGCGGGGACTGGAGGCAAAGGTTATTCCTAAAACAAAATATGATCTGAAATTCATATCTATTCAGGGATTTGTGGGAAAGTCTGCAATGCAGAAGCTTAAGACTTTTATGAGTCTTTTTAAATCAATCTCTGAATCAAAAAACATTATAAATTCTTTTTCACCGGATGTGGTGTTTGGGGTAGGCGGTTATGCCTCATTTCCTGTTGTCTTAACAGCTGCTTTAAAAAAAATTCCCTCAATTATTCTTGAACAGAATACTGTTCCAGGACTTGCAAATAAAATACTTGGACGGATTGCCTCAGCAATTGCTATAACCTATCCTGAAACCATAGATTATTTTCCAAAACAAAAAGTTTATCTCACAGGAACCCCAATTAGAAAAAATATCCTTGAAGGTGATTCAGAAAAAGCAAAAAGGCTTTTTAATATAGAAGAAGGAAAATTCACCATACTGGTTTTTGGAGGAAGTCTTGGTGCAAGAAAAATAAACAAAGCTATGACAGAGGCTCTCTCATATTTAGTTCCATTAAAGAACAGGATTCAGATAATTCATCAAACAGGACAGTATGATTTAAATTGGGTTTCTGCTGAATATAAAAATCTTTCATTTAAGGCAACTGTTTTGCCATTTATATATGAGATGGCAGAAGCTTACAGTGTAGCAGATTTAGTAATTTCAAGGGCAGGAGCCTCTACTGTAGCAGAGATTACAGCTATTGGTAAAGCATCAATTTTGATTCCATATCCATATGCTGCATACAATCATCAGGAGATGAATGCCAGAAGACTTCTCAGTCGGGGTGCCTGTGAACTTATTCTTGACAGGGATTTAAATGGACAGAGTCTTGCAAAAAAAATCAATGAAATTTTAGATAATCCAGACAGTTTAAAAGAGATGCAGAGAGCAAGTATTGCCTTTGGAAAACCAAAAGCAGCAGAGAAGATTATTGAGATTGCTGAAACCCTGGTAAGGAGGAGAAATGTATCAGTATAAAAAAATTCATTTTGTTGGCATTGGTGGAATTGGAATGAGCGGTATTGCCGAGGTTCTTCATAATATGGGTTATACTGTAACAGGTTCTGATATAAAAGAGTCTGATACAGTTAAAAGATTAAGAAGTCTTGGAGTAAAAGTATTTATCGGACACAGCAAAGACAACATTGATGAAACAGATGTGGTTGTATTTTCTTCAGCAGTAAAGCCTGATAATCCTGAAATTATTAAAGCAAAGCAGCTTGGTATTCCTGTTATCCCAAGAGCTGAGATGCTTGCTGAACTCTGTAGATTAAAATACTCAATTTTAGTTGCCGGTGCCCATGGAAAGACAACAACTACTTCATTAATTGCCACTGTTTTAACTGATGCAGGATTTGATCCTACAGTAGTTGTTGGAGGAAAGCTTAAGTCAATTGGCAGTAATGCAAAACTTGGTAAAGGCGAATTTCTTGTAGCAGAGGCTGATGAAAGTGATGGAAGTTTTTTAAAGCTTACTGCAGCTATTTCTGTTATAACAAACATTGATAGAGAACATCTTGATTATTTTAAAAATCTAAGAAGAATTAAAAAAGCTTTTGTTGAGTTTGCAAATAAAGTTCCCTTTTATGGTCTTTCAATTCTCTGTGGAGAATGCAGACACATAAGGGATTTAATTCCTCATTTAACAAGAAGATATGTAACATATGGATTTGATAAGAGCTTTGATTTTTATGCAAAAAATATTGAGTATTCACCACCTAAGGTTTCTTTTGAAGCTTTTTTCAAAGAAAAATCTCTTGGAAGATTTACTATTACTGTTTTAGGAAAGCATAATGTTTTGAATGCTCTGGCAACAATAATTGTAGCAAAGGAACTTTCAGTGCCTTTAGAAAAAGTGAAAGAATCCTTTGAAAACTTTAAAGGAATTGGTAGAAGATTTGAGTTTAAAGGAGACAAAAGGGGGATAAAATTTTATGATGACTACGGGCATCATCCAACAGAGATAAAGGCTGTGCTAAAAACTGCCTTATGGTTAAAACCAGAGAGACTCTGTATAGTTTTTCAACCTCACAGATACACAAGAACAAGAGATTTGATGGAAGAGTTTATTAAGGTATTTAAGAACACATTGCGAAAAACTGATATTTTATTTCTTATGGATATATATCCTGCAAGTGAATCTCCAATTGAAGGAGTAAGTGGAGAAATTTTATATGAAAAGTTAAAATCTGCTCATGTTAATGTTAGATTTAATCCAGATAAAGAAAAAATTAAAGACGATATTTTGAAGGAGTTAAAAGAAGGAGATGTGGTTTTCACCATTGGAGCAGGAGATGTTTATAAAATTGGTGAGGCTGTTCTGGAAAGACTATGAAAAATATTGAAACTTTCTGTAAAGAAAAGGGAATTATTTATAAAAAAAATGAGCCGCTGTCTGAATACACCACTTTGAAAATTGGTGGACAGGCGGATTTAATAGTATTTTCAGATGAAGACATTATTGTGGAATTGATTGAAGTAATAAAAAACGAGGGATTAGCCTATTATGTTATAGGAGGAGGTAGCAACTTACTTGTAAGTGATAATGGGTTCAGAGGAGTGATAATCAATACAAAAAAAATGAACAGAATAAATATTGAAGAATTTAGTATTAGAGTGTCAGCAGGAGTAATGCTTCAAAGGCTTGTTGCCTTTGTTTTGAAAAGAAGTCTTTCAGGTATGGAAGGGCTTATTGGTATTCCTGGAACAGTGGGAGGTGCGGTGAAAGGCAATGCAGGCTCTTTTGGATATGAAATAAAGGACAGCCTTGAGGAAGTGGAAGTTATTACTGATGAGCTGCAGATAAAAGTTTTAAAAAAGCAGAATATCAATTTTAAATACAGGAGTTCAGGACTGCCTAACTCCTGGATTATTAAATCTGTTAGATTTAACTTAAAGAGCGGACAGCCTTTTCAAAAAATGAAGGAATTTCTTAAGAAAAAAATAGAAACACAACCTTTAAGAGAGAAGTCTGCAGGCTGTGTATTTAAAAATCCTGAAGGGCATTCAGCAGGTGCTTTAATAGACAAAGCAGGATTAAAGGGAATAAGAATTGGAGATATAATGGTAAGTTCTGTTCATGCTAACTACTTTATCAATGCTGGTAGTGGCAAAGCCTGTGATTTTTTAAGATTAATGGATCTTGTTAGAGAAAAAGTATTCAAGCTTTTTTCTATTGAATTGGAACCTGAGATAAAAATTTTAGGAGGTACTTTATGAGGGTTGGTGTAATAGCAGGCGGAGTATCATCTGAAAGAGAGGTATCTCTTAGAAGTGGACAGGCAGTTTTTAATGCTTTAAGGGAACTTGGGCTTAATGCGGTTTTTATAGATGCAGGAACTGACCTCTGTGAGAAAATAAAACAGGAAAAAATTGATGTAGCCTTTCTGGTTCTTCATGGTGGATGGGGAGAAAATGGTGGTGTCCAGGGAATGCTTGAAGTTATGGGTATTCCTTATACTGGTTCAGGAGTTCTTGCCTCAGCTCTGGCAATGGACAAAGAAGCAACAAAGAAAGTATTTCTATACCACGGTATTCCTGTGCCTCCCTTTAAAATAATTAATAAAAAAGACTATTTAAAGCAAACATTTGCTACTCCTTTTTTACCATGTGTGGTAAAACCAGCACATGAAGGCTCTTCAGTAGGAGTAAATATTGTCCGAAGCGAAAAAGAGTTTGATGAAGCTCTTAAGGAAGCCTTTCAATATGGCAGCAGAGCAATCTTAGAAAAATATATTGAAGGCAAAGAAATTCACATTGGTGTTCTTGGCAATAAAGCTCTTGGAGGAGTTGAGGTAAGACCTAAAAAGGGCTTTTACAGCTATGAAGCAAAATATACAAAGGGACTCACTGACTATATACTTCCTCCAGAGATAGATGCTTCTATTTATGAAAAACTTAAAGAGCTTGGACTGAAAGCTCATCAAGCATTAGGCTGTAAAGGTGCTACAAGAGTTGATATGCTCGTTGATGAGGCAGGCAATGCTTATGTTCTTGAAGTAAATACCATACCTGGAATGACAGAGACATCGCTTTTACCCAAAATAGCATCTCTGGCAGGTTATGATTTTAAAAGTCTTGTTAAAGAAATTCTTGAACTTGCGCTAAAAGATGAAAAATAAGAAATGGATAATTCTCGGGGTGTTTTTTTTAATGCTGGTGGCAGGATTTTTATTTTTTGAGACTCTTACAGTAAAGCATATTGTCATTATTGGCAACAAACATCTTAATGAAAGAGAAATCAGGTCAATCATAGGCATAAAAGAAGGAAACTCTATAATTTATCCATCATCTAAGAGCTTATATGAAAGACTAAGAAAAACTCCGTGGATAAAGGATGCGATAATAAGAAAAGATTTAAATGGCACAATAACGATTTATATAAAAGAATCCAGCCCTGTTGCTGTTGTCATGTTTAATGAAAGAGCCTATCTAATTGATTATGAAGCTCAGGTTCTTGAGGATTTTACTCAAGATATTCAAGCATCAGCGAACCATAAGCCTTTATTCTTGCCTGTTATAAAAAATATTGATCCCTTTAAAAACAGGGAAACTCTTGGGGAAGCTGTGAATTTACTGAATTTTATTAATAATAAAGGTTTTATAAAACCTGAAGATGAGATAAGCATAACAGGCAATAATCCAGACACTCTTACTCTTTACATAAATGATTTTCCAATCATTGTGGGTAAAGGAGATTTTGAGACGAAGTTTGCCAAATATCTTGTAGTAAGTTCAGAAATTCAAAAAAGAGGTTTAAAGGTGCAATACATTGATTTAAGATTTCCTGATAGAGTAATAGTAAAACCAGTGGAGTAGGATTTGAAAGATGAGTGAGATTGCAGTAATTGATATTGGAACAACGAAAATAGCTTTTGCCTTAGCAAAAATTGAGAATGGGAAATTAAAAATCAAGTTTCTTAGAAGTTATCCTTCTTCGGGTTTAAAGAAAGGTAAAATAGTTGACATGGAAGCAATGAGCAGTTCTATTAAAAGGGCTTTACAGGATATAGAGGCCACTACAGGATTAAAGATGAGAAAAGCATATGTCTGTGCCTCAGGAAGTGATATCAAAGGTATGTACAGTAATGCAGCAGTGAAAGTAAGAAAAAAAGAAATAACAGAGCAAGATGTGGATTTAGCAATTGAAGCAGCAACTGCTATGAGGCTTCCTTCAGACAGACAGGCGGTTCATATTTTGCCTGTTGAGTTTATTGTAGATGGAGTAAATGGGATAAAAGATCCTGTTGGCATGAAGGCATTGAGACTTGAAGTAAGGGTTTATATTATAACTGCTTCATCCTCTCACATTCAGAATATTATTAGTTGTTGCAATAAAGCAGGCATTGAAGTTGAAGAGATTGTGTTGCAGAGCATAGCATCCTCTGAGGCTACACTTACAGAACATGACAGAGAAATGGGAAGTGTGGTTGTTGATATTGGTGGAGGAACTATTGATATTGCCGTGTTTTATGATGGTTATTTACGGCATGTTGCAACATACGGCATCGGAGGCAATCACATTACAAGTGATCTGGCAATAGGTTTAAAAATACCATTTGGAAAAGCGGAGAGAATAAAGACTCAGTTCGCAGTTGCAATGCCTGATGTAAGCTTTGGTACTTTGAAACTCAAAGAAAATGAAAAAGAGATAGAAATTGTTGGAGTAGATAAGCATTCCATAAAAATTCCCTTAAATGTAATAAAAGAAATAGTTTATGCCAGATGTGAAGAAATACTTGAAATTATTAAAAAAGAGCTTGATTCAACTCAAGTTGATTCAATATCTTCAGCAGTATTTACAGGTGGGACTTCTCTTTTGCAGGGTTTTGTTTCTCTGGCTGAGGGATTTTTATCAATTCCCGCAAGAATAGGAAAACCAGATGTAGGACTTATGGCAATAACTTCAGAATTTGGTTTAGAGGATGATTCTGTTAATGAGGAAGGAATAGATGGAATTTACAATCCTGAGTTTTCTTCCACTATAGGCAGTTTTATTTATGCATTAAAAACAAGAGATTTTAATGAATCAATTTCAAGCTTTGAAACTATATTTAATAAAATTACCACTTGGTTTGAAAAAGGATTGAAGAAGTTTATATAAAATCAAAGAAGGAGGGATAAAATGTTTGAAATTGAAGAAGTGGAAAGACCTGTAGCAAAAATAAAGGTTATAGGAGTTGGAGGTGCAGGAACAAATGCAGTAAATACAATGATTTCTTCAGGCATTTATGGAGTTGAGTTTATAGCAGTCAACACTGATATACAACATCTTGAAATATCCTTAGCTCCTGTAAAGGTGCAGATTGGAAAGGAGCTTACAAAAGGGCTTGGAGCAGGTTCTGATCCAGAACTTGGTAAAAGATCAGCGATGGAAGACAAAGACACACTTCTTTCCTGCATTGAAGGCTCAGATTTAATTTTTATAACAGCCGGGATGGGTGGAGGAACAGGAACAGGCGCTGCTCCTGTAATTGCTTCTTTAGCAAAGGAACTGGGAATACTGACAGTTGCTGTTGTTACAAAACCATTCTATTTTGAAGGTAAAAAAAGGCTTCACAATGCAGTTGTCGGCATTAAAGAGCTGAAAAAATATGTGGATACAATAATTATTATTCCCAATGATAGAATTCATATGGTTGTTGAAAAAGGAACTCCTCTTGTAAAGTCTTTTGCAATTGCCAATGACATTTTAAGGCAGGCTGTTCAGGGAATTTCAGATCTGATTTTAAGTCCTGGATTTATAAACAGAGACTTTGCAGATGTAAGAACTATTATTGAAAACTCTGGAACGGCTGTAATCGGGCTTGGAACATGCACAAAACAGGAAGGAGCAGCTGAGGCAGCCCGTAGAGCAATCAATAATCCACTGCTTGAAGAAACATCAATAGAGGGTGCAAAAAGAATCCTGATAAACATTACAGGAGGATTTGACCTTACTCTTGATGAAGTTCAGGAAATTGCTGGAACTGTTTATGATGTTGCCCATGAAGATGCAAACATTATTTTTGGAACTGTTATAAAGTCTGAAATTGAAAATGAAATATTTGTTACAGTTATTGCAACAGGATTTGAAGATAAAACTGAAGAGCTCCATTTAAGCTCCGCTGAGAAGTGGATGCCAAAAAGTAGCAGCATTTCTTTGAAAGAAACAAAGAGAATTATCTCAAAAGATATTAATTCTCTTTCTTCATTAAAAATTCACCCAGCAACTGAGAGTCAACCAAATTCAGAAAAAGCTTTATCTACTCTCTCTGTAAATAAAGAAGTTGACAAAAGCTTTGAAACCAGTAAAGAGTCCTTCTCTGTAAATTCAAAATTCAAAGTTCAAAGTTCAATTGAAGAAAAATCAACTACACAGGACTCTGAAGCATCTATAATTGTAAAAGAGCCTTCAAAAGAGATTCCTTCAGAGATTGAGGATGAAATTGATATTCCAGCCTATTTGAGAAAGAAATATAAAATCTTGAATGAGAAAAATATCTGACAGAATTGATGCTTTTCTGAAAAAAGAAAAGGGTACAATTTTTAAAGAGCATGGTGGCAGAATAAAGATATGTCTCATATATCCAAATCTATATCAGGTTGGCATATCAAACTTAGGATTTCAAGCTGTTTACAGACTTTTTAATCAAAGAAAGGATGTTGTTTGCGAGAGAGCTTTTCTTCCAGAAAAACAGAATAATTTTATAACTCATCCCCTTGTATCCTTTGAATCAAAAACACCTCTTTATGAGTTTGATATAGTGGCTTTCAGTCTTTGCTTTGAAAATGACTATCCAAATATTCTAAAAATATTAAAATTTGGCAAAATTCCTTATTTTACTTCAGAGAGAAGTTTTAATCATCCATTTGTTGTTGCTGGTGGAGTGGGAGTTTTCAGCAATCCTGAACCAGTGGCAGAAATTTTTGATGCTTTATTTATTGGTGAAGCTGAAGAACTTATTGATAAATTCATAGAAGTCTACAAAACTGTAAAAGAAAGTTGTTTCACTAAGGATTTTAAAGAGAATCTAAAAAAAGAGCTTATGAAGCTTGATGGCTTTTATATTCCAGAAGCATACGAAGAGGTATATTTCCAAGGAAAATTAACAGGAAGGAAAGCTTTATGGAAAAATGCTCCAGAAAAAATTAAGAAGGTTTACTGTAAAGATTTTGCAGAAAAATTCAATTTTTCTCAAATAATTACTGAAGAGGCTGTATTTTCAAGCATGTTTCTTTTAGAAACTATGCGAGGATGCCCTTTCAGTTGCAGATTCTGTCTTGTTGGATATGTTTATAAGCCTGTAAGGAAAGCTTCCTTTGAAAAATTAAAAGAGATAATTGACAATCTGAAACCCATTAAAGCAGGAATAATAGCTCCTTCTCTGACAGCTTACAGTGATTTAAAAGAACTGCTCAAAATACAGGGTGTTGAATTATCTTTTACTTCTTTAAGGGCAGATAAAACAACCATTGAAATCTTAAAAAATCTTGCCTCACAGAGAACCATTACTCTGGCTCCGGAGGCAGGTTCTCAGAGATTAAGAAAAATAATAAAAAAAGAAATCAGCGAAGAGGATCTCCTCAACATTGCAGACAAACTTAAAGAAACCAGTGTGGAAACTCTGAAGCTTTACTTCATGATTGGACTTCCTTTTGAAAAAGATGAAGAGATTGATGAAATAGTCAAACTCATTAAAAAAATCAGAGATATTTTCCATCGCAGGATAACGGCAAGTGTAAGCGTATTTGTTCCAAAACCTTTTACTCCATTTCAATGGCACAGGATGGAGGAGTATGAAAAAATTAAAGAGAAACTGAAAAAATTGAAAACAGATACATGGCAGATTAAAGGATTCAAGCTTTTTCATGAAGTGCCAAAATACTCTTATATGGAGGGATACTTTGCAAGAGCCTCAAGAAAAGCATTTTCAGTGATTAAAAGAATTTCAGAAGGAGAAAACTTTGGAAGAATTTTTGATGAGGTCAAGGAAAGTCTTTATGAGATAAAATCTTTTAAAGACTATCTACCATGGGATTTTATTGAACATGAAGGATTAACTAAAGAGGCTTTATGGATGGAGTATGAAAAAGCTAAGGCTTTAGCCTGCCAAACTGATAACATTTAAATAAATCTGGTGCATTTTTTCTGCCAGTTAACACCATTGCTCTGAATCTACAACCACCTCTGCATTCCTGAAGAAAGGGACAGTTAGTTTTAGAACAGTCAAGCTCTTTTAATATAATCTGTTTTTTCTTTTTCCATAGGTTTTCCAATCCTTCATCAATGTTTCCTATTGGTTCATCTTCATAAAAAGAGCAAAAGGCTACAAGACCTGTAGCAAGCACAGTAAGTAAATGAGCACCGCATCCGTATTCTTCTGCTTTTGGATGGTCTTCCATGGAGAATCCATATCTTTGCATGATTTTATATGCCTCTTCTGGAGGTACCCACACTTCCTGATGAAGCTTTAAATTTCCTGTTATTGTGAGAGCATCCACTGTCCATTCCCTTATTTTTAAGC
Organism: Thermodesulfovibrio sp. TK110; assembly: GCF_054658355.1. Taxonomy (NCBI): domain Bacteria; kingdom Pseudomonadati; phylum Nitrospirota; class Thermodesulfovibrionia; order Thermodesulfovibrionales; family Thermodesulfovibrionaceae; genus Thermodesulfovibrio; species Thermodesulfovibrio sp. TK110. The sequence goes on along the minus strand of NZ_BAAHNB010000001.1, from coordinate 899,529 downwards.
CTTTAATAAGGTTTTCCAGTTTGTCAAACTCTGTAAGATTGCCTTTGTGAATTACTGTTGCTATAGATACCTGAAATCCGTATTCAATTGCCCTTTTTATTGCATCTATAGTTTTATCAAATGTTCCTTTTCCTCTTAAGCTCTCATGCCCTTTTTTCATTCCGTCAAGACTTATCTGAATCTCTTCTACATTAAGATTTTTCAATATTTTATCATTGAGTAAAAGGCCGTTTGTAAAAAGAATTTTTCTTATAGCAAGTTCTTTTATAAAATCATTGATTTTTTCAAATTCAGGATGCAGCAGAGGCTCTCCACCGGTAATTAAAACTCTCAATCCTTGCATTTGTTCAAATTCTTTGAGAATTTTTTGAATTTTTTCAAAAGAGAGAGTCTGTGGTTTCTGTCTATCAACAAAACAGTGCTTGCATCGGAGATTACATTGATTTGTAATTTGTAGCTCAAGATATCTAAGTGAAGGAATTGGTGATTGTTTAATGAGAGTTTTAATTCTTTTTTGAGGCTTTTCAGTAAGAATTCCTTCTTTTATGCAGTATTCTAACAATTCCTTTGCATTTTTTATGTTTAAAAACCTGCCCTTTTCAATATTTTTTAGTATTTTTAATGCTTTGTCATCAATGCTGTATAGCTCATCTGTTTTTATGTTATAAAGTGCAGGAAATTCAATAAGTTTGATAAAAAAATTTTTATTGAGAAAGAATTTATCAGATTTCATAAACAGAAAGTCTTTCTGGAATTCTACATATAAGTCCAAATTTTTCTTCTATGGAGTTTTTAAAAGCCTCAATAACTTCTGCTTCACCGTGCACGAGAAATATTTCTGGCTTTGTTTTTATTGACTCAATCCACTGAAGAAGTTCATCCCTGTCAGCATGGGCTGAGAAACCACCAATTGTGTAAACCTTTGCTCTTATAGGAAGAGTTTTTCCGAGAATTGAAACTTCTTTTTCTCCATCAACAATTTTTCTTCCCAGTGTTCCTTTAGCCTGAAATCCTACAAAAATGATACTGCATTCCTCTCTGTCAATATTATGATAAAGATGGTATACAATTCTTCCACCCTGACACATTCCGCTTCCAGCAATAATAACAGCGTTTGATTTGATTGAATTAAGCTTTTTTGATTCTTCCACAGTTTTAACGAAGTGAAGCTTTATTGATGTGCGAGCTGGATTTCTCATTTCTTTTAAAGCTTCATCATCAAAAAGCTCTGGATGGGAAAGATATATTCGTGTTGCTTCTTCAGCAAGGGGGCTGTCAAGATAGACATTTACAGGCTGAAGAAGTCCCTGTCTTACAGCTTTGTTGAGAATATAAAGCAAATCCTGGGTTCTTCCCACAGCAAAAGCTGGAATTATTACATTTCCTCCTTTCTGAAAGGTATCTTTTATTGCCTGAATAAGCTCTTTAATGCTTTCATTGAGAGTTTTATGAATTCTGTTTCCATAGGTTGACTCTAAAATGAGATAGTCTGCCTCCTGTGGAACTTCTGGGTCTCGCAAAATAGGATAATCACTTCTTCCAATGTCTCCTGAAAATACTATTTTTTTACCATTAACATTTAATTGAACAGAGGCTGCTCCAAGAATATGTCCTGCATCAAAAAGTTTTATATCTATTCCGTTAAAATTTAAAGTTTTTTGATATGGAAGTATTTCTATTTGTTTTAATGCTCTGTATATGTTTTCTTCATCATAAAGGGTTTGTTTATAGTTTTCATTTTTTTGCACTTTTAAAGCATCAAAGAGCATAATTTCAAGAAGGTCCTTTGTAGCCGGAGTTGTTATAATTTTGCATCTCAAGCCCTCTCTTATAAGTTTTGGAATAAGGGCAGAATGGTCAAGATGGGCATGGGTAAGAATAACAAGGTCAATTTTCCTTGGATTAAATGGAAAAGGCTCATAATTAAGGTATTCTTTATCATTTTCCTGAAAAAGTCCGCTGTCAATGAGAATATTATGTTTTTCAGCTTCAAGCAGAAAGCATGAACCTGTAACAGTCTTCGTCGCTCCAAAGAATTGAATTTTCATTAAAGTATGTTAAAATAAATTAAAATTTTAAGTAAAGGAGGCAGATATGCCTGCTATTTTGTCAAAAAAAGCTGAGCTAAAAAAACTTATAAAAAAAGTTAATGAAGACAAGACTCCAATTATTTTAGTGGATGAAGATGGTCAGAGTGCCATTTTGTTTTCTATGGAAGATTTTGAATCAATGAATGAGACCATATATTTACTGTCTTCAAGAATAAATGCTGAATGGCTCAATCAATCAATTCAACAGGCTGAAAAAAAAAAGAGTATAAAACACTCACTCTTTCAGAGTTAGAGGAAATGATTAAATGAATATAAAATTTACCCAAAATGGATTCCAAGATTTTATATTCTGGATAGAAAATGATAAAAAAAAGGCTAAAAGAATTTTAGATTTGATAAAGGATATTCAAAGACATCCCTTTACAGGAATAGGTAAACCAGAATTTCTCAAATATAGTTTGCAAGGTTTTTGTTCAAGATCGTTTAATTTATAAAATTGAGGACAATGATATCATCATTGTTTCTTGTAGATATCATTATTAATTACTTATGATTTATCTTGACTACAACGCGACAACACCTCTGGAACCAAGAGTAAAGGAAGAGATAATAAAAGCTTTTGAAGAATTTGGAAATCCTTCAAGTTCCCATGAATATGGTAAAAAAGCAAGACAGATTATTGAATCTGCAAGAACAAAGGTAGCAAACCTTATTGATGCAGCCCCGGAAGAAATAATTTTTACATCAGGAGGTACAGAATCAAACAATCTCGCCATATTTGGTAGAGCAATTTGTTTTGATAGTGGGCACATAATTACATCTAAGATTGAGCATCCGTCAGTTCTCAATCCATGCAAGCAGCTTGCACGCATGGGATATGAGGTTACTTTTTTACCTGTTAGTTCAAAGGGAGTGGTTGATCCTGATGATGTTAAAAAAGCAATCAGGAAGGATACAATCCTTGTAACAATAATGCATTCAAATAATGAAACAGGAGTAATTCAGCCAGTAAAGGAAATTGCCGAAATTCTTATGGAAAAGGAAATACCCTTTCATACAGACTGTGCTCAAAGCACAGGAAAGGTGAAAGTTTCTGTTAAAAAACTTCCTGTCAGTATGCTTACTTTAGCTGGACACAAATTTTATGCACCTAAGGGAACAGGAGTGCTCTATCTAAGGAAAGATTTTTTTATAAAGCCTTTGCTTTTTGGTGCATCCCATGAAAAAGGATTAAGACCTGGAACAGAGAATACTCCATACATTGCAGGATTGGGAAAGGCAGCAGAGATAGTATCTGAAGAGTTTGATACAATCACCGAGCATCTTAAGCATGTGACAGAGCCTTTGCTTAAAGGATTAATTGAAATTCCAGGAATTAAGCTTAATGGAGCAGAAGCACCGAGACTTCCAAACACAATAAATGTTTCAATAAAAGGCATAATAGCTGATGAATTTGTTGAACGAATCTCACACAGAGTAGCAATTTCAGCAGGTTCAGCCTGTCATGCAGGAATAAGAAAACCAAGCCATGTTTTGCTTTCAATGGGACTGTCTGAGGATGAAGCCCTTTCATCAATAAGAATAAGCACTGGAAAATTTACAACACTTCAGGAAGTTATGGAAGCCATTGAAATAATAAAGCAAGAGCTTAAAACTTAGAACGTCTTGCAGGCAAAGCTTTAAAAGAAGTATCAGCACAAACCATTTAAAGTGCAGATAATTTAACAGAAGCCAGAAGGAAGTTATGGGAGAGCAAGTGGGGAAGGATTTATCCGAACGCTTTAGAATGTATAAAGTTTTTGCAGTGATAAACCATTTGAATGAAAAAATGGATGAAAACACCCATTTATGAATTTACACAAAATTATTGACATTACCGTAAAATTTTAAATCATTGACAAATTCCTTCTTTTTCTTTTATCTTAGTAAGTGCTTACATGCTGATATTCTAAGGGGGCAAAATGAATATAGTTAAAATAATTTCATTAATCTTTTGCTTTTTTATTCTTTTTTCCTGTTCAAAACCCGCTCCTAAAAAGCAGTCACCTCCTGTTCCTGTTATTGTTGCCCGGGCAGTTATTAAAGATGTGCCAGTTCAGATTACAGCAGTTGGAAATGTGGAAGCCTATTCTTCAATAACAATAAAATCAAGAGTTGAAGGACAGCTTATTAAGGCAAACTTTAAAGAAGGAGATGAGGTCAGGAAAGGACAGCTTCTTTTTGTGATTGATCCAAGACCATTTGAAGAAGCAGTAAGACAGGCTGAGGCAAATCTTCTTAGAGATAAAGCTCAACTTGATTTCGCAAGGGTAGATCTTGAAAGATATGATGAACTCCTGAAGGAAGAACTTGTATCAAGACAGCAGTATGAGAAAATTCGCACAAACTACGAATCTCTTAAGGCAACTGTAAAGGCAGATGAGGCAATCCTTAACAATGCACGACTGCAACTCAATTACTGTTATATTTATTCACCTATTGATGGCAAAATTGGAGCATTGCTCGTTCATCCCGGAAATATGATAAAGGCAAATGATACACAGATTGCAACCATTAATCAGATAATGCCTATATTTGTTCGCTTTTCAGTACCGGAGCAGGAACTCTTTAGAATCAGGAAGGCGATGTCTGAGGGAATGCTTAAAACTGAAGCAGTTGTTAAAGGTGTTGATGCAAGCTATACTGCACAGGGCAGGGTTGTGTTTATTGACAATGCTGTTGATGTGGCAACAGGAACAGTAAAGATTAAAGCAGAGTTTGCCAATAAAGACAAAATGCTCTGGCCCGGGCAGTTTGTTAATGTTGTTTTAACCTTAGGAATTAAGAAAAATGCTGTGGTTATTCCATACAGAGCTCTTCAGACAGGACAGAAGGGTCAGTATGTATGGGTTGTTAAAGATGACAAAACTGCTGAAATGAGAGAAGTTACACCCGGACTGAGAATAGGTGATGATGTAACAATAGAAAAAGGATTGACCCCAGGGGAAACTGTTGTTATTGATGGGCAGTTGAGACTTACACCAGGAGCAAAGGTGGAGATTAAAGAGTAATGAATCTTTCCCAGATTTTCATTCAGCGTCCTGTAATGACAACTCTTTTAATGGTTGCTATTGTTGTTTTTGGATTGGTGGGATATCGTTATCTTCCAATAGCTGAACTTCCCAATGTTGATTTTCCAACTATACTTGTTTCTGCATCACTGCCAGGTGCTTCTCCTGAAACAATGGCATCTGCTGTTGCAACTCCGCTGGAAAGAGAGTTTTCAACAATTTCTGGCTTAAAGTCAATGAATTCTGTTAATGCAAAGGGTCAAACTCAGATAACCCTTGAGTTTGACTTAAACAGAGATATAGATGCAGCAGCACAGGATGTGCAAACAGCAATTGCAAGGGCAAGCCGCCAACTTCCTTCAAATATGCCAACTCCTCCAACTTACAATAAAGTTAATCCAGCTGATATGCCAATTCTATATTTTGCAATTACTTCTTCCACAATGCCTCTTTACAGGCTTCATGAGTATGCAGACACACTTTTAGCTCAAAATATTTCAATGGTAAATGGAGTTGCACAGGTTCAAATATTTGGAGCTCAAAAATATGCTGTAAGAGTAAGAATAGATCCGCGGCTTATAGCAAGCAAGGGAATTGGAATTGATGAGGTTGAACAGGCAATAAAAAAGGGAAATGTGGAGCTTCCTACAGGCACACTTTATGGTAATTATCAGGCTTTTACCATTGAGGCAACAGGACAGCTTTTCAATGCCTCCCATTACAATGAGCTGATCGTAAAGAGTAAAGAAGGCTCTCCTGTAAAAATTAAAGACATTGGAGAGGCTATTGACAGTGTTGAAAATGATAAGCTTGCTGCATGGTATGGAAGTGGAGGAAAGCTTCAAAGAGCAATGGTTCTTGCAATTTACAGACAGCCAGGAACAAATACTGTTAAGGTAGCTGATGATGTCAAGAAAAAAGTGGAAGAGTTGAGAAAACAGATGCCAGCAAGTGTTTCTCTCCATCTTCTTTATGACCGCTCTGAGTCAATAAGAGATTCAGTAAGAGATGTGCAGTTTACTTTGCTTTTTACAGTGTTTTTAGTGGTTATGGTAATCTTTGTCTTTTTGAGAAGACTTTCTGCAACTGTAATACCATCTGTTGCTCTGCCAATCTCAATAATTGGAACATTTGCTGTCATGTATCTTCTTGGTTATAGCCTTGATAATCTCTCACTCATGGCACTTACTCTTTCCATTGGTTTTTTGGTTGACGATGCAATTGTTATGCTTGAAAATATTGTCCGACATGTAGAAAAAGGAGAAAACCCATTTGAAGCAGCTTTAAACGGCTCAAGAGAGATATGGTTTACAATTCTTTCAATGACTCTTTCGCTTGTTGCAGTTTTCATTCCTGTGCTTTTTATGGGTGGAATTGTGGGAAGGCTCTTTAAGGAGTTTGCTGTAACCATTTCTGTGGCAATTTTAATTTCAGGACTTGTCTCATTAACTCTTACTCCAATGATGTGTAGTAGATTCCTTAAAGTGGAAAATCATAAACATGGAAGACTTTATAATGCCCTGGAAAAGGGCTTTGAGTGGATGATTAATGTTTATAAAGTGAGTTTGAGCTGGTCTTTGAAACATCATAAATCAATTATGATCGGCTCTGCTGTGATTTTATTTCTTACAGTCTATATTTTTATAAAAATTCCAGCTGGTTTTCTTCCAAGCGAAGATAAAAGCCAGATTTTTGTGATTACAGAAGCCTCAGAAGACATATCCTTTGATGAGATGGTGAGACATCAGCTTAAGTTAGCTGAGATTGTCTTAAAAGAGCAGGCAGTTCAGGATTTTATGACATCTGTTGGACCAGGTCCTGCCTCTCCTGCTCCAAATATTGGAAGAATGTTTATGCATTTAAAACCTATTTCAGAAAGACCTCATGTGGATAAATTGATCGAGCAACTAAGACCCAAGCTTAATTCAATTCCTGGACTTAAAGTATATCCTCAAAATCCTCCAACAATCCGTATAGGAGGCACTCTTACAAAAGCTCTTTATCAATTTACTCTTTCAGGAAGTAATTTACAAGAGCTTTATTATTATGCCCAGATTCTGGAGCAGAAGATGAGACAGATTCCAATTATTCAGGATGTCTCATCAAATCTTCAGATAAAAACACCTCAGTTAAACATAGAAATTGACAGAAAAAAAGCAGACTCTCTTGGTGTCACAGCAGAGCAGATAGAGAATGCTCTATGGGATGCCTTTGGAAGCAAATGGATTTCAACAATTTATGCTCCCAATAATCAGTATCAGGTTATAATTGAATTAAAGCCTGAGTATCAAAAGGATCCATCAGCACTTTCCATGCTTTATATTCACTCTTCAAAAGGTGAACTTGTACCTCTTAATTCAGTTGCCACTGTATCTGAGAGCATTGGTCCATTGACTGTCAATCATACAGGTCAGCTTCCCTCAGTCACAATATCATTCAATCTTAAGCCAGGTGTTTCTCTTGGTGAAGCGGTTACAGAGATTCAAAAGATTGCGAAAGCAACTTTACCAGATACAATAATGACAAATTTTCAGGGTGCAGCTCTGGCATTTAAGGAATCTTTTCAGGGACTGTGGTTTTTGCTTATTGTTGCAGTTTTTGTTGTCTATTTAGTTCTTGGAATTCTTTATGAAAGCTTCATTCATCCATTAACAATCCTTTCAGCACTTCCCTTTGCAGGATTTGGAGCACTTGTGACTCTATTGATTTTTGGAGTTGAATTAAATATTTATGCTTTCGTGGGAATAATAATGCTTATAGGACTCGTAAAGAAAAATGGAATCATGATGATAGACTTCGCCCTTCATGCTCAGAGAAATGAAGGTATGAAACCAGAGGAAGCAATTTACAGTGCCTGCCTTATAAGATTTCGTCCAATAATGATGACAACTGCAGCAGCACTCTTTGGAGCTTTACCAATTGCTCTTGGAATTGGCGCAGGCGGTGAGGTTCGTCAGCCTCTTGGACTGGCTGTTGTAGGAGGTTTGCTTTTCTCCCAGATGCTTACACTTTTTGTCACTCCTGTGTTTTATCTATATATGGACAGACTTCATAAGTGGCTTGGCAGGAAAAAACATTTATGATATAATTTGAAAAAAATGGAGGTGGCATATGGAGCTTAAATCAATAAGAGTGGAAATTCCTGAAGGATGTAACATAATAGTTGGACAGACCCATTTCATAAAAACTGCTGAAGACCTTTATGAAATACTTGCAACCCATATTCCCCATGCAAAGTTTGCAGTTGCCTTTACAGAAGCATCAGGTCCGTGTCTTATTCGTTCTGAAGGAAATGACGAAGAACTAAGAAATGTATGCATTAAAAACCTTCAAAACATAGGCGCAGGTCATGTATTCTGCATCCTCATTAAAGGCGCTTTCCCAATAAGTGTTTTAAATGCAATTAAAATGTGTCAGGAAGTATGCAGTATTTACTGTGCAACAGCAAATCCTCTTGAAGTAGTTGTTGCTGAAACAGAGCTTGGCAGAGGCATTCTTGGGGTTATTGATGGTTTCTCCCCAAAGGGAGTTGAAAAGGAAGAAGACCGCCAGCATAGAAAAGAGTTTTTGAGGAAAATCAAATATAAAATTTAATAAACAATCTCGGATTTACGGTAATCCTACTCCTTCAATAAAATTACCACAGTTTGTGCATCGTGACTGTTTTATGTTGATTTTATTGATAAAAAATCCGAATCTTTCAATGAGAAGGTTCTTACAATTAGGACAGTAAGTATTTTCACCTCCTTCACCAGGAATATTACCAACATAAACAAACCTGAGCCCCTCCTCAAAACCAATTTTCCTTGCTTTTCTCAATGTCTCAGGAGGGGTTCTTGGTTTGTCAGTGAGCTGATATGTGGGATAAAACTGGGTTACATGCCATGGAATTGAAGGATCAATTGATACGAGAAAACGGGCTGTATTTCTTAAAAATTCCTCTGAATCATTTAAATCAGGAATAATCAAAGTTGTTACCTCAACCCATACTCCCAGTTCTTTAAGTAGTCTTATATTTTTCATTACAGGTTCAACCCTTGCTCCACAGATTTTTTTGTAAAAATCATCATCTCCTTTAAGGTCAACATTTATTGCATCAAGATAGGGTGCAACAAATCTCAAAGCTTCCTCTGACATGTAACCATTACTTACCCATACATTTTTAATTCCTTCTTTATGAGCTAAAACCATACATTCATAGGCAAACTCAAGAAATATCGTTGGTTCAGTATAGGTATAGGAAATACTCTTACATCCGCTTGTTCTTGCCTCCTTTACTACATCTTCAGGCGTAAAATCTTCACCTGGAATGTCTTTATAAAGCTTTGGATACTGTGAGATTGTATAGTTCTGGCAATGAAGACAACGGAAGTTGCATCCAACTGTAGCAATTGAATAGGATACAGAGCCAGGATAAAAATGAAAAAGAGGCTTTTTCTCAATGGGATCAATGTGGTAAGCAATTATTTTTCCATATACAAGACTGTAAAGTTTGCCATCTCTGTTTTCTCTCACTCCGCAGATACCTCTTGCATCTGGAGAGATTACACAATGTTGATTACAGAGTCCGCATTTTACCTTTCCATCAGATAGTTTTTCATAAAATAAAGCTTCTTTCATGATTTTTTGCCTCTGCCTTTAGCTTTTTTAGTTGTAGAACCTCTTTTACAAACTCTTCTTCCTCTTTTTTGAGGCTTTTCTTCCTCTTCTGGTTTATCAGCTTCATGCTCTTTTTGAGTTTCTGTAAGTCTGTATTTGAGCATAACAATTCTTTCAGCTTCAAGCCAGTTATCAAGGTCTTTTCCTGGAATGCATCCGCTTTTAACATAAAGTTCATAGGCAACCTGTCTTATTTCCTCTTCAAGTTTTTCTCTGTCAATCATTTTTACACCTCCAATTCTTTTTTTAAGTATAGCAAAAATTTCATAATTTTTTTATGCTATAATTTTTTCTATGCAATACACAATTGATTCTATAGGAAGTATAAAAATTTGCCAGCCTGAGGAAGGTTATCGTTTCAGTGTAGATGCTTTGATTCTTGCTCATTTTGTTAATTTAAAAAGAGTTAACAAAATTGTAGATATTGGTTCAGGAACCGGAATCATTGGAATTATTCTTGCAAAAAAATATCCAGAAGCACATATTACAATGATAGAAATTCAGCCAGAACTTGCAGAGCTTGCTCATATAAGTTCTGAATTAAACAATATTGCAGATAGAGTCAATATATTGTGTGCGGATGCTAAAGAATTTAAGGATTCTGGCTATGATCTTGTAATTTCAAATCCTCCATTTAGAAGACTAAAAACAGGTAAAATGAGTCCTCTGGAGAAAAAGGCTTTGGCAAGGCATGAATTGACTCTTACAGTGAAAGATCTCTCCCAAATTAGTCAAAGAGTATTAAAGCATAGAGGCAGACTATACATGATTCATCTGCCAGAAAGACTGACTGAAATTATTAAAATAATGGGAAATTATTCTCTTGAAGTAAAAAGACTTCGTTTTGTTCATTCAAAAATAAATACAGATGCAAAAATGGTTCTCATAGAGGCAGTAAAAGGAGGAAAGATTGCTCTCAAAGTAGAACCTCCGCTTTTTATTTACAGAGAAAATGGAAAATATACAGAAGAGATGGAATTAATATATAAATTATGATTTTTCATCATAAATCCCACCTAGCAGTTACATGATAGCACTATCCGATTTTTATCGTATATATCTATTTTGCTATAATAAAAATTTATGAAATCAATCAACAGGAGGATAAATGTTTCGCGATAAATACTGTGCTGAAGTTAAAGAAGAAGAAATTGGCAGTGAATTGAGACTATGTGGATGGGTTTTTCGCAGAAGAGACCATGGAGGTTTAATTTTTGTTGATCTGCGTGATAGAACTGGGATTATTCAGATTGTTTTTAGTCCTGAAATTTCTGAAGAAACCCATAGAAAAGCCCACAATTTAAGAACAGAATATGTTATTGCTGTAAAGGGTATTCTTAGAAGAAGACCAGAGGGAACTGAAAATCCAGAGATTATTACAGGTAATGTAGAACTCTGGGTTTCAGATCTTGAAATTTTATCTCCTTCAAAGTCTTTGCCTTTTCAGCTTGATGAAGCAACAGAGACAGGTGAACTTCTAAGATTAAAATATCGTTATCTTGATCTTCGCAGAGCAGAAATGCAGAGAAATTTTTTTATAAGACATAGAGTAACAATGTCAGTAAGAAACTTTCTTGATGCTAAAGGATTTCTTGAAATAGAGACTCCAATGCTTACAAAATCCACACCAGAGGGTGCGAGAGATTTTCTTGTTCCAAGCAGGCTCAATCCTGGAACATTCTATGCACTGCCACAATCTCCTCAGCTTTTTAAGCAGATTCTTATGATGTCAGGATTTGATAGATATTTTCAGATTGTCCGCTGCTTCAGAGATGAAGATCTGAGAGCAGACCGTCAACCAGAATTCACACAGATTGATCTTGAGATGTCCTTTGCTGATGTGCAGGATATATTAAAAATTGTTGAAGAGATGCTTTTTAAATGTTTCAAAGAAGTACTCTCCATTGAGATTGAATTGCCATTTAAGATGCTTACTTATGAGGAGGCAATGAATAAATATGGTTCAGATAAACCAGATTTAAGATTTGGAGTTGAGATTCATGATGTAACTGAGATTGTAAAAAACTGCCAATTTAAAGTTTTTCTTGATACTATTGAAAAAGGTGGAGTTGTAAAAGCAATATGTGGCAAAGGTTTTGCAACCTTAACACGCAGCGAGATAGATAAACTTGTAACCTTAGCCCAATCTTTTGGTGCAAAAGGACTTGCATGGATTAAAGTTAAAAATGGATTTGAATCACCAATAGTAAAATTCTTTTCTAATGGAGTTCTTAAAGAAGTTGTTGAAAGAGTAGGGGTGGAAAATGGAGACATGCTTCTTTTTGTTGCTGACAAAGCTTCTGTTGCCAATGAAGTTTTAGGAAGAATCAGGCTTGAAATTGCTGAGAAGGCAGGAATAAAAAGAGAAGGTTTTAATTTTGTATGGATAGTTGATTTTCCTCTGTTTGAATGGAGTGAGGATGAAAAAAGATTTGTAAGCATGCATCATCCTTTTACATCTCCTAAGGAAGAGGATATAGAAAAACTTTTACAAATGCCAGAAGAAGCATTCAGAGATTCTCAAAGTCCTGTAAAAGATTTAAAAGCAAAAGCTTATGATATTGTCCTGAATGGTTATGAGCTTGGTGGTGGAAGTATAAGAATTCATAAAGCAGAGCTTCAGGAGCAGATATTTAGAATACTTGGTATTTCAGAAGAGGAAGTTAAAAAAAGATTTGGATTTTTTGTAGAAGCTTTACGCTATGGAGCACCTCCACATGGAGGAATAGCGCTTGGACTTGATAGACTTGTTATGCTTATGACTGGAGCAGGTTCTTTAAGAGATGTCATTGCTTTTCCGAAAACTCAAAAAGCTTACTGTCCACTTAGCGATGCTCCTTCGGAGGTTGATTTAAGGCAATTAAAGGAATTACACATAAAGCTTGATATTTAGGTATAATTAAACAACAATGATAAAAATTCCAATTAGTAAAGCAAAGCCAGGAATGAAAATTCTTAAAGATATAACTAATGAAGCAGGCATGGTTGTGGTTCCTGCAGGTAAAGAGTTGACAGATTCTCTTATAGACAAACTTTTAATGATGAATGTAAATTTTTTATATGTAGAAGGACAAAAAGAGATGCCACCAAAGGAAGATGTTCTGGATGAAATTGAAAGAAGATTTAAAAAAGCGACTGATTCATATACTCTTTTGATAAAAACCATATTGAAGAGTCACATTGAGGAACTTTATAAATGAATGTTCAGGAAGTTGTTACAAAAATTGAAAAAATAGAGAGTCTTCCTACAATCCCTCCAATTTTAAAAAAAATTTTATCAGTTATAGAAGACCCTAAGGTGTCACTGCAAAAAATAACGGATTTTGTTTCATCTGATCCTACTCTTACTGCAAGAATTCTTAAAATGGTTAATTCTCCTGTTTATGGCTTTCCCGGAAGAATCTCCTCTGTAAGCCATGCAATGGTTATTCTTGGTTTAAATGCGGTAAAGGGACTTCTTCTGGGCGTGTCAGTTTTTGAGATAATGCAAAAAAGTATGATAGGACTATGGGAGCATTCTCTTTCAACAGCCATATTTGCAAGAATTATCGCAACTAAAAAAGAATTGCAGTCTCCTGAAGAAATCTCAATAGGAGGACTTTTACATGATATTGGAAAGGTTATTCTAATAATGGCATTTAAAGATGAATATATAAAATTAATTGACTTTGTTCAGGAAAAGGAAAGTTTTTTGTATGAAGTTGAAAAACAATATTTTAGTATAACACATGCTGAAGTTGGAGGAATTATTGCGAAAAAATGGAATTTTCCTTTGAAATTGATAGAGCCAATAATGTATCACCATAGACCTCAGCTGGCTGAAAAGTTTCAGAGAGAAACAGCTGTTGTTCACATATCAAATATACTTGCACTGGCAAGGGGAGTAGGATATTCAGGAGAAATTTTTGTTCCTTCTGTTCATCCCTTTGCATGGGAAATTTTAAATCTTAAAGCAGAGGAAATCTCAGAAATATTTAAAGAAGCAGAAGAGCCTATAACTACTTCAGGAGAAATCTTCCTTTCTGATGATTAAAAAAATTATTGTTATTGTGCGAAGTTATGAAATAAAAAAGGCTATAAAGAAAGTTCTTTTTAATTTTCCTGATGAAATTTATTATTTTGATGATATTAAAGAAGCTCTTCAGATTATATATGATGAAGTTCCTGAACTGCTTCTTGTAGAAGCAATAAATAATCCAGTTATGGAGATTTCAATCATAAATAATTTAAAAAGTGATCCTATTTTTGTCTCAATGAATGTTATAGCAATAGTATCTCATGATTTTTATATTGAAGACTGGCAGAATTTTCTTGTTGATGATTTTATAAGAGTTAATAATCTGGAGATAGATTTGCAAATGAGAATAAATCTGTGTTTTCAAAGAGTAGAAAGAGTTATAGCAACAAATCCTCTAACAAAGCTTCCTGGCAATCTTGTTATTCAGAGAGAAATTCAGAGAAGACTTCAGAGAGGAGATGTTTTTGCTCTGGCATACGCAGATTTAGATAACTTCAAGCCTTTCAATGATAGATACGGATTTTCAAGGGGTGATGAGGTAATAAAAGTAGTTGGAAGACTTATCCTCAATATGGTAAGGACAGAGCAACCAAATGGAAGTTTTGTTGGACATATAGGGGGTGATGACTTTGTTTATATAATGAGTCCTGAAAAAATTGAAGAGACAACAGAGAAAATAATAGACATTTTTGACAAAATTGTTAAAAATTTTTATGACGAAGAAGATTTAAAAAAAGGTTATATTGAATCAGTTGACAGACAGGGCAATATTCAGATTTATCCTATTATGACAATTTCTGTTGGAATAACTTCCAATCAATTTAGAATTTTCAATCATTTCAGTGAAATGGCTGAGGTTGCATCTACCATGAAGTCTATTGCTAAGAAACAAAAAGAAAAAAGATACGCATTTGACAGAAGAAGAAATATTATTTAGTCAAGAAGCAGAAGCAATTCATTTGTCTTTTCTTCAAGTTTTCTTAACTGTTGCTTTGTTTCTTCACAGTCTTTTTTTGTTTCATACAACTCATCAGCAATGTAAAGACAGGCAAGGATGGCTGCCCTAAGAGGAGGTATTGCAGAGTTTTGCTCATAAACCTTCCTCAATTTTTCATCCACATAGGCAGCCAGCCTCTGGATATATTCAGGTGATTTTTCTCCTTTTATTGTATATTTCTGCCCCAGTATATAAACTTCTGTTTTATACATTATCTGCCTCCATTTTTATTGCAGTCTGAAGGCATAGAATCTCCTCCCTTTTTCTAATAATCACAGGAGGAGATCCCTTGCTAAATTTTAAGTTTCATTCTGATGCCTCTAAATCAAGCTCTTTGAGAAGTTCTTCTATCTGTTTTTTTATTGCTTCCCTTTCAGAAAGTAAATTTTCAATTTCCTGATTCTTTGTTCTTAAAACTTCTTCCAGTGTGTTTACTTTTTTCTGCAACTCTTCTTTTTCCGATTTGAGAACTTTGATTCTTTCCAGTGCTGATGCAATTTTTTCTTCAATCATGAATTCCCTCCTCCTTTAATTTTTATTATTCTTGAAATATTTTCCTGTGTCAAAGCTTTATTAATTCTGAGATATTCAAAATAGGAAGTAAAAACTCTTTGTACATAAGTTTTTGTCTCAGCATATGGAATATCTTCCATGAATTCATCAATATCTTTATAAGAATTATCTCTAAGCCATGCCTGTACAGCCTTTTCACCTGCATTATATGCAGCAACAGCGATTACAGGATTACCAAATTCTTCAATTAGATTTTTCAAGTAAAAGCTTCCAATTAATATATTTTTATCAGGATCAAATATTTCAGAATCTTTTTTAAGTATAATACCGATTTTTTTAGCTTCTCTTTTTGCAGTATCTGGCATTAGTTGCATTAATCCCATTGCTCCAGCTGGTGATTGGGCAAAACATTCAAAACGGGATTCTTCTCTCATAATGGCAAAGAGAATATAAGGATTTATATTGATTTTTCTGGAAGCTTTTAAAACAGCATCTTTGTAAACCTGAGGATATAGAAGTTCAGGAAAGTTGAATTTCTGGGGAATCTTTGATATCAACCTTACTGAGGTAGAATAATCTCCCAGTTCATAAAGAATTTTACTTATTAATGGAATATTTTCAATTTTTCTGTTTTCTTTTAATAGTGCTTTTAATTCTCTTATTGCTTCATTATTAAACCCTGCTCTGACAAGTATGTCAACTCTTCTGGGAAGTATTATTTGATAGTTCACTGAGAGTGGTTCAGGAATATTAGAGATTTTTCCTTTCATATAAAGTAAATATGAATAAATATCTCCCTGTTGAAAGGAAACAGAGTATTGTTTTACAGGAATAACTCCTTTTATTTCATTTATCTTTTCAAGCCAATAAAGGTATTTAAGCTTACCATATGAGGAGTAAAGACTCTCAAGTATTTTTTTTGCTTCATCATATTCTTCCATAAGATAATAGTTCCATGCTAAAGACCATAGTGAATTTTCTTTTTGAGATGGATATTTGTTAATAATCATCTTAAGAGTTTTTATTGCTTCCTCATATTTACCTGCTCTTCTTTTAATATTTGCATAATTTATAAGGAGTTCTGAAATTCGCTGATCTGCTGATTTTATGTAATCAGCTATTTCCTTTTCAAAGGTTTCATAATCTTTTGCCCTCAAAAGCGCTCTTGCTCTCCAGTAATGCTCTCCTGTGTGTTTGAAAATCTCTGCTGCTTCATAGTATTTTTTCTGCATAAAAAGTGAATATCCAAGTAATGAAAGAATCTCTGATTTTTGAGAATTTTTCATAGAGAGGGCTTCTTTGAGATATTTTTCTGCTTTTTTGAACTGATAGGCATTATTTAAAGCCTTAGCTTTTTTAATCAAATCATCTATTGTTATATCATCTGAGGAAAGTTCCTTTTCTGCCTGTTGAGCAAAGGGAGAGGCAGTTATAAAAATTTCTTTAAATATTTTCTTTGCTTTTTCAAGTTTTCCAAGTTTTTTAAGATAAACTCCATATTCAAATTTTATTTTTAATTCTTCAGGATATTCATTTACAAAGGATTGATAGAGTTGTTCAAGATCAGATGAGTTAAGTAATTTTGCCAGTTCAATCTCTTCTTTCCTTGCTTCTTTAAGAATGGGGGATGTGGGATAATATTTCCTTATTTCGCTTAAATCATTTAAGGCTTCTTCATATTTTCTCATATTTTTATAAGCCTTTGCTCGCCAAAGCATTATATAATCACCAATTTCTTTGAATTCAGGCATAGCCTTTGTTAGATACTCTTCTGCTTTTTGAAACTCTCCTGAATCAAGGGAATTTTTACCTTCAATGAGATACTCTAAAGAAGAAAACTGCGATAATGTATCAGACGGAAGAAAAAGAAATAAGAGAAAAACTATTAATAAGCCTGACAGTTTCATTCCTTATTTTCCATTATCTGTTTTTGATAAGAATAAAAATTGCTTTTGATTTCCTTCAGGCTGTCACCACCAAATTTTTCCAGAAAAGCTTCCGCTATATGCCATGCCAGCACTGCTTCTCCGATAACCGCTGCAGCAGGCACAGCGCATATATCACTTCTTTCGTAGGAGGCTAAAGAAGCTTCCTTGGTGAAAACATCAACGGACTTTAAAGGTTTTCTTAAAGTGGGTATTGGCTTCATAGTAACCCTAACAATAACAGGCATTCCATTTGAAACTCCTCCTTCAATTCCGCCCATATGATTTGTTTTTCTGTAAAAAAAATTATCATAAAAAATTTCATCCATAACTTCAGAGCCAAATTTTCCACCAAGTATAACTCCATCACCAATTTCAACTGCTTTTATAGCCTGAATACTCATTATTCCCATAGCTATTCTTGCATCAAGTTTTCTGTCCCAGTGAACATAACTTCCAAGTCCTGCTGGAACACCTGTAGCAAAAACTATAAAGCAGCCACCTATACTGTCTCCATTTTTTATTGCTTGATCAATAACATCTATAAACTCTGCTTCTGTTTCTTTCCATGGACATCTAACCGGAGAATTTTCTGCCAATGTAGCAAGCTGCAGCAACTCTGTTTCATTTAAATGGGCTGTTTCAAATTTTTTTTCAGCAGAACCAATTTTTATTACAAAACTTCCTATTTTCATACCAAAAAATTTTAAAAACTGCTTTGTTACTGCACCAACTGCTACTCTCATTGCAGTTTCTCTTGCCGATGATCGTTCAAGAACATTCCGAATATCATTGTGTTGATACTTAAGAAATCCTGCCAGATCAGCATGCCCTGGTCTTGGTCTTGTTACAGGAGGTTGTGAACCTTCAAAAGATTCATCAGGATTCATTGCTTCTTTCCAGTTTTCCCAGTCACGATTTTTAATGAACAGTGTAATTGGACTTCCAAGAGTTTTTCCCCATCTTATTCCCGAGAGTATTTCCACTTTGTCAGATTCAATCTTCATTCTTCCACCCCTGCCATAACCATGTTGTCTTCGTTTAAGTTCTTTATCAATTTCTTCTTTTGAAATAGGGACTCCTGCAGGCATTCCTTCTATTATGCCTGTAAGTCCTTTGCCATGTGATTCTCCTGCTGTAAGAAATCTGAGCATAGGCATATTTTAAAAAATATCAGCTTATTTTTTCATCTTTAAAGTAAAAAATTGATTGAATTGACTTAAGTTATAAATTTTTGCTTTAATATTATAACCCACGAAGGGTAAACTTGGTCATGAAGGCCGTGGAAGGGAATGTATCCCAACCACGGCTTTTTTTATGAATTAGACTCATGAAGGGTCTAAAGCCTCTCTGAAGGGAGCAGAGTATTTATAAAAATTTTTAAGGAGGGG
The DNA here is from genome assembly GCF_054658355.1 of Thermodesulfovibrio sp. TK110. Lineage (NCBI taxonomy): Bacteria > Pseudomonadati > Nitrospirota > Thermodesulfovibrionia > Thermodesulfovibrionales > Thermodesulfovibrionaceae > Thermodesulfovibrio > Thermodesulfovibrio sp. TK110. Next base: position 880,925 of record NZ_BAAHNB010000001.1, on the reverse strand, counting down.
CTAAAGATGATTTTCCAGACTCTTTTATGCATTATGTTTGTTTTATGCCTTATTTTACCTGTTTTTGCAGAGGAAAAGGATGAAAAGCTTGAAGAGATTGTGGTTACTGGAGAGAAAATTGTTGTGCCTACAAAGCAAACTGGTGAGACAGTTTACACAGGAACAGAGATAACAACAAAGGGAATTGAACTTTCTGGAGAGAGAGGGAAAACAAATGTATACGAGGCAATTTCAATTCTGCCAGGTGTAGTTTTTGAAAGTGCTGATGCTAATAATTTAGCAACAGAGCAGGCAAACATAAGAATCAGAGGAGTAAGAGGCTATCTTGGAGCAATGACTGTTGAGGGAATTCCAAATTATGGTGGAAATCCAATGGGACCAAGAGCTTATATCTATGACATTGAAAACTTTCAAAGCATAGCGGTTTACAAAGGCGCAGTCCCTGCTGATTTAGGCTCAGGCGTTGGAAATAGAGGTGGCGCTATTGAGTTGAGACCACTTTGGGCTCAAAAAGAGATTGGGTTAAAGTTATCCCAATCAATTGGTTCTTTTGAGTATAAAAGAACCTATCTTAGATTTGACTCTGGAGAAATAAAGCCAACTGATACAAGATTTTCTCTTTCCTATTCTTTTACAGGGCAGGATAAATGGAAAGGTCCTGGAGAAATTGGACCAAGAAATAATTTAAATTTTACTTTTGTTCAGCCAATCGGAAAAAACATAGAGTTTAAAATCTGGGGAAACTTCAATGAAATAAAGCATGACAAATATCGCTTCCTCACTTATACTCAAACAAAAGACCTTGATAAATACTATCGCCTTGACTTCAATAACTCAATAACGGGCATTCCTGCACAGGATTATCTTTATTACCAATTCAACAGAGAGTATCATAAAAATAGAGATCTTTTTGCATCAATTACTGCAAAGGTAACCGATAATCTCAAGATTGTTTTAAAGCCATATATTTCAAAGGAAGATGCTAAAATATGGGATGGTTCACCAAATATTTCAGGTAATCCGGGAGTTCAGCAAAGAACAAGAGATATTGAAAGAAAAGGTATCATAGCAGAGATTGCCCTTGATTTTAATACAGTGAAAGCAACTGCAGGCTATAACTATGAATCAGCGGATATGAATATTTACTCTGAAAACTACTGGATTAATCCAGATGGTAGCCTGATATACAGAGGTTATGGAGTTTTCGCAACTACTGGAACAACCTATGTTAACAGTCCTTATTTGAAAGTTGCAGGAACTATAGATAAATTTAACTGGCAGGCAGGTATTAAATATTTTAAGTTTGAAGATTCAGCCAGTGATGGATATAGAACTACTTTTGTTGGAGGCAATCCTGTATTAACAAGAGCACCATACCTTGATAGAAAAGCAGAGACATATGATATATGGCTTCCAACAGCTGGTGTATCCTATACTTTTAATGAAAACATAGAAGCATACTTAAGTTATGGGAGAAACTATATAAGACCATATGCCTATATGCCAATTTTAAATTTATATAACCGACTTTACAGTCAATTTGTAGCTGCTGGGATTCCTTTAAGTGAACTATTTAAAAATAGAGACATTGAACAGTCTGACAATATTGACATAGGCTTAAGATTTCGTAAGGATTTCATAGAGGTAAATCCAACAATTTTCTTATCAAAACATAAAAATCTTTTAACAACAATAACTGATCCAAGAGTTATTGATCCTCAAACAAACAAACCTGTAAACTACCAGCAAAACATCGGGAAAGCAGAGGGATATGGCTTTGAAATAGGAACCACTGTTTATGTCTCTGACTGGCTTACTTTTTATCTTAATCCCACATTCAATCATTTAACCTATGATGGGAATATAACTTATTCAGGTCAAACCCTTTCAACAGATGGTAAACAGGTGGTGGATGTTCCAAAGTGGACTGTTGTAACAGGAGTTATCGCAAAATATAAAGACTTTGAAATAATTCCTCAGATGCGTTATCTTGGAAAAAGATACGGAGATTGCGAACACAAAGAAGAAATTCCTTCCTATGCAGTGTTTGATTTAAGATTAAACTATGTTAAGGAGAAAGTAGGAATGCTCAGGGGAATGAAAATTTCCCTTGAGTTTGACAACATTTTCAATAAAAAATATGTTTCTGTAATTAATGCAATGGATGATGCTGTATCAGGCACAACTTATGGAGTGGGTGCTCCATTCACAATGAGAGGTTCTATATCATTTGCCTTTTAAGGAGGAATAGGTAATGAAAAAGATTGCAGTATGTGGAAAAGGTGGCGTTGGTAAAAGTTTTATTGTTTACGCACTTGCAAAGGCTTTTTCAAGGAGAGGCAAGAGAGTTCTTGTTGTTGATTCTGATGAAAGCAATCAGACGCTTTACAGGCTTTTTGGCTTCAATGAACCTCCTTCTTCTTTTATGGATTTTCTTGGAGGTAAAAAAAGTGTGCAGCAAAGCCTGATCAAGAGATTTCAATCTGGGGAAAAAGAGCCAAAAATGAGCGTAATTGAAAAGGATACATTCAGCATTAATGATATTCCAGCAGAGTTTATCAAGAAAGATGGCAATCTGGCTCTTGTTAGCATAGGAAAAATCAAAGAACCAATGGAAGGATGTGCCTGTCCGATGGGAGTTGTAAGCAGGGAGTTTCTTGAAAAAATTGAGTTGCAGGAGAATGAAGTTATAGTTGTTGATACAGAGGCAGGCGTGGAGCATTTCGGAAGAGGTATAGAAAAGGGAATTGATACAGTTATAACAGTTGCAGAGCCCTATCTTGACTCTATTGAAGTTGCTGAGAAGGCAATTGGACTTGCTCAAAAGATGGGTAAAAATGTTTATTTTATTATCAACAAAGTGTCTTCTGATATTGAAAGTAAAGTTAAAGAGACAATTCAGAAAAGAGGCTTGCCTCTTTCAGGCGTGATACACTTTTCAGCTGATGTTTATAGTTTTTCAATTGATGGAAAAATTCCAGAAACTTCAGAAGCTTTCAGAGAAGTTGAGGAGTTTTTAGAAAAAGTGGGATATGTATGAGGGAATACCAATTTTTAATATAAAAACCTTATAGATCACAGGGGTAGGATAAATGAAGAGGGTTTTATTTATAGTTTGTTTTATTTTTATTTTTGCATCCTCTCTCAGTGCAAAAGAGATGGTCACAATAACTGACATGGCTGGAAGAAAAATTACAATCCCGAAAAAGGTTGAAAGAGTTGTGGCACTATCTGCTTCTTTGCGCTATATTGTTTATCTTCAGGCATTTGATAAGGTTGCAGGAATTGAAGGGATAGAAAAACAAAGAGTTATGAGAGGTAATCCAGCAACAGGAAAGGCATACTGGCTTGCAATAAAGGATAAGGTTCAGAATATTCCTTCAATTGGTGAAGGCGGACCTGGCAAGCTTCCTGATTTTGAAAAACTTATCACTGTAAAGCCTGATCTGGTTGTAACCTTTGAAGTTGACAATGCAGAACTGATTCAGAGCAAAACAGGGATTCCTGTTGTTGTTATTCAGTATGCAGGGACAGAGGGATTCAGAATTGAAGACATTCAGAATACCTTTACCTTTCTTGGAAAGATTCTTGACAGAGAAAAACGAGCAACTGAACTCAACAAATATATTCAACAATGCATTTCAGACCTGAGAAAGAGAACAGCTGGTTCAGCCAGACCAACAGTTTACATAGGTGCAATAAGTGCAAGGGGAGCGCATGGAATAACAAGCTCTGAAGCTCATTATCCGCCTCTTCAATGGCTTAACGTTAAAAACGTAGTTGATGAAACTGGTAGAATTGGACATGTTTTTATTGAGAGGGAAAAGCTTCTTTTATGGAATCCTCAGTATCTTTTCATTGATACAGGTGGAATCTCTCTCGTAAACGATGATTATTTAAAAAACAAAGAGTTTTATAAAAAACTTAAAGCAATAAAGGAAGGAAAAGTTTACACTGTTTTTCCATACAATTTTTACAGGACAAATCTTGAGATTCTCCTTGCCAATGCCTATTTCATGGGCAAAGTTATCTATCCTGATAAATTCAGGGACATAGAACCACGAAAAAAGGCAGGAGAGATATTCAAAAAATTTCTTGGAGTGGATGTTTACAATGATTTAAAACAAGTATACAGAGGATATGGAAAGGTTGAGTTTAAAGAGTCAGGAATTACAGTCTACTGAGCATTCAATAAAAAAACAGTATCTTAGGTCTTTTTATTCAAAGATTGCCTTTGGCTTTTTTTTAATAGCTCTTCTTATTGTTGTGGCAGCTGTCTCTGTTTCAACTGGCTCAATGAATCTTCCAATAAGTGAAGTTATCAGGTCTATATTAAATAACACGGAAAACTCCTATATCATATGGAACATAAGAGTAGCAAGGACAGTTGGCGCTATTCTTGCAGGTGCTTCTTTAGGCGTTGCAGGTGCTGTAATGCAGAATGTGCTTAAAAATCCACTGGCTTCTCCATTTACGCTGGGAGTTTCTCATGGTGCAGCTTTTGGTGCAGCCTTTGCAATAATTTTTCTTGGGGCTGGACAGACCCATTCATTTGGAACTGAGGCTGTAACAGTATTTAAAAGTTATCCTGTTGTAATTTCAGCATTTGCTGGTGCGATTCTTACGGTTTTACTTATTCTTTTTCTTTCATTTCTTAAAAATATAACTCCAGAGGCAATAATACTTGCTGGTGTTGCATTGAGCAGCCTTTTTGGCTCAGCAACCATGTTTTTACAGTATTTTGCCAGTGATTTTCAGGTGGCTGCAACTGTTTTCTGGACCTTTGGTGATATTGGAAAGGCTGGGTGGCTTGAAAACAGACTCATGTTTATTGTCTTCTGTCTCTGTTTTGTCTATTTCTTTCTTAATAGATGGAATTTTAATGTCCTTATGTGGGGAGATGAGGTGGCAAAAAGTCTTGGTGTTAATATCAAATTTTTAAGAGTTTCAGGAATGTTTTTCAGTGCTCTCGTTGTCTCTGTTTGCACTGCCTTTCTCGGGATAATAGGATTTGTAGGATTAATATCCCCTCATATTGTAAGGCTCATCATTGGTAGTGATCACAGGTTTTTAATTCCTTACTCAGCGATTTTTGGTGCAGTTTTGCTTTCTATTTCTGATTTGATTGCAAGAACAATAATTTCTCCATCTATATTGCCTGTTGGAATTATAACTTCCTTTGCTGGTGCACCTATGTTTTTTTATTTGCTCATAAGAAGGAGAAGACTGTAAATGCTAAAGATAGAAGAGCTTTCAGCTGGATACGGAGACAGAGAAGTTCTCAAGGGAATTAATCTGAAATTTAGAGATGGATTTGTTTATGCCATACTTGGACCCAATGGCTCAGGTAAGTCAACTCTTCTAAGAACCATTGACAGAATCATAAAACCAGAAAAAGGCACAGTTTACATAGATGGTGAGGATATAAGGAAATTTTCAGCAAGAGAGACTGCAAAAAGAATCGGCTATCTGCCTCAGCGTTCAAACTCTACTCCATATAGCTCGGTTTTTGATGCAATACTTCTTGGAAGAAAACCTCATATATACTTTGAACCAACTGAAAGAGACCTTGAAGTTGTTGAAAAAATAATTGATGATTTTGGACTTAAAGATTTTGCTTTCAGAAAGATCAATGAATTAAGCGGAGGGGAAGTCCAGAAAGTTCTCATAGCAAGAGCTCTTGCTCAGCAACCCAGGGTGCTTTTGCTTGATGAGCCTGTAAACCATCTTGATCCAAAAAATCAGATTGAGATACTTCAAATTTTAAGGAAATTAACACAGAGTTTAAATCTTACAACAATAATTGTTTTGCATGACATTAATCTTGCCATTCAGTTTGCCGATTATTTTATTTTTATGAAAGAGGGTGAGATTTACCAAACTGGAGACATTAACATAATTGAACCCTTACTTATAAAGAATGTTTATGATATTGATGTAAAAATAATAGAGCTTGACAGAAGAAGGTTTGTAATAGCTGATTTTTAGAAGATGTTATAATATTCCTATAACTCTTCTACTCTGATACAGAGTTTTTAGATGAATATAAAGACAGAGTTATAATGCAGTATCTTGATTTTCAATACTTTGAAAATATATTTAAAGATGCACTGTTATCTGATGATTAAAGGTAGAGCAGTAAATCAGCATTTTGAGGATATTTCAAATTTTTACAGTTATTACAAAGAGATATTAAAAAATCCTGAAAAATACGGATTTCATAAATGAAGTTGACTTAAGTTATAAATTTTTGCTTTAATATTATAACCCACGAAGGGTAAACTTGGTCATGAAGGCCGTGGAAGGGAATGTATCCCAACCACGGCTTTTTTTATGAATTAGACTCATGAAGGGTCTAAAGCCTCTCTGAAGGGAGCAGAGTATTTATAAAAATTTTTAAGGAGGGGCTAAAGATGATTTTCCAGACTCTTTTATGCATTATGTTTGTTTTATGCCTTATTTTACCTGTTTTTGCAGAGGAAAAGGATGAAAAGCTTGAAGAGATTGTGGTTACTGCTACAAGAACAGAGACTCCAGTTGAATCTGCACCTGCATCTGTAAGCATTGTAACAAAGGATAAAATTGAGCTTAAAGCACCTAAGAGCATTGACCAGACATTGAATGATGTTCCCGGTGTATTTGTAAGAAGAGGAAAGGGTTTGATGGATACTCTTTCATTTATTACTTTGAGAGGTATTCCAGAGCAGAAAAGAACTCTGATTCTTATGGATGGAGTAGTTCTAAATAATCCATATACAGGCTATGTAAAAATGGGCGGATACTATCCAGAAGACCTTGAAAGAGTTGAGGTTGTTAAAGGTCCTTTTTCATCCCTTTATGGTGGTTATGCAATGGGTGGAGTTGTAAACTTTATTACGAAGATGCCTGAAAAAAGGGAGTTTATTTTTAAATCTGGATATGGCTCAAGCTGGAACAGAGGAGAAGCAATGGATGATTTAAGAAGAATTTACGCATCTTATGGTGACAAACTCTGGGATAAATTAAGTATATTTTTAAGCTATGGCTGGCAGGGTACAAATGGATATCTAACTGATTTGAATGTTCAGACATCAAAGCCACCTACAGGAATTACTGGATATGAAATAACTTCAACCAGAGAAGGTAAAACTGCCTATTTAATAGGTGATAAAGGGGACAACCGCTGGTGGGATGATGGAATTACAATAAAAACACAGTATGAGTTTGATAAAGATACAAAAATAAGATTTAGTTTTATGAGAAATCGCTATGAATACAACTACGATGACCCACATACTTATTTAAGGGATGCTTTAGGAAATCCTGTATGGAAATATGGAAGTGTATCTGAAAATTCATTTCTTTCTGGTGCTGGAGGAAGAATTCAGAATACTTACTCTTTAAACTTTGAAACAAGGCTTTACAAAGACTTGAAAATGAAGCTTAATCTTTCATACCTTGATACAGAAAAAGACTGGTATGTAACAACTTTATCTGAGGCAACAAGATATGGATGTGGCTCAGATCCAACAAAATGTGGTTATGTATCAAACACTCCAGCAGAGGCTTACATGGCAGATTTACAGTTTAGCTTACCTTTATTTAACAATCAAATTCTTACTTTTGGTGGTTCCTTCAGGCATGGATATGCAAATACAAAGGAAAAGTATTTAAAAGACTGGAGAGATGAAGATTCAACAACAACTCTAAAATATGAATCAAAGGGAAAGGATAGAACATATGCGTTCTTTATTCAGGATGAGATAATGCTTCTTAATAATCTTACTGCCTATATAGGCTTTAGAGAGGATTGGTGGAAAACTTATGATGGGTATGCAAACGATGTTGGCAAAGCTGGTTATCCAAAGGATTATCCATCAAAGTCAAAATCTTCATTTTCACCAAAGTTTGCTTTAGTTTATAAACCCTTTGAAGCAACAACTCTTCGTGGCTCACTTGGAAAGGCATTCAGACCTCCAACAGTTTATGAGCTTTATAGAACATGGACTTCTTCTTCTGGAACTACATATGCTGGGAATCCTTATTTAGATCCTGAAACTGTTGTCTCATGGGATATTGGAATTGAGCAAAAACTCTGGAAAGGCGCAAAATTATCTTTAACTTATTTTGAAAACTATATGAAAGATTTAATTTATCGTAAAACAGTTACTAGCACATATCAGGAACTGATAAATGTTGGAAAAGCTGAATCAAGGGGTGTTGAGTTTGAGATTGAGCAGAGATTTGAAAAATGGCTGAGATTATTTGGTAACTTTACATATACTGATTCTGAAATTAAAGAAAATGAAGCTAACCCAAAAACTGTTGGATGCAGACTAACATATACACCTCTTTGGAGAGCAAACATAGGAGCAGAGTTTGAAAAATCAGGATTTTCTGCCATGGTTGTCGGAAGATATGTTGGCAAGTGGTTCAATAATGATGATAACTCTGACTATGTAAATAATGTATATGGCTCCTATGACCCATACTTTGTTGTTGATGGAAGAGTGTCTTATCAGATTACAAAGTTTGCAAAGCTGAGCTTTTCAGTGGATAATATATTTGATAGAAAATACTATCAATACTACAGAGCGCCTGGAAGATCATGGTTTACAGAGCTTACATTAAAGTTTTAGCTTTTTTAATTACATTAGCATGGGTAGGGGCAACTTATGCCTCTACCTATACTGTAATTGACAAGCTTAATAGAAAGATTACTGTTCAGATTCCTGTTAAAAGAGCAGTGATTGTCATTTCCTATGAACTTATTCCTGCATTGAATATATGGAATCAGGTAGCAGGGGTATCCCGCTGGGCAGAGGAACACTGTGATCTTTATAAAGCAATTGTGAAAACAAATCCTTCATTCAAGAAACCAGCTGTAGGTGCAGGCTCTGATGTCAATGTTGAAGCAGTTCTTAAGCTTAATCCTGATATTGTGATTACATGGACATATAATCCAAATACAATTAAATTTCTTGAACAAAAGGGCATCAATGTAATAGGAATATATCCTGATAGCCTGAGAGAGCTTTATGAAGTAATGAGAATTCATGGAAAGCTTTTTGGAAAAGAAAAAAGGGCAGAGGAAGTTATTTCAGAGATGGAAAAGATTTTTAAGCTTATAAAAGATAGAGTATCAAAGATACCAGAAAACAAAAGAAAAAAAGTTATACATCTTGGCGGAAAGCCAACAACAGTCTCAGGTGCTATTGGTGTTACAAATGATGTAATAGAGATTGCTGGCGGAGTAAATTCTGCTAACTCAATAAAGCAGAGGAATACGGATGTATCAGTGGAAAAAATTATTCAATGGAATCCTGATGTGATCTTTATATGGGGCTCAGCAGGATACGATGAATCATGGCTATATAATAACTCTCAATGGAGATTTGTGAAAGCAGTAAAGGAGCATAAAGTTTATAAACTTCCAAAATGGTCTACATGGTCACCAAGACTTGCGCCAGTAGCACTATACATGGCAATGAAGATTTATCCTGAAGCTTTTAAAGATATTGATTTTGAAAAAACTGCTGATAGATTCTACCTAAAAGTATTCGAAATATCCTATTATAAAGTGAGGCAGTATGAAGGGTATTAAGGCATTGATAATTATTGTTTCTCCCTTAATAATTGGTTGGTTTGCACTTTTTTTAGGTGCTTATGGAGTGACACCTGTTATGGTTTTAAAGATACTGCTTAATGAAACCCTTCATGTTTTTGATATTGGTGATATTCCTGAAAAGGCAATAATCATTGATATAAGGCTTCCGAGAGTAATTCTTGCAGGGCTTGTTGGAGCAGCTTTGTCTGCTGCAGGGGTGACTCTTCAGGGAATATTTCGTAATCCCCTTGTTGATCCCTTCATTCTTGGTGTTTCAGCAGGTGCGGCTTTTGGATGTGCCATAACAATTGGATTCTTAAGTTATCTTCCCATTCAGTTTATGGCTTTTGTTTTTGCAGTAGCATCAGTTGTTATTGCTTACTCTGTTGCAAGAACACAGGGAGAGGTATCCCGTCTTCCTCTTATTCTTTCAGGAGTAATTGTTTCTGCCTTTTTTACGGCAATGGTATCAATTGTTAAGTTTCTTGTTGATCCTCATAAGCTTCAAAGCATTGTTTACTGGCTGATGGGAAGCTTTTCTCTTGCTGACTGGAACACAGTAAAGGTAGCAGGAATAGGTATTTTTGCTGGAATTTTTCCTGTTTTTCTTATGCGGTGGAGGCTTAATGTTATGAGTATGGGAGAAGAGGAAGCAAAATCTCTTGGAGTGAACATATCAATGGATAGAATTCTATTCATTGGATTTTCAACCCTTGCAGTTGCGGTTGCCACCTCTGTTACAGGAATTATTGGATGGGTAGGGCTCATGGTTCCTCATCTTGTAAGGATGCTTACAGGTCCTGACCATAAAACTCTTGTGCCACTTAGTCTTTCAGCAGGAGCATCATTTATGATTTTGGCTGACACTGTGTCAAGAACCCTTACGAGTTTTGACATTCCTGTTGGAATAATAACTGCAATTACCGGAGCACCGTTTTTTATATATTTAATGAAAAGAGGCGGAAAGGAAGCATGGGGTAAGTGATGCTTGAGGTTAATGAGCTATTTTTCAGACATAAAGGTGAAAGCAGGGATGTGCTTAAAGGAATAAGCTTTAAAGCTAAAAAAGGAGAGATTACAACTATACTTGGACCCAATGGCTCTGGAAAAACAACTCTTTTTAAATGTATTTCAGGTTTGTGGAAGCATTACAGGGGTGAGATCAAAGTTGAAGGAAAGGCAGTTGATTCTCTTTCATTCAAAAAAAGGGCTCGCCTATTTTCAGTTGTTCCTCAGGAACATGAGCCACCTTTTCCTTACTCTGTTTCTGATGTGGTTTTAATGGGAAGAGCAAGCTATGTGGGAGTTTTTTCATCTCCGGGGAAAAAAGACTATGAGAAAGTGAATGAAGCATTAAGTATTGTTGGAATTGAGTATCTTAAGGATATTCCCTATACAAAGATAAGTGGTGGAGAGCGTCAGCTTACATTGATTGCAAGGGCTATTGCACAGGGTGCACCTGTGATGCTACTTGATGAGCCAACGAGTCATCTTGACTTTAGAAATCAGATAAATATACTTAAAAAAATTAAAGAAATTGTAAGAAGCAAAGAATTAACTGCTGTAATTACTCTTCATGATCCCAATCTTTCAGGATTTTTTTCAGATAAAGTGGTTGTAATTAACTCAGGAGCAAAGGTTGCAGAGGGTAAGCCAGATGATATTATTACTGAGGAATTAATTAAAAGGGTCTATGGTGTGGATGTAAAAAGAAACATTGTTGATGGACAGAGCATAATATGTCCAGTATTGTAAATCAGATGGTTTTATTTTTATTGAAAAACTTTTACAATGGAGGATTTAGATGCTTAAAATTATAGCAGTTGTCTGGCAGAGTTATTATAATATGCTTCTTAAGGCATCAAAAGATATAAAGGATTTTTCAGTTAAAGTTTACTCTGTTAGAGCACTTGAAAATGAAAGAGAAAAGCTTGATAATGCTTTAAGAGATGTGGAAGATGCTGATATTCTATTTTTCTATCGTTCAAATGAGTCTGTATGGGAGGAGATTGAAAGGAAACTAAAAGAAGGTGGTATTAAGGGCAAAATTGTTTGTCTTGGACATGATCCTTCCTACTGGACTCTCTCAAATGTAGCACCTGAAATCATAAGCAAAGCTTATAGTTATCTTGTTATAAATGGTGAGAAAAATATAAAGAATATGTTTCTATTTTTAGCCAGTAAAGTTGCAGGGCTTGATATTTCTTATGAAGAGCCCGAGCAGATTCCATGGGAAGGACTATATCATCCTGATGCTGAAAAGATTTTTACCAGTATTGATGAGTATATGGATTGGTATAAAAAGAAGGATACTCCAACTGTTGGCATTCTCTTTTCAAGGCATTACTGGATAAATGGAAACACAGAGGTTGAGGATTTATTGATTAGAGAGCTTGAAGCAAAGGGATTAAATGTGATCGCTGGGTTTGCCTATTCAGTAAAAGATGATGCTCTTGGAACAAAAGGAAGTGGAGAATTAGTAGTTGAATGGTTTATTGATAAAGAAGGTAAGCCAAGAATTGATGCTATGGTAAAGCTTATATCATTCTTTCTTGGAACGAGCAGAATAAAAAGAATGGATAACACTGATGTTGCCTCAGAGGGAGTGGAAATTCTTAAAAAGCTTGATGTTCCTGTTATATCCCCTGTTTCTTCCTATTACAAAACAGTTGAGGAATGGGAAAAGGAGGAGTTGAATCTTGACATAGGCTGGTCAGTTGCACTTCCTGAGTTTGAAGGAGTGATAGAGCCTGTAATAATTTCTGCACAGGTTGAAGGAAGTGAAGACGAAAGAAGAAAGATGCCCATAAAAGAAAGAGTGAAAAAGCTTGCTGATAGAATTGAAAGATGGATTGATTTAAGGAAAACACCTCCTCATGAAAGAAGAATTGCCTTTGTTTTTCATAACAATCCCTGCGCATCTGTTGAGGCAACTGTTGGCTCTGCAGCACATCTTGACAGCCTTGAAAGCGTGGTAAGAATTATGAAAAGGATGAAAGAGGCTGGTTATAATGTAAATCCCTTAGAAAATGGCAAAGCATTAATTGATGAAATAATGAATAAAAAGGCAATATCAGAGTTCAGATGGACAACTGTTGAGGAGATTGTCCTGAAAGGTGGTGCTATTGCATTTGTTGATAAAGATAAATATATAGAATGGTTTAATGAGCTTCCTGAAAAGACACGGCTCAGAATGATTGAGGCATGGGGTGAGCCACCTGGTGAGTATAAAAGCGGTATTCCGCCAGCTATGGTTTATGATGGAAAGATTGTTATCACAGGCTTAAACTTTGGGAATGTGCTTGTAATGGTTCAGCCAAAGCGTGGATGTGCAGGTGCCAGATGTGATGGACAGGTTTGTAAAATCCTTCATGATCCTGATGTTCCACCTCCTCATCAGTATGTGGCAACATATAAATGGCTTTCCCGTGATTTTAAGGTTAATGCAATAGTTCATGTTGGAACACATGGAAATCTTGAGTTTTTACCAGGAAAAGCAGTAGCACTTTCCAATGCCTGTTTCCCTGATATTGGAATAGATACTCTTCCTCATCTTTATATTTACAATGCTGATAATCCTCCTGAGGGAACAATAGCAAAAAGGCGAAGTTACGCAGTGCTTGTTGACCATATGCAGACAGTTTTAATTGAAGGTGGACTCTATGATGAACTTCTTGAGCTTGAAAGACTTCTTGGTGAGTATGAGGAAGCAAAAAAGAAAGAGCCTGCAAGGCTACATACTCTCAAGCATATGATAATTCATGCCATAGTTAAAGCAAAGCTTGACAGTGAAATAAAAATTCCATGGAAGGGTAAAAAGCTCTCCCTTTCTCAGTTGAGTCATGATGAGATTCATGAACTTCCCTTTGAAAAAATAATTGAGGAAACACATGGCAGGCTTTCACTTATAAGAAACACTCAGATTCAGGATGGAATGCATATATTTGGTGAGACTCCTAAGGGAGAAAGAAGAATTGATTTCATTTATTCCATATTAAGATATGATTCAGGTGATGAGCATTCATTGAAAAAGGAGGTTGCAAGACTTCTTGGTTATGAACTAAACGAACTTTTATCAGAGCAGAACAAGATTGACCCATTGACAGGTAAGTCATACGGAGCAATAATTGAGGAAATAGACAGGATAGGTAAAGAGATAGTAAGAGAAGTTCTAAATCAGCAAGGTGTTGGTTTGTAAATATGTATATCTGGAATTATTTCAAAATCTTTATCATTTGTGGCAAGTTTATTGATACCGCATTCAAACATTGTTTCAATAAACAGAGCATCATTTCCGAGAAAACCATATTGTTTTTTGATTTTTTGAGCTTTTTTAACATTATCAAAACTAACAGAAACTACATTGATATTCAAGTTTTCAATTATATAAACAAGATTTCTGCTAATTTCAAGCTGTTTTACTATTTCCAGATTATTTTTGAGAAAGGTTGTTATTTTTTGCAGGGAAATTTCAGGAAATTTTATAATGGCTTCTTCTACCATTACTCTATGAATTACTTCCTGTATAACAACTGCATTTGTAGTGCCTTTAATTTCTTGATTCTCTATCCTTTTAAAAAATCTGGAGCAAGAGCGGTTAAAGATGGAATCTTTAGAAAAGAAATATATAAAGATATTCGCATCTATGAATACTTCAGTGTTATTTTCAATTTCTTCAAGAATATGAATCATTCAATTTCAAATTCCGGATCAAGAGCTATTTTTTCAATTACTTCATTATTTAATCCTTTTATAATTCCGCTGAATAAATCAGAAATTGAAAGTTCATCTTCGTCGGATATAATAATTTTAAAATGTTTCTTTTCTTTAATGGAAATTTCAGAAAGAGGTTTCAGAACACCATTTTCATATATAACTTCTAAAATTTTCATGTTTAATTATAACACAAAATTGGAGGTGGCATGATGGAAATCCTTGAAAAATTACTTAACCTTTCTCTTTCGTTTCTCCCTTTTTTCTTCAAAAATTACAAGAAGATACATGAATATGGCAAAAATGGCAATACCTATGTAAGTTATATAAATAGGCTTCATTTTTACTCCTCCTTATCTTCTGGTATTATAAAAAAAGCTATTATTCCTATTATAAATGCAAGTAGTAGCCCTGTAAACACGATTAAGTATGTCAATTTTTCTGAAAAAAGTCCTGTTATTACAATAGCGGTAAGTAAATACTTTACTACGTCAAAAAGCATAGATCCCAAAATTTTTCTTCTTTCTCTAATCATTTGCTTAATTATATCACAGGAGGTGGCATGATGGAAATCCTTAAAAAAATAAACTGGGATAAGCCTGAATGGAAGGCAATTAAAGAGAAGATACTGGAGTTAAACAGAAAGATTGAGGATTCAAAGGAGATTGAATCGCTACTTCATGGTTTTTCAGGTGGATACATTCCTTCAGGTCCATCAGGGCTTATAACCCGCGGAAGGGACGATGTTCTGCCAACAGGACGAAACTTTTACAGTCTTGATCCGCATAGAGTTCCAACAAAGTCTGCCTATGAGATTGGTAAAAGACTTGCTGAAAAGCTTATTGAAAAATATTTAAATGAAGAAGGAAGATTCCCTGAAAATGTGGCAGTTTACTGGCAGTCCACAGACATAATGTGGGCTGACGGAGAAGGAATGGGACAGATAATGCATCTTCTTGGTGTAAAACCTTTATGGCTTTCAAATGGAAGAGTAAAGGGATTTGAGATAATACCAATTAAAGAACTTGGAAGACCTCGTATTGATGTAACAATAAGAGTTTCAGGAATAACAAGGGATAATTTTCCAATGTGTATTGAGCTTATTGATGAGGCGGTTCAGGCAGTTGCCTTTCTTGATGAGCCTGAAGATATGAATTTTATAAAAAAACATACAATCAGAGCTTGTCAGAATGGCGGAGACAGGCGTTCAGCTACATTAAGGATTTTCTGCTCAATGCCAGGAACCTATCAGGCAGGAACTCAGCTTGCAGTATATGCATCTGCATGGAAAGAAGAGAAAGACCTTGCAGAGGTTTTTCTTTACTGGAATGGATATGCCTATGGGAAGGGAATATGGGGAGAAAGCAAGCATAAAGAACTTGCCAATGCTTTAAAAACAGTTGATATAACTTACAATAAAGTAGTCTCAGATGAGTATGATCTTTTTGGATGTTGTTGCTATTTTGGAACTCATGGTGGAATCACAGCCGCTGCAAGACATTTAAGCGGAAAGGAAGTAAAAACCTATTATGGAGACACCCGTAATCCCGAACATGTGGAAGTTAGAGATCTTGCTGACGAGATAAGGCGTGTTGTGCGAACAAAGCTATTAAATCCAAAATGGATTGAGGGAATGAAAAGAC
This sequence comes from Thermodesulfovibrio sp. TK110, assembly GCF_054658355.1. Classification (NCBI taxonomy): domain Bacteria; kingdom Pseudomonadati; phylum Nitrospirota; class Thermodesulfovibrionia; order Thermodesulfovibrionales; family Thermodesulfovibrionaceae; genus Thermodesulfovibrio; species Thermodesulfovibrio sp. TK110. Next base: position 864,983 of record NZ_BAAHNB010000001.1, on the reverse strand, counting down.
ACGGATACAAAGGTGCAGCAGACATATCAAAAAGAATAGGAAGAATTTATGGATGGGAAGCAACAACAAAGGAGGTTGATGACTGGATTTTTGATGACATTACAAGAACATTCATGATGAACGAGGAAAACAGAAGATTCTTTGAGGAGCATAATCCCTGGGCACTTGAGGAGATCGCAAGAAGGCTGATTGAGGCAGCTGAAAGAGGACTATGGAATCCTTCAGAGGATGTAAAAGAAGCATTAAAGGCAATCTATCTTGAGATTGAGGGATGGATTGAGGAAAAAATGGGAGATACAAAAGGAAACTTTCAGGGTGGTTCAATAGATGTTGTAACTGCAGAGGAAGTTGAATACTGGAAAAAGAAGATGCAAGAGGTGATGAAATGATATTTCCATTTACTGCAATTGTTGATCAGGAGGAGATGAAATTAGGGCTCATACTGAATGTTATTGACCCAAACATAGGCGGTGTTCTTATTATGGGAGAAAAGGGCACTGCAAAGTCAACAGCTGTGAGAGCACTTGCTGATTTACTTCCTGAGATAGATGTTGTCAAAGGCTGCAGATTCAACTGTTCACCTGAGGGACCTTTCTGCAGTGACTGTATTGAGAAACTTAATAACAATGGCTTAATTGAAATTGAAAAGAAAAAGATGCGTGTTGTTGAACTTCCATTAGGTGTTACAGAGGACAGACTGATAGGCACACTTGATATTGAGTATGCAATTAAAAAGGGTGAAAAAAGATTTGAACCAGGAATTCTTGCTGATGCAAACAGAAACTTTCTTTACGTTGATGAAGTAAATCTTCTTGAAGACCACATTGTTGACCTTTTGCTTGACTCTGCTGCAATGGGAGTAAATACTGTTGAAAGAGAAGGAGTTTCCTTTGTCCATCCAGCAAGATTTATTCTTGTTGGAACAATGAATCCTGAAGAAGGTGAGCTAAGACCTCAGCTTCTTGACAGATTTGGTTTATGCGTTCATGTCAATTCATTGAAGGATAAGGCTTTGCGGGTTGAGATTTTAAAAAGAAAATCCCAATTTGACGACGATCCAGAGGAGTTTTATAAGAAATGGCAGAGTGAACAGGAAAAGCTTGCAGAGAAAATTATGAATGCAAAGGAAAGGCTTAAAAGTTTAAATATCACAGAGAGTTCTCTATCAGCAGTTGTTGAAATAACAGCAGAGTTAAATCTTGATGGTCACAGGGCTGATATTGTTATGCTCAAGGCTGCAAGAGCTTTTGCAGCTTTCAATGAAAAAGATGAAATAACCCGTGAGGATATTAAGGCAGTTGCTCCCTTTGCTTTAAGACACAGGCTCAAAAGACTTCCCTTTGAAGATGTATCTATAGAGACAGAAAAACTTAATGCAATACTTGAAAGAATTTAAAATAGGCTTTTCAGATTTTGTAGGACAGGAATCAGCAAAGCTTGCTCTTTTGTTAAATCTAATTGAGCCAGCATGTGGTGGAGTTTTACTTGCAGGTAAAAGGGGTACAGGTAAATCAACTCTGCTCAGAGCTTTCAAAGAAATTGTTAAAGCATTCAAAATTCCCTTTATTGAATTACCGATGAATGCCACTGAAGAGGCAGTTTTAGGTGGAATTGATATTGAGGAAACCATTAAAACTGGCAAAAGAAGGTTTCAGAAAGGACTTCTTTCAAAGGCAGATGGAGGATTTCTCATTATTGAAGACATAAACCTTTTTCCCCATGACATACTTTCAATTATTTTTGAAGTTCAATCAAGGACTGAAAATATAATTGAAAGAGAGGGAATTACGCTTAGAGAGTCTGCAGAGTTTCAGATTCTTGCCACAATGAATCCTGAGGAAGCAGATTTTTCTTCTCATTTTCTTGACAGATTCGGCATGTGCGTTATCATGGATGAGATTAATGACAGAGAAAAAAGAAGGGAAATAATAAAACTTAATCTGACAGAGAAGAGAGAAATATCGGAGAATATTCATTTAATTGAAAAAATCAAATATCTTAGAGAGCTTATAAAAAAAGTTAAAGTTTCAGATGAAATAAAGGATTTTATATCAGAAATTGTTCTAAAAGAGGCTTTATCAGGGCATAGAGCAGACATCTTTCTTTTATACGCTTCAAAAGCTTACGCAGCATATGTTGGGGATGATTTTGTTAAACAAGAACATGTAATGACAGTTGCTCCACTTGTTTTAAATCACAGAAAAAAACTTATTGAGCAACCTGAAGAGCATGAGCATCAACACAAATCCGATGAAACTCAAGACTCAGAAAAAAATGATAACAGAGATAAAAAGGAGACTCCTTCATGGATAGATGAAAGCACTGAACAAGGAAAATCACAGAATACTCCGTCATCTGAAAAGGAAGAAGTTTTTCCTGTTGGTGAAAGTTTTGAAGTAAAAAGATTTTTTTTCAGAAAAGACAGAATACTCAGGCAGTTTACTGGAAGAAGAACAAAGACAAAAACAAAGGGCAGGGGAGGTAGATATGTAAGAAGTCTTATTAAGAAAAGAGATGATATAGCAATTGATGCAACTGTGAGGGCTGCTGCACCTTTTCAAAAAATAAGAGGAATGAAGGATTCATTGATAATTAAAGATGATGACTTAAGATACAGAGAAAAAGAAAGAAGAATGAGCCATACTGTAGTGTTCCTTGTTGATGGCTCAGGCTCAATGGGAGTTGCTGAGAGAATGATTGCTACAAAAGGAGCAATTCTTTCACTTTTAATGGATTGTTATCAAAAAAGAGACAAAGTTTCAATGATTTTATTCAGAAAGGACAAAGCTGAAACAATTCTTCCTCCTACATCCTCTGTTGAACTTGCCTTAAAAAGACTTAAAGAAATTCCAACAGGAGGTAAGACTCCTCTTTCAGCAGGACTGATGGAGGCATACAAATTAATGAAAATAATGCATTTTAAAGAACCTCAGACCCGCCTGTTGGTATTTATTATTACAGATGGAAAGGCAAATGTATCATTAAGTGGAGGACATGTTTTTGAAGAACTAAAAAGCATCTGCTTTATGCTGAAAGATTTTCCCTTATCAGATTTTATTGTTATTGATACAGAAAAAAAGGATAAATTTATAAAGATGGATCTGGCAAGAAGGATTGCAGAATGGCTTCAGGCAAGGTATTTTCTGATAGAAGAGCTTAAAAGCGATAATCTTTTAAGCATTGTAAGAGCCTTCAAAATTTAAGCTGTGTTAAAATTAAAAAATGAATTCCCTCACATTTTATTTTAACAAGGCTGTTGATACCTATGAAAAAGTCGGGAGTTTACAGAAAAAGATTGCCTTTGAACTTTTAAGAAAAATTGAAAAATCCAATTATCAATACATTGTTGAAATTGGCAGTGGAAAAGGATTTTTAAGTATTCCCTTAAGCAAGATTCTTTCTTTTGAAAAATATATTCATATTGATATTTCTCTTGAATTTCTTAAAAAGCTTAGAAAAAATTTAAAAGGTAATCATATTATTATTAATGCCAGAGCAGAAGAAATGCCCTTAAAGGAAAATATAGCTGATTTAGTGGTTAGCTCTTCTACGCTGCACTGGCTTAAAGAGCCTGAAAAAAACTTCATAAAAATTTTTGATATTCTGAAAAAACACGGGAGATTCTACTTTTCTATTTTTACCTCAAATAGTTTAAAAGAGTTAAAAGAGATTTCAGAAATCACAGGTTTTGGTTCAGTTTTTACCTTGCAAAAGGCTGAATTTTATATTGAGATGATTCAAAAATTAGGATTTTCCTTTGATTATGAAGTAAAACTTTATCAGGAAATTTATGATTCACCCAGAGATTTGCTGATTTTTCATAAACTAACAGGAACGAACTATACTGAAAACAAAAAATTTTCAGGTAAGAACTCCTTTAAAAAATTTTGTGAAACATATAAAAGATTTTTTGGTAATCATAGAGGAGTTTACGCTACTTATGAAGTTTTATTTATAAAGGGGCAAAATTGAGCAAGGGGTCCCCAAAAAATCTACGATTGGGGTACCCCAAAAAGTCTTTGACTTTTTGGGGACCCCGTTTGGTGGTGCCCCATATGTGTTCTTGAGTCCAATCTCTATTGTGGAGAGGTTTTAATTTCTTCAATTCTTTCTTTAACTATATCAATCAGTTTTTCATGAAAACCCAGTGGTTTTGTATAATGTATTTCAATATCTGGATAATCTTTTTTGAATTTTTCAATAATTTCTGGGATGCTGGAATTTACATGGACTCCTGAAAAAAGAAAAAGAGGATGAATTATAATTTTTTTTGCCCTTTCCCTTACGCATTCTAACAGTATTTCTTCAACAGAAGGATTGCCATATTGAAGATAAGCATATTTTACATCTTTATGATTCATTTTAAGAGATATTGCGAGGGCTTTTGTGAACTCTTTAAGATTATCTGCTTCCTTCTTTAAACTGCCATGAACTACAATAATTACCTTATCCATTTTCAGAGGGGCTTTTTCTTTCTTCTTATCCATTTATCAATTTCAACAACCACTATAACTGAAAGAGCAACGAGAAGAATATTCTGCCAGTCAGACATTGAGATTGGCTGTGTTCTGAAAACCCACTGGAAAGCAGGCACATATATGAATGCAAGCTGGGCAAGAAAGGATGCAATGAGGCTGAAGAAAAGGAAGGGATTGCTAAGTAAAGGGATTTTAAATATGGATTCATATTCAGAGCGACTGTTCCATGCCTGAAAAAACTGGAAGAAAACCATTGTTGTAACTGCTACTGTTCTGGCTTTTTCAATAGATGCACCATTTTCCAATGCATTAATAAAATTAAAAACTACTCCCGCTGATATTAATACTCCCACAATTATTGTCCTTTCAATCAAAAGCTTTGACATGATTCCTTCTTTCGGATTCCTTGGAGGTCTTTCAAGAACTCCCTTTTCTCCTGGTTCAAAGGCAAGAGCAACATCCTGAAGTGCGTTTGTTACGAGATTTATCCATAAAATCTGGGCAGGCACATAGGGAATGGGAATACTGAAAACAATGGCAATAATAATTGAAAGTATGGATGCCACTCCTGTGGGAATAAGGAAAAAAGTTACCTTTCTAATGTTGTCAAAGACTATTCTGCCTTCTCTTACTGCATGAAATATACTTGCAAAGTTGTCATCAGTAAGAACCATATCAGAGGCTTCCTTTGCCACATCTGTTCCGCTTTTCCCCATGGCAATACCTATATGAGCGGACTTTAATGCCGGTGCATCATTTACACCATCTCCTGTAACTGCCACAATCTCTCCGTTACTCTTGAGTTGTTCAACAATTCTTAATTTATGTTCAGGAGATACTCTTGCATAAACTGAAACTTCCTTTACTTTATGAAAAAGCTCTTCATCGCTTATTTTTTCCAGTTCTTTTCCTGTGAGAACCTTTGATTTGCTATCTGAAATTCCAAGCATCTGTCCAATTGCCTTTGCAGTAACTGCATGGTCTCCTGTAATCATTACTACCCTGATTCCTGCTTTTTTACATCCCTTTATTGCCTCAACTGCTTCAGGTCTTGGAGGGTCAATCATTCCCTGTAACCCTGCAAAAACTAAACCTGAGACTGCATCGCATTTTTCCACTTCCCTGCAACTTATTTCTTCAATTTCTTCTGTTACCTCTCTGTAAGCAAAGGCAAGAATTCTTAGCCCTCTCTTTGCAAATTCGCTGGCAAGATGAAGGATTTTTTCTCTCTCTATTTCGTTTCCATGAGAATCCTTCACACACATATCAATAACCTTTTCAGGTGCTCCCTTAACAAATATGAATCTTTTACCTTTATGAATGTTTAAGGTTGCCATATAGCCTCTCTCAGACTCAAAGGGAATTATGGCAATCTGTCTGTATTTTTCCTTTTCTTCATCAGGATTAACTCCTGCTTTCATAGCTGAAACAATTAAAGCAGCTTCTGTTGGATCTCCGTTAATCCTGTATTCTCCATTCTCTGGATAAACAGAAGATTCGTTGCAAAGTAAGCCAATTCTCAGAACATCAATAAGATGTTTTCTTTTAGCTGCATTTATAGGCAAGCCTTCATGAAGTATCCTGCCTGAAGGCTCATATCCGCTTCCCTCTACTTCATAAACATTTTTCCCATCATAAATGACCTTTACTGTCATCTCGTTCTTTGTCAGTGTTCCTGTCTTGTCTGAGCCAATAACCGTGGTGCTGCCAAGTGTTTCCACTGCATGAAGCTTTCTTACAATAGCATTTTGTCTCGCCATTTTTGCCACACCAACTGCCAGAGCTATTGTTACAACAACAGGCAAGCCTTCAGGAATTGCCGCTACTGCAGCAGCAACCGCTGTCATAAACATATCCTTTATTGACTCACCAACAATCAATCCAGAAAGAAAAAGTAGCACAGATGCTAAAAGAACAATGATTCCAATGGCATTTGCAAATTTTGTTATCTTATCCTGAAGAGGTGCTTTTACTGTTTCTGCTTCTTTTATATGCTTTGCAATTTTGCCTAATACCGTGTTCATTCCTGTTTCAACAACCACACCCTTTGCTCTTCCACTTACCACAATGGTCCCCATGAATGCCATGTTTTTCTGGTCTCCGTAAGTGAGATTTTCCTCTTTTATTGTGTGATGATGTTTTTCCACAGGAAGGGATTCTCCAGTAAGTATGGATTCATCAATCTTAAGCTCAACAGTATGAATAAGTCTTATATCAGCAGGAACACGAATTCCAGAGTAAAGAAGAACAATATCTCCAGGAACAAGATCTTCACTGCTGATTTCCTTTTCTACTGCATCCCTTAACACCTTTGCCTTTGGAACAAGCATTTTCTTTAGCGCTCTAACGCTCTGTTCAGCCTTGTATTCCTGAAAATAGCCAATAATTGCATTGAGTATGACCACTGCAAAGATTACTCCTGCATCAATGTATTCTTTAAGAATTATGGAGATAGCTCCAGCAATTAGAAGAATGTAAATGAGAGGGCTTGCAAACTGATGAAGGAAAATCTTTAATTTTTTGACTCTTTCTTCTTTCTGAAGCCTGTTATAACCGTATTTAATAAGCCTTTTCTGAACTTCTTGAGAGGACAAACCTTTTTCATGGGTGTTAAGCTTTTCATAAATATCTCTTATGCTTAACTGATACCAGTTCATTTACTTTGAAAACCCCAGTTTTTTAAAAAAGTCTTTTATCTTTTTTGGCTTTTCCTCTATGAATTCAAAAAATCTCTCCCTGTTGAGAATAAGTAAACCCTTATCTTCAATAACAACCTCAGGAGGTAGATAGAGGAGATAATCCTCTCTTTCCTTTTTATCAAGCTCCAGATTAACAACAATTTTATCATCCCTTGGAATTTCCTCAAAAATCTCCTTTTTTCGCATGTAAAGCATTCGCCATATGTTCTTGCCTCTTTCATAATAGTCTCTGAGAGGCTCTTGATTAAACCATGATGGAAGAGGAGTTTCTGTTTCCTCAAAGTATGCTCTAAATATTTTTCTTCCAGCACTCAGAAAATCTCCTTCCATATTTAATCCATTCTCTTTAATTACCTCTTCTAATCGGAAAATAAAATCCCTGAAAATAACTGTTTCAAAGCTTTCCCTTATTTCTTCAAAATGTTTTAATGCCTCTGATTCCCTCGTCAGGTCAAAAGAGTTGTTTAATTGAATGTAATAAATACGCTTTATAACCTGCGCATCGGATTGAAAGGTTGTATTTGTTGTTGAGATAACTGTAGGATGCTGTCCTATCAGAGTATTTGATACTTCCTTTATGAAACTTTCACCCATAAAGGGCTTTGATATGTTTTTTGATGAAAAATATGCTCTATCTATTTCGTCAACAAAAATGGGGCATAAATTTTCATCTCTCAAAAACTCTTCAATAATCTGTGGAGGAATTTCCCTATAAGATGAAATAGTGGTTCTGCTATGATAGTGATAATACTGCTCATTGTTTCCTGTGGCAAGGCTTATAAATCTTAAAAGATGAGTTTTACCTGTGTTTGCCTTTCCTGCAATGAGTAAAAAAACGGGAATTTTGTAAAGAAGCTCTGCTCTGTCCTTAAGTTGTTTTCTTATTAACCATAAAAAGGGTGACATGAAGGCATAAAGAATCACTTCAAAGACTCTTTTTAGTGTTTGTTTGTCTTCTCGTGATGTAAATATTTCATAAGATTTAATAAATCTGTCAAGGATTTGAAGTTTTTCCCTGATAACCTGAACAGATGCAGGTCTACCAAATCTTTCAGACCATTCACCTCTAATGGCGATTAAATGTCCATCGTCCCATCGTAATTCAATCCTCTGGTCTTCAAATTCACCTTTTACAACCCTTCTTTTGGTGAGAATCTGCATTATTTTATCCTTCTGTTTTTCAATCTCTATCTTTGGAAGAATAATTCCACGACCATCCCTTTCTTTTCTTTTTATTATCAGGTCAATGAGTTCTCTTTCTTTTCTGATTATCCTGATTTCTTCATCCTTTTTCTTTATTGAATTTTCAAGATTTTCCACCCTCTCTTTTATTTCCTTTAAAGGAATTAGAGGAGAATGTTCCCTTAGTTCTTCAGCAATTTCTTTAACAATGTTAAGGCTTTCCTCTGGAAGAATTAATGTAATTTTGCCGGATTTAAGAATTTTCTCTTTGAGAGATAGTGGAATAAAGTCAATGCTTTTTTCGTAAATAGTTTTAATTCTTTCTGAATAATACTGACACCATATGGGATTAAAAAGGCTATCGTATCCCACAAGTTCTTCAAACTGTTTTCCTTCAAAAGCAGACTGGGTGAAGTTTGCTGAACCTACAAAAACGACGGAGAAATTATCTTTACTGAGTCTGTAAATTTTTGAATGAATTCTATATCCGATGGGAGAGTATCTTACTTCTATTTGTCCGAGAGCAACTCTTTTCTGTGTTTCCTCATCAAGGTCCTTTAGAAATTTTTCCTGCAACTCAGGAGAAAAATTCGTAAGGATTGTATCATCATCAATTCCGAGAATTAAAAGAATTCTCTTAAAGCCCTTTAAAGTTTCAAAAAAGAATCTTGGAGATGAAACATAGGTTACAACCTCTATGGAGTCAAATTTTTGAGGATTAAAAAACTCCCTGAGTGAATCTGAACATTTTTTATTATTAAAAAAAATTGAGAGGGTTTCTTTCTGGATAAAGCCTTCTTCGCGGTTTTCAAAAAGATTCATTATATATTATACCCTCTGGGTTTATCTTCAAAGCAAATGCCCCCTGCAGGGATCGAACCTGCGACACCAGGTTTAGGAAACCTGTGCTCTATCCTACTGAGCTAAGGGGGCTAAAAAATTATAGCAAAAACTAAATAGAAGCATCAAATCCAGAAACAAGAGGGGTTGAAAAATTAAGATGTTTTGAGGTATAAAAAATAGTTATGAAAAAACTGATAAGCTTAATTATTTTTTTCATCTTTACTCTTTCAGTTCCATGTTATTCTGAAGACAATAAAGATATTACTCCTTCTCTCAAACAGGATGAAAAAAAAGAATTAATATTTTCAGGAAATGAAGATTATTTTAAACTTCTGCCAGATACAAAAGAAAGCTTTATCGGGAAAATAGAGAAACATATTAATTTATTTTCAGAAAAATTAAAAGAAAAATTTTCCCTGTGGTTGAGCCGTTCAACAAAGTATATGGAAAAAATGAAGGAAATACTGGTGGAAAAGGGTTTGCCAGAAGATCTTGTTTATCTACCTTTGATAGAAAGTGGATTCAATGTTAATGCTCGCTCAAGAGCAAAGGCTGTTGGTCCGTGGCAGTTTATTGAAAGCACTGCTAAGAGATATGGTTTAGTAGTTGACTGGTGGAGAGATGAAAGAAAAGACCCTATTAAATCAACCATTGCTGCTGCAGACTATCTTAAAGATCTTTATAGAATGTTTGGAGACTGGTCTTTAGCTCTGGCTGCATACAATGCTGGAGAAGGAAGAATCTATAAAGCTATAAGCAGGATTAGTGAAAATGATTACTGGATGCTTCTTAATACCAGATACCTTCCAAAAGAAACAAAAAATTATGTTCCAAAATACATTGCTGCCATAACAATTGCAAAACAACCTGAAAAATTTGGCTTTGAAAATATAAAGGAAGATGAAGCTTTAAGTTATGATGAAATCGTGATTCCATCTCCTACTGATATTGATGTAATTGCCAGGTGCGCAGAGGTTGATGTAAAAACTATTAAAGAACTAAATCCTGAGCTAAAAAGATGGTCTACTCCAATGAATGTTAAACAATACATTATCAGGATTCCTGAAGGGAAAAAAGATACTTTTCTTTCTAACTTTGAAAAAATTCCAGCTGAAAAAAGATTCAGCCATGATATATATATCACAAAAAAAGGAGATACTGTCTATAAAATTGCTAAAAAAACAGGTTATTCCACAACAGTTCTCTATGAGATGAACGGATCGGAGTTATTTAAAAATTTAAAACCAGGCACACAAATCATGATTCCTCCACATGACAAATTTACTCCTTCAAAGGAAGATAAATTTTACGAAAAGAAAATTTCAAAAAAGAAAACCAAATTAAAAAACAAGAAAGCCTCTCAACACAGTAAAACTAAAGAAGTGAAAAACAATAAAAAAGCTTAATTATTTAACTTTTCTAACTCAGCTTTTGCTTGTTCTGTCATAGCAGAAGAAGGGAATTTATTAATAAGTTCTTCATAATATTTTCTGGCTTCCTCTCTGTTATCTGTTATTTTTGCCAGTTCAAATAATGCAGCATCTTTCATAACAATAGATTTTCCACTTATTATTTCTCTTAAAAATTTAATTGCTTGCTCTAAGGCATTGTTTTTAAGATAAATCATTGCAATTTTAAATCTTGCAAGATTGGAAAAGGCTTCATCATCCATGCTTGCAACTTTATTTAAATATTCAATAGCTTTTTTGCTATCCTCTGCTAAAGAGTACGAATAGCCAGCATTCATAAGATATATAACTTTTTTCTTTTTTTTATAAGCTTTTGCAAATAGATCGCCTGCCTGAGAAAATTTCTTCTGAAACAATGCCTTATATGCTTCATATTCAAACTCCTTTGCATCGCTTTCCTGTTTAAGATTGTAGATATAAAAGCCTGTTACAAGAAAAACTATACCAAGAAATATAAATGCTCCGATTACCAGCTTCTTTTTTTGAGCAATTAATTTTTCTTTTAGGGTTTCAACATCTTCTGTCTTATGTTTCATGAAGTTTTCCTCCTTACAATTTCTTCCATATTCTGAAATACTTTATTGATCTCTACTTGAGGTAGCCCAGCACCTCTTAATACTTTTATGGCAAAATCCTTTGAGATAAAATCTCCAGGTGAATGGGAATCAGTGTTGATAACAATTTTTGCTCCGTGTTTTAAAGCCATGCTGGCAACATGACCATTGCTCAAGCTGTGTCCCCTTCTTGATGTAATCTCAAGATATATATTTCGCTCTGCTGCCCGTGCTACTTCCTCCTCAGTTATTAATCCTGGATGAGCAAGTATATCAATGTCTGACTGCAGAGCCATTCTATTTGTTCCCTCTTTAACTGGCTCAACAAGGGTTTCTCCGTGAACAATAATTATTTTTGCACCAAGCTTGCGTGCCTCCTTTGCTATTTCTGGAATAGTATCTGGAGGGACATGGGTTAGCTCTATTCCTGGAAGTAAAACAACAGTGGTAAATGGTTGAATCTCTCTCATTACCTTTACAATTCTTGGAACAATTAAGTCAATGTTTGATTGATCTGCATGATCAGTTATTGCAAGGGCTTTATAACCAATTGCCTCAGCTCTTCTGATAATTTCTGCTGGAATTAATTCTCCATCGCTGAATACACTGTGAATATGAAAGTCCATCATTTTATAAACTCCAGCATTTTTTTAAACTCAGCTGTTCCTGCTTTTTTTAGCAGTTGAAATATCAGTGTTTCCGTGCATGTTATTACTGCACCAGCATTTTTCATAAGTTCAATGCCAATTTCCCAATCTTGTTTTTTACGGCTGCATACTGCATCATAGGGAACAAAAACATGGTAATCCCTTTGAAGAAGGTCAAGAGCAGTCTGCCATACACATACATGGGTTTCCATTCCTGTAAGAATGATCTTTTGCCTGCCGATGTCTCTGATTTTACTGATGAATTTTTCCTCTCCAGCTGAGCTAAAACTGATTTTTTCAATGGCTTCTTCATTTATCAGAGTTTTTATTTCTTCCAGAGTTTTTCCCAATCCTTTTGGATACTGCTCAGTAAAGATGATGGGAATTTGATAAAGTTTGCAAAGTTCAATAAATGTAACGATATTTTTTACTGTTTTCTCAAGAATATCTTCTTTCATTGCTTTGGCAAGCTTTTCCTGCATATCAATTATTACAAACAAGGCATTTTCAGGAGTTACAAAAAATTTTTCAAAGCTCATTTACTCCTCCTCTGCAAGTTCTTTCAAAAGTTTTATTATATCATCTATTTTAAATGGTTTTGTAATATACCATTTTACTCCCAGCTCCCTGGCAGTCTGTTTGTCTATTTCCTGTCCTTTTGCTGTAAGCATGACAATCTTCATTTTACATGAAGGTGGTTCTTTCTGTAAAATTCTACAAATTTCAAATCCGCTCATCTTAGGCATCATTATGTCCAGTAGAACTATATCTGGTTTTTCCTTTCTTATTAATTCAAGTCCCTCAACTCCATCACAGGCTTCAACTGCCTGTATCTGCATATCCTCTATTTCATCAATTATCTGTAAAATAAGCTCCCTTATAAGAGGCTCATCATCAACTATTAATATTTTCATTAACTACCTCCTCTTTTCTTTTTAAAGGAATTGTGAAATAAAAGGTGCTTCCTTTGCCCAATTTAGTTTCAACCCAGATTTTTCCTCCATGAGCTTCAACTATCTGCTTTGAAATTGGAAGCCCCAATCCTGTGCCCCTGGGTTTACCCCTTATCAAATCTCCAACCTGTTTAAATTTCTCAAAAATTCTCTCTTTTTCTTCTTCAGGAATTCCTATACCAGTGTCTTCCACAGATACAAAGATTTCATCTCCATTAAGCTGTGCTTTACATTTTACATATCCTCTTTCAGTAAACTTTAATGCATTTGACAGCAGATTAATAACAACCTGAATAAGTCTTTCTCTATCAGCATTGATAACTGGCAGATCTGGTTGAATCTCTATGTAGCAGGGAAGTCCTTTTTGTTCAAAAAGTGATGAAAGAGCCTTGTATGCATCTGTTATAACTTCCTGTAATGAAGTCTCTGTAAAGTTCCATACTGCCTTACCTGACTCAAGTTTGGAAATATCAAGAACATCATTTATTAATGAGGTTATCCTTTCTCCTTCTGAAAGAATGATATTAAAATTTTTATTAATCTTACTAACTGCTTTTGATAACTTTGAATCATTCATATTAAGATGGGGGAGAATATTTTCAACGAATTTCTTATTTATCATCTCAACGAAGCCAAGTATTGAAGTAAGCGGTGTTCTTAATTCATGGCTTACCACTGTGATAAACTCTGTTTTAAGTCTGTCAACTTCTTTTTCCTGAGTAATATCTCTTATTAAAATAACAGAACCGAGAATTCCTTTTGCCTCTGATTCTTCAGAAAAATACTCTTTTTTAATGCTTTTTGCAACAGCCTTTCCAATTCTTTGATTAACAAGATTTATCTCTGTAGAAACAACTTCTTCAGTATTAAGAGATTTTTTTGATAATTTATTAAGCTCTTCTCCAAGAATATCAATATTCTTCCCTATCATCTCAAACTCTGTTTTACCAAACATTTCTGAGGCAGCAGGATTAATGTGATTTATTACTCCATCCTTATCAACAACAATAAGTCCATCTGCCATGTTATCAATTATTGTTGTCAAATAGGCAAGAGTATCCTGAAGTTCAACAACAGCATCTTTAAGAGCGAACTCATATCTGTCAAATACTTCATTTATGTTATTTGCCATTGATTGCATCGTATTGGCAAGAAGGCCTATTTCGTCCTTTGATTTTATATCTACCTTAGCGTTAAAATCATGGGAAAGAAGTTTTTTAGCATATTCAGTGAGCTGATTAAGTGGCTGAGATATTTTATTAACCATAAAGTAGGCAAGAACTACACTGAAGATAAATATTAAAGAAAGAAGTGTAAGCTGTTTGCCGAGCACAGCCCACATCTTCTGAGTAATATTGTTTTTATTCATTCCCACATGAACATATCCTACAGTTCCTTCTGTAATTGGAGATACAATGTCTAAAAAATCTCCTGCACCTTGAATGCTTACATCCTTTATGCCACTTTTGTTTATTTGAGCAATCTCTTTAATCTCTTCAGGAATTGTTGGAATAAAGGTATGGGAAATTATTTCACCTGTTGAGTCTACAACAAAAACATAAGAAACTCCTTCAATTTCAAGAAACTGATCTATCATTGCCTGAACAGTGGCTGAATCAAGATTAAGAATTGTTTCTGCAGAAGATGAGGCAATACTGCTTGCAATAGCAGTTCCCTTTGATTTGTATTCTTCAGCCAGATTATTGTAAAGATGCCATCCAGAAAAAACACTAATTGTTACGAATATAATAATAAATAGAAATATTATGCTAAGAAGTGTTTTCTGAAAAAGCTTTGACATTCTCATTTCTTCCACTCACTCCAATCTTTTATGGGAACAAATTTACCATTTTTGTAAGTTGTATAGTATACTCTATCCAATGCCTGATGCTTTAGTTGAGAAAAACTTATTTTTTCATCAATGCCTATATCAAGATTTTTAATATGTTCCACCACTTTTTTAATATTTTCTCTTTTTGGTTCTTTACCAAGTCTTTTAAGAACTTCCACAATTACTTTGGCATTGAGAAAGCCTTCAAAGCTTACAAAGCTGTATTTAAGAGGTTTGTAGTCTGTCTCCATCAATTCTGGAGGTGGCATGGGATTGTATTTATCCATAAAAGTTCTATACTGCCTTACTGCTGGTAAATTCATATCTTCATAGCTTGGCACAACCTGAGAGTTTATCAAATTATAAGTATATTTTTTACCTGTTTTTTTCTCTTCCTCAAGAAGAAGATTTATCATAAATTCACTACCTACAAAAGATACATTTGCAATAGGAACATCCCATCCCATGTCTCTTGCATCTCTTATAAATCCTGCACAGGCTGCATAAGCACCCACAGATATAACAGCATCTGCACCGGCATTTTTCAGAATTTCAACCTGTTTTTTAAAGCTCTCTGAATATTTGGCACCTCTTTTGTATGTTGCCTCTGCTACTATTTTAGAACCGTACTTTGCGAGAGTTTTTCTTACGCCGTCCCATCCACTTCTTCCATAAGCATCAGCCTGATAAAAGATTCCTATTTTTTTTCTTCCAATTTTTATAAAATTCTCAACAAGTCCGCCTGTTTCCTGTTCATAGGAGGCTCTTAAATTAAATACATATTCATTATAGGGAGGCTTTCTGTGAGGAAGAGCTCCTGTAAAAGGGAAAAATAAATAAATATTCCTATTGCTGTAACTTTTCAGTATTGGCAGTATTCTTGTTACAGTGGGAGTTCCAACATAGTTAAACAGTGTAAACACTTTATCTTCTTCAACAAGCTTTATGGTGTTTTTTATTGTGGGTATTGGATTGTAACCATCATCGTAGGCTTTAATAACAATTTTTTTTCCATAAATACCGCCATTTTTATTAATATGCTCAAAATATGCCATTGCTCCTCTGTAAAGCTCTATTCCAAGCCCTCTTGTTGGACCCTTAAATGCAGCTGACATGCCAAGAACTATACTGTCACTATGTTGTGTTGCAAACGCAATGAAAGGGATTAATAGGGCAAAAGTAATGATTAAAAAAATTTTTAAAACTGAACCTGACATCTTTTTACTCCATTGCCTTCATCCTTTATCCATAGAAGGGTTTTATTGTTTCTTCTGCACCAGTTTTTAACATCGTTTTCAAAGGTTGGACAGTCTGCAATAACCTCAAGAATGTCTCCTTTTTTCATTTTTAATGCTTTGATTGTCATCTGAATTGTGGGTTGGGGACATTTTAAACCACGAGCATCAAGCAGAATTACTGCCATGACTTACCTCCTCAATTGCATCAAGTATGCCCTCTATTTCAGATAAAATCTCTTCATCAGTATAACCATCAATCTCAATTGCCTTTGAAGGACATGAAACCACACATATCCTACATCCTTCACAGAGGACTTCAATGATTTCCGGTTTTTTCTTTACAATCTCAATTGCCTT
This sequence comes from Thermodesulfovibrio sp. TK110, assembly GCF_054658355.1. Taxonomy (NCBI): domain Bacteria; kingdom Pseudomonadati; phylum Nitrospirota; class Thermodesulfovibrionia; order Thermodesulfovibrionales; family Thermodesulfovibrionaceae; genus Thermodesulfovibrio; species Thermodesulfovibrio sp. TK110. The sequence continues at coordinate 848,732 of NZ_BAAHNB010000001.1, read as the reverse complement.
ATAAGGGCATTGAGATAAACATATGCCACATTTGCTGCATTTATTATAATCAATTTTTGCTATAAATGGTTGTTTTATTATTTTTTCTTTAAATGAGCAAAGGAGTTCTCCAACTTGAGCCATTGCATCAGTTAATGTTTCATCTATTGTCATAGGCTCTTTAACAGAGCCTGTTAAGAATACTCCTGAAACTTCCTCTGTTTTTTTATCTGAAACAACTGCAGGGCATAGAACAACAATTTCACAGGGAATTTTATCGTTTTTAAAATAAACAATCAATGAATCTTCTTTGTTAATTTTTAACTCCGTTAAACTTTCATATCTTAAAATTTTTGTTAAAGAGTCTTTAATTGCCTGTGTATAAAGTTTGTATGCCTTTTTACCTGGAAGGACTATTTCCCTAACAAAGTGAACTATTTCAACATCTGGCAGAGTCTGTCTGATAATTCTGTTAAACTTAAAAGCATACTGACAGCATATTTTACTGCAGTATGGATAGTAATTTTCATCAAGGCTTCCAACACAATGAATAATTGCAATCCTCTGAGGCGGACTTCCTGAACTGGTTATTATTTCTCCTCGTGCAGGTCCTTCAGAGTTTAAAATTTCCTCAAATTCCAGTGAATTATAAACATCTTTAAACCTTCCATATCCAAGCTCAGGAATGGCTTTACAATCCATAAGCTCAAATCCTGTTGCCCAGAGTATGGCACTGATTTTTATAGTTTCTTCTTTCTCTGATTCATTGAAATTTATTACATCTGGCACAGGGCATTCCTTTATGCATAAGTTGCACCCCTGTCCTTTAATTGCAAGACAAAGCTCAGGATTTATTCTTGCCACTGCTGGAAGCTTCATTGGTTCTACTTTGATAGCATTTACTGGACAGACATCTTCGCATTGAGAGCAGCCAATGCATTTTTTAGGATTAACATAAACTGGCTTTGATAAAAGTTTTACAAAAAGGCTTCCAAAAAATCCTTTTAATTCTTTCACTTCTGAATTTAATCTCAGTTCTATATCAGAATTTAAAACCTCCTCAATCATTGGATGTGCCATGCATGGTCCACAGGAAAGCTCTGGAAAGAGTTTTTCATATCTGGTGATTTTACCGCCAAGGTAGTTTTCCCTTTCAATGAGATAAACTTTCCAGCCAGCTTTTGACAGAGCAACTGCTGCCTTGAGTCCTGCTATGCCTCCTCCGACAACCATTATATCATTGGAAACTGGAAATTCCTTTTCAAAAAGAGGTTTTTGTTTTTTTAGTCTTTCCAGCGCTCCATTGAAAAGTGCATATGTTTTTTTTAGTGCTTCCTGTTTATCTTTAGTAACCCATGCAACCTGTTCTCTGATATTAACAAGATTTATCATGTATGGATTAATCCCTACTTTTTTGGCAATGCTATGAAATACAGAGTCTTTATTTTTTGGAGAGCACGCAAGAATAACTATTCCATCAGGTTTTCTTGAGATGAGTAAATCTATAATTTCTTTTTGAGTCTCCTCAGAACATGCTAATTCAAATTTTTCAAGCCATGCGACCTTATCAGTTATTAAAGTTTTCAGTTTATCAAAATCGATCTTTTCAGTTATCTGCCCGGCACAGGCACAAAAAATAGCTCCGATTTTCAACAATGCCCTCTTACTGCGATAAATTTAAGACTATTTTACCACAAAAGACTCAATCTTCTATGAATACCTCTATGGCTATTTCAGGGCATACAACCGCACACATTGCACATCCTATGCAGCTGTCAGGATTGGAAAATCTGGCAGGAAAATAACCTGAGGAATTAAACTCTGATGAAATTTCAAGGCATCCTTTTGGACATGTTAATACGCAGTATTTGCATCCTTTACATCTTTCTGAATCAATAACAATTAAACCTTTTGCCTTTATTTGCATGGTTTTTAATTTTAAATGTTTTAATGTTTTAAAGTCAAATATTAGGGAATTGAACAAAATTATATGATACTCGGTAAACTCCTTGTTATATAACTATAAATAACAAAACAGGAGGAAGGACACAAAATTCCTTCCTCCTTGATTTGATTAACAGCCTTCAACGGCTTTTTTCTTCTTTGGTGCAGGTGTTGCTTCTTTACCTTTTTCCTTTGTTACAACACCATTTTTTACTGTAACTTTGTCTCCTACTTTAATATCCTTTACATTCTTAACTTCAACTGTAACTTCTTTGCCATCAGCCTGCTTGATTGTAAGTTTTTTCCCTTCAATTTTAGTAACAGTTCCCTGTACTGCCTCATTTTTCTTAGCATCTGCAGCAAAAGATAAAAAACTTACTGCAAAGACAAATGTTAAGACCAATAGTAATGCTAATGCTTTTTTCATTTTGTCACCTCCTTTCTTTTCAGGATTTGTTAAATTATATCAATAAGCTGACAGTTTTGTTAACTGTCCAGCATATACTATTGCTGCCCTTAGAATTAATGTTCCAGCAATCACAAGAATAGCTGCAAAATTCATCCTGAAAATCTGAGCCTTTGTAAACTCTCCATGAAAACCGTCTTCAAACTCCTTTAGTTCACCAAGTTTAATTCTTAATGCTAAAGGAAGCAGTAAGAATATGGCAATCAAGGCAACTGTAAAGATAAAGTGTTCACTTGTAAGAGAGAAAAATGGCGCAATAGCTCTTTTATATGGTGCAGTGGAAGTGTAAAGTCCATAGAAAAACAAAGCTATCACCACAAGTTCTGCAACAATTAACCATATGTCAATCTTTGTAAAGAGAAATTTTATTTCAGCCTTTTTAGCTATAATAACAATCATTGCTGCACCTGAGGATAAAGCAGAAACGAGAAACAGAATTGGCAATGTAGCATTATTCCATAGAGGAATTGCTGCAAAAGAACTGAGAAGCACACCAGTGTATATGCCAAGAAATACTCCTAAAGCAAAATTTAATTTTGCTATGGGTCTCATTTTAGGAGCAAGTTTTTCAGAAATTTTTATAAGAAAAGGCAGTTTTAAACGATGTCTTTGATCTTTCGGAATAACAGCTAAGATATAAAGAGCATTGGCAAAAAGCACAGCTGGCACTCCCCATGTACCCCAGGACATTAAAGACAAAGGTTGAAAAGTTAAATAGCCCCAAATAAGATGTATGGGTGAGCCAAGGTCAAGAATTATGAATAAAGCACCAACAGCAAGCACTATAAAGGCAATTAAAGGCGCTTTAACGCATTGAGCAAGCTCTTCCACAGGTTGCTTTGGAATTCTCAGGTTTGCAATTGAACACATTACAAGCATCCCAGCAGAAAGACCTCCAAGAAAAAGATAAAAAACAATTCTCCAGTCCCAGACCTCCAGATGTGGAAATGTTATTGTATTTGTTCCTGTAATACTAAGCTCTATCATCATAAACCTCCTGCAAATTTTTTGTTAATGTAAAACACCCTTGGTGATGTGCCAGCAAATTCAAGCCTGACAGTAGCTTCATGTTTTTTCAAAAGCTGTGATACTTCACTATTCGGATCATCAAGATCACCAAAAATTCTTGATTTTCCAAGGCAGGTTTCAACACAGGCAGGTTTCTTACCTTCTTTAAGTCTATGCTCACAAAATGTGCATTTATCAGCCACTCCTTCAGGAGTTGAGTATCTTGCATCATATGGACAGGCTAAAATACATGCTTTACAGCCAATGCATTTTTTCTTGTCAATCTGAACTGTTCCATCCTTTGCTCTGTGGGATGCCCTTGTAGGACAGGCATCTATGCATGGTGCATTTTCACAGTGATTGCAAAGCTCTGACCTCAGTTCCATTCTTAAATTCGGAAATTCACCTCTTACTTCTTCAACCACCCGTGTTCTAAAATACCCATCTGCAACCCCATTTTCTTTTTTGCAGGCAATAACGCATGCCATACATCCAATACATCTTTCCACATCTATAACCATTGCATATTTTGGCATTTCATACCTCCATAGAAATCTTTACAAAGTTGACTCTCATTCCAACACTTCCAGAAATGGGGTCAATATCATATCTTGTTATTAACTGCTGGTCATCCGCTCCTCTCATATAGGCTCTATGTAGAAGCTTAGAAGTAGAACAAAATCCATGAACAAAATAAATACAGTCTGGTCTGATTCTTTCTGTAACCTTTATCCGAACTTTATTGGATTTTACTCCATCTTGATTTATCAATACAATATAATCATCATTTCTAAGCCCCATTTTCTTTGCAACCTTTGCATTTACCCATGCTGTATTCTCTTTCATTAACTCCCACAGGGAAGGATTATTGGTTGTTCTTGAGAAAGTATGAACTGGAGCTCTTCCATAGATAAGTCTGAACCAGCCTTCTGGTGGCTGAGTGTGTCTGGTATATTTTGGAACAGGATCAAAACCTTTTTCTTTAAACTCTTTACTGTAAAGTTCAATCTTGCCTGATGGAGTTTTAAATTTTGGTTGATTATCAGGTGTTATATAAGGCTGTTCACTTTCCGGAAAGCTTATATATCCCTTCTTTGCAAGTTCACCATAGTCTATCCCCCAGGTTTGACACTTCATTTTTAAGAAATCCTCAAATGTATTCCATGGAAAGAAATCCTCAAGACCGAGTTTTTTGCCGAGTTCTTTTGCTATCCACCATCCTGGCTTTGTGTCATACATTGGCTGAATGACAGGCTGACGAATGGAAATTCCAAAGGCTCTTTCTTTAACAGTGAATAAATCATCGTGACGCTCCAGATAGGTACATTCAGGAAGCACTACATCAGCAAGCATTACCCCATCATAAGGCATCATGTCAACAGCCACAAGAAGATCAAGTTTTTGCACAGCCTCAAATGTCTGCCTTTGATCTGGCATTGCTTTCATTATATTTGTTCCTGTAATAAACCATGCTTTTATTGGATAGGGTTGTTCTGTTAATGTGGCTTTAACAATTGCATGGGTCACTCCTTCTTCTCCTGCAAAGGGATAATTGCCTTTGTTTATTGCTGGCTTTTGAGGTTCTGGATAATCTTTTTCTGAGAGAAACACTGGCTCAAGTTTTTTCTTTGGACTGAGATAAATTCCACCAGGTCTTCCATAAGCACCAAGAAGTGCTGTTAATATAGCAACAGCACGCTGACGCTGAACATTATCTGAGTACCAGGCAGTGTGTCTTCCTGGATGTATTAAAACATGAGGTTTATTCTTAGCCATTATTCTTGCTGTCTCAATAATTAAACTGGCTGGGATATCCGTTTCCTTTTCAGCCCATTCTGGCGTGTAGTCCTTGACAGCACTGGCAACTTCATTAAAACCAACAGTGTATTTTGTTACATACTCTCTGTCATAAAGTTCTTCCTGAATTATTAAGTTTATCCATGCAAGTAAAAGAGCCAGATCAGTGGCAGGCTTTATAGGTAACCAGTATTTTGCCTTACCTGCTGCTGTTGAAAATCTCGGATCAACAACTATAACAGTGGCACCTCTGCCAACTGCCTCCGCAAATTCCTGACACTGTGAGTTATGAGCATTCTCACCAAGATGGCTTCCTATTAAAACCACTACTTTGCTGTTTTGAAGATCAAGTCTTTCAGGATTACCAACATCTTCTCCATAGGTAACCTCAAAGGCAACGCCACGAGCACCTCTACAAAGTGCAAAGGAAGGCATTGCAAAATTTGGTGAGCCAAAAGCCTGAAGAAGATGCATAAAGTAAGTTGATATTGTTCCATGCGTAAGTAACGCTATTGATTCTGCTCCATACTGTTCTTTAATTTTCTGCATTTTATCTGCTACAAAACCAATTGCTTCATCCCATGAAACTTTTTTAAACTTCGCCTCTCCTCTTTTGCCTGTGTTTATAAGTGGAGTTTTTAATCTGTCAGGATCATAAAGAAGTCCGATTCCACCATGACCTCTTGCACATAATTTGCCGCGAGAGTTTGGATGAAGCGGGTTTCCATCAAGCTTTACCACTTTACCGTCAACAACCTTTGCAATAACACCACACCGCCAGAAACACATCTCACATGTAGTGGGAACATATTGAGGTAATGAAACTGGCTTTTTACCAAGACCTAAAACAGAGGTTACAACTGAAGTTCCGGCTACAGCCGCGCCACCTGTTGCAGCTGCAATTTTGAGAAAATCTCTTCGGGTAATGGTCATACCCTCACCCCCTTGCTTTTGTTATACTATATATAAATAGTAGTCAAAAAAATTTTTTTTGTCAATAGATTTTTACAATAGGATATAGGGGTATGAAAAAAAATTCTTTAAATGATAATAAGTTGCATAAACATCAAAGAAGGCTTTTTTTGAAAAGGATGATTAATCTTATATTTTTAGCTTTGGGATTTTTATTTGTAATTACTGGTTTAATATTTTTAACACCTAAAAAACCAAAAAACAAACCCTATAAATTTTTTGAGCTCTCAGAGGACAAAATTCCAAAAGAAGGTGTAAAAAAAGTTGATGTAGCCATTGAAGAAGAAAAGTCCATGAAAATATTTCTTATAAATCAAAAAAATTCAATTATTGCTCTTTCACCTGTATGCACCCATTTAGGCTGTTTTGTAAACTTTGATAGGACCCTAAATGAATTCATATGTCCATGTCATGGTGGCAGATATGACATAGAGGGAAGGGTAATTGGTGGTCCTCCGAAAGAGGCTCTTCATAGGCTTCCTGTTAAGATGAAAAATGGCAGAATTTTTATAGGAATAAAAATATGAAACTCATTGATTGGTTTCTTGATAGATTCAGATTAAAATCAGCTCATAGAGGAATTTTTGAAAGAGAAATACCTGAGGGAATTACCTATTTTTACTGTTTTGGTGGAATTGCCTTTACAGCATTTTTAATATGTCTGGTCTCTGGGCTCTTTCTATCATTTTATTATATCCCCTCTGAAAAAGAAGCTTACTTAAGTATTCAAAAAATTCATGAAGAAGTATATCTTGGAAAACTATTGCGTGGAATTCACAAATGGGCTGCCAATGTGCTAATTGTGAGCATTATAATTCACTCTATAAGAGTTTTTATTACCAGAAGTTACAGACCTCCACGGGAATTAAACTGGATTGTTGGAGTGATTATATTCGTAATTGTTATGTTTGAAGGCTTTACAGGTTATCTTCTTCCATGGGATCAGAAAGCTTACTGGGCAACTGTTGTGGGAACAAATATCATAGGAAGCCTACCTGTAGTAGGTGAAACTCTTTTGTTGATTGTAAGAGGTGGATATGAGGTAACAGGAATTACTCTTTCAAGGTTTTACAGTTTCCATGTGCTATGGTTTCCAATGATTATAATTCTTCTTTTATGGGCACATTTTCACATGATTAAAAAACTTGGTATATCAAGACCCCTATGAAAAAGAAATTTTATCCTGATTATCTTATTGAAATTTTATTTTTTGCAATCATTACCTTTGAAATAATTCTTGTACTGGCTTTTCTTTTTCCTCCTGTTATTGGAAGAAAGATTGACTTCACAGCAGCCTATCAACCTCGTCCTGAGTGGTATTATCTATGGCTATTTTATCTGTTAAGATTTTTCTCAACAGACACAGTTTTCATCGGTGGATTTTTAGTTCCCTTTATATTAGTAATCTTTCTACTTTGTATTCCATGGCTTGATAAAAAATTTGGCTGGACATTTACAGCAATTATAGGACTAATCTTTCTGTTTCTATTTGTTGTAACCACAATAATTGAAGCTTTATCATGATAGCCCATAGGGGTATAAAAATTTTTATTGATTTTACTTCTCATTTTCTTTAAAATAAAAATAACAAAATTACAAAAATGGAGGGGTATATGGAAGAAAGCAGGATTAAAAATTTTCCCATTTCATTTTTTGCGGTAATCATGGGACTTACAGGGCTTGCAATTGCTTACATGAGATTATCCTTTATCGGTGATTTTTTAAAAAATTCTGGGATTGTTCTTACCTATTTCTGTACTTCTTTGTTTTTTCTGCTTTTGATAGTTTATTTAATCAAGTTATTTAAATATCCGACAGATGTAAAAAAAGAGTTTCATCATCCTGTGAAATCAAGTTTTTTCCCCACAATTTCCATCTCTCTTTTGTTGTTATCGGTTGCCTATGGAGAAATTAATGACAGTTTCGCTCTTTTATTATGGATTGCAGGAAGCATTCTGCATTTTCTGTTGCTTGTGAGAACTCTTACTTTATGGATAAATAAGGAGTTCAAAGTAGAGATGATAAATCCAGCATGGTTTATACCAGTAGTTGGAGCTATAATAATTCCCATTCAGGGAATTAATTATTCCATTGAACTTTCATGGTTTTTCTTTAGTATTGGTCTCTTATTCTGGGTTTCTTTATTTACCATAGTATTTTATAGATTTATTTTTCACAATCCATTGCCAGACAGACTCTACCCTACCATTTTTATACTCATTGCACCTCCTGCAGTTGGGTTCATCTCCTATACGAAAATTACTGCTCACATTGATACACTAGGTAATCTTCTATTTTATTTTGCTCTTTTCATGTTTATTGTGCTTGTTGCTTTAATAAAAAAATTTTTCAATTTAAAGTTTTACATATCCTGGTGGGCATATACATTTCCCCTTGATGCTATCACCATAGCAGTTGCCTTAAGATATAAAATAACCCATCTTCCCGTGTATGAATTTTTAAGTTATTTCTTTGTAATCATAACCACTGTAGTGATCAGTTTTGTTCTTTTCAAAACAATAATTGCTGTTACTAAGAAACAGATATGCGTGGAAGAATAAAGTAAATCATTGCTTAATCCCTTTGAGTAAGCTTCAACACTGTTATTGCACGCCTGAGAAAGTTTGGCTCTCAATTAGCAGTAGTTTCATTCCGATAGACCATGTTCCAAGCGGTAGCGAGAAATCTACCGAAGCAATCTGCCCAGCCAGTGTCATCCCTGTTTCCCGAGTTTTGCAGTGTCTCCTTCATAGTGAAAGTGGAGGGAATTTCTTGCTTTGCTTGGAATGACAAGGAAAGGGTTCGGAAATGATATTTTCTTTCAGCAATTTCAAGAAAAAAATCTCTTGACAAAATTTTTAAAAGTAGATAAAATTAGTCAACAATAAATTAAAGGAGGGAGGTATGGATACGGTATTATTAAGCAGGCTTCAGTTTGCTATAACTGCAGCCTTCCATTTTATCTTTGTTCCTCTTACACTCGGGCTTTCAGTTCTTGTGGCGTATATGGAAAGCAGGTATGTGGCAACAGGTGATAGGGATTATTTAAGGATGGCAAAGTTCTGGGGAAAGCTTTTCTTAATTAATTTTGCACTGGGAGTTGTTACGGGAATTACGCTAGAATTTCAATTTGGGATGAACTGGGCTGAGTATTCCCGTTATGTGGGAGATATTTTTGGAGCTCCTCTTGCAATTGAAGCAACACTGGCATTCTTCCTTGAGTCAACATTTATTGGTGTGTGGATTTTCGGATGGAATAGAATTTCTCCAAAATTACATGCTCTCTCCATATGGCTTGTAGCACTGGCAACAAATCTTTCTGCTTTGTGGATTTTAATTGCCAATGGATGGATGCAGCATCCTGTTGGTTATGTCTTAAAAAATGGAAGAGCAGAGATGGTTGATTTCTGGGCAGTTGTAACAAATCCTTATGGACTACTTAAATTTGCCCACACAGTGCTCTCTGGCTGGGTTGTTGCAGGATTTTTTGTTTTAGGGATTTCTGCTTACCATCTTTTAAGAAAAAATGAAACTGAATTTTTTAAGAAAGCTCTAAAAATTGGAGCAACCTTTGCACTTTTGAGCTCAATTCTTGTTGCTGCAGTGGGTGATTTCCATGCAAAAGAAGTATCTCGTACTCAACCAACAAAGCTTGCAGCAATGGAATCTCTATGGGAAACCAAAAAAGATGCACCCATGTATTTACTTCTTGTGCCAGACCCTAAGAATGAAAGAAACTCTGTTGAGGCAATTGGAATACCTTCTCTGTTAAGTATTCTTGCAGGACAGAAGGAACTAAAGGGATTGAAGGAGTTTCCACCTTCTGAAAGACCTCCTGTAACTATTACATTTCTTAGCTTCAGACTTATGGTTGGACTTGGTTTTCTCTTTATAATACTTGCTCTGTGGACATTGATTAAATTTAAAACCATTGAGAATTCCACAACGCTTTTAAGAATCCTTTTATGGTCAATTCCTCTACCCTATATTGCGGGACAGCTTGGATGGATTGTCGCAGAAGTAGGAAGGCAGCCATGGATTGTTTATGGATTGCTTAAAACTGCTGATGCTGTATCAAAGGCAGTTGAGCCTGCTCAGGTAGTGGCTTCTTTAGCAGGATTTACACTCTTTTATGGTGCTCTTGGAATAATTGATATTTACCTTCTTGCAAAATATGCAAGAAAAGGTCCTGAACCAAAGGAGGTGTAGTTATGGAGTTTCAAACTATATGGTTTATTTTATGGGGCTTACTATGGGCAGTTTATTTTGCCCTTGATGGATTTGACCTTGGTGCTGGCATTCTTTATCCCTTCATTGCAAAGAATGAAATTGATAAAAAAGCAGTGCTTCATGCAATCGGACCTGTATGGAATGGAAATGAAGTATGGCTCATTACAGCTGGTGGTGCTACCTTTGCTGCTTTTCCTACTACCTATGCCTACATGTTCAGTTATCTGTATACCCCGCTTCTGATAATACTTTTTGCACTCATATTCAGGGGAGTGGCTGTGGAATTAAGAGGTAAAGCCACTTCTGAGAGTATGAAAAAATTCTGGGATTTCTGGGTATTTGTGGGAAGTTTTATTCCTGCCCTGCTTTTTGGAGTTGCCTTCGGAAACATATTTATGGGACTTCCATTTGATGACTCTGGATATTATGGAAACCTTTTCAGCCTTCTTAATCCTTACGGCTTAGTTGTTGGCTTGTTGTTTTTATTTACTTTTATAGTGCATGGAGGATTATGGACCTCACTTAGAGTACCCGATACACTGGCTGAAAAAGCTGTGTTAAAGGCTAAAAAATTCTGGTATTTGCAGGCTATATGTGCAGTGCTCTTTTTGATTTTAACAGCGGTTTTTACAAATCTTTACGATAACTTTCTCAAATTCCCTTTATGGTTTGCTGTTCCTGTAGTTGCTGTGGTCTGTCTTCTTGCAACAGGCTTTTATCTTGTGAAAAATAAAAGGGGTATGGCTTTTATCTCATCTATTTTATTTATCATAACTCTGGTATTCAGTGGAGTCATTGGACTTTATCCAAATCTCATTCCATCATCCATTGATCCTAAATACAGCCTTACAATATTTAACTCCTCATCAAGCCCATATACTCTTAAAGTTATGACAATTGTGGTAATAATCTTTGTTCCTATTGTACTCTTTTATCAGGCATGGACATATAAAACATTCATGTATAAAATTACAGAAAAAGAGCTTAAGGAGGAAGGCTATTAAGGGACTTCAGATTACAAGAGAAACAGACTATGCAATAAGAACTGTACTTTATCTTTCAAGGAAAGCTGGCTATACTGCAAAGGCTGAGGAGATTTCAACGGAGATGCAGATTCCAAAAAGTTTTCTCATGAAAATACTGAAACAGCTTGAAAACTACGGGATTCTTTCACTTAAAAGAGGGGTGAGTGGAGGAGTAACATTAAAAAAGAAGCCTGAAGAGATAACCCTTTATGATGTAATTGTGGCAATGGAGAAGACAGTAGCACTTAATAGATGCGTGGTTAGTAAAAAAATATGTGGATTTTCTTCACGCTGTCCTGTTCATCCAGTATGGTTCAGGATAAGAGATAGATTAATTCAAGCATTGAAAGAGATTAATTTTTCAGGATTACTGAGTGAGGGAGTTGCTTAGCCGGCTCCCTCAAACAGATTAAACCATTCTTTAAAAATTTTTACCTTTTCCTCACCATATCTTGAAAGGTCTTTTATTATTTCCTCCACAGTTCTTACTCTTACAGAACCGTCAGGCTCTTTTGAGAAAAACTTATCTGCGTAGGCAATTATTTTCTCCTCCATGCTAATGGGTAACATATCTCGCTGAGGCAGAGGAAGTTTGTTTTTTATTATTTCTTCCTTTGTTATGCCAACTCCTGTATGTCTTTCACAGACAAGTGCATGAAAAGGAAAACCTTCTTTTTCAAGTAGTTCCCGTCCAAGATATCCATGGGCAATATAGGGAAATCTGCCATAACAGTCAAGTCTTGGAGTGTTTGTCATAAAAATTCCGATATCATGAAGCATTGCTGTTTCATAGATAAACTTTCTGTCCACATCAAATTTTTCTGCGATTTTTAAAGCTTTTTCTGCAACTGATTGAGAGTGATTTATAAGAATTTTATATGCCATACTCTGAGGATTGTAATATTTTTTTATGATTTCAAAGGGATCCATGAAATCATTATATCACAGAGTTTTTCTTTTTAGTAGCCGGTAAAATTTTAAGAAAGATTATTCCTCCTACCAGACATACTAAAGAATAGAATTCAAGCACTCTCCTAACTCCAAATTTTTCAACTAAGGCTCCAACAAGAAGGTTACCTAATGGTGTAAATCCGAGAAAAACAAAGGCAAAAAAGCTCATTACTCTTCCTCTAAGTCTTTGCTCTGTTTGGTGTTGAATAAAACTGTTGCTTACAGTAAAGAAATTAACAAAGGCAACACCAAGTAAAAATGCAAATCCCATTGTTAAATAAATATTTTGAGAAAAGGCAATTCCAGAAAGTCCGATTGGAAATAATAAAGAAGCTCTAAAAATATGATTTACTTTTTCCTCTATATCTCTTTTTAAAGCTATGAAAATACCTGAAAGAAGTGAACCAATTCCAACGGAGGAAACAATCATACTAAATCCTTTTGCATTCACCTTTAATATCTCTCCAGCTATTATCGGAAGAATTGTCATAAAAGAAACTCCGAATAATGTAAAAACTCCCACAGAGCAAATTATATTTAAAATTTGCTTGTTTTTAAGAATAAATTGCAACCCCTCTTTTAAGCTTTCTTTAAAAGACACATAGCTTGAGGAAGTTGAAAGATTTAATTTAATGCTAAAAAGAATAAAAATAAGTGGCAGAAAGCTTAAGGCATTGATATAAAAACACATATAAAAATTTAAGTGAGTTACAATAAATCCTGCAAGCATTGGTCCAACGATTCTTGCAATATTGAAAGATATTGATTGCATTGCTATAGCAGAAGTAATCATTTCCTGATACACTATTTCAGTTATAAAAGCCTGTCTTGCTGGCATATCAAAAGCTGTAGCTATTCCGAGAACAAAAGAAGCTACAGCAATATGCCAGATATTTATGAGGTTTAAATGAATTAAAACTCCAATTACTAAAGCAGGTAAAGCTGAGAAAATCTGAGTTGCAATTAAGATGTTTCTTCTTGGATATCTATCAGCTATCACACCTCCGAATAAACTAAAAAGTAGAGTGGGGAATGAAGCAAGAAAGGAAATCAACCCAAGATAAAAGGCAGATTTTGTAAGAATATAAACAAGCCAACTCTGTGCTATCTGCTGCATCCATGTGCCACTTAGAGATATGATCTGACCTATCCAGTAGGCTCTGAATTCTTTAATTTTCAAAGGATGGGACATTTTTTATTATATCATTAAAGAACCTCTTCGGTGCCTTTAGAAAGGCTTACCGAAGAAGTTCTTTAACGGATAAGTTTACTTAAGCAAAGCTTCTATATTCTGTTGGGTTCCGTATGGATCTTTGAATTCCTGCTCTGGTTTGAAATTAAGTTTCTTTTCACCACGATTATTCAGATACTTTTTGAGTTCAAGATCAATATTAACAGGAACCTGAACCTGTGCCTTTGCAAGCATTGTTCTTAAAACTGCCTCAGATTTGGATGCATAAGAGACAGCATCACCAAGGATTCTCATGGCTTCAGTTGGATTATGGAATCCAATGGAATTTTCAGCACCTATAAATATTACCCTGTATAGAGCTTCAAGATATAAATCCTTTGCTTTGTTGTAAAGACTCTGGTCAAACTGTTTTCCGCTTTCCTGAGCTTTATTTGCTATTTCAAACAACTTTGCAGTAACTGCTGTTTGATATCCTGCTCTGAGAAGTAAACTCATTGTTCTGTCCTGTATAGTCAGCACTCTCTGTTTTAGCCATTCAGGAGTTTCTCCATGACATTGCAGACATGCCTTCATGTCAGACTTTAGCGGGCTCATAATTCTGTGCTCAGAAACTTTAAAGCCTCCCATTTTTTTATAGGGCATGTGGCAGTCTGCGCAGGATACACCAGCATTCCAGTGTGTTGAATTGTTTGAGAAAAACTCAAACTCAGGATGTCTTATATAGGCAAGTTTAAATCCTGTTACTGCCTGTTTCCACTCTGCATAGGAGGGATCACTTTTTAAAACTTTTATTATGTTTTCAATACTAATACCACCGAGTTTGCTTCCCTGCCAGGGGAAGAAAAGTCCAGTAGGTTTCATGTCTTTATCTCTTGGAACAACATAGGTTACATGACACTGGGCACATATTATGCTTCTCATCTGCTGATGAGGAATATTGTTAGTATCAACTCCCATTGTCTGAAGAGCTTTAACAAGAGTAAATCCTCTTCTTATCTGTAATGAAGCATCCTTTGGATTATGGCAATCAATACAGGAGTCTCCGAGCCTTCTATGTTTTTCTGGAATCCAGCTCCATACTTCTTTGTAAGGTCTGTTATAGTAGGCAATACCATATTTTGCCTCAAGCTCAGGTGCATAAGATGTTTTGCAAGTAAGGCAAACACCGCCTGGTTTAAGTCTTGAAGGGTCTATTTCAAGCTGATCAATAACTCTGTAAAAGTGAGACCTCGGTTCATTATATTCAATTCCAAATCCCCATCCATTGTAAAGCAATGCCATAAAAGGATACTCCGAGAGTTTATCGTAGATAACCTTATCTGTATCCCATCCCCTTTTGTATTTACTTTTTCCAGCTGGTGTTGGTTCCTTTGATTGCTTATACATCTCATAGTGGATTGGGTAAACTTTTCCCCATACTTCAGGATCAATTTCATTCTCTGATAAAGCCGTGGCTTTAAATTCCCTGGGCTTTTCTGGTGCGCAAGCAAAAACAAAAAGAGTAAAAAGTAAGATTACAATCAAAAATAAACTACATCGTTTCATAAAAAACACCTCCTTTAGATTGTTTCTCTTAATCCTGCCTGCTTATGTGATATTCTTTTATGACAATCCCAGCATCTTCTGTCAGCAATTGTGATTCGTGAAACCATACCTTCATGACATCTGATGCAGTTTTTTTGAATTGTATTTTTTGCATGAGCTGAAGCTTTAATTGGATCAGGAACATTTCCTGAATGAAAGGCTATCAGATCTTTGCTACCATCAACTGTTTTCCATAAATAAAAGCTTGCTTTTGAATCATTGGGAAGATGACAGTCAACACATTTAAGAGAATTGTGAACTCCACCTTTCATTAAACTTAAATATTGGGATTCCATAACATGGCAACTGGCACAGTACTCAGGAGTATTTGTTTTAGCAAGAATTTTAGGAGATAGAAGAGCTACCATAAACCACAGAAGCACTAAAGCAACTCCGTAAATTCCGTATCTTTTCAACTTATTCTTCATAACCACCTCCTTTCTTTGTTTGATTAAATTATATCAAAATTATATTTAAAACGTATATCAAGCACTTTCTCTTCCATGACTTAAGAAATGGTTACGCAAGCCAGTTTGTAATGAATGGATTGGATCTGAAAACTGTGCAGGAACTACCTGGACACAAAAGCTTAACCATGACCCTAAGATATGCTCATCTAAGCCAGTTTATAAGAAAGAGACTGTTAAACAGCTGGAAAAACTACCTTGTGACAATTTCATTACAATTTTACTACAGTCAAGGTAAGTGAGTCTCACAAATCCTTGAAAATAAAGTGGAGGTGAAGGGATTCGAACCCACGACCTCCTGCGTGCAAAGCAGGCGCTCTCCCAACTGAGCTACACCCCCACATTATTAATGGGCCTAGTTGGAATCGAACCAACCACCTCACCCTTATCAGGGGTGCGCTCTAACCGAGCTGAGCTATAGGCCCATTAATAATTTAAATTAACCTAAAATATTATATTTTGTCAATCCAACTATTTCTTAATGCCTTTGCCCATGCCTTCTGGTTCACCTTTTTCTACAGGCTCGCCAGCTTTTTTCCATGCCTCAAATCCACCTTTCAAATTATACACATTCTTATAACCAAGCTTTTTCAAATCGCATGTTACTATTGAGCCTCTGCCTCCTGTTTTGCAATAAATAAGATATGTTTTCTCTTTATCTGGCAACCATGTAAAAGCCTGAAAATCCATTAATCCTCTTGGAGCCCAGATAGCACCCGGGATGTGTTCTGCCACATATTCAGTATATTCCCTGACATCAACAATAACTGCACCTTTTTTAATAAGTTCTTTTGCTCCATTAATATCAACTACATTAATGCCACATTGCTGCGCTTCCTTCACTCTTTCATCGCTAAGAGGAGTGACAGCCCATGTAAAATTGACAAGAATTAAAAGCAAAATTCCTGCAATAAGAAGACCTGAAATGGGTATTCTCTTTTTACATCCTGAATCACATAGAGGACTCAAATACCTCTTCATTTTTAAACCTCCCTAATCAGTTTTTTATCCTGCAAAGCAGGAATACTCTATAGGAGTATATACCAAATTAATTATTTATGTCAATGGAAAAGCCATTTATACCCATATGACTTTTATATGTTAAAATTAATTGCAATGAGTTTTAAACTTGGTAGAATCAGCGATTTAGCCTCTCCTTTCACTGTTATAATTTTTTTTCTTCAATTTTTAGTCATCGTTGGATATTTTGGGTATGACTACTATATGGATTCTTCAGAAAGCTGTATTCAATGCCATGGTTCAAAAGAAAAAATGGCTGAATCTGGATATCCACAGTTTTATGTAACTCTAACAGATGTCCGAAAACAGACAGGACACAGGAATGTTTTTTGCAGGGACTGTCATCTTGGTAATGGCAGAGCAAAGGATAAAGATGAAGCCCACAAAGGCATGCTTAAGCCAATTTATGTGAAGGATTCAATGGATATTGTAGATAGAAAAATGCTTTATAAGGAAAACGATTTGGCATTGAATAGATTGATTCCACAGGGGAAAGACAAACTCTTTGATATGCTTCCAAAAATAAAGGAAGACAGTGAACTTCATCTACACCCAGAAGTAAGAAATATACTCTGGCATGACAGAAACCCTGAAAGTTTTAATTTTGACCCTGAAATAGCAAAGAAAACATGTGGAAAAAAAGGATGTCATGCTGAAGAATTAAGACAATTCAGAACAACAGTAATGGCTATAAATTTCAGGCAGAGGACAATGATTAGCTGGTTGGAGCCATATGGTCCTCATAATTGTGGTCCTTCTTTCGCAGATGTTGCACCAGAGGAAGTTTTAAAAAAAGCAGGATTTGATTTTACAAATACTGAAAGGATTAGAAAAGAAATGAATATTCCTTTTACTAATGAACAGGCAATGAGAAGGCAGAAGATGTGCAATATCTGTCATGCAGGCTGTCTTGACTGTCATTATGCACCAAGTCGCGAAAGAGGTTCTCATGCATTTTTAAAACTGCCAGATTCTTATAGCTGTATGGGAAGAGGAAGAGGTAATTCAGTATGTCACACTGGCTCTGCTCAATCAAGAAGAGGTGAAACTTATATCGGTGGTTTTTACTCGATTCCGCAAGGAAGAAGTGCTGATATCCATTTCAAAAAAAGCATTCACTGTGTGGATTGCCATCAAACAGGTAGGAAAGGAATGGGAGACATGACTCGTAAAGCAAGCTGTCAGGATTGTCATGTGGAAATTGAAAGAGCACATGCAAAATCCATTCATAAAAATCTTACCTGCGCAGCCTGTCATGTAACAGAAGCTGGTGGATATCAGATAACAATATGGGGTAGGGGGTATATAGGAGATAAACTAACACCATTTAAAAAATATTCACTGTATTATGGAGTTCAGAAACCGTTAATTCTTATGAAAGATCAAAAGGGAGTATGGTTCCCTGTTAAGATATTTCCACACATTGTTGGCAATATTAAAGAAGATGTTTCATCTTCAGGACTTCGCTATAGATGGAATAATGGTGAAACAAAAGATATGTATTACATTGTTGGAACATTTGACAATCTTCCTTCTGCAAACAAGCACTTACTATGGTTTCAGATTGAAGAGGTTGCACATCCTTTTGGAAAAGCAAGGAATTGTAAAAGCTGTCACAGCGGAAGGCAGATTTCTGTATCCACATGGCAGTATGAAGATACTCAGGGTGCTGAGCCTTTCAAAGGAGGATATACAATTGTTGCAGATGAGAAAGGTTTAAAAATAAAAGATTTCTGGCACAGTAAAATAAATATTTTACCAGGATTTGAATTAACAGATTTTGCCTCATGGATTTATTTCACTGATAAGTGGTTCATTCCGGGAGATTTTTCAATAAAGGTTAACAGGAATAAATACAACTCATATTTAAAACTTTATGAAACTAAACTGAAAGGCATTAGAAAGCTTGAGAAAAAAATTAAAGATGAAAAGGAAAGAAAAAAATTTAAGGAATTAAAAGGGATTTTAATACATAATCCTGAACTAAATCTTCATTTAAAGTATAATTAAATAGAGTTCAGGAGAATACCTGAACTGGGTCCCCAAAAAATCTACGATTTTTTGGGGTGCCCCATCTGATTATATAAAATTTAAATTGAATTAACTTGTAGATTCTGAAGGGGCTAAAAGACTATTAACTTTCTTCATTAATCTTGATATTTTTCTTGATGCTGTGTTTTTATGGATAATGCCTTTTGAAGCAGCTTTACTAATAATTTTTGTTGCTTCTTTTAGTACTGATTGAATTGTATCTTTATTGTTTTGTCTAATTGCTTCCTCAACCTTTTTAATAGAGGTTTTAATTTTTGTTCTCCAGGCTTGATTTCTTAATCTTCTTTTTTCATTCTGTCTTATTCTTTTTAATACTGATTTACTTCTTTTTTTAATCGTTGATCTCTTGGTTGCCAATTTCCCCTCCTGTATAAGTATTAATTTTCTAAATTAGCACAGATTCCATAAATCTTTCAATATCTGTTAAAATTATTTCATGCTAAAATTTGGAATATCACCCTGTCCAAATGATACATTCATATTTTTTGGAATAATTGAAAAAAAAGTAAATACTCATGGAGTTAATTTTGATTTTGTCATTGAAGATGTTGAAACTTTAAATTCCTTATGCCTTAAAAAAGCTCTTGATATTTCAAAAGTTTCATCCCATGCTTTTTATTATCTTCAAAAAGACTACGAACTTCTTTCCTCAGGTGGAGCTTTATCAGAGTATGGTCCTGTAGTGATTACAAAAGATTTAGAAAAACTTAAAAATCTCTCAACTGTTAAAATTGCTCTGCCTGGAAGACTCACAACAGCCTCTGCTCTAATGTGGTTTTACTGGCAGAAAAATTTCCCTGAGAAAAACTACTCATTAGAATTTATGCCTTTTTATGAAATCATCAATAAAGTGGCTGATGAAAAAGCAGACCTGGGAGTTTTAATTCATGAAGGAAGATTTATATATTCTTTGAAAGAACTCCAGTTAGTTGCGGATCTCGGAGATCTCTGGAGGAAAGAGACATCTTTACCTATTCCTCTTGGTTGCATTATATCCAGAAAATCATTGAAGATAAAAGAAACTCTTGAAAAAATCATTAAAGAAAGCCTTGAGTATGCTTATTCTCATCCAGAAAAAGCTCTTAAATTCGTAAAAAAATATTCCCAGGAAGTTGATGAAAATATTATAAAACTTCATATTCAAACCTATGTAAATGAATTTAGTTTTAACATGGGACAAAAAGGCATACAAGCAATAAATGAGCTGATAAGAAGAATAAAGGACAGCAGAGTATGGTCATAGATGAATTTACCAGAGAAGCAAGAATTGCTTATTTTTCAATGGAAATTGGAATAAGACCAGAGATGCACACTTATAGCGGTGGGCTTGGTATCTTAGCAGGCGATACTTTGAAATCAGCTGCTGACTTGAGAATTCCCATGATTGGTATTACATTAATTCATAAAATGGGATATTTTAAACAGGAGATTGATTTCTTTGGAAGGCAGATTGAGCATCCTGACCCATGGGAAATTGAAAAATATCTGACCAAACTTGATGTAATGGTTACAGTAACAATAGAAAATAAACCAGTTTATGTAACCGCCTGGCTTTATGTTATAGAAAGTGGAACAGGTGGAAAAGTTCCTGTGCTTTTTCTTGATACAGATATCCCTGAAAATGAACCCGAGCACAGAACTCTCACCCATTATCTTTACGGAGGAGACTTAGAATATCGCCTTAAACAGGAGATTGTTCTTGGCATAGGAGGAATAAGAATTCTTAATGAGCTTGGTTTTGAAATTAGAAAATATCACATGAATGAAGGTCACTCAAGCTTCCTTACTCTGGAACTTCTTCAGAGATTTAAAAAACCCATTGAAGAAGTATGGTCTGATGAGCTTGTATGGGATATTGAAAAAGTTAAAGATTTATGCGTTTTTACAACTCACACTCCAGTTGCTGCAGGGCATGATAGATTTCCCTATGAAGTTGTTCAAAAAATAATGGGAGAGGTAGTTCCATTATGGCTTTTAAAAAAGCTTGCTGGAGATGGAATGCTAAATATGACTTTGCTTGGATTCAACTTAAGTGAGTTTATAAATGGAGTTTCCAAAAAACATGAAGAGGTCTCAGAGAAGATGTTTCCTGGTTATGAAATCCATGCAATAACTAATGGAGTGCACTCTTACACATGGGTGTCAGAGCCATTTAAAACACTTTATAATAAATATCTTCCAGGATGGGCAAATGAACCTGAAATATTTGTAAGAGCCTGGAGAATTCCTGAAGAAGAACTCTGGCATGCCCATATGGAAGCAAAAAAAAATCTAATTGACTATGTAAATAGGCTCACAGGCGCAAATTTAAACTATGATACCTTTACAATAGGATTTGCAAGAAGAGCAACGCCTTATAAAAGAGCAGACCTATTGATTTCAGACCCTCAGAGACTTGCAATGATTGGAGAAGGAAGAATTCAAATTATATATGCTGGTAAAGCTCATCCAAGAGATGAAGGAGGGAAAAAGCTTATTCAGAGAATCTTTGAAGTAAAAGAGAGAATAAAAGACAAGGTCAAAATAGTTTATTTACCAAACTATGATATGGCAATGGCAATGAAACTTGTTTCAGGAGTTGATATATGGCTTAATAATCCTCAAAAGCCCTATGAGGCATCAGGCACATCGGGAATGAAGGCAGCACATAATGGTGTTCCCAATTTGAGCGTTCTTGACGGATGGTGGATTGAAGGATGGATTGAAGGTTATACTGGGTGGGCTATTGGAACTCTTGAGGAAAGTTCAGATCCTAAAAGAGATGCAGAAGACTTATATCACAAACTGGCAAATGAGATTTTACCTTTATTCTATGAAAACAGGCATATCTGGATAAAGATAATGAAAAACGCAATAGCTTTGAATGCTTATTATTTCAATACTCACAGAATGGTCAGATTTTATGTGACTGAAGCTTATATAAGATAGTGTTTATCCAAAATACCAATTAAGAAGCCTTTCACCAAAAAATAAACATATTAATGCACCCAGGGAAAGGAATGGTCCAAATGGAATTTTTCTATTTCCTGTTTTTTTCAAAATTAAAATACCAATTATTGAACCTGCAAGGCTTCCAATAAAAATTGTAAGCAATGCTGATTTCCATCCAAGAAATGCTCCCACTGCAGCATTTAGTTTCACATCTCCTCCACCCATCCCTCCTTTGCTTATAAGAGAAACGATTAAAAGACTTCCTCCTCCAACAACTATACCAATCAGGGAATCTTTAATGCCCTGAGCTAAGTTTAATGAATTGTGGGAAGGGCACCCCAAAAAATCAACGATTTTTTGGGGACCCGAGAAGAAAGATAAAATAATACCAAGAAAAATCAGAGGAATTGAAATCTGATCAGGAATAATTTGAAAATCAAGGTCAATAAAGGAGATAACTATAAGAGCTGAGATGAAAATTAAAACAAAAGGCAAAAATAGCAAGCTGAAATTTAAATATGCTAAAACATAAAGAATACCATTCAATAATTCAACAACTGGATATCTTAAAGAAATTTTTGTTCCACAGTATGCGCATTTACCTTTAAGAAACAGAAAACTTAAAACAGGAATATTATGCCAGGGTTTAATTGAATTACCACAGGAAGGGCAGTATGAAGCAGGTTTAATTATTGATAATTTTCTTGGTATTCTATAAATGCATACATTGAGAAAGGAGCCTACAATAAGACCCACAATAAATATTAGAATTTCCACCTGCTAAAAGCCTCAAGTTCGCTTAATTTTCTCTTTTTATCCTCTATCTGAGCTTCAATTTCTCTTATCTGTCTTATCAGAGTTGATATTTTTTCATTTTCTTTTAGACTAAAATTACCACCCCATGAATTATATACTTCTTTGCCGATAGATTTAAGAAAGGCATCTCTTTTTATGTTCAACTTATTTATCTCGCTGATGAGTTTCAAAACATTCAGTTCAATCTTTACTCTTTCAGAAAGAACCTCTGCCCAGAACTTGAATGTTTTAACTCCCTGTAAAAAATCTCTTTTGATGATTTCAAGCATTTTTATCCAACCTGATCAAGATGCCTTATTTTAAACTTAACACCTATGGAATTTGCAATTTCCTCACATTTTTTTATATCCACTTCCTTAACATCAACAACTGTTACCTGCACATAGGGAACAAATTCTTTAGCATCTTTTATAAATTCAATAACAGCATCATAAGCATCAGGATTTGAAGGATTACATATTTTTTTATAAGTTTCTTTGTCCTGTGCATTGAGACTTATGGAAATTGAATCAATAAGTCCTGCAAGTTCCGGAAGAATTTTTCTTCCGTGAATTAAATTACCCTGTCCATTTGTATTTATTCTCACTCTGCCACCATGCTCTTTTATCCATCTTGCAACTTCTTTAATAAGAGAAAGTCTCAAAAATGGCTCACCGTATCCACAAAAAACAATTTCTTTATAATTCTTAGGATCTCCTATTGCTTTAATAAGCTCAGATGATGAAGGCTCTTTTTCAAGTCTTAAATTGTGTCCTTTTACATAGTCAGTATGAAATCTCACGCAAAATCTGCATATATTTGTACACCTGTTTGTTATGTTTAGATAAAGAGTATCTCTTATTTTGTAGGCAATTTCGCCTTTTGGAAGGTCTCCAATGTGAAAAAGTTTGTTCACATTTACAGTTGTTATTCTGTCAATGTCTTCAATGCTTACTCCTCTTAATTCTGCTAGAGCCTTTGCTGTATAAATTAAAAAAGCAGGTTCATTTCTTTTCCCTCGCATTGGTTCAGGAGCAAGATAGGGTGCATCTGTTTCAATCATTAAGTAATCATCAGGTACAAACTGAGCAATCTCTTTAATCTTTTTTGCATTTTTAAATGTAACAACTCCAGAGATTGATATAAAAAATCCCATTTCAATAGCTCTTTTTGCCTGAGAAATACTTCCACTGAAACAATGCATAACTGCTTTACTAATGCCTGCCTCTTTCAAAATTTTTACAGTATCATCAAAGGCTTCTCTTGAATGGATAATTACAGGCAGTCCAACATCTTTTGCAAGCTCAAGCTGACTGAGAAACGCAGACTTTTGAGTCTGTTTTGAAGAATGCTCATAGTGATAATCAAGACCTATTTCTCCTATGGCAATAACCTTTGGATGTCTGCTCAGTTCAAAGATATTTTTTAAGATTTTATCATCAAGTTCCTTTGCCTCATGAGGATGAATTCCCACTGCTGCGTAAACCATAGGATACTGCTCTGCAATTTTTACAGTTTCATCAAGACTTTCAACATCTGAGGCAACAGTGATGATTCTGTTAACACCTGCATCATAGGCACGCTGAATTATCTCAGGTATTTCTTCTTTGAACATCTCAAGATGGCAGTGGCTGTCAATCATGCTCCGAACTTCCTCAACCTCAAAGTATTTGCAAGAACCAGAGGCATAATTGCCGTAGCTGGAATTATTCCAAGCTCGCCTTTAAGACATTCTCTTTCTGTAAAGGCGTTAACCAATCCTCCAAGAACATATGGAGAATTTATTAAAAGAGGAACAGGATGCCAGCTGTGAGCCTTAAGCAGAGCTGGAGTGCTGTGATCCCCTGTTATAACCAGTGTATCGGGATTTAATGAGAGAATTTCAGGAAGGAAACTATCAAACTCTTCAATTTTCTTTACTTTACCTTCAAAGTTTCCGTCTTCACCAAAAGAATCAACTTTTTTAATATGAACAAAGAGAAAATCGTAATCTTTATAAACTTTTTTTAATAGTTCAACCTCTTCCTTAATGTCACCCTCTACAGGAATGGTTTCCATTCCAAGAAGTCTTGTAATTCCACGATACATAGGATATACTGCTATGGAGCATGATTTAAGTCCGTATTTTTCTTCAAAAGAAGGAATATGGGGAAGAGCAGAAAAACCTCTCAGCAAAACATAGTTTGCTCTTTCTTCATTCTTTAAAATTTCTTCTGCCTTTACAATAAATTTCTTTGCAACCTCTGCCACTTTTCTTGATTCTTCATTTAAAGGTATGGGTTGTCCCGGTGGCTTTCCTTCTTTTTGTGGATCTGTATCCATAACCTGTGCTTCCTTTTCAGTAATATTTTCTGGAAAACGCAATACAAGACAAAATCTGTGTTCCTTCCCTGGTTTTAAAATAATCTTTACGCCGTCAATTTCTTTTATCTGATTTGATAATCTTTCAGTGAGCTCTACATTTTTTTCTGTGGGAATTCTTCCTGCTCTTCTGTCAGTAATTATACCGTTTTTAATAGTAGCATAATTACATCTTAAAGCAACATCAGTTTTTTTAAGTTCTATACCAACTCCCACTGCTTCAAGAACACCTCTTCCAATCTCATATTGAAGGGGATCATATCCAAAAACTCCAAGATGGCCTGGCCCGCTTCCAGGAGTTATTCCATGAGCTACAGGAATGTGAAGTCCGCAGGCTGAGACTCTGGAAAGAGCATCAAGATTTGGTTTCACTGCCGCCTCAAGCTCTGTTTTTCCATTTACAGGAAGCCCTCCAACTCCGTCAAGGATTATAAAAACTATTTTCGTGTTATTTCTTTGAACTAAAGAGGATATATCCATAAAGCACCTCTCAAAATCAGGATAACTGATAATAACACAAAGAAAACATCATTGACAAATTAAGCTTTTCTAAGGATAAAATAAAACTTATGCAAATTATTGATTTTCATACTCATGCATTTCCTGAAGAAATAGCAGAAAGAGCAATAAAGAAACTGGAAGAAAACAGTCAGGTCAAAGCCTGTCTTAGTGGAACACTGGATGATCTTCTTCGTTCAATGGATAAAAATGGTGTGACAAAATCTGTGCTATGTAATATTGCTACAAGACCAGAACAGTTTAACTCAATTCTTAAATGGAGTGATAAAATTCGCTCTGATAGAATTATTCCTCTACCATCTGTTCATCCTGAGGATAAAGAGATTAAAGAACATGTTAAGCTAATCAAAAAAGAAGGCTTTTATGGAATAAAAATGCATCCTTTTTATCAGAATTTTGCCATTGATGATGAAAAAGTTTATACCCTTTATGAGGCATTGATTGAAAACGATTTATTGATTGTAATGCATTGCGGTTATGACATAGCCTTTCCCGAGTGGGATATTGCTTCTTCTGAAAGAATAATGAATTTGATAAACAGGTTTCCTGAACTTAAGTTTATTGCCACTCACTTTGGAGCATGGAAACAGTGGGATGATGTTGAAAGGTTAATGATTGGAAAACCAATATATATGGAAATATCCTTTTGTTTTGGATGGATGCCTGATGAAAAAATAAAGGAACTTATTCTTAAACATCCTTCAGATTATATTCTTTTTGGTACAGATTCTCCATGGGCAGACCAGGGCAAAGAAATAGAAAATCTTCAAAAACTTGGTCTTGCTCAGGAAATTTTAGAAAAAATTTTTCATCTTAATGCGGAAAATCTGCTCAGATGATTGTAAGACTCCCTAAGGCTTTTATTTCGGGTTTAAAAGACTTTTATAAAGATGAAGGAATTTTTCTGAGTTCTTCCCTTGCCTTTTTTTCAATTCTATCAATCATTCCTTTAAGTATGTTTGTTGTCAATGTTCTGGTTAATGTATTGCAGGAAGAAAGAGTTATAAAATTTGTATATTCAAAGTTAATTACATTTTTTCCTGCGATAGAATTACATATGATTAAGGAGTTGAGAAAAATTTTAGCTTCAAAAGAGGTTAGCAGTGTTTCTCTTATTCTTTATGGTGTCTTCTCTTTACAGCTTTTCACAGCAATTGAGTTTTCTCTAAATAAAATTTTTAAAACTCTAAAGAAAAGACATTTCATAATCTCTCTTTTAATCTCTTTTTTTATAATTCTTCTTATAACACTCACTGTAGCAGCTTCATTTGTCCTTACCTACCTTATAAGATTTCTTCATCCTGTGGTGTTTTCTGAATTAAATATCATGCTTGTTTTTTTCTTGAAATACCTTCTTCCTTTTGTGTTAATCTTTGTTATAGTTACATTGCTCTACAAAATTTTACCGAGCAAAAAAATTAAGCTTGGTTCAATTTTAACAGGAGCTGCAGTTACCACAGTATTAATAGAGATTGCTAAACATGTTTTTGCATTTTATGTAGTAAAAATAATTAAAATAAGTACACTCTATGGCTCTGTATCCACTTTTTTGGCTCTTCTCATGTGGCTGTTTTATGGATGGGCAGTTTTTCTTTATGGAGCAGAGTTAATAAAAAATATAGAAAAGAAATGAAAACAGTTTTAACAATAGGAGCAACTGATCCCACATCTGGAGCAGGTATTCAGATGGATTTAAAAGTTTTTCATTCACTTGATATTTATGGATTAAGCATTATAACTGCTGTTACTGCACAGAGCACATCAGAGTTTGTTTTAACCTATCCTTTGCCAGTAGAAATAATAGAAGCTCAATTTGAAACTCTTCTCAAAGATATAAAACCATATGGAGCAAAAACAGGAATGCTTTACAGTAGAGAAACTATACAGTGTATTGTTGAAAAAATTAAAAAATTTAATATAAAAAATCTTGTAGTTGACCCTATAATTACCTCTACGCTGGGAGCTAAATTAATAGAGCCAGAAGCATTGGAAATTCTCAAAGAAGAGCTTATTCCTCTTTCAATGGCTGTTACAGCAAACATTCCAGAGGCAGAAGCACTCACAGAACTAAAGATTGAAAAAATTGATGATGCTTTTGAGGCTTTACAAAAACTCCATAAAATGGGAACAAGCATTGCAATAATTAAAGGAGGACATTGGGGCACCCCAAAAAGTCGTAGACTTTTTGGGGACCCGCTTAAAGAAAAGGCAGTTGATATGCTTTATGATGGAAAAAATTTTCATAAAATAGAAGATGAAAAATACCCTGGCGAGTTTCATGGAACTGGATGTGCTTTTTCATCAGCTTTTATTTCATTTTTGTGTCTTGGATATGAGCCAAAGGAGGCTTTTAATGCTACAAAAAAATTTATTAAAAACTCTATTTTAAATGCCTTAAAATTAGGCAGAGGCATGAATTTATTAAAAATATAAGGAGGAAAACAATGGAAGACATTGTCTTTGAAACAAATCTTGAAGATGTAAAACTTCTTCGCAGAGGAAAAGTTAGAGATATTTATGAGGTTGATGATTACCTGCTTATTGTGGCAACAGATAGAGTCTCAGCCTTTGATGTGGTGCTTCCCACAGGGATTCCAGGTAAGGGAAAAGTTTTAACGCAGATTTCTTTATTCTGGTTCAACAAGGTAAAAGACATCATTGAAAATCATATTATTTCAGCTGATGTAAATGAGTTTCCAGAGTCTCTTAAAAAATACAGAGATATTTTAGAAGGAAGAAGCATGCTTGTAAAAAAGGCAAAGCCCATTCCTGTGGAATGCATTGTTCGGGGATATATAACTGGTTCAGGATGGAAAGATTATCAAAAAACAGGCATGATTTGCGGAATTAAACTTCCAGAGGGACTTATGGAGTCACAAAAACTTCCAGAGCCTCTTTACACACCAAGCACAAAGGCTGAAAAGGGACATGATATAAATATAAGTTTTGATGAAACTGTCAGGATTCTCGGCGAAGAAACAGCAAGAAAAATAAAAGAAATTTCCATTGCAATCTATAAAAGAGCATCAGAGATTGCTGAAAAAAAAGGAATTATAATTGCTGACACAAAAATGGAGTTTGGATTTTATGGTGACAGCCTCATACTTATTGATGAACTTTTAACACCTGATTCATCAAGATTCTGGTCCATGAAGGATTATGCTACTGGGAAACCACAGGACAGCTATGACAAGCAGATCGTAAGAGATTATCTTCTTTCAATAAAATGGGATAAAAAACCGCCTGCACCAGAGTTGCCAGATGAAATTGTAAAGAAAGCTCAAGAAAGATATGAAGAGATATTCAGGATTCTAACTTCCTAAGTATTTCTCTTACAGTAGCAAGATTTTTTAAGTCATCATCAGGGGATTTTTTAGGTGTCTCAAGGATTAATGGCAGATGAGAGAGTTTCTCTATTTTTAAAAATCTCTCAAAACCTTTTATACCAATGTATCCTTTGCCAATATGTTCGTGCCTGTCAATTCCTGAGCCTGCAGAAGCCTTTGAATCATTGAGGTGAATTAATTTAATTAAATCAAAAGAGGCATATTGAGAGATTTCTTCAATAAATTTTGATATTCCTTCTTCTTTGGATATATCATATCCTGCAGCAAAGAGATGGCAGGTGTCAATACAGATGCCTCCAAGATTTTCATTTTCAATATTTTTAAATGTCTCAACTAAATCTGGAATGAAGGATGTAATCTTACTTTTTGCAGTGTTTTCTATAAGAATTTTACATTTTTCAAGCTTTCCAATTTTGCTGAATCCCTCAATGGTTTTTGCAAAAATTTCATCTTTTTCCATATCCTTGTTGTCCTTTAAATGAATTACATAGTAGTCAGCATCAAGGGCATCTGCCATTAAAACCTCTCTTTTTAAAAGATATCTTGAAGAAGCAATGGTTTTTGGATTTGATGAAATGAGATTTATCAGATAAGAGGCATGAACAATAAAAGGATTCAATGAATAAAGTTGTCTAAGTCTTTTAAATTCATCAATAACTTCTTTTTCAAATTCTGGAATCTGCCATATTCTTGGACTATGAAGAAATATCTGAAAGGTTGTGCATTGAAGGTCTATTGCTTCATTTATTGAATTTATTAAGCTATCTTTAATTGAAGTATGAACGCCGAGCGATCTCACCTTTGCAGAAATTTTTTTCTTATTTAAAGGCGACGGCCGGATTCGAACCGGCGCATGGCGGTTTTGCAGACCGCTCCCTTAGCCGCTTGGGTACGTCGCCAATAAAAAAGCGGGTGGCGGGATTTGAACCCGTGACCCCAACCTTGGCAAGGTTGTGCTCTACCAGCTGAGCTACACCCGCAAAGCGGGTCCCCAAAAAGTCTACGACTTTTTGGGGTGCCCCTTAGTTAACTCTTTTTTTAGGATCAAGAGAATCTATGATTCTCTCAAAGATCTCTAACTGCTGCTCCATATTATCTAATTTTAATTCTAACTCTTTTATCCTTCTGTTTGCAAATTCCTCAAGTGCTTCAGCTTTTTTTAATAAATTTTCACGCATTTCTTCAAACTCTTTTATAAGTTTGTTAATTTTTTTGAGCTCTCTTTTATTTTTCCATTTTTTGAAAAAAGACAGCATATAAAAAACTATCATAAAACCTCTTTCTGTGTCAATTGGCAAGGAACACTTTATCCTGTTAGTAAATTGTGGTATATTATAACTATGCTTAAAAATAAAAAATTCAGTTTATCTGCTCTATTGTATCTAACAGGTTTTCTCCTTGTTTTAGCTGAGACTATAATGCATTTTTATGGCAAAAGCCTTTGCACAACAGAGGGATGCAAAATTGTTGAAAGCTTTGTAAAAGGAGGAGACCTGGTTCTTCTTATTACAGGTTTAGCTTTATTTGGAGTTTTAACTTTTATCTCTCTTGTAAGAGCCAATTCTCTAATTGAACATATTCATTCAGGGATTCTTATTACAGCTTTATCAGTAGAAGGTTATTTAGTTGGTTTCCAACTGTTTATAATTAAAGAATTATGCATCTTCTGTCTTACTGTCTTTGGAATTCTTTTCATAAGCAGTGTTTTTAGATTATTCAAAAAACACCATGCAATGGCTTATGCCTTTATTGGTTTTGTTTCCGTATTTTTAACAGTTTATCTTGTAAATCCTGGAATTAACCTGATACCATCTTCCCAATATGTTCTTGTTTATTCCCAAGGATGTCCGCACTGTGAAGAAGTAATACAATTTTGTAAAGCTCACTCAATTTCAGTTAAAACTCAGGATGCAAAAGAAGTTGCAGGCATTCTTAAAACTCTGAAAATAGAGCATGTTCCTGTGCTTTTTTGTGATGAAGGTGCAACAAAAAAGTTCATTGTAGGACAGGATAATATAAAGGAGTATTTACTCAGTCAAGCAACGCAATCCTCCACACAGGAAGGATTCTGTCCTATTTTTGAAAAGAGGTGTCAGTGAGAAGCTCTTTAAGCCTTAATGCATTTTTTACAGCGTATCCAAGGAAATCGTTGTCAAAATAAATATATGCAGACTTATTCCATGTTTTGAGCTTTTGAGCCCAAAGGCTTAATTCTTCATCTGTATATTCCGAGGCATAAAGTCTTTTTGAGCCATGCAGTCTCACATAAACAAAGTCTGCTGTAACCACTTCATAATATGGAAATCTTCCAGCAGAATCTGCTATACAAAAAGCAATGTTATTCTGTTTAAGAATACTAAAAAAGTTGTCATTAATGAAGCTTTTATTCCTCACTTCTATGGTATATTTATATGTTTTGTCAAGCAAAGAAATAAAATCATTAACTAATTTTGCATCAAATTTTAATCCTGGTGGAAGTTGAATTAGAATAACCCCTAATTTTTCTTTTAAAGAAACATATTTTTCAATAAAGCTGTTGACTAAATCTTTGTTCACTTTAAGTCTTCTAAAATGTGTTATCTGCCTTGAAAGTTTTACTGAGAAAAGGAAATCTTCTGGTGTCAGACTATACCATCTTTGAAATGTTGAAGGTCTCACATCTCTGTAAAAAGTAACATTAATCTCAACAGTGGAAAAATACCTGCAGTAATAAGACAACCATTCTGAATATTTTAATTCTTCAGGATAAAAAATTCCTCTCCAGTGTCCATATTGCCAGCCTGATGTGCCAATATAGTAATTTAGTCTTCCCTGTATAGCCTGCTCCATAAGTCTTCATAATAAAACAGCTTTTTGAAAAGCCATGTTCTGTTGTTTAAATTCCACTCTATTGTAGATTTTAATCCAGATTCAAACTTTGTTACAGGAGCCCAGCCTGTTCTGTTTTTGATTTTTTCACTACATATGGCAAATCTTTTTTCATGTCCAGGCCGATCTGGAACAAACTTTATCAAACTTTCAGGTTTTTCAAGAAATTTTAGTATTTGCTTTACAATATCAATCACCTGAAATCTCTCTCCACTTCCCACATTATATACTTCTCCTGGTTTGCCCTTTTCCAGAACTGCAAAAATTGCCCTTATACAATCACAAAGATATAGCCATTCACGAATTATATCACCTGTTCCATAAACAGGAATATAATCATTTCGCAAAGCTTTGAGTATTGTCATGGGTATAAGTCTTTCAGGATTCTGCCAGGGACCATAAATACTACAAAGTCTTAAGGTAATAATAGGAAGCCTTAATGCTCTCCAGTAAACCTGTCCAAGCATATCTGCTGATGCTTTACTTACAGCATAGGGGGAGCGAGGATTCAAAGGGCAGTCTTCATCCCTTTCTCCCTCTTTAATATCACCATATTCTTCATAGGAGGTAATGTTTATAAACTTTTCTATTTCAAACTCTTTAACAAGCTCAAGAAGATATATAGTTCCTATAATGTTTGTTTCCATGAAAACACTTGGCTCTATAACTGATCTGTCTATATTTGTTTCTGCTGCGAAATGTAGTACTACTTTTGGCTTATGTTTTTCAAATATTTTTCTTAATTCTTCCTTGTCAAGGATGTCCACATTGTAAAAATCTATTCTGTCCTGAATTGGTTTAAGTCTTTCTATATCACCAGCATAGGTCAATTTATCAACAACTGTAACCTTCCAGCCTTTTCTTGCAGCTAATCTTACAAAATCACTTCCTATAAAACCGGCTCCACCAGTTACAAGAACTTTCATGCCTGAAGCCTCCTTAAAAATTTTTATTAATTATACCAAAAATAAAGAAAAATGTTTTAAAATAAAATTCATCAATACTCTTATAAGGAGGTGTAGAGTAAGATGCCGATTTATGAATATGAATGTATGAAATGCCACAAAGTTCATGAAGTTATTCAAAAAATTAGTGAAGAACCCTTAAAAAATTGTCCTGTCTGCGGAGGGGAACTTAAAAGACTTATATCACAGTCTTCTTTTATTTTAAAAGGAAGTGGCTGGTATGTGACAGACTATGCAAGAAAAAACAACTCAGAGGCTTCTTCCAATGCAAACAAAACTTCCAAAAACTCAGAAGGAAAATCCACATAGATGAAAAAAACACATATTCATATACCATATAACAAAATTTACGATTACATTGATATTATTCAAAAAGAAAAACTTAATCTTGAGATATATTTTGACTCTCAATCACTTGATTGTATTACTACGAAGGATATAGAAAAACTTAAAAAAACTCTATCATATGAGCCTTCTTTATCTTTCCATGCACCATTTATGGATTTATCTCCGGGTGCGGTTGATTCAAAAGTAAGAGAAATTACAATTGAAAGATTCAATCAGGTTTTTGATATTGCTGAAATATTAAACCCAGAATCAATAGTTTTTCATTCAGGCTATGAAAAATGGAAGTATGCCTTTAAAGTAAAAGTATGGCTGGAGGCAAGCCTTAAAACATGGGAAAAAATATTACCAAGGGCGGAAAAATTAAAGATTAAAATTGCCATAGAAAACATTTTTGAAGAAGACCCTGAAAATCTGCAAATGCTTATGGAAAAACTTTGCTCCTCCTATTTTGGAGTATGTTTTGATACAGGGCATTTTAATCTCTTTTCAAAAAAAAGCATTGAAGAATGGCTTTATTCATTGAATGACTATATAATTGAGCTTCACCTCCATGACAACAACAAACAGTTTGATGAACATCTTTATATTGGAGGCGGTTGCTTTGACTTTGAAAAATTCTTTAGATTATTGAAAAAAGAAGATTGTTTATATACAATTGAGGCTCATACTCCGCAGGATGTTTTTAAAAGCATAAAAATACTTAAAGAATTGATTAAATAAAAATATTTATGGTATTTTATTTTTTAAAACTTATAAAATAAGGATATAGCCATGGCAAAAATGAAAGGTGCAGAAATTTTAATTGAATGTTTGAAGAGGGAAGGGGTAAAACACATTTTTGGTTACCCTGGAGGAGTAATTCTTGACATCTTTGACCTTCTTTACGATGATCCAGACATAAAGCTGATTCTTACAAGACATGAACAGGGAGCTACCCATGCTGCTGATGGATATGCAAGGGTCAGTGGAAAACCTGGTGTTGTTCTGGTCACAAGTGGACCAGGAGCAACTAACACTGTCACAGGAATAGCAACTGCTTACATGGATTCTGTTCCACTTGTTATCTTTACAGGTCAGGTTCCCACATTTCTTATTGGAAATGATGCTTTTCAGGAAGCAGATATTGTAGGAATTACAAGACCTTGCACCAAATACAATATTCTTGTAAAGGATGTAAAAGATTTAGCAAAACAGGTAAGAGAAGCTTTTTATATTGCCACAACAGGAAGGCCAGGTCCTGTGCTTGTTGATCTTCCTAAGGATGTTACTCAGGGCAGGGCAGAGTTTGTTTGGCCAGAGAAAGTTTATATAAGAAGCTACAATCCAACCTATGAGGGCAATATTTACATGATAAAAAAAGCAGCTCAAGAAATAGCCAGGGCAAAAAAACCTGTTATTATTGCTGGTGGTGGATGTATTATTTCCAATGCCCATGAATATCTTAAAGAACTTGCAGAAATTACTCAAATTCCAGTTGCAAATACTTTGATGGGGCTTGGCAGCTTTCCTCGTACCCATGAACTTTCACTTGGAATGCTTGGAATGCATGGAACATATTATGCCAATATGGCAGTTCAGAATTCTGATTTAATTATTGCAATTGGAATGAGATTTGACGATAGAGTAACAGGGAAAGCAGATGCCTTTGCTCCTCAGGCAAAAATTATTCATATAGATATTGATCCTACATCAATTCGTAAAAATGTAAGAGTAGATATTCCCATAGTTGGAGATGTTAGCAGGGTTCTTCAGGTGCTTAATAAAATAATAAAAGAAGAAATCAAGCCTCAGTGGGAGGAGATCAGAAAAGCATGGCTAAAACAGATAAATCAATGGAAAAAGGAAAGACCTCTTACATATGAGTTTGATCCAGAAGTTATAAAGCCCCAGTATGTTATTGAAAAAATATATGAAATTACAAAAGGTGATGCAATTATTACAACAGAGGTTGGACAGAATCAGATGTGGGCAGCGCAGTTTTACAAGTTTGACAAACCTCGCAGGCTTGTAACCTCAGGTGGACTTGGAACAATGGGATATGGGTTTCCTGCAGCAATTGGTGCTCAACTTGCCTTTCCTGACATGACAGTTATTGACATAGCAGGTGATGGAAGTATTCAGATGAATATTCAGGAACTTGCAACAGCAGTAGTTTATGATTTACCTGTAAAAGTAGCAATAATTAATAACAGCTATCTTGGAATGGTAAGACAATGGCAGGAACTCTTTTACAACGAAAGATATTCACATACCTATTTAAGCACAGCACCTGATTTTGTAAAAGTGGCAGAGTCTTATGGTGCTGTTGGATTGAGAGCAACTAAACCAAGTGAAGTTGAACCTGTAATAAAAGAAGCTTTATCAATAAGAAAGCCTGTATTTATGGATTTTGTTGTTGATTGGAAAGAAAAGGTATATCCTATGGTGCCGCCTGGAGCTCCTATTGATCAGATGATCTTTGAAGAGAAGAAAAAAGAGCGAAAACTGAAAGCGGTTAAATAGGAGGAAACAGTGAGACACACAATTTCTGTTTTAGTAGAAAACAAATTTGGAGTTTTAGCAAGAATTGCTGGACTGTTCAGTGGCAGGGGTTACAACATAGAAAGTCTTTCAGTTGGAGAAACAATTGATCCAAATATATCAATCATGACAATCGTGACAACAGGAGATGATAGAGTTATTGAACAGATTACAAAACAACTTAACCGACTTGTAGATGTTATCAAAGTTGTTGATTTAACTGACATAGATCATGTGGAAAGAGAAATGGTTTTAATTAAAGTTGCCCCAAGAAAGGAAAACAGACTTGAGTTATTGAAAACAGTTGAAATATTTCGTGGAAGAGTTGTTGACTCAGGTCCTACAACCTATACAATAGAAGTCACAGGAGATGAAAAAAAGATTCAAGCTTTCATAGAACTTATGAAACCCTTAGGAATAAAAGAGTTTGTGAGAACAGGTAAAGTAGCCATTCCAAGAGAAATATCTCAAAGAAAATAACAACAAATTAAAAAAAGGAGGAAAAATGGCAAACATAGGAAAAGTTTATCTTATTGATGTAACAAATAGAGATGGTGTACAGACTTCAAGAATACTTCTTCCAAAACTTTCAAAGACAATGCTAAATTTATATCTTGATGAAATGGGAGTTTATCAGAGTGAAATTGGATTTCCTACTTTGAAACATGAAGTTAATTACATTAATGCAAATCTTGAACTTGCTGAGATGGGAGTATTTAAAAGAATTCATCTTGAAGGATGGGCAAGAGCAATTCCTGAAGATGTTGAGTTAGCATTTAAGAACTGTCCCAAAATTAAACATCTTAATCTCTCTGTATCCACATCTGAAATTATGATTCAGGGTAAATTTCAGGGTAGAAAGACATGGGATGATATATTAAAAGGAATGTATGATGCTGTAAAACTTGCCAAAGAATTAGGAGCAGAAACAGTAGGATTCAATGCAGAAGATGCATCCAGAACAGAATTGAGCAGACTCATTGAATTCATTCTTGCAGGAAAAGAGGCAGGTGGAGATAGATTCCGTTATTGTGATACACTTGGATGTGAAGACCCGATTACAATTTATGAAAGAATTCATACACTTGCGCTGGCTACAAAATTTCCTATTGAAATGCATTGCCACAATGATCTTGGTATGGCAGAGGCAGTCTCTGTTGCAGGAGCTCAGGGAACAATTGAGGCAGGAGTTGACAGTTACATAAATACAACAGTTAATGGATATGGTGAAAGAGCTGGAAATGCTGATCTGGTTTCCACAATCTTAGCTCTTAAATTTTCTCATGGACTGAGGGAAAAATGTCCACTTGATGAGCATATTAATCTTAAAATGGCATGGAAGATTGCCAGATACGCATCATATGCATTCAATATCCCCATTCCTATAAATCAGCCAGGTGTTGGTGCAAATGCTTTTGCTCATGAATCAGGAATCCATGCTGATGGAGTTTTAAAAGACAGAGCTAATTATGAACTTTACTCTCCAGAAGATGTTGGTCGTGGAGAACCAGAACTTCTTGAAACAGGAAGAATTATAACTACTGGAGAGTATGGTGGAATAAAAGGATTCAGATATGTGTACAGTAAACTTGGAATAGAATTTCACGATGACAATGAAGCAAGAAAAATACTTGAACTTGTTCAGTATGCAAACTTACATACACAGAAACCTCTTACTGATGATGAACTTAGATTTATAGCACAGTATCCTGACATTGTCAGGCAGATTCTCACAGTAACACCTTAGGAGGGAAACATAAGAATGTACAATATTACGCTTATTCCAGGAGATGGAATTGGTCCTGAAATATCAGAGGCAATGAAAAAAGTTGTTGAAGCAACAGGAATAAAAATCAACTGGGAAATTCAACATGCAGGTGAGGAGGTTTATTTAAAAGAGGGAAATCCTCTTCCTGAAAGGGTAATAGATTCAATTAAAAAAAATAAAATTGCCATAAAAGGACCTATAACAACACCTGTTGGAACAGGTTTTAGAAGCGTAAATGTCACACTTAGACAGGCTCTTGACCTTTATGCATGTGTAAGACCCTGTAAGAGCTTTAAAGGTGCAAGAACAAAGTATGAAAATATTGATCTTGTTATAGTAAGAGAAAATACTGAAGACCTTTATGCTGGAGTAGAGTTTAAAAAAGGTGAGTCTGAAACTATGGATTTGATAAAATTTATTGAAGAAAAAACAGGCAAAAAAATCAGGAAGGACTCTGGAGTGAGCATTAAACCTATTTCAGTCTTTGGAACAGAAAGAATTGTTCGTTTTGCCTTTGAGTATGCAAGGAAAAATGGTAGAAAAAAGGTTACAGCTGTTCATAAGGCAAACATTATGAAATACACTGACGGGCTTTTTCTTGAAGTAGCAAGAGAAGTGGCAGCCCGATATCCGGACATAGAGTTTGAGGACAAAATTGTTGACAATATGTGTATGCAGCTTGTTCAAAAGCCTGAGCTTTATGATGTTCTTGTACTACCAAATCTCTATGGTGACATAATAAGCGATCTTGCAGCAGGACTTATTGGTGGACTTGGACTGGCACCAGGAGCAAACATTGGTGATGAATATGCTGTATTTGAGCCAACCCATGGAAGTGCGCCAAAATACAAAGGACTAAACAAAGTAAATCCTTTTGCAATAATATTGAGTGCTGTGATGATGCTAAGACATTTAGGTGAATTTGATGCTGCTAATAAGATAGAAAAAGCAGTAGCAGAAACTATAAAAGAAGGAAAGTTTGTAACCTATGATATGAAATCACCTGATGATCCAAATCCACCTGTAGGAACACAGGAGGTAGCAGAGGCAGTTGTTGAGAAAATTAAATTTTCTTAAATATGAATGAGATTTTTTTAATATTTCTTCTTATCTTTTTGAATGGTCTTTTTGCTGCCAGTGAAATTGGAGTTGTTACATTAAGAAGATCAAGGCTTAAACAACTTATTGAAGAAAAAAATCCAAATGCTCAGGTAGTTCAGAAATTCAAGGAAAATCCTGATAAATTCTTAGCCACAATTCAGGTTGGGATCACTCTCATAGGAAGCCTTGCGGGAGCAGTAGCAGGTGCATATGCAGTAAAGAATGTAAAGCCTTTGATTGAGGCATTGCCATTCAGTTTCTTGAGAGTTTCTGCAGAGGCAATATCTATAGCTGTAGTTGTAGTAGTCTTTACATATTTTCTGGTAATATTGGGGGAATTAATTCCAAAATCTATTGCTCTTTCCCATCCTGAGTGGATAAGCTTAAAAACCGCAAAATTTATTGACATATTTTCAAAACTAACATTTATTTTTGTAAAAATTCTAACAGTAAGTACAAATTTTCTTCTAAAACCTTTTGGACTTAAGGCATTCTCTGAGAGAGGCTTTGTCTCACAGGAAGAATTAAAACTTTTAATTGAAGAAGGAGAACAAAAAGGTATATTTGAACCTGAAGAGCGACAGCTTATCCATAGCGCATTCAGTTTCAGTGAAATAACAGTTAAAGAAATAATGGTTCCAGCTCCTCAAATGGTTACTGTTAGCATTTACATGAGTATTGATGAAATTAAAGAAATTATCATGGATGAAAAGTTTTCAAGATATCCTGTTCTTGGCAAGGATCTCAATGACATAAGAGGAATACTCCATGCAAAGGATTTCTACAATGCACTTATTAAAAATCCTGAAACCATAGATATAAAAAGACTTATTAAACCTCCTATGTTTGTTCCTGAAACAATGAAAATAAACATACTGCTTAAAGAAATGCAGAAAAAAAGAGTTCATATGGCATTGGTTGTTGATGAATATGGTGTTGTAACAGGGCTTGTAACACTTGAAGACATTCTTGAAGAGCTTGTAGGTGAGATAAGGGATGAATATGATACTGAAATGCCTGTAATCATGCTTCCTGATGGTTCAATGCTCATTGATGCTACAATTTCTATAAGAGATTTAAAAGAAGACTATGGAATAGAAATTGAAGAATCAGAAGAATACGATACTCTTGGAGGATTCATTCTTACTGTACTTCAAAGAATTCCACGCGTTGGTGATACTGTAAATGTTGATGGCAAAACTTTTAAAGTTGTTGAAATGATTGGACAGAGAATATCAAAAATAAAGTATGAGACAACTTTTACGAAAGAATAGCCATTCTCCTTACAATGAATCTATAAAACAGAACTATTAAGATTACCACTCCTGAGGAAAGTGCTACTTCCATCCATGTAGGATAGTATTTCTCAGAAAGAGGAATGTACCAGTTATAGGCAATCAGGCTTACATTAAAACGATTAAGTATTACTCCGAAAGCAATAGCAAAGGCTGTTGCTCTAACTATTTTTGCATTCTTTGTTTTTATTGCATTTATTAGAATCAAGGCTGGTACAAATACAAAGCCACCAACTTCAAAAAGATACCAGTAGCCATAACCGTTATTTAAATAATGCCAGTTGTTATAATGAGCAAGGTCAAGAATTTTAAGAATTAAATATACAAAAAGAGAGACAACCAAAGCCTTTGCAAGCCCAACTGTTTTTCTATTAAATTCTTCTTCATCAAAGTTTTTTATTTGTTCCTTAAAAACTTTATGAGATATGGTGCTTTCAATTATAACCATTGAAATTCCAGCAAAGACTGCAGAGATAAGGAAAAACAGCGGCAGTAATGCCGAATACCAGAGTGGATGAATCTTTGTTGGTGCAACAAGAAACAGTCCTCCAAGAGCTGATTGATGTCCACCAGCAATAATTACACCAAATACAGTTGCCCAGATTCCAAGCTTTGAGAAAAATTCTTTCAATTTTTCCCTGCCAAGCCATTCAAAAAATGCAGGAAACCACTCAATGAGGCAAATAATGATATACAAAAAGAAATGCCAAGCAATTAAAAACAGTATTGAATTTAATCCCCATGACCAACCAATTACATAGGGAACACGGTAGTATCTACCAAGGTCAAACATCAATGCAAAGACTGCAAAAACATAACCAAGCAGGCTTGAAAGAATTGCAGGTCTGGCAAAGTGTTTGTAGTCCTTTAATCCAAAAAGATAGACTGCTGTGCCTACTGTAAGTCCAGGTGCAGCAAGAGCAATTCCTGCAAGAATATCAAAGCTAATCCACAATCCCCACGGATAAGTGTCAGAGAGATTTGTTGCAGGACCAAGTCCATAAAGAAGCCTGTAAATCATTGAATAAAAAGAAAAAACAAGAATTACAATGGCGATTAAAAAAGACAGTGTAGCATGTTTTGAAACATACTCTTTAAAGCTCATTCCCATAAGTATTTTTTCCTTAAACCAGCTATTGTTTTTCATTGCTTTCTTCTTTTTTCTTTTTATTTTTTGAAATCATGTAATATGCTCCCCAGACAAGAGGCGCTGCAGCAACAATCTCAAGCACTTTTACAGTAAAAAGAAAGTTTTTACTGTAGTCGGGAATAGCTCTCTTATCAAGCATTGGAAATCCAAGCTTTTCAAAGGGAACTCCTGAAATGTAAAGCCAGTTCGTTCCACCTGCTTCATGTTCTCCATAAACATGCTTTATATATCTTTCAGGATTGTTATTTATTCTCTCATAGGCAAGCTTTAGCATCTCACTTCTTGGTCCAAATCTTAAAGCATCAGCTGAACATATTTCTACACAGGCAGGAACCTGAGACTCTGTTATTCTATCAAAGCACATTGTGCATTTGGTTATTTGCGGTGTAATTGGATCGTAGTATTCATAAGCTGGAATATCAAAGGGGCAGGCAATCATGCAGTAACGACAGCCAACGCATAAAGAAGGATTATAAAGCACTGCTCCATGAGGAGTCTTCTTAAATGCATCAACAAAACAGGCATTAAGACAGGCAGGTTCAGTGCAATGCATACATTGTTTTTTAACATAAACAGGTTTTCCTCTATCATAAAATCTGTTTACAACAGTAAACTCTCCAGCATGAGTTCTACGGACTCTGTCAAAAACTGATGGAACTTTATCCTTTGATTCCTCAAACTCTTTAATGGGTCTGTTAGGATTTTTATTCCATTCATTGCATGCCCATTCACATCTTCTGCATCCAATACATTTTGTAATGTCAACAAGCACAGCATATGGCTCCTCTGGCAGCTGCATGCTTTTTACTTCTTCATATTTTAACCAATTCTTTTTGTTTGCAATGTTACCTGTTGATTTTACACTATCCTGAGACAAAGCAGAAGAGTCTCCTCCATAAACTGTTTTTCCTCTTATAAAACTAATTCCAGCTACTGTCAATGCTTTTTTCAAAAACTCTCTTCTATTCATTTGCCCCTCAGTAGTTTAATATCTTTTTCTTTCCCTGAGCATTCCCATAATTATAATAAATGCAAATATTGAAAGCACAGCAATGGCATACTCAGCTCCGTGATGAGAAAAAAGCTGTTCAAGGATGTACATTTTTATGTCCTCCTCCTTCTTTCATGACAGTCAGTGCAGGTTTTTGGTTTTTGTAGCTCCATTTTTTCATGACACTTAATACACATTGTATGATAGGCAGCCTGCAGTCTCGGTCTTCCCATTGCTTGAGAATCAAAGGAAACACCATGACAACTTTTACAAATTGGTGGATTGTCCTTCTTTGCCTCTGCTTCTTCCTTACTTTTATGGTGACAACCTTTGCAGATTGTATTTAAATCTTTATGAAAATATGTTGCAAGCCTGCTTTGATTTGATATATCAGTGAGCTTTTTTACAATTTTATAATGAGGCATCTTAGCTGGCTCAAACTCCTTTTCAATGTGCTTTATTATTACTTCCTTTTTTACCTTTTGAGTTGAAACACTCAATTGAGCAACCTTTTCAACTTCTTTTTTCCCGCTATGACACCTGGCACATATTTCTTTGTTTGTTATCTCTGTTTTAATTGGTGCAATAAAGTAGTGACAGCCCTGACATTCTTTCTTTTCAATGAAACTCCTATGACAACCCTGACAGCTCATCTGTGAGGCATGTGAGTGATAGGCAGTAAGGATATTTACAAATCCGCCTTCCTGCTTGCCTTTTAAATTATGACATTCTTTGCAACTCTTCAATCTTTCATGATGACAGCTTCTACAGCTCTTATTATTTTTTTCGTGAAATTCATGGTTAAAGGGAACTCCTTTCATTTTTGCTTCTTCAATGTTTATGAATGCAGTCTTTGGTTGATCTCTTTCAGGTCTTGGTATATCTTTAAGCTCATCAACTGTTTTATATTTTCCTGTATGACAGTTTGAACAGTTTAGTGGACCTGCTTCCTTAGCTTCTAACTTATTATGCAGATGACAGTTTAGACACAGGCTATGAAAGGCTCTTTCAATGCTCCAACCGCTCTGTTTTACTACTTTTACTATTTTTGAAAGTTCAGGACCTCTTTTCTTATTTAAGTCATGGCAGTAATAACAGGACTCTTCAGTTCCTTTTTCATAGAAAAGTGCAAGTTCTTTGTTTTTCTCTTCAATGTCATAAGTATGATGGCAAAGGCTACAATCTTTTTTATTTTTTTCCACGTGTTTGCCATGAAGGGAAAAATCAAACTCCACTGAAGGATATTTAACTGTCCTGTCCTCATATTCTTTCTTATGGCAGTCTCTACAGGAAAGAATTACAGGACCTGTTTTTATTTTTTCAAAGCTTAATTTTTGATGACATTTCAAGCACTGTTCATGATAGGCATTCTTAAGCAGTTGAGAATCCTTTCTATCAATGTTTTTAGGAAACTCAAATGAAAAATCTCCGAATTTGTCCTGAACGTGACATTCCTGACAGAGCATTTCATCAGGCTTTTTAAAAGCCTTTGTTAGAGCTTTAACATGTCTTTGATGTTCAAATAAAACAGTGCCATATTCAAGTCTGCCAAATATTTCTTTATGAGCAATGGTGATAATATCCTTGCCTTCCTCAGAGCTTTTACTGACAGGCTCTGAATAAAGCAAAGCATATATGCCTAAGGCAGAGAAAGCTACGAACAGCAAAATTCCTATAAATACAAATTTCTTCATGCTCTCATCTCTTCTGGAATTTCCATTTGCTCTGCAATCATATCAGTTAAAAACTTTACATGAACTCCAAGCTTGTAATAATCATTTAAATCCTCAATACCTTTGTGACAGGTATGACATGGTGCAATCACTATTTTTGCTCCTGTACCTTTTATCTGTTCTGCCTTTATCTTGCCACCTTCAATTCTTGCCATCTTCCATGGTGGACCAGCATCAATCATTCCTCCGCCAGCAGAACAACAGTAGTTATGGTCATCTTTTGGTGACATCTCAATAAAGTTTTCACATAGTATGTTTACAATATATCTGAGCTTTTCTCCCAGCCCTCTATATCTGATGATATTACAGGGATCCTGCAAAGTTACAGGTTCTTTAATCTTTTGGCTTATTTTTATCTTACCGCTTTTTAAAAGTTCGTAGAAGAACTCAACACCGTGAAGATAGGGAATTGGATTTTCCTTCCATCCCATAAGTCTTGTTCCTTCATATATGCCTGTTCTATAAGCATGTCCGCACTCTCCCATAACAATTCTCTTAACATTAAGTTTAAAGGCAATTTCATAGTGAGTTCTCACCACTTTCTGAAGGGTTTCATGATCCTGAGCATAAAAGGCTTTGTTTGTATAATCCCATCCATCACAATCAGGCATTGTCCAGTCAACCTTTGCAACATTCATTATCTTTGCCATATTGGTAAGAAGCCCTGTCATGTATTTTGCCTCAAGCCCATGGGCAAGATAAAGAATTTCAGCATCCTTTTTACCAAGAGGAATTCTTGCATTTTTAATTTCTGCCCTTAACTCATCTTCAAGCCATTGAACTGTGTCAAGCCATTCATCCTGTCTGAACCATAACATATTCGTTGTTTGCATGTGACTCAATGCCTGATCCTGAATATACTGAGGCACTGCACCAATAAGACAGCATATTCTTCTTACAAGCCCTATTAAGTAGGCAATATCAATTCCAAAGGGGCAGAACTGAACACATCTGCGGCAGAGATTGCATTCAGAAAAGGCAATTCTTGCATACTTCTTTATATCATCTTTGCTGACATTTCCCTTTTTATTGAGCATGTCCCATAT
Source organism: Thermodesulfovibrio sp. TK110 (assembly GCF_054658355.1). NCBI lineage: Bacteria > Pseudomonadati > Nitrospirota > Thermodesulfovibrionia > Thermodesulfovibrionales > Thermodesulfovibrionaceae > Thermodesulfovibrio > Thermodesulfovibrio sp. TK110. The sequence continues at coordinate 804,307 of NZ_BAAHNB010000001.1, read as the reverse complement.
TGTTTGCTTTACTTTGGCTGCAGGTGCATAGGTTGGATCACCTTCATGGGCAAGATAGTGATGACAGGAGTTAGTGCACATTCCACATCTCATACATGTCTCTACAAAGCTTCTTAGTCTTGCTGAGGCTTCTCTTTTTAAAACCCAATCAATAGCCCTTTTAATCTTTGACTCATCAATTCTAATCAGTGTCTCATCAATTCCAATGTCTGTGACAGGTTTTCTTTCAAACTTTATCATAGTTACCTCAATAATCCCTTGAATGTCTTACTGCACCAAACTCACTTCCAGTGTGAGCTCTTGTAAGGAAAAACATAAAAATGTGATTAAGCCTTGTAAAAGGAATAGTAGCAAGCATGATTTCACCCATAATCATGTGGATTGTAAGCATTATTTTATATTCCAGTAAAAGCTCATAATGGGCAAGAAATCCTGTTATAAAAGTTGCAGAGACAGTAAAAATTGCCAGATAATCTGCACTACCAGTAAGAAATCTCACATCTGGTTGAGTTATCCTGCGGATAACAAGCAGAATTAAAGCAAATATGACAATCAATGTCATTGCATCAGCCAGAGCCTGAGGAATACTCCACCAGCTAATATTCCATGAATCATACCACAGTTCAATGTGACCGGCTAAAAATACAGGAGTTAAAATAACGCATATATGAAAAACAAAACTGATTAATGTAAACCATGGATGTCTTCTCATGCTTATGCTTCCAAAGGGTATAAGCCAGTGAATTAAAGAGCGAAGAGTATATTTAAAACTCAGATAGGGATATATTACTTTTTCCTTTTTTGCAAGCTGAATGGTGTTATACAGACGATAAAACACTCCAGCAAAAAACACTATAAATGCAAGCCAGACAAGTGGTCCTCTTACCAGAGTGTAAATTGATGGATCTTTGAAAAACTGCTCCATTACCTCAAAATCTCTCCAATTGTAAGAATTTTTCTATAATACTTTCCATTTTTAATACATCTTACTAAGATTTTCTCTCCATCAGGACTAAAAACAGGATCCCAAAGCATATCAAAAACATCCTTTCCAATCATTCCATCAAGCACTATAAAAAAAACTCCATGCTTTTCTGCTTTTGCAACAATGTGAGAACCTTCAGGGCTGAATTGAGGTGTCCATACTCTATCAAATCCTTCATTCCAAGCAACTCCATCAACAGCAACTGTCCATAAATTGTTTTCCCTTACAACAGATGCTACTTTTTTCCCATCAGGACTGAATTGAGGAGGCAGAACAGCTTGAGAAAATGTCCTTTTCCAAGCAACTCCATCAACAGCAACTGTCCATCTGCCAAACTCTGTTGCGCAAACAGCAGCAATTTTTTTACCATCAGGGCTAACCCTCTGATTCCACAGTTGAACAAAATATCTATTCCACAAAGGCTTTCCATTCAGGACAACTGTCCATCCCTTTTCTGTCTTAACTGGCACACAAATATCACTTTCATTTACAAAAACAGGCTCCCATGCATTGGGAAAAATCTCATTCCAGAGATTTCCATCAACTGCCACTGTAAATTCCTGCTGGGAAAGCCTCACAGTGGTTGCAACCTTCTTACCATCAGGACTGAAGCTCAATCCATAAACAGAGATAAAGTTTTTATCCCATACAATGCCATCAACTGCTACACTCCAGACACCTTCTTTAAAACTGAAAACATCAAGCAACTGAGGATTTTTTGTCCTTACATAACAGGCAGTTTTGTTGCCATCTGGAGCTATAAACAAATCTCTTGCATCAAAAAAGAGATTATCCCATACCTTTCCATTTACACAGACTCCATAGGAGTCTCCTTTTTTTACATTAAAGGCTATGCAAGAAGTGTTTCTACTAAACTGAAGATTCCATGCATAATCAAAAGTTTGATCTAAAAGAACTTCATCCTTTGCCATTGTCCATTCATAATTCTTTAAAACAAGGCATGCAATGGAATCATCAGGAATAAAATTTAAAAAACAAACCCTTTCAAAGGTATTATTCCATGTTTTTCCATTTATGCATGGTGTGAGTTTTTTATCTTCTATTTCAACTGTAGCAGCAATCTTTTCTCCATCAGGACTAACAAAAAATTCATGAACATTGGAGAATTTATCTTTGTATTCTTTCACATCACAGACAAGTTTTTCCTTTGTTTCCCAATCCCAGTTGAACATCGTATTTATTAAAAAACAAATTTTAAAAAAAATCAAGAGATATTTGAATCTGGGTAATACTATTTTTAAGGAAAAATAAAAAAGGCGGGGAAAATCCCCGCCTCTATGGCGAACACGGTGCGTTTTTACATTTTAAGGCAATTAGAAGTTAAGCTGAATGCCGTGTCTTACTGCCCAGGCATCATCAGCATCTTTTCCATTTGAGAGTTTGTAAGCATCACCAGGCCAGAAGTAGCCACCTTCTACCCAGTATTTGAGACCTTTGTCAATCTTATAAGTTACCTTTGCATCAACTTCCCAGCCAAGGTCTTTGTCTTTCGTTGAATAACCATTAATTGCAACTGCTTTTTGAGCTCTTAACCAGTAGCCATAAAGCTCTGCATTGATGTCCTTTGTGATGTCATAGGAACCACCAAATTTTACATACTGGGTGTTGCAAAGACCTGTTCCAACATTTGGTCCGAAGTTACATGCAGATGGAGCAAGATATTCATATATGAATGTGTAATGCTGTTCTGGTCCGAGAGCTGTGATAAATGCGTTAATATCTTGTGAATTCTCTTTGTCACCACTTCCGATTGCATACTCTGCTGTAAGTGTTAATGGAATGCTCTTGAATTTGTAGTCAAGTCCTGCTAATGCAGCCCAGCCTTTGAATTTTGGATCATGACCTACTGGTAAATCTACTTTACCAGTCTGAAACTCTACATCTGCTCTGAAGTTAAGCCCTGTTCCTGCAATGTCATCAACATTTCCTCTTAATCCAAAGTTCCAGAGATGAAGAGGGGTATTTGGAAGAAATTGCTGGTGATCTACATAAGTTATATCAGCGCTTAATCCAAAGCCTTTTCCTGCATATGCAGCAAGAATTCCATATGCTGTAGAGTCATCATTACGTGTTGTGTTTCCCTCATAGAATTTAATTGTATGAGCAGCAATTGTAAGCTCTTTCAATGGCTGAACGAATACAAGGATTGCATCATCACCATAGTAGGTGTGGTCAAAGAAAAGACCATAGCCAAGCTTGATGAGCTGTTTACCAACTTTAAATCCTGCTGGAACACCAAGAAGTCCACTTCCCTGATACTGAATCCATGCCTGACGGATGTAAAGATTAGATTCATTATGCCAGTTACCCATTTGATAATTACCTTTTGGACCGTATGTTCCAGAACCCCATACAACATTTTCAGATTTATTGTCAGCTTTGTTACTCTCAACTTCCACATATCCAGTAGTATTAGGAGATACCTTTGCTTCAAGATTAAGTCTTACACGATAATCATAATTGGCGGTGTTAGAAGAACCTGCTGGTCCGTAGGAATCATTATCCATTACTCCCAAATTTTTTCCATAAATTCCTCTGAATCTCAGTTCACCGCCAAGGGTTATCTGGGTTTTTCCTTTTGCAATTACTGCTGTTGTGTCAGAGGGAATCTCTGCTGGTGCTGCATAACTAAGTGCAGCAATACCTAAGAGAAGAACCAATACTGATAAAATACTTACAAAATGTTTCACTTCCTAACCTCCAAATGGTTAGTTCAGTTACACCGCCAAAGGCGGTGGTACTACATTAATTAGATTCGGGGTTACCCCCCTGCACCGTGTTCGCCTTCTCACCTCCTTTTTATCAAGTTTAAAAAATTTTAGCATAGTTTCTCCCCTTTGTCAAGGGGATTCTTTGCTGAAAATGACATTTATTATTTAAGCAATTTTTCTGCCAGAGAAAAAATGGCTTTATTTTCTTAGTTTTGTGTTTTTGTGGTGTGTATTTATGGATACATTCTGTGGAAAAAAGATGACAGATAGAAAAAACGAGTGGAATTTTTAGAAAGAATTTTTTTATAATTTAACTTTTAGAGAATGCTTAAGGAGGTTTTTTATGAAAGGACAGACAGCCATAATAACTGGTTCTTCAAGAGGTATTGGTAGAACAACTGCAGAAGAGTTTGCTAAAAGAGGAGTAAACATTGTAATTGTTGATATAAATGGTGGAAATGCTGAAAAAGTTGCAGAAGAAATTAAATCTCTTTATGGTGTAGAAAGCTTAGGTGTTAAAGCAGATGTTTCTAACTTAGAAGATGTAAAAAAACTCTTTGATGAGGCAGTGAAAAAATTCTCAAGGATTGATATTCTTGTAAACAATGCTGGAATAACAAGAGATAATCTTCTCATAAGAATGAAAGATGAAGAATGGGATGCTGTTTTAAACATAAACCTTAAAGGCGCATTTTTATGCTGCAGAGAGGCAGTTAAAATCATGTCAAAACATAAGTATGGTAGAATTATAAATATCGCATCTGTTGTAGCTTTTATAGGAAATCCTGGACAGGTTAATTATTCAGCATCAAAGGCAGGGCTGGTAGCTTTAACAAAGACTTTGGCTAAGGAGTATGCTTCCCGTGGAATCACTGTTAATGCTGTTGCTCCAGGTTTTATTCAAACAGCTATGACAGAGCAGTTGCCTCAGAAGGTTAAAGAGGAGATGCTGCGTATGATTCCACTTCAGAGATTTGGAACAACGCAGGATGTTGCAAATGCCATAGTATTTCTGGCTTTGCCAGAATCTGGATACATAACCGGACAGGTTATTCATGTAAATGGCGGAATGTACATGTAAAAAAAAGAAAAAGGAGGTAAGTAATGGTAGAAGAAAAGGTAAAGGAAATTATAGCAAAACAGCTTGGTGTTGAGGTATCTCAGGTAACACCAGAAGCATCCTTTGTGGAGGATCTTGGAGCAGACTCTCTTGATACTGTTGAGCTTGTTATGGCATTTGAAGAGGCTTTTGGTATTGAGATTCCTGATGAAGATGCTGAAAAGATCAGTAAAGTAAAAGATGCAATTGAGTACATAAAAAACAAAACAGGTCAGGCATAATATTTTATGAGGAAAAGAAGAGTTGTTGTGACCGGGATGGGGATGGTTTCTCCTCTCGGTCTTGATGTTAAATCTACATGGGAGGCAATTCTTCAGGGTAAATCTGGAGTCTCTTATATTACTCATTTTGACGCAAAAGATTATCCTGTAAGAATAGCAGCAGAAGTTAAAGCTTTTGATCCTGCAAACTTTATTGAACAAAAAGAGATAAAAAAAATGGATAGATTTATCCATTTTGCAATTGCTGCGACAGAAATGGCACTGCAGGATTCAGGTTTAAAAATCACTCCTCAGAATTCTGAAAGAATTGGGATTGTGATTGGCTCAGGGATGGGAGGACTTCCAACCATTGAGCATTACCACAAAGTATTGCTTGAGAAAGGATGGAAAAGGGTAACTCCATTTTTCATTCCTATGGTTATCGTTAATCTTGCAGCTGGTCAGATATCTATGAGATATGGAATAAAAGGACCAAATCTTGCAGTAACAACTGCCTGTGCAACAGGAAATCACTCAATTGGAGAAGCTTTCAGAATGATTCAGTATGGAGATGCGGATGTAGTGATTGCAGGTGGCACAGAGGCTGTTATCACACCAATGGCAGTAGCAGGATTTTCCATAATGCGAGCTCTTTCAACGAGAAATGATGAGCCTGAAAAAGCAAGCAGACCATTTGATATTGATAGAGATGGATTTGTAATGGGTGAAGGAAGTGGAATTATTATTCTTGAAGAGCTTGAACATGCTTTAAAAAGAGGAGCAAAAATTTATGCAGAGCTGGTGGGATATGGAATGAGTTCTGATGCTTATCATATTACAGCACCTGCACCAGAAGGAGAGGGTGGAGCAAGATGTATGAAAATGGCAATAAATGATGCAGGAATTCATCCAGAAGAAGTTGACTATATAAATGCTCATGGAACAGGGACAAAACAGGGAGATGAACTTGAAACCCAGGCAATAAAAAAAGTTTTTGGCGAACATGCTTATAAACTCTGCGTAAGCTCTACAAAATCCATGACAGGACATCTTCTTGGTGCTGCTGGTGGAGTTGAGGCAATTTTTACAGTTTTAAGTGTTTATGAAGACATTGTTCCTCCAACAATTAATCTTGACAATCCAGACCCTGAATGCGACCTTGATTATGTTCCTTATAAACCAAAGAAAAAAGAAATCAGATATGCAATCACAAACTCATTTGGTTTTGGCGGAACAAATGCTTCCCTTGTATTTAAAAAATTCACAGAAGCTTAATCCATAAACTTTGAACTTTGAACTTTGAACTTTGAATTTCCCGTGTGGCAGGCTTCATTCTCAAGCCTTTAGTTTGAATTATAGATTTTGACTACACTGCCATAGCTTGAGACAGCTCCATCCGAATGACATCCGCTCCGCATGATCTATACAAAAGTAGCTTTCCCGTGATTCAGAATGCAATCCAGATGCTTGAGGCTATATATGGCAAACAAGTGGTTAATAAAGTGGTAAATGAAAATCAGAAACCCTGAAAATAAATGAGCCGTGCAGGATTCGAACCTGCGACCCGCTGATTAAGAGTCAGCTGCTCTACCAGCTGAGCTAACGGCCCACAAGTTTAGAATACAAAAAAATATGCTAAAAGGTCAACTTTAATTGGTTTATAATAAAAAAATGTATTTTGCTTATGTAAAAACTCCTGTTGGTTTCCTTGAAATTTTATTTGATAATTCATTAGCAGTAAAGAAAATATCTTTAACAACTCTTAAAAAAATATACATTCCAGAAATTGCGATGAATTTTGCCCACCAGCTGAATGCTTATTTTGAAGGAAAACTCTTAAAGTTTAATTATCCTTTAAACATCCAGAATGTATCCAATTTTGATAGAACAGTTATTGATTTAATCTGTAAAATACCATATGGACATACTGTTACATATAAGTGGATTGCCAGTAAGCTTAAGACATCACCAAGAGCTATTGGACAGGCTTTAAAGCGGAATCCTTTACCAATTGTTATTCCCTGTCACAGGGTAATCAAATCTGACAGAACTCTGGGAGGATATAGTCTTGGAATTGATGTAAAAAAATGGCTCATAGAACATGAAAAGTCCGTGTTAATGTTATAATAAAATTTATGTTTGACAGACATCAGGCATTCTCCTGGAATGGAAAAGATAGACAGCTAAAACCTGTTATAAGGATTCCAAAACAAAACATTAATGAACTTTACGGAATTGAAAAACAGAAACAGTTGCTAATTGCAAACACAAAGGCTTTTATTGAAGGGAAAAGAGTAAATAATGTTCTTTTATGGGGAGAAAGAGGAACAGGCAAAACTACACTGATAAAAAGTTTGCTTAATCATTTTAAAGAAACACCTTTAAGAATGATTCAGGTGTTAAAAAATGATATTATCAGTATTCCTTATGTTTATGACATAATTTATGAAAATCCTGCGTTCAGGTTTATTATATTCATAGATGACCTTTCTTTTAATGAAGATGAGCAGGAATTTAGAGATTTAAAGATTATTATGGACGGCGGAATTGAAGAAATTCCTGAAAATTCAGTTATTTATGTCACTTCAAACAGAAGAAATCTCATGCCTGCTGTATCCCAATCAGATAATGAACTTTTTCCAGAGGATAGCCTGCAGGAGCGAGCATCTTTAATTGAGAGATTTGGCTTGAGAATTGGATTTTATAGATTTTCAGAAGAGCAGTATTTTGAAATAGTTAAGTATTATGCAACTAAAGATGGAATAACCATGCCTTATGATGAATTAATGAAAAAAGCAAGACAATGGGCTTTAACTCACGGTACAACTGGAAGATCAGCCTATCAATTCGTCTTAAGCCTTCAAATTCTTTAAAGCAAGTTCTTTTACTTATAAATATCTTTTCTGTGTCCTATTCGGAGAATTATTAAGTGATTGTCTTCTATATCAAAGATTACTCTGTAGTTACCTATTTTAAATCTATAACTTCCGATTTTTGGATTTATTAACTTTCTTGAGTTTCTAAATGGATCAATTGAAAATTCTTTAAGTTTGATCGCAATCTGATTTTTTACCTCTTTCTCCAATTTTTCCAGATCTTTAATTGCTCTGTGGGTAAAGATTATTTCATACATTAAAAATTTCTTCAAATTTTTTTATTTTTCCGTTTCTGTATTCCTTGCGTGCTTCTTCAATTGAAGAGAGGTATTTTTCACTGGAAAGAGCAATAATATCCTCCATGTAGTCCTCTAATATCTCTCTTACAGTATTCTCAATTATTTTTTGTAGCTCTTCTACTGTTAAATCTTTTACAGTTTCACTCATAAAATCACCTTAAGCCTTCAAATTCTTTAAAGCAAGTTTATTCAAAGCATTTATGTATGCTTTTGCAGAAGCTACAATGATGTCTGTATCAGAGCCATGTCCTCTTACAGTATGTCCACCCTCTTCAAGAATAACTGTTACTTCTCCAAGAGCATCTGTTCCTCCTGTTATTGCCTTTATCTCAAACTTATTGAGTTCAGCCTTTGAGCCTGTAAGTTCAGTTATAGCTTTGTAAACTGCATCAACAGGTCCATCACCTGAGATAGTGATCTCTTTTTCCTCTCCGTTTATCTTCATTTTTACTGTGGCTGTTGGCTTTTTCTTAGTTCCGCTTGCTACCTCAAGCTCTATAAGTTGATAAACCTCTGCAATTCTTAAAACTTCATCAGAAACAACTGCCTCAATGTCTTCATTAAAGATATATTTCTTCTGATCTGCAAGCCTTTTAAATCTCTCAAAGGCTCTGTTTATCTCTTCTTCTGTGAGGCTGAATCCAAGTTCTTCAAGTCTTTTCTTAAAGGCATGTCTTCCAGAGTGTTTACCAAGCACTATTTTTGAACTTGGAATTCCAATATCTTCAGGTCTCATGATCTCATATGTTGTCCTTTCCTTAAGAACTCCGTCCTGATGAATTCCTGCCTCATGGGCAAAGGCATTTGCTCCAACAATTGCTTTATTGGGCTGAACAACCATTCCTGTAATCTTGCTGATAAGTCTACTTGTCCTGTAAATTTCCTGTGTAACAATTCCTGTGTCAGCCTTGAAAAAGTCATTTCTTACTTTAAGTGCCATAACAATCTCTTCCAGAGCTGCATTTCCTGCTCTTTCACCAATTCCATTAATTGTGCATTCTACTTGTCCTGCACCTTTAAGAATTGCGGTAAGAGAGTTTGCCACTGCAAGCCCGAGATCATTGTGACAGTGAACACTTATTGTGGCTTTATCTATGTTTGGAACTTTATTTAAAAGGTATTCAATAAGCTCTCCATATTCCTGAGGAATTGTGTAACCCACTGTATCTGGGATGTTTACAGTTGTAGCACCTGCATTTATTACTTCTTCAGTAACTTTGCAGAGATAGTCCCAGTCTGAACGGGTTGCATCCTCAGCTGAAAATTCCACATCATCAGTATACTGCCTTGCTTTCTTAACAGCTTTCACCGCTGCTTCAATAACCTGATTTCTGTCCATGCGAAGCTTATATTTTAAATGTATATCTGATGTGGCAATAAATGTATGAATTCTTTTTTGTTCTGCTGGTTTCAGTGCTTCCGCTGCTCTTTCAATGTCTTCATCACGGGCTCTGCATAGTCCAGCAACAACCACGCCTTTTATTTCCTTTGAAATTCTGTTTACTGCTTCAAAATCTCCTGGAGAAGCAATGGGAAAGCCTGCCTCTATTATGTCAACCCCAAGCTTTTTAAGCTGTCGTGCAACCTGTATTTTCTCATCCACATTCATTGATGCACCGGGGGATTGTTCTCCATCCCTTAATGTAGTGTCAAATATTTTTATCCTTCTCATTCTGCACCTCTAATTTTGATTCTTTCGGGCTTATGCCCTCAGAAAAATACAAAGCATTTTGTCTTCTTTTTTTGATTAAAATTATTATATTTTCAATTATACCTGAAAGAACATAAAGGCTTGCAAGTATAAATACAGCAAGAGGTGGATGGATTACGATGAAGAAAATCAAAAAAATAAAAAAAAGAAGTATCCAGAAAGGTTTTTTTTCCTTAAAATCAACTTCCTTAAGGGCATGAAATTTAAGATTGCTGACCATCATAAAAGACAAAATAAATGTAAGTAAAGGGAAAAATAGATTTTTCTGCGGAGTAAAGTTTAATATTTCTTGACAGAAAATCACTGTAGCAGCAAGCATTGTAGCAGCACCTGGTATTGGTAAACCTTTAAATGATTTTGAGCCTCCAACTTGAATGTTAAATCTTGCAAGCCTGAGTGCTCCACAGGCTGCAAATAAAAAAGCTATAGCAAATCCCACTCTGTCAAACTCAAACAAAGCCCATTTGTATATAAGAATTGCAGGAGCTACTCCAAAGGCAACAAGGTCTGAAAGAGAATCAAGCTCAACACCAAATCGTGTGGTTGTTCTTGTAAGTCTTGCTACCCATCCATCAAGTCCGTCAAATATATTTGCAAGAATAATTGCCCATGCAGAATGAATAAACTTTCCATTTATTGCTGTTATTATTGCATAAAAACCAAAAAACATCCCACAAAGTGTAAGTGCATTTGGAAGAATGTAAACCCCTTTTTTAGGTTTTTTATCAGGATCTCTTATTTTCTTTTTTGTTTTGATCATTACTCTACCAATGCAATTATTGTCTGTCCAGCTTTAACTTTATCTGCTACTTTCACCTGAATTTTAAAAGAAGATGGAAGACACACATCAACCCTGGAGCTAAACTTTATCATGCCGAATCTTTCTCCTTTTTTTAGCCTTTCTCCTTCTTTTACCCAGCATACTGCTCTTCTTGCAATAGAACCAGCAACCTGCCTTACAACTATATCTCCATAGGGAGTCTCAAATCTTATTTTTATGTTTTCATTCTCTCTGTAAGCTTTCTCTTTAAAAGCTGATAAAAATTTCCCGGGAGTATAAATTATTTCCTTTACAATGCCATCAAATGGAGCTCTGTTAACATGAACATTAAGGGGTGACATAAAAATACTTAGTTCCACATAATCATGACCGCACAGATTACTGTTCTGTCTTATTTCTATTATCTTTCCATCTGCAGGAGAAACTATTACATTAGGGTCTGCTGGTGGAATTCTTTCAGGATCACGAAAAAAATAAAGAAAAAACAGGCATAATAAAAGACACACAATTGCCAAAGGCTCTAACCATAAAAGATAAAAAAAGGAGCTTAAAAATAATCCACCAGCAACATAGGGTATTACTTCTTTTCTGATCATGCCTTTGATTTATCCACAAGCTTTGAAGTTTTAAGCCATGGCATCATTGCTCTTAATTTCTCTCCCACCTTTTCAATAGGATGTTCTTCGCCCTTCTTTGTAAGAGCATTAAAAGTGGGTTTACCAACTTTACATTCCAGTATCCATTCCTTTGCAAAACTGCCATTCTGGATTTCTTCAAGAATCTTTTTCATTTCAGCTTTTACAGATTCATTGATAATTCTTGGTCCACGTGTTAAATCTCCATACTGGGCAGTATTGCTTATGGAATAACGCATCGTTGATATTCCGCCTTCATAAATTAAGTCTGCAATGAGTTTTACTTCATGGAGACACTCAAAATAGGCAAGCTCAGGTGGATATCCTGCTTCAACCAGTGTTTCATACGCTGCAGTTATAAGAGCAGTCAAACCACCGCACAGAACAACTTGTTCTCCAAAAAGGTCTGTTTCTGTTTCATCCTTAAAAGTTGTTTCAATAATTCCTGCTCTTCCACCACCAATGCCCACTGCATATGCAAGGGCAACATCCTTTGTTATACCTGAAGGATCTTGATAAACAGCCATAAGACATGGAACTCCCATTCCCTTTAAATATTCACTTCTTACAAGATGTCCAGGTCCTTTTGGAGCAACCATAAAAACATTTATATCTTCTGATGGAACAATCTGTCCGAAGTGAATGTTAAAACCATGGGCAAAGGCAAGAAAAGCTTCTTTTTTTATATTTGGCTCTATTTCTGTTTTGTAAAGCTCTGGCTGAAGTTCATCTGGTGTAAGAATCATTATTATATCTGCTATCTTTGAAGCTTCAGAAACTGTCATAACAGTAAGCCCTGCATTTTCAGCCTTCTGCCAGCTTTTGCCTTTTCTGACTCCTACAATAATATCAAATCCGCTGTCTTTAAGATTATTTGCATGAGCGTATCCTTGGCTGCCATATCCTATTATTGCAATTTTTTTTCCTTTAAGAACATCTGTGTTTACATCAACATCATAATAAATCTTCATTATCACACCTCCAGAGTTTAGAATTTAACAATTATAACACATACATTGTCCTGTTGACTAATTCTGTGGAAACATGGCAGAATTCTCTCCAAAAAAGTGCAGGATTTCACTTCAAGATAAATCCTTTTCCATTGCCTATTTCTTCTGAGACTGTCTTAACTCTACTGTAAAATTGCAATTTTTTATCATTTATCAGTGCCTTAATAACCCTGTTGGTTAAGTGGGTATAAAGTAAAATAGTATTGTCGTTCTTTTTGCATGCTAAAACAGTAAAAGGAAGCTTTCGGTAATCAGGATTCTTCAAGGGATAATCTATCATTATGTCATTGACTGCTTAAACCCTCATGTTTTGCTGACATTCTCTTTTTAAATTATCAAGCAAATTCACAAGATTGTGCGATAGTGTTTCTATCTGTCTATATAATTCTTCTGCACGCTTTGTATCTCCCCGATTGCAGGCAGAAATAGCTTCTTTTGCTAAGGCATGAATTCGTGCATGAGGCTCATCTATTGCTTTAAAACTTGTAAGATGTCCACACAATCTTTGTCCTTCATCAAGATACCATTTGCCAAATCTGCAGTTTCTGTGGTCTGGAAGTTGTTCTGCAGAAAGAGAAAGCGAACCAGTAAGGCAGGCTCCGATTTTTCCTACAAATACTCTGTGGTCTGTTTTTGCAATGTCAATAATCATGAATTGACTTGCCTCTGTTTTAAAGCCAGATGTAGCATTTCTTAGTTCTTCAACGATTTTTGTAAGCTCATTTACTCTTGTCATGACCTCTGATGCATTTTTTTCCATATCCTTTGCAATTTCTGATGTTTTTTCTATATTCTTTGCCACTTCCTCACTTGCTGCAGACTGTTCATCTACTGCTGTTGCAATCTGTGTTATCTGATCCTTTACTCTGTTTACTGAATCAACAATGTGAAGAAGAGAATTTCCAAGTTCCTTGATAAAGTCATTTGCTTTTGTGACATTTTTAAGAGAAATCTCCATTGACTTGCTTGTTGCCTGAGAGTCGTTCTGGATGTTTTTAATTTTTTCTGATATTTCATCTGTTGCCTTTATTGTCCTTTCTGCAAGTTTGCGGACTTCATCAGCTACAACTGCAAAACCTCTACCTTGCTCTCCTGCTCTTGCTGCCTCAATTGCTGCATTCAAAGCAAGAAGATTTGTCTGGTCAGCTATGTCCTTTATCACTGTTATAATCTCACCTATTTCTTCTGCTCTCTGATTAAGCTTTTGAACAACATTAGAAAGTTCTGAAGTGGATTGATAAACTTCTTCTACAACTTTTATGGCATCGTTTGATAGTGCTTTACCTTCACTGGCTGTTTTCATTGCTTCCTCAGCACTTTCTGCTGCCTGAGAAGCATTTTTTGCAATATCTGTTATTGTCTGGCTCATCTGCTCAGCTGCTGTTGCAATCTGAGATGCCTGTGAAGATTGATTGCGAGCACCATCAGAAGCTTTCTGAGCTGTTTCTCTTAGTTTATCCGTTGAATCTATTACACTGAGCACTGTCTGAAGAATTTTATCTATAATTCCGGAAAAAGATTGAATCATTCCATTAAGATAACTACCAAGCTTAGATATTTCATCTTTGCCCTTGGTGTCAACCTTTATAGTTAACTCACCCTTAGAAACTTTTTCTATCAGGTTAGAAAATTTGTAAATGGGATTAATTATCTTTTTCTGAGTCATGATAAAAATCAGTGCAAGAAGAGCTACATTGACTACAAATATGGATATCTGAATAATTTTTAAGGTTATTACTTTTTTCCTGGAGTAATCCTCTGCCGCGGAGACAACTTCATTGGTAAGTTTAAAATAGCTTTCCGATTCCTCAAGAAGCCTTCCTGAAAGGGTCCTGTCCTGTCTGAAGTTTTTAATTAAATCCTTTAGAAATTTCCATTTTGTCTTAAGCTCATTAAGCTTTGAGATAAATCTTTCATCAGTTATTTTTGGAAGATTTAGTTCCTTACTTCCTTCGGAAAGTCCTGCAATGATTTTATCAAGATTTGCAATAAGCTCATCAGATGGTTTTCCTGAAAGTTCAAATTTTACAAGTCGTTGCGTTCCACCTCTTACAATACCAGCATAGTTTACGACTCTTCCATCATCAGTCATTCCTGCAAGAAACAAAAACATTAAAGCCGTGCTTGTGAGGGAAAAAAGAAAAAGGAGTGATAAGATTAGTTTCATTAATAAACTTACTTTCATTTTTACCTCCTACCAAAATTTAATATTCAAATAATTAGTAAACCTTTGTGCTCTAACAATGCGGAAATATAAAAATGTACAAGATATGGGGGGGGGGGGGGGGTAAAGGGGACTGAATTTGCGAATCTTGCCTTTCCATAAATTGAATAAATTAAAACATAAAGAGATTTTATCTGTCAAGAAAATTATATTTTACCTCAACTTTTTACTTTTATGGTTATTTTAAGTTAAAATTAATCTATGAATGGACACTCAAAGAGTTCATTAAAAACATTTCTGATATGGTTAATTATAGGAATCTCTATAATTGCACTTTTTAATTTTTTTAATGTGCCTCAGAAAAATGAAAAAGATATAATATTTTCAGAATTTCTCATAAAAGTGCAGAATTCTGAAGTGGATGAAGTTTTAATCAAGGACAATACCATAACAGGAAAACTTAAAGATGGCTCTTTTTTTAAAACTTATTACATAAATTATCCAGACCTTATAAAAGAACTTTCTTCTCATGGAGTAAAAATTTCAGTCAAACCTCCTGATCAGACACCATGGTATATTAACTTTTTGATTTCATGGGGTCCTGTGATTTTTCTTCTGTTTTTATGGATCATGTTTATGAAACAGATGCAGGCTGGAAGTTCCCGTGCCATGTCTTTTGGAAAAGCAAGAGCAAAGATGATTTCCAATAAATCAGTTAAAGTAACTTTTTCAGATGTTGCAGGGATTGAGGAAGTAAAGGAAGAAGTAAAAGAAATCGTTGATTTTCTTACCAATCCTCAAAAGTATATAAAGCTTGGAGCAAAGATTCCAAAAGGTATTCTTCTTGTCGGATCTCCTGGAACAGGAAAGACTCTTTTAGCAAAAGCAATTGCAGGAGAGGCAGGTGTTCCATTTTTCTCAATCTCTGGTTCAGACTTTGTTGAGATGTTTGTCGGAGTTGGAGCAAGCAGAGTTAGAGATTTGTTTGATCAGGCAAAGAAAAACTCACCATGCATTGTTTTTATTGATGAGATAGACGCAGTTGGAAGACAGCGTGGAGCAGGTCTTGGTGGAGGACATGATGAAAGGGAGCAGACACTGAATCAACTTCTCGTTGAAATGGACGGGTTTGAAAGCAATGAAGGAATAATTGTGCTTGCAGCCACAAACAGGCCTGATGTTTTAGACCCTGCACTTTTAAGACCTGGAAGATTTGACCGTCAGATTGTTGTTCCTCTTCCTGATGTAAAAGGAAGGCTTGAGATACTGAAAGTTCATACAAAAAAAATTCCTCTTGCTTCAGATGTAGATCTTGAAAAAATTGCACGAGGAACTCCTGGATTTTCAGGAGCAGACCTTGCAAATTTAGTGAATGAAGCTGCTTTAACCGCAGCAAGAAAAAATAGTGATACCGTCCACATGAATGACTTTGAGTCAGCCAAGGATAAAGTTTTGATGGGTGTTGAAAGAAAAAGCATGGTTCTCTCTGAAGAAGAAAGAAGAATTACAGCCTATCATGAGGCAGGACATGCTCTTGTAGCAAAACTCACACCTGCAACTGATCCGATTCATAAAGTTAGTATAATTCCAAGAGGAAGAGCTCTTGGAGTAACCCAGCAACTTCCTCTTGATGACCGTTATACCTATTCAAAAGAATATCTTTATGGCACTCTTAAAGTTCTTCTTGGAGGAAGAGTTGCAGAGGAAATAGCTCTTGGAACAATGACAACAGGAGCTGGAAATGACCTTGAGAGAGCTACTGAACTTGCCCGCAAGATGGTTACAGAATGGGGAATGAGTGACAGGATGGGACCTCTTACATTTGGTAAAAGAGAAGAGCATGTATTTCTTGGAAGGGAAATTGCAAAACACAGAGATTATTCTGACAAAACTGCAGAAGAAATAGACGAGGAAACAAAAAGAATTGTAACAGAGGCTTATAGCCAGACCAGACAGTTACTTGAAAAGAACAGAAAGATTCTTGATGCAATTGCTCAGGCTTTGCTTGAAAGAGAGACTCTTGAAGCTTCAGAAATAGATGAAATAGTTTCAAAAGCTGCATGAAACTCAAATTTCATAACTTTGAATTCAATTTTCTTCATAAAACTTATATAATGGGAATTCTAAATATCACTCCAGATTCATTTTATGACGGTGGTAGATATTTTAATTATCAAAAAGCTATTGACCATGCTTTAAGAATGATTGATGAAGGAGCTGACATAATTGATATTGGTGGAGAATCAACCCGACCTGGTGCAGAACCAGTTAGTATTGATGAAGAGTTAAAAAGGGTTATTCCTGTAATAGAAGCTCTTTCAAATAAGGTCTCTGTTCCTATTTCCATTGATACATATAAAGCTTCTGTTGCAGAGGAAGCAATTAAAGCAGGAGCAACTATTGTTAATGATATAAGTGGACTAAGATTTGATCCTAAAATGGCAGATGTTGTCAGTAAATACAAAGTGCCTTTAGTTATAATGCACATAAAAGGAACACCACGAGATATGCAAAAAAATCCCTATTATGAGGCTTTAATACCTGAAATTATTGAATATCTGAGAAACTCTATAGTTATTGCAAAACAGGCAGGTGTTAATGAAGATATGATAATTGTTGACCCAGGCATAGGATTTGGTAAACTACCTGAACATAATCTTCAAATAATAAAAAATCTCAAAGCATTCTCTCAATTGGGCAAACCAATACTTATTGGAGTATCAAGAAAAAGCTTTATTGGAAAAATTCTGAATGATGCTCCTCCCCATGCTCGTCTTGAAGGTACTGCTGCAGCAGTTGCTGTTTCAATTTTAAATGGAGCTAATATTGTGAGAGTTCACGATGTTGGATTTATTTCCAAGGTTGTAAAAGTAGTGGATGCTATTCGTTTCAGCTGATTTACATCTTTTCAGGAGCTTTTACTCCAAGCATTCTCAATCCATGCTTTAAAACCAGCATTACAGCTTTACAAAGACTGAGCCTTGTTTGTGTTAATTTGTCATCTTCAGAGATAACTCTATATTTATGATAATAACTGTGAAACATCCCTGCAACTTCCTGTAAATAAAAGGTTATTCTGTGAGGTTCTCTCATCTGCACAGATAGTTCAAAAATCATTGGATAAAGAAGCAATTTTTTTATAATTTTAAGCTCATCTTCATTAAACAGTTCTGGGCAAAATCCGTTGGGGACCCTAGGAGGTGAAGCTCCTGCTTTTTCAAAAATACTGTTAATTCTTGCATGGGCATACTGAACATAATAAACAGGATTTTCCTGTGATTGCATTTTTGCAACCTCTATGTCAAACTCTAAGTGACTATCAGATTTTCTTGTAAGAAATATGAATTTTGTGGTATCAGAGCCAATTTCATCCATAACTTCTCTTAAAGTGACAAATGTTCCTGCTCTTTTTGACATCTGCACAGGTTTCCCTTCCCTTAGCAGATTTACCATCTGAACAAGAATTATCTTGATTTGAGAAGCAGTCATTCCCAGTGCTTGCACAGCAGCTTTTACTCTCGGAATGTATCCATGATGGTCAGCACCCCAGATGTTTATAAGCTCATCAAATCCTCTTTCAATTTTGTTTTTATGATAGGCAATGTCTGAGGCAAAATATGTATAGGTTCCGTCACTTTTTACAACAACTCTATCTTTGTCATCACCAAATTCAGTTGAGCGAAACCATAGTGCTCCATCTTTTTCGTAAATAAATCCAAGCTCTTTAAGCTTCAGGATCGCTCTTTGAACCTCACCTGTATGATAAAGTTTTCTCTCACTAAGGAAGCTGTCAAAAGTTACTCCAAAGTCTTCAAGATCTTTTTTGATTTCATTGAGTATTTTTTTATAGGAAAAATCAATTAAAAAATCACCAATTTCATCAAAGCTTTTGTCTTTTAAACTATCACCGTAAGATTCATAAATCTCTTTTGCAATCTCATGTATATATTCGCCCTTATAACAGTCTTCTGGCATGGGCAGTTCTTTTCCAAAAAATTTTTGTAATGCAATGTAAACACTCAAACCAAGAAGTTCCACCTGTTTACCAGCATCATTAATGTAGTATTCTGTTGAGACATTGTATCCAGCTTCTTTAAGGATATTTGATAAAGCTGCGCCAAGAGCTGCCCCTCTTCCATGACCAAGATGAAGTGGACCTGTTGGATTTGCGCTCACAAATTCTATCTGAATTTTTTTTCCTTTTCCAATATTCTGGATTAAAAATTTTTCACCTTCATTCAAAAGATTTTCAAGCTCAGAAAAGATAAAATCCTTTTTAAATTTGAAATTTATAAATCCAGCTCCTGCAATTTCAATGTTTTCAAATAAAGTTTTATCTATTAAAGAGACTAATTTTTCAGCAATTTCTCTTGGAGGTTTTTTCAACTTCTTTGTGAGTTCCATTGCAACAGGACTGCTTAAATCACCAAAAGCTTCATTTTTTGGAATTTCTATTTCAGGCTCAATTTCTGATAAGCCAAGCTTTTTGATTGCTTCAGCAATTTTATTTTTCAACAACTTATGCATGCCCATCACACCACCTTCTTGCATTCTGAAATATTTTTAACCATGGAGAGGCTTTGAATTTTTTCCATTTTTCAGGCATCCATGGCCATTGCCAGAGTAAAAAGGCTCTTTCAGGATGCGGCATCATTGCAAGATGCCTGCCATCTTCAGAGCATAAAGCAGTTATCCCATAGGGTGAACCATTTGGATTAAAGGGATAGGTTTCTGTAATATTTCCCTCATCATCAACATAACGAAGAGGTGCAAGGTTTTTCTCAATTACCTTATTCAGAATTGTTTCATCAGGAAAATAAGCTCTCCCTTCTCCATGAGCTATCCATACTCCAAGAACTGAGCCTTCCATGTCTTTGAGCATAATTGATGGAGAAGGCAGGATTTTAATGCTCACCCAGCGTGATTCAAATCTTCCAGATTTATTCCAGATAAAACGGGGTTGTTGAGTCTGTTCAATTCCGTACCATGGAATCCATCCAAGAAGTGCCATAAGCTGACATCCATTACAAACTCCCAGGCTGAAGCTATCAGGACGCATATAAAACTCTTCAAACTCTTTTCTGAGATGAGAAAACTTTATACAGCCTGCCCATCCTTTAGCAGAATCAAGAACATCGGCAAAGCTAAATCCTCCAACAAATGCAATACCTTTAAATTCTTTAAGAGAAACTTTTTTATTTATGAGATCCTGCATGCATACATCCCATGGTTCAAATCCTGCCATATAAAAAGCTGTTGCCATTTCTCTGTCTCCATTGCTTCCTTCTTCACGAATTATCGCAACACGAGGTTTTGCTTTTTTCTTAAGCAGTACTACTGGTGTTTTTTCTGGCTTGAAGCTTAACATATATTTTGGTGAGATTCTTGAATAAATTACTCTCTTTTCTTCTTTTACACACTCAGGATTTGCCTGAAGCATATCAATTCTATAGCTTGTCTCTTCCCATAGGTCTCTGAGTTTTGTCATGGATTCATCAAATATAATTCTGTTTTCTTTTTCAATAATGATTCTGTCCTCTTTTAAAGTCTCTGCAATCTCACGATAGGGAAGGTTGTATTGGGTGAGTATTTCTTTTACCTTGTAAGCCTTTTTTTTGTCAATTTCTATTGCAATTCCTGGTTCCTCATTGAAGAGTTCTGAAATAAGAAGGAGATTTTCAACATGAGGTTCTATTTTTATTAATAAACCTGAGCTACCTGAAAAAGCCATTTCAAGCAGTGTTACAATTAAGCCTCCATCTGAGCGGTCATGTCCTGAAACTATTAAATTTTTATCAATTAATTCCTGCACTGCATTAAAAGCTCTTTTTAAAAGTTCAGGGTCTTCCAGATCAGGAGTTTCATCTCCAAGCTGACTGTAACATTGAGCAAGAGCAGTTCCACCAACTCTTTTTTTTCCATTACTCAGGTCAATAAAAAGAATTATACTTTCTCCTGGATGCTTTATATCAGGAGTTATTACTTTATTTATATCAGGACATGGAGCATAGGCTGAAATAACAAGTGTTCCAGGAGATTTAACAATTTCTATTCCTTCTGGTGTCTTTAGTTTTGCAGCCATTGAAAGAGAGTCTTTACCGCCATCAATTGCAATACCAAGCTTTATCATAAGCTCTGCCATTGCCTGAGCAGCTCTGTAAAGTCTGACACCTTCACCTGGAAGCTTTGCTGCCCACATCCAGTTAGCAGAACATTTTATGTCTTCAAGGCTTGTAATTTTTGCCCATACAATGTTTGTAATTGCCTCAGTTACTGAAAGTCTTGCCATTGCCTCTGGATTTATAATTCCTTTTATAGGTTGCTCTCCAATTGCATGGGCTATTCCTGTTTTATCAAAATAGCTCTGGGCAACAACGCATACATCAGAAACAGTGAGTTGGACAGGTCCAGCACACTGCTGTCTAACAATAAGCCCTGTAACTGAGCGGTCAACTTTATTTGTTAAAAATCTCTTTGAGCCCACTGAAAGAAGCCTTAAAACTCTCTGTAATGCTTCATGAATTGTTAAGTTTTCAGGAAGTCTCAGAGGTTCAAGTTTTCTTTCAACTGTTGTAAGTTTAAATTCCTTCTTTGGAATTTCTCCCAGGACATCTTTAAGGTGGAAATTTACGGCAATCTGTCCATCTTTGCTATCATAAACGATCAATTTTCCATCTCCGGTTACTTCTCCAATAATTGACCATGGAAGTCGCTCCCTTTCACAAAGAGTTTTAAAAACGTTAACACTTTCTTTTTTTATTAAAATTGCATCATTTTCCTGATACTCAGCTCCCCATATTTCAAGGACTGAAAGAGTTTCATCACCAACTATTACTTTTCTTATGTCAATCTTTGCTCCCTCAGGATATACAAGTTCCTTAATGACATTACAGTTTCCACCAGCACCCTGATCATGAATGCTTACAATAGGATTTTTGACTCCAAGTTCAACGCAGGCACGGACAACTCTGTTGAGTTTGTTTTCCATCTCAGCATCTCCACGCTGAACAGCATTGAAGTCAAGAGCTTCACTTAGCTCTCCTGATACAACGCTTGATGCAGCACCACCACCCATTCCAATTCTGTATGCAGGACCTCCAATTTTTACAACTAACATTCCTTTTTGAGGAGGTTGCTTTTCTTTATGAATATCCATTATCTGTCCAATTCCACCTGTGAACATTATTGGTTTTACCCATTCAATTCTTTCTCCATGAGGAAGTCTTATTCCAAAAGAACGAGTAAATCCTGCAATAACAGGCTCACCAAATTTATTTCCATAATCAGAAGCACCATTGCTTGCCTCTATTTCAATCTGAAGTGGTTTTGCAAGATTGCTCGGATACTTAAATGTTTTATCTTCCCATGGCAACTCATATTCTAAGATTTGAAGATTTCCAACACAGTAACCAGCAGTTCCTGCTATTGGCAAAGCACCTTTACCAGTGGCATGAACATCTCTGATTCTTCCTCCAGTTCCTGTTTCAGCACCCGGAAAAGGAGCTACTCCTGTTGGAAAATTATGAGTTTCTGCAGTGAAAATCAAATGATAAAGATTTTTCTCTATTTTGTATTTTGAAGGTTTCATAGGTTTTTCAGGCTTCAGATAACTTATTTTTGCACCATAAATAGCACTGGAGTTGTCTTTAAAGGCTATTACAGAATTCTTTGGATTTCTCTTTAAAGGCTCTTTTACTATATCAAAAAGAGAGAGTTTTGCAGGTTTTCCATCAATGATTAAAATGCCTCTAAAAAACCAGTGTCTGCTGTGTTCACTGTTTGACTGGGCAAGGTCAAAGCATTCCACATCAGTGGGATTCCTTTTTAATTTATACTTGAAAAGTTTCAGATAAAAATCAATGTCCCATTCATCCCATCCTAACCCTAATTCTTTATTTATTTTTTCAAGTGCTGCTTTACCTTCTTCTATAACAGGTACAATTTTAACTGGTTTTATTGTTTGACCATGAGAAAAATCATTTAAAGGCTCTGGATAGGGGCATTCAACCATTCTATCATGAATCATCTCTAAAAATTTATCTTCAGGAAAGTTTATGATTTTAGGGCTTAGCTTATATCTCCTGGAGCGCTCTATTCTCTGAATTTTTTTTATTCCGATACTGTGACATACAGATACAGCACAGGTTGACCATGCAGTGGAAAAATTAAGGCGAGGACCTACTTCAAATATCATTCCATTGTCTGGACTAAGAAAGCTTTTTTCTGAAAAATTCTCTGGCTCAAAGGTTTCAGATAAAAGCCATCTGAGAATATTCAATTCATCCAGGGAGAGCTTTTCAGTTATTAGAATGTTATAACAGAATTCTGTTTCAAGATTTTTAATTTCCTCTGAAATCTCTGATTTTATACGATTAAGAAGTTCTCTGGTTTTGTAATCTGATAAAGCAGACTTTCTGTAAAATCTTATTATCACTTTATTTTTTCCTTTATTATTAACTTTCCTTCTGCTTCTGCTACAATTTTGTTTTGTTTATCTTTTATCCATGCTTTTGCTTCAATTAGTTTTGATTTTAGATGATTTGCTTTTGCTTCTACCACTATTTTTTCTTCCGGTGCTACAGGATTTTTAAACCTTATTTTTAACTCTGCTGTGACTGTATTGAATCCAAGAGAATTTGCAGCATAGACACAGGCTTCATCAAGTAAAGCTGCAATAATACCACCATGAATTATTCCACTATAACCCTGATACTCAGGCGCAAGAATAATTTCAGCATGAGAGTTTCCATTGCTGTGATTAAAAAAGGCTTTCAAACCCTTTGGATTTTGTTTCCCACAGACAAAACAGTAGTCCTCTGTTTTCATCATTTGTTCATCATCTCAAGAAATTCTTTATTGGATTTTGTTCCTTTAAGTTTACTGAGTAAAAATTCCATTGCCTCAATAGGACTAAGGGTGCTTAATACCTTTCTTAAAATCCAGACTTTATTTAAAATATCAGGAGGCAGAAGCAATTCTTCCTTTCTTGTGCCAGAAGCGCCAATATCAATGCTCGGGAAAATTCTTTTATCAGCAAGTTTTCTATCCAGATGAACTTCCATGTTACCAGTTCCTTTAAACTCCTCAAAGATAACATCATCCATTCTACTTCCTGTTTCAACAAGTGCAGTTGCAATTATTGTTAAAGAACCACCTTCTTCAATATTTCTTGCTGTTCCAAAAAATCTTTTAGGTTTCTGCAGTGCTGTTGCTTCCAGTCCACCAGAGAGAACCTTTCCAGAAGCAGGTGTAATAGCATTGTATGCTCTTGCAAGTCTTGTCAAACTGTCAAGTAATATTACAACATCCTTCTCTTCCTCTACAAGTCTTTTTGCTCTTTCTATAACCATTTCTGAAACCTGACAATGTCTCTGAGCAGGCTCATCAAAAGTAGAGCTAATTATTTCTGCACCTGGGAGCTGTCTTCGCCAGTCAGTAACTTCTTCAGGTCTTTCATCAATGAGCAGAATAATTAAATATATCTCAGGATGATTTTTTTTTATTGCCTTTGCAATTGACTGAAGAAGCATTGTTTTACCTGTTCTTGGAGCAGCAACAATTAAACCGCGCTGACCTTTTCCAACAGGAGTGAGTAAATCCATAACTCTGGTAGAGTAATCTGTGGGATCATATTCAAGTTTGATTTTTTCAGTAGGATAATAGGGAGTTAAATTATCAAAAAGAGCTCTGGTCAGAACTTCTTCAACCTGCTTACCATTGATTGTTTCAACTTTAAGAAGAGCAAAATATCTTTCATTTTCCTTAGGAGGCCTTATTTGCCCTGTGATGAGGTCTCCTGTTCTTAAGCCAAATTTTCTAATCTGCGATGGAGAGACATAAATATCATCAGGGCTTGGCAGATAGCTGTAATCAGGGCTTCTTAAAAAACCAAATCCTTCAGGAAGAATTTCAAGAACACCTGAACCGTAAACAGTTCCAATTTTTTCAATCTGGCTCTGAAGTATTGCGAAGATTAAGTCCTGTTTTTTCATAGAAGTGGCATTTTCAATATTCAAAGAATTTGCCATCTCCATGAGTTCAGGAATTTTTTTCTGCTTTAGCTCAGAAATAGAAATTGGAATATTATTGTTTTCCATTACTTTACCTCAATTATGGATTTTTAAGGATTTTTTCACTTTTATAAAATATTCAACCCTTCAGGAGGGTAACTATTGATAAATTAAGCATACAAAATCTGAAAAAATTTGTCAATATTTATTTTGCTTTCAGTTTAAATTTTTAGCTCCTTTTCTTTCTCCGCAACAAGAATTCTTGTTTTAAGAACAGTGTCAGGAATAAGGCTTATGGAGTCTATTCCGCATTCCACTAAAAATTCAGCAAACTCAGGAAAGTCACTCGGTGCCTGTCCGCATATTCCAATCTTTCTTCCGTATTTTTTGGCAGTTTCAATTACCTGTTTCACAAGTTTTTTTACAGCTTCATTTCTTTCATCATAAATGTGAGAGACCAGTGCACTATCTCTGTCAAGTCCAAGTGTAAGCTGAGTTAAATCATTTGAGCCAATTGAGAAACCATCAAAGATTTTGGCAAATTCTTCAGCCAGAACTACATTGCTTGGAATCTCACACATAACATACACTTCAAGTCCATTTTCACCCTGCTTGAGTCCATATTTTTTCATTACTTCAATTACCTTAATTCCTTCTTCAACAGTTCTGCAGAAGGGAATCATAACTTTAATATTTTTAAGTCCCATCTCATCTCTGACTTTTTTAATTGCAAGGCATTCAAGAGCAAAGGCTGGTTCAAACTTTGGATCATAATATCTGCTTGCTCCACGCCATCCAATCATGGGATTTGATTCAACTGGTTCATAAAGCTCACCACCAATAAGTCCTGCATATTCATTTGTCTTAAAATCTGAAAATCTCACAATAACATCCTTTGGATAAAAGGCTGCACCAATCATTGCAACTCCCTGGGCAAGCCTGTCCACATAAAAGTCAGGTTTATATTCATACATTGGGGTTCTTTTTTCTATTTCTTTAACTATTTTTGCTATTTTTGGATTCTGGATTTGTTGTTTCAATTTTGGATATTCAATCAATGCCAGAGGATGAACTCCAATGTGAGAGCTTATTATAAACTCAATTCTTGCAAGTCCTACACCATCAGAAGGAATCTGACCCTGAATAAAAGCCTGTTCAGGGATTCCTACATTCATCATGATCTTTGTTTTTGTGTTTGGTAAGGTTGTAAGGTCAATTCTTTTTACTTCATATGGGATAATTCCCTGAAGCACTCTTCCTTCCTCGCCCTTAGAACAATCAACGGTTACAGGTTCATCATTCTTTATTACCTCTGTAGCATTTCCTGTACCAACAACGCATGGGATACCAAGTTCACGGGATACTATCGCAGCATGACATGTTCTTCCTCCACGATTTGTAACAATAGCTCCAGCAACCTTCATTATTGGTTCCCAGTCCGGATCTGTCATATCTGTAACAAGTACCTGACCTGGTTTAAAGAGATGAATCTGAGAAGCTTCTTTTATTATACACGCTTTACCCTGACCTATTTTACTTCCTACAGCAAGTCCTGTGCAAAGCACAGCTGCATTGCCTTTAAGTTCATAAACTTCGTAAAAGTTCTCTTTTTTTAAAGAATGCACTGTTTCCGGCCTTGCCTGAACAATGAAAAGTTTTCCTGTTCCTACTATGTTTCCATCTCCATCTTTTGCCCATTCAATATCCATTGGCTTTCCATAGTGTTCTTCTATTTCTATAGCCCATTTAGCAAGAGTTAAAATTTCATCATCATTTAAAACAAACTGTTGTCTTTCCTGTAAGGTTGTTTTTAATCCTTTTGTTGGTTTTGTAGAATTTCCATATATTAGTTTTTGCTGCTTTGCACCAAGTTTTTTTGAGATTATTGCTCTATATCCTTCTTTTAATGTAGGCTTAAAAACATAAAACTCATCAGGGTTTACTATGCCCTGAACAACATACTCACCCAATCCCCATGAACCTGTAATGTAGACCACATCCCTGAATCCTGTTTCTGTATCAAGAGTAAACATTACTCCAGAGGAGGCTTTATCAGAACGAACCATTTTCTGGACAGCTGCTGAAAGATATACTGAAAAATGATCAAAACCTTTGTCAATTCTATATGAAATTGCTCTGTCTGTAAAAAGTGAAGCAAAACATTTTTGTACTGCTTCTACAACATTTTGAGCACCTCTAATGTTCAAATATGTCTCCTGCTGTCCTGCAAAAGAGGCATCAGGGAGGTCTTCTGCTGTTGCGCTTGAACGCACAGCTACATCTGTTTCTTTTCCATATTTTTCCTCCAATTCATGATAGGCTTTAATAATTGCCTGTTTTAAATCTTCAGGCATTTTACCTTGAAGAATAAGTTTTCTTATTTTTTTACCTTTATTTTTGAGATCTTCCACATTTGATTTATCAATGGTGGAAAGAATTTTCCTCATAGGATTGTCAAGATTGTTTGATTTTATAAAATATTTATAGGCTTCTGCAGTGACTGCAAATCCGTCAGGAATATTAATGCCTTTTGGTGTAAGATTTCTCAACATCTCACCGAGGGATGCATTTTTACCTCCCACAATGGGAATATCCTTTATGCCTATTTGGTTAAACCATAACACTAAAGACATGTTTTTACCTCCTTTATTGTTTATTTATAAGTATATCAAAAAAATTTATTGATGACAATAGGGTTTGACATTTCTCTTCAGAACTTTGTAGTATTTACAATATGATTAAAATTGCTGTGATTGATGGACAGGGTGGAGGAATTGGAAGTTTTATTATTAAATCTTTAAGGGAAGCCTTTGGAGATAAAATAGAAATTTTAGCACTTGGAACAAATGCTGCAGCTACAGCAAATATGATGAAGTGTAAAGCAAATAAAGGAGCTTCCGGTGAAAATGCTATTGTGTGGAATGTTAAAAAAGTTGATGTTATCATAGGTCCTTTAAGTATTCTTGTGGCAAACGCAATGATGGGAGAGTTAACTTCAAAAATGGCAGAAGCAGTTGGAAGCAGTGCAGCAAAAAAAATTTTATTGCCAATTAATCAGGAAGGAATTGAAATTATAGGAGTTGTGAAAGAACCTCTTCCACATCTTGTGGAAAAATTAATCCTTCATATAAAGGAGGAGTTCAATGTGTGAAGCAAATGCATATGTTATTAAAAATGGAGAAGAGGAAATCTACTTAGAGAGCGTTGATATATTAAGACCTGAAGGCAATCAGATATATCTTCGGAACATATTTGGAGAGCAAAAAGTTTTTAAAGGCAAAATCAAGGAGATGTCCTTACTGAATCACAAGATTATTCTTGAAGAGGAAAAATAAACTCAAATCCTGTAGAATGCTCATTCGCTTTATTGAGTATAAGGAGTATGATCCCTATTTTAACATGGCAGTTGATGAAGCAATCAGTTTCTTTGTTAGGACAGGCAAGGTTTTGCCAACTTTCAGATTGTATGGATGGAATAAAAGAGCGGTCAGCATAGGTGAGTTTCAGAAAATTGAAGAAATCAATCTAAATTTCTGTATTGCCAATCAGATACCTATAGTAAGAAGAGCAACAGGAGGCAAAGGGATTCTTCATTATGATGATGTTACATATAGTTTCTCCTGCAAAAAAGAAGGTAGATTTAAAGGAAGTCTCTTTCAGGCTTATGAAGTTTTGAGTCATGTATTTGTAAGAGCTTTTAGTTTAACAGGGATTTCTGTTGAAGTAAAAAGAGAAAAAAGAGTTATAAACAAAAGCTCTTTATGTTTTGCTCGTTCTTCCTTTGGAGAAATATGTTTCAAAAATGTAAAAATTATAGGATCTGCTCAAAAAAGATGGATTGATGGATTTTTACAGCAGGGCACAATTCCTGTTACAGTGGATAGGGAGTTGTTAAAAGAAGTTTTTTTGTGTAGCCAGCAAGAAGCTGATCGTATTTTTGGGATAAAAGAACTGGTTGAGGAATTTGACAGGAGAATTTTTCAGGAAAATATTAAGAAGGCTCTGAAGGAGGAAGGTTTTGAGTTTGTTGTTGAACCTCTTGAGAAAGAGGAGCTTGCTCTGGCTCAGAGTCTTTATGATAAACAAGTTTTGTATAATAGGATAGAAATGCAGCAAACACAATCATGCTGATATAAATATGAGCAAACTGAATAATAAATTGATAAGCTGCTACAAGTACAGCTCCTATGCGGGGAATTATTGCCAGTAAGGAGCTGAAAGAAAGAATAACACCTCCTGCTAAAATGTATATTACAAATAAAAGTGCTGACCTTCCAATTGATTGAGGATAAAGAATTATTAATTTTCTGGTTTCCTTTATTGTTTCCTTTATTGTGAAATTTTTTATGAAAATTCCAAAAAATCCAAAAAGTGTAAATGTTATCCATAAAAGGAAAACAATAATTCCAATAAGAAGTATGCTTAAGTAAATAAAAACATTAAAAAATAGTGACAAAGCATGACTCCAGTAACTTAAAAGATTTACTGTTTTAGAGCTTATTTCACTTAAAAATCCAAAAACTAATGTTAAACAGACAAAAATAAAAGCAGAAAACATAGCAAAAAAAGCAACTTTCCAGAAATATCTTTTACCATACTGATGAAAGTCTTTTAAGTTAAAACTAATCTTTTCCTTTAAATACTGATACATTATGCCAATTGTTCCTGAAAAGATATAAATCCAGAGGCTGATGATAAATATAACATAGAGAAATAGAGTAAGTATAAAAATAATGGCAAAAATCAGAAATTTTTTCATGATGTTTATAGAAGACAGAAATATCTCAATAAAACTGCCTTTCAATATATCTGTAAGGTCAATTCCAAATATTACAAAAAGGATTCCAAGCGGGATGCTGAGAATGAAAAATAACCCAAAAAAGCTGATAAATAAAAATGCAAAATGTATCAATAGTAATTGATAATTTTTATGAACTGTTTTTAAAGCATCATTTATGCAGTTGAAAAAGTTCAAGGTTGTTTAACACCTACCACTGTTATATTAAATTCATTGGCTTTTTCAACTACTTTATCTCGTTCTACTATAAAGGTTTTTCCAGCTTCAAGAGCTAAAACTCTGGCTTTAGCTTTTTCCATAGTTATTATTGTATCCATTCCAGTAACAGGAGGGTCAAGTTTTAAATCCTGCTGAGGTTTACTAACTTTTACTACAACAGAATCTTTTACAAATTCTCCTGCTCTTAAAATTGTCTCATCCGTTCCTTCTATGGCTTCTACAGCAATTATTGACATTTCTTTTACTACCACTGTCTGTCCTATGTCAAGTTCACCAATTTTTTTTGCAGTTTTAAATCCATATTCAATGTCCTTCCATTCTTCCTTTGTAGGTTTCCTTTTTGTAAGAACTCCTTGAGGAGTAAGTAATTCTGGACAGAATTCTGATAAAGCTGCAATTTTTATTCCTTCACTGAGAAGTTCTTTTTCAACTATTTTAAGAAGTTCATTGTCTCCTCTAAGCTTAGCTGAAAAAAGCATTTTCATTGCTCTGATATCAGGCTTAATTTTTTCTCTTTCAAAGATAATTTTTTTTGGCAGTTTACCGGTTAAAATCACTTCTTTAACGTTATTTTTTTTTAAAAAATTTATAATCTCTCCAGCCTTACCTATGTTTATCCACTCAAATAAATCGCTGTATTTGCTCAATTCATCATGGGCAAATCCCTGTAAAGCAACTGTTATAACTCTGTAACCTTTTTTTTGAAGTTCCATTGCTGCTACAAGAGGAAGAAAGCCTTTTCCAGCAATAACTCCTATCTGCATATTCCTCTTTTATTTGCTTCTATGAATTCTATTAAATGTTTAATTTCAGGAATCTGAGGAAGTTCGTTTTTGACTTTTTCAATCGCCTCTTTTAATTGAAGTTTGTCTCTGAATAGAATTTTATAGGCTTTTTTAAGTATATTGATGGTTTCTTCACTGAATCCTCTTCTTTTAAGACCTACAGAGTTCAGCCCATAAAGTTTTGCTCTTGGTCCGGAAGCCATTGTAAAGGGAGGAACATCTTGTCCAACTCCACTAAATCCTCCTATCATGGCATAGGCACCTATTCTTGTAAACTGATGCACTGCCACTAAACCTCCAATGAATGCAAAATCTTCAACCTGAACATGACCTGCCAGTGTGGCAAGATTTGCCATAATTACAGAGTTTCCGATTTTGCAGTCATGGGCAATGTGCACATAAGCCATAATAAAGTTATTATCTCCAATTACTGTCCAGCCATCTCCAGAAACGCTTGCTCTGTGAATTGTTACATATTCTCTGATGATATTGTTATTACCAATTTTAACGCCTGTTTTTTCTCCTTTGTATTTTATATCCTGCGGTGGAAAACCAATTGTTGTAAAAGGAAATATTGTACAATTCTCACCTATCTCAGTTATTCCTTCAATCTGAACATGATTTATAAGGCGTGTGCCTTTACCTATTCTAACATTATCTCCAATTATGCAGTAAGGACCTATAACTACATCTTCATCTATTTCTGCTTTAGAGCTAATAATAGCTGTTTTATGTATCTGGCTCATGAATATTTACCTCATTTTGTAACCATTGCTGTAAATTCTGCTTCTGTTGCAACTTTTTCATTAACTCTGGCAGTACCTGAAAATTTCCATACTCCTCCGCGCCTGTGAATAACATTGACTTCAAATACAATCTGGTCTCCAGGAACAATTGGTTTGCGGAACTTGACTTTTTCAATGCTCAAAAAGAGAACTCCCGTACCTTCTATTCCTGATTTAAAGGCAAGAACACCTGCTACCTGAGCCATTGCTTCAACTATAAGCACTCCTGGCATTACAGGATTTCCTGGAAAATGTCCCTGAAAAAATGGTTCATTCATTGTAACATTTTTTATCCCAATAGCCTTTTCATTCGGAACAAGTTCCAGAACCCTGTCCACAAGAAGAAATGGATATCTGTGCGGAAGAATGTTCATAATTTCTTTAATATCAATCATTCTGAGCCTCCTTATATCAATGCTGTTCAAGTTGTTTAATTTTTTCTTCAAGTTCTTTTATTTTTTTGTAAAGTTCTGGAAGTTTTTGAAAAATTGCATTTGCTTTAAGCCATTCTCTATGAGGCATAATAGGTGAACCAGAAAATACACCTTTCTGAACTCTACCTGGCATAACTCCTGCCTGAGCTGTTATTATTGTTTCAGGCTCTATTTCCACATGGTCTGAAATGCCAACCTGTCCTGCAAGTATGCATCCATCACCAATTTTAGAGCTTCCAGCAATACCAACCTGTGCTACAATTATACAATTTTTCCCAATTTTTACATTATGAGCAATCTGGACAAGATTGTCAATCTTTGTCCCCTGTCCAATTAAAGTATTTCCAGTTGTAGCTCTATCTATGGTAACACAGGCACCAATCTCCACATCATCTTCAATAACTATTCCACCTACTTGAGGAATTTTATGATGTTTTCCTTCATGAAAGATGTATCCAAATCCATCAGAACCAATAACGCTTCCAGAATGAATTATTACTCTTGAACCAATCCTGACTTTTTCTCTGATTGTTACATTAGGATAAATCACACAGTCAGAACCAATGGATGTTTCTCTTCCTATAAATGTAAAGGGATAAACAACAGTATTGTCTCCTATGTTGACATTTTCATCAATCCAGACATGGGGATAAATTGTTATATTTTTGCCCAGTTTGGCTGTCTCAGCTACATATGCTTTTTTACTTACTCCTTTCACAGGATGAGGTTTTACATAAAAAACTTCAAGAAGTTTGGCAAAAACCAGCGGAGGATTCTGGACAATAAGTTGGGGCTTATTTAAGCCTTCAACTTTTTCCTTTACAATAAATGCAGAAGCCTTACTGATTTTAGCAGCTTCAATGTATTTTGACCCTGCTATATAAGTAATATCGCCTTCTTCACAGTCTTCAACTCCTTTTACTCCTGATATTTCAATGTCTTCATCTCCTTCAACTTTTGCATTAAAAATTTTTGCTATCTCAGATAGCTTCATTTTTTTCCTTTTTGTTGAGATGTTTTTTGATTATAAAGTGAAATTATTTTATCTGTAATATCAACCTCAGGTGTTGTAAAAAGAATTATCTGCTCAGCCTTTTCAAGGATGAGACTATAGCCTTCCTTTTGAGCATACTCATTAATTAGTTGCTTTATTTCTTTAAACATGCTCTGGGTAATCTCATTCTGTTTTTTCTGAAGCTCTACCTGATAATCTGCTGCTGTTCTTTGAAGCTCTCTACTAAGACGATCAATTTCATCTTCTTTAGATTTTCTTGCATCTTCACTTAAAACAGAGCGTTTTTTCTCAAGCTCTTCTTTTAAACTCTGAATTTTTTTCTGTTTCTCTTCAAGAATTTTCTGTCTCTCTTCAACCATATTCTGAAGTTGTCCTACAGCTTTTTTCCCTTCATCTGATTCATTTAATACTCTGAAAACATCAACTACTCCAATCTTAAGTTCTGCACTGGCAACTGAGACAAAGGATAGTGTAAAAACAAAGGCAAACAGAACAAATAAAAATTTTTTCATTTCTTTTTTTCCTCCTAAAATATTTATAAAATTCACACAACTTTTCAATTAAAAGAACGAACCAAAACCAAATTCAATCTTTGACTTTGACTCCCCCTCCTTTCGGTTAAGATTTATTCCATAGTCTATTTTTACAGGACCAAGTGGTGAAAACCATCTAAAGCCAAATCCTGATGTATATTTTATATTAGAGCCAAATTTTTCACCTTCATTATATCCTTTGCCCATGTCAACAAATATCAGTCCTTTAAGTTTCATTTCACTTACTATTGGAAAAAGATATTCAATATTGAATATCAATGCTCTTTTTGCTCCAATTGGTTCATTTTTACTGTCCTTTGGACCAGCCTCGCCATATCCCACACCTCTTATTGTATCAAGACCACCAACATAAAATCTTTCATAAAGTGGATATTTCTTTCCAAAAAGAGTATCAGACATGCCCAGCCTTCCCCTTAAATGCAGAGTTGATTCCTCAAATATTGGTAAATACCAGCCAAGATCAAGCAAACTTTTCCAAAAACCTGTATCTCCACCAAGACCTGCTGTGGTAACACTTAAAGAGTATCTTCTTCCTGTGCTTGGATCAATATAACTGTCACGAGTATCATTAATTATCTGAAAAGTAACAGCACTTGTAAGAAGCCTCCCCTCCATATCCTTAATTACTGTATCAGCATCTGTGGCAACATTTGTAACCTTTGACTTTTCAATATCATAGGTTATTGAAGCAGACCAGTCTTCTCCATATCTTTTCCCGAAAGTAAAAGACAGTCCTGTTGCATCTCTTGTATAGTTCACATACTCTCTTTTTTGCCTATAAACATTAAATCCAAAAAGAAGAGGTTTGTCCATAAACCATGGATCTCTGAAAGCTATAGTATAATAAGAACTTCTTCCACCAAGCTCTCCTCTCAGAGTTAGAGAATAGCCTCTACCAAATAGATTGTTTTGAGTAACATCAACCATACCAATAAGATTGTCAATAGAGCTATATCCACCACCAATTGTTAAAAATCCTGTTGGTTTTTCTTTAACATTAACATCAAGGTCAACAGTTTTTTTATCAGGATCAGGTTTTTGATTTATGTCAACAGTTTCAAAATATTGAAGATCTTCCAGTCTTTTTTTGCTTTTCTGAATTTTTGATGCAGAATACTCATCTCCTTCATCAACTCTTATTTCTCTTCTTATTACTTTGTCAACTGTTTTAACATTTCCTGAAATATTTACCCTTCCAATGGTAAATTTATCCCCTGGTTTGAGATTGTAAATTACATCAACTGTTAATTTTTCATCATTTGGAAGAACATCAGGAGAAACACTTGCAAGGGCATATCCACGATCAGAATAGAATGAAGTTATTGCTTCCACATCTTTACGCATTTTAGCTTTACTGAAAATTTCACCAGGTTTTAGTTTTATAAGCTCTTTAAGTTCCTGCTCTTCTTTGCTGTCTTTGTATCCTGCAAGTTTAACTGAAGATATTTTAAACTGCGGACCTTCAGAAATCGGGATTGTTATTGTCATCCATTTTTTATCCTGGGAAAACTCCAGCTTTGGCTCTCCAACAGAGACTTTGAGATATCCATTGTCATAGTAAAGGTCCTTTATTTTTTCTAGATCCTGCATCATTTCATATTTTTTGTAAAATCCGCTTCCTGTGATAAAGGAGTAAAATTTTCTCTCAGAGGTTGCCATAACTTTTTTAATTTTTCTTGATGATATTGCTTTATTACCTTCAAATTTTATCTCTTTTATCTTTACTTTATTGCCTTCATCTATGACATAGGTAAGTTCCACTTCCTGTTCTGTTTTTTTCTTAATAACAGGAACAATTTTAGCAAAATAATAACCTTCAGACTCATAAAAGGCTTTGAGTTTTAACGCATTGTCATTTATAAGAGTTACATCTGCAATAGCTCCTGCAGTTATGGCAACAACTTCTTTTAATCTGTCTTCATCATACTCTTTATTTCCTTCAAAGCTTACTTTTACAATTGTAGGCTTTTCCTTAACAGTATAGATTACCTTTACTCCACCTTCAAATGGTTCAATATCAACTTTTACATCCTCAAAATATCCCATTTTGTAAATTGATTTAATGTCTTCAGATATTTTTTCCTGAGAGATAACTTCTCCAAGTTTAAGAGAGATTTTATTTTTTACTGCAGCTTCTTCAATTCTTTTGAGTCCTTTTATCTCAATTGCTGTAACTACTGGAAGTTCCTGAGCAAAAGAGTTTAATGTAAAGAGAAAAATAAAAAAAATTACACCTACCATCACTCGTTTCATAAAAAACCTCTCTTTTAAAAAGTTTTTAAGTATATCATAATATTTTGAAAAATTGAAATACTTCAAAAAGCTTTTGATGAACAATAATTTTTATCTCTTCAATCTCATCTTCTGTTTCAGCCTCAAACCTTAATACTAAAGCAGGCTGGGTATTTGAAGCCCTTATTAAAGCCCAGCCTTTTGGAAAATTTACTCTTACTCCGTCAGTGAAATTGCATTCATATTGTTTAAAATATTCCTTAATCTTTTCTACAATCATGAATTTTTTTTCATCAGGACAATCAATCCTTATTTCTGGCGTGCTTTGCATTGTTTTTACTCCGCTTAAAAGTTTTTTTACTCCATA
Organism: Thermodesulfovibrio sp. TK110; assembly: GCF_054658355.1. Classification (NCBI taxonomy): domain Bacteria; kingdom Pseudomonadati; phylum Nitrospirota; class Thermodesulfovibrionia; order Thermodesulfovibrionales; family Thermodesulfovibrionaceae; genus Thermodesulfovibrio; species Thermodesulfovibrio sp. TK110. The sequence goes on along the minus strand of NZ_BAAHNB010000001.1, from coordinate 768,595 downwards.
GGGTTCACCTGATTTTTTTATAATCTCTATTAATCTCAATGCTGCATATATGGCATCATCATATCCGAAATATCTGTCACTGAAAAATATATGCCCGCTCATTTCACCTGCAAGCACTGCTCCTTCTTCTTTCATTTTTTTCTTTATAAGAGAATGTCCTGTTTTCCACATAATTGGAACTCCACCAGATTTTGCAATCTCTTCATACATTATCCTTGAACACTTAACCTCTCCAATTATTTTCGCCTGAGGAAGCTTTTGTAAGATGTCTTTTGAAAATATAATCATCAATCTGTCTCCCCAGACAATATCACCAGCTTCATCAACAACTCCTATTCGGTCTGCGTCACCATCAAAGCCAATACCAATATGAGCTCTTTCATCTATTACAGTTTTTATTAAATTTTGAAGATTTTCAAGCACTACAGGATCAGGATGATGATTGGGAAATCTGCCATCAGGCTCACTGTAAAGCTCTATAACCTGAGCACCGAGTTTTTTCAGAATCAATGGAGCAACTACTCCTGCAGTTCCATTTCCAGAATCAACGACTACTTTTATTCCTTCAAAAGAAGAAAATTGATCTGTCATGTAGTTAACATAATCATCAATTATCCTGTATTTTTCAATTCTTCCTTTTGTGTTAAAGTTGATAAACTCTTTTTTATCAATAATTTTTTTCAATTCTTTAATTTTTTCTCCATAAATCGTTTCCCTGCCAATACTCAGTTTAAAACCATTAAATTCAGGCGGATTATGACTTCCTGTTATCATTACTCCTCCATCTATTGAAAGCTTAAAAAGTGAAAAATACTGAAGGGGCGTGGGACATAAACCTATGTCAATGACATCTATACCGCATTCTGTAATTCCTTTTAATAAGGCATTTTTTAAAGCCTCTGATGAAACTCTTGCATCCATTCCAACAGAGAACTTTTCAGGTTTTTTTCCAAGCTCTTTAGCTGCCAGACAAACAAAGGCTTTTCCAATTAAATAGGCAACATCTTCGGTAAGATCCTTACCATAAATGCCTCTTATGTCATATTCTCTAAATATTCTGTCTTCCATAGGCATCCTCAAATCTTTTTATATCATCTTCTTCAACATATTCTCCAACCTGAACTTCTATTATTTCAAGCGGGATTTTACCAGGATTTTCAAGTCTGTGAAGTGTACTCTTTGGAACATATATTGATTCATTTTCGTGAACAAATTGCTCTTTTTCACCAATCTTTACCTTAGCAGTTCCTTTTACAACAACCCAGTGCTCTGATCTGTGATGATGCATCTGAAGAGAGAGGCTGGCTCCAGGATTTACTGTTATTCTCTTTATTTTATATCTATGTCCTTTTTCAAGAAGAGTGAAACTTCCCCATGGTCTGTAGACAGTTGTATGCTCTTCAATCTGTGGAGAAGCCTTTTCAGAAAGAATTTTTACAATTTCTTTAACTTTCTGACACTCACCTTTCTTTGCAATAAACAGTGCATCTTCTGTTTCAACAACCACTGTATCTTTAAGCCCTAAGGTTGTAATTAATCTTTTATTGCCAACAATCAGGCTTCCCTTTGTCTCTATGTTTAAGGAATCTCCTATTACTGCGTTACCTGCTGAGTCTTTTTCAAGGATTTCATAAAGACTTTCCCATGAACCTATATCTGACCAGAATATGTTCATAGGAAGAAGTGCTGCTTTGTCTGTTTTCTCCATAATTGCATAATCAATTGATATGTCAGGAAGATTATGAAAATCATTTAATACTTTTTCATAAGGTCTATCAAAAATTTTACCAAGCTCAGGTGAACATTTTTTAAATTCTTCCACTATGGTATCAACTCTGAAGGCAAACATACCTGAGTTCCAGAAATAGTTCCCATCTTTAATGTATTTCTTTGCTGTTTCAATGTCAGGTTTTTCAACAAATTTTTCCACTCTGTAAAAGGTTTCCCTTTCTGGCATCTTTACTTTTATATATCCATAACCTGTTTCAGCGCGAGTTGGTTTTATGCCAAATGTTACAATATATCCTCTTTTAGCTATCTCTTCTGAAGCTTTAATATAGCTTATGAATTTTTCATCAGGCTTAATTAAATGATCAGATGGACACACAAAAAATACTTCCTCTGGAGCTATTCCCTTTTGCATTGCGTATTTTAAGGTTAAAGCAATTGCAGCAGCTGTATTTTTTGAAGTAGGCTCAAGAATTATTTCAAAGACAGGTTTTTTTGTTAATTTTTTTGAGATTTCCTCAAGTTGGTTGATTACATAAAACTTGTGTCTTTCATTTGTTACAATAAAAATTTCTGCATCTTTATAAAGATAAAGTCTTTTTAATGTTTTCTGGAAAAAGCTTTCACAGCAATTGCCTTCAGTAGGAAGTTTTAAAAACTGTTTTGGAAAGTTTTTTCTTGACAATGGCCATAGCCTTGTTCCAGAGCCTCCTGCAAGAACTAAAAATTTCATCTCAACTCCTTAAATATAATCATAATCCTTAAGTTTTTCAAGAAGCTGTTTTTCTTTAATATCTTTTGATTGATTTACAAATTTTTCTACATATTTTGCAATTATATCAGATTCAAGGTTAACAGAGCTTCCAATTTTTTTAAATCCCAATGTGGTCATTCTTGCAGTGTGAGGAATGAGCACAACTGTAAAGGAGTTTGAATATAAATCAACAATTGTAAGACTTACTCCATCAACAGCAATAGAGCCTTTTTTTATGCAATATCTGAGAATTTCTTGAGGAGCATCAATTTCTATTTTTAGATCATTCCCTATTTTTTCAATTTTTTTTATTTTTCCTATTCCTTCCACATGTCCGCTTACAAGATGTCCACCAAGAGGTGTATTAAGAGTAATGGCAGGCTCTAAGTTAACAGGATCATCTTTTTTTAGTTCACCAAGAGTTGTTTTCTGAAGTGTTTCATGAGAGACATCAAAAGAAATTACACTTTTTGATTTATCTATTTCACAAACTGTAAGGCATACTCCATTAACAGATATACTGTCGCCAATCTGGGAACTTTTTATTAAATTTTTGGAATATATTTTTAATCTTGCTCCATGAGCAAGCTTTTGAATTTCATAAACTTTTCCAAGTTCAACAATTATTCCAGTAAACATTACTTTATAATTTTACCAATTCTTTCAAGTCTTGGTTTATGATTTTCATTATCCCATGACCAGTATATAATAAGTGCCTTACCTTTTACATCCTTCAGGTCAACAAATCCCCAGAAACGGCTATCATAGCTTTGGTCTCGGTTATCTCCCATTACAAAGAATTTTCCCTTTGGAACTTTTACAGGTCCAAAATTGTCTCGGGGATCAAGCTCTCTTGGATGAATGTATGAATCAGTGTATCTTGCATATGGTTCTTTAAGCTCAACTCCATTAACAAAAACCTTTTTATTTTTTATTTCTACCACATCTCCTTCAATGCCTATAACTCTTTTTATAAAATCTCTGCTCGGATCTTCAGGATATTTAAAAACTATAATGTCTCCTCTTTTTGGTTTTTCAAAAACAAGAACTCTTTTATCTGAAAAAGGTGGATGAACTCCGTAAATAAACTTGTTTACCAGAAGATGATCTCCTATCAAAAGTGTTGGAATCATTGAACCTGATGGTATTTTAAAAGCCTGAACAATGTAAGCTCTTATAAAAAGCGCAATTAATATGGCAATACCTATACTTTTTATGTATTCAAGAATTTTTTTAGCAGTCATTCTTCCTCCTATTCAACTTTTAAAACTGAGAGAAATGCTTCCTGTGGTATTTCAACTCGTCCAATTTGCTTCATTCTTTTTTTCCCTTCTTTCTGTTTTTCAAGAAGTTTTTTCTTTCTCGTCACATCACCTCCATAACATTTTGCTAAAACATTTTTTCTGAGCGGAGCAATACTTTCCCTTGCTATAATTTTTCCACCAATGGCAGCCTGAATTACCACCTCAAAGAGCTGTCTGGGAATTACGCTTCTTAATTTTTGTGCTATTGCTCGAGCTTTATAGTAAGCCTTATCTTTGTGAACAATGACTGACAGAGCATCTACCTGTTCTCCATTTATGAGTATGTCAAGTTTTACAAGTTCAGAGGCTCTGTATCCGATTAGTTCATAATCCATTGAGGCATAGCCCTTAGAAAGAGATTTAAGTTTATCATAAAAATCCCATAAAATTTCATTCAATGGCATTTCATAAACAAGAAGAATTCTGTCCTTTGTGATATAGGAAAACTCTTTCTGAATTCCTCTTCTTTCTTGACATAGCTTTAAAATTTCTCCTACAAATTCTTCAGGAACAATTATAGAGACTTTCATAAAGGGTTCTTCAATTCTTTCATAAATTTTTGGCATCTTACTGGGATTATCAATAAGATGCTCACCCTTTTTATCAACAATTTTATATCTAACTGTTGGTGCTGTACTTATAAGAGAGAGATTAAACTCTCTTTCAAGCCGCTCTTTTATTATCTCCATGTGAAGCAAGCCTAAAAATCCGCATCTGAAGCCAAATCCAAGAGCTGCTGATGTTTCAGGTTCAAAGAAAAATGAAGAATCATTTAGTCTCAATTTCTCAAGTGCTGATTTCAATTCTTCATATTGATTGGTTTCTACTGGATAAAGTCCGCAAAATACCATTGGTTTTACTTCTTTAAAACCTGGTAAGGGTTCATTTGTAGGAGCCTCTACAAGAGTGACTGTATCTCCTATTTTTGTATCAGAAATGTTTTTAATTCCAGCAACAATGAATCCCACTTCACCTGCTGAAAGTTGCTGTATGTCTTTTGGGAAAGGAGTAAGAATACCAAGTCTTTGAACTTCATATTCTTTTTTTGTTGCCATCAATTTTATTTTCATTCCTGGTTTTATTGTTCCATCAAAAACTCTCACAAGAATAATAACTCCTAAGTAGTTATCAAACCATGAGTCAAATATCATTGCTCTGAGAGGAGCCTGTGGATCTCCTTTTGGAGGAGGAATTTTCTTTACAACTACTTCAAGAATTTCTTTAGTTCCAACTCCTTCTTTTGCAGAAGCCAGTATTGCCTCTGAACTGTCTATTCCAAGAATTTCTTCTATTTGTTTTTTGACTCTCTCTGGGTCTGCCTGAGGAAGGTCAATTTTATTTATTACAGGAATTATTTCATGATTGTGCTCTATTGCAAGATAGGCATTTGCAACAGTTTGAGCTTCCACTCCCTGTGTTGCATCAACTACGAGAAGACTTCCCTCACAGCAGGCTAATGAACGGGATACTTCATAGGAAAAATCTACATGTCCAGGAGTATCAATAAGATTCAAAATATAAGTTTCACCATCCTCAGCTTTATAATTCAGTCTAACTGCATGGGCTTTAATAGTAATGCCTCTTTCCCTTTCAAGATCCATTGAATCAAGGATTTGTCCCATTTTTCCGCCAAGATTGACAGCTCCTGTAAACTCAAGAAGTCTGTCAGCAAGGGTTGATTTACCGTGATCTATATGGGCAATTATTGAAAAGTTCCTTATTTTTTTCATTGATTTCTCAGAACTAAGACAGCTCCCAAAACTCCACCATTGTCTAATAGTGTAGATGAAGTTATTTTAACTGATTTGGCAAGTCCTTTCATTGCTCTTTTTTGAGCTTCCTGAATGGCTGTTTCAATATAAATGTTTACTGCCTGTGAAAGTCCTCCGGTTAAAATGATTTTTTCTGGAGCAAAAATATTTATTAAATTTGCCATTCCAGCACCAAGAGCTTTACCTGCTTCTTTGAGCACATTTCTACAAACAGTGTCACCTTCCATTGCTGCTTTATATATGTCTGAGGAAGATGCTTTATAAAAATTTCCTTCATAAATTTCTTTAATATAACTTTCTTCACCATTTTCAAGTTTTTCTATAAAGTTGTCTTTTATTGCTCTGGCTGAAGCATAAATTTCAAGACATCCTATGCCACCACAACTACAGGATTTTCCTTTATAATCAATACTCATATGTCCAACTTCCATTGGAAACTGAGCAATTTTACCATTTAACCATAAACCACCGCCAATTCCTGTTCCAAGCGTAAGAAGAATAAAATTTTCAATACCTTTACCTTCTCCAAACATGGCTTCTGCAACTGTTGCCACATTTGCATCATTGTCTATCTTTACTTCCACATTATACCTGTTTTTTAATTCTCTACCTAAGGGATAATTATTGAAAAATGGGATATTAGATGCTTTAATTACATTGCCTTCAATATCTACCAGACCTGCTACACCCACTCCTATGCCAAGCACAGTAAATTCATCAATAATTCTGTCTACTTCATCAATAATTATTTCCATTGGATTATTGCCAGTCGGGAATTTACATATTTTTATAATTTCCCAATCTTTTGAAATTACTCCAATTTTAATGTTAGTGCCACCTATGTCAATTCCGATGTAATACATAAAGAAATATTATATCACACTCTCTATTATAGGTAAAACAATGTTTTTATTTCTATCGGCAATTTAAGGATTTTAAAAGAGGCAATCGGGATGTTTGAATTTTGGTAAAATATTGTGGTATTCTTTAATTTATGTCTCAGGATTACAAAAATACTCTTAATTTACCTCAGACAGGATTCCCTATGAAGGCGAATCTTGCTGAAAGGGAACCTGCAATTTTAAAATTCTGGAAAGAAAACAGAATATATGAAAAACTTCAGGACAAAAACAGGGCATCTGGAGGAAAATGTTTCATTCTTCATGATGGTCCTCCCTATGCCAATGGTCATATTCATATCGGGCATGCTTTGAACAAAATTCTCAAAGACATAATTGTTAAATATCATTCAATGCTTGGGCAGTACTGTCCCTTTGTTCCAGGCTGGGATTGTCATGGACTACCAATTGAGCTACAAGTAGATAAATCCCTGGGAAAAGAAAAAGAAAACATTGATATTTTAAAAAAACGTCAACTATGCAGAGAATATGCTGAGAAATTTATAAATATTCAAAGGGATGAGTTTATTCGTCTTGGAGTTTTTGGTTACTGGGACACACCTTACATAACCATGTCTAATGACTATGAAGCTATAATTGTAAGAGAATTTCTTACTTTTGTTAAAAATGGCTATGTTTATCGTGGTAAAAAGCCTGTTTACTGGTGTCCTTCCTGTGTGACAGCACTGGCTGATGCAGAAGTTGAGTATGCTGAGAAAGAGTCTCCTTCAATATTTGTAACATTTGAAGTTATTGATAAAGAGAAATTGCCAGTTAAAGATTTGCCATTATACATTGTGATATGGACAACAACTCCATGGACTTTGCCTGCAAATCTTGCTCTGGCAGTTCATCCAGATTTTGATTATGTGGGAGTAAAAACTTCAAAAGGTGTGATCATAGTTGTGAAGGAAGCTATCAGGAATTTAAAAGACAAAGTTGAAATAGATGAAACACCTCTGTTTGAGATTAAGGGTAAAGAGCTTGAGGGAATAAAGGCTAAACATCCTTTCATAGATAGGGTTTCAAAGGTAGTAGTTGCTGATTTTGTTGAAATAGGAGAAGGCACAGGAGTTGTTCATATTGCACCAGGGCATGGTGAAGAGGACTATGAGGTTGGTTTAAAATATGGACTTGATATTTATGCACCTGTTGATGATAGAGGAAGATTCACAGAGGATGTTCCTTATTTTGCTGGTGAAAATGTTTTTAAAGCAAACAGGGCAATAATAGAGCATATGAAGGAAAATGGCTCATTACTCTGGCAGGGTAGCATCACTCATTCTTATCCTCATTGCTGGAGATGTAAAAAACCAATTATTTTCAGGGCAACAACGCAGTGGTTTATTTCAATGAATCATAGAGAGCTTCGTAAGAGGGCTTTGGAGGAAATAGACAAAGTAAGATGGATTCCTTCATGGGGTAGAGATAGAATCTTTTCAATGGTTGAGAGAAGACCAGACTGGTGCCTTTCCCGTCAGAGAGCATGGGGTGTGCCGATTACATTATTTGTCTGTAAGAAATGTGGACACATAGTAAATGATGAAAAGTTATTTGATAAAATTTGTAATCTTGTTGAAATGGAAGGCTCTGATGTATGGTTTAAACTCAACCTTGAAGATTTGCTTCCAGAGTATAGCTGTCCAGAATGCGGTTCAAAGGATTTTCAAAAAGAAAAAGATATTCTTGATGTATGGTTTGACTCTGGAGTAAGTCATGCAGCAGTTCTTGAGAAAGACCCGAGGCTAAGCTGGCCTGCTGATATGTATCTTGAAGGAAGTGATCAGCACAGAGGATGGTTTCAGAGTTCATTAATAGCTTCACTGGGAAGCAAAGGAAGAGCACCTTATAAGATTGTTCTTACTCACGGATTTACAGTTGATGGACAGGGAAGAAAAATGTCTAAATCTCTTGGGAATGTAATAGCTCCACAGGAGATTATAAAAAGTAATGGAGCTGATATTGTAAGACTGTGGGTTTCAGCAGAAGATTACAGAGATGACATAAAACTTTCCCAGGAAATTCTTCAAAGACTTACAGAGGCTTACAGAAAAATAAGAAACACATTGAGATATCTTCTTGGAAATATCTATGACTATGATGGTAAAGATTATTCAGAATGTCTTCTTGAGATAGACAGATGGGCAATGATGAGGCTTCAAAAACTAATTAAAAAAGTTATGCTTGCCTATGAAAATTTTGAATTTCATCAGGTTTTCCATGCAGTTCATAACTTCTGTGTTACAGATATGAGTGCCTTTTATCTTGATATTTTAAAAGACAGACTTTATACCTTTAAATCTGATTCACCGGAAAGAAGAGCAGCCCAATGGGTGTTATACAACATTGCTGAATCTTTAATTAAATTAATTGCTCCAATTCTTTCATTTACAGCAGAAGAAGCATGGCAACATCTTCCTTTCAGGAAAACAGAAAGTGTATTTTTAGAAAAAATGCCAGAAGTTCTGGAAAATTTTATAGATGAAGAGCTTCAACTCAGGTGGGAAAAGCTGATTGAGATAAGGGACGAAGTTAATAAAGCACTGGAGATAAAAAGGCAGGAAAAATTTATAGGAAACTCTCTTGAAGCAAAGGTAGTGCTTTCTGTTAATGAAAACCTAAAGAGTTTTTTAGAACCCTATTATGATTTTTTGCCGACTTTATTTATTGTTTCTCAGGTTCAACTGAATTTAGACTCCCAGGGCAGTGAATTTACTGTTACAATAGAAAAGGCTGAAGGAGCTAAATGTCAGCGTTGCTGGAATTATTCTACCATGGTTGGAAAGCTTGAAATTCCTGATGTATGTCCAAGATGTTATCATGTCCTTAAAAATTCATAAATCATTTATTTTGATTTTTTTTGTTCTTTTCCTTGATCAACTTACAAAATATCTTGCTATTAAGTTTCTATCTCCCAAAGGAGTAATTAAGCTTTTACCTTTTTTAAATCTTGTTTATGTTGAAAACACAGGAACAGCTTTTGGAATGTTCAAATTCTTAGGTGCGGAATTTTTTATTGTGATAGCTTTATGTGCCACAGTCTTTCTTGTTTATATGTATTTCAAGGATCCTAAAAACTGGTTGATTTACTCACTTATAATTGCAGGAGCTACAGGAAATATTATTGACAGGCTAATTTATGGTCATGTTATAGATTTCATAGATCTTCATCTGAAAAATCTTCACTGGCCAGCTTTTAATGTGGCTGATTCAGCTATAAGCATAGGAATTGCCCTTTTTATCTACAAGAGTCTGAAAAAATGAGGATTTTTACTTATTCAGAGAGAGAAACAAAAGTCTTGGGTAAAATGCTCGGAAGTTTTGCACAAAAACAGGGCATAAAAGTCATAGCTCTTTATGGTGAAATGGGAGCTGGCAAAACCATTCTAACAAAAGGGATTGCTTCAGCCTTTGGTATAGATGAAAAAGATATAGCAAGTTCAAGTTTTGTAATAGTTTCAAATTATTCAGAAGCAGGCTTCTGTCATATTGACCTTTACAGGCTTGACAATGTAAAAAATGAAGATATTGATTTATGGGAATACTTTGAGAGTTATACCTGTGTGATAGAGTGGGCAGAAAGACTCAATGAATTGCCTGAAAATACTTTAAAGATTAAAATAGATTTAGTTGATGAGACAACAAGAGTTTTTGAGATGGAGATCTAAATGTTTAAGAAACTTTCAATTCTTTACAAAGAAAATGATAATTCAGCCATAGAAATAGCTATTCAAGTTCAGGATTGGCTGAAAAATAAAGGAATTGAATGCATAGTTTTCCATTCTGTTGGAGTTTTTTCAAGCTTTAATCATTCTGAGATAATGGCAATTCAGAGTTCTGATGCAGTGGTTGTTCTTGGTGGAGATGGAACAATGCTCAGTGCTTCCAGACTTATTGGAGGAAAAAAAATTCCCATAATCGGAATAAATATGGGAAAGCTTGGATTCATAACAGAGATTCCAAGAACTGATCTATTTGACTCTTTGGAACAGATATTTTCAGGAAATTATGATATAGAAGAAAGAAGCATGATAAATGCTCAAATTCTGAGGGATGAACAAATAGTCAGTGAATATCTGGGACTTAATGACATTGTAATTGGTAAGGGTATAATGGCAAAGATTTCAGATTTTGGTTTGATTATAAACAATGTATATGTTTCCACAATAAAGGCTGATGGAATTATAATTTCTACACCAACAGGTTCAACAGCCTATAATCTCTCAGCAGGAGGTCCTATTCTTTATCCCACATTAAAAGGTTTGGTATTCACTACAATATGCCCTCATACATTGACTGTTAGACCTATTGTTCTGCCAGATGATTTTGTAATTGATGTGGTGATTTCTTCCCACGTTAAAGACATATTTTTAACAGTGGATGGACAGATTGGATTCCCTTTGCAGAAAAATGATAAAGTTAGATGCAGAATAGCTGATGAAAAAACCTATCTTATTGCACCCCCTGGTAGAGATTATTTCAGGGTTTTAAGAGAAAAGCTGAGATGGGGCGAAAGATAGACAATATCATTAATATCCTGAATTTTTATAAAACTTTGGGATTTAAAGATCTACCAGAGCAGTTTGTTCAGTCATTATTGTGCCGGTTTTCCGAGGTAGCAAACTGCGATGAATCTTCAAAACACGGGCAGTTATCAATTCAGGAACTGAATGAAGAAATCAGACAGTGTAAAAAATGTCCTTTGAGCAACTCAAGAAAAAATCCTGTATGTGGAGAAGGTAGCATTAATGCAAAACTAATGTTTGTCGGTGAAGCTCCAGGTGTTGATGAAGATTTGCAGGGAAGCCCTTTTGTTGGTGAGGCAGGTAAACTTTTAACAAGTCTGATAGAAAAGATGGGCTTTAAAAGACAGGATGTTTATATAACCAATACTGTAAAGTGTCATCCTCCAATGAATAGAGACCCTTTTGAAAGTGAGATATGCGCGTGTTTTGATTATTTAAAAAGAGAGATAGAGATAGTTTCTCCTCAAGTTATTATGTGTCTTGGCAGAGTAGCAACATATACATTAATGGGTATGCATGGAAAACTAAAGGATTTCCATATATCCAGAATAAGAGGAAAAGTTTTCTTTTACAATCAAATTCCTGTTATTCCTACGTTTCATCCAGCCTATTTACTTAGAAACAGAAAAGATAAATGGCTCACGTGGCAAGATGCACAGCAAGCTTTAAGGAGGCTTAAATGAAGGTTTTATGGGCACCATGGAGAATTGAATATATCCTGGGACAAAAAGAAAAAGGATGTATATTCTGTGAAAAACCAAAAGAAGACAGAGACAGAGATAACCTGATTCTTTATAGAGGCAAGCTTTCTTTTATTATTATGAATAAATATCCATACAGTTCAGGACATCTTATGGTGGTTCCTTACAGACATGTGCACACTCTTGAGGAACTTAACACATATGAACTCACAGAGTGTATGATCCTTACAGTTAAATGCCTGAAATGTCTCAGAAAGGTAATGCATCCAGATGGATTTAATATAGGGCTCAATATAGGAGTGGTTGCCTCTGCCAGTATTGATGAGCATCTTCACTGGCACATTGTTCCCAGATGGGCAGGAGATGTAGGATTTATGACAATACTTGAGGATGTGCGGGTAGTTCCAGAGCATATTCTTGTAACATATGACAAACTCTATCCATGTTTTAAGGAGGAAGAATAAATGCAGATAGAAGAAAAAATAAGAAAAGCCTATGAAGATTCAATTAAGATTAAGGAGCAATTTTTCAAAGAAAATATTAATCTGATTAAAGAGGTTGCAGAAATTATTGCAAAAACTCTCAATGAAGGCAGTAAAATTTTAATCTTTGGCAATGGCGGAAGTGCTACAGATGCCTCTCATATTGCTGCAGAGTTTGTTAATAGATTTAAAAGAGAAAGACCAGGACTTCCTGCAATTGCTTTAAATACAGACATAGCTGTTATTACAGCAATAGCTAATGATTATGATTATTCTGAGATTTTTGCAAGGCAGATTAAAGCACTGGGAAACTCAGGAGATATTGCAATTGGAATAAGCACATCTGGTTCATCAAGGAATGTTATTAAAGCAGTGGAGGTAGCTAAGAAAAGAGGGCTTAAGACAATAGCCTTTACAAGCATAAGAGGTGAAAAACTGATTTCAAAAGTTGATTATGCCTTTGCAGTTCCATCAGAGGATACTCCAAGAATTCAGGAAACCCATATTACACTTGGGCACATTCTGTGCGAACTTGTGGAAGATATACTATTTGAGCTTCCAGCAACTAAAAAGAAAGTGAAATAATGATAGTCATAGGCATTGATCCTGGGAGCAGACATTTTGGCTATGGAATAGTGGATGCTTCAGCTGACCCCGGAGTAATTCAAAATTCAAAGTTCAAAGTTCAAAATTCAAAGTTTAATCATATGAGATTAATTAATGCTGATACTATAAATATTTCTCACAATGTAAGCCTGCCAGAAAGGCTTAAGTTTATCTATGAATCTTTATTACAGGTGATTGAAAAATACAATCCCTATGAGATGGCGGTAGAGAAAATATTTGCAGGTAAAAAAATTCCTTCTTCTTTTATTCTTGGATATACAAGAGCAATAGCCTTTTTAGTGGCAGCTCAAAAAAATATTTGCGTTTACGAATACAGTTCTACAGAAATAAAAAAAGCTCTTACTGGATATGGAAGGGCTCATAAAATTCAGGTTAAAAGCATGGTTTATAATTTATTGAATATTGATAAAAAAATTTCCTATGACTGTGCTGATGCTCTGGCTGTGGCAATATGCCATATTCATTCAAGAAAGCTTTTAAAAGTGTTAAAATAAATAAATGCTTGACTTTATAAAAGGTAAGGCTGTTACAGTTAAACCTGACAGAGTTGTTATTCAAACAGGCGGTGTTGGTTACTCAGTAAAAATCCCAATTAGAATTGCCAGATACATCAACACAGGCGAAGAAGTTAAGATTTATACTTCTTTGATTTTAAAGGAGGAGCTTATAGAGGTTTACGGATTTTTAGATAGCTCTGAAAGAGATCTCTTTGAAGAATTAATAAAAATTTCTGGTATTGGTCCAAAAATGGCAATAAATATTCTTTCAACATATGATAGAGAAACTCTTTATAAAGCAGTTGAGCAGGAAGACATAAAATCACTGAGCAAGATTCCAGGAATTGGTAAAAAAACTGCTCAGCGAATCTTTCTTGAACTGAAAGGAGTTTTGCCTTCTTTAAAATATGAAAAAGACCAGAAATATGAAGATGTTTTATCAGCTTTGATAAATCTTGGATATAAGAGGTTACAGGCAAAGGAAGTTCTTGATAAAATTTATGATAAAGAAAAAGATGAAGCAACAATAATCAGAGAGTCTTTAAGTATCTTAGCAGGGAAAGATGGAAAATAATGAAATATTAGATATAACACTCAGACCAAGAACATTAAAGGAATTTATAGGTCAGAAAAAAATCAAAGACAATATTGAAGTTTTTATCAAGGCTGCTCTCATAAGGCAGGAACCTCTTGATCATGTTCTTTTCTGTGGTCCTCCAGGACTTGGGAAAACAACTCTTGCCTCAGTGATAGCAAATGAGCTGGGTGTTAACATTAAAAGCACATCAGGTCCTGTTCTTGAAAGAGCAGGGGATGTTGCGGCAATTCTTACAAATCTCTCTGACAGAGACATTTTATTTATTGATGAGATTCACAGGCTTCCCAGAGTTGTTGAGGAAATTCTTTATCCTGCTATGGAAGATTTCACTCTTGATATAATTGTTGGTCAGGGACCCTCTGCTCGCTCAATAAAGATAAATCTTCCGAGATTTACACTTATTGGAGCTACGACAAGGACAGGCTTGATTACATCTCCTTTAAGAGACAGATTTGGGGTTGTATTCAGACTTGAGTTTTACAATCATGAGGAGCTTAAAGAAATTGTAAAAAGATCAGCGAAAATCCTGGGAATTTCCATACATGAAGATGCGGCAATAGAGATTGCAAGAAGGTCTCGTGGAACTCCGAGAGTGGCAAACAGACTCCTTAAGAGAATAAGAGATTTTGCACAGGTTCAGGATAAAGAAATAATAGATTTAAGCATAGCAAGACAGGCTCTTGCTGCAATGGATGTTGATAATTATGGACTTGATGAGATGGACAGAAAAATTCTATTAACAATAATTGAAAAATTCAATGGTGGTCCTGCTGGTATAGAGTCAATTGCAGCTTCTCTCAGAGAGGATAAGGACACAATTGAAGATGTTTACGAACCCTATTTAATGCAGGAAGGCTTTATTGAGAGAACAGCGAGGGGTAGAGTGGCTACTCCTCTTGCGTATGAGGTTTTGAAAAAGAAGATTCCTGAGAGATTGTTCTAATGAAAATACTTCTTCATACATGTTGCAGCAATTGCGCTATTTATCCCATAGAAGTTCTTACAAACAAGGGATTTGAGATAACTCTATACTGGTATAATCCCAATATTCATCCATACACTGAATACAGAGCAAGAATGGATTCCTTAAAAAAGCTTGAGCAACTCTGGAGTCTGAAAGTAAATTATGACGACAATTACAAGGAATTTTACAAATTCTTAAGGGCTGTGGCAGGAAAAGAAAAAGAAAGATGCGAAATATGTTACAGAATAAGACTTGAAAGAACGGCTCAAAAAGCCAGAGAATCAGGAATTGAAAACTTTACAACCACTTTGCTGGTAAGTCCATATCAAAAATTTGATAAAATAATAAAAGTCGGGAATGAATCAGGCAAAGAATTCGGCATTAATTTTATTGCTGAAGACTTCAGAGACGGATTTAGAAAGGCAATGAAAACTGCATTAGAACTTGAACTTTACAGACAAAAATATTGTGGATGCATATATTCAGAGGCTGAAAGATATTTAAAGAGGATAGATTATGAATGAGATTGGAAAGTTTTTAATTCTTGTTGGAATAATAACAGTTGTAATAGGTTTAATTCTTATGTTAGCAGGAAAAATTCCTTTTATTGGTAGACTTCCTGGCGATATTGTAATTGAAAAAAGAAACTTTGTATTTTATTTTCCACTTGGCACATCAATACTTTTAAGCATCATCCTTAGTCTGATATTTTACCTTTTAAGTAAAAGATGAGCATGAGGGAAGTAGTTTTATCAATTCTGATTACTTTGCTCTTTACTGTTCAGCTCTATGGATTGGACAGAAATGAGAATTCTTACATAAGAGTGCTCATAGGAGATAGAAGACCTACTTTGAATGATTTAAAAAAAATAAAAAAAGTGGCAGCAAAAACAATTATAGATGGTTCAACTTATTCTGGCGAAATTGAGATATGGAAGGGTTCTGAAGGATATTTTCTAATAAATGTTGTTCAGCTTGAAGACTATGTAAAAGGAGTTGTTGCATCAGAAGTTGGGATTGAGTGGCCAGAGGAAGCTCTTAAAGCTCAGGCTGTTCTGGCAAGAACTTATGCTGTGGCACATATTATCAGAAACAGAACGAGAAATTTTTACGATGTTACATCTTCAGTATTTCATCAGGTTTACAGAGAAGATGAAGGAAATGAGAAAGTAGAAAAAGCTGTTAATGAGACAAAGGGGCAGGTACTTACCTATCAGGGTGAACCTATAATGGCTTTTTATCATGCCTGTAGTGTAGGACGCACTGAAGAGCCAGAAGAAGTTTTTGGCAAAAAATATCCTTATTTAAAGTCTGTAGAGGTTCCATCAACACCATCACCCTATACCATATGGGAAAAAAAGATTTCTTTTGATGTTCTAAAAAAAGCTTTATCAATGGAGAAAATATCAGATATTAAAATATTAAGTTACACTACAACTGGAAGGGTAAAGGAAGTTGAGTTCAGTGATGGAAAAAACAAAAAAACAATAAAAGCAACTGAGTTAAGAAGACTTCTACGCTGGACAGCAATTCCGAGCACAATGATTAAATCTATAACAGTGCAGGAGGATGGAGTTGTTTTTGAAGGAAGCGGATACGGTCATGGAGTTGGGATGTGTCAGTGGTGTGCTTTTCAGATGGCAGAGGAAGGAAAAAATTATAAAGAAATACTTCAGTATTTCTATCCTAAAACAGAAATAACCGCAATTAATGAAAATAACTGAGCTTGATTATCCATTGCCAGAAGATTTAATTGCTCAGAAGCCTCTATCAGAAAGAGACAAAGCCCGCCTTCTTGTCCTTCATAAACAGACAGGACAGATAGAGCATAAAATTTTTTCTGAGATTGTAGAGTATCTCTGTGAAGGTGATATGCTCATTATCAACAATACAAAAGTTATTCCAGCAAGACTTATCGGGAAAAAACCAACAGGAGGAACAATAGAAATCCTTATGGTCAGGCAAAAAGAAGCCTCACCTCAGAACGTTGTATGGGAAGTAATGACAAAGGGAAGATATGAAGGAGAAGTTTTTATTGATGAAATTAAAGCTGAAATTAGAACTAATTGTGATGGAAAACAGATTATTTTCAGGATGACTCCTCAGGATGTAAAAAAACTTATAGATGAAAAAGGTTTCATGCCTTTACCACCATACATCAAAAGACAGCCTGATGAGTCTGACAGAAAACATTATCAAACAGTGTATGCAAAGGCGAATGGCTCTATAGCTGCACCTACAGCAGGACTTCATTTTACAGAAGAACTTCTTGAAAATATAGCAAAAAAAGAAGTTAAATTAAGGGAAATAACTCTTCATGTGGGTGTGGGAACTTTTAAGCCAATTAAAGTGGAAAATTTAAAGGAACATAAAATGGAGTCTGAATATTTTGAAATGGAAAGAGCTTTAATAGAAGAAATATATTCAGTTAAAAAAAGGGGTAAAAAAATTTTTTCAGTTGGCACTACAACAACAAGGGCATTGGAAGGTTATGCTTCAGGAATGTATGAAGATATGGGATCTGATGAGCATAAAATAAGAGGCAAGACTGATATTTTTATTTATCCAGGGTATAATTTTAAGATTGTGGATGCATTAATTACAAACTTTCATTTACCAAGGTCAACTCCTCTTGCATTGGTTTATGCCTTTTGCAGCTCTGAGAAGGTTAAAAAGGCATACATGGAAGCCATAGAAAAAGGGTATAGATTTTTTTCCTATGGTGATGCTATGTTAATCATATGAAACAAAAAGGTGAGGAACTTTTAGTGATAAACAAAAAAATCTTTTTTTTCATATTATTCGGAATTGCTCTTGCTGGAATTGCGGTTGGTTATACCATTGGTTATATTACAACTCCTGTAAAGGAAGTGTATATCAGCAGAACAGAAGATTCTGAAAAAACTGTGTTATCAACAGCTGTAGGAACAGCTTTTGCAAATAAACAGGAAGCTTCTACACAAAAAGGTGAAATCAAACAAGAACAAGCTCAGCAAAGTGATGAAAAAAATAAAGTTAAACCAGAGATTGAAATAGCACAAAATACCATGCAGACTAAACAGACTGAGACAAAGAGTCAAACTAAAAGTTCAGAACAAAAGGTTAAAACGCAAAATTTTGAAAAACCTGTAAAGCCAGTTAAACATAAAACTCATAAACAGATTTTTTATACCATTCAGGTTGGTGCTTTTTCAGATATGGTAAATATTCAAAACTTACAGAAAAGACTTAAAGAAGCAGGATATGATAGCTTTATGATAAAAGAGGATTTGTATAAGTTGAGAATAGGTAAATACAGAAAATTTTCTCAGGCTAAAAAAGTCTCACAGGAATTGCATTTTAGAGGATTTGAAAATTTCATACTTAAAATAGATTATAAAGGAGGCAAATCATAGCACGCATATTAGAGCTTGACGAGGAAAGAGAATATCCCTTCATTCATGGAGGTCTGGACAAAATATTCACACTTATAGAAGATGCATTGAATGTTACTTTAAGCATCAGAGGAAACAAACTTATTATTCAAGGTGAAAATGAAGGGGATATTGAAAGAGCTGAAAAAATAATAGAAGATATAAGAGCTGTTAACAGAGAAGGTTATATAGTTAAACCAGAAGACATCATGCATTCTCTTCAGGGACTTAAAGAAGGTAAGCCTGTGTCAATAATAACTCTTTTCAAAGGCGGAATTCCTGTTCCCTCTAAAAAGAGAGTTATTATTCCGAAAACGCCAACTCAAAAAGAATATATGGAAGCAATGCTCAAATATGATATTGTCTTTGGAATAGGACCTGCTGGAACAGGAAAAACTTATCTTGCTATGGCAATGGCAATTCATTTTTTGCTTACAAGGCAAGTATCAAGAATAGTGCTTGTAAGACCAGCTGTTGAAGCAGGAGAGAAACTGGGATTTTTACCTGGAGCAATTGAAGAAAAGGTAAGCCCTTATCTAAGGCCCCTATATGATGCTCTTTATGATATGCTTGATCTTGACAGAGCATCAAAACTCATTGAAAAAGGTGCAATTGAAATAGCACCTCTTGCATTTATGAGAGGCAGAACCCTTAATGATTCTTTTATTATTCTTGATGAAGCTCAAAATACAACAACAGAGCAGATGAAGATGTATCTTACAAGGCTTGGCTTTGGTTCAAAAACTGTGATAACAGGAGATATTACTCAGATAGATCTTCCACCTCAGAAAGTATCTGGACTGGTAGAAGCATTGAAGATTTTGAAAGACATAGAAGGAATAAAGATCATATATTTTACTGAAAAAGATGTGGTAAGACATAGACTTGTTCAGGAAATAATAAGAGCCTATGAAAAGCATGAAAGACAATCCTCAACTTAAGCCTGTTACTCCAAATAGGTCTTACTTGAGAAAATTTATTGAGAAATTTAAATCTTCTAAAAATGGAAAAAAGAAGAAGTTTATTGAAAAAGATGTATTGCTTTTTGTTATTGTTCTGTCAGCTTTAAATGCTTTTTTACTTCATGATTTTCAATCAGGAACTGCTTTTATAGGAAGTTTTATTGTTATTTTCCTCCTCATTGTTTTTTTCTATAGAGACCTTCTCAGATACAAACCTGCTTATCTTAAGAAAAAGAAGATGAAGGCTTTGCTTGCAGCTCTTATGATTTTTACATTGATTTCTGCAAGAATATTTGACCATATATTTTCAGTATTTTCCAGAGGATTGGGTGTTGATGGTATGGTTATCCACACCTTCGGAATACCCTTTGCCATAGGACCTACACTGGTAGTATTAATATTTGACTTTCATACTGCTATAACCTTTTCTCTGATTCTTAGCCTCATGTCTGCAATATGGTTTAAATTTTCTTTAATACCTCTTTATGTTTTTATTGGATGTCTTATTGGAGCATTCAGTCTTCTTAGATGTAAAAAAAGAACAGACATAATAAATGCGGGTATTTATATATCAGTGGCTAATATAGTTAGTTCAATTGCTATTCTTCTTATAATGAGAGATTTTAGTTTTTCTTCAGTTTATTTTTCCTCAGTTTTTTCAGTTATCAATGGATTAACAGTGTCAGCGCTGTGTTTTCTTTGCCTGCCTGCTATAGAAAGATTTTTTAATGTAACCACTCCTTTGAGTCTTATTGAGTTGCTTGATATTGACCATCCATTGATGAAAAAACTTTCAGTTGAAGCACCTGGAACTTATCATCACAGTATGATAGTTGGCTCTCTTGCAGAGGCTGCAAGTGAAGTTGCGGGAGTTAATCCTTTGCTGGCAAAAGTCGCTTCTTATTACCATGATATAGGCAAAATAAGAATGCCAGAGTATTTTGTGGAGAATCAGACAGGATGTATAAGCAAACATGAAAAACTTAATCCCCATTTAAGTAGCATGATCATAATTTCCCATGTAAAAGACGGAGTTGAGCTTGCAGAAGAGTATAATTTACCTGAAATTATAAAAGATGTAATCCAGCAACATCATGGAACTGCTCTGGTTACATATTTTTATCAAAAGGCTTTAAAAGAGATGGAATCTCCACCACAAGAACAGGACTATAGATATCCAGGACCAAAACCGCAAACAAAACTGGCAGCCTTAGTAATGCTTGCCGATGCAGTTGAAGCAGCCTCAAGAACTCTTGATGATCCAACTCCAGCGAGAATTTCAGGGCTTGTAGATAAAATAATAAAAAACATATTTCTTGATGCACAGCTTGATGAATGTGAAATTACTTTAAAAGACCTAAGCGAGATAAAAAAGAAGTTTGAATATATCCTTACAGGAATATTCCACAGAAGAATTTCCTATCCAGAACCTATGAAAAAAAAGACTGTATGAGAGTTATTGTTGAAGTTATCAACAGGCAGAGAAAATTTAAGATTTCAACAAAAAAGCTAAAGCAGAGCACTCAAAAAATTTTCAAGTTTTTATATGACAGTAAAAATAAAAACTTGTTCAAAATAATAGAAAAAAATTCAGCTTCTCTGACAATTTCAATAATAGTTGTGGGAAACAGAAAAATGAAGGAGCTTAATTTTAAATACAGGGGTAAAAGTTCTACCACTGATGTTCTATCTTTTTCTTATTTAGAGAAAGAGCCTTCAGGCAGTCTGTTTCTCGGAGAAATCATAGTTGAGCCTGAAAAAGTCTCATATCAAGCAAAGCAATATAGTGTTAAATTTTCGCAGGAACTTAATAGAATTCTTATCCATGGCATCCTTCATCTAATAGGCTATGACCATGAAAGTTCAGCCTATGAAGCAAAGAAAATGCATAAGCTTGAAGAAAAAATTTTAACCCATCTACAATCCTAATTCCTCTGGTGTTCCAATTCTTCCAAGCACTCCACTTGCTGCAGCCACTGCGGGAGAGCTTAAATAAACCTCACTTTCAGGATGTCCCATTCTTCCTACAAAGTTTCTGTTTGTGGTAGCTATTGCTCTTTCTCCTTTTGCAAGAATTCCCATATGTCCTCCAAGGCAGGGTCCACAAGTAGGAGGAGACACAACCGCCTGAGCATCAATAAATATTTCTATTAATCCCTCTTTCAAAGCTTCCATGTAAATTTTTTGAGTTGCCGGTATTATTATCATTCTTACCTGAGGATGCACTTTTCTTCCTCTGAGTACTGTTGCAGCTTCCCTTAAATCTTCAAGCCTTCCATTTGTGCAGGAACCAATAACAACCTGATCAATTTTTATATGAGTGAGTTCCTTTGCTGGTTTTACATTTGATGGAAGATGAGGACAAGCAACCATTGGTGGAATCTTTGAGCAATCATATTCCTTTGTCTCTGCATATTTGGCATCTGAGTCTGAAGTATAAATTTTATAAGCTCTTTTTGCTCGCTCTTTTACATATTCCTCTGTAATTTTATCAGGCACAATAATTCCAGCCTTTGCACCTGCTTCAATTGCCATGTTACACATTGTAAACCTTCCAGACATTGGAAGTTTATCAATCACTTCACCACTGAATTCCATTGCCATATAGGATGCTCCATCAACTCCTATGTCTCCAATTGTATATAGAATTAAATCTTTTCCACCTACCCATGGCTGAAGTTTTCCATAGTATATGAATTTTATTGTTTCAGGAACTTTAAACCAGCATTCACCTGTTGCCATAGCTATAGCTGCATCAGTTGAACCAACGCCTGTGGCAAAAGCACCCAGTGCTCCATATGTGCAAGTGTGGCTGTCTGCTCCAATTACAAGGTCTCCAGGAAGCACAATTCCCTCTTCAGGTAAAAGAGCATGCTCAATACCAACTCTTCCGATTTCAAAGTAATGTTTTATTTTGTATTTATATGCAAACTCTCTAAGTATTTTGCACTGCTCTGCAGCTTTTATATCCTTTTGAGGAGTAAAATGGTCTGGCACCAGAGCGATTTTTTCTTTATCAAATACATCTTTTACACCAAGTTTTTCAAACTCTTTTATAGCAATTGGTGCTGTAATATCATTTGCAAGAACAAGGTCAACCTTTGCATTTATTATCTCTCCAGCAGAAACTTCTTTTTTTCCTGCATGCTCAGCAAGAATTTTTTCTGAAATCGTCATTCCCATAAAAACCTCCTTACCTGACAGAGTTAAGTTAAAATTTATTATTGCATAATGGCTTCAAAATAATCAAAAATATGGAATGGATAAAATAAAAGAAAGCCTTGAAAGATTATATCATTCTTTTGATTTTGAAACCGCTATACAGAAAGACCCTATAAGATTTTCAAAAAGATATAAAGAACCATTAGACATAGAAATAGCAGGGATTATTTCATCATCCTTTGCGTACGGAACTATAAAATGTTTCTGCAATTTTCTTGAAAATCTTTTTAGTATTATGGGGCAACATCCTTCAGAATTTATATTGAATTTTCAACCTTCCTATCTCCTTAAAAAACTTTCAATTAAGTATAGATTCAGTAGTGTGGATGACATAGTTGCCTATCTATTTATTATTCAAAACTTACTTAAAAGTT
Organism: Thermodesulfovibrio sp. TK110; assembly: GCF_054658355.1. Lineage (NCBI taxonomy): Bacteria > Pseudomonadati > Nitrospirota > Thermodesulfovibrionia > Thermodesulfovibrionales > Thermodesulfovibrionaceae > Thermodesulfovibrio > Thermodesulfovibrio sp. TK110. Next base: position 745,772 of record NZ_BAAHNB010000001.1, on the reverse strand, counting down.
CTCCATTAAATTCTCTGGAGTACTATTTTCAGGGAGAAAATACTATCCTGAGAATTTTAAATTTTATTCAATGGACATGGAAAATTGATTTAACGCTTGTATATGGGAAAAATATTAAAACTCGGGGCTTACTCCATCTTTTACCTGATCCACTGAAAGGTAGCCCATGTAAAAGAATTAATCTTTTTTTAAGATGGATGGTAAGGACTGATGATATTGATTTTGGATTGTGGAAAACCATAAAACCTTCAGAGCTAATTATTCCTCTTGATGTTCATGTATTGAGGATTTCAAAAAGAATAGGATTAACCCAGAAAAGCTCTCAGAGTATGAAAACTGCCCTGGAGATTACAGAAAAATTGAGAAAAATTAATCCATTAGACCCATTAAGATATGATTTTATCCTCTGCCATGGAGATATTAATAAGTTGATTTAATTACAGCCATTAAAAGAGAGATTGACCACGAAATCTGTTCAACTATTTCTTCCTCTTCTGGCATTCTTTTCTCTTTATAGCATTGATTGGCAATTTTTATCGCTGAGTTTGCAACTCTGGAAATTGCATTTTTCAAATCCTCGTCATTTGTGATATTTATTGTCTTTAATGCTTTATTAATTTTTTCTTCTGTTTCAGGCTTTCCAATGTATGAATCAAAGGCTTCGTCAAATTTTATATGGAATTCTTTGTTAAAGTTTCCTTCATCAATATATATCTTCCCATCACTTGCAACTGATTCTCCATAGGGAAAGTTATGCAGGGGTTGGGAAAGGTCTCCTATGTAATGGGCAATTGTAACAAGATAGTATTCGTAGGCAAGGAGATTGTCAGGCTTGGTTTTATCAAGAGATTTCATTTTTTCGTAAAGATTTACAATTTTCCAGTAAAGCACTCCTGACTGATGGGGCAGGAGAATTTTAACAGTTCTGCCATCCGCATTCACTATCACTTCATTAACAGCATATTTATCAATGTATTCTGGTGTGACAACTGTTTGAGGAGCAGCATTGTGATAATGCATAGGTGCAAGGATTTCATAATTTTCATCACGGATTATATCTGGCATACATGCAGCTTCTGGAATTCTTATTCCTGCTTTTTTAGCAATGTATGCATGGGTTTTGCAATCCCATGCATAGGAGTGTGAAAAGAAAATGAGGATGAGAAGAGTTAAAAATATGTTAAATTTTATTAATCTCATCCTCATTTCTTCTCCTCCTTACTATATCTTATACTGGAGTTGCCATCTTATGAATGTGGCATTTCTTGCATTTTTATAAAAGTCTCCGGGTTCAAAATACTCAATCTGAAGCATTCCATCAAGATTTTTGTTAAATTTATAGTTTCCAATAATTGCCCAGAGATCACCTCTATTTTTACCATCATTGGAAAACATTCCAGCGTAAGTGCCATAGGTTATATTAGTTTTTTCATCTGCCCATAAATGCTGATAGGAAAGTGTTATTCCAAGGTCTTTCACAGGATTTAATTTAAGTTTTGTAACAACAGCTTTTATATTTGTCCAGTATCCTGGAATTGGTCCACCTTGGCGTGCTGTTTCAGGAATTAAAGTATAAATTAAAAGCTCGTTCCACTGGGGTGCTCTTGAAAACAATGGATTAAAGCCTTCATCTTTTGAAGTATCAGTTTTATCTCCAGACAGATAAACATATCCAGCCTCTAAATAAGGCTTTACAGGACAGTTTTTAAACTCATATCCAGCAAAGGCATATCCACCAAGCCCGCTTCTTTTTGTTCCATTCTGATATTTTCCATACTGCTTTGCAAGCTCACCCCTTAATGAGAAATCACTTATTTTAAAAACCGCTCTCATTCCAAAGGTATTGATATGGCTTTCTTTAATAACATCATAGGATTCTTCTTTTTTGTAAATATAGTAAGGTTCTATATTAAGCCACTCAAATATTTTATTTCTACCATAAATCCAGAATCCTTGCTCATTAGAACCATTAAGTCTTTTTTTGTGATCAATATAAGCGGCACCTGAAGCTCTATCATAGTATGCAGGATGCAGACTCGGCAGATATTGATCTGTTTTTGGGTCTGATACATAAACTAAATCCACTGAATGTCCCTGAGCAATATCTATTTTTGCCTTTATTGCATTAAAGTAAAATGTTCTTGAACCATCACCTGGAGTTCCATCAAGAATTAAAAATCCTTCTCCATACATATCAGGTCCTAAGAAATCCTGTCTACCAATGCGAAAGCTTAAAGGTAAATCAAAGGGTTTCTTAATGTCAATGTAGAGATTGTCAATTACAACCTCATCCTGGTCAAATCTCTTTCTATTTGTTCCATTGTCAAGGGTTAGTTTGTAAGGACCTGTGTAATACTTTGGCTCTGTGGCAATTCTTATGTATCCACCCAGGTTTTCATTGAACTTAACCTTATCCCAGAGCTGAATTCTCAATCTGAAGAAGTTTCTGTCAGGCTGTGCTGATGGTGTTGTTCCAAGGTCAACGACATTGTCCCAGATTTCCTGCCTTAATCTCACAGATGCCCCTGGTTCATTTTCAATGGCAAAGGTGAGAGAAAAAAAATTAAGGAGAAAAACAAAACAAAGTAAGAACCTCAAAAACAGTTTCATATCCCCCTCCAAGTTTTTGAAAATGAAAAAAATTATACCATATATGAAAAAAATTTTTTTACCAATTTTTTGTTATTTGTTGTAAAATTTAAAAAAACATTTCTTAGGAGGTGTTTCATGAAAGAAGAAGAGATCATTGAAGTCCTCAAAAGAGAAAATGAAGAATTTCGCAAGCTTTATGAGGAACACAGACACCTTGACAGCCTTCTTGATGAGATGAACAAAAAACCTTATTTAACTGCTGAAGAAGAGATTGAGAAAAAAAGGATGCAGAAGGAGAAACTCTACAAGAAAGATAAAATGGCTGAAATGATAAGGCAATATAAAGCCAGATTTGCAAAGGAGGCAACTCAGTGAGAAGCGACAGTGTTAAAAAGGGAGTTGAAAGAACTCCTCACAGAGCACTTCTTTATGCCACAGGGATTCCAAAGTCCGAGATGAATAAGCCATTTATTGGTGTTGCCACAAGTTTTACCGATATAATACCCGGACATATCTCAATGAATGAATTAGGAAGATTTATAGAAAAAGGGATTCATACTGGAGGGGGCTATCCATTTTTCTTTGGTATTCCCGGTATATGTGATGGAATAGCAATGGGACATAAAGGAATGAAGTATTCTCTGCCATCAAGAGAGTTAATTGCAGACATAATTGAATGCATTGTTGAAGCTCATCAATTTGATGGAATAGTGCTTCTTACAAACTGCGATAAAATCACACCAGGAATGCTCATGGCAGCTGCAAGGCTTGATATTCCTGCAATTGTTCTTACAGCAGGACCAATGCTTGCGGGATATTATAAGGGTCAGAGAAGGAATCTCACATCTGATACCTTTGAAGCAGTTGGAAAGTTTAAAAAGGGAGTTTTAACAGAGGAAGACCTTCAAGCTCTTGAACTCTGTGCATGTCCTACTGCGGGTTCCTGTCAGGGAATGTATACAGCAAACACTATGGCATGTGTGACAGAGGCTCTTGGAATGAGTCTTCCAGGAGTTGCTGCAGCTCCAGCTGTCATGTCTGAAAAGCGAAGACTTGCCTTTGAAACTGGTGTAAAAATTGTTGAACTTGTGAAAAAACATGTTAACGCAAGAAAAATACTCACAAAAGAAGCATTTTACAATGCCATTACAGTTGATATGGCACTTGGTGGTTCCACTAATACTGTATTACACATAAAAGCCATTGCTAATGAAGCAGGAGTTGAACTTCCTCTTGAGGTCTTTGATGAAATAAGCAGAAAAACTCCACACATTGTAAATATAATTCCTTCTGGGGAGCATTATATGGAAGACCTTTACAGAGCTGGAGGAATTCCTGCTGTGCTTCAGAGACTCAAAGATAAAATTTTTCCTAATCTTACAGTTTCAGGTTTTAATATAAAAGAGATTGCAGAGAAAGCTCAAATTTATGATGAAGAAGTAATTCGTCCGATTGAAAAAGCCTATCATAAAGAAGGAGGAGTTGCAATTCTTAAAGGAAATCTTGCACCTGATGGTGCGGTGGTTAAGCAAACTGCAGTTTCTTCAAAGATGCTTAAATTTGAAGGTACTGCTCGTTGTTTTGATTCTGAAGAAGAGGCAATGAGAGCAATTCTTGATGGAAAAATCAAAGAAGGAGATGTAGTGGTAATAAGATATGAAGGTCCATCTGGTGGTCCTGGAATGAGGGAGATGCTTTCTCCAACAAGTGCAATTACTGGAATGGGGCTTAATGAATCTGTTGCATTAATTACTGATGGAAGATTCTCAGGCGGCACTCGTGGACCATGTATTGGTCATGTATCACCTGAAGCAGCTCAGGGAGGACCTATTGCCTTAGTTAAGGATGGTGACAGAATTTTGATTGATATACCGAAGAGAAAGCTTGAAGTTAAGGTTTCAGAAAGAGAACTCAAAAAGAGGCTTAAAGAGTGGAAGCCTCCAAAGCCAAGAATAAAAGAAGGATATCTTACAAGATACGCCCGTATGGTAAGTTCAGCTGACAAAGGTGCAATATTGGTATAATGGACTTGAATAAATTTTGAATTTTTTTGTATCTTAAATATAGCCGGAGTGGCGGAACTGGTAGACGCAAGGGACTTAAAATCCCTCGGAGGGCGACCTCCGTACGAGTTCGAGTCTCGTCTCCGGCATTATTTTATTCTGGAGGAATGAGTGGTTAAAAAAGCTGTCCTTCCTGTAGCAGGATTAGGCACAAGATTTCTTCCAGCTACAAAAGCATCTCCAAAAGAAATGCTTCCCATAATAGATAAACCTCTTATTCAATATGCTGTGGAAGAAGCAATAAAAGCAGGAATTGAAGAATTTTTATTCATCACAGGGAAGCATAAAAGAGCCATTGAGGATCATTTTGACAAAGCTTATGAGCTGGAAGAAAGGCTTAAGGCTACAGGAAAATATGAACTTCTTGAAAAAATCAATTGTTTTGAAAACCTTAATTTTGCATATATAAGACAGAAAGAACCAAAGGGGCTGGGAGATGCAATTTTGTGTGCTCAACCCTTTGTGAAAGATGAACCATTTGTTGTAATTCTCAGTGATGACTTAATTGATCCTGAATATTCTGTTTTAAAGGAAATGCTTCAGATTTATAATGAAAAAAAGGCTCCAGTAATAGCTCTTGAAGAAGTTCCTTTGAGCGAGGTTTCAAGATACGGTATAGTTTCAGCTAAGGAAATTAATGGATTATATGTTATTGATGATTTAGTTGAAAAGCCTGAGCCTAAGGATGCTCCTTCTACTCTTGCAATAATTGGAAGATATATTCTGACTCCTCAAATATTCAAACATCTTAAGAGTGTAAAGCCTGGTAAAAGCGGAGAAATCCAGTTAACTGATGCTTTAAAAACACTTTTAGAGGAAACAGAGATATATGGTTTTATAATAAAAAGCAGAAGGTATGATGCAGGAGAAAAACTTGGGTATTTAAAAACAATAGTGGAGTTTGCATTAAAAGATCCTGAAATTTCTTCTCAATTTATAGCGTTTCTAAAAGAAAAACTTTCAAGTTTTTAAGTTATTAAAAAATTTTTTAAAAAATATCAAAAATCTCTCAAAAACTGTTAAAATTAAAATAAAGATTTAAAAAATTTTTTCTCAGGAGGCAAAAAATGGATGAAATAAAAAAAGAAAACAAAGAGCAGAGCAATGAAAAGCAAGAAAATAAAGAGATAGAAATTCCTGAACAACTTCCAATTCTTGCAGTAAGAGATATAGTAATTTTCCCCTATATGATAATTCCTCTTTTTGTTGGAAGAGATATTTCTGTCAAAGCTGTAGAACATGCATTGAATACAAATAGACTTATTCTTTTACTCACTCAGAAAGACTTTAACGTTGAAATACCAGAACCTTCAGATCTCTATGAGATTGGAACAGTTTGCATGATTATGAGAATGCTGAGATTGCCAGATGGAAGACTTAAGATACTTGTTCAGGGACTTTCAAAGGCAAAGGCAATAGAGTTTTCACAATTTGAAGGTTTTTATCTTGCAAAAATAGAAAAAATAGAGGATATTCAGCTAAAAGAGTTTACACTGGAACATGAAGCACTGGTAAGAACAGTCAAAGAACAGCTTGAAAAAGCTATTTCGCTTGGTAAAAATATACCACCTGATGCCATGGTAATTATTGAAAACATTGATGAACCCGGAAGGCTTGCTGACCTGATTGCTTCAAATTTAGGATTAAAAAGTTCTGAAGCTCAGCAAATACTTGAAATTACCGATCCTTTTGAAAGATTGAATAAGATAAGAGAAATCCTTAACAGAGAGATTCAACTGCTTACAATTCAGCAGAAAATTAAGAAAGAAGCAAGGGATGAAATAGATAAAACGCAAAGAGAGTATTTTTTAAGAGAGCAACTTAAGGCAATTCAAAAGGAGTTGGGAGATATTGATGAAAAGGCAGAAGAGATAAATGAATTCAGAAAAAAGATTGAAGAAGCAAAAATGCCTGAAAAAGTTAAAGAAGAAGCTGAAAAACAGCTTAAAAGGCTTGAAAGAATGCATCCTGATGCTGCTGAATCAGCAGTGATTCGCACATATCTTGAATGGCTTACAGAACTGCCATGGTCTCGTTCAACAGAAGACAGGCTTGATATAAAAACAGCGAAGGAAGTTCTTGATAAAGACCACTATGATCTTGAAAAGGTTAAAGAAAGAATTCTTGAGTATTTAAGCGTAAGAAAACTAAAAGAGAAAATGAAGGGACCAATTCTCTGCTTCATAGGTCCTCCTGGAGTTGGAAAAACATCTTTAGGACGTTCCATTGCAAGAGCACTTGGTAGAGAGTTTGTAAGAATCTCTCTTGGTGGAGTAAGAGATGAGGCGGAAATAAGAGGACATAGAAGAACCTATGTAGGTGCTCTTCCAGGTAGAATAATTCAAGGTATCAGGCAGGCAGGAACCAATAATCCTGTTTTTATGCTTGACGAAATAGACAAACTGGGAATGGACTTCAGGGGAGATCCTTCTTCAGCACTCCTGGAAGTCCTTGATCCTGAACAAAATAACAGCTTTGTTGACCACTATCTTGCTGTTCCATTTGATTTAAGCAATGTCATGTTTATATGCACAGGCAACATAGCTGATACTATTCCATCTGCATTAAGAGATAGAATGGAGATAATATATCTTTCAGGATACACTGAGGAAGAAAAACTCCAGATTGCAAAAAAATATTTAATTCCAAAACAGCTTGAAGAACATGGACTTAACTCTTCAATTCTTAAAATCAGCGATAAAGCAATAAGATACATTATTACTCACTATACAAGAGAAGCTGGAGTAAGAAATCTTGAAAGAGAAATAGCAAATCTCTGCAGAAAAGTGGCTAAATTTATTGCAGAAGGCAAAAAGAAGAAGTTTTACATAACTGCCGAGAAAGTATCAAAGTTTCTTGGTGCACCCAAGTATCTTCCAGAAGAGGAACTCAAAAAAGAAGAAGTCGGAGTTGCTACAGGTCTTGCATGGACAGAGGCAGGTGGAGATGTTATTTATGTTGAGGCAACAATTATGAAAGGGAAGGGCAATCTTATTCTTACAGGACAGCTTGGAGATGTGATGAAAGAGTCTGCACAGGCTGCATTGAGCTATGTTAAATCAAAGGCAAAGGAATTAAATATTGATGAAAAGCTTTTTAGCACAATGGATTTGCATATCCATGTTCCTGCAGGTGCTATTCCAAAGGATGGTCCTTCAGCAGGAATTACAATGGCTTCAGCAATTGCATCAGTTTTCACTGGAAAACCTTTGAGAAAAGATGTTGCAATGACAGGAGAGATTACTTTAAGGGGCAGGGTTCTTCCCATTGGTGGACTTAAGGAAAAAGTTCTTGCAGCAAAAAGAATGGGTATAAAAACAGTTATCATACCAAAGAGAAATAAAAAAGACCTTGAAGAGCTGCCAAAATATGTAAAAGAGGGAATGAAATTTATTCTAACTGAGTCAATGGATCAAGTTTTAAAGCATATATTCACAAAAACTACAACAAAAACAAAGACAAAACAGGCTGTAACTGTCTAAATGAAAAAAGATGAGCTTACACTCATAAAAGAAATAAGAGAAAGATTTTCTTTTCCTGAAGGAGTTGGAATAGGCGATGATGCTGCTGTTTTGGATTTTAAAAAACATGCATTGCTTACAACTGATTTGATGATTGAGAATGTTCATTTTGACCTGAGCTATACTTCTTTTTATCATCTTGGATTTAAGATTGTTTCTGTTAATGTGAGTGATATTTATGCAATGGCTGGAGAATTTAAAGCTTTTTTATTTTCTGCAGGTATTTCAGAATCCGTATCTGAAGAGGATTTTAAAGAGCTATTTAATGGCATAGAGGATGCATTAAAGCATTACAGAGGATTTTTAATTGGAGGTGATATTTCAAAGAGTGAAAAGATTGTTCTTTCAGGCTTTGCAGTGGGAGAGGCTTCAGAGCCTGTTTTAAGAAAGGGTGCGCAGCCAGGGGATTTGATTTTCATAACATCTTCTTTGGGGCTTTCACAAGCAGGTTTGAATCTCTTAAAAAACCTCTCTGATGATAAAAAGAAATTTATAAAATCAATTAAAGAGTTTAAAAAACATCCTGACATCATAGAAATTGATGGCATAAATGAAATCTTACAGAGACATTTAATGCCAGTTGCAAGAAATCCTGAAAAATTCAAACATATTGCAAAGGCAATGATGGATATAAGTGATGGTTTACTCATTGATTTATACAGACTCTGTGAAGAAAGCAATGTGGGTGCTGAGATTTATCTTGAAAAAGTTCCAAAACATCCAGCTGTAATAGAGGTTGCAGAGTATTTAAATATTGACGCAATGAAGCTCATTTTATCTGGTGGAGAGGATTATGAGCTTATAGTCATCTCTGACAGAAAGGATGTTGAGGAGCTTGGCTTAATTGCTGTTGGAAAAGTAGTTGAAGAAAAAGGTATATATCTTATAGACCCTGATAAAGGTAAAGTTCCTGTAAAACCAGAGGGCTGGCAACATTTCTGAGATGAAAAAATTTACAGTAATTACACTGGGATGTCCAAAAAATACTGTTGATTCAAGGCATTTAATAAATGAACTCATAGCAGAGGGATTTTCATATGTGGAAGAGTTCAAAAAAGCAGATTTTATCTTTATCAACACCTGCTGTTTTATAAATGATGCCAAGGAAGAGTCCATTGATGAGATTCTTACAGCAGCAAAGTTTAAAACTGACAGATTGCTTATTGTTTTTGGCTGCCTTTCAAAAAGATATGGAGATGAATTGAAGAAAGAGATACCTGAAATTGATGCCATATTTGGTGTTGATGAGAGAGATAAGATACTAAATTACATGAGACATTTCAAAGAAAGCTCAGGCACAAAACTTCAAGACTTTCAATATACAGCAGAACCACCAACTTACAGATATATAAAAATAGCTGAGGGATGTAGTAGAAAATGCAGTTTCTGCATAATTCCACAGGTGAGAGGTTCTTTTAGAAGCATAGAGCCTGAAAAAATACTGAAAGAAGCTGAAGATTTTGTCTACTCAGGAATAAAAGAATTAATTCTCGTTGCTCAAGATATCACACAGTATGGAAAAGACTTAAAGGGATATAGACTGCCAGAGCTTCTAAAAGATTTATGCTCCATAAGTGGAGATTTCTGGATCAGGCTTCTTTATCTTTATCCTTCTGAGATTGACGAAACCATTATTCAGACAGTGGCAGAAAATGATAAAATTGTTAAATATCTTGATATACCAATGCAACACAGTGAAGAAAGGATACTAAGGCTCATGGGAAGAAGGGGAACACGGAAGGAGTATCTTAAAAAAATAAGGCAAATAAGAGAAGCAATACCAGAAGTAACATTGAGAAGCACATTTATTGTTGGCTTTCCAACTGAAACAGAAGATGAGTTTCAGAGACTCGTTGATTTTATTGAGGAAGTTCAGTTTGACCGAGTTGGAGTGTTTAAATACTCAAGAGAAGAAGGAACGGTAGCTTACAGTTTAAAAGGTCAGATTCCTGAAAATGTTAAAAATAGAAGATTTGATGAGATAATGACAAGGCAGGCTGAAATATCCTTTGAAAAAAATAGAACACTCATTGGTAAAAAATATGATGCCCTGATAGATTATGTTGATGCTGATATGGCAATAGCAAGGCTTTACTGTCATGCTCCTGAAATAGATGGTGTGGTAATATTGGAAAACGTAGCAGATTTAAAGGCAGGAGAAAAACTAAAATTGCTTATAACTGAAGCATATGAATATGACCTTAAAGGAGTTATTGTTTCGTGAGAAGGAATCTCATACCTTTAATTCTTTTTATTGCCACAGTTTTTACAACTCTTTTTGCAGGAGCACTTCAACAGGGAATAAATTTACTTAAAGAACCATTGAGGCTATGGGAGGGGTATCCTTTTTCATTAAGCATAATGATAATTTTACTTGGACATGAGATGGGACATTACTTTGCATCAAAAGCTCACAGAACAAAGGCAACACTGCCATATTTTATTCCTGCGCCTTCAATAATCGGCACATTCGGAGCTTTTATAAAGATGAAATCCCCCATTCTTACAAGAAAGGCACTCATAGACATAGGAGCAACTGGACCGCTGGTTGGTTTTGTTTTATCATTTATTGCTTGCGTAATTGGACTTAAAATGTCAAAACTCATTCCTTTGACAACTGGAGAAGATTTTTTTATGCTTGGTGACTCAATTCTTTTTTCTCTGCTTGTGAAGTTTACACTTGGAAGTGTTCCTCAGGGGCATGATGTTCTTCTTCATTCTGTTGCCTTTGCTGGATGGATAGGACTCTTTGTAACTTCCATGAATCTTTTACCTGTTGGGCAGCTTGACGGAGGGCATATTGCCTATGCATTATTTGGAAGATGGCATTTTTATATCTCACGAATTATGCTATTTATAGTTGCTGTGTTGGGAATTTTATACTGGTATGGATGGCTTGTATGGGCAATGCTTCTTCTTTTTCTTGGACTGGATCATCCTCCAGTGCTGTTTTGGGAAAATAGACTCTCTTTAAGCAGAATAATAATTGGTGTAGTGTCATTTTTAATTTTTATATTTACCTTTGTTCCTGCACCTTTTAAGTTTTAGGTTTAAAAAGCCTGTAAAAATTTCTCAGGATGCCTTATTGAAAATATAAGATCCATGGGGCACCCCAAAAGGCTCACGATTTTTTGGGGACCCGCGTCTTTCCCCTCAGACACAGGCATATTTTCCATTTAGCCACCTCCTCTTTATAGCTTTATCTCCTGCAAGAAGGCTAACATATATGTGACATTTTAATATAGTAACCACAAAGAGACACAATTCTCTTGACACCTCTCTTTCATTCAAGAAAGAGGCAGGAAAAAGACAGAGCAGAAAGAGAAAGGCTGATACAGAAAGCAGAAGAGCTTATAAAGAGACCATCTTCAATAACAGCCTCAATAAAAAGAGGTGGCAGGAAATACATAAAGCCATTGAAAAACACAGGATTTCAGATAGACCATGAAGCAATAAAGCAGGATGAAGCATTTGATGGATATTTTGGGATACAAAGCAGTGAAGAGGCACTCACAGCAACTGAGATACTAAACTACTATCATGAACTATGGAAGATAGAGGAATCATTCAGGTGCATGAAAAGCACCCTTGAAGTAAGACCAATATTTCACTGGACAGAGCGAAGGATAAAGGGGCATTTTGTGATGTGTTTCATAGCCTTTTTACTTGAAAGAGCCCTTGAGATAGAATTAAAGCGAAAGGGACTGAGTATTTCATCAGACAGAATAAGGCAGGCAATAAACACAATGAACTATGTAGAGCTTGAAGTGGATGAAAGAAAAGTATACATAAAAACAAAACTTACCAATGAGGCTAAAAAGATACTTAAAGCAGTAGGAATGAAAGCTCCAGCCAACATAATCTCCGAGGACGAAGTGACATCATAAGCAAACCATTGATATACAATGGTTTTAATGCAGCCTAAGTGATAAAATTTTTCTCTGACACTGTAAAAGTCTTTTATTTTCAATAACTTTTAAAAATCAACTGATAAAGTCAGGAAATAGTAAGGACAATCTCAAAAAAGCTTTATGAAGAGACGAAGAATCTTGATGAAAGTGTGGAGTACTTTAAAATTTAAACTATAAGAATCATTTAAAAGTTTTATTTACAAGAGCTCAAAAATTATTTCTCTTTCCTCAATACTAACTTTTGAGACTTTTACCTGCAGCTGAGTTCCGATTGTAAATTTTCTTTTTCTTTTTAATCCTGTTAAACAGTATCTTTTATCATCAAATTGATAAAAATCATCAGTCATATAAGAGATAGGTAAAAACCCTTCAATATAATATTCCTCAAGCCTTACTCTTAAACCTTCAGGTGTAACCATTGTAACTTTTCCATCAAACTCTTCTCCAACTTTCTCTTTCATAAACCATACTCTCATAATCTGAATAGCTTCTCTTTCAACATCATCAGCTTTTCTTTCCATTCTGGAGCTATGTATAGCAATATCAGGTAAAATCTCTTCAAGCTCTTTTTTTCTTTCTTTGGATATTTTTTCTTTTTGTAAAAACTCTTTTAAAATTCTGTGAACAATAAGATCAGGATATCTCCTTATTGGTGATGTAAAATGGGTATAGCATTCTGAAGCCAATCCAAAATGTCCTACATTTTCAGGACTATAGCGAGCCTGTTTCAGACTTCTTAAGATCAAATAGTTTACTATTTCTTCATAGGGTGTTCCTTTAACAACTTCAATAAATTCATGAAACTCAGAAGGTTTTAAATCTTCCTTTAAAATCCCCAGATTTTTAATAATCCTTGTAAGATACTGAATTTTATTAGCTTCAGGTTCTTCATGAACACGGTAAAGACATGGAATATCTTTAGAATATAGAAATTCTGCAACTGCTTCATTTGCTGCTATCATGAATTCTTCAATAATAAAATGTGCAAGATTTCTTTGAGCTTTAATTATTGCCTGAGGGTCTCCTTTTATATCAAGTAATACTTCTGGTTCAGGAAGATCAAAATCAAGACTTCCTCGTTTTTTTCTTTTACTCTTAAGTATTTCACATAATTCAGCCATTTTTTCAAAATGAGGCACAAGAGCTTTATACTTTTTTATTTCCTCAGGATCTCTATCAATTAAAATTTTTTTAACTGAAGTATAAGTCATTCTCTCCATTGTCTGGATTACACTTGGATAAAAAAGAGTTTCCTTCCTTTCACCTGATTTACTAAAATGCATTTCCACTGTGAATGTAAGCCTTGGAGTTTTTGGAAGCAAGCTGCACAAATTTTCACTTAATGCTGGAGGAAGCATTGGTATTACTCTGTCTGGTAAATAAACACTGGTTGCCCTTTGTCTTGCTTCTATGTCTACAGGACAGTTCCATTTTACATAGTGACTTACATCAGCAATATGAACCCATAATATAAAGCCATTTTTTGTTTTCTTTATTGATACAGCATCATCAAAATCTTTTGCATTTTCTCCATCTATGGTTACTGTAGGAAGTTCTCTTAGGTCAACTCTATTTTTAAACTGTCTCTTTGAAATAGTTTTTAAAGAAAGCTCCTCTGCAACATTAGCAACATCTTTGGGAAACTTTTTAGGTAATTCATATTCGTATGTGAGTATTTCAATATCTTCCCTGGGAGTTTTTGGTTTTTCAAATACTTTAAGTATTCTTGCAACTAATGGTTTATTTATTGCTTGATAGGTGGTGATTTCAGCAAGAACAATATCTCCTGGTTTAACTTTAATATCTCCAGGTGAAATAACAATCTGTTGATTTATATTTCTCTTTCTTGGTTGAATATAAAAAATTGGACCAGATTTTTCAACTGAGCCCACAATTTTTTTTACAGCTCTCTCAAGAATTCTTATTATTCTTCCTTCTCTTTTTCGTCTCTGTTCAAGCCTTACAACTACTCTGTCTCCATGCATTGCTCCCATTGTTGCATGAGGAGGTATGAATATGTCTTTTTCACTGGGAGAGTCAGGAATTACAAAACCGAATCCATTTCTATGAGCTTCAAAAAAACCTGTTATTAATTTTGCCTCTTTTACCGGTAAATAAAGTCCCTTTCTATTTCTTAAAATTTTTCCCTGTATAAGAAGTTTTTTAAGCGTGTGTTTTAATTTTTTTCTCTCTGAAGCTTTAAGTTCAAAGGCATCTGATATTTCTTTAAAACTTAAAGGTTTCCCAGATTTTTTAATAAATTCTAAAAGATCTTCTCCTTTCAATCTTTCTCCTGTGGAAGATTAAGATATACTACCTGACCTGTTTCTCCAAGTTTGCCGAGCTCTTTATCATTAAATAAAATTTTAACTCCTCCAGCATTTCCTATGTGAAGTTTAAAAGATTTATTAGCCTGAAGTTCTATCTTCTGTCCTGGATTGAGAAGAAATTCTCTCTTTTCTTTATCATCTATTGTGATTCTCATCCACACCTTATCAGTAGCTTCAATTTCAAGTTTTTGTTTATTTGTGTAGAGTTCCTGTTGTGGTTGAGTTTTTTCAGTTTTTTCTTCAACCTTTGGTATTTCTGAAATTGTTTGCCGGGTTACTGGTGGAGGAGGTATGGTAGGTTCCTTTTTTTCAAACTGGATAAGTAAAATTATTACAAAAATCACAGTAGAAATAATTATTGCGGTTATGCTCCAGTTAGGTAATTTTTTTAAAAAAGTGAATTTTTTATCTGAAGATTCTTTAACTGCTACTGGTTCAATTTGAGTTACAGTCTGTTTTTTTGATTTAAGATATTCATCATAATCCTTTAAGATAAAAGAAGCATCAAGCCCGAGACTCTGAGCATAGATTTTAATATATCCTCTTGTGTATAACTCAATTGGTAATTCATCAAATTTGCCTTCTTCTATTAACTGAAGGTAAGATTTTTTTATTTTTGTTTGTTCAGCAACTTCCTCCAGTGTTTTTCCAAGCTCTAATCTTCTTTTTTTTAATTCTTCATACATTCAGAGGCTTCCTTCCTTCTAAAGCCTTTGATAATGTTATTTCATCTGCAAACTCAATGTCAATACCCATTGGAAGTCCATAGGCAATTCTTGTAATTTTTATGTTGTATTTTTTGAGAATATCAGCAATCCATTGAGCTGTAAGTTCTCCTTTTGTATTTGGACTTGTTGAAAGTATTACTTCTTGAATTTGTCCTGTTTTAACTCTCTCTTCAAGCTCTTTGATTTTCAGTTTATCTGGAGTTAACCCATCAACAGGCGATATATTTCCTCCAAGAACATGATATGTGCCTTTATATCCAGTTTTTTCAAATAAAATTATATTGCCTGGTTCTTCCACTACACATATTATTGAGTGATCTCTTTCAGGATTACTACATATATTACACTTTTCATTCTCTGTTATGTTAAAGCAGACAGGACAGTACTTAGCATTTTTTTTCAGATTTATAATTGCCTGTGCAATCTCAATAGCTTCGCTTTCCTGCATACTCATTATAAAAAAAGCAAGTCTCTGAGCAGTTTTTCTACCTATTCCTGGAAGTTTGCAAAGATTTTCAATAAGTTTTTCTATAGGATTGCTCATAATTTACCAAAAAGACTGGTTAAATCAGGCATTCCTGGTAGATTAAAAGGCATGGAAACCTTAGCCATCTCAGCTTGTGCAAGTTCATGTGCTCTTTTTAATGCTTCATTTACAGCAGCAAGGACTAAATCTTCAAGCATTTCTACATCATCAGGATTTACAACCTCTTTATCAATTTTTATTGAGATAATTTCTCCTGCTCCATTTGCTTGAGCAGTAACCATTCCTCCACCAGCAGTTGCTTCCACTGTCATTCTTTTTATTTCTTCCTGTTTTTTCTGGATTTCTTCCTGAATTTTCTGTGCCTGTCTCATTATCTCACCAAACATTTTCTTAGACATTTTCTCCTCCTTTTTTAGGTATTATATTAAAAATTCTTCCATTAAAAAGTTGTAAAGTTTTTTTAACAAGAGGATGATTAATTGCCTCCTCCCTTAAACTTTCTCTTGTCTGTTGCCCATTTAAATCTTTCAAAGTGCTTATAGTTATCTTACCATCAAATCCTGATTCTTTCAATAAATTTTGGATTTCCGTAAGATTTTCCTTCACAGAGTCAGCATACAGAGAAGCACCACCGTTGTAAATCAATTGAATTTCATCATTTTCAAAATTAACCTTGGCATGCTTAATTTTCATGGCAAGTAAATGATTTTGAGTTTCAAGTGTGTTAAGAAATTTTTGCCAGATTTCTTCCTTTGTTTGAGATATGATTTTCTGAGAAGTTTCTATTTCCTTTGCATTCTCAAGACAAGGGGTCCCAAAAAACTCTACCGAGTTTTTGGGGTGCCTCTCGGTATTTTTAATTTCTTTCAGGATCTCATCAATATTTTTGAAGTAAGACAGCAAGCTAAGCTTAAGAAGAGTTATCTCAAAAATAATTCTCGGAAAAAAGGAATTTTTTACTGCAAATTCAGAATTAATTAATTCCTTCAGTAAAAGCATAAAGTGTTCTTCCGATGTTTTTTTGCTTAAATTTTCAACTAAATCAGCCTCTGATTCAGTTATGTACAATTTGAAATTTTTTGTAATTTTACTGATAAGAATTTTTCTCAGAAATTGAATTAAATCAGTCGTAAGTCGCTTGAAATCAGTGCCAGTGCTGTTAAGTTCTTCTACTATAAGAACAATTTTTTCTTTATCACCATTAATTAAAGATTCAGTAAGCTCATAAAGTATTTTTACATCAGTTCCACCAATTAGTAAGTTTACATCCTCCAGCGTTACTTTATCTGTAAATGAAGTTACCTGATCAAGTAGTGTTAAAGCATCTCTCATACTTCCTTCAGCATTTACGCTTAGTGTATAAAGTGCTTCTTCTGTGATATTAATATTCTCCTGCCTGCAAATAAATTGGAGTCTCTCTTTTATTAAATCAACTGGAATTCTTCTAAATTGAAGATGTTGACACCTGCTTAAAACAGTAAGAGGAATTTTTCTTGGTTCAGTAGTTGCCAGAACAAATACCACATGAGGAGGTGGTTCTTCCAGTGTTTTAAGAAAGGCATTAAAAGCTGATTGGCTGAGCATATGAGCCTCATCAATTATGTAAACTTTATAAAATCCTTCTGCAGAAGCATACTTGATATTTTCTCTTAAATCTCTTATATTTTCCACTGAAGTATGGGATGCAGCATCTATTTCTATCACACTCATTGCTCTGCCTTCTTTTATAGCAGTGCAGGAAGGACATTCATCACAGGGTTTGTTCTGAGAGCTTGTGCAGTTTAGTGCCTTGGCAAGGATTCTTGCGGTTGATGTTTTTCCAACTCCCTTAGGACCTGAAAAAATATAGGCATGAGAAATTTTACCTGTTTTTAATGCATTCTCAAGTATTTTTACAACTACTTCTTGTCCTGTAAGGTCAGTAAATCTTTGAGGTCTATATTTTCTTGCCAGTCCAAGATATGCCATTTTCAATCCCTAAAAAAGGGACCGACTTCCTACGGCACACAGAAAAGAATGCTTACCGTTGCTTCCTTCCGGACCTGGCGGGGTTCACATCTTTCTGTTGCGCAGGGTCGGTCCCAGCTGAATTTTCATTTATTTTTATTTTACCTTTACAGGCTTTATTATGGCAAATTAAAAATTCTTCACCCTTTTTGTCTTTCTTTTTCAACATATATGAAGCCTTACATTCTGGACATTCTACTCCAACTGGTTCAGTGGGAAGTGTGAATTTACATTCTGGATAATTGGAACAAGCCCAAAAACTTCTTCCTTTTTTAGTTTGTTTTTTTACAATGTCTCCACCACATTCAGGACATTTTATATCAGCAGTAATTGGCTGAGTATATTTACATTCAGGATATCTTGAGCACGCAATAAACTCTCCTCTTTTACCTTTTCTTATAACAAGAAGAGCTCCACATTCTGGGCAGATTTTGTCGGTAGTTTCTGGGGCGTTGTTATTATTTTTTAATGATCTGGTATTCCTGCATACAGGATAACCAGAACATGCCAAAAATGGTAAGCCTTTGCTCCATCTTATAACCATATCTTTACCACATTTTTCGCATTTTAGTGGTGTCTTAATTTCTTTTGGTTTTGTTCTTTTCCCGATTTTTAAAGCTTCCTCAAGGTCTTTCTCAAATTTTCTATAAAACTCTTCAATAACTTTATTCCATTTCACTTCATTTAAAGAAATTTTATCAAGGTCTTCTTCCATTTTTGCAGTAAAATTATAATCCATAAGCTCAGGAAACTTTTCTTCAAGCAGGTCATTTACAACAAAACCAAGATATGTAGGATAAAGCCTTGTCTTGATTTTTTTTACATAACCTCTTTCTTGAATTGTACTGAGTATTGTAGCATAAGTGGAGGGCCTGCCAATACCTTTTTCTTCAAGAGCTTTAACAAGTGTTGCTTCTGTATATCTTGGTGGAGGCTCTGTTGTATGTTTTTCTGATTCAATTTCAACAAGTTTTAATTGAGTTTTTTCTTCCAATAAAGGCAACAGCCTCTGTTCAGTTTCTTCATCTTTATAAAGAACGAGAAATCCTGGAAAAACAACAACTGAACCACTTGCTCTGAATTGAGCTACATTCATTGAATTTTGAACTTTGAATTGTCCGTCATTTGAGCAGGCGTTTGAATCATCTGAAGGATGGGTAGTATCTTCAATTATATATGTGGTTTGCTCAATCACTGCTGGTGCCATCTGACTAGCGAGAAATCTATCCCATATGAGTTTATACAGAGCATACTGTTCCTTTGTAAGATATTTTTTAACAACCTCTGGTGATTTATCAGGATAAGTAGGCCTTATGCATTCATGGGCATCCTGGCTGTAGATTATTTTGCCTTTAGTTTGTGTGTTCGTATTTGTACCGATAAATTCTTTGCCAAAGGTTTTTTCAATAATCTTTTTTGCCCATTGTTTTGCTTCCTCAGAAATTCTTACAGAGTCAGTTCTCATATATGTAATAAGTCCAATTCTGTTACCTTCAATATCAATTCCTTCATATAACTGTTGAGCAATCATCATTGTTTTTTTGGGAGAAAAACCAAGCACTGAAGAAGCCTGCCCTTGAAGTGTTGCTGTTCTGAAAGGTTCTGGCGGATTTTTCTTTTTTCTTTTCTTTTCAACTTTTGTAAGTGTATAGCTTAAATTTTTAAGAGTTTTAAGAATTTTCTGGGCATCTTCTTCTGTAGTTATCAAAAATTTAGATTTTTCAGTGGTTCTATCAACAATAAGTTTATTTTTATATTTATATAAATTTGCATGGAGTTTCTCGCCCCCGTTTTGAAATTTACCATGTATGGTCCAGTAATCAATAGGTTGATGGGTTAAGATTTCCTTTTCTCTTTCAACAACCATCCGTAAAGCAACGGATTGAACTCTTCCTGCACTTAATCCTTTCTTAACTTTTTTCCAAAGCATTGGACTCAAATTGTAACCTACAAGTCTGTCAAGAATTCTTCTTGCCTGTTGAGAATATACCTTGTTTAGATCTATTTTTGACGGATTTTCAATTGCTGCTTTTACAGCATTCGGAGTAATTTCATGAAATATAGCTCTATAAACTTTGAATTCATCCGCTTTTATTTCTTCTGCAATGTGATAGGCTATGGCTTCTCCTTCTCTATCAGGATCTGTAGCAATGAAAATTTTTTGAGCATTTTTTGCAGACTCTCTAAGTTCTTTTACAATCTTTTCTTTACCTGGAATTATAATGTATTCAGGTTGAAATCCTCTTTTAATATCAACGCCAAGTCTGTCCTCTGGAAGATCTTTAATGTGCCCAATAGATGCTTTTACCTCAAAATCTTTTCCAACAATTTTGTTAATTGTTTTTGCTTTTGCAGGTGATTCAACAATTATAAGATTTTTTCTTTTTAGTTCCATACTATCTGTTTTCCTTTGCTGAAAATAAAGCTGTATATATCATCCTCATGAAGCTCTGTTTCTTTCATCAATAAATAAGCAAGCAAAGCTCTAATCATATCAATTTCTTCACGTTCAAGAAGTTCGCTTCCTTCAATAAAATTAAGCTCTTCTTTAATTTGATGTAGATCAATGTTCGCAAGTGACAGATCCTTTAAAATATCCTCATTGTAATCATTGTCAATAAGCTGTCTTGCAAGAACTCTTAGAAAATCAATAAGTTTCATCTAAATCCTCCTGATATACTTACCTTCTATTTTGTGTATTAATCCGTTTATTTCAAGTCTGAGAATTATTTCAAGAACTTTTGATACATTTATGCCTGTTTTTAAAACAATCTCATCAGCAGTCAATGGTTCATTTAATATATTAAATATAGCTTTTTCCTCACTGTCTAATTCAACTATTTCATTTTTATTTTGCTTTTTTAATAATGGAACAAACTGCATGATTTCTTCAAGTATGTCTTCAATTTTTGTAACAAGTTTTGCTCCTTTTTGTATTAAATAATTTGTGCCTTCGGAATTTTTTGATGTAATATTTCCTGGAACAGCAAAAACTTCTCTTCCCTGCTCTAAAGCAAAAGATGCAGTTATCAAAGCACCAGAGTTTATTGCAGCCTCTGTAATAACTACGCCAATGGATATTCCACTTATTATTCTGTTTCTTTTTGGAAAGTTCTCTTTTTTTGGTCCTTCTTCTGGATAAAACTCGCTAATAATAGCACCATTTTGCATGATTTTCTCTGCCAGTGTTCTATTTTCTGGTGGATATATATGTAAAACTCCGCTTCCCAAAACAGCAATGGTTCTACCACCCTGAGAAAGAGCTGATTTATGGGCAATTGAATCAATTCCTCTTGCAAGGCCGCTTATAATAGTAATACCATATAAGGCAGCTTCAGATGCTAATTTCTCTGTTACTTTTCTGCCATATTCACTTAATTTTCTTGAACCCACAATTGCCAATCCAGCTTGATCCTCAGGTTTTATCTCTCCTTTGCAGAATAACACTACAGGTGGATCATGTATTTCTTTTAAAAGCCCTGGATATTGGTTATCATTAAATGAGTAAATTTTTATTTCTCTTTTTTCGCATAGTTTTATTACTTTGTCAATCTCATTCCATTTGTTAAATTCTTTTATTCTTTTAGCTCTTTCTCTGCCTATTCCTTCAACCTCAGCAAGTTCTTCAATGCTTGAATTAAAAATCTTTTTTGCAGAGTTAAATCTTATAAAAAGCCTTTTTACAAGAACAGGACCCAGATCTTTTATTTCATTTAAAGCAAGACAGAATCTTGTTTCTTCACTAAACATTTCTTAACATTCTTAATCTCAGGGCATTGATTTTTATAAATCCTTCAGCATCTTTTTGGTTGTAAATCTGGTCTTTTTCAAATGTTGCCAGCTCCTGACTATAAAGAGAGCAGTGAGATTTCCTTCCTGCAACAATACAATTACCTTTGTAAAGCTTGAGTCTCACTGTGCCTGTGACATTTTTCTGAGTTTCATCAATCAATTTTTGTAAAGCCATCCTTTCAGGTGAAAACCAATATCCGTAATAAATAAGTTCAGCATATCTTGGAACAAGGCTATCTCTCAGATGCATTAATTCTCTATCCATTGTTATTGATTCAATTGCTTTATGGGCAATATGTAAAACTGTTCCAGCAGGAGTCTCATAAACTCCCCTTGACTTGATTCCCACATAGCGGTTTTCAACAATATCTACCCTTCCAATTCCATTTTCTCCAGCAATTTTATTGAGTTTCTGAAATAACTCTGCACCTGAAAGTTTTTCACCATTTAATGCAACTGGATTACCTTCTTCATAGTCTATTTCAATGTAAACTGGTTTATCAGGAGCTTTTTCAGGAGGTATTACCATTGAATACATATCTTCTGGGGGCTCTCTCCATGGATCCTCAAGTATTCCTCCTTCATAACTAATGTGAAAAAGATTTTTATCAATACTGTAAGGTTTTTCCTTTGTAGCCTGCACAGGAATATTGTGCTCTTTAGCATATTCAATAAGACAACTACGGGAGTCAAACTCCCATTCACGCCACGGTGCAATTACTTTTATGTCAGGTTTGAGAGCATAATAGGTTAATTCAAATCTTACCTGATCGTTTCCTTTACCTGTAGCTCCATGGGCTACTGCTTCTGCCTTTTCTTTTATAGCAATTTCAATCTGTTTTTTTGCTATAAGAGGTCTTGCAATAGATGTTCCCATAAGATAACCTGTTTCATATACTGCATTTGCTCTTAACATGGGAAATATGTAATCTTTTACGAATTCCTCTTTTAAATCTTCAATGTAAACATTTGATGCACCTGTTTTTAATGCCTTTTCAGCAATCTCATCAAAGTTTTCTTCCTGTCCAATGTCAGCGCAAAAAGCAATTACTTGAGCATTGTATTTTTCCTTTAACCACTTAATAGCAACTGAAGTGTCAAGCCCTCCAGAATAGGCAAGAACAATTTTCATTATCTTTCCTCCTTTTTAAAATTGTTTATAATGGTAAATAGGCTCTTGCATTAAGATAAAGATTAGATTTTTCACCTCTAAGAAATCTATGGTATCCTGCAACAGCTATCATTGCAGCATTATCTGTGCAAAGGAATTTTGAGGGAAGATAAATCTCCAGTTCTTCTATTATCCCAGCTCTTTTTCTTAATTCACTATTTGCGGCAACTCCGCCTGTTATAACAACCCTTTTTAATTTTTCCATGGATGCTGCCCATTTTATTTTTTCAATCAAAACATCAACCACTGAGGATTGAAAGGCTGCTGAGATATTCTTTTTTATTTCATCTGGAATCTCTTCTTCATATCCAAGATTTTTTAAAAGAACCTTAACCGCTGTTTTTAATCCACTGAAGCTAAAATCAAGACTTCCATGTAGATATGGCCTTGGAAGATTGAATTTTTCAGCATTTCCTTCCTTTGCCAGTGCATCAATTGCCGGTCCACCTGGATATCCAAGTCCGAGCATTTTTGCTACCTTGTCATAGGCTTCTCCAGCAGCATCATCTCTGGTTCTTCCAAGTTCTTTATATTTTCCAAAATCGTCAACTCTGTAAAGAGTTGTATGTCCTCCTGAAACTACAAGAGTAAGAAAGGGAAATTCTGGAAATTTTTCTTCCAGAAAAATTGCTTGAATATGTCCTTCCAGGTGATTTACTCCAATAATAGGCTTTCCTGCAGAATAGCTTAAGGCTTTTGCAAAACAAAGCCCGACTAAAAGAGAGCCAATTAAGCCAGGTCCATTACAAACGCTTATTAGTTCAATATCTTTTAATGTTACTCCTGCTTCATTGATAGCTTTTTCAGCAACTTCCCAAATCCATTCAATGTGTTTACGAGAAGCTATCTCAGGCACAATACCACCGTATCTTGTGTGAAACTTAATTTGAGATGATACAATATTGCTTAAAATTTTTCTGTTCTCTAAAACTGCTACTGATGTATCATCGCAGGATGTATCAATTCCAAGTACAATCATGAGTTACATGCTTCCATATGAGTGTAGTCCGCTCAGGAATAAATTTACCCCAAGATATGTAAAAACCGTTACAAGAAAGCCAATCACAGCTATAATTGAAGTTTTTGTGCCTTTCCATCCTCTGATAAATTTTGCATGAAGATAAAAAGCATAAACAAACCATGTTATCAATGACCATGTCTCCTTTGGATCCCATCCCCAGTACCTTCCCCATGCCTGATCAGCCCATATTGCACCAAAAACCAAACCTCCAATAGTAAATATGGGAAAACCAAAAGCTATTCCTTTATAGGTTATATCTTCAAGAAATCCTGAAGTAATTTTCAAACTTTGAAGGATGTTTTTTATGAGGTTACCAAATCTCCAGAAAAGAAAAATAATTGTTATTAATGCTATCCAGCAGAAAATAGATACTATCATGGAGGAGTTTCCTAAGGTTGAATGAAAGATTTTTATTGATTTTGGGTTTGATGCTGAGAAACTATCAAATATTAATGATATAAACATAAAAACCATAAAGCCCAAAATTGATGTGGAAAAAATGTATTTAAAAGATTTTTTATTCTCTGTCTCCATTATCACATGAAGAAGCGCTGTTATAAAGCTTATTCCAAAAGCAGCATAAGCAATAAAACTCAGTGTAACATGTGCCAATAACCAGTTGCTTTTCAGAGCGGGAATAAGAGGTTGAACTTCTTTAGTTATTCCGAGAACATCAGTAAGTCCAACTGTTATACCTGCAATAATAGAAACAAAAACTCCAAAGCTTTTATTTTTATATTTCCACTCAATAAAAAGATAACCTGATACTATACATAAAACGAAAAAAACAAGACTTTCATATAGATTGGTAATCGGAATACTTCTCATAATTGAATGATTTATTGCATACATTTCCTTAAATCTCTGGATAAATCCATAAATGTGAATAAGAGCTCCTGCAGAAAGCATTCCTGTTGCAGCAAACCCGATTTTTTTATTTCTTGTGAGTATGTAAACAATATAAACTGGCATTGCAAGAATGTAAAGAAGTCCTGCAATAGATATGATCTGATAACTCATGCTTCATCTCCTTTCAGTTTTTTTATTATCTCATCAATTTGATTTTCAACCATTCCCCTTGATGTTGGACAATAAAAAGTTATCTGATCTTTATTTATCATTGCAAAGTAATTGATAGGTCTTAAGAAAAGGCATATAAAAAGCCCTGAGCACATTAAAATTGAACCTATGTATATTAAAGGAACCCCAGGGTCTTTTTTCACCTGTAATCCTGTAAATTGGGCTCCCCATAGTTCATTAAATCTGAGTTTGCCATAAGGAGTTTGCCATGTCTCAGGAATTTTTTTTAATATCCATTGTTGAGTTTTTCTGCCATTGTCTTCAAAAGCTACAAGTACAGCAGGATTAATCATTTCAGAACTCATGTTAAAAAGTTTACCCTCTTCATCTATTCCCAGGGCAGGTGAAAAATCTACAACAGAGGCAGTAACTGAGGTGCCAGGTATTTTAAATTTTTCCTCAAAATGAACATTAATGTTTTTTTCTCTTTCTGTTTTATCAAAATAAGTAAATCTAAATTCAGCATGCTCTGTAGGCTGAAATCCATATGTTGCCTGATAAAAAATAATTCCTTTATATGTAAAAGGTTGATTTACTTCAATGATAATGTTTTCTCGTACAGGTTTACCATTTTCAATAATTTTGAGATAACTTCTGTAAGCCTTTGGCGTGGCAGAGTTTTCATAGTATTCTGTCTCAAATCTCTCACATTTAACCTCAAAACCAAGTGGAATAGCTTTTCCTTCATCTGAAATAGCAAAGTTTAGTGCTGTTCCTTCAATTATATTCATAGAACCACGAAATCCAAAGAAAGTTCCTATTAAAGCTCCAGCGAGAATTATAAGAATGCTTAAATGAGTTAAGTATACTGCCAGTCTTGTTTTATTCCATTTTTTTGCCTGGATTTGAAATCCTTCCTGGGTTTCAAAAATATGTGTTGAAAATCCTTTATTCTTAAAAACTTCTTTAATTCTTTCAACTATTCTGTCATTATTTATTTTTATA
The DNA here is from genome assembly GCF_054658355.1 of Thermodesulfovibrio sp. TK110. Classification (NCBI taxonomy): domain Bacteria; kingdom Pseudomonadati; phylum Nitrospirota; class Thermodesulfovibrionia; order Thermodesulfovibrionales; family Thermodesulfovibrionaceae; genus Thermodesulfovibrio; species Thermodesulfovibrio sp. TK110. The sequence continues at coordinate 720,124 of NZ_BAAHNB010000001.1, read as the reverse complement.
GTTTTTTTAATTGGCATTTTATCAAGTACCTGTAAAGGATAAGGATGGAGTGGTGCTTTGAAAGATTTTAAAAGGGTAGGTAATCTCTCAATTGAGCAAACAATTAAATTTAATGCGAACATAAATAGTAAAAAAGTAAACCACCAGCTGTGGTAAACATTATTAAGGTCAAAAAGGCTAATGATTTCGTAAGCTTTATGAGCAGATGAGATTGAGATGAATTTGGAGAAAAATTTAATAACTGGCTCAGGCTCAATGCTTTGAGGAATAATTGTGCCAATAGCAGCTCCAGTTGAAATAATGATGAATAGAGCCACTGCTAAGTCAACAGAAGCAAAAAAATTCCAAACTTTTTCATTCAGTCTATTAAGCATTATCCCTCCAATTATATGTTGCTAATTGATTAATTTATCATACCTGTGATATATTTTTCTATGAGCTACTTTAAAAAATTAATTATTTTTACATTAATTCTATTGCTTTTCGTATTTGTCTCTTCCGGATATTGTAAAAACAAAAAGCCTGTTATTCTTTATCTTTTCTGGGCAGAAGGATGTCCACATTGTGCTAAGGAGAAAATTTTTCTATCTGATTTAAAGAAAAAATATCCTTCACTGCAAATTAAAGATTATGAAGTATCAATTCCTGCATCAATAGAGTTTCTTAAAACACTGTCAAAAGCCTACAATATAACTCCAACAGGTGTTCCTGTTACATTTGTTGGCAATAAAGCATTAATTGGTTTCTCAGAAAAAATAGCCTCCCAGATTGAAGAAACCATAAAGTACTGTCTTAAAAATACCTGCGAAGATCCTCTTTATAAAAAATAATTATCAATTATTTTAAAAATTTTTATAAATTCTGCAATATAAAACATTGATATTCTCTTAATCTTGTGGTATAATGTTCCAAACGTTTAAAGAAAAATCTTTAAAGGAGTGAGGGATGAGAGGGATATTAATCGGGAGTGTTATTATTCTGTGTTTTTTGATTTCCTATTTTATTCCGGTAAAAGATGCAGTTTCTGATGATGTAAAATCTTGTTTGCGATGTCATGGAATGAAAACCTTAGTGAAAAAATTAGATAATGGAGAATCCCTTTCTCTTTATATTGATGGTGCTAAATTTGAAAAATCTGTTCATGGAGCTATGGATTGCTCCTCCTGTCATCCAGATATTACATTAAAAAATCATCCAAGACCAAAAAGAGTAGCGGATAAAAAAGTTTATACAAAAGAATTTTCAAAAAATTGCCTTATATGTCATCCTCAAGACTCTTTAATGAAACCCAAAATGCATGGGGAAGTTGTGAAAAAAGGTGATGTTTTATGTGCAGAATGTCATGGGTCTCACTATATTAACTCTATAAAAGATTGGAAAAACAAAGTCTCTTTTAATGAATACTGTTTAACCTGCCATCAATTTAATATAACTAAAAGTTTGCCAAGTAAAGAAAAGATTTCTCTTAAAGTAGATGAACAGGAGATAAAAAAATCTGTTCATGGTAAATTTCAATGCCTTGTTTGTCATGATGATTTTTCAAAGGTAAAACATCCCATTTACGACTATAAAAGTAAATCAGAATATAGAACAAAAATGACTGCTATTTGCACGAAATGCCATACTGATAAAGAGCTTAAGAAAAATCCTGCTCATTATGCTCTGACTAAAACAGCTTCCTGCATTGAATGTCATGGTTATCATGGAGTAAAATCAGTTAAGGTTGTTAAGTCACTCCCTGAAAATGAATACTGCTTAAAATGTCACAGCAGCAGTATTGTTATGAAGATGAAAAATGGAGAGACACTATCAGTTCAGGTAAAGGAGAGTGATCTTTTAAGTTCTGTCCATAAAAAACTAAAATGCACAGATTGTCACAAAGAGTTTTCTACTAAGCAGCATCCTGTAAGAAGCTTTGAGTCCGTAAAAGATTACAGAGCAAAGGCAAAAGATGTTTGCAACAACTGTCATCAGGAAGCAGTAAAAAAATATGATATAAGCATTCACTCAGAGGCTCTTAAAAAAGGTAATCAACAATCTCCTGATTGTCTTAAATGTCATGGTTATCATAAAGTAGAATTAATAACAAAAGATAAAACTGCAAGTTCTGAACTCTGTATAAAATGTCATTCAGAATCAGGGAAGGCTTTCAGAGCAAGTGTTCATCAGAAAGCTATAAATGATGGCAAACAGAATGCTCCAACCTGTGCATCCTGTCATAATTCTCATGATGTTTTATCAACGAATGTTGCAAAACTTGGAGATTCCTGCGCAAAATGCCATAAAGATGTTAAAACAGGTCATAATAAATGGCTCTGGAATCCTCCTCTGAGACTCACCACATTTGTAGATGCTCATTTTAATTCCGCATCCTGTGCTGCATGTCATACAAATGCTAACAAAGCAGTTTATCTTACACTTTTTGATAGAGCTAAGAATAAGCCATTAACAGAGGCTGAAGTTGCCAGGATTTTCGGTGTTGATATAAAAGAAGTCAAAAGTAAAGTGGATTACAATAATGATGGAAAAATTCAAATAGAAGAGCTCTGGCAATTTATGTCTACAGTAAAGGCAAGGTCAAAGGCGAATCTTTCAGGTAGAATTGATGTTTTAGATCCTAATGAAGCCCATAAAATAGAGCCAAAATCAAAAGCCATAAAAGACTGTGCAGCATGCCATAATCCAGTAGCTTCATTTGCTGCAAAATTTGAAATTAACAGAGAAGGTGAAAAGCCTGTTAAATTTGACCTTGACAGCAGAGCTTTGAACTCAGCCTATGCAATCCCGAATATTAAAGATTTTTATGTATTGGCATTAACAAAAATAAAAATCCTTGACATTTTATTCTTCATTGCTTTATTGGGTGGAATAGCTGTTCCTATAGGACATATAACGCTAAGAATTTTAACTGCACCTGTCAGAAGAAAAAGAAAGGAGGGAAAATAATGAAAAAAATATATCTTCATCCATTACCTGTTAGAATCTGGCACTGGATAAATGCAATAGGTTTTATTATTCTAATACTAACTGGAGCTCAGATAAGATTTGTGGATTCAATGGGATTGATGAGCTTTGAAACAGCTGTGCAGATTCATAGCTGGCTTGGTTTTATCCTGCTTGCAAACTATTTTATATGGCTGCTGTATTATCTTTTTTCAGGAAAACTATTCAAAATATACATTCCGCCATTCTGGAAGCCATTGGAGTTTATTAAAAATTCAATAAGACAGGCAAAATACTATGGATACGGTATTATGGTAGGTGATAAAAATCCTCATCATCCCACACCTGATAATAAATTTAATCCACTTCAGCAGATGTCATATTTAATGATTATGGTAGTATTAATTCCAATCCAAATTGTTACAGGATTAATATTATGGGATCCTCAACTTTTTGCTTCATTAGCTAAATTTATTGGAGGAATACAGATTGCAACATTAATTCACACAGGACTATGGATATTCTTCAGTGCTTTTATAATTGTGCATTTTTATCTTGCCACTCTTGGACATACTCCGATGGCACATATTAAGGCTATGTTTACAGGTTATGAAGAAGAACATGAAGAGTATTGATAAAAAGCATGAAAGGAGGTGATTAAGATTGAAGTCTAAAAAAGGATTAATGGTTCTAACTGCTGTTGTCTTTTTATTCGCGATCTCCTTTGTATATGCTCAGCCTCAGGATGTCTATGATCTGAAAATTGAAGGGGGAAAATTTCCACCAGTAAAATTTTCTCATGCCAAACATTCTACAGATTACAAGGTAGACTGTAAAGTGTGCCATCACAAGGAAGCAGACCCAAAGGTAAAAGTTCAGAAGTGTACAGATTGTCACGATCCTGCAGAAGTGAAAAATGGAGCTCCAAAAGCTATGGATGCCTATCATAAGAACTGCATAGATTGTCATAAAAAAGAAGTTGAAGCTGGCAAAACTGCTCCAACAAAGTGTAATGAGTGCCATAAGAAGTGATAACTCTGTATTTTTTACCGGGGATATCTTTTTCCCCGGTTTTTTTATTTGAAAAAACATGGAAAAATTCAAAAAATTTATTGGGAAGCCTTTTAAATTAGAGACGATTAAGAATCAGGAATTTTTAAAAAGTGTTTCACTTTGTTGTCAAAACATTCCTGATAAAATAGAAGAATTTGAAGAAATTGAATTTTTAGTGGATGATATAGTTATGTGTGTTGCTGTGCTTGAAGGAAAAATAAAAAGAATAATGCTTGTTAAGGTAAATAAAGAATCTCCTGATGAATGTGCACCTCTTACAAAAAAAGAGCTTGAGGATTTCTTAGAAAAAAATGAAGAAAAGCTTTTAAAATTTTTTGAAAATATTACAGAATAATGCTAAAATAAAAAAATCGGAGAGGTGCCGGAGTGGCCGAACGGGCGCGACTGGAAATCGCGTGTGGGGTCTAAAAGCTCCACCGAGGGTTCAAATCCCTCCCTCTCCGTTTATTCTATTTCAGAAAAAGTTATAGCCTTTAATGGAAGTCCAAAAAAATAGGTTCACCTTTGAAAAAAATTCAATGCATCAACTAATTGTTTTTTATTGCCAACGTAAATTATTATGTCACCTTCCTTTAAAATGAAATCTGCAGAAGGGTTCAGAATCGTTTCTTCTCCCCTTTGAATAGCAATTACTGTAACATTTGCCCTGTGTCTTATATTAAGAGATTTTAAAGAATGTCCTATTAACCATGAATCTTTTTCTATTAAAAAACTATCCATATCAAGTCCTTCAAAGACTACACATTCAATACCAGCTCTTGTTTTTGGTATATCTGGAAGACGTAAAATTTCATATCCTTCTGCTCTGATTTTGTCTATCATCTGTAATATTTGATTTCTTGGCACACCAAAATGATGAAGCACTCTTGCAAAGATTTCCAGAGATGTTTCAAACTCTTCTGGAATAACTTCATCTGCTCCAAGCTTTTTTAATTCTTCAATTTCTGTCATGAATCTTGTTCTTACAATTGTGTGAATTTTGTGATTTAATGTTTTTGCGATCTGAACGATTTTTCTTGTTGCCAATGGATCAGATATGGCAATCACAAGAATTTTTGCTCTGTGAATTCCCAGTTTATGTAAAATTTCTTGACTTGTTCCATCACCATAATAAATAGGCTCTCCTTTCTTTTTCATTTTTATTACAGTATCAGGATTAAGTTCTAAAATAACATAAGGTATATTACTTTCTTTTAGAACCCTTGCAAGATTCCTCCCATTTAAACCAAAACCTATGATTATCACATGATTGGATTTTTTTACAACAATTTCTGTTTCTTTTATTTTTCTTGTCTTTTCAAGTGCTTTAAATGGTGATTTACGTATTAAATAATTGATCACAGATGGGGAATATCTTATGATTAAAGGCGTAAGTAGCATTGTTACTACAGAGGCAGAAATAAAACTTTGATAATCATTTTCATTTAATAACCCAATTGTTTTCCCGGTAAATGCAAGGATAAAGGAGAATTCTCCAATTTGAGAAAGTGCTAAGGCTGAAGTCAAGCTTATCTTAAGGGAGTGTAAGAAAAAGTAAATGATAAGAGCAATAATTAAAGCTTTAGAAAACAAAATCCCTCCAACGAGAAATGCTTCCTCTGCAATATGATTTGCAATATAATTAACATCTAAAAGCATTCCAACGGAGATGAAAAATATACCTGAAAAAGTTTCCTTAAAAGGTAAAATGTCAGATACAGCCTGAGCTGAATATTCAGACTCTGAAATAACTACACCTGCTAAAAAAGCTCCCAGTGCAAGGGAAAGTCCTAATTTTGATGTAAAGAAAGCTGTTGCAAGACAGATTGAAATAATCGCAATTATAAATAATTCTCTGCTTCTTGTTTTTACAATTTCATGAAGAATAAAGGGAACAGCAATTCTTGAAAAGATGAAAACGACAGAAAGTATAAGAAAAGCTTTTAAGATAACTACTAAAACAACATAAAAACTTCCTCCTTTAGATGAAAGCATCTGTGTAAAAAGCATAAGAGGGACTACACAAAGATCCTGGAAAAGAAGAATTCCAAGAGAAATTTTTCCATGTGGTGAATTTAGTTCTCCCCTGTCAGAAAGAAGTTTCATTACAATAGCAGTGCTGCTTAAAGAGACAATAAAGCCATAAAAAAGCGATAAATTTAAAGCTGTATTTAAAGCGATTTGACTTATGATACTTATAACAATTATTGTTAGCAAGACTTGAAGACTTCCAAATAAAAACACTTCTTTTTTTAATGCAATTAATCTCGGAATAGAAAACTCCACACCAATGGTAAACATCAAAAGAATTACACCGATTTCAGCAATTAACTCAACCTGTTGCGGATTCTTTATAAGCGCCATTCCATGTGGACCTATTATCGTGCCTGCAATAAGAAAACCTACAACTGCAGGGATTTTAAATTTTCCGAGAAAATAAATAATTAAACCCGCTATACCAAAAATAATAAGTATTGACTGTAAAAATTCATATATCATTTTTTTATTATGCTCAAATTTTTTTAACTCTTTCAAATTGTTTTACGTTTGAAAATTACACATTCTTGCCTGTTATAATAAAAACATGAAGGGTAGGGCTGTTTATATTAAAACTTTTGGATGTCAGATGAATGAACATGATTCTGAAAGAATGCTTGGAATCCTCGGGTCAAAAGGTTTTATTGAAGTGGAAGAACCAAGAAAGGCAGATATTATTATTTTTAACACCTGTGCAATAAGACAGAAAGCTGAACAGAAATTTTTAAGCAGTCTTGGAAGAGTCAAACACCTTAAAAAGAAAAATCCTCAATTAAAAATTGTTGTAGCAGGCTGTATAGCTCAACTTCAGGGTGAAAAGCTTTTGAATAAAGCGCCATATATTGATTACATTATTGGTACAGATAATATCCATATGCTTGAAAATATTATTGAGAATCAAAATTCTTATAGAATATTTACTCATGAAAATCCTGATATTGCTAATATTAAAATTCCTACAAAAAGAATACACACTGTAAAAGCATGGGTAAACATAATATATGGATGCAACAATTACTGTGCTTACTGTGTTGTTCCCTATACACGGGGTAGGGAGAGAAGCAGACCTGTAGAAAGTGTTCTTGAAGAAGTTAGATTACTTGGAGAGCTTGGTTTTAAAGAGGTCACACTTCTTGGACAGAATGTCAATTCCTACAGAGATGGCAGCATTGATTTTCCTGCATTACTTGAAAAAATTAATGAAATTAAGGGAATTGAACGAATTCGTTTTATTACTTCTCATCCCAAGGATTTATCAAAAAGGCTTGTTCAAAAAATGAAGGATTGTGAAAAAGTATGTGAACATATTCATCTTCCTCTTCAGGCAGGCTCAAATAAAATTCTCAAACTTATGAATAGAAAATACAGCTATGAGGAATATTATGAAAAGGTATGCTGGCTTCGTGAAGCAATTCCGAATATTTCTATTACTTCAGATATTATTGTTGGATTTCCTCAAGAACAGGATAAAGATTTTGAAAAAACTTTAGATGCTTTAAAGAAAATTCAGTTTGATGGTATATTTGCTTTTAAGTTTTCTCCAAGACCTCAAACTCCTGCATCAAAACTTGATGGAGCTGTTCCAGAAGATATTAAATCCAGAAGACTTACAGAGGTTTTAAGGCTTCAGGATGAAATAACAGAGAGAAAAAACAAAGCATTGGAAGGTACAATTCAGGAAGTTCTTATTGAAGATAAAGAAGGAAAGTATTCAACAGGAAGAACAAGAACAAATAAAGTAGTAAAAATTCCTTCTGATATCAACTTAGGTAGGATTATTGATGTAAAAATTATAAAGGCGCATAGACACTCCTTAGAAGGAGAAATTATCCAAAAATGAAAGCATGTTTTATTACATATGGATGCAAGGTTAATCAGGCAGAATCCCAGAAATGGGAAAAAGAATTAAAACTTAAAGGATATACTGTTACAACTAATCCAGAAGAAGCAGATATCTGGATTATAAACACTTGTGCAGTAACTCATAAAGCTGAGGTTCAATCAAGACAGATAATAGATAAAGCTAAAAAGACAGGTAAGAAAGCTTATGTAACAGGTTGTTATGTAGGACTCTGTAATCCTGAAGGTACCGAAAATCTAAAAGTATTTGCGAATTTTGAAAAAGGCAATATAATCAATGATTTTATTGCATTAAATAAAAGTGATAAATTAAATATTTCAAGACATAGAGCTATTGTTAAAATTCAGGATGGTTGTAATCAGTTTTGCAGTTATTGTATTGTGCCATATTTAAGAGGAACCCCGAGAAGTTATAAATTTGAAGAAATTTTGAGAGAAATTAATGATTATACTTCAATGGGAATTAAAGAAATTGTTCTAAGCGGAATAAATATTGGGCTTTATGGGATAGATTTTGAGAATAAAACAGGATTGAATAAACTTCTTAAAGCATTACTTAAAGAAACTTCTGGATTTAGAATAAGATTGAGTTCTATTGAAGTAAATCATATTGATGATGAATTTCTTGAAATAATCTCTGATCGTAGAATTTGTAAACATCTTCACATTCCCATTCAGCATGGAAGCGATAGGATTCTCAATTTGATGAATAGACCATATAATTCTATTCAATTTCTGCACGTAATAGAAAAAATTTTGAAATTATATCCTGATATTGCAATTGGCACTGATGTAATATTGGGCTTTCCATCAGAAACTGAAGAAGACTTTAAAAAAACTTTACAATTAATTGAAAAGATTGAATTTTCATATCTCCATGTTTTCCCATACTCAAATAGACCTTTTACAAAAGCATCTCAAATGTCTGAGCATATTCCTGAAAATATCAAAAAGGAAAGAGCAAACTACTTAATAAAAATAGGCAAAAAGAAAAAATCAGAATATATTAAAAAGTTTTTAGGCTCCGAGCTTGAAGTAATTTTTGAAAACAAGAAAAATGGGTTTTTTTCTGGAACTTCTGATAATTATATTAAATGTTTTATTGACAATAAAGAGCTTATCCCTGGAAACATTTCAAAAGTCATTGTGAATTATGTTGATGAAGAATATGCATTTGTAAGTTTAATTAACAATAGATAATAACTTAGAAATTAACTTGCCCAACTAATACTCAATTTAAAATTTTTCCATATAATTTATTAATTTTTGCGATTTTCTCACAAAAATCTTAACAGGTTTTAAACAATTTTTATCATTATAATTATGTCTGATAATGTATATTATGTTAAATTTTTAAATTATCTGCAAACATTTAAGACATTATTCAAGACATTATTGTAAATGTGCTATACTTAATTTACTATTTCTAATTTAGGAGGAAACTGATGAGATATTCTAAGTTATTTATTCCAACAATGAGAGAAATTCCTTCCGGAATTAATGCTATATCTCATATCTTAATGCTTAAAGCAGGATATGTAAGACAACTTGCAGCTGGATTGTTTATTTTTTTGCCACTTGGATGGCGAGTTTTAAATAAAATAAATACGATTCTTAAAGAGGAGATGGAAAAAATTGGTGCTCAAGAGATTTCAATGCCTATTCTTCATCCAGCTGAAATATGGCAACAAACAGGAAGATGGTATACTATAAAGGAAGAAATGTTCAGGCTTAAAGATAGAACTGGCAGAGATATGTGTCTTGGTATGACTCATGAAGAGATTATGGCATGGATAGCTTCAAAGGAAATAAAATCTTACAGACAGTTACCACAAATATGGTATCAAATTCAGACAAAATTAAGGGATGAAGCAAGACCTCGTAGTGGTGTTTTAAGAACAAGAGAATTTATCATGAAAGACAGTTACAGTTTTGATATTGACTGGGAGGGATTGAATAGAAATTATAACCTTCATGCAGAAGCTTATCACAGAATCTTTACAAGATGTGGTTTAAAATACTATCAAGTTGAATCAGACCCTGGAATAATGGGAGATATGGAATCTCACGAATTTATGGCTCCAACGCCTGCTGGTGAGGATGATATTGTCTTATGTGACAACTGCGGTTATGCAGCTAATATAGAAGTTGCTAAATCTCAGCTGCCTACCCTATTACCTTTAAATTTAGAACATGAAGAAGTGTATACTCCTCAAAAAAAATCAGTAAAAGAAGTTGCAGAATTTTTAGGTTTAGATGAAAGATATTTTATCAAAACTCTTCTCGTTATATCTGAAAAAAATGAACCTATAATTATTATGCTGAGGGGAGACCATGAACTTAATGAAAAAAAACTCGCAAGAATTATTGGAGAATTCAGATTTGCCACACCTGAACAGGCACTGGATATTCTTGGAGTAGAACTTGGATTTATCGGACCAACAGGGCATAAACTTAAAAAAATTGCTGACCTTTCAATTCAAAAAAGCATTGCCTATGTGTCAGGTGCAAATAAAAAAGATTACCATCTTAAGGGAGTTATTCCCGGAGAACACTTTGATGCCCAATGGATGGATATAAGAAAAGTTAAAGATAAAGATAACTGTCCAAACTGTGGAAGTTCTTTAAGAATTGAAAAAGCGATTGAAGTAGGAAATATTTTTAAACTCGGCACAAAATATACTGAACCTCTGAATGCTTATTTCCTGGATAAAGATGGTAAAGAAAAGCCGATTATTATGGGAAGTTATGGTATAGGACCTGCAAGAGTTGCTGCTGCAGCAATAGAACAAAATCACGATGCTGATGGAATAATATGGCCTAAAAGCATAGCTCCCTTTGATATAGAAATTATTCCTCTTAACATGAATTCTGAAACGATTCAAATTGCAGAGGAATTATATGAAAAACTTATTGAAATTTATAATAGCTTTGCAGACAGACATATGGAAGTTTTAATTGATGACAGAGATGAACGTCCAGGAGTTAAATTTAAAGATGCTGATCTAATAGGAATACCGATTCAGGTTATAGTTGGAGAAAAGGGACTTAAAGAAAATAAAATTGAAATCAAGAAAAGGAGAACTAAAGAAACTAAAAAAGTTCCTGTAAATAAAGCAGTTGTTGAGATTGTCAATACCTACTATGAAACCTACTGAAAATATAGCAGTTATAGATATTGGAAGTAACACTTTAAGGCTATTAATAGGAAATATCAAGGCAAATAAAATTAATAAAATCTATACTGATAGAGTTGTAACGCAACTTGGTAAAAATCTCATTAAGAAAGGAGTTATTACAGAAAAAGCGATAAATAGTTCAATTATAACTTTAAAAAATTTTAAAAAAATATCTGAAAAATTTAATGTTTCTTGCATTATTGCAGTTGGAACTAGTGCTTTAAGAGAAGCTAAAAATAGTTTATATTTTTGTAAAACAGTAAAGCAATCTACAGGAATTTATATTCATATAATTTCTGGAAAAGAAGAAGCCTACTATACATTACATGGAGTTATGGATGAGGAATTAAAAGAAGAGAATTCTGTTTTTATAATAGATATTGGAGGAGGGAGCACAGAATGGATACATTCAAGTAGAAATAATTTTAAGATTGGCTCTATGCCTATAGGTGCATTGAAAATCAAAGAAAGATTTTTAAATAAAGAGCCTTACTCTGAAGAAGAAATATCCAATGCTAAAAAATTTATAAAAGAAGAAATAAGAAAATCTTTGCCACAGGTAAAAATTGACAGATTTATTACCACTGGAGGGACAGCATCCACCCTTGGGATGATTAATTTTGAATTATCGGAATATATACCAGAAAAAATTCACATGGCTGAGATTGGTGTTGCAGAAACTAAACAAATACTTAAAAAATTATTATCTATTTCTTTAAAAGAGAGAAAAAAAATCAAAGGAATGCCGTCTGATAGAGCAGATATTATATGTGCTGGATTGCTTATTTTAGAAGAAGTTGCTGATTATTTAAATGCTGAAAAACTGAATATAAGTGAAAATGGAATTATGGAAGGAATAATGAAAAATTATAAAAATTTCTGTTATAATAACACATTATGAAAAAGAGATTTTCAAGACCTGAATCATTAAAAAATGTTCCTTTTAGATACTGTCCTGGCTGTGGACACAGCATTGTTCATAGACTTATTGCAGAAGTAATTGATGAACTTAAAATAAAAGAAATAACTATCGGGATTGCACCTGTTGGATGTGCTGTATTTGCCTATGATTATTTTGATATAGACATGCTTGAAATCCCTCATGGAAGACCACCTGCAGCAGCAACCGGAATGAAGAGAGTATGTCCTGATAAAGTAATATTTACCTATCAGGGAGATGGAGATCTTGCAGCAATTGGAACTGCTGAAATAATTCATGCTGCAAATCGTGGTGAAAACATAACAGTATTTTTTATTAACAATGCAAACTATGGCATGACAGGTGGACAGATGGCTCCAACAACTCTGATTGGACAAAAAACAACAACAACTCCATTTGGTAGAGCTCCTGAGGTTGCAGGATATCCATTTCATGTCTCAGAAGTACTTGCAGTGCTTGAAGGTTCAGCTTTTATTGCAAGAGGATCTCTTGATAGTTATAAAAACATTGTTATAACAAAAAAATATATTGAAAGAGCTTTTAAATATCAGATGGAAGGAAAAGGTTTTAGCCTTGTTGAAATTCTTTCACCCTGCCCTACTGACTGGGGAATGACTCCGGAAGAAGCTTTAAAGTGGCTCAGAGAAAGCATGATGAAAGAATTTAAATTAGGAGTAATTAAGGATAAATGGAACAACGCATAATAATCGCAGGTTCTGGTGGTCAGGGAATTCTTTTCCTTGGTAAAGTTATTGCTCATGCTGCTATGAAAGAAAATAAAGAAGTAACATGGTTTCCATCTTACGGAGCTGAAATGCGAGGAGGAACAGCTAATTGTATGGTTGTAATATCTGACGAACTTATAGGTTCGCCAATAGTGAAGGACACAGATTATCTTATTGTTTTAAATGAAGCATCTTTTAATAAATTTATCAATAGAATAATTCAAGGAGGCTGTCTTATTTACGATTCTTCAATAATAAAAAATTCAAAATGCCGTTCTGATATTAACATTTATCCAGTGGAAGCTTCTCAGGAAGCATCTTTGATAGCTAACCCCAAACTTGCAAATATGGTTCTTCTCGGAGCTTTTGTTAAAATATCCAGAATATTTAATATAGAAAAAGTTCTTGAAACCATTGAAGAAATCATCCCTTCTAAAAGAAAAGAAATGGTTGAGATTAATAAAAATCTTATATTAAGAGGTTTTTCAATTATTGAAAGTTAGAAAAGCACTGGTCTCCGATATTAAATCAATTCACAGATTAATCAATGAGTTTGCAAAAAAAGGTGAGATGCTTCCACGTTCTTTGAATGAACTGTATGAAAATATTAGAGATTTTTTTATTGCTGAAGAAAATAACGAAATTAAAGGAGTTTGTGCATTGCACATATTATGGGAAGATCTTGCTGAAATAAGGTCTCTGGCAGTAAAAAAAGATTCACAAAAAAAAGGAATTGGAAGCCTTCTTGTTAAAAAATGCCTTAATGAAGCTAAAAAGTTAAAGGTTAAAAAAGTTTTTGTTTTAACATATATTCCTGAATTTTTTAAAAAAATTGGATTTAAAGAACTTGACAAATCAAAACTTCCTCAAAAAATATGGGGTGACTGTATTAGATGTCCAAAATTCCCTGAATGCGACGAAGTAGCTCTCATTTATGAGTTCATGGAATAAAAATTATTTTAATATCTGATAGTTGTTTTAATTCTTCAATATGTTCTTTAAGTTTTTTATTTAACTCTTTTTCAAATAAATATTTTTCAATTTCATTTCTCACAGATGCATATGGAATGTTTTTAAATTGAGTTTTGTTCTGCTCATAGTATTTTCTTATCTCATTTTCTGGAATTATTATGGTTGATTTTATTTTCAAATCAATATAATTATTAATTAATTCTTCATCTTTACCCTCAATAAAAAGCTCTTTTGCTTTTTTTAGAAGAAGAACTCTATTAATCATAGTGTTTAAAATTTCTTCGTTCTTAATTTTGGGAATTTTTTCTTTCATTTTAAGAGCTACACTTTCAAAATCTCTCAAAGTTATTGCATAACTGTCCACATAAGCAATTACTCTATCTATAACCTCTGGAAAGGCTATAGAAGTAAATAGTGAACTAAAAAGCATGACCAATGCTAAAATGAATTTCCCCATGAGATTCACCTGCCTGTCTATTTAGTTTATATCCATAATCTATTCTTAAAGGACCAATAGGAGTTTTATATCTTAATCCAGCACCTGTAGTATATTTGAGATTTGAAATATCTACATCCCCTACCCTTTTCCAGATATTACCAAAATCAAGGAAGTTAACTATGGAAAAGTTTTTACCAAGATAGGTTCTAAATTCAATGTTTCCCATCAAAAAAGCATTTCCACCTGTTGGTTGGTTATCCTTTTTAGGACCAAGGGTATTTTGAGCATAACCCCTTACTGTATCTCTTCCTCCAAGAAAATATCTTTCTGAAATGGGTAAATTATTCGTACCTCTGTAAAGCCATGCCCAGCCTCCACGTAGAGAAGTTGCAAGAACAAGACCTTTTAATAATTCTGTATATTTATTGATATAAAATGATGATTTTATAAAATTTATTTCAGAACCTAAAAAATCACTGCTAAGTTTAGAACTAACTCCTGCAAGCCATCCTTTTGTTGGATCAAAAGGATTATCCCTGCTATCATATATTAATGAAGCTTTTATTCCACTGATAAATAATTTCCCAATATCCTGATCAGAGATAACCACCTCAGGCATGACATCCCATGTTTTTGAATATGTTGCTTCATAAAGAAGTTCAGCTTTGAAAGACTCAAAAAACTTCTTTTCAAATCCAGCAGATACACTATATCTTTTTAGTTTATAGATAATATTTTTTGTATCAATGTTTTTAAAATCCATTCTTTCAAAAACTAAGGAGGATTTAAAAGTAAGATCCTTCCATATCCATGGATCAACATAGGTTATATAGCTTCGCCTTTCTAAACTACTTATTTCAACTCTTGAAAATATCTGTTTATTCATGCCAAATAAATTTATATAAGAAAGCTCTGCAAAACCTTTTGCTTTTTCATATTCTCCATATCCGAAGCCAAATTCAAAGGCTCCTGCTGGAGCTTCTTCAAAATTATAAATTAAGTCCATAGAATTATCCATGGATTGAGGTTTTACATCTATACGAGAAAAAAGTCCTGTTTTATAAAGAATTTGCCTTTCCTCTTCCAATGTGTAAAGATTATATGGTTGACCTTCTTTTGGTAAAAGTCTTTGATAAATAAATTTAGTTTTTGTTTTTTCGTTACCTAAAATAATTGATTTACCAAAATACATTTTGATACCAGGTTCAATTTTTAAGTTTATATATGTATCAGAGTTTTTTATTTCATAATTTCCCTCAATCCTGACTTCTGGATAACCATTTTTTAAATAAATTTCCCTGATTTTTCTTCTCATTTCAAGAAAAATTGTTTCATTAAACGGAGAATTTATATAAGTTTTTGCTAATTCCTCAGCTTCTGCTTTTAATAAATTATTTTTTATTGTTAATTCAATTTTTTTTATTTTAATCTGTTTGTCTTCCTGAATTTTAAATAAAATACTTACACTATTGTCTTCCTCCTGCAATTGAGGAGGAAAAACTCTGCAATTAAAATATCCTATTGTTTTAAAGTATTCTTCAATTCTTCGTCTGTCATTCTCTAATTCTTCAGGATTAAAAGGAAAACCTTCTTTATTTGCAAGAATTTTTTCTATTTCCTCTCTGGGAATCTTTGTCTGGATTTCAATTTTTTTAACAAATTTTCTACTTCCTTCATTTATAAAATATGTTATTTTCCATTCATCTTTTGATTGTTCTAATAAAGAAGTAATCTTTACATCAAGAAAGCCGTTTGCCCTATAAAAGGTTATTAAACTATTTATGCTGTCTTTTATAATGTTTTCATTAATCTGATCCTGAAAATGAGCCATGGCTATGTTTTTCAAATCCCTTTCACTTAAAGAATTAACTCCTATGAAGTCTAACTGAAGTTTTTTGCCTTCTTTAATTCTTAATGTAAGCTCTCCATCTTTGAATGAATATGAAAATTCAGAGCCAATTAATCCTTGTTTTATAAAATAGTTCTTTGCTTTTTTGAGAAATTCTTCAAGCATTACTTTATCAAAAGGATCTCCTACATTCAAAGAAATGAAATTTTTAATGTATTCATCAAAAGTTCCTTCCCATTTTATACTTTTTATTTTCAATGGCTCTCCTTCATTTATATAAATTGTTATATCAGCAAGGTTTTCAGAAAGTTTTTTTTCTATCTTAACTTGACAGTTTATAAATCCTCTCTTTTTAAGTTCTTTTTCAATGTTATGCTGAGTTTTTTTGAGCTCTATTTCTTTTAATCTGTCACCTTTTTTAAAACTTAACAGTTTTTTAAAAAATTTTTCCGTGAAATATTCATTTCCTTTTATCTCTATTTTATTTATCAAAGGTTTTTCTTTAACTGAAATTTTCATTATACCTTCTTTATACTCAACAACTATATCATCAAATGAATCCTTCAAAAATACTCTTTTTATTCCCTCAGTTATTTCCTGAGGAGTAAAAGTTTCATTTTCACTTATCCCTATCAGGTAAATAAATTCCTTTTTCGGAAAAGTTTTTAATCCTTCTATTTCTATTTTTTTGATATATTCTCCTGCATATGCAAAATTAAATAAAATTATAAAAATGCTAACGAAACTCAAAGCGAAACTTAATCGCACCTGAAATGCCTCCAATTTCGTCTTTTGTGCCTACTAAAGATACGCCTTTTTTAACCAGATACTCAACTTTTATTATTTGTTCAGCAGTTGCTCCAGCTTGAGTGGAATAAGTAACAGTGAGTCTGCCATCCATAAGTTTTTTACCTACTGTGACTCTTGGAGCTATAGAGCCTGTTGTTTTTGATACTCCTGGCTCAACAGTCATTACATCAAGTCCTGTAAGCCCTCTCACTCTCTCTTCAATGAGTTCATGCATCTGTCCTGTGATGAATGAAGCAGCTTCTGAAGCTCCAGGTATTCCTTTTCCTCCTCCGTTCTGCCCCAATACTAATAAATTGAGCAACTCTGACTCTGAAAGAGGAGGATTTGAGCTGAGTATGAGATTGAACTGATCAATGTAACCATTTAGATTAAGATTTATATTATATTGAGATACATTTGTTCTTGCTGAAACATTAAGATAAGGTCTTATTGAGCTTGGGTCATTAAATTGAATAAGTGCTCGCATAATTTCAAATTTGCTGCCTCTAAAATAAATCCATCCTTCTTTGGCATTTATCCATCCTATTAATGATGGTTCCTGTAAAGAGCCCCTTAAAAGAAGATCGCTATTTAAATTCACTGTAGCAAGATTGTTATTGACAAAGAAATTGCTGGTTTGGGCTCGTAAATTAAATCTCAGGTTACTGAGCCAGCTGTCTTTTGCTACAGTGAGTTTTGTGGGAGTTGATTTTAGAGCCAGCTGAATCCAGTCAAATCTTTCAGTATATACTCCTTTATGAATGTTAATCTGACCTGAAAGTAGGGGTTGAGAATATGCTCCTGTAAGATAAATCTGTCCATCAAGATATGCCCAGCATCTTGGAGCAAATATCCATCTGACTGATGAGAATTTGCCAGAAACTGCAAGTTGTTTTATCCCAAATTTTTCAAGATATACAGTTCCTTCCATTTCAATACTACCTTCGGAAAATGTGCCATAAGCTTTTTCTATAATTACTCTGTCTTCATTAAATGATACAGTGGCATTTATATTGGATAAAGAAGGAATATCTTTTCTTAAAGTAATTGATGCATTGGTTATATCAACTCCTCCAGCTATTTCAGGATTTTGCCTGCTTTCGTAAATGTAAACCTGCATTGATGCTCTTCCTCTTATGTCATCAACTTTAAATAAAGCTTTGAAAGGTTTTAAATCAGAGGACCCTTCAATAAGAATATCAAAATAATCAACTATCTTGCCCTTTATTGTTAATTCTGTGGATTGTCCTAAGAGAGTCACAGGAGTAAAATAAACATTGCCTTTTTCTATTCTGATATTAACAGGATTCTTATTATTGAGTCCTATTCCATAAAGTCTTGTAAATATTCTATTTAAATCAATTTGAGCGTCAAATTTTTTATCCATCAAAGAACCTTTAAACTTCCCATTAACTAAAATTACTAAATCCTCTGGTAAATTATTAACAAAAGCTGCTGCTACAGGATCAATTCTTGCTGAAACAAAATTTCCTGTAAAATCCCATTGTTTTTTATCTGGTAAGCCTTCAATTAAAAAGGAAGTATTTTTCATAAGATTGGCTTTCATTATAAGATGATTTTGTCTATAACTAAGAGTTATTAAACAATCTAAATTTTTACCATTTTTCAGCTTTGTTACAATGGTTGTATTTGCACCAATTACAGGATTTTTTATTGAGTCAGAAATCTGGAGATTGAATTTATTCAGATTAACTTTTTCTATATACTTCATTCCGATTTTTTTTGCATAATTCTGAGCAATATCAGTTATGTCAAAACTCTTTGATATTGCTGAAATATTAATTTCTCCATTAAAGTTTAAATAACCTGAAGCAGTTAATATATCTGCATTATTAAAAATATTCAGATTTTTTATTAAAATACCCTTTTTTTCAAAAGAGATTAATCCTGCAATTCTGTCAATAATTTTATTTTTCCCCAGAAACAGAGGACTGCAAATTAAATTAGCTGTAATTTTTCCTCTTTCTTTTATAGAGCCTTCTAAATTCAAAAAAGTCTGAATCTCGTTATCTAAACCTTCTACATGAAGATTTTTTAAAGACAGATTTTTTATTGAAAAGAAAAGATCATATACAGGGTTTTTTATTTCAAAAAGATTTTTTGCCTGAGGAAATAAAATTTTTCCCTTAAGCAAAATATTTTCCCCTGTAAGTTCATTGATTAAAAGGATATTTTTCCCATACACAATATTACCTTTTAAATTGTCAAATGTAAATATTTGCTCCGGAAGAGATTTTTCTATTTCTTTTGTAAGAATGCTTATTCTTTTTGAGAAAAAGTTAATAGATATTTCAGGAGTTTCGGTAGTTCCAGATAGTTTTCCATGGAAATTTAAATTTCCATATATACCATTTTGATATGGAATTAAAAGTTCATTTATATCTTCACTGCTGCCTGCAAAATCAAAGTTAATGTTATTGTTTTTTGTATCTAAATAACCACTTGCTTTAATCTGACTCTTAGATAAAGCAATTTCCAATGAAGTAAATTTATAAATATCCTTTGCAGAATTAAACTCACCTTTTATCCATTCAATTTTCCCTCTTAAATCATTGGGTTTGTGCCCTTTCCTTAAATAAACAAATGAAGCTTCTGGAGAAAATTTTTCTCCTTCTGAAATTAACCATCCTTTTACCGTTCCCTCTGCTATTCCAGGATTCCAGTGAATAAGATCAAAAATTCCGCTACTTGACACATTATTTAATTCAATGAAAACATAATGTCTTACAACTTTTGGAAGAGTTATCCAGACATGAGCCTGAGCAGAACCACCGTAAAGTTTTACTTTTCCATTTTTAAAATTCAGTATTCCATTTTTATATATTGCTTGAGATTCTATAGTTTCTACTTTAACACCGAGAATGTTTCCTTTTTTCAATCGTACTCTGGCATTAACCTGAGGATCTGAAAGACAGCCTTCAACTTCTCCTTTAGCTTCTGTAACTCCTGTTAGTGTTTCAGAAACTTTCAGAATCTTCATTAACTCTTCAAGAAGAAAAGAGGCATTAAATTGTAAATCCAGTTTAATTTTATCCTGCCATTTTTGAGCCTGTATAAAATTTATTTTCCCATCAATATTAATTTCGCCATGACCATCTTTAAGTCCAAAAATTTTCATGAGGGATTTAAAAAAGAGCTTTCCAGAAACAATGAATTCTCCTAAAAAATTATCATGAGTTATTCTTCCTGAACTTTTTAAAAGGGAGTTTATATCAAAGAGTTTTAATTCCTCAAGAATTATTTCTTTGTCTGTAACTTTAAGAGAAGCCTTCAGTTGTGTATCAATATTTGGATACTGAGCTGAAGAAAGTTTTACATTAGAAAGCATTGAAATTTTAGGTCCTGCTTGTAAGATAACTCTTCCATAAAGTTCTTTTAAGCTCAATTTTAAATCACTATCATAAACTGAACCATTAAAATTTTCTATTTCAAAAGAGTTAAATTTTAATTTTAAAGGAAATTTTGTTGGCTTTTTCAAATAAATTGAGATACTTTTTATGCATTTATTCAAATTTGAATAGTTTATTGAGAAATTACCAGAATACAGAGCAACTCTTCTTATTTCTATTTCTTTATTAAAAACTCTGGTTAGTCCTATGTAAAGCTTAGCTTTACTCAACATTAAATTATCTTTTTCTTGATTAAATATGACAATATTTTTAAACTCAATATAAAGTGGAATAAAATGTAAATAAGCTTTATCAATAGATACCTTCATTCCGAGCATTTCTTGAAGTTCATTAATAGCAGGGTTAAGAATAATTGATGAGATATCAATTTTACCTATTAGAAGAAACAATGCAAAAAACAAAGTTATCAGCGCTATCAAAATCTTTTTTTTCAAACTACAACCTCCTTCATAATCTTTCATTCTATATTTGTTTTAAACTATTGGTCAACTAAGTGTTATACTATTTTTATGAAAAGATGGATTATAGTAGCTGTATTAATTTCTGGAGTGGCTCATTTAAGCATAATGATAGCTCTTGGTAAGATTCAACTGACTCTGCCTTCTTTTGATTTTATAGAAACTTTTATTTTTCAGAGTAAAAAAGAAAATCCTAAACAAAAGGTCATTAAAACCACTGAACAGGAAAAAAAGGAAGAATTTAAAACACAACAATCTAATGAGAATATAAAATCAGAGAATTTTGAAGAAAAAAATCAAAAACCTGATGAGAACATAGCTCAAAGTAATGAAACACAACAACCTCCTCAGTCAACAAATAATCCTTTTATAAAATTTATTAACGAAACAATGAAGTTTGACATTTACTGGATGGGCATTTATGTTGGTTCAGCAACAGTTTCTGTTAGAGGTGATGAAAACATAATTACAATAACTTCAATGGTTAAATCTGCCAGCTTTATTTCAAATTTTTATTATGTGAACGACCATGCAGAAACTAAAATAGAAATGGGTAAACCAAAACACTTTACACTAGTTCAAACAGAAGGTAAATATAGAGGTAATAAAGAAACTATTTTTGATTATGAAAAAAGAGAGATTGTTTTTATTAATCATCTTAAAAACAGTACAGTCTATCATAAAGGTATAGATAAACTATTCATGGATGTTCTTTCAGGATTTTTCTATCTTAGAACTCTGCCAATTAATATAAATGAGCCTGTATCAATAGATATTTTTGACAGCAATAAATTTACAACTGTTGTGGTTCAACCAATAAGGGAAGAAAAATTAGAGTTATCAAATAAAAAGTTTGATACGATTGTTATAAAACCTCAGCTTGACACAGAAGGACTTTTCAAAAGAAAAGGAGATATTATTATCTGGTTAACTAAAGATAATGGCAAAATTCCACTGAAGATTGAAACAAAAGTTCCTGTAGGACGAGTGGTAGCAGAGTTAAAGGAATACCGAAAAGATTAAAAATGCAGCAAAGCATAGTAATAAAAGGAGCGAGACAGCACAATCTTAAAAATATTGACCTAATCCTTCCAAGAAATAAAATCATAGTAATTACAGGTCCTTCTGGCTCTGGAAAATCATCACTTGCAATGGACACAATTTTTGCTGAAGCTCACAGAAGATATCTTCAAAGCCTTCCAATAGAGTTAAGAACCATTTTTGACCAGCTACAAAAGCCTGATGTTGACTTTATTGAAGGACTTTCTCCAGCAGTATCTGTTGAGCAGAAAACAATATCAAAAAGTCCTCGTTCAACAGTTGGAACCATAACAGAGATTTATGATTATCTGAGACTTCTTTATGCAAAAATTGGAACTCCCTATTGTCCAAGATGTGGGAGAGAATTAATTTCTCAGGACATAAATAAAATGACTGCATCTGTCCTAAGCCTTCCTGAAGGAACAAAGATTCAGATTTTAGCTCCAGTTGTCATTGAAAAAAAAGGAGAACACAAAGAAATTCTTGAAAAAGCAAGAGCTGAAGGATTTATAAGAGCAAGAATAGATGGAAATCTAATTGAGCTAACACAGGAGATTTCCTTAAAAAAACATATGAGACATACAATTGAGCTTGTTATAGACAGACTCATTGTTAAAGAAAAATACCAAAATCAGATAAAAAGGGCATTGGAACTTGCAATGAAGTATACTCATACTGTTGTAGTAAACATTGTTGATGAAAACAAAGATGTTATATTCAGCAGCATCCTTGCCTGTCCAACCTGTGGTGTAAGTCTGCCAGAAATTGACCCAAGACTTTTTTCTTTTAACAGTAAATACGGTGCATGCCCAAGATGTAGGGGACTGGGCTATGAAAATATTGAAGATGAAGAAGAAGTAGATGTTTTAAGTTTAATCCCTTGTAAACTTTGTGGAGGAACAAGACTTAGACAGGAAGCCTTAGCAATAAAAATTAATGGAAAAAATATAGCTGAGTTATCAGCAGTCTCACTTGATGAATTAAAAAATTTTTTATCTGAATTAAAAATCTCTTCTTATGAAACTTTAATTGCAGAAAGAATACTTAAAGAAATTTTTATAAAACTTGAATTTCTTCAGAAAATTGGAGTTGGTTATTTAAGCCTGAATAGACCTGCTTTCAGTCTTTCAGGAGGAGAAGCTCAAAGAATAAGACTTGCAACTCAGCTTGGTTCACATTTGAGCGGAGTTCTCTATGTACTTGACGAACCAAGTATCGGGCTACATCCAAGAGATTGTTTAAAACTTATAGAATCTATGAAAGAGCTTTCTTCAAGGGGAAATACTCTTGTTGTGGTTGAGCATGATGAAAAAACAATAATGAATTCTGATTTAATTATTGAGCTTGGTCCTGGTGGAGGAAGAGAAGGTGGTTATCTGACAGAGGTATCATCTCCAGAAAAACTCTTAGAAAGTAAAAACTCAATTACTGCTCAGTATTTAAAGGGTTCAAATAAAATTGCCATACCAGCACACAGAAGAAAATCAAAGGAATTTATAAAAATTATCGGAGCACAAGCCTATAATCTTAAAAATATTGATGTTAAAATTCCTCTTGGTGTATTTGTATGTGTTACAGGAGTTGCTGGATCAGGTAAAAGCACATTGATATTTGAGATTTTATATAAAGCTCTGGCAAAGAAACTTTACAATGCCAGTGTTTTACCCGGAAAACATAAAACAATTGAAGGCATAGAAAAGATAGACAAAGTTGTCTGTATTGATCAGTCTCCTATTGGAAGAACTTCTCGGTCTACTCCAGCTACATATACTCAGGTTATGAATGAAATAAGAGAACTTTTTGCAATGTTACCTGATGCAAAGGTTCGTGGATATACAAAATCAAGATTCAGCTTTAATCTTTCAGGAGGCAGATGCGAAGCCTGTCAGGGAGATGGAGTAAAAAAGATAAAGATGCATTTACTCCCTGATGTATATGTTATTTGTGACAGTTGTAAAGGTAGGAGATACAACGAGGAAACTCTTCAGATTAAATATAAAGGTAAAAGCATCAGTGACATTCTTGAAATGACAGTAAGCGAAGCCGTTGAATTTTTCTATGCTGTGCCAAAACTCAGACATAAGCTTCAGATAATGCAAGACATAGGACTTGGATATATAACCCTTGGTCAGTCTGCTACAACTCTTTCAGGAGGAGAGGCTCAGAGAGTTAAACTTGCTAAAGAACTTAGCAAAAAGCCAACAGGAAAAACTCTTTATATACTTGATGAACCCACAACAGGATTACATATGGTTGATATAGAAAGGCTACTTAATATACTTCAAAGACTCGTTGAAAATGGAAATACTGTTATAGTGATAGAACATGACTTAGATATTATAAAATGTGCTGACTACATAATAGATCTCGGTCCTGAAGGTGGTGCTCTTGGAGGTTATATTGTAGCAGAAGGAACTCCTGAAGAGGTTGCCATGAATCCTGCATCATATACTGGAAAATTTTTGAAAGAGAAATTAGGGCTATGAGCCTTACTTTCAAAATTGACAATTTCAGTGAAGGAAAAAGACTTGATGTATTTATCTCGGAAAAATTAAATCTCAGCAGGACAAAAGCTCAGGAAACAATTGAAAAAGGATTTGTTAAAGTCAATAACTTTTTAAAATCAAAAAGTTATAAATTAAAATTTAATGATTTGGTTGAAGTTTTTAGTGAATTTTTGAGTGAAACTGAAGAAAATAAAGAATTAATTCCGCAAAATATTCCCCTTGATGTAATTTACAGAGATGATTATTTAATTGTGCTTTCAAAGCCTGCTAATATGGTGGTTTATCCTTGCCCCGGACATAAAGAAGGAACTCTTTTGAATGCTTTAGCCTACCATGTGAAAAAACTTGCCAGTGCTGGTGCGCCTTTAAGACCTGGAGTGGTTCATAGACTTGATAAAGACACATCTGGAGTAATTGTCATTGCAGTGGATGATAAAGCCTATTATGGATTGATAGAAGCTTTTAAAAAGAGGCACGTCAATAAAGAATACATTGCCCTTGTAAGTGGAGAATTAAAAGGAAGTGGAAAAATCACTCTTCCAATCGGAAGAGCAATTTATGACAGAAAAAAAATGTCAACAAGAACAAAAAAAGCCAAAGATGCAATTACAGAATGGGAAGTGCTTAGAAATTTTAAAAACTACACTCTTGTAAAAGTAAGAATAATTACTGGCAGAACTCATCAGATAAGAGTTCATTTTTCAGCAATTGGACATCCAGTTTTAGGTGATAGAACCTATGGAAGAAAAACATATATAGAAGTTGGAGGGAAAAAATTACCCATAACAAGGCAGATGCTTCATGCATGGAAAATTAAATTCAGACATCCAATAACAGGTGAAACTCTTCAATTTGAATCTCCTTTACCAAAGGATATGACAGAAATTATTGATCTGCTGGAGAACAGTTAATAATCTGCTTTTATAATAAAAACTCCCCTTTCATCAGCTAATTTTTCTAAATCTTCTTTCGCTTCAGCAGTAACAACAGTAGGTATTACCTCTTCATGAAGAATATGAGATAGTATTTGTGCTCTCTCAATTGCTCTTTGAATGTCATCTTCATATAAACTATAAGAGACTTCTACTGCTAAAATTACTAATTTATGAGTTGATTTAATCTCTCCTTTTACAAGAAGATCAAGATTTAATACACTATCTCTTTGCTCCTCAGTAATTAAACCTTTTTCCTCAGCATCATCAAGGATTGGAACAACTTCTTCAAATTGAATGAGTCTGGATTTTCTCAAAATTCTTCCAAAGAAAGAATAATATCTTTCTTTAATTGTTCTTTCAAAATCCTTACCTTTAAATCTTCCAAATTCTCCTTTAAGATAAGCCATGTCTTTCTTAAGCACAGCTACATCCTGCTTAAGTATAGCTACATCCTGCTTGAGCACAGCTACATCCTGCTTAAGTATAGCTACATCCTGCTTAAGCACAGCTACATCCTGCTTAAGTATAGCTACATCCTGCTTGAGCACAGCTACATCCTGCTTGAGAGTTTCCACATCTTTTTCAATTTTATCTACTTTCTTGAGAAGTTCATTAAATTTTTTAGGAAGTTCAAGAAGTTCTGTGGTCAAAATAATTTTCCTCAACTCTTCCAGCCACTCAGGATGACTTTTTAATGCATGCAGAATATCTGCAAAAGTAAGTATTGGATACTCTCTCATTTCTTTTTCTATGTCTTTTTCAACAGTTTGCATACTAAATTATAGCAAATTTTTAAAATAATTTTTTATAGTTCGTCAACATGAAAATGTCTTTGCTTAAATAACTTAACTTTTTAACTTTTCTCTGAGTATTTCCATAAATTTTTTATAATCTTTTTGTCCAAAGAAAGCTGAGCCTATAACCAGAATATCAGCTCCTGCTTTAACAATTTCTTTTGCGTTTTCAAGCTTTACTCCACCATCTACTTCTACTAATTTATTGTAGCCTTTTTTTAATATCATTGATTTAGCTCTTTTTATTTTATCTATGGAAGAAAAAATAAAATGTTGTCCTCCAAATCCTGGATTTACCGACATTATTAACAAAAGATCAATGTCTTGAACTATTTCTTCCACCGTGGTTAATGATGTCGCAGGATTTAATGAAACTCCAGCCTTAATCCCATGTTGTTTTATCCCACTTATTGTTCTATGCAGATGTCTACAGGCTTCAACATGAACTGTAAGATAATCAGCACCAGCTTTAACAAAATCTGAGATATATTTTTCAGGATTTGTTATCATTAAATGAACATCAAGTGGAAGATGAGTTGATTTTCTTACAGCTTCTACTATTAATGGTCCAATTGTTATATTCGGAACAAAATGACCATCCATTACATCAATGTGAATCATGTCCACTCCAGCTTCCTCAGCAAGCCTAATCTCTTCAGATAGTTTTCCAAAATCAGCTGAAAGAATTGACGGTGCTATTAGTGTCAAAGGATTCCCTCCCTATGTAAGTATTTTTCAATAATTCTTTTAGTCGCCTTAAAAGCTGAATTAAAAGCATACATAATACTTCCACGATCCGTAGATATATCGCCAATTAAAAAAACTCTCTGAATGTTACTTTCTCCATATTCATCAATGTTAGGTTTTCCACCAACAAATTCTATTCCTATTTTTTGTAAGAAATCCTTAGGAGCACTACCACCAAGGCAATAGAAAATTTTTGAAAATATTTCTTCAAAGCCATTTTTAAATACTACTTTGATTTGGTCATCTGCAGGCTCCAGTCTTTTTATATCAGTTCCTAAAAGGAGCCGTATTTTGTTTTTTCTTTTTTCAAGCTCTTTAGTGTTTTCTTCATTTACCCTAAAAAATTTTTCTCTTCTGTAAGAAAGAGAAACAAAGCAATCTTTAGAAAGAACACAGGCAATCTCAACTGCAGAATTTCCTCCTCCTACAACAAGTATCTTTTCGTTTTTAGGAATCTCTTTTGGAATTTTGAAAAATACTTTATTTTTTACTTTTTCAGGAATTGGATAAGAAGGTTTACAAGGAGTATCAAATACTCCTGTTGCCAATATCACTATATAACTTTCCGCAACTTTCAAACTGTCATGTTTTATCACGTAAAAATCATTAATTTTTTCCACTCCGTCAATTCTTTTATTAAACTTAATTCTAATTTCATAATCCTTTACGTATTTACGCATTCTTTCAAGAAAAGCCTCTTTAGTTTCTGTTTGAAAGCCACATAAACCCTGAGCATCCAACTCTAATCCTTTAAAAACTTTATCAACTCTTTTATGTGGAGGATAGAGGTTTCTTATTGTTGAGCATATATCTTCACCTTTTTCAAAAACAATTAAATCATTAATTCCTTTTGCCTTTAATTCCACTGCTGCTGCTATTCCTGCTGGACCAGCTCCTATTATGCTTATAAATGTTTTCATAGATTTCATCCTATTTTGTGTAATTTGATAGTATTTGACTGTCCAGATACAATTACTATTTTATCGGAACTGTTCGCAATACCTAAATTTTTGAGAGTCTCTTCAATTTCTTTTAAAGAAAAATTTTTATTCCATATAGGAATTATTCCCCAGAAGAGAGATAATTTTCTGTAAGTTTTTTCCTTAATACTAAAAGCAATAACTGGCATTGGTGGTCTTAGTTTTGAGAATACTCTTGTTGTAGACGCAAATTCAGTAAAAACAACAATAGCTTTTGCATTAATGTTCTGAGCCACTTTGACTGCACCAGAGGCTATTGCTTCAGAAAAAGAACTACCAACTTTATAAAGAACAGGGATTCTGTGAGATAAATTTTTTTCTGTAAATTTTATAATTGAACTCATTGTTTTAACTGCTTCTACAGGATACCGTCCTGTAGCTGTTTCTGCAGAAAGCATTAATGCATCTGTTCCATCAATTACAGCATTTGCAACATCAGTTGCCTCTGCACGGGTTGGTCTTGAATGTTCTCTCATTGATTCCAGCATCTGTGTTGCAGTGATAACAATTTTACATTTTTGATTTGCAAGTTCTATTAATTTTTTTTGATAAACAGGGACTTCATGAATTGGAAGAGAAACGCCCAGATCTCCTCTTGCAACCATTATTCCATCAGCAACATCAAGAATTTCTTCAATGTTTTCAATTGCTTCCTTTCTTTCTATTTTTGCTATAACAGGAGGAAGGATTAACCCCTTCTGACTTGCCCATTCTTTTATTGAAACTAAATCATCTTTATTTTTTACAAAAGAAATAGCAATATAATCTACATCAAGATTAATGCCGAATAAAAGATCTGTCTTGTCTTTATCAGTGAAACTCAAGGTTGCATTTAAATTAGGGAAATTGATCCCTTTTTTAGGCTTAAGGACTCCACCTTCTTTTACTATCCCTAAAACTTTGTCAGTAAGTTTTTGAGTTATCTCAAGTCTTATCAACCCATCATCAATTAAAATCTCGTCACCTTCTTTGACTTCATGAATTAAATTTTTATAAGGTACAAAAAAAGTTTTTGAAGTGGATACTCCATCGCCAGGTATAATTTCTACCACTTCACCTTCAGTAAGCTTAATTTCTCTTCCATTTATGTTATTTATTCTTAGTTTACTACCTTGAAGATCCTGAAGTATTGCAACAGGTTTGCCGAGCTTGAATGATTCCTCTCTTATTGTTCTTATAATCTCAGAATAGTAAAAATGATCTCCATGAGAGAAATTAAGTCTTGCAACATCCATCCCTGCTTGAATCATTTGAGAAATTATCTCTCTTTTATCTGATGAAGGACCTATTGTGGTTACAATCTTTGTTTTACGCATCTTAGCTGTTTATAATCTCCATGCATTTTTTAACATCTTCTGAGCTACCTATAAATACTGGGACTCTTTGATGAAGAGTCTGAGGTTTAATATTTAAAATATCCTCTGTTCCATCAGTAGCTAATCCACCTGCTTGTTTAACTAAAAAAGCCATAGGAGCTGCTTCGTAAAGAAGTCTTATCTTTGCCTTTGAGCCAACTAATGGATAAGCAAATATCCCACCTTTCATGATTGTTCTATGAATATCTGTAACCATTGCTCCAGCCCATCTAAGAGTATATCCTTCTGTTTTAAACAAATCCACACATCTTCTAATTTTTTCATCCCATTTGTTGTAATATGATTCATTAAATCCGTAGATTTTGCCTTTCACAGGAATTTTTATATTCGGATGGGAAAGTAAATAAGTACCAACCATTGGATCAAGAGTAAAGCCATAAACACCGTTTCCAGTTGAATAAACAAGCATAGTTGATGTACCATAAATAACGTATCCAGCAGCAACTATTTTTTTACCTTCCTGTAAAAATGTTGATTCATCTGAAGAAATTTTTCTCCATATTGAAAAGATTGTTCCTACTGATGTATTTGCATCAATTACAGAGGAACCATCAAGAGGATCTATTGCTATAACATATTTTCCATTTTTACCTTCTTCTGGAAACAGAGCATGTTCCATTTCTTCACTTGCTACAGCATAAAAATCACCGCTTCCGCTTAAGTGTTCTATGAGAACTCTGTTTGAAAGAGTATCTAATTTTTGAACTTCTTCTCCCTGCACATTTATTCTTCCAGTTTTTCCAATTACATCAACAAGTCCTGCCATTCTAATGTAAGAGGAGATAATTTTTGTTGCATTTTCTATTGCCATCAAAGCATGGGAAAGTGTACCTGTGGCTTCAGGATGTTTTCTTTCTTCTTCAAGAATAAATCTGTTTAAATCTATTCCTTTTTTTATCTCCATTTTGACTCCTCCTAAAATTTTAAATTTACATTTATAGGATTTATGTATTTAGTGAGAAACTGTATTGAATTATTAACTCTAAGTTTTTCAAACATTATGTCAAAAGTTTTTGAAAGCTCATCCATTATGGCGTTTTTAATATCTTCTGGAAGACTCCACCACTGTTTTTTAAAAGGACCAAATCCTTTTTTCCGTGTTTTATATATAAATTGCTCATATGTCATATCGTGTTTCCATTCTTCTTTGCATTTCTCTTGAAGATAGTTATAAATTTCATTTTTTAGCCAATCTGGTGCCATTTCATACATCAGATTCTGGAATCCTGTGGCAAGATGGATTTCAGATGTGTAAGATTCAGGGAATTTATCAAATAGCTCCAGTGGCAAAGTGGATGCTCCGTGCTGAACAGCACCGCTCAATCCATATTTTTTTTGAGCTATGCTTCCAATTGAATTTAAAACATTAAAATCTAACTTAACCTGTGCCAGTGTTCCATCTTTTAAAGGAATTCCACCATGAGCTGTTCCTGTCTGGACACTGATTTTTGAAATACCTTTTTGAGAATTTAGATTTTTTAAATAACCTTCCATAAAGGCTTCAAACTCTTCAACTGTAGAGTTTTTGCCACCAATGTGACCTATTTCTCCTCCTACACTAATTATTATTCCATCCGGCTGTAACTGTCTTATGTAATCTGTAAGCATAGCTGTAAGAGTAAAATTTTCCTTCTGTTGCTCCTGCAAACTTTTCTTTGAGTAGTCAACCATTGTGGAAGCATCTATATCTATATTGAAAAAACCAGCATCAATTGATTCTTTTATTAAATCCTTAACAGCATTGATCTCCCCTGCAGGGTTTTTCTCAAAATTTTTCTTGTTAATCTGGAAATGATCTCCCTGGAGAAAAACTGGAAAGTGAAATCCTTCCTTTAAAGCTGCAGCAGTTATGTTTGCAGCATACTCTGAGGGCCTTTGATAAGTATATCCAATTTCTGAACGGGCAATCTCAAATATAATTAGCCCCACATTATTTTTCTTTGCTGACCTAAATATGGCTCTTGCTGCATAATATGTAAGTCCTCTTATATTCACAGCAGGAACTGTAATACCGCCAATATCTCCTCTTCCCATTGCTTCATAAATATTCTGGATTGATGAAGGAGTTATGTTATGCTGAAGTCCCTTTAAATATATTGATTCTTTTGCTTTTTTTCTAACTTCCTCGTTAGATGAAAAAACAGCACTATAAATTAAATTGTCAACATCATTGAAATCAAGCTCTTCAATGGTTTCTGCAATTTTATTTTTCATATTTTACCCTCCTCAATTTCTAATATCTGATTAACTCTTCTATGATGTCTTCCACCTTCAAATTGAGTTAAAAGAAAGACATCAACAATTCTTTTTGCTGTATCTTTTTCTGTAAATCTTCCTGCAAGAGCAATCATGTTTGCGTCATTGTGTTGTCTTGCAAGCCTACAAAGTTCAGGAGTATAAACCAAAGCACATCTTATTCCTTTTATTTTGTTCGCTACAATTGAAGCTCCAATGCCTGAACCGCACATTACAATCCCTCTATCACACTCTCCATTAGCTACTGCCAGGGCTGCCTTTGAAATAAACAAAGGATAATCAACAGGCTCCTCACTATAGCATCCAAAATCCGTTATATTATGCCCTGATTGCAGAAGATAGTTTTTAATCTCCTCTTTTAAAGTAAATGCTGCATGATCTGTTGCCATTGCTATTTTCACAACAACCTCCTTACTCAATATCAGAAATTGCTTCAAGTGCAGGTAACTGACAACCTTCTAAAAATTTTAAAAAAGCTCCACCGCCAGTAGAAACATGATCAAAATGGGAGATTAAATTTGAAGAATTTAAAACCTCAGCAGTATCTCCTCCTCCGCATATTTTTATTCCTTTAGACATAGCAATTGCCAGGGCTATACTTTTGGAACCCCATGAGAATTTGGGAATTTCATAGATTCCCATAGGTCCATTCCATAAAATCGTATTTGCAGAATTTATTTCTTTTTTGTAAGTCTCAAATGTTTTCGGTCCTATATCAACAACCTGCATGTCCGAAGGAATCTCTTTTATGGAAACATATCTCGTTTCTGTATTTTCACTGATTGTTTTTGCTACCATAACATCCTCGGGAAGAAAAATTTTACATCCACTTTGTTCTGCTTTCTTCATTATTGTTTTTGCTGTGGTGATAGCGTCTTCTTCATAAAAAGATTGTCCTACCTCATATCCCATTGCTTTAAAAAAAGTGCAAGCCATTGCTCCACCAATACAAATTGTTTGAGCCTTGTCAAGAAGTCTCTCAAAAAGTTTTATTTTATCAGAAACTTTTTTACCTCCGAGAATAAATAAAAATGGCCTTTTTGCCTGTTCTATCAATCTATTTATGGTATTTATTTCCTTTTCAGTTAAAAATCCAACCATTGAAGGTAAAAATTTAGGCACAGAAACTATACTGGCATGCGTTCTATGAGCAGTACCAAAGGCTTCAAAAATATAAATATCTGCCAATGAAGCTAAAAACTTTGCAAACTCCTCATCATTGCTTGTTTCTCCTGGATGAAATCTTAAGTTTTGCAAAAGTAAAATCTCTCCATCTCTCAATAATTTAAGAGTATCTTTAACTTCATCACCCCATGAAGGAACAAAGTGAACTCTGAAAGGTGAAGTTTTTGATAGATATTTTTTAACATTACATAAAGAGTATCTGGTCTCTTTATTTTTAGGTCTTCCCATATGAGAAGCAACAATTACCTTTGCACCAGCGCCGACAAGATAACCAATTGTTGGCAAAGTAGCTCTTATCCTCATATCTCCAATTAATTCTCCCTTTTCATTAACAGGATCATTTAAATCAGCACGCACAAAAACTTTTTTTCCTTTTAATTTGTAAACAGAATAATTTGAAAGACAGGGTTTTTTACACATTTTAACCCCCTTTTGCAAAAAATTTTATTAAATCTACAATCCTAAAAGAGTAGCCATATTCATTGTCATACCAAGAAAATATTTTGTAGATATCACCGGTTTTGGAAGTCAATAGCCCATCAACTATTGAAGAATATCTCATCCCAATTATATCTGTAGAGACCACAGGCTCCTCAGTATACTTAAGCACATTTTTTAAAGAATTATTTTCGTAATGAATAAATCTTTCTTTTATGTCCTCTAAGGAAGGATTTTTTCGGAGTCTTACAGAGAAATCAACAATTGAACCAGTTGGGACAGGAACTCTTATTGACGTTGCGGATATTTTCCCTTCCAGATGAGGAAATATAAAACTTAAAGCTTTTCCTACTCCAGTGGATGTGGGTACAATATTTAAAGCTGCTGCTCTTGCTCTGCGCATATCCTTTTTATGACTTCCGTCTAAAAGTCTCTGATCCGATGTATAGGCATGAATAGTGGTGATAAATCCGTCTAAAATTTCAAATTCTTCCATTACCTTACAGACAGGAGCAACACAATTTGTTGTACATGATGCAGCTGATATAATTTTATGTTCTGGCTTAATTGCATCGTGATTTACTCCATAGACAACCATTATATCAGATTCAGTACTTGGAGCTGTAATAAGAACTCTTTTAGCACCTGCTTCAATGTGTTTATAAGCATCCTCTTTTTTCTTAAATTTCCCTGTAGATTCAACGACAAGATCAATATCAAGTTCTTTCCATGGAAGCTTTGTTAAGTCTTGTCTTTCCTCAATAATTTTAATTTTTTTGTTATTCACCACTATAAAGTCAGAATCATAAGAGACTTCATTATCAAATTTTCCATATACTGAATCATATTTAAGAAGATAAGCGAGCATTTCAGTGTTTCTTGAGCTATTAACTGCCACTAAATCAATATTTTCAAGGTTTTCATTAAAAAGGATTTTTGTTACCAATCTTCCTATTCTTCCAAAACCATTAATAGCAATCCTCATAGACTGCCTCCCTTTAAACTTAATACAGTCTGAACAATATCATCAGATGTAAGTTTATAGGCTTTAAGAAGCTCTTCAGGCTTTCCCGATTGACCAAATTGATCTTTAATCCCTATTTTTTTTACAGGACATGGATGCTCTTCAGAGATAACAGCACATACTGCATCACCAAGGCCCCCTATCACACTGTGTTCTTCTGCTGTGACAACACATCCTGTTTTTACTACAGAATTCAGCAATGTTTCTTTATCAATTGGTTTTACTGTACTCATGTTAATAACTTCAGCATCTATACCATGAGAAAGAAGTTTTTCTGCAGCCACCATAGCTTCATATACCATCGTGCCACAGGCTACTATGGTCACATCTGAACCTTCCCTTAACACATGAGCTTTACCGATTTTAAATGTATAATCCTCAGGCAAAACTTGAGGAGTTGGAGCTCTACTGAGTCTTAGATATACAGGACCAAAGTGCCTTGCTGCTGCAATTGTTGCCTGATAAGCTTCTGTGCTGTCTGCAGGAACAATTACAGTCATGCCTGGAATTGCTCTCATAATTGAGATGTCATCAATAGATTGATGACTTGCTCCGTCTTCACCAACTGTTATGCCAGCATGAGAAGCAGCAATTTTCACATTCAGTTCAGGATAAGCAATGCTCTGAAATATCTGATTTAAAGCCCTTTGAGTGGCAAATATGGCAAAGGTGGAAGCAAACACTATAAATCCACATGTGGCAAGTCCTGCTGCCATGCCAATCATGTTTGCTTCAGCAACTCCTGCATTGAAAAACCTTTCAGGAAACTCTTTTGCAAATTTTACAGTATATGTTGATTTTGATAGATCAGCATCAAGCACAACAACATTTGAATTATTTTTCCCTAAATCTACAAGAGCCAAACCATAAGCCTGCCTTGTAGCTATTTTATTTTGCATTATTAAACCTCCTTCTTAAACTAACTCACAAACTTTTTCTTCAAGTTCTTCCAGGGCCTTCTCAGTTTCTTCATCTTTTGGAGCCTTGCCATGCCAGTCAACATTGTTTTCCATAAAGGAAACTCCTTTACCTTTAACAGTATTAGCAATAATTGCAAGAGGTTTTGATATGTATGGAATTATCTGAAATGCTGGAATTATTTCACCAAAATCATGTCCATTTACCTCAAGGGTCATCCAGCCAAAAGCTTTCCATTTTTCAACAAATGGTTCCAAAGACATAACATCCTCTGTATTTCCATCAATCTGAAGTCTATTTCTATCAACAATTGCAATTAAGTTATTAAGCTTATAATGTGATGCAGCCATTGCAGCTTCCCAAACCTGTCCTTCCTGGCATTCTCCATCTCCTAACAGGACAAAAACACGATAGCCAAGCTTCTGAATTTTTGCACCTAAAGCCATTCCCACACCTACTGAAAGACCCTGTCCAAGAGAGCCTGTTGATATTTCAACTCCAGGAACCTTTTTCATATCAGGATGTCCCTGAAGTGGAGAACCAAATTTTCTTAAGCTATTAAGCCATTCCTTTGGAATAAAACCAAATTCAGCTAAAGTAGCATAAAGTGCTGGAGCAGCATGTCCTTTTGAAAGAACAAATCTGTCTCTATCCATATCTTCTGGATAATCTGGATTAAGTCTTAAAACCTTAAAGTAAAGAGCTGTTAAAATCTCAACACAGGAGAGACTTCCTCCAGGATGTCCGCTACCTGCCTGAGAAATCATTTTAATGATGTTTTTTCTTATTCTTCTGGCTATTGATTGTAGTTCTGTGTAATTTGAAACTAATTCAAATGTTTCAAACATTTTTACACCTCCTTTTGATCTTTTAAATTTCTTATTTGTTTAAGTATGGTTGCAATTAAAAGACTTGCTACCAAATAGGGTGTAAGTTCCTTTTCCTTTATTTTGAAGGAATTATCAATTTTAAATGTTCTTTTTGCTTCATCCAGTGTAAAATTACGGGTTATCTCATAAACATTCCATTTTTTACCACCATACCACTCTGAGGAGGTGTTCCATAAATCAGGCTCATTTAAAAGATTTTTGAACCATTGAGCATCAGTAGACTCATTCCACTGAACAGCTATACAATTATCAGAGTGAAGTTTTAATTTTATTAAAATATCAGCATATTGAGATTGAGGTTCCACAAAGTTTCTTATATCTTTCTGCCTTTCTCTTATCTCTTCAATTACCTTTTCAGCAAAATATCCTCTTTCAAGAACATCTCTTTGAATTTTCCATATTATTTTCAGTTCAAGATCAGTATCATAATAAATCTTTAAATCGTAAATAGCAGCAAGCACACTAAAATAGAAAGTATGCAATCCTTCACATATAATGTAAGGAACGGGAAATACCCATTCAGGTTCACCAAATTTACCAGTTGAGTGATCGTAAACAGGTTTTAAAATTTTTTTACCCTGTTTAAGATGCCACATATGTTCTATAGCCAGCCCAAGATTGTTTGCACGAGGATGAAGCGGCGTTATTTTTACAGCTTTTCTTTCTTCCCTGTCTAATGAATGATAATCATCAAAGCATATTTCCCTTACATCTTTTTCTCCCAGTAAATTAGCCAGAGTCTTAACAAATGTGCTTTTTCCGCTTCCGCTGTCTCCTGCAATTCCTACTAAGACAGGCTTCATTTTATCACTACTCCCTTCCATTTTTCTAAGGCTTTTGCCAATGCTTTACTTTTCTTTGCTGCTTCTTCCAGAGTTTTGCCTTTAACTGCTGCTTCTACTGCATCTCTTACAGCTTTTGCTCCTTGCATAGTTCCATCAGGATGCCCATGAACTCCTCCACCAAATTGAAGCACAGCATCAATACCAAATATATTCACAAGGTCAGGAATGTGTCCTGGATGAAGTCCTCCAGAAGCAACTGAAAAAACAGGCTTTATATTTCCCCAGCTCTGAGGAGGTAAAGGAGCATTAAGAGTATGTTTAGAGTTACCTAAAGCTTCATGACAGAGCATTACATCAGCTCTGTCACCTTCCATTTTTCCAACCACTGTGCCAATATGAAGCTGGTCAACTCCTGCAAGTCTTGAAAGTTTTGCTAAAACAAGCATATGAATTCCATGATTTTTAGGACGTGCAAAACTTGCATACATTGCTCTGTGGGCATGAATTATTAATCCAGTGTTTGCGTTTCTAACAGTCTGCAGTCCTGAAAATCCTGCTGTAACAATGTCAATCATTACATAAGTTCCACCATTTTTCTTTACAAACTCAGCCCTTCTCAACATTTCTTCGGTAGGAGCAGTTATATTGGGTAAATAAGCTTTCTTTTCTCCTGTTTCTTTTTCTGCTTTCTGTACTGCTTCCAAACAGCGGAGTACTCTTTCTTCAAAGTTTGAAAAGACCTGATGCGTAAGATTTTCATCATCCTTTACAAGGTCAAGTCCTCCAGCCAAAGAATTATAGACAACTTCTGCCTGTTCTTTTGGTGAAAGACCGAGTTTTGGCTTTACAATTGTTCCGATGAGAGGTCTGTGTTTTATATTTAAAATTTCTCTTACTCCCTGAACTCCAAAAGCCGGTCCTGGAAGCTGTTGTGTAAAATTAGATGTTACTCTTATGTCAAGTAATCTTAAAGCTTTAACAGCCTTCATACCAAAAACATTGCCTGCAACGCTACTTAAAAATTGAGGAATGTTATTTGTCTCAAAAAGTGCTTCAGGATAGGCTATATAAACAACATTATCCTCTATAGCATAAACCTTTGCCCTTAACTCGTCCCATATGCTTTGTTTCATTGTGGCAAGGTCAGTCCATGTGCCAATTGAACTTTCTGAAGCAACAGCTCCTGCTGCTTCTTCTACAGTTACGTTTTCTGCTGGCTCAACATAGAATGCAGCCAGAACATCATTTTCTCTTGGAATGTATCCAATTTCTAAGAAATCAATATACTTCATTTTCATCGCTATTTTCCTCCTTATTTTTTATTTATTTTTTATGAAGACTTTCCCAGTCTTTTAAAAATCTTTCAATACCTATATCTGTAAGAGGATGTTTAAACATGCTTTCAAGGACTTTTGGCGGTACTGTTGCAATGTGAGCACCAGCAAGTGCGCTTTCAACAACATGAAGTGGATGACGGATGCTTGCAGCAATTATTTTTGTAGTAAAACCATATATTCTAAATATCTCCGCCAAATCTCTTACAATGCTTAATCCGTCATGAGAAATATCATCAAGCCGTCCTATAAAAGGACTTACATAAGTTGCACCAGCTTTTGCTGCAAGAATTCCCTGATTTGTTGAAAACACAAGGGTTACATTTGTTTTAATTCCTTCCTTTGAAAGCACATTTACAGCTTTCATCCCTTCCTCTGTCATGGGAATTTTAATAGCAATGTTAAATCCCCACGAAGCATACTCACGAGCTTCCTTTATCATTCCCTCAGCATCAGTTGATATTACCTCAACACTTACAGGCTCACGAACCAGACTGCAAATCTCTTTTATAACGCCTTTTACATCCTTAGCACCTGCTTTTGCCATAAGAGTTGGATTTGTTGTAACTCCGTCAACTACTCCTGTAGCTGCCCACTTTCTTATTGCTTCAATCTCTGCTGTGTCTAAAAATATTTGCATTTTCTCCTCCTCCCTGATTTTTTGATTTTTATAAAGTTAGCAATTTTTATGCCAATTAAAAACTAAGAAAATTCAAGACCTAAAAAAATTTTTTATTACCAAAAGTAACATCCTAAGGTAACACGCAAAAGTAACAGAGATTGTTTTAATTTTTTTATAAATGTTAGAATGTCTTTATATCTATGAGCTTAAACAGTAAACTGCTTAATGAAGTGCTTGATACAGCAGATAAAAATTTTGTATGTCTCAGATGTTCAGAGTGCTGTTTTCGCTGGGCAGTGCCATTGCCTGAAGGAACAAAAAAGCTTGAAAATCAAAAATGTCCTCATTTAATTGAGATTTCAATAAAGGAAAATCAATGGAAAGAGGCGAGTTGCGGGATTTATGAAAATCGTCCAGATGTTTGCAAAAACTTCAAGATAAGCTTTGCTACAGTTTGTCCAATAGGATTGTGGAAATGGTTAAAATTAAAAGAAAGCAAACCAGAGATAGCTCTTCCTGAAAGAGTCAGAAAGATTATGCAAATTTTAAAAGAACTCAAGTAAAAATGTTGAAATTAAAAGGACTTTATGTAATAACAGATGAAAAACTGACTCCCTATGATAAAATTCTTGAAATGGTTGAAGAAGCCTTAAAAGGCGGTGCGAAAATTGTTCAACTTAGAGACAAAACAAATTCAGATAATTTTCTAATCTCCTATGTATTTTCATTAAAAGAGCTTTGCGAAAAATATAATGCCTATTTTATTGTAAATGATAGAGTTGATTTAGCCATAAAAGTGAATGCTCACGGAGTTCATATTGGCAAAGAAGATGCTGATATTGCTCAGGTAAAACAAAAATTAAGAAATAAAATCATAGGTGTTTCCTGCTATGATGATATTGAAAGAGCTAAAATTATGGAAAGCCTCGGTGCTTCTTATG
Source organism: Thermodesulfovibrio sp. TK110 (assembly GCF_054658355.1). Lineage (NCBI taxonomy): Bacteria > Pseudomonadati > Nitrospirota > Thermodesulfovibrionia > Thermodesulfovibrionales > Thermodesulfovibrionaceae > Thermodesulfovibrio > Thermodesulfovibrio sp. TK110. Next base: position 680,676 of record NZ_BAAHNB010000001.1, on the reverse strand, counting down.
TAGCATTTGGAAGTTTTTATCCTTCTTACACCAAACCAGAGGCTAAAGTAGTTGATAAATCAATAATTCAAGAGGCAAAAAAGATCCTATCAATTCCTGTTTGCGTCATTGGAGGATTAAATGTAGAAAGAGCTAAAGAACTGGTTTTTCTTGGTGCTGATATGGTTGCAGTAGTAAGTGACATCTGGACTGCTCCTTCAATAAAAAAACGAGCTGAGGAATATAAAAATTTATTTATCACCTTAGAATCAGCTTTTTAAAACTTCTTTAATTTTGTTCACTAAGAAAGAATGAATGACAGAGTTCCCTGCAATAATATGACCTGTTTTTAAATATTCCTTTCCACCTTCAAAGTCTGATACAATACCGCCTGCTTCTTTTATTAAAATTACACCTGCTGCAATATCCCATGCACTCAGGGCAAATTCAAAAAATCCATCCACCCTTCCGCATGCCACATAGGCAAGATCAATTGCTGCAGCGCCAGCTCTTCTAAGATCACTCACAGAGTAAAGCAGTGATTGAAATATTTTTATGTAATCTGGAATATACTGTTTGTTTCTGAATGGAAAACCAGTTGCAATAAGGCTCATTTCAGGCAAACTCAGTGTGGATACTCTAATTTTTTCTCCATTTAAAAATGCTCCACTACCAAGCTCAGAATAAAAAGTCTCATTCCTTGTGGGATCATGAATAACTCCTAAAACTATTTCTCCTTTATACATTAAAGCAATTGATATGGCAACAACAGGAAAGCCATGTATAAAATTGGTTGTTCCATCAAGAGGATCAATTATCCATAAATATTCTGCTTTTTTATAACTATTTGATGATTCCTCAGCCATTATCTGATGAGTTGGAAAGTGTTTTTTTATATGATTAATTATTGTTTTTTCAGAATAAACATCTACTTCTGTTACATAGTCTGAGATACTTTTTTGTGTGATTTCTTCACTGCTAATTGTGCCGATTCTTTCTTTTATAATTTTCCCTGCCTGCTGAGCAGCTTCCATTGCAATAATGAGATAGTCTCTCATTCAACAAACTCCACTGCTTCATGAATTGAAACTCTGAGTGGTGCTGAAGGAACATGAGCTGGATATCCAACAGGCAAAACAACAACAGGTCTTAAATATCTGGGTAAATTAAGAATTCTTGAGACTTCCTCTTCTCTGAATGCTCCAACCCAGCAACTGCCAAGTCCATTTTCATGAGCAACAAGCATTGTATTTGTAATACTACATGCCACATCCTGTATTGCATAGAGTTCAACTCCTCTTTCTCCGTATCTTGGATAAATTTTATTCTTATCAATGCATCCAATAATAACCAGTGGAGCATCTGCTATAAATGTTTGATATAAAGCTGCTTGAGCAAGTTTTGTTTTTATTTCTTTATTTTTTACAAAATAAAATTTTCTTGCCTGAAGATTTCCTGCAGATGGAGCCCATATTAAGGCTTCAATAAGCTTTTTAATAATATTATCAGGTATTTCTTTTTTTAAAAAAGCCCTGATACTTCTTCTTTCTTTAACTGCTTTTAAAACCTCATCCATGCTTATATTGTAACAACTTTTCTTTAAGTCTGCAAACACTACAAAGTTGAGTTGTTGTAGGATATCCGCATCTTATGCATCTGTGGACTAAAATCTCCTTTAATGGTTGAGAATAAAAAGTTTTTAATCTTTTTAAATAACCTTTGTAAAATCCTGCAATTGAGCCTGGAAACTCTTTATTTATTTCATAAACAAGACTTTTAAATATTTCATAAACTTCAGATTTATAAGGACATTGCTCTTCAACATATGTGATATTTGAAAGTTTGCAGAAAATTAATGTTTCTTCCTCTGTAATAAGACAGAGAGGTTTAACTTTTCTACTTAATCCTTCTTTTTCTTCAAGAACTGGTGATGCTCTTGCCAGAAGCTCATCATTCCAGAAAATCATATTTTTCAAAATAAAAGAAGCTTCATCATTGAGAGTGTGTCCTGTGACAATTGTTTGTCCTTCTGAATGCTTATTTAAAATATATCTTCTTAACATTCCACATACTGCACACACAGGTTTTTTTATTATTTTTGAAATTTCTTCCAGTGAAACTTCAAAATCTTCCTTTAACTGCACAATTTTTAAAGGAATTTTTTCTATTTTGCAAAAATTCTGCACTATTTCAATGGATTTTTTTGAAACTTCTCCCAGCTCTGCATTTATATGGATGGCTTTTACATTATAGCCTAAATCTTTTAGTGCTTTTGTAATACTCATGCTGTCTTTCCCACCTGAGATAGCTACTATGAGTTTTTCTTTTGTTCCGAACATTTTAAATTTTTCTATTGTTTCCTGAACTCTTTTTTTAAAAAACTGAGGAAAACAGTCAAGACAAACCTTTAAATTGTAATGTCTGAGAATAATACCTTCTTTTAAATTATTACAGATTTTGCATCTTAGTTTTCGTGTTTCCATGATGCTTCTTTAGCGAGTTTATCTGCTACAGAATTCTCTTCCCTGTAAACATGAAATATTTGATATTTTTTAAACTTATTCAAAAGCTCTTTGACTTTTTCATATAGTGGAATTAATTTTTTATTTCTTACTTTATAAACTCCATTAATTTGACGAACAAGAAGTTCACTGTCTGAAAAAATTTCTATCTCCTGTACTTTTTGTTTTAATGCTTCCTCTAATCCTTTGATCAATGCTGTGTATTCTGCTACATTATTTGTTGTTCTTCCAATATATTCTGAGATCTCTATTTTTTTGTTATCTAAAATAATCAAACATCCAATTCCTGCATCTCCCGGATTTCCTCTTGATGCACCATCACAATAAAGCTGAGCTTTCACTGAGTCTGAACCTGTGCCTGCTCTAATTTTTTATCAGGCTTATAATAAAGAAATCTACCACATTGAGGGCAATGATAAATTGATTGATTTAATTTTATTTCCACATAAAGCTGAGGCGGGATGTGAAGAAAACAACCCTGACATACTGAATTTTTTACCTGAGCAACGGCTAAGCCTTTATGCTTTTTCATCAGTTCCATATATTCTGCATAAATTTCTGAAGGCAACTTATTTATTAATTGTTTTCTTTCTTTTTTGAGTTCATCAATCTGCTGAGTTGTAATATCAATTTCTTTTTCCAGTTCCTTTTTCTTTATTTCAACTTCTTTTTTTCTTGTGTCAATCTCTGCTTTTATTTCTTTAAGAACCTTTTTTGCTTCATCAAGATCATAAAGAATCAACAAAAGGTTTTCTTCTTCTTTCTTTAAATTTTCCTGAACTGATTCAATTTCTTTTAACAATGCTTGATACTCTTTGTTTGTTTTTACTTGAGATGTTTTCTCTTTGAGTTTTTTTATTTTTTCGTTAATATCCTCAATTTCAATTTCTTTTTCTTTTCTCTTTTTTTCCAGATTTATAACTTTTTTATTTTCGTTTTCAAACTGTTTGTCAATTTCTTGTATTTTTTTTCAAAATTTTTTATTTCCAGAGGAATTATTTCAAGTTTTTGTTTCAAAGAAAGAATTGAGGAGTCAATTTCCTGCAGCTTTATAAGAGTATCCAATTCCTCATTCACTTTTCAGGTCTCCTTATAAAAAATGGGCCCACCAGGATTCGAACCTGGGACCAACCGGTTATGAGCCGGTAGCTCTGGCCGCTGAGCTATGGGCCCTAAATAAATACATTACAAAATTTACTATAACCTTAAAAAAATAGATTAGTCAACTCTCTCTGATAAAGTCTTTAAGCCATTTAAGTCTACACAGTCTTTTTAATTTTCTCATAGCTCTCAATTCAATCTGTCTAATTCTTTCTCTTGAAACAGAAAATTCTTTTCCAACTTCTTCAAGGCTCTTTGGCTTTTCTTCATTGATTCCATATCGTTTCATTAATATCTCTTTTTCTCTTTCTGTGAGAATATCAAAAACCTTTTCAATTAAGTATTTTAAATCGTCATGTAATGCTTCTTCATAAGGATTTGGAGAGTTTATGTCTTCTATGAAATCTTTTAATAGAGAATCATCATCTCTAAGTGGAAGATCTATTGATATAGGCTCTTTAGTTATTGCAAGAAAATCAGCAATTTTATCACTCGGGATATTTAAATTTGAGGAAACTTCATCAAGATCAGGTTCATTTTCTGAATTTTGATATAACTCACGATAAAGTTTATTTATTTTACATATACTATCAATAACATGAACGGGAATTCGAATTGTCTTTGAGTGATCTGCCAGAGCTCTATTGATTGATTGTCTTATCCACCATGTGGCATATGTGCTGAATTTAAATCCTCTTTTATATTCAAATTTATCAACAGCCTTCATAAGACCTATATTACCTTCCTGAATTAAATCTTCAAGAGTCAGTCCCCTGCCCATGTATTTTTTAGCAATACTAACAACAAGTTTTAGATTTGACTCTATCATTTTATTTTTGGCTTCCATGAATTCGTTGAATATCTGTTTTATAACTTTAAAATGATTTATAAATTCATTGTTTGAGATTCCTGTAATAGATTTTAAATCCTTTCCTTTTATGATTTCTTTTGTAAAATTATCAAGTTCTTCTACAAACATATTTGTTAATTCATCTCTTAGTGGAATATTAAATATTTTTTTCAAAAATTCCTTTGTTGTTTTCTTTCTTCTCATGATTTTCTTTATGTTTTCTGAGACATTGATAAATATCTCTTTAATTTGCTCAAGGTCAAAGTTTTCCTCTTCATCCAGCATTTCTTTAGCTTTTTCAGGATCCTTTGAAAAAATATTACTCAATTCATAGATTTTTCTCTGGACAAAGGGAATCTGAAGCAATTCTTTTATTAACTCCATCTTTTTATCGCTTATGGTTCTGGCAAGATTTTTTTCTTCCTGTCTGGATAGAACAGGGAAAGCACTAATGCACTTAAAGTAAAGCCTCAAAGAATCATAAAGTTGTAATGTTTCATCACTGTCCTTATCTTTTTCCGTAAAAAAATCTTTTTGCTCATCCATTGTTGTTTCGTATAATAGTTTTCCTTATTTTAATTAATTCATTAAGGGTTCTTTCATCTCCTAATTTTGCAACTTCTTTAATTTTTTTATCAATAGATTTAAGTGCAAGACTTCTGATGCAGTCTTTCATATTCTGTATAACTGATTCTTCATCAATCTCAGAGGTCATTATTAATTTAGAAATAAAAGCTTTTTCCTCTTCATCAAGCAGATTTAAAAGTTTATTTAACGACAACTGGCTATTTTTTTGTAATTGCTGTATCTTTAAAAAGATGTTTTTTATTGATAAATCTTCAAAGTCTTCAATTTTAATTTTTTCCAGTATATAATTGATTTTTTCAGGATAGGAAAGCACTATGCGAAGAAGAATTTCTTCTTCTTTAAACCCAGAATATGCTTTAATATCAATTCGTTCTTTTCTGGAAGTTTTATTTGATATAATCTGTTTAAGTTCATCTCTTAGAGTTACCTCATTAATTCCTGTTTTTTCTGAAAGTTCTTTTAAAAGCTCATCCCGATATATAAGGTCTTTGTGATAGCTTAAACTATTAAGAAAATTACGAATTCCTTCATTTAATTTTTTTTGTGGGTAAGTCTTGATAATTAAATCAACAGCAGATAAAGCCTTTGATAGATAGTTTTTAAATGCTTTTTCTCCATATTTTTGTAGGAAACTGGCAGGATCTTCTTTTTCAGGTAATAAAACTATTTTTACTATAAATCCTCCGTTAAACAAAGGTAACAATGACCTCTGTGCAGCTACCACACCTGCTTCATCTCCATCAAATATTAACAATATTTTATTTGTAAATTTCTTTAGATTATTGAGAATTCTTTTTGTTTTTTCTAACTGTTCTTGCGTAAGAGCAGTTCCTAAAGGTGCAACTACGTTTTTAAATCCATGTTGATGACATAGAATTACATCCATATAACCTTCCACTACAATTACATATCCTTTTTCTCTGATATGTTGCTTTGCATGCCAGAATCCAAAAAGATTTTCTCCTTTTTTAAATATGGCAGTATCAGGTGAATTAATATACTTAGGAAGTTCTGCCTGAGAATCAATTAGTCTTCCACCAAATCCTATAACTTTACCTGTCAGATCATGAATCGGAATAATAATCCTGTTTCTAAAAAAATCGTAAGAATTACTAACTAGGCCTGAGGAATTAATTAAATTTTCATCAAAGCCTTTTTCTTTTAAAAAATTACATAAAGAATTTCTTTCTTGAGGTGCATAACCAATTTTGAATATCCTTACGGTTTCCTCATTAATGCCTCTGTTTTTAAGATAAAGTTTTGCTTTCTCAGAACTTTTTAACTGCTCTATGTAGTAATAGCTCGCATGTTCGTATATCTCATAAAGTTTTTCTTTAGAAGCATAGGAAATACTTTTTTTTAAAGGTTCAAATTCAACTCCTGCTTTTTTTGCAAGGAGTGAAAGAGCTTCTATGAAGCTTATTTTTTCATATTCCATTATAAAAGTAACAATATCTCCACCCTTTCCGCATCCAAAACAGTGAAAAATCTGTTTGGAAGGATTAACAAAAAATGAAGGAGTCTTTTCTGAATGAAAGGGACAGAGGGATTTGTAATTTTGTCCAGTTTTTTTTAAATCAATATATTCAGAGATAACATCAACAATGTCTAATCTGTTTTTTATTTCTTCTAAAATTTTTTGATAATTCATCCGAGAGGCTTATTGCCTGCTAAAACGTCTGAACCCTGAACACTCAAAAACCTTAATTTGCTCTCCCTCTGTTATTTTATCAAGAAGCAAGTTTAGACCAAGAGTATCACTTGCTATGTGCCCGGCAATTATTACATTTATATGATTTTTTTCTGCTTCTTTGCGATGTTCTTCACTTAAATGCATTGCTACAACTGTATTTATTCCGCTTAAAGCCATGCTCTGGAAGATATCTTTTGAACCCTCAGTGCCTCCTGTCATATCAACAAAGATTTTTCCTGCTTTTCTTTCTTTGCTTCCAATTAGAATTTTAGGACCTGCATTATTTTTTTCAGCCTCTCTGTATTCAGGAATCTCCAGAAGTAAGTCTATAACATCCTCCAGAGTATATGGTTTTTTTTCATCAAAAAGTTTTTGTAGATATGTAGCAACCATATTGTCTGCTGGTGTATGAAGACACATAAAAGGTATATTAAGAAGTCTTGCAGCATCTACTGCCCTTGTATGATTGACAGGCATTAATTTTCTTTCCACTTCTTTTATTCTGCCTTCTAGGAGACTTTCAGCAATATTTATAGGAACACCAAATCTTCCAAGTATGTCAGCCTGCATGTGCATTACTGCAAAAAGCCTTGCATAGGCTCCACCTTCAGGATGATGGGCAAGAATCAGGTCTACTGAATTACCATTTTCTCTTAGACAATGGGCTAAAACAATCTCTCCTACTTCCATGTCTATTCCAGCAATAACTGTTTTGATCTCTTCATCTCCTGTTCCAAAAAGAATTCTTGAATCACTATAAGGATTTTCAAGAGACTCTATATCAAAAAATTCTTTCTTTTTATCAGAAAGTGCTTCATACTCCTTTTTTCTTCTTTCAAGTTCTTTTAAAACTTCATCTTTTCCTCTTGGATCATTTTCAATGCCAACCTGAATAGCTTTTTTATATAACTGACGTAATTTCATAGTTCCTCCTATTTTAAATAAAATAAAGGAGATTCTGTTTTTTCAGAATCTCCAAAAATATTAGCAAGACATAGATTATTTTGATAACATTTTCATTTTTTTTGCTAACTTTTTCTTGGCAGCAAGAATCTTTTTCTTTCTTTTAACACTTGGTTTTTCATAATGCTCTCTTTTCTTGATTTCAGAAAGTATCCCTTCTCTTTCACACTGTTTTTTAAACATCTTCAATGCTGCCTCAAATGAATCCATTTCCCTGACATTTACAGAGGGCATTCAGTTACTCCCCTCCTCTCTTTTTAGAATTTTAATAAATACTTTACCAGCAAAATGTTATTTTAGTCAATAAAACTGTTAAAATATTTTATGCTTATCAAGAAATCACCTGATATTTACGAAAAATTAACTCTTCTTGCAAATGGCGCAAAATTTGATGTCTCCTGCTCTCCTTCATTTGATAGAAAAAATTTTTCAAAAAAAGAGACTATGTCAAAATTTGGAATACATAACACATGGACATCTCAGGGAAAATGCATTCGTCTTCTTAAACTATTACTTACAAATTTTTGTATAAATGATTGTGCTTATTGCATAAATAGAAAACGAAATGATATTCCAAGAACAGTTATAATGCCTGAAGAATTAGCAAGAATTGCCTATGATTTTTATAGAAATAAACAAATTGAAGGAATTTTTCTGAGCTCTGGCATAATTGGCAGTCCTGACAAAACAATGCAAATGATGATTGATGCAGTAAAAATTTTAAGAATTAAGTATCACTTTAATGGATATATTCACTTAAAAATAATTCCTGATTCAGAAGAAACTGCTATTTCCGAAGCAGTCAAACTGGCAGACAGAGTAAGTATAAATCTGGAATTACCAACAGAGCAGTCTCTTTCATTGATTGCTCCTGATAAAAAATTGAGTTCCATTCTTCGTTCAATTGAAAAAATAAACAAAATAATTGAAAATACTGAAAAAGGAGCAAAAAGCCATACAACCCAGTTGATTGTTGGAGCTACTGCAGATACAGATTACCAGATTCTTAAGCTCTGTGAAAATCTTTATAAAAACAATCAGAGGCTTAAAAGGGTTTATTATTCTGCATATATTCCTGTAAATGATGATCCAAGACTGCCACAAATTTCAAAACCGCCCATTCTTAAAGAACACAGACTTTATCAGGCAGACTGGCTCATAAGATATTACGGATTTCAGGTTGAAGAAATTCTTTCAGAAGAAACACCTTTTTTAGATGAGAAAATAGATCCAAAACTTGGTTGGGCATTAAGAAATATTTATTTATTTCCTGTTGAGATTAAAAATGCACCCCTTGAAAGCCTTCTTCGTGTTCCTGGGATAGGACCTGCTTCTGCAAGAAGAATTTTGAAATTAAGGAAAACATCTTCTTTAACTCTTGAAGGATTAAAAAATCTCGGAGTTGTAATAAAAAGAGCAAAACATTTTATAACAATTGATGGAAAATACTATGGAAATAAAAATATAATCCACTGTTTCAGAGAAAGCTATACAAAAAATATTGAGCAATACAGTTTAACTATCTAATAATATCATGCATTTTAATGAATTTTTTGCCATTGCTGTAATTTCATAAGCATCCTTAACTTTTTCAAAGGGGAATCTGTGGGTGATAAGTAAGTCAGAATTCACCACTCCATTTTCTATAAACTTTAAAGCCTCTTTCATATCATCAGGTCCACAGGAATAACTCGGTGTAATAGTAATATCATTAAAATAAATTTCATTCACTGAGAAACATATTTTTTGCTCTGGTGGTGCTGGAGTAAATATTAAAAGGGTTCCTCCTCGTGAAACAAGCTTCAGAGAATTCATTATCACATCAGTATTTCCAGGTCCAACTATGACTACCTGAGCCATTAATCCATCTGTCAAATTATTCAGTTTTTCATAAATATCTTCCCTGGAAACATCAATTACATAATCTGCACCAGCTCTCAAAGCTTTTTCAAGCCTGAAAGAAACCATGTCTGCACCTATAACTCTTTGAGCACCGAATTGCCTTGCAAGCATAATATGAATCTGTCCCATTACACCAAGCCCAATTACAAGCACTGTATCAGCTTTTTTTATATTTGCTCTTTTTAAAGATTTAACAACGCATGCAACTGGCTCAACCAGTGCTCCCTGTTCAAAAGATAGAGAGTCTGGAAGTTTTAATGTATCGTTTTTAAAATTAACCTCTGGAACAACTATGTATTCTGCAAGACCTCCTGGAAATATTTTTGATTTTTTCCATGTTTCGCATTGAACATAATCTCCTCTTGCACAGTAAAAACAGCTCATGCAAGGTGCATGATGATGAACCACTACTCTGTCTCCTTCTTTTAAAGATATTTCTGATTTAATTTTTTCTCCAATTCTTACAATTTCTCCTGAAATCTCATGTCCTAAAACAAGAGGTGCTTTTTTTTCAATGTACCATGGCATTACATCACCAGAGCATATTCCACAGGCTTTAACTTTAACCAGAACATCCCTTAAACCTATTTCAGGAACTGGCATTTCTTCTATTCTTATTTCACCAAATTTGTAGAGTTTTACTACTTTCATTAAACCTTTACGCCCTTAATTGCCTCTGCAAGTTTTCTTATTACATCATTTAAGTTTTCAACTTCTTGCATAACAGCTTCCGTGGTATTCTTTACTTCTTGAACAAGAGCACTTGAACGCTCTGCTGAACGTGCAACTTCATCAGAGGCTGAAGACTGCTCTTCAGTGGCAGTTGCAATCTGCGTGATTTGATCCTTTACTTTCTGAGAGTGTTCGGCAATTTTATTGAGGGATTTCTTTACCTCATTCAGTGACTTAAGTGCTTGAGCTACTTCACGGGCAGTGGCATCCATACTTTTAATGCTTTCATGGGATTCAGTCTGAACAGCTGTTATTTTCTGTGCAATCTCATCAGTTGCTTTTATTGTTCGCTCTGCAAGTTTACGAACTTCATCTGCAACAACTGCAAAGCCTCTGCCCTGCTCACCAGCTCTTGCTGCTTCAATTGCTGCATTCAAAGCAAGAAGATTTGTCTGGTCAGCAATATCTTTAATCACAGTGACAATGTCTCCAATTTCTTCAACACGACTATTTAAAGCATCTATGGTCTTTTTAAGCTCCACTGTTGAACGATTTGCTGACTGAACTGTCTTCATTGAATTTTCAGCCAGAACCTGTCCTTCTTTTGCTACATTCATGCTTTCTGTGGCAAGGTCAGATGCTTGAGCAGCATTTTTTGCAATGTCTGTTATTGTCTGGCTCATCTCTTCTGCAGCAGTTGCAATCTGATGAGCCTGTGAGGTTTGCTCATTTACTTTTGCCTTTACAGTTTCCACATTTGCCTCCAATGCACCGATTACTGATTGAACCATTGAAGCAGAGTTTTTAATATTTCTTACAAGTTGCTGCGTGAATTCTTCCACTTTTATAACAGACCTTGCAATAAGTCCAATCTCATCCTTTCTTGTTCTATAACTTTTACCAAAACCCACAGTGCTAAAATCACCTTTTGCAACTTCCTCAAGTTTTTGTGCCATATCAGGAATCGGCTTCAATGACCTTTGCGTTACAAAAAGAATAAGTAATGAAACCATTATAGCAGCAATTATGTTCACCACCCACATAAGATTTCTTATTCCTGCAACCTGAGATGAAATATCCTCAATATAACTTCCTGATGCAATTATCCAATCCCATGCAGGATAATATGTATAGGCAACAACCTTTTCCCGAGAAAAACTCTCTCCAGGATTTTTCCACGGATAATAAATTAATCCCTCTTTTTTATTGACAATCTCTTTTATAAATTCTCTTCCCTGAGCATCCTTTGCATCTATGATGTTTTTACCCTCTAAAGCAGGATGTACCATAAGAGTTCCTTTTCCATCAAGAATATACATATAACCAGTTTTTCCAACTTTAATAGAACGAATAAAGTCCTTAAGATGTTTCATTGTTTTTGTTATATCAAACCCGATAAATAATACTCCCACTACATTACCTGATGCATCTTTAACAGGAACATATTTTGTCATGTAATCTTTACCAAAAAGAGTTGCTTTACCAATATAAGTTTCCCCTTTTAAAAGCAATTGATAAGCTGGATGATTTCTGTCAAGAGTTGTTCCAACTGCTCTTGATCCATCTTCTTTTTTAAGAGATGTGGCAATTCTCAAAAAATCATCCCCCTGTCTTTTAAATATTGTTGCCACTGAGCCACCTGTAAGTGATGTGAATTTATCTGGAATTGAGTTGTCTGGTTTTATTGCAGCTGGACCCTGTGGAAGCATGGTTTGAAAAATCTTCATGAATTTTTCGGCAGAATCCTTTGCAGCTTCATCAAAACATGCAATCTGCTCTTTAACAAAATTTACTTCTCTTTTTAAGGATTCAATACTTTCCTGTTCAATTTTTGACTTTGTCTGAAGATAAATAATTAAAGCAACTCCAGAATAGACAATAAGTATTGATACAACAGAAAGAATAAATACCCTTTTACTTAATGAAAAAGAACTCAATAAATTCCGAAATTTACTAACCATAGCCCTTCCCCCTATAATAATTTAATAAATTTACAAAATCCTGTTTTATTTTTTCACTGTTTTCAAAATTTTGGTTTATAATTATATATCATGTCAAAAGAAAAAAAGCAACAACAAAATTTTTTTTGTGAACTGCCTTCAACACAAAAAAATAAAAAAAGCAGAATAATCAGATTTAAAAATGGAGTATGGCAGGGAATAAAAAGTATTCCCTATAAAGATAAAAAAGGAAACTGGTTTTCCATTGAAAGATTTCCACTTGTAAAATCTGATTCAATTAAATTTGAAGTAAGATACTTTGAAATTGCACCAGGTGGTTGCTCCTCTCTTGAGTATCATCAGCATTCCCACGTTGTTATATGTTTAAAAGGGAAAGGAAAGGTGCGTCTTGGAAAGAAAGCTCACATTTTAAATTATCTTGATATACTTTACATAGCACCTAATGAGATTCACCAGCTAATTAATCCTTTTCAGGAGACTTTTGGATTCCTCTGTATCGTTGATTCTAAAAGAGACAAACCTGTTGAAATCAATGAATAAAGCTTTTTTAAACTCAAACATTTTTACCGCAGCATTTTTTATACTTTTTACCGCTACCGCATGGACATGGATCATTCCGTCCTATTTTTTTAGGCTTTTGGGCAGGCCGATTTGCACCATCTCCACCACTTCTGTGAAGCTTGCGAGTCTTTGGAAGTTTAATTTGAGATTCTTCCCTCACTTGAATTTTAAACAGCCTTGTAAGTATGTCTGATATGATATTTCTTGACATCTCTTCAAAAAGTTCAAAGGCTTCTTTTTTGTATTCTACAAGAGGATCTTTTTGAGCATATCCTCTCAGTCCAATTCCTTCTTTAATATGGTCTATTGCAAGAAGATGGTCTTTCCACTTCGTATCAATTACATGAAGAAAAATCATCTTTTCCACATCACGCATCAGTTGGCTTCCAATTTTTGCTTCCTTTTGCTCATAGGCTTCCTTAAGCTTTTCAATGAGATACTCTTTTATTTCCTCCTTTGATTTATTGTTCAAATCAACATCCAAATCAAATCTCACATTTATCTGTTCTTTTAATTTTTCAATGCCTTCATCTTCCTCTGATAGATAAAAATCAACCATTTCATCAATTTCTATCTCAAGAAGCTCAAAAACTTTTTCTTTTAAAGAACTACTTTCAAGCACTTCCTTACGGAAGGAGTAAATTTCTTTTCGCTGACTGTTCATGACATCATCATATTTAAGCAAATGTTTTCTTATATCAAAGTTATGTGCTTCCACTCTTTTCTGGGCATTTTCAATTGCCTTTGAAACCATTTTGTTTTCAATTGGCATGTCATCTTCAATTTTCAAAAAATGCATGAGACTCTGAAGTCTTTCTCCACCAAAAAGCCTCAGAAGTTCATCTTCAAGGGAGAGATAAAAACGAGATGAACCCGGATCACCCTGTCTTCCTGCCCTACCCCTCAACTGGTTATCAATTCTTCGTGATTCATGCCTTTCTGTTCCAATTATATGAAGACCACCGAGGGAGACAACTTTTTCATGCTCTTTGTCGCATGTCTCTCTGGCTTTTTTAAGAGCCTGTTGAAATTCCTCTTCAGTATAATCTTTGCCATCAAGCATTTCTCTTGCTAAAAACTCTGGATTTCCACCAAGAAGTATATCTGTTCCTCTTCCAGCCATGTTTGTTGCAATTGTTACAGCACCAATTCTTCCTGCCTGAGCAACAATTTCAGCTTCTTTATCATGATACTTAGCATTTAAAACATTGTGGGGAATCCCCTTTTTCTTAAGCATTCTACTTAACAGTTCAGACTTTTCTATTGATGTTGTTCCAACCAGTACAGGTCTTCCAGCTTTATAGCATTCCTCTATTTCTCTGACAACTGCCTCATACTTTGCCTTTTCAGTCTTATATACTGCATCTGGATAATCCTTTCTTATCATTGGCTTATGAGTTGGAATTACAACCACTTCAAGATTGTAAATCTCTGCAAACTCAGCAGCCTCTGTATCCGCTGTTCCTGTCATTCCAGCAAGTTTCTTATACATTCTAAAGTAATTCTGAAAGGTTATTGTTGCAAGTGTTTGATTTTCCGCCTCTATTTTTAATCCTTCCTTTGCCTCAATTGCCTGATGAAGTCCATCAGACCAGCGTCTTCCTGGCAGAAGTCTTCCTGTAAATTCATCAACAATAATAACTTTTCCATCTTTTACAACATAATCCACATCTTTCTTAAAGAAGTAGTGAGCCCTTATTGCCTGATTTATGTGATGTACTGTCTGGATAGTGGAAGGATCATAGAGATTGTCTATTCCTAAGAGTCTTTCAGCTTTACGAGACCCCTGTTCAGTAAGTACCACCGTTTTAAGCTTTTCATCAAGCTTAAAATCTTCATCAGGTTTTAAGTACTTAATAATTCTGTTAACAGCATAGTAAATATCTGTTGATTCCTCTGAAGGACCTGAAATAACAAGCGGAGTTCTTGCTTCATCTATAAGAATACTGTCAACTTCATCAACAATTGCATAGTTCAGTTCTCTCTGACACTGTTCTTCAATGCTATAGCACATGTTATCTCTTAAATAATCAAATCCAAACTCATTGTTGGTGCCATAGGTAATGTCTGCAAAATAAGCTTCTTTTTTGCTGCATGGACGAAGTCTATCAAAGCGTTTGTCAGGAACCCTATAAGAAGGATCATAAACAAAAGAAGCATCAGGTTGAATCACACCAACACTGAGTCCCAGAAAATTGTAAATGGGTCCCATCCATTGAACATCTCTTCTGGCAAGATAATCATTTACTGTTACCACATGGACACCTTTGCCTTCAAGAGCATTTAAGTATGCAGCAAGAGTTGCAACAAGAGTTTTACCTTCTCCTGTTTTCATTTCAGCAATCTTACCTTCATGTAAAACCAGTCCACCAACAAGTTGAACATCAAAATGTCGCATTCCAAGAGTTCTTTTTGCAACTTCACGGACAACTGCAAAGGCTTCAACTAAAATATCATCAAGACTCTCTCCTTTTGCAAGCCTTTCTTTAAATTCTTCGGTTTTTGTTTTAAGAGTATCATCAGAAAGGTTGGAAATGGTTGATTCAAGTGCATTAATTTCCTCAACAATTTTGAAGTATCTTTTAAGCTCTCTTTCATTCTTTGTTCCAAAAATCTTCTCTAAAATCTTAACCATAGTTGTATGTTAAAACACCATAACTGATTAATTCAAGAAAAACCTTCCAATATGGTATGATAAAATCATGTTAAATTCAGAGTTTTTTAAAACAGTAAGGTATAATTGCGATGTGTCAGATGCTAATTACTGGGGCTATTTTTCAATCTGCACACTGCTGCTTCGGCTTAGAGAGCTTTACAAAATTGAAAGAGGACTGGAACCCTGGGATAGCATAAGTAATGATGAAATACTTCCGTGGATTGAAAAAAAAGAAGCAGTCTGGAAAGAGCTTGAAAATGCCTCTTTAATTCCATTTCAAATTAATGGCAAATCTTATTCACCCTTTGATATTGATGAAATAAACAGCATAATTGTGAACAATGGCTTTGTTTATGGAGCTGGTTTTGCCTTATTTATGAAGCCGAGCTTTTTTGTCGGCTCAATTTACAAATTTGAAAAAATTGATGGGTATAATGTTTATTTTGTTGACAGAGAAATTGTAAGAGATATTTTTTCTTCGCCCGGGATGAGTGTGGGTGATACAATTTTCATAAGATTAACAGACATAAAATACAGGCTATGGGAAGATTTGCAGAGCTGGAGCGTGAAAAACTGTCATGAACTTATTTCAAAATCTGGAATTTCCCATGAATATTCTCCTCAAGAATTTAAAAAAATTGTTGATATATATTCAAAAATAGTGCTTTATCATGAAATAGCAGAGCAGGAATTAAATTCATCTTGCTGGAATGAAATAATAAAAAAATGTGATAACTCAAAAACAGAACATATTTTAAGAGGAATTATAGATTTTGTTGCCGATTTCTCAGAAAAAGGACCTATCCATAAAGCCTTTCTTGAAAGAAATAAAGAGCTCCTCAGTTTATACATACTTACGCAGGGTGCTTATCAAAAAAAGATACTGAAACCTATTCTTTTACAAATACAAAAGGCTCTTATATCAGAAGACTGGCAGAAAATTGAAGAAATAAGAAATCTAGAGTTTAACAGATGGAAAAACAAACATGAAGAAATACAGGAGATTTTTAAATTGCAAGGCTTTGAAGCAATTAAAAATTTAACAAATAGAATATTTGAAGGAGGAGTAAATTGAAAGAATTCATTGAAACTATTGAAAAACTATCAAAAAAAATCCAAAGACAAATAAGTCTCATGGAAGTCTGTGGAACTCATACTGTATCAATCTTCAGACACGGTATAAGAAGCCTGATACCAACTAATATAAAACTGTTAAGCGGACCAGGATGTCCTGTTTGCGTAACTCCAATAGAAGATATTGACAGAATGCTTTATATTGCAAAACAGCCCAATGTAATTCTTACAACCTTCGGAGATATGATGAGAGTTCCAGGAAGCAATGGTTCTCTTTACAAAGCTAAAGCTGAAGGTGTTGATATAAAAATGGTTTACTCACCCCTTGATGCACTAAAAATTGCTGAAGAAAACAGGAATAAAAAAGTGGTGTTTTTTGCAGTGGGATTTGAAACAACTTCACCCCTAATAGCTGCTACACTTTTTGAAGCTGACAGAAAAAAAATTGAAAACTTTTACATTTATTCTGTTCATAAATTGGTTCCTCCAGCACTTGAAGTTCTGGTAAATACAGAAGAACTAAAGCTTGACGGTTTTATTCTTCCAGGGCATGTAAGCACAATAATTGGAAGTAAACCCTATGAATTCATTGCCTCAAAATACAAAAAGGCATGCGTGATCACAGGATTTGATGCTGATGATATTCTTCAGGCAATAACCATGTTGCTGAAACAAATTTTAGATGATGATCCAAAAATAGAAATACAGTATAAAGATGCTGTAAAACCAGAAGGTAATCCAAAAGCAATGGA
This sequence comes from Thermodesulfovibrio sp. TK110, assembly GCF_054658355.1. Classification (NCBI taxonomy): domain Bacteria; kingdom Pseudomonadati; phylum Nitrospirota; class Thermodesulfovibrionia; order Thermodesulfovibrionales; family Thermodesulfovibrionaceae; genus Thermodesulfovibrio; species Thermodesulfovibrio sp. TK110. The sequence goes on along the minus strand of NZ_BAAHNB010000001.1, from coordinate 663,402 downwards.
ATTTATAAACAGATACTTTGAACCATCTGATAGTAACTGGCGAGGTATTGGAGTAATTCCTAAAAGTGGGCTTAAACTTAAGAAGGAATACTCATACAGAGATGCTGAAAAGGTTTTTGATATTCCTCTACTACAGTCTAAGGAACCAAGAGGATGTCAATGTGGTCTTGTGCTTAGAGGGGTGAAACTTCCGCCTGAGTGTCCTCTATTTGGAAAACTCTGCACCCCTGAAAATCCTGTTGGAGCATGCATGGTAAGCTCAGAAGGAAGCTGTGCAGCCTATTACAAATATGGAAGAGGCTAATCAACCTCCTGTATTTTGTATGAATGAATTATCTTTGCAGAATGCTCAAGTGTTGCCTTTACAGAACAGTATTTTTCCATTGAAAGCTGAACAGCTCTTTTTACAGCTTCCTCTGATAGATTTTTACCTCTAACAATAAATTCAATTTCTATCTCAGTAAATCTTTTTGGATATTCCTCAGCCTGTTTACCATGAATATTTATTTCTATACCTCTTACATCCTGCTTTTTTTTAGCAAGAATTGAGGCTATATCCATACCACTGCATCCTCCTAAGCCAACAAGCAAAAGCTCCATAGGACGCATTCCTGTATTTTCACCACCATAATCTGGGCTTCCATCCATAACAATTGCATGATTTGTACCTGATTGTCCTATAAACTGCAATCCTCCTGCCCATTTTACCTTTGCCTTAAGCATAAAAACCCTCCTGATGAATTTTTTTAATTTTAACATTAAAATATTTTTAATGCATAGAGTTTTTCTTTCTATAGGCTCAAATCTTGGTGAAAAAGAAAAAAACTGTCTACAAGCCATAGAGATGCTTGAAAAGGCAGGATTGATTATTGATAAAAAATCTTCTATTTATATTACAAAACCATGGGGATTCAAAAATCAGCCAGATTTTGCAAATATGGCTGTTGAAGCATTCACTGAGCTCAAACCTCTTGAACTTCTTAAGTTAATAAAAAAAATTGAAAGGAAAATGGGTAGAAAACCTTCAATAAAGTACGGTCCAAGAATTATTGACATTGATATAATTTTTTATGATGACCTTATTTTAAAAAGCGAAAAACTTATCATACCTCATCCTTTCATGCATGAAAGGTATTTTGTATTAAAACCATTGAGTGAAATAGCGCCTTACTTCATACATCCGGAACTCAAATTGTCTGTAAAAAAGTTACTTGAAAAGCTTTAATAACTGTATTTTAAAATTTAATGGCTGTTTTCTTGACATTTTAAGCATGAAATTGTCAAAATTTTACAATTTTAAAAAATTTTTTAGGAGGGAAAAGTATGAGTGATATTTATGTAATTGGCCATAAGGCACCAGACACAGATACTGTATGTTCAGCAATTGTTTATGCAGCATTGAAAGGTTACAAAGCAGCAACAGCAGGACCCATCAATGAAGAAACAGAGTTTGCTCTCAAACAGTTTGGAGTATCAGCACCAGAGGTTCTTGAAAATGCTGCTGGCAAAACATTGGTACTGGTAGATCACAATGAACCTGGTCAGAGAGTTGATGGTGCAGAGAAAATACTTGCAATCATTGATCATCACAAGATGAATTTTAATTATCCTGATCCAATATTTATTCATGTTGAGCCTGTGGGAAGCACAGCAACAGTTATTGCAAAAATGTTTCCAAATGAAGTAAAAGCAAACAAAACATATGCTGGATTGCTTTTAAGTGCAATTCTCTCTGATACTGTTATCTTTAAATCTCCAACAACCACTGAGGAAGACAAAAAGATTGCTCAGGAACTTGCTCAGGTAGCAGGAATTTCTGACATTACAAAGTTTGGAGTTGACCTCAAGAAAGCAAAGGCAAGCATTAAAGGGAAACCAATAGCTGATGTTGTTCATGTTGATTTCAAAGACTATGACTTCAAAGGCAAAAAAGTGGGAATTGGACAGACAGAAGTTGTTGACATTGAAGAAGTTTATGAGCGCAAAGATGAGTTTATAAAGTATCTTGATGACCTTAAAAACTCCAAGGGCTATGATATGGTTATTTTCATGGCAACGGATATTATAAAGGAAGGAACAGAGCTTTTCTATTCAGGAAATGCTTCAATAATTGAAAAAGCATTTAATGTTAAAGTAACAGGTCCTTCTGTATGGCTTCCTGGTGTAATGTCCCGTAAAAAACAGGTAGCACCACCTGTTGAAAAGGTTTATCTGGAAGGTTAAAATAAAAGAGGGGGTTAAATCCCCCTCTTTATGATTAAAAAAATAAAGAATCAAAAAATTCTTCAAATTCTTGAAAACCTTCAGAATTGCCTTCAAGGTAAAGAAAAGGCAATTATTCTTTCTTTAATTGCCATATTTTCAAAAGGACATCTTCTTATTGAAGACTTTCCAGGTCTTGGTAAAACCTCTTTAGCAATTGCTCTTTCAAAGGTTTTAAATTTAAGTTTTGGCAGAATTCAATGCACAAACGATCTTCTTCCCACAGACATTACAGGACTTTCAATTTACAGTAAAACTACGGCTGAATTTGAGTTTAAACCGGGTCCTATATTTAATAACATTGTTTTAGTGGATGAAATTAACAGAGCAACACCAAAAACCCAATCTGCTCTCTTAGAAGCAATGGCAGAAGAACAGGTTACAGTTGATGGAAAAACATACAAGCTTCCAAAACCTTTTTTTGTAATTGCAACTCAGAATCCGGTTGAAATTTATGGAACATTTCCTTTACCAGAAAGCCAGCTTGACAGATTCATGATGAAAATAAGCATTGGTTATCCAGACAGAGAAGCAGAGAGACAGATTCTTAAAGAGGGAAGTTCAAGAGAAAGTCTGTACAGGTTAACTCCTGCCATTGAAAAAGAAGAAATATTAAAAATTCAAAATGAAATAAAACAGATTTATATCTCTGAAAAAATCATTAACTGGATCATTGATTTTGTCAATGCAACCAGACAGGATAGCCGAATTCTCTTAGGCATTTCCACAAGAGCTGCTCTGGCAATTACTGTTACTGCAAAAGCCTATGCATACTTTAATGGAAGAGATTATGTAATTCCTGAAGATGTAAAGGAGATGATTCCTTTTGTTGTGCCCCATCGCATTATTCTTAAAGAAGAAATAACATCAAAACAAGAGGTGATATCATCAATCCTTCAAGGTATTTCAACTCCACCGTAAAAATTACAAATACTGGCTGGATATACATTACAATCACTCTTTTGATAGGCTTTGGAGCAGTAAATACAGGAAACAATCTATTGTTTTTGATAGTTTCTTTTCTTTTGAGCATTATGGCTTTGAGCGGTATTGTTGCCTTTTTTAATCTAAAGAATATTGATGTTTCAATCACGCCTTCACAGGATATCTTTGCATTAAAGCCTGCAAACTTCAGAATAAGAGCGAAAAATAGGTATTTTTTCGGACTTTTTCTTTTAAGAATCAAAGTTTTCAATGAGGAGGCTGTTATTTCTTATCTAAAAGGAGAAAGAATTTCCATTGTAAATTTAACATTTCCTGAAAGAGGTAGACATTCTATCAATGAAGTAACAATTTCATCATACTTTCCCTTTTATTTTTTTAGAAGAACAAGAAATGTTCCAGTAAATCTTGAATTTACAGTATTTCCTTATCCTTTAAAATGTGATATATCCTTTTTAGTTTCAGACGGTAAAACAAAGATAGATTCAATCATCTCAAAAGGAAAATCATATGAAGGTGAAATTACTGGAGTAAGAGACTATACTCTTGGAGACCCTATAAAATACATTCACTGGAAAGCAACTGCTAAAACATCTTCCCTTAAAACAAAAGAGTTTACACCTCCTTCAGGAAACCCAGTTGTTGTGAATTTGAGTGATTTTTCAGGTAACCTTGAAGAAAAAATCAGTAAAGCAACTTATGCTTTAATTGAACTTACAAAGATAGGAAATCCTGCAGGATTAAAAATCGGCAATGAATTTTATCCTCCAGAAACAGGACAATCTCACCTAAGGAGAATGCTTTATGCTCTTGCAGTTTATAACTCAAACTAAAGCTCAGAATATCATTTTTGTTCTCAGTATTTTAATTGCTTTGATACCTTTTACAGCTATCATTTCATACATTTCATTTTATGTAAATTTGATATTTCTCTTGATAATTGTTGTTTCAATATTTTTACATATCAAAAAAATTTTTTTACCTGTATGGCTACTTAATTTTATATCCATTGGTTTGATTATCATGCCATTTTTAAGTTTTTCATTAGAAGATATTCTTTTGCCATCCATAGAAGCTCTAACACTCATTCTTTCAATAAGATTTCTTAGCAAAAAAAGCTCAAGAGAGTATTTTCAGATTTATCTTCTTTCTCTGCTTTTACTTGGAAGTTCTTCACTTTTTAATATTTCATGGATATTTCTTATAAGAGTTCTTCTGATGCTTATCTGTACAATTTTTGCAATCTTGCTTCTTACATACATGAAAGAAGTTAAGGAAGATTTTATAGATTTTGAAAGATTTATAAATCTTTTCAAAGTTGCCATATTTATCTCCTTTGTCTCAATTCCTTTAAGTGCATTATTTTTTGTGATTCTACCAAGAACACCTGTTCCCCTTATGGATATAGGTTTCAGCAAAACAAAAACAGGATTTTCCTCCACTGTAAATCTTGGCTCTGTAAAGGATATAGAAGAAGACAAAACAATAATAATGAGAGTAAAAATGGAAAGATTATCTCAGGAACTTTACTGGAGAGTAATCACATTTGATACCTTTGATGGTAAAAGGTGGCACAAAAGAGTTTCTGAAAAACAAAATACCACTGTTTATGGAGAAAAAATAAACTATACTGTGACTTTAGAACCGTTTACCGAACAGTATCTTCCAGTGCTTGACTATCCATTAAAGATTTATATGCCAGAGATTTTCATAGAGTATCCAGGAACTTACAGAATGAAATTTTCACCAGAAAAAACAATAAAATACTCTGCCACATCTTTCATAAACTATCATTTAAAAGAATCTACTGTTTTATCTGCATATCGTGAAATTCCAGAAAGTATTTCAAAGAACATTATAAATCTAACACAGGAAATTACCAAAGGAGTATTACGAAAACAGGAAATAGCAGAAACTATCTTAAAATTTTTAAGCAGCTATCAATATTCTCTTAAGGATCTTCCGACGGGAGAGGATTCTGTAGAAGATTTTTTATTCCACAAAAAGAAAGGCAATTGTGAATACTTTGCAACAGCTATGGCTTTAATGCTCAGAATTAAAGGTATTCCATCAAGAGTTGTTGGAGGATTTAAAGGAGGAACATACAATGAATTTGGTGGATATTACATAGTAAGAGCCTCTGATGCCCATTTATGGGTTGAAGCATGGATTGATGGACAATGGCATAGATTTGATCCATCAGGGAAAATGTATAGAACTCACGAGTCTGTTATTTTCCATATAATTGATTATCTCTGGAACAGTATTGTTCTTGATTATGATATAAAGGCTCAGTTTAAATTGGCAAGATCCATAAAGATTCCAGAGATTAAATTTACTAAAAAAATTCTTTTAATTTTAATGGCTACAGGCATTCTTTATGTATTTTTTAGAATCTATCAAGACTTCAATAAAAAAAGAGATCTGCTAAACAGATTTTTTAGTATAATGAAAAAACAGGGATTTGAAAGAAAAAAATATGAGGGATTGGAAGAATTTGTCTCTAAAATTCATGATGCTGAAGTGAAACTTAAAGCAGAAAAGTTTGTCAGAGAATATGAAAAAATATATTTTAAAGATAGAGAAATTTCAAAGGAAGAGCACAGAAAACTTAAAGTTTTACTTGAAGAATTAAATGAAACTCACAAAAACCGAAGAAATAAACATTAAAGAAGTTCTTAAAATTCTTGAAAATGACGGGATAATCATCTATCCCACTGAAACTCTTTATGGAATAGGAGCAAAATATAACAGTAAAAAGAGCCTCAAAAAAATCTTTGAAATCAAGAAAAGACCTCCAGAGAAAAGTTTTCCGCTAATTGTCAACTTAAAACATCTTGAGATTGTTGCTGAGTTTATACCTTCAGTAGCACAAAAGCTTATTGAAAACTTCTGGCCAGGTCCTTTGACTTTGCTTTTACCTGCCAGAAAAAATCTACCTGAAGAAATAACAAAGGATGGAAAAGTGGCAGTTAGAATGCCTGGAGACTCTTTTGCATTAAAATTAATTAAAGAATCTCCCTTTCCCATTACAGCAACATCCGCAAACATATCAGATTTTCCTGCAGCAGACTGCATTGAAACTGTAATTGAGTATTTTAAAGAAGCACAAATTGATCTTATTATTGATGGAGGAAAACTTTTAGGGATACCTTCAACAATTGTGGATACAACAGTTGATCCTCCTATGGTAATAAGAAAAGGTGCTATAAAACTATCTTTTGACTGATAAAACTTCGCTGATCTGTTTTATTTTATTGATAATATCTGAGAGATGACCTCTATCTTTTACTTCAATGGTAAAGTCAATTAATGCTCTCTTATCAGATGTGGAGTTGGCTTTTACCTGAGTTATATTAACCTGATTTGCTGACAAGAGCCCTGTAAGTGTGGCAAGAATACCTGGTTTATCAACGCATTCTATACTAATTTTTGTTTGAACTTTTGAACTATCATCAGCTGTCCAGAATACCTCTATTAATCTATCAGGCTCCATATGCTTAACATTGGTGCAATCTTTTCTGTGCACTGAAATACCCTTTCCTCTTGTAATAAAGCCTATTATTTCATCTCCTGGCACAGGCATGCAACACTTTGCTATGTGATATAGGACTTCATCTACTCCTTTAAGAGAAATAAATTGCTTATGGTCTTTTCTATGAATGGTTTTTTTAGCAATAACAAATTCTTCTTTGGTAATCTCAGGAGACAATTTATTTACAACTTGATGCACAGATATTTTGCCGTGCCCTATAAGAAGATACAAATCTTCAAGACTCTGAACAGAAAAAGCCTGTAAAACTTCTTCCATTTTTTCATTTTTAAGGATAACTGGTTGAATTCCATGTTTACGTAACTCTGCTTCCACTAACTGTTTGCCTATATCAATTCCCTGTTGTCTTTCTTCCTGTCTAAGAAAATGCTTTATTCTGTTTTTTGCTCTTTGAGTAACAACAAATTGTAACCAATCTTTTCTTGGTTTTTGATTGGGGCTTGTTATTATTTCTACGACATCTCCACTTTGAAGTTGATAGTTAAGCGGAACTATTCTACCGTTAACTTTTGCTCCTGCACATTTAGCTCCTACTTCAGAATGTATTGAATAGGCAAAATCTACTGGTGTTGAGCCAACTGGAAGTTCTTTCACATCTCCTTTTGGTGTAAAAACATAGATTGTATCAGGTACAACCTCAGCTTTTACTGCATCAAGAAGTTCCTTTGGATCAGATATTTCTTTAATTAAATCTCTGAGCCAGGATACAAGCTTTGCTTCTCTTTCAGTTAAATCTTTTCTTTCTTTGTATCTCCAGTGAGCAGCAATACCTTCCTCAGCAATTATATCCATCTCCTCTGTTCTGATCTGAAATTCCACTCTTTCTCCACCTGGACCAATAACAGTTGTATGAAGAGACTGATAATAATTAGACTTAGGAAGACTTATAAAATCTTTAAATCTTCCTGGTATCAGTGTCCACAATGAATGAATAATCCCTAAAATATCATAACAATGAGGTATTGTATCAGTAATAATTCTTATTCCTATTACATCATAGACCTGCTCAAAAGAGATTTTTTGCTTAATCATCTTCTGATATATTCCAAAGTAGTGTTTTACTCTTCCATATATCTTAAATGGAATATTCATTGCTTTAATTTTCTCTGAGAGAATTTTAATGACATTATCAATATATGCCTGTTGATCTTCCTTTCTTTTTGCTACTTTTCTGACAAGATCTTCATATTCCTCAGGATAAAGAACTTTAAATGAAAGATCTTCAAACTCAGTTCGCATCCATCCAATTCCCAGTCTGTTTGCAAGCGGAGCATATATCTCAAGAGTTTCTTTTGCTATTCTTTTCTGTTTCTCTACAGGAAGAAATTCAATAGTTCTCATATTATGAAGTCTATCAGCAAACTTTATGAGAATCACCCTTATATCCTTTGACATGGCAAGGAACATCTTTCTGAAACTCTCTGCTTGAGCCTCCTCTACAGTGGAAAACTGAAGTTTACTTAATTTTGTAACAGCATCAACCAAAAAAGCCACATCAGGATTAAAAATTTCACTTATATCATCAATTGTCATCTCCGCATCTTCCACAGTGTCATGAAGAAGCCCTGCTGCAATCGTGGTGGAGTCAAGTTTCATATCAGCAAGTATATCTGCCACAGCCAGAGGATGGTATATGTAAGGAATTCCTTCTTTTCTTGTCTGGGAACAATGGGCTTCTCTTGAAAAAATATAAGCCCTTCTTATAAGCTCAACATTAGCTTTAGGTCTATACTGTAAAACCTTTTTAATTACATCATCTATTGTAAGCATGTTTTCTTATCCCCTTATTTTAGTTTAATATATTTAACATGGATAAGCTACTTATTTCTGGTGGAATGCCATTAAAAGGCACAGTAACAATAAGTGGAGCAAAAAATGCAGCACTTCCAATCATGGCATCTTCTTTACTTGCTCAAGGAGTGCATACTCTTAAAAAAATTCCAAGACTAAAAGATGTTTTAACGATGACAGAACTAATTAAAAGAATAGGAGGAACTGTTGAATTTAACGATTTCTGTAAAATAAATACTTCAAAAATAAATAAATTTGAGGCTCCATATGAGCTTGTTAAAACAATGCGAGCATCAATTTTAGTGCTTGGACCTCTTGTAGCAAGATTTGGCAGAGCAAAAGTTTCTTTGCCAGGTGGATGTGCAATTGGAGCAAGACCTGTAAATCTTCATTTATCAGGACTTGAAAAGATGGGAGCTAAGATATCTCTTGAAAAAGGTTATATCATTGCCAGAGCATCAAGACTTAAAGGAGCCAAAATATATTTTGATATTCCAACAGTAACTGGAACAGAAAATCTCATGATGGCTGCAACACTGGCAAAAGGCACTACAGTTCTTGAAAATGCTGCAAAAGAGCCAGAAGTTGTTGATCTTGCTAATTATTTAATACTCATGGGAGCTAAAATAGAAGGTGCTGGAACAAGCATTATACAAATAGAAGGCGTAAACGAACTTAAGCCTCCTTATGAATACGAAATTATTCCTGATAGAATAGAAACAGGCACATTTATTGCAATTGCTGGTGCCTCAGGAGGAGATATAACACTTAAAGGATGCAGAATTGAGCATATTGATGCTATAATGGTTAAAATGAAGGATGCAGGAGTAAGCTTTAAACAAACAAAAGATGGCTTGAGAGTAATTGGACCAAAAAGACCTGAAGCCGTTGACATAAAAACAATGCCTTATCCAGGATTTCCCACTGATATGCAGGCACAGTTTATGGCAATGATGACAGTGGCAAATGGAACCAGTGTTATAAAAGAAACGATCTTTGAAAATAGGTTCATGCATGTGGCAGAACTAAGAAGAATGGGAGCAGATATAACAGTGGAAGGTAATACTGCCACTGTGAGAGGAGTTAAAAAGCTTAAAGCCGCTCCTGTAATGGCAACTGATTTAAGAGCCTCAGCCTCACTTGTAATTGCAGGATTAATTGCTGAAGGAGAAACCATTATTGATAGAATTTACCATCTTGACCGAGGTTATGAAGAGCTTGATAAAAAACTCATCCAACTCGGTGCAAAGATAAAAAGAATAAAATAGACTTGACAAATTATTTCCTGTCAAATTAAATAATCAGAATAAAAACTTTTTAAATGGAGGGAAAATGACTTTAGAAAACTACAAATTTCACAAAGAGCATACTTGGGTGAAACTATCAGGCAGAAGCAAAAAGGTAAAGGTGGGAATTACAGATTATGCGCAGGAATCACTTGGAGATATTATTTATATTGAGCTTCCAGAGGTTGATACTCATGTAGAAGCAGGTACTGAAATGGCAGAGATTGAGTCAACAAAAACATCTTCTCCTGTAATAGCTCCAGTAACTGGCATGGTAGTTGAGGTAAATGAAGAACTAATTGATCATCCAGAAATTATTAATGAAGACCCTTATGGAAAAGGCTGGATTGCTGTAATTGAAATGGACAATCCTCAGGAATTGGAAGATTTAATGGATTATGAAGATTATGAAAGTTATCTTGAAGAAGAAAGATAATGAAAGCCACTGTAGTTGGAGGAGGACCTGCTGGTTATGTCTCTGCCCTTGTTATGAGAAGAATGGGGGCAGAGGTATTTCTTATTGAAAAAGAAGAAATTGGCGGAACATGCCTCAGCAAAGGCTGTATTCCCACAAAAACAGTAATTCACAATCTTAAAGAAGCTTTTTCCTCAATGGATTTACAGATTTTAATGGAAAAAAAGGATAAAGTAGTTGATACGCAAAAAAAAGGACTTATGATGCTGCTAAAGCAGGCAGGAGTAAAAATTATCAAATCTGAAGCAGAGTTAATTAATCCAAAAACAGTGTTTTTAAAAAGCACAGGAGAAAAACTTCAGACAGATAAAATAATCATTGCTACAGGTTCAAGACCCAGAGAGCTTCCTATGCTTAATTTTGATGGAGAAAAAATACTCTCAAGTGATGACTTATGGAAACTTAAAAAAATACCTGAATCTATCACAATCATTGGTGCAGGTGCTATAGGATGTGAATTTGCATGGATATTTCATCTTCTTGGAAGTAAAGTTACCCTGGTGGAACTAATGCCAAGAGTTTTACCAATGGAAGATGAGGATGTATCCAGAGAATTGGAAAAACTTCTTAAAAAGAAAAAAATAGAGTTTCATGTGGGTGTAAGAATTGAAGATCTAAAAGAAATTGATAATTCAGTTCAGATAACTCTTTCTAATGGAAAAAATGTGACATCAGAAGTTGTTCTTGTTTCTGTTGGAAGAGCTTTTAACACCGAGTGTATTCAGACTTCTGAAATCAAACTTGGTGGTAAAAGAGAAATTATTGTAAATGATAAGATGCAAACAAATAATGAAAATATCTTTGCAGCCGGTGATGTCACAGGACAGTGGCTACTTGCCCATGTTGCATACAGAGAAGCAGAAGTGGCTGCAAAAAATGCAATGGGATACAGTGAAAAAATGGACTACAGTGTAATCCCTTCAACAATTTATACAGTTACAGAAATTGCCTCTGTTGGATTAAAGGAATCTGAGGCAATTGAAAAAGGAATTGATATTAAAAAAGGAATTTTTCCATTCAGAGCTTCAGGCAAAGCTCATATTATTGGAGAAATTGATGGATTCGTAAAAATAATTGCAGATAGAGAATCTGACATTATCATTGGAGCCCATATAGCTGGTGCATTTGCTTCTGAACTTATTCATGAGCTTGCAGCAGCTGTAAAACTTAAAGCAAAAGCAAAAGATTTAAAGGATTTAATTCATTCTCACCCTACCCTTTCTGAATGCGTTGGTGAAGCAATTAAAGACATTTTTGGTGAGGCAATTCACAAAATAAGATGATTGATATCATCAAAGTTTCTCTTATTTTTCTTTTTATTCTCTTTTTGCTCAGGAAAAAAATAAGCGTTGGATATGCTCTCTTGTCTGGTTCTTTGATATTTTTAGTTTTTTATTCTTTTGATTTTAAAAGTTTACCATACATAATTATCAAAAGTTTTAGTTCCTCTACTTTCATAAACCTTTTTCTCTCACTCACTTTGATAAAATCCTTTGAGTATGCTTTAAGACAAACAGGATTAATGCAAAAAATGACAGAAACATCTCAAACCTTGCTTAATAACAAAAAACTTTCAATACTATCAATGCCTTTTATAATTGGAATGTTACCGTCTCTCGGAGGAGCTTATCTTTCAGCACCAATGGTTGATTCAGCTACAAAAAATATCAATATGCCAAAGGAAGAAAAAGCATTTATAAACTACTGGTATAGACACCCCTGGGAACTTATTTTACCTCTTTATCCTGGTATAGTTCTTGCTTCAGCAATTTCAGGTGTTTCTTTGAGAAAATTAATACTTTTAAATCTTCCAGTTGCAGTGGTACTTTTTATTGTAGGTTTATTCTTAAGCATGCGGGGTGTAAAGAATGAGAAAAAAATAAATAAAACCACATCTTTTAAAGGCTTAATAAGCTTTGTTCCAATAGTTCTGGTTCTTTTGCCTGTAATAGTTTTCAAAGTTGACCTTTACATAGCTCTCATTACAAACCTTTTGATAGTGTGTATTTATAACAAAAAAAGCATTAAAGAAACTCTATCAATCATAAAGTATGGTTTTACTGCAGATGTTTTCATCCTTGTGGCTGGAGTAATTATTTTTAAGGAGATGCTTCAAGCCTCAAAAGCTGTAGATGGAATTGCAACTGCAATAACGCAGTCAGGAATCCCTTATCTGATTGTTTTTATTACGCTACCTTTGTTTATTGGATTTATCACAGGACTGAATATAGGATTTGTAGGAAGCACCTTTCCTTTGCTGATCCATTTAAAAGAAACATTGCCCTATGAAATCTCTATTGCTTTTGTCTCAGGATATGTAGGAGTGCTTCTTTCTCCTCTTCATCTTTGTTTAATTCTTACAAGGGAATACTTCAAAGCAGATATAACAGGATTTTACAGGAGAATCATTCTTGGCTGCATTGTAATATTTTTTACTGCATTGATTGAATTTGTTATTTTGAGATATTATAGTTAAACTTTATTCAAAAGGAGGATTTATCATGGGAGAAATTATTGATATAATTGGAAGGGAAGTTCTTGATTCAAGAGGTAATCCCACAGTTCAAGTTGATGTTTACCTTGACAGTGGAGTCAAAGCAACAGCAACAGTTCCTTCAGGAGCATCTACTGGAACAAAAGAGGCTCTTGAGCTTAGAGATGGCGATAAAAAAAGATATTTTGGCAAAGGAGTTCAAAAAGCAGTTGAAAATATAACAAATGAAATAGCGCCAAACATTGTTGGAATGGAATCTCTTGATCAGGAAGGAATTGATAAATTTCTAATAGAGCTTGACGGAACAGAAAACAAAAGCAGACTTGGTGCCAATGCAATTTTAGCAGTATCAATGGCTGTTTGTAAGGCTTCTGCAGAAGAACTCGGAGTATCCCTTTACAGATATCTCGGTGGAACAAATGCAAAAGTTTTACCGGTTCCAATGATGAATATAATAAATGGAGGAGTTCATGCAGACAACAATCTTGATATTCAGGAGTTTATGATTGTTCCTGCTGGTTTTACAAAGTTTTCTCAAGCTCTCAGAGCAGGAGTTGAGGTTTTCCATACTTTGAAAACTTTACTTAAAAAGAAGGGATTGAGCACATCAGTTGGAGATGAGGGTGGATTTGCTCCAATGCTTAAAAGTAATGAAGAGGCAATTCAGTTGATTATTGAAGCAATAAAAGAAGCAGGATATGAACCTGGAAAAGATATTTATATTGCATTAGATCCTGCTGCATCAGAGTTTTTCTCTGAAGGATTTTATACAGTGGAAGGTAAAAAACTAAGTTCTAAAGATATGGTGGATTATTATGAAGCTTTGATTGATAAATATCCTGTAATTTCAATAGAAGACGGAATGAGTGAATCTGATTGGGAAGGATGGGAACTACTTAGTCAGAGACTTAAAAATAGAATTCAAATTGTGGCAGATGACCTTGTTGTTACAAATCCTAAAATCATTAAAGAAGCAATGAAAAGAGGAATTGCGAACTCAATTCTGATTAAACTTAATCAGATTGGTACAGTTTCTGAAACCCTTGAAGCAATTGAACTCACAAAAACCAATAAATATACTGCAGTTGTATCTCATCGTTCTGGTGAAACAGAAGATACAACAATAGCAGACCTTTCAGTTGCCTGCAATACAGGTTTTATAAAAACAGGGTCTCTTTCAAGGGGAGAAAGAATCGGAAAATACAATAGACTTTTACAGATAGAGGAGGAACTTGCTGATGTAGCTCAGTTCAAGGGTCTTTCAGCCTTTTATAATCTGGATCTTTAGAATGAAGCCTCTTAAGGAACAACTTTTAAGAGAGAAAAAAAGAAATGACAGAATATTTTTCTTTCTGTTGTTCCTGATCATCCTATTTCTTGCTTACAGTTTTTTATTTGGAGATATGGGCTATTTAAAGTACCTTGAGTTGAAAAAAAATGAACAAAGGCTTATTAAAGAAATTAACCGAATTTCAATGGAAAATAATACCCTAAAAAATGAGATAGAACTGTTAAAAAAAGATCCTTCTTACATGGAAAAATATGCCAGAGAAAAATTTGGAGTTATTAAGCCAGGAGAAATGGTTTTTCAATTTCAAAAAGAAGAAAAATGAGCATTAATTTAGCAATTCTCTGGCATATGCATCAACCTTACTATTACGATCCATTAAAAAATAAATTTGTACTACCATGGGTAAGGCTTCATGCTACAAAAGACTATCTTGATATGCTTCTTATTTTGAAAAATTTTCCTCAAGTAAAAGTAAGCTTTAATCTTGTTCCATCCCTTTTAAAACAACTTAAAGAGTATGAAGCTGGTGTAACTGATATTTTTTTTGAATACTCCCTTGTTCCTTCAGAAGAGCTTAATGAAGAGCAAAAAGCTTTTATTCTTGAAAACTTTTTCCTTGCAAACTGGAAAACCATGGTTGGTGCTTTTCCAAGATACAAAGAATTACTTGAAAAAAGGGGTAAAATATATGGAGATCCTTTAAAGCTGTCAAAAAAATTTACTCCACAGGAATTAAGAGATCTTCAGGTTCTTTTTAATCTTGTGTGGATAGATCCATTTCACAGACAAAGAGACCCTTTTTTAAAAGAATTGGAGAAAAAAGGAGAGAATTTCACAGAAGAAGAAAAAAGACTGCTTCTTGAAAAACATCTTGAACTTATAAAACAAATCATTCCTGCCTATAAAGAAATGGCTCTTTCAGGACAGATTGAACTCACTGTTTCTCCTTTTTACCATCCAATTCTTCCTCTTATTTACGACAACTACAAAGCAAAGGAATCTATGCCTGAAGTATTACTTCCTCAATATAATTTTAAAGCACCATTAGATGCGGAAAATCAAATAAAGAATGCAATTGCCTATTTTGAAGAAATCTTTGGTTTTAAACCTCAAGGAATGTGGCCTTCTGAAGGCTCTGTAAGTGAGGAAGTCATAAGATTGATTGCAAAGGCAGGGATTAAATGGATAGCAACAGATGAAGAAATTTTGAGTAAATCAATAAATGAAACATTAAGAAATGGTGAGAAGTTGATTAATCCCTCAATTTTATACCAGGCTTATGAATTTGAAGGAGTAAAGATTTTTTTCAGAGACAGAATTCTTTCAGATTTGATAGGATTCGTTTACTCAAACTGGCAGCCTCAAAGAGCAGTAGAAGATTTTTTAAAAAGGATTATTGATTCAACAAGTTCTGGTATAGTTTCTGTAATCCTTGATGGAGAAAATGCATGGGAGTATTATGAAAATGATGGCATAGAATTTCTTGAAAAGCTTTATGAAACTCTACAAAAAAGTAAAGATATAAAAACTGTAACTTTTTCAGAGTATCTTCAAGAAAATCCTCGGGCAATATCCTTAAAAAAGGTGTTTCCTGGATCATGGATTGGAGCAAATTTTTCAATATGGATCGGGCATGAAGAAGATAATCTCTCCTGGGATTATCTTTATAAAGTCAGGCAGGAACTGCTTTCATGCAGTAAAGAAAATCCAAATAAAGATTTATCACACTGCTGGGAGGAAATATTTATTTCAGAAGGAAGTGATTGGAATTGGTGGTATGGAGATGAACATTATACAGAAACAAAGGACGTTTTTGATGAAATCTATAGACATCATCTAATGAGTGTATTTTTAAAAATGGGGAAAGAGCCTCCTGCATTTCTTTATGTTCCGATCAGTAAAAAGATGAGAGAGATTAAACCAGAAATTGAGCCAAAGGGCTTTATATATCCGAAAATTGATGGAAAAGTAACAGGATATTTTGAATGGCTTGAAGCAGGAAGATTCAATCTTCAGAGAATTGGGGGAAGCATGCATAAATCAGAAAGCCTATTTTCCTATCTTTATTATGGATTTAACAGACAGAGTCTTTTTATCAGACTTGATCCTCAAATGCCAGTAAAAGACTACAAAGATTTAAAAATACATATACAGATTATTGAGCCTTCAAGAATAAAGATAGTTTTTGATATCATGAAAAATAAATTGGCTCAAGTTTTTATTCAGGAAAATGAAAGATGGGTAAAAAAAGAAGAGATAGAGACTGTTGCTTTTGATGAAATATTTGAAATAGAATTGCCCTTTAATGTTATAGAAATAAAACAGGAAGAAATCTCACTTTTTGTGGAGATTTTTAAAAATTGCTATTTAATTGATCGTGCTCCAGTGTTTGGCTTCATAAAAATTCATGTTCCTTCGCCAGATTTTGATAAATTAATGTGGCTTTAATAGAAAAAATCTATTTTACTTTTCGGAAATATTTATTTTAAATTTAGCAGGAGGGATGTGGGACTGGTGTCTCTCCTGGTCTGCAAAACCAGTGATGGAGGACAATGTCCTCCAGTGGGTTCAATTCCCACCATCCCTCTCCATAAAAAATGAGTTCTCATTTAAAATTAATGTTATAATATTTTTACTATGTCCATACTGAACAAAGCTGTTCTTTATCTTAAAATGATTAAAATTGAACACAGTGTTTTTGCCCTTCCCTTTGCATTTGCAGCAGCATTGCTTTCAGCAAGAGGGATTCCAGAGCTTGAAAAGATACTCTGGATTACTGTTGCAATGGTTACTGCAAGAGCCAGTGCATTTGGATTTAACAGGATAATTGATAGAAAAATAGATGCCCTTAATCCAAGAACTGCTGAGCGTGAGATTCCCGCAGGAAAAATAAAACTATGGGAAGCAGTTTTATTCACTCTGCTCTGTCTCATAATATTTGTTTATTCAGCATGGATGCTAAATCCCCTTTGTTTTAAACTTTCACCTCTGGCTATTTTCATACTTTTCATATATTCGTACACAAAGAGATTCACATGGGCATGCCATTTTGTTCTTGGATTAGCACTTGCCCTTGCACCACTTGGAGCATGGATTGCTGTGCGGGGAAGTTTTAACTGGGATATAATTCCCATGGTTTTGACAGTTGTATTCTGGCTTGCAGGCTTTGACACCCTCTATGCTCTCTGGGATGTGGATTTTGATAAAAAATACGGTATCTATTCCATTCCACGAATATTTGGGGTTAAAAAGGCAATATATCTTGCAAGGCTTTTTCATTTTATAGCATGGAGCTTTCTTGTTTTAACAGGTTTAGTCTTTAAGCTAAATATATTTTACTGGCTTGGAATGGCAGTGGTTGCCTATTTATTCATACATGAACACAGGCTTGTAAAACCCCATGATCTTTCAAAGCTTGATATTGCTTTTTTTAACATGAATGGATATATAAGCATCACAGTATTTTTATTTACAGCAATGGCTGTATTGATAAGGATTTAGGAGGAGTTATGAAACAGATTTTTATAGTGCGCACACAGTATTTGATTACAATGAATAAAAAAGATGAAATAATTGAAAATGGAGCAGTTGTTGTTGAAGAGGGAAGAATTAAGGATATTGCTGAGTTCACAGAAATATTAAAAAAATATAAAGAGCCCTCAATTCCTATATATGGCAACTCCCATTCAGTCCTTATGCCAGGATTTATAAACACCCATACACACGCTGCAATGGTTCTGTTCAGAGGCATTGCCGATGACCTGCCTCTTAAACAATGGCTTACTGAGCATATATGGCCCAGAGAGGCAAAATTTTTAAGCCCTGAATTTGTTTATGATGGAACATTGCTTGCTTCACTTGAGATGCTTAAAAGCGGAACAACAACCTTCAATGACATGTATTTCTTTACTGAATCAATTGCAGAGGCATCAAAAAAACTTGGAATAAGGGCAGTTATCGGGCAGGGAGTTCTTGATTTTCCTACTGCATCTGGAAAGGGTGCTGATGAATATCTTAAAAAAGCTGAGGAATTCATTGAAAAATATGGAAGTGACGAACTAATTACTCCTGCTATAGCACCTCATGCCATTTATACATGTAGCAGGGAAACGCTTCTTAAATCAAAGGAACTTGCATTGAAAAACAGTGTTCCCATTCATATCCATCTCAGTGAAACATTTCATGAAGTTGAGGAATGCATTAAAGAGCATGGTAAAAGACCTGTTAAATATCTTGATGAAATAGGCTTTCTTGAAGGGAAAATTACAGCTGCTCACTCAGTATGGCTTGATGATGAAGAAATTAATATTATGGCTGAAAGAGGCATTGGAGTTTCCCATTGCATTGAAAGCAATCTTAAGCTTTCAAGCGGAATTGCACCTGTGGCAAGGATGATCAAAAAAGGTGTAAAAGTAAGTATGGGAACAGATGGTGCAGCAAGCAACAACAACCTTGATCTTCTTGAAGAGATTTCAATTGCAGCAAAGGTTCAGAAAGGAATTACAGCAGACCCAACAGTGCTTGATGTTAAAACATGCATGAAGATGCTTACAGTGTGGGCAGCAGAATCATTGGGAATTGAAAATGAAACAGGAAGTATAGAAATTGGCAAAAAAGCTGACATGATTTTATTGAACTTAAGAAAGCCCCATTTACAGCCTGTTTATGATATTTATTCAACGATAATCTACTCTGCAAAGGCATCTGACATTGAGGATGTTTTTGTTAACGGCATTCCTGTGATACTCAATGGACGACATCAATTTGTTGATGAAGATGAGATAATTGATAAAGCATTGTGGTGGGCTGAAAGAATCAGAAATTCATGAAGTCTTTAATGTAATTTAAATATTTTTTTACATCTGGAAGTTTTTTAAGAACCTCATCACAAATTCTTTTCATGTCCACTTTTTCATAGTCATGGGCAAGAAAATTTCTCAAACCTCCAATTCTTGCAAAATCATAGGCAAAATCTGACGGTATTACTCCATTTTCTCCAAGAATATCTATTGCTTCAGAGTAAGTTTGAGGTGTTCTATAACTCTTATCTCTTATTATCATCTCTGCAAGAGATATACAGGAATCAGCTGTTAAATACAAATAATGCAAAAGTGCTCCCCTGTATAGAGGATCAGAAAACTTTATGTGACAATCCTTTTTTATGGCTTCAAGAATTTTTAAATACTCCTCAATTTTTTCAATTTTTATTCTGATTGAGTCTTTCATCTGCCAGCAAAAACTTTTCTCTGAGTTTTAAAATCAATGGCAGAGTGAATTATTTTATATTCAAACATTTTTCGCAATTCTGAATTTTTATCATACACAACTTTACCATTTCTCACGATCTCTTCAAGAAGAATCAAATTTTTCGCTCGATTTAAAACTAAAAGATCTATTCTGTCAGTTTTCAGCTGCTTTGTTAAAAAAACATGCATAGAAAGTTCATCATCCACTGAAGGCTCTGAACTGAAATAAACTGCTACATCAATATCACTTGAGGGGGTCTGAGTTCCCTGTGCATAAGAACCAAATAAGTAGGCAAATTCTATCTGAAGTTTGTCTTGATTTTTTAGTTCTGCAAAGGCTTTTTTTAACTTTTCTTCCATAGGGTTAAACATCAGTCTTTCATCAACTCATAAACAAGCATCTCAAGGCTTAAGCTACGAGCCTGTCTTAATGAAAGATTTGTTCTGTAAAGAAGTGAGTAAACTTTTTCATCTGCATCTGTTTTATTTGTATAATACCAGTTTAATGCTCCAAGAATCATGTCTAGTTCAATGTTTTGAAGTTTATCAAGAAGTTTGAATGCCCTTTGTCTATCCCTTTTCTTTATTGCATCAACAAGGTCAAAAGCTGTAAACTCACCAAGCTCTGTGAGAATATCTTTAATGTCAAAAAGTCCTATATTAGACTTATCACTGAGAAGTGATATTTTTTCAATCTCAGAGGAAATCAAACCAGGCTGCCCGCCTGTAATATCAATCAGGTAATAAACTGCATCTGGCTTGAGATATATTCCAAACTGCGATGCTTTGTAGGTTATCCATACTGGAAGGTCTCTTTCATGAATATCAAAATTATAAACTGCAGCATTAAATCTCTCCTTGTTAATGCCGCCTTCAGCAGATTTTTTTATAAAATTAACCTCCTCAGAGATATCCCTGTATGAAGCATTGCATAGAACAAAGAGATTAACAGATACATTGCTCTGAGCTTTAATTTTCTGAAGCCATTCCATTCTTTTTTCAGTTTTTTTAATCTTTTCAAAATTGTATACAAGTAGTATTCTTTTGGGTGCGAATAAAGAAGCAGAAGCAAAGGAGTTTGTATCAACTTCTTCTGGTGAGTCATATGTTTCAATGGAGATTAAATCAAAGTTTTTACGAATAAGTCTTCCTGCTTCAAAAAGAAAAAACTGTTCCTGAGCATAGCAAAAATAAAGGTATTTGAGAAATCCTTTTTTTATTTCCTGTTCAAATTTTTCTATTTCAAGAAAAGAATCTCTCATTCTTTGATCCTGTCTTCTGTTTCAAAAATAAGCTTTCTTACCATATCATCGCATATGTCTCTTATTAAAGAATTAATAGCAATGTCTCTATCAGCAATTACACTTGGTAAATCCCTTGTAGTTCTAAAAAAGTTTATAAAGGGAGAGGATGGCGTAAACTCTTTTATTTTCTTTCCCTTGTCATCATAAAGAATTGCTCTAACTTCCATAACAATCTGATACTCCACGGTATTAAGTCCTATTTCTGAAAGACTAACCAGACGATAATTTTTTATCTGAATGTCAAGCACTCTACTGGCAGATGATGTAAGATTAAAGCCATTGTCAATAAGTGTTTGATAGGCAATCTTTCTCATTTTATCCTGAAGTCCTGGCTCAACTGTTTGATTTTCAACATTTCTCAAATAAAGCTCATGAAAAGGTAAGTCAGCTTTTGTATAAAGCTTGTATCCACAGCTCTGTATAATGAAGCTGAAAATAAATATTAAAGTTAAAAAGGTTAAAATCTTTCGTTTTTTTATAATCTTCATGTAATTTATGATACCATAAGTTAGTTATTCTTTGCTGAATTAAAGGATTTGTTTTAAAAAATTCAGGCATACTGTTGCAAACTATTTTTATCATATGTTAGAATTTTTTCCATGTCTACAACCAACATAATTTTATCTGGAACTGGTGGGCAGGGAATTGTTCTTGCAAGTAGAATCATTGCTCATGTTGCTTTTCAAAGCGGATATGATGTTAAGGAAAGTGAAATTCATGGAATGGCACAAAGAGGCGGAAGTGTTATAAGTCATATAAGATTCGGAGATAAAGTTTTCTCTCCCCAGATTCCCGCAGGTGAGGCTCATATAATGATAGCACTTGAAGAACTTGAAGCATTGAGATATATACAGTTTCTCAAAAATGGCGGGGCTGTAATCTTAAACAGGAAAAAAATTCTTCCATCAATGGCTGAAGAAAAAGACTATCCTCAGGATGTGGAAAATCTGCTTCAGCAAAAAGGATTTATTGTAATTGCAGTAGAAGGAGAAAAAATTGCAAAACAACTTGGGAACCCCAGGGTAGAAAACTCTGTAATTCTGGGGATTCTCTCAGCAGTTCTATCTTTTAAAGAAGAAATATGGCATGATGTGATTTCAAAGGCAGTTCCACCAAAAACAGTTGAACTTAACATAAAAGCATTCAATGAAGGCAGGAGGTTAATAAAAGAAGATGCCATTCTGGAACAAAGAATTAGAAACATTGCCGAGGCAAAAACTTGAAGAATTACAGTTTGAACGACTAAAAAGAGTTATCAAAAGAGTTTATCAAAAAGTCCCTCACTATAGAAAGAAACTTCAGGATGCAGGAGTAAATCCTTCAAAACTTAAATCTCTTGACGATATCAAATATTTTCCATTCACCACAAAAGAAGACCTTTTCGTTGACTATCCTTATGGACTTCTTACTGTTTCGCCTGAAAAGATTATCAGACTCCATACATCAAGCGGAACAACTGGAAAACCTAAGGCAATATTTTTTTCAAAGAAAGATATAAACAACTCAGCAGAGCTTATTGCTCGCTGTCTTGTAATGACAGGTGCTACAAAGGGAGATATTTTACAAAACAGCATGACTTATGGACTTTTTACTGGAGCTTTTGTAATGCATTATGGAGCTGAAAAAGTGGGAATTCTTGTAATCCCTGCTGGACCTGGAAATACAGAAAGACAGATTAATTTAATGAAAGACTTTGGAACAACCATGATCCACATAACTCCAAGTTATGCTCTTTATGTTGTATCTGTGCTTTATGATAAGGGAATTGATCCGAGAAAGGACCTGAAACTCAAAAGAGCTTATCTTGGTGCAGAACCTTACTCTGAAGAGACAAGAAGAAAGATTGAAAATATGCTTGGTATAGATGTTTATAACTGTTATGGACTTACAGAGATGAATGGTCCTGGAGTTGGATTTGAATGCCCCTACAAAGATGGACTTCATATATGGGAAGATAATTTTCTTATGGAGATAATCAATCCTGAGACAGGTGAGCCTTTACCTGATGGCGAGATTGGTGAACTTGTTTTAACAACCCTTAACAGGGAAGCAATGCCTCTTATAAGATACAGAACAAGGGATTTAACAAGAATTATTTCAGAACCATGCAAATGTGGCAGAACTCATAGAAGGATTTCAAGAATTCTGGGTAGATCCGATGACATGTTCATAGTTAAAGGAGTAAATATCTTTCCTCAGCAGATTGAGCAGGTGCTTATGGGAATAAAGGGAGTTGCCCAGAATTATCAAATCGTACTTGAGTCTTATGATGAAATGGTTGTAAGGGTTGAGATTGACAGAGAGCTTTTTGACGGAAAAATTGAGAAATTAATTAAATTAAAAGAGGAAATCATAGAGAAGATCAGATCTGCTACTATGGTAAAGCCGAAAGTAGAACTTCTTGAGCCAGGAACACTACCTGTCAGTGAGGGAAAAGCAAAAAGAGTTATTGATAAAAGGACAATTTAGGAGGCTTACATGGATAAAGTTTATGTAATTTCAGTATTTGCTGAGAATAAACCTGGAAGACTTGAGAGAATTACAAAAGTTCTTGCAGAAGCAAACATAAATATTCTTGCTTTTTCCATTACAACTACCAATGGATTTGGAATAATAAAGTTTATGGTTGACAGATGTAAAGAAGCTTTTCAACTATTGAAAGAAAAAGGATTTACAGTTTCTCTTAATGAAGCAATAGGAATTGAAATGAAGGATCAACCTGGTGGACTTTATGAAGTGGTTAAAATTTTATCTTCAAAGGGTATAAATATTGAAAGTGCTGCTGTTTATGTGGCTGAAACAAGAAAAAAAGCTTACTTAATTGTTGAAGTAGAAGACACTCAAAAGACTATGGAAGCTCTTAAAGGTGAAAATCTTAATTTTTTAAAACCTATTGAATGAGGTGAGATTATGATATGGAATAAAGAGATGGAGTGTATGGCAGAGGAAAAACTCAGAGAATTACAACTTGAAAGATTAAAACAAACAGTTAAAAGAGCATATGAAAAAGTTCCTTACTACAGAAAAAAATTTGAGGAAGTTGGACTTAAGCCAGAAGATATAAAAACTCTTGATGACATTAAAAACATTCCATTTACATCCAAAGCAGACTTAAGAGAAGTTTATCCTTTTGGAATGTTTGCTACTTCATTGAGTGAAATTGTTGAAATTCATATGTCCAGTGGAACAACCGGGAAACCTGTTGTAGCAGGATATACACGCAATGATATTGAAGTATGGGCAGAAGTAATGGCAAGATGCCTTACAATGGCTGGAGCTACAAAGGATGATATTGTTCAGAATTGTTATGGATATGGCCTTTTTACTGGTGGATTTGGAGTTCACTACGGAGCTCAAAAAATTGGAGCAATGGTTGTGCCAGCAAGTGCTGGAAATACAAGAAGGCAGATTGAAATAATGAGAGATTTTGGTTCAACCATTCTTACATGTACTCCATCTTATGCTCTTTATATGGCTGAAGTAGCACAGGAGATGGGAGTTGAACCAAGAACTCTTAAGCTTAAGGCAGGATGTTTTGGTGCTGAAATGTGGACTGAGCAAATGAGAAAGGAGATTGAAAAGAGATTTAACATAAATGCGCTTAATATCTATGGACTAACTGAAATAATAGGACCAGGTGTTGCTCATGAATGCATTGAAAAAAGAGGATTGCATGTTTTTGAAGATCATTTTTATGTGGAAATAATTGATCCTGAAACCGGAGATAGTTTGCCTGATGGAAAAAGAGGAGAACTTGTTCTTACAACCCTTACACGGGAAGGGATGCCCATGTTAAGATTCAGAACAAGGGATATAACTTCAATCATCAGGGAAAAATGCGGTTGTGGAAGAACATTTGCAAAAATTGAAAGAATTCGTGGAAGAACCGATGATATGATAAAGGTAAGAGGAGTTATGATATTCCCTTATCAGATTGAAAGAGCTATTCTGGAAGTTCAGGGAATTGAACCCCATTATCAGATTGTTGTTACAAGACCTCAACATCTTGACGAGATAGAGGTAATGGTAGAAATCTCAAAGGAAACATTTTCTGATGAAGTAAAACACATTGAAAACCTCAGAAAAAAGCTTGAAAAAAGAATTGAAGAAACAATAGGAATAAGAGTAAAAGTTACATTGGTAGAGCCAAAGACTCTGCCAAGAAGTGAAGGAAAAGCAAAAAGAGTTATTGATAAAAGGACATTAATAGATTAGGAGGGAAAAATGAAAATAAAGCAGATCTCGGTTTTTCTGGAAAATAAAAGAGGAAGACTTTACGAGGCTTTGAAAGCCCTGGCAGAGCAAGAAATAAACATCAGAGCTCTTTCAATTGCCGATACTTCTGAGTTTGGTATTTTAAGAATAATTGTTACAGATCCTGAAAAAGCTAAAGAAGTTCTTGAAAAAAATGAATTTACAGTAAAACTTACCAATGTAATAGCCATAGCAGTCAAGGACAAACCAGGGGGATTGGCAGAAGCTCTGAAACATCTTTACGATACGAACATAAATATTGAGTATATCTATGCTTTTGTGGAAAAATCAGGGGAAAAGGCTGTTGTAGTTTTGAGAACTGAAAATCTTGACAAAACAATATCAATTCTTCAGGAAAAAGGAATAACTCTTTTAAGTTGGGACCATGTTTTAGCTCTCTAATAACCTTGGAGACATTGCTAAAGTAGTTAAATGTTTAAGGTATTTGTGAGTAATTTCAAACTTCAGGGGTAAACTTGACAATAAAAAATTTTTTGAGGTAAAATTTAAACATCCAACAGAAGTTGGATTTACAAATTTAAAGCCATGAAGGTAAAGGGATGAACCCTTTGAACTTCATGGCTTTTCTTTTTTAGGCTCCCATACATGCCCGCACCCCTTAGCTGCCCCCTAAGGGGTGTCCCCCTCCTTAAAAATCGTATGATAAAATAATTAATGAACTATACTGAATCCATTCATACAGCTTTAACAAAAGAAATAGAAAAACTATCTTCATTAATTCACACAAAAAAAGAAATTTACAATCTTTCTATAACCTCCCTTGCGCTTTTTCTTTGTTTTTATGAAAACTACATAGTTTTTGAAGAAAATGAAGAGCAGGCTTATAAACTTTATTACACTATAAAGAGTTTTTCTGAATTTTTTAATAATCATAGTGAAGTTGTTTTATTGCCATCTGAGGGAAATGAAAGATTGATGGCAATATTTAAAATTCTACAGGAAAAAAATAAAAAAATAGTCACCACAGTTGAATCTGGAAAAATTCCTTCTTATATGGAAACCATTAACCTGAAAAAAGGATTCAGCATTGAAAGAGAAATATTAAGACAAAATCTTATTGTCTCAGGATATAATCAGGTTGAATTAGTCACACAGGAAGGAGAATTCTCACAACATGGATGGGTGTTTGATATATGGGGAATCGGAGAAGAATATCCAGTTAGAGTTGAATTTTTTGGTGATGAAATAGAGGAAATAAAAATTTTTAATCCTGATACTCAGCTCACATTTAAAGATAAAAATGAAATATGGATAATACCAGCAAAAGAAAACAATGTTACAACGGAATTAGTTGATTTATTTGAATTTGATACAATCTTTACAGTATCCAACAAAGTTGAAGATTTAAAAATAAAGGCTGAGGAGAAAATAATTAAAATCTCGCATTTGCCTTTTAAATTTTCTTCGCAAGCAATTGACGGAGAAGACAAAACATTTTATGGATTGGGCATTTTACCAAATGAAAGAAAAACTCTTTTTGATTTTGCAGAAAACCTAAAAAAACTCGGACTTCCCATAATTTTCTCTTTAAGCTCTCGCGGAAAAGCTGAAACTGTTAAAGAAATTCTCTTTAATCATGGTATTATTGCACCATTGATTAACAAAGCTGAGGTTGGAAATTACTCTGGTAAATTTGCCATTACCATATCTGAACTTCAAGAAGGATTTTATAGAGAAAACTTGATGATTATCACAGATTTTGAACTGTTTGCAGAGAAACCAATAAAAAAGAAAAAGCTTAGTTTACAGAAAATTCCTGTTGATGGACTGGAAATAAATGAAGGTGACTACGTGGTTCATAAGGATCATGGAATAGGAATATTTCGTGGTATAAAAAGGCAAAAATATGAAGGAACTGAAGAAGATGTGCTTGTAATTGAATACAAGGATGGAGACATTCTTTATGTGCCTACATGGAACATAGGAAAAATTTATAGATATTCTGCCCAAGAAGGGTTTACTCCTCCTCTTGATAAACTTGGAAGTAATCGCTGGCAAAAAGCAAAGGAAATAGAGAGAAGAAAAATACAGGATATTGCTGATAAACTTTTAAAACTTTATGCTCAAAGAAAAACTCCACGAGGCTTTATCTACTCTGAGGATACAGAAATTCATAAAAATTTTGATGAATTTTTCCCTTATGAAGAAACCGAAGACCAGCAAGCTGCCATAGATGCAATTTTAAGAAAAATGAGAGAGCCTTTGCCAATGGAAGTTCTTCTGTGTGGAGATGCAGGATATGGAAAAACAGAAGTAGCAATGCGTGCAGCTTTCAGAGCAGTTTATGATGGCAAACAGGTGGCAGTACTTGTGCCAACAACTCTTCTATGCGAGCAGCACTATAGAACTTTTAAAAAAAGATTTGAAGCTTTTCCAGTAAGAATAGAAAACTTAAGCAGATTTCGCTCAAAAAAAGAAATTAAAAAAACTATTGAGGATGTAAAATCTGGAAAGGTTGATATTTTAATTGGAACTCATATGCTCATTTTGAAAGAAGTGGAGTTTTTTGATCTCGGGCTTTTAATAATTGACGAAGAGCAAAAGTTCGGTGTGATTCATAAAGAGAAAATAAAGGAAAGATATACAAAAGTTGACCTTCTTACAATAACAGCAACTCCCATACCACGAACTCTTCAGATAGGACTGAGTGGACTATGGGATATATTTGTAATACAAACTCCTCCAAAGGAGAGACTTGCAGTTAGAACATTTGTTATCAATGAAAATGATTCAATAATTAAAGAAGCAATTGAAAAAGAAATTCAGAGAGGGGGTCAGATTTATTTTCTTCATAATAGAATTCATGATATTGAACTGGTCAAATCAAAGCTTCAAAAACTTGTTCCTTTTGCGAAAATAGCAGTTGCTCATGGAAGAATGAAAGAAAAAATGCTTGATAAAGTCATGATTGATTTTCTTGATGGGAAAATAGATATTTTACTCTGTACTTCCATTATAGCCTCAGGTGTTGATATTCCAAATGTAAACACAATCATAATTGACCAGGCTCACACCTTTGGATTAAGTGATCTTTATCAAATAAGAGGAAGAGTTGGTAGAGCATCCATACAAGCCAGTGCTTATTTGATAGTTCCTTCAGACAGTCTCAGTGAAAATGCCAAAAAAAGAATAAAAGCTATTCAGGAAATGAGTTATCTTGGAGCAGGCTTTCACATTGCACTTAAAGACCTTGAAATAAGAGGTGCTGGAGAGCTTCTTGGCGTTGAGCAGTCAGGTATAAATAGATTGGGATTTGATCTCTATATAGAAATGCTCAATGAAGCTGTGAAAGAATTAAAAGGTGAAGCCTTACCAAGCTTAAAGCTGCCTGAAATTAGATTTTCTTTACCTGCCTTTATTCCAGAGGAATATATAAAAGAAACTTCTATGAGAATAAGAATTTATAGAAAACTGAGCCAGCTCTTAGAAGAAGATGAAATACATAAACTCAAAAATGAACTTTATGACAGATTTGGAACACTAACTCAAGAAGTAGAAAATCTCTTTAAAATAGCACAAATAAGAATTCTTGCATCAAAAATTAAAATTTCTCAGATTAAACAAACTAAGGACAAATTTAGATTTACAATGGAAGAAAATCTTGAAACAGATTTTGTAAAAAGACTTATAGATATGTTAACAGGATTTAAAAATAAGGGTATAGTAAAAAATTTAAAATTTTTTCAGGATGGTTTTGAAGTATACATGAATGGACTGGATAAAATAATTTTCTTTCTTAAACGATTAATTGGAAAGCTTGATGAGAAAAAATGATATACTATAAAACTATGAAGATAATTTTAAGCTTACTGATTTTTCTTCTTGTTATTGCCTGCACACCAGAAGAAAGAATAAGGCAAACAAATGAGTCAGATTTTCATACTGAAATTGGATATGCCTACTATATTGAAAAAAATTATCAACTTGCCTATGTGGAATTTCATAAGGCTTTGCAAATTGATCCAGATAATAAAAACGCCCTTCATGGATTAGCTCTTGTTAATATGGAGTTTCAGGAATATGAAACAGCAAGGGATTTATTTTTAAAAGTTCTCTCAATGGCTCCAGATTATGCTGATGCTTGGTTTAATCTGGGAATTTGTTATCAAAGGTTAAACATGCATAAACAGGCAATAGAAGCTTTTCAGAAAGCATTAGACAATCCTTTATTTATAACTCAGGATAAAGCCTTTTTTGGACAGGGACTATCCTATTACAGAACTGGACAGTATAAAGAAGCCTGGGATGCTTTTGATAAAGCAATAAAAAGAAATGTTCTCCTTATTCCAGCACATCTTTACATGGCGCTCACATATCAAAAACTTAATCAGTATTCAGAGGCAATTAAAATTTTAAAAAATGCTATTAGACTTGATCCATCTTTTAAAGGCGATGTAGATAAGTTTGCCAAAACTCTTTTAGAAGAATTAAAAACAGGACCATCAAATATGTCAAAGGAAGATATTCTTGACCTTCTTGAAATATTAAAATACTAAGATGGCAAAAGGTAAAATAGTTAAAGCAGCAGGAGCTATTTCCTTAGCAACCTCCTTTAGCAGGATTCTTGGATACATAAAAGATATGATTCTTGCCAAATATTTTGGAGCAACAGGACTGAGCGATGTTTTCTTTGTAGCCTTTAGAATCCCCAATTTGCT
The DNA here is from genome assembly GCF_054658355.1 of Thermodesulfovibrio sp. TK110. Lineage (NCBI taxonomy): Bacteria > Pseudomonadati > Nitrospirota > Thermodesulfovibrionia > Thermodesulfovibrionales > Thermodesulfovibrionaceae > Thermodesulfovibrio > Thermodesulfovibrio sp. TK110. Next base: position 633,825 of record NZ_BAAHNB010000001.1, on the reverse strand, counting down.
TAGAGAGCTATTTGCTGAAGGTTCCATGTCTTCTGCAGTAATTCCTGTGTTAAAAGAAGCTCAAGTAAAAAATGGCGAAGAAGAAACAAAAAAAATTGTAAAAAGTCTTTTTACTTTTATAGTCCTTGTTGTAGGTATAATAGTCCTTGCAGGAGTTGCATTCAGCCCATGGATTGTAAAATTAATTGCTCCTGGATTTACCTCTAATCCAGAAAAATTCAATTTAACTGTTTTACTTACAAGAATAATGTTTCCATTTTTGCTTTTCATAAGTCTTGCTGCTCTTACAATGGGAACACTTAATACAAATAATGTTTTTTTTATTCCAGCACTTGCTCCATGTTTTTTAAATATTGTAATTATCATAGTTGTAGTAGGCTTTAGTTCATTTTTCTTTAATCCCATAATCTCTGTTGCAGTAGGGGTTACTCTTGGAGGCATCATCCAGTGGCTCATTCAGATTCCTTCATTTTATAAAAATGGTTTTAGATTTGGTATAGCTCCCTATCATTCTGCTTTAAAAAAAATCGTCATTCTTGTAATTCCTACAACCTTATCAATGACAGTAAATCAAATAAATATCTTCGTAAGCACCATAATAGCAAGCTTTCTTCCAGAAGGAAGTGTTACATATCTTTATTACTCCATGAGGCTTATACAGCTACCTATTGGAATTTTTGGAGTTGCTGTGGGCATGGCAGTTTTACCAACCCTTTCAGGACATATTGCAGAAGGCAGAAAAGATCTACTTACGAAGGATTTTATTTTTGCTTTAAAATTTCTCTTTTTTCTATCAATACCATCAACAATTGGACTTATTATGCTTAAAGAACCTATTGTAAATACATTATTTCAAAGGGGTGCTTTTGATTTAAATGCTTCAATTAATACTGCCAGTGCCTTATTTTTTTACAGTCTTGGAATTCTTGGGACAGTTGGTTCAAGAACAATAACAGCCACATTTTATTCTTTTCAGGATACAAAGACTCCTGTAGTATGTGCGATAACAGGTATGCTAACAAATATTTGCATTTCTCTTATATTGATGAAATCCATGAAACATAATGGATTAGCTCTTGCTTACTCTATGGCTGCAATTGTGCAATTTTTAATGCTTGCAAGCTTCATAAAAAGAAAAATACCAGAGATTGCCTTTTCAGCTATTGTTCCATCTTTTATAAAAAGTACAATAGCTTCTTTCCTAAGCATAGGAATTGCTAAATTAATTTGTGATATTAATCCACAGCTTTGGCTTTATAGTGGAGAGATGCTTTTAAAATTTCTCTGGCTTGGATCTGCAATTGTTGTAGCCATAATTCTATATTTTGTCTTTTGCTATTTGATGAAACATGAAGAACTGGGTTATATTTTAAAAAAGCTAAGGAGGTAACTATGAAAATAAAAAAATTTGAGGTTGGTCCTCTTTTCGTAAATTGTTATATTTTATACGATGAAGATACAAAGGAGGCAACTATTATAGACCCGGGCGATGAGCCAGATTTAATTCTTGATTTTATTAAAGAAGAGGGATTAACTGTAAAATACATTCTCTGTACTCATGGACATTTTGATCACATTGGTGCAGTCAAGGAAATCAAAGATGACACAGGCGCAAAAATATTGCTCCATGAAAAAGATATTGAAATTTACAGGAATTCTCCTCAGATAGCTGAGCAATTTTTTGGCATAGAAATAGAGCCTCAACCTGAACCTGATGAACTGATTCAGGAGAGAAAAACTATAAAAATAGGCAAAAGCCAATTAAAGTTTATTCATACTCCTGGACATTCTCCTGGAAGTATATCCATATACACTGAAGGATATGTTTTTACAGGAGATACTCTTTTTGCAGGCTCAGTTGGAAGAACAGACCTTGGTGGAGGAAGCATAGAGGAGTTGTTAAATTCTCTGAAAAAATTAGCTTCTTTACCTGAAGAAACTGTTGTAATGCCAGGTCATGGACCGAAAACAAAAATTGGTTTAGAGATAAAAACAAATCCCTATTATCATGAAAATTTCTAAAATATTAATTTTATTACTTATTCTATCCATTTCTTGTAGTAATGCAAACAAAGAAAAAGTAAAAACTGATGAGGAAAAACTTCAAGGACAACCAATCACCATTGGAATTCTTTCTGAAGAGTCTCCTCGGGCAATATATGAGAAATTTTATCCTCTTAAAAAATTTATAGAAACCATACTGAAAAAGCCTGTATCAATTGATATTGCAAGAGATTATGTAGACCTTGAAAATAAAACAAAACAAAATAAAGTTAATCTTCTCATTGTTGACCCTACTATCTATTGTGAACTTAAATGGTACTTGAAAAATAAAATCTATCCCCTTGCAAAACCTGAGGGAGGAACTGCTGAAACAAGAAGCGTTTTTGTAGCAAAAGAAGGGAAAAATATAGATAAAATTTTTGATTCTCTTGGTAAAAAACTTGCTCTTGGAGATGAAAAATCCTCCTTCAGCTACTTAATACCTCTTTCAATGTTAAAAGATGTTGATATTTCACTCAAGGATTTTAAATCAGTGGATATATTACAAAAAGAACAAAGAATTGCGCTTTCAATTCTTATTGGAGATTATGATATTGGAGCAATGAGTGAACTGACTGCTAACAAGTATTTACATGCTGGGCTTAAAATTATAAGATACTCTGAATCAACTCCAAGATTTTTAATTGCCTATGTTAACAACTTTCCACTGGAAGAGCTGAAAAAAATTAGAAACTCAATTCTTATCCAATCAAATAAAGAAATGCTCAATTCCCTGGGTATTGAAAAATTCTCTCATGCTGAAGACAGAGACTTTGATTATATAAGAGTATTGATAAAAAATATAAAAGGTAAAAATTACATTGAATATGCTCCTAAAACAATAAAAGTGGCAATTCTGCCTCTTTATAGTCCTCTAACAATTTATAAAAGATATGAGCCTTTAATGAGATACCTATCTGAAAAAACAGGTTATGAATTTAAGCTCGTGATTCCTAAAAATTTTGAAGAATTTATTCAAATTGTCAGTGAAGGAAAAGTGGATTTTTCTTATCAAAATCCTTATGTTTTTTCTATTTTATCAAAAAAATATCCAGTTAAAGCACTGGCTATCACAATTGGAGAAGACTGCAATCAAGATGAAGGTATTTGTGGAGATGAACGATTTAGGGGGATAATTATTACAAGAAAAGACAGCAATATAAATAAAATAGAAAGCCTCAAGGGTAAAAGAATAATGATCGTTTCTCCAACTTCCGCAGGAGGATTTTTATCACAAAAGCTGTATCTTGAAAAAAAGGGATTTAATTTAACTAAAGATTTTAAATTAATTGATGCTAAAAGACAGGAAAAAGTCATCATAGGAGTTTATAAAGGTGAAGCAGATGCAGGATTTATAAGAGAGTCAGCATTAAGTGTATGGGCTGGGGAAGTAGATATTTCAAAAATAAAAATTTTGGATTATGGAGAGTATCTTCCAAACTGGCCATTTGCAGTGGTAAAAAACAAAAATTCCGAATTAATAGCAAAAGTTAAAAAATATCTTCTGAGTTTAGATCCTACAATATTAAAAAAAGCCAGAATTAAGGGTTTTAAAGAGGTTACTGATGCAGATATTACAACACTTAAAAAACTTGTTAACAAATAAAGTTTTAAATAAATTTCAAAGACTGAGCATTGTGAGAAAAATCTTCCTATCATTTTTGATTCTTTTTATAATACTCATACTTGGTGTTAATCTTCTCATTCTTAATTATCAAAAGAATTCTCTAAAAAATCAAATTAATGAAAACATTACACTAATGCTGGAAAATCTATCCAAGGATGCTATAGACCATATTGTCTTTTTTGATCCTCTGGCAATTGATGAAAAAATTACACTTATTATAAGTAATCCAGGCATTGATTACATAATGATTACTGAGAAAAATGGTAGAATTATCGGTCATAGCGATAAAAGGAAACTCGGAAATTTTATAAAAATTGATGAAGAAGCCTTTAAAAAATGGCAGTATATTGATAGTGAGGGAATAAGACATTTAAATATCCCAATTATGGCTGGAGATACATTTATTGGAGTTTTAAGAGCAGGGGTTTCAGAAAATAAAATAAATCAACATGTAAGTAATGCTATAAAAAATTTGAAAAACTATATTTTTATTCTCAGCTTTTTAGCCCTTGGAGTAACCATTCTTATGTCTTTTATGCTATCAAAAACTCTTATAAAACCCCTTCAAAGGCTTAAAGAAAAAATGGCTAATATTCAGGCAGACAAGCTTGAACTCTGTCAAAATCCTTATATTGTTCTTTGCAAAGATATATTTTCATGTACAAAAACGGATTGTCCATCATATGGAAAAGAAAGATGTTGGCTAATTAAAGAGGCAAAAGAATACTGTAAACGCTGCCATAATATTGATTGTCAGGACTGTTATGTTTATAAAGTGTCATGCGGTGATGAAATTGGATATCTGATTGAAACATTTAATGAAATGATAATAAAACTTAAAAACTCTCTTGAAGAGCTTGACAAAACTACAAAAGAGAAATTAAAACTTGAAAAATCATCTGCAATCGCAGAAATGGCAATGACGGTTGCTCATGAAATTAAAAATCCTTTAAATGCTATAAAAGCATCTACAGCGTATATAAAATCTAACTTTGAAGGCGAAGTATTAAAAGAGTTTCTATCTATCATTGATAAAGAGACAGAAAGACTCAATGAATTAATAACAGATTTCCTTTCCTATGCAAGACCTGTTCCTTTAAAATATGAGAAATCTGATCTAAACAAAGCAGTGGCAGATGTTATAAAACTTATTGAAACAGAAGTTAAAGAAGAAGGTAAAATATTAGACATAGAATTTGACAATTCTATACCTGAATTTTACTTTGACAATCACCAGTTAAAACAGGCAGTACTTAATATTCTGGTTAATGCTATGGATGCAACAAAAAATGGAGACAGGATTACAGTGAAAACATTAAAAAAAGACAGCAAAGTATTAATAACAATAGCGGACACTGGTATTGGAATCCCTGAAGAGCTGATGAATAAAATATTTGAACCTTTTTTTACTACAAAAACAACAGGTTCAGGACTCGGGCTTGCTTGCGTTGAAAGAATTATAAAAAACCATGATGGCAGCATAACTGTTAAAAGTAAAAAAGATGCTGGAACAGAATTTATAATAGAGTTACCCTTAAAATTTTAAAGAATGGCAAAGATACTTTATATAGACGATGAAATAAGTGCCTTAAAAGCAATATCAGCTATTTTAAAAAAAGCAGATTTTAACGTAATTACAGCAACTACAGCTGAAGAAGGAATTTCTATACTTAAAGAAATTCAAGTTGACTGCCTTTTGCTTGATTATCGTCTTCCTAAGATGGACGGAATAGAATTACTTAAATGGCTTAAACTAAATGAGATCAATATACCAACAGTAATGCTTACTGCTTACGGGACCATAGAAAAGGCAGTAGAAGCCATGAAATTGGGTGCCTATCATTATTTAATTAAACCAGTTGATACAGAACTTTTAATAAACATCGTTAAGGAAGCAATTAAAAACTCATCCACATATTTTAAAGAAACAGAAAAATCAGTTAGTCCTTTCCCTGAAATTATAGGAAAAAGCAGAGCAATGCAGGAAGTTTTTTATATAATGCAAATGGTATCTGAAAGTAATGCAAATGTATTGATTACAGGTGAGTCCGGTACAGGTAAAGAACTTGTAGCAAGAGCAATTCATAAAAAATCACTAAGAAATACAAAACCTTTTATTATCATAGACTGTACAACAATACCGGAGGCTCTTCTTGAAAGTGAGCTTTTTGGACATGAAAAAGGAGCTTTCACAGGTGCTATAGAAAGAAAAATCGGGCTACTTGAGATTGCTAATGAAGGCACAGTGTTTCTTGATGAAATCGGAGAACTACCCATGTCTTTACAGAAAAAGCTTTTAAGATTTTTACAGGAAAAAGAAATTCAAAGAATTGGCAGTACTAAAAGAATAAAGGTTGATGTAAGAGTAATATCTGCTACGAATCGGGAACTTGAAAAACTGGTAAAAGAAGGCACATTTAGAGAAGACCTTTACTGGAGGCTCAATGTGGTAAGAATTAACCTTCCTCCATTAAGAGAACGAAAGGAAGACATACCTCTGCTTGTTAATTATTTTTTATGCAAATATTCAAAAGAAAACAATAAGCCCATACCACAGATTGACCCTGAAGTTATGAATGCACTGATAACCTATGACTGGCATGGAAATGTTAGAGAACTTGCAAATGTCATTGAAAGAGCTGTTGTACTTTCCCCATCAGGAATAATTTCAATGAAATATTTACCAAGAAGAATTCAGGAAAAATCAGGATGGACATTTTCAAAAGAAAACAGCTTAAATCTCTTAGAATTTGAAAAGTCATTAATTCTTAAGGCACTAAACTCAACTGGATGGAATCAAACAAAAGCTGCCCAGATCTTAGGAATTTCAAGAAAACAGCTTCGCACTAAAATGAAAAATCATGGACTTTTATCCGACTCTGAAGAAGACTAAATTTTATAAAAACTACCTCACCCTTATTCCTTCATCAATATGCTTTATAAAAGGTGACAAAATCAACTCAACCAATCTTCTTTTACCAATATTTATCTCAGCCACGACAGTCATGCCAGCTTTTACTTTGTAAATTTTTCCTTCCTTTGTTTTCAATTCTGTAGAATAAAGTCTTACATAAACTGGATACCCATCAATGCCGATTTCTCTATCCTCTATGCTGAAAGGACTCACAACCTCAACTTCACCTAAAACCGTGCCATACTTCTGGAAATCGTAGGTGTCAACTTTTATAACAGTTTTTTGTTTCTCTCTTACAAATCCGATGTCTTTGTTTAAAACTATTGCTCTAACAACAAGAGGTGTATTTTCGGGAACTATACTTACCAGAGGCTGTGCAGGTGTTACCACTCCTCCTTGAGTTTTTACAGGTATAAGATGAACATAGCCATTCACAGGCGATCTTATAAATCTCTTGCTTTCTTTAAATTTTGCTGTAGTTATCTCTGAAGTCAAAAGATTTTCCTGTTGAAGTGAATTTCCTGCTTCAGTAAGAAGTTTTTCTGAAAAAACACTCTTTATTGCATCCATCTCATGCTTTACTCTTTCAGCCCTTAAAATATTTTCTTCTATCTGACTTTTCTTAAGGTCTTTTTCTCTTTCCAGATTAAGTTTTTCTTTAACTTTCTCTCTGTATTTTGTTTCAGCAACTGCTCCAGCCTCTGCAAGAACTTTCAGCCTTCTTTCTTCTTCTGAAACAATACTAATCAGGCTGTTAAGTTTCCTTGTCTCTTCCTTTAAAGAATTGATTACTGCCTGAATCTCTTTGAGTTCTTTTTCCTTCTGATTTAAATTTGCTTCATAAGCCTGCTTCTGTGCTCTGTAAAGTCTTGTCTGCAGAATAGCCTCCTGTGTTTTATCAGGCAAAGAAAATTCTTTTCCTGAAATCAGAGCCTCTATTCTTTTTTTTGTTAAATTATGAAAAACAAGGTTCTTTTCCTTACCTTGTATATCTGCCACCTCTACAGTAGGGTCTATTTCAACAAGAACTTGTCCTTCTTTTACATAATCACCCTCTTTTACAAAAATCCTGTGAATCACACCTGTTTCAAGGGGCTGAAGTATTTTTACATCTCCATCAGGAATTACCTTTCCTCTTGCAGAAACCACAACATCAATTTTAACCAAACAAATTCCTGCTATGACAAAAATTAATAAAATTAAAATTGTCCACAAAACCCATGTTCCAAGAGGATTAGGAGGTTTGTCCTGAATTTCAGCTAAAATGGGTTTAAATTCATGTTCATCCATCTTTACATCTCCTGCTGTCTATAAAGATATGCATAAAGCCTGTTTCTTTTTAGAAGCACATCATGGGTTCCTACTTCCACTAATCTTCCCTTATCTATAACTAAAATAAAATCACACTCTTTCATAAAAGCCAATCTATGAGAAATAAAAATTATCGTTCTTGTATAAATTCATGCGCACCTGCAAGTATAGCTGCTCTTACTATTTCATCCATTGAAGCATCTGACTTTGCTATAGCAATGTTTTCTTTAACTGTTCCACTAAAAAGAAAGCTTTCCTGAAGAACAACTCCGATTTTACTTCTTAAAAATAAAGGTGAGAGCTGTTTTATATCAACTCCATCTATAAAAATACTGCCTTCTGTAGGTAAATAAAGCCTTTGAATAAGCTTTGCAATTGTGCTTTTTCCTGAACCGCTTCTTCCAACTATTCCAATCAACTGTCCGGGAGAAATCTTAAAGCTAACACCCCTGAGAACGTCAGGAGCATCATTGTAATATCTGAAACTGACATCTTTGAAAACAATTTCTCCTTTTAACTCTGAAATCTTTAAAGTCTCGAACTCTACTTCAGAGGGTGTATTTATAATATCTCCAAGTCTTTCAAGGGAGAGTTTTGCCTGCTGAAAATCTTGCCACATATGGACAAGTCTTAAAACTGGAACAGTAAGCTGTGATGCAAACATCTGAAAGGCTATGAGCTGTCCAATTGTCATCTTATTTTCAAATACCTGAGTTACTCCAAAATATATAACTGCCAGAATCATGAGTTTCTGAAGAGTCTGGGATGGAGTGAAAACCTTATTTGCAAGATTTGATAACTTAAAGGCTGAAAAAATATACTCTCCAAGATGATTCTCCCAGTTTTTGATCATTCTACCCTCAACAGCTGCTGATTTTACAGTGTGAATACCTGTGATTGATTCAACCAAAAAAGCGTGCATCTGTGCGCCTTTCTGAAACTTTTCATCAAGATGTTGTCTTATAATAGGAGTGCTTAGAAAAGATATCAAAGCAAGAATTCCAATAAATATGAGGACTACCAGTGTGAGAATAACGCTGTAAATAAGCATTATCAAGATAAAAATCACAGAGAAAACTGTATCAAGAAGCACAGTGAGGGATATATTTGTCATAAACTGTCTAAGGTTTTCAAGCTCTCTTATTCTTGCAATAATGTTTCCGACTTTTCTTGTCTCAAAGTATCTGAAAGGAAGTGAGAGCAAGTGTCTGTAAACTTTTGCTCCAAGCCCAGCATCTATTTTGTTTGCTGTATGATAAATTAGATAGTTTCTCATATAATTTAAAATTCCGTCAAAAAGAATTACTATTAGAAATGCAGCTCCTACCACATGAAGGGTTGACATGGCAAAATGTGGAAGAACCTTATCAACTATAATCTGAATAAACAATGGTATTACAAGAGCAAAAACTTGAATGAAACCAGAGGAAAGTATGACCTGTGAAAATATGGATTTGTATTTGAAAAATTCACTGAAAAGCCATTTAAAATTCAGATAAAATGTTGTTGCTTTTAATTTTGGATAAAGGACAATTACTTCATTTTTCCATAAATTATCAAACTCTTTAGATGTTATTTCATATATTCTTTTATTTTGACAATCAAAATAAAGAACCCTATCATTTTTCAATCCAAAAACAATGGAGAAACTACCATTTTTCAGAGTAATTATTGCGGGCAATGGATATTTTCTAAGGTAATTTAGATTTTTTAATTTTTCCTGACTTTATCAGTTGATTTTTAAAAGTTATTGAAAATAAAAGACTTTTACAGTGTCAGAGAAAAATTTTATCACTTAGGCTGCATTAAAACCATTGTATATCAATGGTTTGCTTATGATGTCACTTCGTCCTCGGAGATTATGTTGGCTGGAGCTTTCATTCCTACTGCTTTAAGTATCTTTTTAGCCTCATTGGTAAGTTTTGTTTTTATGTATACTTTTCTTTCATCCACTTCAAGCTCTACATAGTTCATTGTGTTTATTGCCTGCCTTATTCTGTCTGATGAAATACTCAGTCCCTTTCGCTTTAATTCTATCTCAAGGGCTCTTTCAAGTAAAAAGGCTATGAAACACATCACAAAATGCCCCTTTATCCTTCGCTCTGTCCAGTGAAATATTGGTCTTACTTCAAGGGTGCTTTTCATGCACCTGAATGATTCCTCTATCTTCCATAGTTCATGATAGTAGTTTAGTATCTCAGTTGCTGTGAGGGAAGTTAAAATAATTTTGTGTCTATGGATAAAATATATGAATTTGAAAACTAAATAAAGAGGAGGAAAGAGGATATGGAAAATCAAAAGGAGATGTATGAGGCAGTAAAAGAGGAGCTATTCAGGGAAGCAGCCATGAAAGTACTCGGAGATGATGTTTTAACAGGTAAACATCTGGGACTAAAGAAGCTTTTTGAAGAAACATTAAACCAGATAATGAAATCTGAAAGAGAGATATATCTAAAAAATAGCACTGGCAATAAGGGCAATGGCTATTATCATCGTCAGTTCTCTGAAGGCTCATTCTGCCTTGACCTTACTGTTCCAAGAGACAGACATGGTGAGTTTCGGCCTTACATTTTACCTCAGCCATACCAGAGAGTAGGTGCATCTTATACAGATGTCCTTTATTCTTTAATAATAAACGGATACAGTCCCGCTCAGCTTCACAGGACACTCAGTGAGTTAGGACTTCCTTATACTCAGGATGAGATGAAAAAGATAATTGAAGACCTGAGGGAAAGACTTGAGGATTTTAAGACAAGGCAATTACCCTCTGAAGTATTTGCCCTTTTCATAGATGGCTATCACACGGATATAAAGCAATCAAAAAAGTAAGACAAGCCTGTGTATATACAGTGCTGGGCATAGACCTGACGGGAAAGAAGGACATCTATGGATTTTATGAATTTTTTGGTTCAGAGAGCAAGGAAGGCTGGCTGCAGGTGTTGAACGATCTACTTGACAGGGGACTACAGAAGGTAGTTGTGGTAGTAAGCGATGATTTCCCAGGGCTAAGTGAGGCTCTTGAGGCACTTTATCCACTTACAGAGCATCAACTCTGTTTTGTACATTTAAAAAGAAACATCAGAAAAAACATGGGGAAACTGGCTTCTCAGGAATTTCTTAAAATGCTTAATCAAATAAAACAGCTAAGCTCAGGATTTGAGGATGCATTAGAGAGGTTTAAATCTCTCTGTGATAGATACGAGAAAAACTATTCTTATTTTATGAAGGAACTAAAGAAAAAGGCAGAGAAGTATTTTAATTTTCTCAAATATCCCGAAGAGATAAGAAAATATATATACACAACTAATGCAGCAGAGAACTTTAACAGAAGAATAGAGGAAATAAGACTGAGGCTTGGAGGATATTTTCAATCAATTGAAATACTTGAGACAAATCTGTTTTTGCAGAGGGAAAGGTTGTTACAAGGCAGATTGAAAAATCCTGTACCTATACTGAAAGCTAATACCTATGAACTTAGACAAATTTTTAATAGAAAATTCTATGCCCAAACACAAAATTCTTGACAAGTGCCCTCCCTGTAGGAACGAACTATCTGGACATATTTACGATTTTTTGACCCTGTTATTTTGAGAAACATGACAATATAATACCACTTTTAAATGAATTTGTCAATATATAATTAGATAAATTTATAAAAAAGTTGCCACTACATTTATGGAAAGTTAAAAATCAGTTTGTTGATTTTTCAATGGTTTACAACACAAAAATGATAAAAATTAGCTCCAAACTGATAAAGTCAGGAAGGTTTAAGAGTAAGGCTTGAGGAATATTATATTGAAGGGTTTTTACCTATCTCTTATATGACTGATGATTTTTATCAATTTGATGATAAAAGATACTGTTTAACAGGATTAAAAAGAAAAAGAAAATTTACAATCGGAACTCAGCTGCAGGTAAAAGTCTCAAAAGTTAGTATTGAGGAAAGAGAAATAATTTTTGAGCTCTTGTAAATAAAACTTTTAAATGATTCTTATAGTTTAAATTTTAAAGTACTCCACACTTTCATCAAGATTCTTCGTCTCTTCATAAAGCTTTTTTGAGATTGTCCTTACTGTTTCAATCATTTTTACTGTACTTTCAATATTTATTTTTATTGTCTCCATGTTCTGAGCAATCTCTTCACTTGTTGCAGATAATTCTTCAGTTGCCACAGCAATTCTCTGAATCATATCCATTGCTTTTTCTGTGGCAATTACAATTTCATCAAGGGCTTTCATTGCATCATTTGCAAGAGAAACTCCTCCCTCTGCCTGCTTACTGCTTTGATTCATTGCATTGACAGAGGCATCTGATTTTAACTGTATGTTTCTTATTTTCTCTGCAATCTCCTCTGTTGCCTTAGCAGTTCTCTCAGCAAGTTTTCTCACTTCATCGGCAACAACTGCAAAGCCCCTACCCTGCTCTCCTGCTCTTGCTGCCTCTATTGCTGCATTCAAAGCAAGAAGATTTGTCTGATCAGCTATGTCTTTTATGGTAAGCACTATCTCACCAATTTCCTGAGAGCTCTGTCCGAGTTCTTCAATTGTGCCTGAAGCAGATTTAATTGAATTTGCGATCTCAATCATTGCATTTGCTGCCTTTTCTACAGCATTTTTGCCTTTCTGAGCTGTTTCATTTGCCTGTTTTGCGGAATCAGAAGCAGATGCAGCATTTTTTGCTACATCAATTATTGTCTGAGATATCTCTGTTGATGCTGATGCCATGTGGTCAATGCGGGAAAGCTGCTCACGGGAATTTTTCTCTAAATTATCAGATTCCTTTGAAAGGGAAGATACTATTGAATTTGTATTTTTAACAACATCCCTGATTTTGCCAATTGTTCCTCTCAGGCTTGTCGTAATCCTTTGATATATGTCTCCAATTAGATCCCTCGCCCGGGATTCTTCCTGTCTGAGGTCTCCCTGCTCAAGCTTTGTAAAACATCCAAGGGCAGATGACATGTTCCTTTCATAGGATTTATAGGAATAATAAAGCAGTGCACTCAAACCTGCAAGGGCAACAACAAGAACAATTGAGTATATAATTGAGTTTCTCTTTCTGACCATTGAGATTTCTTCATTAGCTCTGTCAAACTCCTTTTGATGGGTCTCTATAACTTTAAAGAGAATAGACTTTATATCTCTCCATATTTTCGTTTCCTCAATAATTTTTTTAACTGCATCATCCTTTTTGCCCTGTTCTGCCAATTGCTGAACTTCCATCTTCATCTCATGATCTTTCTGCCATAATTGAGCTATTTTTTTAAGCTGCTCCTGTATTTCACCTTTTGAAAGCTTTATAGCCTCTTCGTTGGATTTCATAAATTCCTGATGTGCCCTTTGATAGTTCTTCTTTGCCGTTTCATCTTTTGGATTTATAAATACATTTCTCGTAGCCTGCCCTGTCTGAAGTCCCTGGGCATACATATCATTCAATGCAATAAGAAGCATAATATCGCGTTTTGTTAATTTCTCCATTCGCTCCTGAAATCCTTTTTCATTAAAGTAGGAAAGTATAAAAAGCCCTATCAGTACTATCAAAATCATGATATTAATAAGCTGAAGCAGTCTTTTAACATTCATTTTTTAGTTACCTCCTATAAATTTTATTTTTTATACCATAACACACTAAAACACTTTAGAACACTTTTTACATAATAATACCAGGAATTACTCCAGTAATCAATATTAATGTAGCATTTAAAGCTATTGCTATATTCAGATTGGAAGGGAAAAGATATTTAGACTGAATCTGATCCTGTGCATTGGAAAAAAACATTTTTACAGCTATCCTGAGATAATAATAAGCGGATAGTATGCTGAATAGGATTCCAATAATAGCTACCCAGATATAGCCAGAGTGAATTGCTGATTTAAAAACTAAAAATTTCGCAATAAATCCTCCAAAAGGTGGAATTCCAGCGAGTGAGAAAAGAAAAGCAAGCATACAGAGAGACACAAAGGGATTTAGGAATGAAATTCCTCTATATCCTTCAATAGATTCACCATCTGGAAGTGCCAATACGACAGTAAAAGCTCCAATATTCATGAATGCATAAACCATCATATAGAAAACTATTGAATTCATACCGTCCTGTGAACAAGCAATTACTGCCAGCATTACATATCCAGCATGGGCTATGGAAGAGTATGCAAGAAGTCGTTTTATATTGTTCTGTCTTAAAGCAAGAATGTTTCCTGTTGCCATTGTAAGAAGTCCAATAAATACAAGGGGAGCAAGCCATAGTTGAGGAGTAAAACTGAAAGCTTCAAAAATTACTCTTCCTAATGCTCCTACAGCTGCAGCCTTTGGTCCAACTGACATAAATGCCGTAATAGTTGTTGGTGCACCTTCATACACATCCGGTGACCACTGATGAAATGGAGCACAACCTGCTTTAAAGGCAAGAGCTATTATTACTCCAATTGCTCCCATATAATGATAAATTGTAATATCTAAATTATTCCTCAAAACTTCTGCCATACCATGAAAACTTGTTGTTCCACTTACTCCATAAATAGCTGATATTCCAAATAAAAAAATGGCTGATGCAAAACTGCCCAGAATGTAATACTTCAATGAAGCTTCATTGGATCTTAAATCAGAAAGAATAAATCCTGAAAGAAGATATACACAGAGTGACATAAACTCCACTGAAAGAAAAAGAGGAATAAAATCTCTTGAAGAAACTATAAGCATCATGGCAAGAGTGCTTAAAACCATAAGAAGGGAGTATTCATAAAAAATATAATCCTTGATTTTTTCATATCTCAGGGAAATTAGTGTACAAAGAAAAAGACTTAGAAGAAAGACTAACTTAAGGCTCTGGCTAAATTTGTCTGCCACAAACATATTATTAAAGGCAGTGCCATCAGCACTGAATAAAGTAAATGAAGTAATGAGTGAAATTACCAATACCATAATCCCTGTTATCTGTCTATTTTTGATAAACAAACCTATCACAAAATAAATGATGAAAAGAACAGTGAAAACTATCTCTGGCAAAATGGGCAAATATTGAGCCATTCTCATATACCTCCTATTTCATGGTGAGATTAACTGAAGTTGTTAATGCATCCAGTAAATACCTAATAGATGCATCCATAAAACCAAGCGGTATAGATGGTTGAAACCCAATCAAGAGCACAAGAAAAACAAGAGGAATAAACATGAGCACTTCTCTTAAATTTAAATCATGAAGATGCTCCTTTATATCTGGTTTTATCTCATTAAGAACAACTCTGTAATAAAGCCATATCATATATGTTGCACCAAGAACAATTCCCAGAATTAATGGAGTGCCTATATAAAAACTGCTTTTGAAAGCACCGAGCATAACAAGAAATTCTCCTATAAAGGAGTTTGTTCCAGGAAAACCAATGGCTGCTGCTGAAAAAAAGGTATAAAAAAGAACAAACATGGGAACTGCTTTTCCAAGTCCTCCATACTTTATAATCTCTCTTGTATGGGTTCTTTCATATATTACACCTATGCACATAAAGAGTGCGCCGGTTACAATTCCGTGATTAATCATCTGAAGTATTCCCCCCTGCATTGCTGGAGGATTCAATGAGAAAATTCCGAGTGTGACAAAACCCATGTGACTAACACTAGAGTAAGCAATAAGTCTTTTAAAATCAGTTTGCATGATTGTTACAAAAGCTCCATAAATTATGGCAATGAGCGATAAAACTTGCATAAAAAGCTTTAAACTCAGTACAGCATCTGGACAGAATGGTATGGAAAATCTCACAAATCCATATCCTCCAATCTTAAGTAAAATTCCTGCAAGTATAACACTTCCTGCAGTGGGTGCTTCAGTATGGGCATCTGGAAGCCATGTATGAAAGGGAAACATAGGGACCTTAACAGCAAAAGCTGCAAAAAAGGCAAAAAATAGCCAGTACTGAAACTCTAATGGAAGTTTAACTTTGGAGATTTCAATCACATCAAAGGTTTTACCTGTCATAAAGTAAAGGCTGATAATTCCAATAAGCATAAGGACACTGCCTGCAAAGGTAAAAAGAACAAACTTCACAGAGGCATAAATTCTATTAGCACTTCCCCAGATTCCAATCAGTAAAAACATAGGAATCAACATAGCTTCATAAAATACATAGAAAAGAAGCAAATCCATAGCACAGAACACACCTATCATCGCAGTTTCCATAATAAGAATCATTGAGTAAAAAAGCTTTACTCTCTCCTGAATAGCACTCCAGGAGACTACTACACACAATATGCTAATAATAAGAGTAAGCAATACAAAAAGAATGCTTATACCATCAACACCCATTTTGTAATAGGCATTTATTGCAGGAATCCAGTTATAAAATTCAACAAACTGAAAAGATGGACTGGACTTATCAAAATTAGTAAATATGGGAATTGATATTATCAAATTCAATACAGTTGTGGCAAAGGCTGTGTATCTTACTGCCATGTCATTTCTAAGTAAAATAATCAAAATAACTCCCAAAAGAGGGAAGAAGGTAACTATTGAAAGTATTGGATACGAAACTGCCTCAGTCATAATTCACTCCTTTAAATCACAATTGGTATTAAAACTATTAAAATCAGCATTATAATTCCTATCACCATTAAAAAGGCATAATCATGAGCTTTTCCAGTTTGAACTATCTTAACTGTATCACTCAATCTCATAGAACCCTTTGCCATTCCATTATATGTACCATCAACTCCTGAAGTATCAATTATCTTTAGAAATTCTGCAATTTTTAACATTGGCTTTATGACCATAAATTCATAAGCCTGTCCGATTATGTTGTATTCAAGCTTTGCAAGCACATTGTTTGCAAACTTCATGAAAACTGCTGTTCCCTTTCTATAAAACCAATCAGCATCAAGATTTACTGACCTTATCTCAGGTGGATAGATACCTGATAACATCAATAAAGTAAAAGCTAATGCTGAAAAGGCAAGAAGTTGTGTCTTATCTATTACATGAGCTGCAGTATATGGCTCATAATTCACTGGATAGGGAAGAATGGAATAGAGAGGACCTGGAAGTACTCCTATTCCGATACATAAAAATGCAGCCAACCCCATTGCTACAAGCATATGAGTTGGAGCTTCCTTTGTCCTTATACCGGAGTCATGGCTGAAAAAGGCAAAAAAAGGAATTTTTATTCCTGAATAAAGAAGCACTCCAGCAGAAGCAAAAAGAAGGGCAATCCATATGGCAAGCATTCCTCCCTCTGCAGACGCTGAAATTATCATTGATTTACTTACAAATCCATTTGTCAATGGCACACCTGAGATTGAAGCTGCTCCTACGATACAGAAGATAGTCGTAAGAGGCATTGATTTATATAAACCACCTAAATCTGTAGCATTTATTTTTCCAGTACGGTATAAAACAGCACCCATTGACATAAAAAGTAATGCTTTATAGAGAATATGACAGAAAGCATGAGCTACAGTGCCGTTTAAAGATAGCTGTGTACCAATTCCAATTCCTGTTACCATAAATCCCATCTGATCTATAAGGCTATATGAAAGAACTCTTCTGAGGTTGTTTTCAATCACTCCATAAAATATTGGAAAAACTGTCATTGCTGCTCCAATGTAAATTAATATCTCTGTTCCGGGAAATCCTCTTGCAAGAACATAAACTGCTGTTTTTGTTGTAAAAGCAGACAGAAATACAGTTCCTGTCTCAGTAGACTCTGGATAAGCATCAGGTAGCCATGCATGCAACACTGGAAAAGCTGCATTTATTCCAAATCCAAGAAATATAAGCCATGAACTCAGTCCCTTTAAGCCTACATAATTGAAAAGCAGAGAACCTGTCTCATGATAATGAATCATTATTCCACCAAGAAGAAGTAAACCTCCAAAAATATGAACCATTAAATACCTCATACCGGCGTTTATAGCTGGTTTTGTCTTTGCAGACCAGACAATATAGGCTGCTGCAAATGCCATGATTTCCCAGAATATGAATAGTGTAACGAAGTCTCCAGCAAAAACTGCACCCTGAGCACCACCTGCATAAACAAAAGCTGAAATTAAATGAAGATTGTCCTTTACATGAAGACTATATATGGATGAAATAAAAGTTATGATGGCAAAGATATAGCCAAAGGCAAGAGAGAGTCTGTCTACTCTACCAAATATGAGTTCATAGTTAAGTATTTTTACTTTCCAGTATATGCCCTCTGAAAGATTGAAAAGATATAAAACTGTAAGCAATGGGAGAGCAATCATATAGACCTGTCTTACCCTTTCCTTTAAGAAGGGAACTAAAAGAGAACCCACTATGAGTATCAATGCAGGTGGAACAATATTAATCATTATAATAATCCTCCCTTCTCATAACAATGGGTCTGAGTATATATTTTGCAGCTAAAACAAGTAAGATGCAAGCCACAAGACCATAGGCTCCATAAAAAGATGGATACTCATCAAAGCCAAAGTAGGCATGTTTGTGAATAAAGGGGTCAATAATTATCAGTAGAAAAAGGAATAAGAAGAAAATAGTAAGAATTTTCTTTAAACCCTTACTCATTTTTTTGCCTTCCATCATTTAGCCCCCAGGATAATTATTATTGCAAGATAAATAACGCCAATAGCAAAAACTATATAAAAAACTGTTCTATAAGGGGGAATAGGATCATGTTTAAGGATCATTTTTTCTTCATTTTCATTTAAGTTCATTTCAGAACCTCCTTTGCGAGATTTATTATAAAGTCTGGATACAATCCACCAATTATGCTGAGTATAGCAGTAATCGTGAGAGTTACAGCCATAAATGGATTTTCTTTGATTTCATGAGCATGTCCATGGGTATCATCAAACTTTTTAAAATAGGCACGATAGATTATGGGCAGAAAATATCCAGCATTAAGTAATGAACTTAAAAGTAAAACTCCTACTATTTCAATGCTTCCCTTTTCAAGGGTTCCCATAAGCAAATACCATTTTGTTATAAATCCACCTACAAGAGGAACTCCTATCATACCAAGTGCACCGATTGTGAATGCTGCCATGGTCCAGGGCATTTTTTTTGCTATTCCATCAAGCTGACTTACTTCAGTCTTATGGGCACATACATAAAGAGAACCTGCACAGAAAAAGAGAGTTATTTTTGCAAAGGCATGATTGGAGATATGAATTATTCCTCCAAGCATCCCATCATAGGTAAGTAAAAGTCCTCCCAAAATTATGTAAGAAAGCTGGCTTACTGTCGAAAATGCAAGCCTTGCTTTTATATTATCTCTTGTAAGTGCTATCATTGACCCCACTGTTATGGTAAAAGCTGCCATGAAAAGAGCAAAATTTGTTGTAGGGAGTTCTTTAAGAAAATCAGTTCCGTAAATGAAAAATATCACTCTCAAAACAGTGAATACTCCTGTTTTTACCACTGCTACTGCATGAAGCAAAGCACTTACAGGTGTAGGTGCTACCATTGCAGCAGGAAGCCATCCATGAAGCGGCATAACCGCAGCTTTTGCAAATCCGTAAAAATACATTAGAAATACTATTCCAAGAATACCCGAATAGGTCTGTCTCACTGCCTCATTAAAAATGCCTCCTCTCTGGAAATCAAGAGTTCCTGCAATCATGTAAGTTATTACAATTGCTGCAACAAGAAACACCTTTGCAGCACCTATCAAATATATGGCATACTTTCTTGCCCCAGTCTTTGCCTCATCTGTTTCATGATGGGCAACAAGGGGATAGGTCACAAAGGTTAGTCCCTCATAAAATAGGAACATAGTAAAAAGATTGGCTGAGAAAGCAACACCCATGGTTGTTGAAAGTGCTGCAGCAAAGCAGGCAAAGTATCTTGTTTGCTTTTTCTCATTGTGCCCCCTCATATATCCGATGGAATAAAATGTTGTAATGATCCATAAAAAAGAGGCACCGAGAGCAAATAACATTGCAAGAGCATCTGCCCTGAACTTTACTTCAATACCTGGGAAAAGTCTGAAAACTTCAAACTCCAAGGTTTTTCCTGCCAGCACTGCTGGAAGCATTGAGACAACAACAAAAAATTTAATAACACCTGCAACTACAGACCAGAATTCACGAAGATTAGGATTTCTGTCCCCTGTAGCGATGATTAATGGAATTGCCAGTAAAGACACAATAACTGGAATTAATGGTAAAATGGATTGCTCTACATTCATCAGTCTTCCCTCAACAGATTGAATTCCTCAAGTTTTAATGTAGGCTTATTTCTATACGCCAGAATGAGAACTATTAATCCTACAGCAACAGCACCACCTGCAATGGCTATAACAAAGAGAGCGAGTATCTGTCCTCGTATATCCTGCATGTAATGACTCAGTGCAATAAGAGACAGGTTTATGGAATTAAGCATAATCTCGATGGAGATAAACATCATTATCAGATTTCTTCGTGTGATGAAACCTGCAAATCCAATAAAAAATAAGACTGTACTCAAAGCTAAGTAGTAACTAAGCGGTACCATTTGTCTTCCTCCTTAGTGCAGCTATTCCAACACCAATTAATGGAACTATCAGGATAAAGCCTAAAATCAGAAATGGAAAAAGATAGTCATTAAAAAGAGCAATTCCAAGTATTTTTGTATGTCCCTGTTTTTCAATAAGCTCAATGGTGTAGTTGCCTGTGTAATGCTTCTTATAAGTAAATGCACCGGAAATGGCAAAAAACAAAAGTAAAAGAGAAGCATAAAGCCTTCCCTTCCATGAATGTATTAATACTGATTGTTTTGTTTCCTCTTTCAGATTAAGTAAAAATACAACAAAAAGAAACATGACAAGAATAGCTCCTGCATAAACAATGATCTGGACCATTGCAAGGAATTCTGCATTTAAAAGTAAATAAAGTCCTGCAAGATGAACAAACATAAGTAGTATCCATAAAAGGCTGTAAACAAGATTTTTTCTTGTCATGCCTGCGATACCAGAAAATAATATCACAGTAGCAAAGTAAGCAAATAAAAGTTCAGGTAACATCTTTCATCCCTCTATATAAACTTTTTTATAAAGGCAATAATTAATAAATTCACAATTCCCGCTGGAATAAGCACCTTCCATCCAATATTCAAAAGCTGGTCAAATCTGTATCTTGGAAGGGTTGCTCTTACCCATATATAAAGGAAAATAAAAGCATAGACTTTTATAGCAAACCAGATTATTCCTGGAACTTTTTCAAGAAATGGTAAAATATCAGTCACAAATCTGGGAATTGTCCAGCCACCAAGAAAACATAGGGAACAGAGTGATGCCATAATATACATTGCCACATACTCAGCAAGGAAAAAGAGAGCATATCTGAAGGCACTGTATTCAGTGAGATAACCTGCCACAAGCTCTGTTTCAGCTTCTGGAAGATCAAAGGGTGCTCTATTTGTCTCCGCAAATGCCGCAATTACAAATACAATAAATCCAATTATCTGCGGAATAGCATAAATACCTAATGTTGTATTATGCTGGGCAATTACAATGTCTCTTAGATTAAGTGAACCAGCAGCAAGAACAACTCCAGCAAGGCTCAAACCAAGTGCAATTTCATAGCTTAAAACCTGACTGGCAGAACGAAGTCCTCCAAGAAAAGAATACTTACTGTTTGATGCCCAGCCAGCAAGAATAATTCCATAAACAGATATGGATGCAGAGGCTAAGATAAAAAGTAATCCTATATTAAGCTCTGCAAGAATAAAGTTTCTGTCAAAAGGTATAACAGTGAGATTTATCATGGTAAATATCAATACTATAGTTGGTGCGATTTGAAATATAAACTTTTCAGCATTTACTGGCACAATGTCTTCCTTGAAAAATATTTTTATGAAATCTGCAATAGGTTGTAACAGTCCATGAGGTCCCACTTCCATTGGTCCCATTCTTGCCTGTGCCCTTCCAATAATTTTTCTCTCTGCATAGGTTGTATAGGCTACATGGGTGAGAACCACTCCAAAAACAACTGTTGTTTTAATAAGCATTATCAGTAAATCAATCATCTACTTCTACCTCCGGTGCTAATATCTCTCTGAATCCCTTCCATAATTCCCTACCTTTCAGAGGATAATCCTTTCTCAAAGGATGTCCATCCCAGTCCTCTGGCATAAGGATTCTTCTTAAGTCAGGATGTCCTGTAAATCTTATCCCGAACATATCAAAACATTCCCTTTCATGCCAGTTTGCTCCGCTCCAAAGTTCAGTAATACTTGCAATTTCAGACTCTCTTTCATAAACCTTAGCCTTAATTCTTAAATGAAGCCTTCTTGAAATACTGTATAGATTATAGACAACTTCAAATCTTGGTTCTGCTGGATAGTAGTCAACTCCACAGAGATCCTGTAAATGGTTAAACCCCTGTTTTTCTTTTAGATATCTCAATATTTCTTTAATTTTTTCCCTTTTTACTATAACTGAAACCTGTCCTCTGAATTCACTTATATCAAGCACTTCATGAGCAAACTGTTCTTTCAAAGTATTTGCAATTTCAAGAGATTTTTCTATTGCTTTTGCTTTATCTATTTCCATTACTTCCTGTGCCATGTGAGTGCTCCTATGAATATTTCATAAATATAGCCCACTAAAATAAGTCCTATAAAAACAATCATCACCCAGAAGCCTTCAAGAGATATTAAATCAAAGGCAACTGCCCATGGATAAAGGAATATAACTTCTACATCAAAGACAACAAAAAGTATGGCAAGTAGAAAGAATCCAATGAAAAATCTTTCTCTTGTATCTCCACTTGGTGGATTTCCTGATTCATAGGCAATGAATTTAATGGGATTGAATTTTCTTGGTGCTAAAAGTTTGTTAACTGTAAGTCCAACCACTCCAAAAACAGTGGCAAAAATCATTGCAATAACTACAGGCAAATATTTATAAGGAATGTAACTTCCTGGCTCCATCACTGCTGCTCCTCTGGGTTTTTAATGCTTATTCTCTTTAAAACAGTTCTGGGCTGTCTTTTACCTGCAGGAAGTCTATACCGATTAATTCCTGGAAGATACCAGAATTTGTTTATGTAATCCTCACCTTCATATTGCTTCATAAATTCATCCCAGTTTTTAAGAAGGCTTTCTCTGTTAAAGTAGTTACTTTTTCTGTCATAGGAAGCATATTCAAAAAACTCTGTTAGCACAATGGCATTTACAGGACATACTTCCTCGCAGTAACCGCAGAATATGCATCTTAATGCATCAATCTCATACTTTATAAGCACTCTTGCACCTGTGTCATTATCAACTGCATAATCAATGTAAATGCACTGACTTGGACAGACCTGGGCACACTTTGTGCAGGCAACGCATCGCTCCTTTCCAGTTTCAGGATCACGAACAAAGGCATGTCTTCCTCTGAATCCCGGTTCAAGAGGTCTTTTCTGCTTTGGATAACGAATGGTTACAGGAGTTGTAAATATAGTTTTAAAAGTAATGAACATGCCCTTAAGAAGGTCAATGAAAAGAAGTTTTTGAAGTAGTCTATTCATCTGTCTGCCTCTCCCATAACAATGTCAAGAGTTCCTATAATTGCAATAACATCTGCAAGCAGATGTCCCTCACAGAGTTCTGGAATTGCTGAAATATGAATAAAAGAAGGTGCTCTAACACGCATTCTGTAAGGTCTTCCAGAACCATCACTTACTATGTAAAAACCAAGCTCTCCTTTCGGAGCTTCAATGGCTGAATAGATTTCTCCTTGTGGCATAATCTCTTGCTTTTCCTCACTGAAAGCAATAAAACCACTCCATAAAGAATCATCTGGCTTAATTTTTCTTTTTGCCTGATGGGGCATATCCAGATCAGGAGATTTATTGGATATTATTTCGCCCTGAGGCATCTTTTCAATGCACTGTTTTACAATCACTGCTGACTGCCTCATCTCACGAATTCTGCATAAATACCTATCATAGGTATCCCCATTTTCTCCAATTGGCACTTCAAAATCAACTTCATTGTAAGCATCATAGGGAACATGTTTTCTTATGTCATAGTAAACACCTGAACCGCGAAGAGCAGGACCTGTAAGTCCCAATGAAATGGCTTTCTCTGCAGTAATAATACCTATTCCCTTTGTTCTTGCAAGCCATATTCGGTTTTCTGTAAGAAGTGTTTCATACTCATCAATTCTTTTAAGCATTACTTCCATGAATCTGTAAATCTCATCAAGCACATGCTGTTTTACATCAACCCTTACACCACCAATTCTTGGATAGGAAACAGTAAGCCTTGCTCCACATATCTTCTCAAAATATTGAAGTATCTGTTCCCTTTCTCTGAAAGCATAGAGAAACACTGTCATTGCGCCAATATCAAGGGCATGGGTTGCAAGCCAGAGCAGATGACTGCTCAGTCTTGTTAGCTCTGCAACCATTGTTCTTATAAATTTTGCCCTTGGTGGTGGCTCAATCTGCATAAGCCGTTCAACAGCAAGACAGTATCCAATGTTATTCGTCATACTTGAGATATAGTCAAGTCTGTCAGTAAGAGTCATTGCACCAGGATAGGTTTTATTTTCAGAAAGCTTTTCCACTCCTCTGTGTAGATAACCCACATCTGGAGTGATTTTTACCACTCTTTCACCTTCAAACTCACAGAGTAACTTTAACACTCCATGAGTAGCAGGATGATGGGGTCCCATCTGAAGAACAAAAGTTTTATCATTAATTTTTTCTATTTCCAGCTGCCCCATCTTCCTTGCTCCTTCATAATTTTCTCTTTTAGTTTAAGCAAACCATACATTAAAGCCTCAGGTCTTGGTGGACATCCCGGTATATAAACATCAACTGGTAAAAACTGGTCTGCACCCTGAACTGTACTATAGGTATTAAAAATCCCACCTGTACAGGCACAACTTCCCATGGCAACCACATACTTTGGTTCTGGCATCTGATCATAAACTCTTTTTACGATTGGTGCCATTTTGTATGTAACTGTTCCAGCTATAATTATCACATCTGCCTGACGGGGTGAGGCTCTGAAAAGAATTCCAAATCTATCAAGGTCTAAATGGGATGCGCCTGCTGCCATCATCTCTATAGCACAGCAGGCTAATCCAAAGGTAAGGGGCCAGAGTGAGTTAGATCTTCCCCAGTTTACCACTTTATCAAGGGTAGTAATTATAACATTACTACCCCTTATTATCTTTGTGCCTTCCTCTACTTCAATAACTTCTTCTTTGTCAGTATAAAGATGCATAGGTATCCTTTACAAACCTCTCTCTCTTAAGTTTTGAAGCCTCATCAGCAGAAACAAATTTTAGTGCCTTGGTGGTGCATTTTGTAACACAGGCTGGCTTAAGCCCCTGGTCAACTCTATCCTTACAGTAATCGCATTTTACAACTTTGCCTGTTTCAGGATTCCATTGAGGCACTCCCCATGGACAGGCAGTAATACAAGATTTGCATCCCACACATAAAGACTGCTCAACGAAAACTATTCCGTCCTTTGAGCGCCTCTGCATTGCTCCTGTTGGACAGGCTTTTACACACCATGGGTCCTCACAGTGAAAACAGGGCATAAAAACAAATCTCTGACGTGGAAGTCCACCAATGAGCTTTATGTCAGTCTCAATTATTCTACAGAGTCTGGGACCAACAGGAAGCTGATTTTTTGTTTTGCAGTGAACCTCACAGGCATAGCAGCCAATGCATCTGTCATGATCCTGATATATGTAATAGATGCTCATTCATTCACCTCCCTATATCTTTTTAACTTTTACAAAGTTTTCAAAGAGTGCACCAGTATGACTGCCATATGCCATTCTTTCAAAAGCTCCTTTAAGTAATCTTCCCTCGTTTAATCCCTTACCATAGGAGCGGCTCTTCCATGGCACTTCATTTTCAAAACCTCTGTACATGAATACAGCCTCTTCATGTATAAAAGGTGTAACCTTTACTCTGATTTTTCCTGAGAAATCTCCGGAAGATACTTCTACCCAGTCACCATTTTTTATACCTAATTTTGCTGCCACTTTATCATTTATCCATAGTTCATTTTCTGGCACAATTTCATTGAGATATTTATTGTTGTGAGTCTGAACATGAGTATGAACTGCCATTCTTCCAAAAACAAGCCTGAATTCACCATTTTCAGTATCTGGTTTCGGAGGTGTTGTAGGTTCATAAAAATATGGAACTTCTCTTTCTGCCATTTTGCTGGATAGAATCTCTACTTTGCCTGACGGTGTTTTAAATTTAAGTTCATCCCTTGAATACATTTTAGCATCTTTACAGAGAGCAATTTGTCCAGTTTTATCAAAGTCTTCAATCTTTATTCCTGTTCCTTCAAGCTGATAGTTCCACACATCCTCAATAGTTTCATAAGGCATGTATTCTCCTGCACCATAGGCAGTAAGAATTCCCTTTACAATCTCCCATCTTGCCTTCGTATCGTAAAGAGGCTTTACTGCCTGACGTCTCATTACAAAGGCAGGTTTTGCACCTCTCTGCATACCAAGAATATCGCTTCTTTCAAGATAGGTGGACTCTGGCAGAATTACATCTGCATAATAGGATGTGGCAGAATAATTAACATCAATGGTCACAAGAAGCTCAAGTCCATTAAGTATCTCTTCAATATCCTTATGAGTTATTCCTGCAAAGGGATCATATCTTACCACAAAAAGAGCTTTTACAGGATATGGTTGCCCTGTTTTTATTGCTCTGTAAAGATGAAGAATATGTCCTGCACCATCATAAAGAAATCCCTTCCCTTCCTCTGCTTCAACTCTCTTTTCTTCAGGTGCAGGAATTCTTTCAAGAAGGCTGTTAAGCCCCTTAGCACCCACTTCTTTAGGTGTCTTGGCAAGTATTAATCCACCTTTTTGCTCAATGCTGCCAAGCAGTGCATTCAGTATTATTACAGACCTTGCAAAGTAGAATGCATCCATATATCTTGCAGCAAACCATCCTGGATAAAAAATTACACGGGGTTTGTCTGCACCGAGCTGTCTTGCAAGAGATATGATTTCATAAGCTGGAATACCTGTTTCCTTTTCTGCCCATTGAGGTGTATATGGCTTTATAAAGTTTTCAAGCTCAGGAAGTCCTATTATAAAGCGGTCAACAAAGTCTCTATCAAAAAGACTTTCTTTAAGTATCACATGGATCAGGGCGAGATTAAGAGCATAATCAGTGCCAGGTCTTATCTGTAGATACTTTGTTGCCTTTGTAGCGGTCTTGGAGGCTCTTACATCAATATATGTTAGATTAGCACCATTTTCAAGCCCTTTTATAATGTTGTTTACCTCTCTTACTCCTAAAGCCTCCATAGCATTTCTTCCGTAAAGAACAATATGTTTTGTATTTACCCAATCATATCCCACTTCAGGTCTTGTATATCCGAGAAGGCTCTGATAGGCAAGATCAACATTTTTGCGGCAGAAGTCATCATGGTTAAAATAATTGGGAGAACCCATCCCCCTAACAATAAGTCTCTGAATCTCTCCAAAAAGTCCTGCACCTCTATCAAGAAGAGCAACGGTTCTTTTACCATATTGGGATTGCAGTGCCTTCACTTTCTCTGCAATGTAGGCAAATGCCTCATCCCAGCTTGCTCGTTTATACTGTCCAGAACCTCTTGGTCCTGTTCTTATCATGGGATATTGAAGTCTTTCAAAGTCATAAAGAAGTGCCAGTCCAGCAGAACCCCTGGCACAGAGGCTACCCTCCATGCCAGGTACATATGGATTTCCCTCTATCCAGGTAACTCTTCCATCAGTTACTTCCACTCTGATTGGGCATCTTGCTGAACACATTCCGCAGATACTGAATACAGAGGTTTTCATAATACCTCCCTCCTCCTTTTAAAACACGCCAAGTAGTTGCAAAGCAAGAATTAATAGTCCTGCACAGGCAACTCTTTTAACAGTTATAGGATTCAATTTCTTTGCAATCTTTGGTCCCAGATATCCACCAAGAATTGCTGCAGGAAACATTATGAGGAAGAATATTAAATCAAAGTTTCCAAATCCGTAATGTCTGAAAGTTCCCATAAGGGTGTTAAAGAATATGGCAAGAAGCGAGCTACCTACAATAACATACATGGGAAGCCTCAATCCTACTGCCATAAGTGGAACCATAAAAGGTCCGCCACCGAATCCAAACATGGATGACATAACAGCAATCAAAAATGCACCTGGAATGCCTATAGCAAGATTTACTTTAAATTCCTGTCCCCAGAACTCTATTTTCATATTTATTTACCTCCTTCCTGTTTTTTCTTTGCTGCTTCTTCAGCTCTTTTCTTAAATTCTTTGAGAATTGCCTGTTCTTTCTTATTCTTTTCAAGATACTTAGGTGTTGTCTGCCAAAACATCAAAGCTGCAAGAATTATTAAAACCCAGCCGAACAGAAACTTATACTGCTCAAGGGTTATGAGCTCTGTAAGCTTTGGTCCTATAAATCCACCAAAAAGCATGGCAATTCCGAGCGTGACACCAAGCTTCCAGTTGATAAATTTAATTCTTGAGTAGTTGTATATACCAGTACCCTGCGAGAAAAGAACTGTTGGCATAACTGTTCCTGCAACCACTGTATGGGGAAGTCCGAGCATTACAAGGATTGGATTGAGTATAAAACCACCGCCAGCACCCATTAAAACTCCGAATGTGGTAATTGCTGCAGTAAGAAGAAAGGGCCATATTAAATTAACAGTTCTACCAGCATTTGGTAGATAGACATTAGGAAAGCTGATAGAGTTTTCTACTACCACAGGCTCGCTTTTAATGTCTTTGTCAACCTTAGCTACTACAAAATATTTTCCAGGAGCTGCATTGGATGGAAGCTCAACTGATGCTTTGAAACGACCATCATCTTCAATTTTAAGATTTGCTGAAAATATAGCACCCACGCTTCTAAATCTTGCCTTAAGTAGTTGCATGGATCTGCGTTTATTTTCCTTTTCATCCATTGGCTCAAGCTTTTGTCCTCTTGAACCAATTATACTTGCCCACAAAGAGGTCTGGTATCTGTCAATCTTTATCTTTGCTGGATATCCATAAACAGCATCTGCACCTGCATCCTTTATAACCTTTGAAACGCTCCATTTTTTACCTTCCTTCTTTGCCTCTTCAAGCACAGATTTGTATTTTTCTGGAATTATAAGTTTGTAAAATCCTGGCATATCATCGGTCATGTAAAAAATGTATGGTCTTTTGCCTGTTTTTGGATCAGGATCTGCATCAAGCCTTGCAGCTCTTACAGTTTTTTCGGACCAAACTTCAATATAGACATCCTTCCCTGCAGGTGCTTTACCAGTAATGGTTATTTTGCCACCACCTGAAAGCTGATTTTTGTCCACATTGACTGTTATTGTGTCAACTGGTTTAGTTGCCTTTGTAGCCTCTGCAGGTTTGGTTTCAGCTGGGTTTACTGGTTGTTTGTTTTCTGAAGGCTTCTGTGCATGAACCATTGAAAAAGATAAAATGACAAATAAAACTGTAATAAATGTTAAAATTCGCTTCATAAATCCTCCTCCCTGATTTTTTATCTTACGATTAAAACTGATTTAGTAGCATTAGCAGCTACTTTTTGAGTGACACTTCCAAAGAGTGTTCTTTCTGTAGCATCCTTACCCTTTGAGCCCATTACAATTAAATCATAGTTAGTTGCATAGTCAACTATTACATCTGCTGGATTACCTTCTAAAATAACTGTTTCTCCTTTCACCTCCTTTTCATTAATAATTTCCTGTGCTCGTCTGAGATTACCCTCCACCTCAGCTCTAAAAATACCTTCTACAGTGGCACAGTCAACGCCAATTTCAAGAAAACAAACCTTTGGAACTACTGACAAAACTGTAATTTGTGAGCCAAATTTCTGAGCAATTTTTATAGCCTCCTCAAGTGCTTTCTTTGCCCATTCTGAACCATCAAACCCTACTAAAATTTTTTCCATGGCATACCTCCTTAAAGATTTCTTATGAATAAGATAAGCAAATGTATTGCCAGATAGTAATTCTTTGAAAAATAAGAGAAAACATCAAACAAAGCTGTGCTATTTGGGACAAAAAGGAAGGACTGCTGTCCCATTTGGGACAGCAGAGATTTTTACTGGATGACTTTTTTTCTTACATAGGGAAGAAGTCCACCACTAAGTATCAGTTCTTTTTCCCTGTTATTTAAATTTGAGTATACCTCAAAGGAAATATTTTTACATTCATTGAAAACTAAATATTTTTGTGAACCTTTGACTTCTGCAGTTAAATCACTAATTTTTAACATATCTCCCTGCTCCACTTTTTCATAATCCTCTGGATTTACAAAAATAAGTGGCAGAATACCAAAGTTAATTAAGTTTGCCCTGTGAATTCTCGCAAATGATTTTGCAATAACAGCTTTGATGCCAAGATACATAGGTGCAATTGCTGCATGCTCACGAGATGAACCCTGCCCGTAGTTTTCACCACCTACAATAATTCCTCCACCTTTGCTTTTAGCATTTATAGCTCGCTCATAGAAGCTTTCATCAAGGTTTTTAAAGATAAACTTTGATATTTCAGGTATGTTTGATCTATATGGCAGAACCTGTGTACCAGCAGGAAGTATATCATCGGTTGTTATATTATCTCCAAGCTTAAGTAGCACCTGAGCATGTATGGTATTTTCAAGAGGTTCTTTTACAGGAACTTCCTTTATATTTGGTCCCTTAATTATCTTGGCTCTCTCTTTTTTGGGTGGGATTAGCATATTGTCATTTATTGTGAAAGTCTCAGGTTCATTGATTTCCTCTAAAGTGTCTGTTTCAAAGGGATCAACTATCTCGCCTTTGATGGCTGTTAAAGCACAAACAACTGGTGAGGCAAGATACACAAAAGCATCCTTTGTTCCTGATCTTCCTTTAAAGTTTCTGTTATAGGAACGAACCGAAATCTGACCACTTCCAGGTGCTCCTCCCATGCCAATGCAGGGACCGCAGGCAGATTCAAGAATTCTTGCACCGGCTGAAATCATTGTTTCAATATCTCCTTCACGGGCAAGCATCTCATAAACTTGTTTAGAACCAGGATTTATAAAAAGAGTTACTTCTTCGTGAACTGTTCTTCCTCTGAGAATTGATGAAACTGTCTTCATCATCTTGTAGGAAGAGTTTGTGCATGAGCCAATGCATACCTGATGAACCTTTGTCCCTTTAATATCCTTCACAGGCACCACATTGTCAGGACTGTGTGGCTGTGCTATCATAGGTTGTATTTCTGATAAATCAATTTCTATAATTTCAGCATACTCTGCATCTTCATCAGCCTCAAGAGGTATCCATTGATGCTGCCTTCCTTGAGCTTTGAGAAATTTCAGGGTATTTTCATCGCTTGGAAAAATAGATGTAGTTGCACCAAGTTCTGCGCCCATGTTTGTTATGGTTGCTCGCTCAGTTACTGAAAGGTCTTTAACACCTGTACCGCCGTATTCAAATATTTTACCTATGCCTCCCTTTACAGAGAGCATTTTTAACAAGCTTAGAATAACATCCATAGCAGTAACATATGGTCTTCTGAGTTTTCCCGAAAGATTTATCCGAACAACTTTTGGCATGGTGAACTCAAAAGGCATCCCTGCCATAACAGAAGCTGCCTCAAGTCCTCCTACACCTATTGCAATCATTCCTATTCCTCCTCCAGTTGGAGTGTGACTGTCTGTGCCAAGTGCAATTAGTCCAGGAGCTGCAAATCTTTCAAGATGAACTTGATGACATATGCCATTTCCAGGTCTGGAAAAATAGGCACCAAAACGGGCAGCAGCAGTCCTTAAAAATAAATGATCATCAGCATTCATGAAATTACTCTGAAGCATGTTGTGATCCACATAGGAAACTGCAAGAGGCACTCTTACTCTGTCAATTCCGATTGCTTCAAATTCAAGCCACGCCATTGTGCCTGTAGCATCCTGAGTGTAAACCTGATCAACCCTTACACTAATAAGACTTCCCTCTTTCAAGTTGCCAGATACAAGATGGGATTCCATTATTTTTTCAACGATATTTTTTCCCATTGTTCCTCCTTTCGTATTACAAACCTCTGAAAAATTTAGTATAATATTATACTTCATAAAAATTCAAAAAGGAGGATGTTGTGCATTTTTTCACCTATAAAAAAGGAGAACTCTTTGCAGAAGATATACCTGTAAAAGAGCTAGTAAAAGAGTTTGGAACTCCTCTTTATATTTATAGTTACGGCACTTTAATAAGACACATAAGAGCCTATGAAGAAGCCTTTTGCGAAATTCCTCACATTATCTGCTATGCTGTGAAAGCAAACTCAAACCTTGCTATTTTGAGTCTTTTCGCTCAACTTGGAATTGGTGCAGATATTGTATCAGGTGGAGAGCTTTTCAGGGCTTTGAAAGCAGGAATAAAACCTTTCAGAATAGTTTTTGCAGGTGTTGGAAAAACCGATGAAGAAATAGAGTATGCACTTAAAAATAATATTCTCATGTTCAATGTGGAATCTGAATTAGAGCTTTACAAAATAAACGAAATAGCCAAAAAACTGAAAAAACAGGCAAGAGTTGCTTTAAGAATAAATCCTGATATTGATCCAAAAACACATAAATACATTGCCACAGGCTTAAAAACAAGCAAATTTGGAATTCCTATAGCTAAGGCAGTGGAATACTACAAGGTAGCAAAATCTCTTGAAAATATAAAAGTAATCGGAATTCATAAACACATAGGTTCACAGATCACAGAAACAGATGCTTATGTGGAAGCACTGAGGAAACTTCTTGAACTTTATGAAAAACTTGCTCAGGCTGATGTTGATATAGAATATATTGATATTGGCGGAGGACTTGGAATTACCTATAAAGATGAAGAACCACCTCATCCAAAAGAGCTTGCAAATGCTCTAATTCCTCTTATTAAAAATCAGAAAGGCAAATTAATAGTTGAACCAGGGCGATCAATCGTTGGAAATGCAGGAATTCTTATTACAAAGGTTTTATATACAAAACAAACAGATGTAAAAAATTTCATAATCGTTGATGCAGGAATGAACGATCTTATGAGACCAGCTTTATATGGCTCCTATCATGAAATTTTGCCAGTAATCCAAGAAAAAAGACAAAAGATTGTAGCAGACATCGTTGGTCCAATATGTGAGTCAGGCGACTTTCTTGCAAAGGATAGAGAAATTGAAAAAGTCTCTTCAGGAGAATATCTTGCTGTTATGAGTGCAGGAGCCTACGGATTCAGTATGTCATCAAATTATAACAGCAGACCAAGAGCAGCGGAAGTACTTGTAAAAGGAGAACAGTATGCTTTGATAAGAAAGCGTGAAAACTATAAAGATCTAATAAAGAATGAAATCATACCGGAGGATTTGCTCTAATGGTAAAAATTAATTTCGTAAAAATGCATGGACTTGGCAATGATTTTATATTGATTGACTGCCTGAATCAAAGTTTGTCAGAGCCTGAAAAATTTGCAATCAAATACTGTGACAGACGATTTGGCATTGGCGCTGATCAGCTTTTACTTTTGTATCCTTCTAAGATTGCAGACTTTAAAATGAGAATTTTTAATGCTGATGGCTCAGAAGTTGAAATGTGCGGAAATGGAATAAGATGTTTTGCAAAATACATATGGGATAGAAAGTTAACAGATAAAGAATTTTTAGAAGTGGAAACACTTGCTGGAATTATTAAACCCAGAAAGATTGGCGAGCTTGTTCAGGTTGATATGGGAAAACCTGAATTCAGTCCTTCAAAAATTCCAGTTGATGTAGAAGGAGACAGGGTTTTTGATCTGGTTGTTGAAGTCAGTGGATGGCATGCAAGGATAAACTGCGTAAGCATGGGGAATCCTCATGCAGTTATATTTCTTGATGAAGAACCAAAAAATTTTGCTGTTACAAAATATGGTCCACTCATTGAAAATCATCCAATCTTTCCAAAAAGAACAAATGTAGAATTCGTCTTTGTGAGGAATCCTCATGAAATAGTAATGCGCGTGTGGGAGAGAGGTGCTGGAGAAACCCTTGCCTGTGGAACAGGAGCCTGTGCTACTGCTGTGGTTTCTATGATAAAGGGGCTTACAGATAAAAAAGTTACAGTTCATCTTCTTGGTGGAGATTTACTGATTGAATGGGCAGAGAATGGACATGTTTATATGACAGGACCTGCTGAGGAAGTTTTTGAAGGAACTGTTAAAGTTCCACAAATTGACTGATAATCGCAGTGGTTGCATTTACTCTTAAAATCAAAGGCTGGTAAAAAGGGTATATTTTTATCCTTTATTTCATTAACCAGTGTTTCTAATACAGTTGATACAGTTTTTATACATTCTTCTTTGTCATTTTGATTGAAAGGATCAAATCTCACTTTATCATCATTAAGCAAAGCCTTTCCGAGCAAAAAATAGCAACCCCTCAGATTAAAAACATTCAGTTTATATTTTTTTGCATAAAGTAGCATATAAAGAGGGATTTGAAGACTGCCTATGTGTTTGCTCCAGCTTTGTCTGTCTGATATATCAAGTTTATCAAATTTTATTTTGTAATGCTGTTCAGTTCCTGATATTTTATAATCCACAATAGTGATAAAATCATCTATGCATTCAACTAAATCTATTCTATATCTAAAACTTGCATTAAAGAGACTTTCTTCTATGAGTTCTTCCACTTCAAGAATTTTTAAGTGATGGATTTTACTCAGTTTTTTATAATACTCTATTAATTGAAGAAGTCTTTGAACTATCTGTATTTTTATTAAATATACTTTACCTGTTACTTTGCTGCCATACTTTTTAGAAAATATATCCTTAACAATAGATTCTATATCGTTTCCAAAATCATCGGGATTGAGTTTTTTATTTTTTCTTAACCTGAAATATTCCTTTAATGATTCATGAACAATCGTGCCAATGTCAGAGTGTTCCAGTTCAGCAGAAAGCTCTTTTTTCTTTTTTAATTTCAATACATAGGAATAATAAAACTTCAATCCACAGTCAAGATAATCATCAATTGCAGATGGTGAAAAACAGAGATTATTAATAACTTCCATTGTTTCATCTGATTTATATATTTCAGAAGGTTTTCTTGTTGTTAGATTTACTGCCCAGGAAAGTGACTTTATAGGTATATCAATTCTCCGAGCTCTGCTTTTTTCTGCCTCCCATATAATTTTCTCAATAAATCTGGATCTCTCATTTCTATCATTTTTTATGTAGCAAAGATGCACTTCCTCAGCACCATCTATTAAAAGTGAAAAGTAGTAATAAACAAGCTTTTCTCTCTCATTATAAGTAGGCAAACCAAGAATTCTTCTTACTTTGTAAGGCATCAGATAATCCTCTGAAAGAGGAGGAAATACTCCTTCATTTAAATCAAGAAATATCACTTTTTTAAATTTAATGTTTCTTGTTTCAAGAAATCCAAGTATTTGTAAGCCTTTAAGAGGCGTGCCAGGAAATGGAAGATTTTCAAACATTATAAAGTTTTTAAAAAAGTTAAAATATGACTCTAAATGCTCAAATTGAAAATTCTTTATCAAAGAGTTTAGAAGTTTATCAAATTGAGTGATAAAAGCCTCCACATAGGGATAAAATAAAGGATGAAATCTTGCTGTAGTTTTCTCATAAATAAAAAGAAGGAGATCTTTACAGTTTTTTATAAATTCTTCAATATTCTTAATGGATATAAACTTTTTTATTGTGTTATTATGAATCATTTCAATATGTTGTCTTATATCATCCACTGTAAGATTGAAATCCTTTAAGTTGGAAGCTATTATTTTCGGTATTTCTTTCTCAATCCATTCAAGCTCAATAAATGAAATCTCTTTAGATACGAAAAAATTCTCAATCTCATGAAAAATAATTCTACTCAATTCAGCACTATTTTTAATAAAAACATTTTTTGTATAGGGATGAAGTATAAATTTCAAATACAAAGCAGTATATAACTGATTATTTTCAATGGAGTTTACAACTTCAAAGAGATTAATAAAAAATCCATAAATTGGTGTTCTGTTCAAGGGATAGCCCATGGAAATATTATAATTTTCTTCCTTCAAAAATGGGATGCCCTGTCTTAAAAGAGGAAACAAAGTATCAGATTTTGGCAGAACTATAACAGTTTTTTCATCAACCACTGAATTTTCCATAATTCTACCTACTACCTTTACCTCTGCATGTGTATCAGGACAACTGTAGAGGTTTATTTTACAGATAAATTTTTCATTAAATTCAGGTTCTTTTTGAAAGACAAAATAAAAGTTTTTAATGTGAGATAGTTTTTCAAGAATTTTTTTTTCAGAGGCTGTAAAAGCAAAAAAACCAGCATAAATCAAAGTTTTAAATTCCAGATCCTCAAGCGTTACGCAATCTGCCACTTTTCTATATCTTAGTGCTCTGGTGCATAGATTTTTCTGTATCAATTCTTCATAAAAACTCTGATAAACCACTGAAAGAAACCTTAATTTTTCCTGTGATTTTACAGGAACATCAATTAAAGTCTCTACTTCTTTAAGCCTGTTTACAGAGATTTCTTCAATGTAAAGTTCTTCAAAAAGATTAAAAAGTTTGAAACCAAAGGAGATAAAGTTATCAAACTTTTTAAAGAATGGACTCAATAAATTGTTTTTTAAACATATTTCATAAATAATGCCGACAGCTTCAATAGTTTCAATTGGAGAAGCATTGCTTATTTTTCTAAACAAAAACTCTACAAATTCATCTGCTGAAAAAGTCTTAGGTGGAATAAAGGACTGTTTTATTTTTTGAGCAAGAAATTTCTTTAAATAATAGGCAGGTCTTTTCCCTGGAAAAACAATAAAATTTGCAGAATAATCCAATCCTTCATTGGAAAGAATATCTACAATTTTTTGAATAAGGCTCTCAGAGCTATTAATTGCAATAATCTTTTCTTCTTTTAGAAAACTCAACTCATTTATCAACCTTTTTCACCTCTCGTAAATCAAAATAGTAAAGATATCCATTAACTGTTTTATTTTTAAAAACATCGGACAATAATTTCATATAAAGCTTTAGCTGTGAAAAATGCTCATTCTGTGGATAGCCTGTTTTGTAATCAATTACAGTAACAGATTCTTTATTAACAACAACTCTATCAATTCTGTGGACAACGCCTTCTTTATCTATAATTTCAACTTCATTAAGAATTTTTTCATGTCCTCGTTTAAAAAATTTTCCTATATCTGGATGATTTATCATATCAATTATCAATGGTTTTATTTTGGAGGCTGAAAAATTAGTATGACAATATCTGTTTAATCTTTCTATCTGAGAGTCTATCTCTTCCATAACTCCTTCGTCAAAATATTCAATTTGTTCTAAAATAAGGTGTATAAAATCTCCTCTCTTTTTTTCAGTAAAATGAACTATTTCATCGGAAACTGAGAAATTAAATGATACACTATAATGATGAGCATTAATTTCTGAGGATTCTGTGAGTAATAATGACTTATTTTTAACTGATTTATGCCCAAGTCTTCTATTATGGTATTCTGAGAGAATATTAAAAGGTAGTTTATCTTCTTTATCAGTTCTGCATAAAATATATAATTCATCTTCTGCTCTGGTAAAGGCAACATAAAGAGTATTTAGTGAATCTACAATTTCTGATTTTTTTTCTTCTTTTTTTATCTGTAGCAATGATTCATTTTTTTCAGCTATCTGGTTTGTAACTTTTAAAATACGAACTCCATGCTCAACTTCATTAAGAATATATTTATCTTTTGGTTTTTCATTGTTTTCTAAATAAACAAAAACAATGGGAAACCCTAATCCCTTTGCTTTATGGATAGTCATAACCTGTATAGCGTTTATATCAGCTGGAGTGGCTATGTTCCATATGTTATCATCCGCTGGACTTTCAAAAAATTCTATTAGTTCTTTAATATTGTTATGTCCTTTTTCTTCAAAATTCTTAACAAGATCAAGTAACTTAAGAAATGTTGCTTCTTCATCAGGCAGAGTTTCAAATACCCTGAAACTATTTAATGCCAATGAGAGTAAATCATAAACAGGTAAATATCCTGAAAGTTTAAAAAGTTGCTTAAAATATTTTTCCCAGAGTTGAGGAAATTCTTTTTCAAAATATTTATAAACTGCTGTTTCATCCCTGTATTTAAGAAGAAATTCATCGGGCTTGAAATTTATTGCTTCTTTTTTTACTGTATTTCTAAATATATCGCCAAGTAAGAAACTGCAAAAAGAAAAATCATCTAAGGGAGAGTCAAGAAACCGTAAAAGGCTTAAAATCTCTGAGGTAACTTTTCTTTTTCGTACATCAAGGCTGCTGTAAGATATAAAGGGCAATTGTAAATCATTTAACCATTGAGTGATAGTTACAACCTGTTCATTTTTGAAGGCAAGTATTGCTATATCTTTTAAAAAATAACCTCTTTGAGTAATATCATCTATGCATTCTAAAAGATATTTTTTTATTTCTGACTCTTCCTCTTCATTCTCACTAAAAGCTTTCACTTCCACATAACCTTCTTGCGAGCTTTCTTCTGCAATCTGTTCGCACTCACGAAATCCTGCAAACTCAGCTGGTTCAGCATAAACTGGATGGGTTAAAACTTTTTCTCTGAAAATCTTGACTACAAAATCAACAATTTTTCTCTTGCTTCTATAATTTTTATCAAGAGTTTTAACTACTTTTTCTGCTGAAGGAAATATTTCTTTTTCTTCCAGTTCCTTCATAATCTTGTAATCAGCTCCACGAAAACTATAAATTGCCTGTTTTGTATCTCCCACAACAAAAAGGCTTCCATTTTCAGCAAGGGCGTTTTCAATTAAAAACTTTAGATTATTCCACTGAAGTGGAGATGTATCCTGATATTCATCAATAAAAAAATGATGTATTTTTTCGCCTAACCTAAAGTATATGTCTGGAACGATTGAGTTATTCAAATACTCTGAAAGAATTTTATTAATATCTTCAATGAAAATTTTACACTCCTTTTGTTTTATCTGATTTAATAAGGATTTGAAACTCTGATATACTTCAATATATGGCAAATAAAAAGTTGATGCATAATAAAAAGCATATTCTTTTAGTTCTTCAATAAATTCATTCCACAAACTCAAAACATTTTCATATTTTTTCATGGAACTCTGGTTTTTAGGCTTGTTTACAGGTAGTTTTTTCATCCCCCTTGTTAAAAGTTCTCTAAAATTTTTGTTTTCAATGATCCTGTTGAAATCTTCCAGAATTCTCGTTGAACGATTTATTTCAAGTCCTGATGAAGTGATTTCCCTTAAAAGAACCATAATTCTACTTTCAAGCTTTGCCTCAACTTTTTCTTTTAATTTTCTATATTCATCAATTATAAATTCTTTATGAGTATTATGAATTTTAAGATGTAGTCCCTTAATTTCATCAAAAATTCTTTCTGATGGATTCCAGAGATACGAATTGCTATTTGAACTTATAATCTCTATAATCTCTTTAAAAAACTCAGTTTTTATGGAATTCTCCTGCACATCTTTTAAAAACAGATCATAGCTGAATCTAAGAAGAGATTCATTGTTCATAAGAATCTCAAAATCAGGATTGAAATCAAAATCAATAGCAGAGGCTTTAAAAATTGAAGCCATAAAACTATCAATTGTCTTTACCTGAAAATCTGAATAATGATTCAGTATCTCATCAAGTATCTGCCCGGCTTTCACTGAGAGCTCATCAGGGGACAGTCCAATAATTTTTGAAAATTTACTTAAAGAACTTTCTTCTTTAAAATATAAACTTTTAAGCCATTCTATTATTCTTGATTTCATCTCAAAAGCAGCATTATTAGAAAAGGTTATAGCAAGAATATTTCGTAATGAATTATTCGGGATTTTATCGGAAAGTAAAAAATATACAAATCTTTCAGTAAGAGCTGTTGTTTTTCCAGAACCAGCAGAAGCTTTTAGAATAACATAGTGTGGGAGCTCAGTTACCATTCAAAGCTCTGAACTATTATAATCCCTTTTGCCTTTGCCTTTTTCTGAAATCCTTTAGTAGCATAATGAGTTATTAATACTTTGAGAATATCAACTTTTCCATACTCATTTTGTACTGCTTTCACTTTTTCTTCAAGCTCGTTAAAAACTTCTTCAATACTTTGTTCTTTTCTTTCATCAAGCCTTAATTTGGATTCTCCAACTATGAAAACTTCTTTACCATTTTTCTTTGCCTTGCCAAATATGTTTATCTCTTTGCCTCCAATTTCTACCCTTATGAGTTTCTCTTTAATTTCAATTCCATAATTCTCCTTTAAGACTTTCGGTAACATTCTGTAGGACTCATTTTCAAAGGCATAACTCATGGTGAGACTGAGTCCACCAAGTTCTTTCCTTAATTGCTTTAAGCCACTTGCCAGCGTTGCAACTTCCTGTTCTGTTCTTTTCTGTGCCTCTGCAAGCTCCTCCAGTTTCTGTTCTGTTCTTTTCTGTGCCTCTGCAAGCTCAGAAACAACTGTTTCAAGTCTGCTGAGTCTGCTTTCTGACTGCTTCTGTGCTTCAACAAGCTCTTTTTGAGCATTGGCAAGTTCTCTTACTATCTCTTTTAGTTCATTAAAATCCTTTACTTTGACCGTTTCGTTTACAATATCAACCACTTCAAGAAGAACAGAAGCCTGCTTTACTGGAAAAACTTTTTTTATTTTGTCTTTTATGTTAGATACAGTAGCCATAGTTTATTATAATGGTTATAGTGTAGCTCTTATCAACTCTGCTCCTTTTTCTTTCAAATTCGCATGAGCGGCAGCAAGTTTTGCTATTGGAACTCTATAGGGTGAGCAACTCACATAATTAAGACCAATCTTATGGCAAAATTCTATGGATTTTGGATCTCCTCCGTGTTCACCGCATATTCCAAGTTTAAGATTTTTGTTTGTTTTTCTTCCTTTTTTCACTGCTATTTCCATTATCTGCCCTACTCCCTCCGTATCAATTGATATGAAAGGATCCTCTTCAATTATTTTATGATCAATATAAAATGGCAAAAATTTACCTGCATCATCTCTTGAGAGTCCATAAACTGACTGGGTTAAATCATTGGTTCCAAAAGAGAAAAACTCAGCCTCTTTAGCAATCTGATCTGCTGTTATTGCAGCACGGGCAAGCTCTATCATTGTACCGACTTTATAATCAATTTTCACTTTATACTGTTTCATAACCTCTTCAGATGTTTTAACAGTTAAATTTTTCATTATTTCTAATTCATTTACATGGGCAACAAGAGGAATCATTATCTCTGGAATAACTTTAATTTTTTTCTTTGCAAGTTCACAGGCTGCTTCCATTATAGCTCTTACCTGCATCTCATAGATTTCTGGATAGGTTATTCCAAGACGACAGCCTCTATGACCAAGCATGGGATTAAACTCTTCAAGAGCTTTAATTTTAGTCTTAATTCTTCCTACAGAAACTCCCATTTCCTTTGAAAGAATTTCTATTTCTTCATCTGTTTTTGGTAAAAATTCATGAAGTGGAGGATCAAGTAATCTTATGGTAACTGGTAATCCTTCCATTTCTTTAAATATGCCAATAAAATCTTCTTTCTGATATGGTTTAATTTTTTCAAGAGCTTTTCTTCTTTGTTCCACTGAATCTGAAAGAATCATCTCTCTGAATACCTTTATTCTCTCTGGATCAAAAAACATATGCTCGGTTCTGCAAAGACCAATTCCTACTGCACCAAAATCCCTGGCAACACGAGCATCTTTTGGAGTATCAGCATTTGCTCTCACCTGAAGTTTGCTAAATTCTTCAGCCCATTTCATTATTGTATAAAACTCCTCAGTAAGAGAAGGCATAACAAGAGGTGCCTGCCCAAGAATAACTTCTCCTATTGTTCCGTTTAATGTAATAATGTCGCCTTCTCTAACTGTAATATCACCAACTGTAAAATATTTATCCTCTTCATGAATGTTTATAGCTCCGCATCCCACAACACAGCATTTACCCATTCCTCTTCCAACTACTGCAGCATGAGAAGTCATTCCCCCTCTTGCAGTGAGAATCCCCTGAGCAACTGCCATCCCTCCAATGTCTTCAGGAGAAGTCTCATTTCTTACAAGAATAACTTTTTCTCCTTTTTCTACCCATTCTTCTGCATCCTGAGCAGAAAATACAACTTTACCCACCGCTGCACCAGGGCTTGCAGGAAGTCCTTTTGCAATTACTGTGACTTCTGCTTTAGGATCAATGGTAGGATGAAGAAGTTGATTAAGCTGTTCAGGCTCAATTCTTAAAAGAGCTGTTTTTTTATCAATCAATTTTTCCTTTACCATGTCAACAGCAATTTTTATTGCAGCTCTGGCTGTTCTTTTGCCAACCCTTGTCTGAAGCATGTAGAGTTTGCCTTCTTGAATTGTAAATTCTATATCAAGCATATCTTTGTAATGTTTTTCAAGTTTATTACATATTTTTTCAAGTTGGGAATATATTCTGGGCATTCTTTTCTTTAATTCCTCAATCTTTAAAGGAGTTCTGATTCCTGCTACAACATCTTCGCCCTGGGCATTTGGTAAAAATTCTGCAAAAAATCTTTTTTCTCCAGTTGAAGGATCTCTTGTAAATCCTACACCTGTTCCAGAATTCTCACCCATGTTTCCAAATACCATTGCAACAATATTACAGGCTGTGCCAAGATCATCTGGTATTCCATGAAGCCTTCTGTATGTTACAGCTCTGTCTCCATACCAAGAGTCAAACACAGCTTTGATTGCCATCTTTAGCTGTTCATAGGGATCAGAAGGAAAATCATTTCCTGTTTCCTTTTTATAAAGTTTTTTATATTTTTCAACGAGAACTTTAAAGTCTTTTGCATCAAGTTCTGTATCCAATTTTACTCCTTTTTTCTTTTTTGCTTCATCAAGTAAGTCTTCAAACTTTTTTCTATCTATATCAGTAACAATGCTTCCAAACATTGTGATAAATCTTCTATAGGTATCATAAGCAAATCTTTCATTTTTTGTTTTATTTATTAATCCCTTAAGGGTTTCATCATTTAGTCCAAGATTTAAAACAGTATCCATCATTCCTGGCATAGAAAACTTTGCTCCAGACCTTACTGAAACAAGTAGGGGATTTTTTGCATCTCCAAATTTACAGCCCATTGATTTTTCAACCTTTTTAAGATTTTTTAGAACCTCTTCCCACATCCCCTGAGGAAATTTTTTACCAAGCTTAAAGTATTCTCTGCATGCCTCAGTGGTGATAGTAAATCCTGATGGAACAGGAATTCCAAGATTGGTCATTTCAGCAAGTCCTGCGCCTTTTCCTCCAAGAAGGTCTTTCATTTGTCCTGTACCTTCTGCTTTTCCATTACCAAAGTAGTAAATATACTTTTTCTCAGGCTTTGATTTTTTGGTTTTTGAAACATCTTTGACCGATTTTTTTTGAATTTTGGTTCTGGGCTTTAAAGCCATCTGCAAGTTCCTCCTGCAAAATTTTATTAAATAGCTATTCATATTACTATGATGCAAAAATTTTTTTCAAGAAAATTTGTAAAACTTCTTGACTTTTCATTTTCATTGTTTTCAAACTAAGCTTCATGGAGAAAATCTTTGTTAAGCGTCTAAAAAAATATGGACATTTATGGATTTATAAAAATGAGATAGTATCTGATATCTCTATATTTTCTCCTGGAACCGTTGTGAAAGTATATGAATCAAAAACAGATAAAATTATCGGAACAGGATATATAAATCCGAAATCCACAATTGCTGTAAGGCTTCTGAGTTTTCAAGATGAAACAATTGACGAGAGTTTTTTAAGATTTAGAATTATTAAAAGTAGACAATACAGAGAAGAATTTTTAGGACTTAAAGAAACCTACAGAGTGATTTTCAGTGAATCAGATTTCCTGCCCGGTTTAATAGTTGATAAATACAACTCCTGCCTTGTAATTCAAATATTAACAGCAGGAATGGAACAGTTTAAAGAGTTGATAATCAAAATACTGGATGAAATATTCTGTCCAGAAATGATAATTCTTAAAAATGACTCTCCATCAAGACTAAAGGAAGGACTGCCAATTGAAAAACAGATAATTAAAGGCGAGCTAAAGCATCTTCCTTTAATCATTGAAGAAGATGTTAAATTTTTATTTGATCCTCTTCATGGGCAGAAAACAGGTTTTTTCCTTGACCAAAGAGAAAATAGAATTTTTCTAAAGAAATTAATTACTTCTGGACAGGCTCTTGACCTATTTTGTTATATTGGCACATGGAGCATTCATATGGCAAAAAATGGTGCTATTGTAACAGGGATTGACAGTTCTCAAAATGCCATAGAATTATCCAGAGAAAATGCAAAAATAAATAGTCTTAATGAAAGATGTAGATTTATTAAAGCTGATGTGTTTGATTATTTAAAATGGGAGATAAAGAAAAATAAACAGTATGATTTTATAGTGGTTGATCCTCCAGCCTTTGTAAAATCAAAGGAGGAAAAAAGGGATGCTAT
This sequence comes from Thermodesulfovibrio sp. TK110, assembly GCF_054658355.1. NCBI lineage: Bacteria > Pseudomonadati > Nitrospirota > Thermodesulfovibrionia > Thermodesulfovibrionales > Thermodesulfovibrionaceae > Thermodesulfovibrio > Thermodesulfovibrio sp. TK110. Next base: position 589,540 of record NZ_BAAHNB010000001.1, on the reverse strand, counting down.
TGAGGGATATTTAAATCTTAATAGTTTAGCAATAAAACTTTTAAAAAAAGGCGGAATTCTTGCCACATCCTCCTGTTCCCACCATATTTCTGAAAATGAATTCTATGAGATTGTGAAAGAATCCTTTTTAAAAAGTAAAAAAATTGGAAAAATAATATACAAAGGAATTCAGAGCAAAGACCACCCAATTCTTCTCAGTATGCCAGAAACAGCATATTTAAAATGTTTCATCATTAAACTTGACTAAAATAGCCTATTTTAATTAAGCTTTTAAATTATGCGGACAAAGTTTTTTGTTGCCAACTGGAAAATGCATAAAACCGTCAAAGAAGCATTGGCATTTCTTCAGGATTTTATTCCATTAATTGAAGGAATAAAGGACAGAGAAATTGGTATTGCTCCAACATTTATCTGTCTTGAAACTGCTGGAAAGGTATTAAAAAATACAAACATAAAGCTTTGCGCTCAGAATGTCTTTTATGAAAAAAAAGGAGCTTACACAGGTGAGATTTCTCCAGTTATGCTTAAAGATTTGAATGTGGAATATGTAATAATTGGTCATTCTGAAAGAAGGAAGTATTTTTATGAGACTGATGAAATAATAAATCGGAAAATTAAAGCATGTATTGATGAAAATTTAAATGTAATTTTCTGCATTGGTGAAACAATTGAAGAAAGACAAGCCAATAAAACTTTTGATATTTTAAAAAGGCAAATAGAAAAAGGACTTGAAGGTATAACAAATCCTGAAGCTATTGTTTTAGCCTACGAGCCAGTTTGGGCAATTGGAACAGGGATAGTAGCTTCTGAAGCACAGATTGAAGAAGCCCATGCATTTATTAGAAAAAGATTGAAAGAATTTTATTCTGATAAAGCTGACAAAATTAGAATACTTTATGGAGGAAGTGTTACTCCAGAAAATATTTACTCTATAATGAATACAGAAAATGTTGATGGAGTTCTGGTTGGAGGAGCAAGCCTTGATCCTGTAAAATTTTCAAAAATTGTAAAATATGAAGAACAAAAACCATTAAAGGAGGAGTTATGAAAACATTGCTTTTAAGTTTTCACATAATCCTGTGTATCGTGATGATAGCTGTTGTACTGCTTCATAGAGGCAAAGGGGCAGAACTAGGACCTGCCTTTGGAGGAGGTTCTTCTCAAACGCTTTTTGGACCAAGAGGTGCAACCACATTCCTTAACAAATTAGCTACAATTGTAGCTGTGTTATTTATGCTTTCATCATTTTTTTTGACTTATATTACTACAAAAACCAGATCTGTTGTCTCTGATGTAAAAGTTCCAGTTCAGAGTCAACCTGCACAGCCTCCATTAGGAGCACAGCCTCAACAAAATAAATGATAAAAAAATATGTTATTTTAGTTCTGTTCTTAATTTCATCCTTTACCATCTCCTGTCAAAAAGCTCCTGATATAAAAGAACCCTTTAATCTAACAGCTGCATCCTCTGCTGATGCAAAGAGACTTCTTCCTCTTTTTGCTTCAGACTCTGCCAGTGCAGATATAAGTGGAAGAATTTTTAATGGTCTTACTAAGTATGATAAAAATTTAAACATTGTTGGTGATCTTGCTGAAAGATGGACAATATCAAAGAATGGTAAAGAAATAATTTTTTATTTAAGAAAAGGAATTAAATGGCACGATGGTGTTGAATTTACAGCAGATGATGTAGTCTTTACATACAAGGCTATCACTGACCCTAAAAATCCGACACCTTACAGCAGTAACTATGGTCCTGTAAAGGAAGTTAAAGCTGTCAACAGATACATTGTAAAAGTGGTTTATGAAAAACCCTTTGCACCAGCATTGGAGTCCTGGGGAATGGGAATTCTGCCAAAACATCTTCTTGAAGGCAAAGAGTTATTTAATTCGCCACTTAATAGAATGCCAGTTGGTACAGGACCATATAAAATGAAAGAATGGATTACAGGACAGAGAGTAATCCTTGAGAGAAATGATGATTATTTTGAAGGAATGCCTTTCTTTGAAAAATTTATAACAAGAATTATTCCAGACCCTTCCACAATGTTTCTTGAACTAAGATTTGGTGGAATTGATTTTATGGCACTTAATCCTGCTCAGTACAAATACTATGGAGAAAAATCCTATTTTAAAAAATATTTCAATGTTTATAAATACCACTCTTTTGGATATACCTATATAGGCTATAATCTTAAAGATTCTTTATTTTCAGACAAAAGAGTGCGACAGGCAATTGCCTATGCAATAAATAAAAAAGAAATAATTGAAGGTGTTTTGCTTGGATTTGGAACTCCCTGCACAGGACCTTTCCCACCTTCCTCATGGGCATTCAATCCAAATGTAAAGGATTTTGAATACGATCCTGAAAAAGCCAGAAATATTCTTCATGAACTTGGCTGGAGCATAGGAAGCGATGGAATTTTAATAAAGGAAGGAAAAAGATTCTCCTTTGTCTTACTCGTAAATCAGGGAAATGAAGCACGGCTTAAGACTGCTCAAATTATTAAAGAGCAACTTAAAAAAGTAGGGATTGAGGTAAGCATAAGGGTTCTTGAATGGCAGAGTTTTCTTGAACTTGTTACAAAAAGACAGTTTCAGGCAGTGCTCTTGGGTTGGTCTCTTTCCCGTGATCCTGATTTATATGATATTTTTCATTCATCAAAAACCAGACCAGGAGAGTTTAATTTTGTGAGTTATAGCAATAAAGAAGTTGATAGTCTTCTTGAAAAGGCAAGAGAAATTCTTGACAGGGAAAAAAGGAAAAAACTTTACTGGAGAATTCACGAGCTTATTACAGAAGACCAGCCTTATACATTTCTTTATGTCCCTGATACAATCGTGGCTATAAACAAAAGAATAAAGGGAATTGAGCCAGCTTTAGCAGGAATATGGTATAATTACATTTTCTGGTATGTGCCCAAAAATCGTCTGGAGTGGTATAATTAAAACTATGAAGGCTTTTAAAGTGTTAAAATTTTTAGTAATTAATCTGGTAGTAATATTCTTTTTTTATAGTTTTTGTTATGCCCAAAATGCATTACTAAAACTTGAAAATGCCTATAGAAATATAAATGATGCTAATGGAAGTTTTATTCAGACAAGTCATATAAAAGAATTAAACAAAATTCAACAATTCAGAGGCAGATTTTTTATAAAGGGAGACAAAATAAGATGGCAATATACTGGAGAGTTTTCTCAAATTATTTATCTAAATAACAAAACTCTCATTATCTATGATAAAAAAAGAAAACAAGCAATAGTAAGTGAATTTAGCGAAGAAAAATATGGTCAGCTTCCACTGGCACTTCTTAGCAGAATGGCAGATTTAAAAAAAGATTTTGAAGCTAATGTAAAATCAGAAAAAACTATTATACTTTTCCCAAAAAGCAAAATGGGAAATATAAAAAGCATTGAAATAACCCTTACAGAAAATGATTTTCCAGTAAAATCAATGAAAATAATAGATATGTTGTCTAATACAGTTAAAATTGATTTCAGCGATGTAAAAATAAATACATCTCTCAAAGACTCTCTATTTAAATTTTCACCAAAGAAAGATGATACAGTTTTAAAATATTAAAAGTCTTACTCATTCAGGAGGCATTAAATGGCAAAAAAGAAAATAGCAATAACAATGGGAGATCCAGCTGGAATTGGTCCAGAAATTATTGTAAAAGCTTTTGCTCAGGAAGATATCTACAAAATTTGCAACCCTCTTGTAATAGGAGACAGAAGTGTTGTAAAAGAAGTAATTAAAACCATCGGAATAGATTTTGATCCAGACAACATAGAAATATTGAATCTCAATGAAATCCAAAATCCAGCAAAACTTTTAAAAGGTGCTCCATCAGAGGAGTCAGGCAGAGCATCATTTTCTTATATACGAAAAGCAGTGGAACTGCACAAGCTTGGTATAGTAGAAGCAATTGTTACATGTCCAATTACAAAGTCGGCTTTGCGAATGGCTGGACTGCGCTGGCTTGGGCATACAGACATGCTTGCAGAACTGACTGATACAGAAGATTATGCAATGGCTTTCTACAGTGAGCCTTTGAAGGTAATATTAACAACAATACATGTTCCATTGAAGGATGTTCCCCATTTAGTTAAGAAAGAAAGAGTAATAAAAACAATATGTTTCGCCCAAAAAGCCTGTGATATGCTTGAGATTAAAAACCCTCGTATTGCAGTATGCGGGCTAAATCCCCATGCAGGAGAAGAAGGTATTATGGGAAGAGAAGAGATTGATGAAATTATTCCAGCAGTTAAAGAAGCAAAGGCACTGGGAATAAATGTTTCAGGACCGTATCCATCGGACTCTGTTTTCTGGCGTGCCTTAAATGGTGAATTTGACATGGTAGTTGCAATGTATCATGATCAGGCACTTGCACCTTTTAAGCTTGTTGCCTTTGATAAAGGAGTAAACTTTACAGTTGGACTTCCTTTTATAAGAACATCTCCTGATCATGGAACAGCCTATAACATAGCATGGCAGGGTAAGGCTACTCCAACAAGCCTCATTGAGGCTATCAAACTTGCTACAAGGATGGTGATAAAGTGAAAATTTTTACACCCTTTGAAATTAAAACCATTAAAATGCCCAACAGAATTGTCCGTTCTGCAACTTATGAAAAAATGGCAGATGAGGATGGCTTTGTTACAGAACAATTGATAAATCTTTATGTAACACTTGCTAAAGGTGGTACTGGTCTGATAATTACTGGAAATGCTCTGGTTCATGTTTCTGGAAGAAGTGCTCCAAAGATGCTCTGTATTCACAATGATTTCTACATTGATGGTTTAAAAAAATTAACCTCTGCTGTTCATGAAGCTGGTGGCAGAATTGCAATCCAGCTGAGTCATGGAGGAAGACAGTGTGCTTCAATATTTCTCGGAGGAGCTCAACCAGTAGCACCATCAGAAGTTTATGAGCCTGTTTACAAAGTAATGCCAAGACAGCTTACTCAGGAAGAAATATGGGAAATTATTGAATCCTTTGGTAAAGCTGCAAGAAGAGCTAAAGAGGCAGGATTTGATGGTGTACAGCTTCATGGTGCTCATGGATATCTTATAAATCAGTTTCTCTCTCCTTATACAAACAGAAGAAATGATTACTGGGGTGGTGATGAAGAGAGAAGATTTCATTTTCTTGAAGAAGTTTACATGAGTATAAGAGAAAATGTGGGATATGACTGGCCTGTTATGATAAAACTAAATGCCTGTGATTTTGTAGAAGGAGGGCTCACCTTGGAGGAAAGCCTCAGAATTGCTAAAAAACTTGAAAATTTAGGGATTGACGCAGTAGAAGTCAGTGGTGGAATTGTGGAGTCAAAACCAGAGGAAAGACCTGTAAGAATGAAAATTGACTCACCTCAGAAAGAAGCGTATTTCAGAGAATTCTCAAGAGAATTTAAAAAAGAGCTTAAAATTCCTGTAATGCTTGTAGGCGGAATACGCTCTCGCTCAGTAGCAGAAGAAATCTTACAAAAAAAAGAAGCAGACCTTATCTCACTTTCAAGACCTTTAATAAGAGAGCCTGATCTACCTAAAAAATGGATGGAAGGTAAAGAAACCTCCGATTGCATATCCTGTAATGAATGCATGAGATTCATGAAATTAGACTATGTTAAATGTAGTCAGCTTGAAAAAAAGAGATGAATTGCTTTAATTTAATTGATAAAATTTTTAAAGGAGGTTTGTTTTGGAGCTTCATAAATTAACAGTGGTTGAGCTTGCAAGAATGATTCATCGGAGAGAGGTAATGCCCCATGAGATTTTAATAGATGTTTTTAAACGAATTCAGGAAGTGGAAGGGAAAGTCAAAGCATTTATAACTTTAACTGTTGAAAAAGCTTATAATATGGCAAGAGATGCTGAAAATGCCATATTTGCTGGGAAAAAAAATATTTTGGCAGGTATTCCCATAGCTGTTAAGGACAATATCTGCACTAAAGGAATTCTTACAACATGTGCTTCAAAAATATTGTATAATTTTACTCCACCCTATGAAAGCACAGTTACCTCAAGGCTGCTTAGCAATAAATACATTCTTGTTGGAAAAACTAATATGGATGAGTTTGCAATGGGTTCATCCACTGAAAACTCGGGCTTTCATATTACCAGAAATCCCTGGGATCTGGAAAGAGTTCCTGGAGGAAGCTCAGGAGGAAGTGCTGCTGCAGTGGCAGCTGATGAATGCATTGCAGCACTTGGTTCTGACACAGGAGGTTCAATCAGACAGCCAGCCTCATTCTGTGGAGTTGTAGGATTAAAACCAACTTATGGAAGAGTTTCCCGTTTTGGACTTGTTGCATTTGCTTCTTCCTTAGATCAGATAGGTCCAATCACAAAGTGCGTTGCTGATGCTGCGATTCTTATGAATGTTATAGCAGGATACGATTCTATGGATTCCACTTCTGCTCCTATTGGAACACCTGATTTTACAGAATATCTTGGCAGAGAGATTAAAGGATTTAAAATAGGTATTCCTAAAGAATATTTTATTGAAGGAATGGATAAAGAAGTTGAAGAAAGAGTGAATGATACAATAAAACATCTTGAATCACTTGGTTGCGTTCCAGTAGAAATCTCTCTTCCTCATACTGAATATGCTGTTGCCACTTACTATTTGATTGCTACTTCAGAAGCTTCTTCAAATCTTGCAAGATATGATGGTGTAAAATACGGTCTCAGGGTAGAAGGTAAAGATTTACTTGACATGTATATGAAAACAAGATCAAGGGGCTTTGGTGCTGAGGTAAAAAGAAGAATAATGCTCGGAACATACTCTCTTTCAGCTGGATATTATGAAGCATATTATAAAAAAGCCCTGCAAGTAAGAACTTTAATAAAACAGGATTTTGAAAAAGCCTTTGAAAAAGTTGATTTTATTATCACACCAACTGCACCAACACCTGCTTTTAAAATCGGAGAAAAAATAGATGATCCTCTTCAGATGTATTTGTCTGATATTTTTACAATTTCTGTTAATCTTGCTGGACTTCCTGCCATATCAATACCCTGCGGATTCAGTATAAATGGACTTCCTATAGGAGTTCAGATTATCGGTAAGCCATTTGATGAAGCAGGAATACTTCAGCTTGCCTATGCCTATGAACAATCAACTCCATGGCATAAAATGAAACCAATATTATAAAGGAGCGAAAATGCAATACGAAGCAGTAATTGGATTAGAAGTTCATGCTCAACTTTTAACAGAAAGTAAAATATTCTGTAGTTGCTCCACCAAGTTTGGAGCAGAACCTAATACACAGGTTTGTCCTGTTTGTCTCGGGATGCCTGGGGTTCTTCCTGTACTTAATAAAAAAGCTGTTGAATATACAATTAAAACAGGTTTAGCTATGAACTGTAAAATTGCTCCATACAGTAGATTTGCAAGGAAAAATTATTTCTATCCTGATCTTCCAAAGGGATACCAGATAAGCCAGTATGAGCTTCCACTTTGCGAGGATGGATATCTTGAGATAGTAGTTGATGGAAAGAGAAAAAAAATTCGTATCAAAAGAATCCATCTTGAAGAGGATGCTGGAAAAAACATTCATGATCCTTCTGGATTTAGCTTTGTTGATTTTAACAGAACAGGAGTTCCTTTGATGGAGATTGTTTCAGAACCTGACATTAGATCACCAAAAGAAGCTGCTCTTTATATGAAAAAATTAAGAGCTATTTTAAGATATCTTGGAGTATGCGATGGCAATCTTGAGCAGGGATCTCTTCGCTGTGATGCCAATGTTTCTGTAAGAGTTACAGGCTCCACTGAGTTTGGAGTAAAGACAGAGATTAAAAATATAAATTCATTTAGATTTGTTGAAAAAGCCCTTGAGTATGAAATAAAAAGACAGATAAAGCTTCTTTCAATGGGTGAGAAAATTATTCAGGAGACAAGACTGTGGGATGCCCAAACTGGTACAACTCAATCAATGCGTTCTAAGGAAGAAGCCCATGACTACAGATATTTTCCTGAGCCAGATCTTGTTCCTGTAATCGTATCAAAAGAATGGATTGAAAAAATTAAAAAAGATATGCCTGAATTACCGGATCACAAATTTGAAAGATTTATCAAAGAATATGGTTTACCACACTATGATGCAGAAATCTTAACAGAGGAAAGATCTCTGGCAGAATGGTTTGAAGAGGCTGTAAACTCAGGAGGAAAACCAAAGGAAGTATCAAACTGGATCATGGTAGAACTCTTGAGATTATTAAACGAAGATGGGAAAGATATTACAGAATGCAACCTAACTCCTTCTCAGCTGGTAGAGCTCCTAAGATTAATTGAGAAAGGAGCAATAAATAGAAACACCGCCAAAGAGGTATTTGAAGAAATGTACAAAACTGGAAAATCAGCAGAAACAATTGTTAAAGAAAAGGGACTTACACAAATTTCTGACAGTTCTGTTATAATTGAAGCAATTAAAGAAGTTATGGCAAAAAATCCAAAAGAAGTGGAAAGATTTCGTGCTGGAGAAGAAAAACTTATTGGATTCTTCGTGGGTCAGGTTATGAAGCTTACCAAAGGTAAAGCTAATCCAAAATTAGTAAATGAGCTTATTTTAAAACTCTTGAAAGAGGACTAATATGCGTATCATAACTATAATTTTAATATCTTTTTTCCTTCTATCAAGTAATGCCTTTGCATTAAAGTGTGATAAATGTCATAAAGATGATAAATCTCTTGATAAAATATTTCAAGAACGAGGAGTAAAAACCAAACAGGACCTCTTTGATAAATTGAGAAAAGGACAGAAAACAAAATTGCATCAACATCTGACTGACAATGATATTAATGAAGCAGCAGAGCAGATGAAATTAAAATAAAATCAAACAAAGTCAAGCCAATGTTGATATTTTGAGACTTTTCCATTAACTATATCAAAAAACAGTTTCTGTATCTTGTCAGTAACTGGACCACGACTACCTTTACCAATTATTCTTCCATCAACTTCTCTTATAGGAGTGATTTCTGCTGCTGTGCCTGTGAAGAAGGCCTCATCAGAAATATAAAGCTCATCACGAGTAAATCTTTCTTCTTTAACTTCAATTCCTAAATCCTTTGCAATAGTTATGACAGTATCTCTTGTAATTCCTTCAAGGATAGAAGTCAAAGGTGTTGTTTTAAGAATTTCTCTGCGAACTATAAAAATATTCTCTCCACTTCCTTCAGAAACATATCCTTCTGTATCAAGTAAAACAGCCTCATCATATCCACAGGAAATTGCTTCAATTTTTGCCAGCTGACTGTTAACATAATATCCAGCAACCTTACCTCTTGACATATTTGAATTAACATGATTTCTAATAAAAGATGATGTTTTAACTCTTATTCCCTTCTGAAGCCCTTCTTCTCCAAGATAGGCACCCCAGTTCCATACTGCAATTGCAACCTGAATAGGATTGTTTTTAGGATAAACACCCATATTACCGTAGCCTACAAAAACTATTGGTCTAATGTAGCAAGAGCTAATTTTATTAACTCTTATGGTTTCTTTTATTGCTTCAAAAATTTGTTCTTCTGTAAAGGGAATTTTTAAAGTAAATATATGCGCAGACTTAAAAAGTCTTTCCACATGGTCTTTTAATCTAAATACTGCTGGTCCTTTTTCAGTATTGTAACATCTTATTCCTTCAAATACTGCTAAACCATAATGAAGGGAATGAGTGAGAACATGAACTTTTGCATCATCCCAATCTACAAATTTACCATCCATCCATATCTTTTCTGTCTTGGGAACCATGACTTATATTAAACAATATTTATAATTTATAAGTCAAGTTATGACATGCGCTCTTTATATGGTATTATTATAAATAAAAAGGAGGCATTGATGGATCTCTTCAGTGACATACTGAGTAAGTTAAAAGGGGAGTATGTTGATGTTTTCCTGGAAGAAAAAATAATAAATCAGCTTCAGATGGAAGAAAATAAAGTTCAAAAATGCTCTTCAGTTTTTGATAAAGGACTTGGTGTTCGTGTAATCAAAAAAGGAAAAACCTTTTATGCCTATACAAATGATCTAACAAAAAAAGGAATTGAAGAATTAATCTCTTCTTTAAAAAGTAGTAATAACGCTAACCATATCAATCTTAAAAAGATTGAGTCTTCAATGCAATTTTTTATAAAAAACAATCCAGAAGATGTTGAAATATCACAAAAAATTAATTTTATAAAAAGAGCCAATGAAGTGGCATGGAAAGAAAGTCCAAAGATCAAACAGGTAAAAGTTCTATATGCTGATTCTATTCAAAAGATTAAAATAGCCAATTCAGAAGGAAATTTTACAGAAGAAAAGAGAATTCATACACTTTTTTTAGTTCATGTTGTAGCCCATGAAAATGGAGTTATTCAAACAGGATATGAGGCAGTAGGAGGATTAAAGGGAATTGAACTTTTTGAGGAATTTCTGCCAGAAGAAATTTCACTTAAAACAACAAAGAGAGCTTTAATGATGCTCAAAGCAAGACGTATCCAGGGAGGAAGGATGTCTGTTGTAATCTCCTCTGAAGCAGGTGGAACAATGATACATGAAGCAGTTGGACATGGTCTTGAAGCAGACCTTGTTCAGGAAGGACTTTCAGTTTACAGTGGAAAAATTGGTCAAAAAATAGCTTCAGAATTAATTACAGTAATTGACGATCCAACGCTTCCCAATATGAGAGGTTCATATATTTTTGATGATGAAGGAACACTTTCACAGAGGACATTGTTAGTTGAAAGAGGAGTTCTCGTTAACTATCTTTATGATAAATACACGGCAATGAAAGAAGGAAAAAAATCAACAGGAAACGGAAGAAGGCAGTCTTATGAACATTATCCAATTCCAAGAATGAGTAATACTTTTATTGCACCTGAAAATCACTCTCCAGAAGAAATAATTCGCTCAGTTGATAAAGGACTTTTTGTTAAAAAAATGGGTGGTGGACAGGTTAACACTGTTACTGGAGAGTTTGTTTTTGAAGTTCAGGAAGGTTATCTTATAGAAAAAGGTATAATTGGAGAACCTGTAAGGGGAGCACTGCTTATTGGTACTGGACAGGAAATTTTAAAAAACATTGATATGGTTGGCAATGATCTGGGATTTTCCATTGGTACATGCGGAAAAAACTCTCAGGGAGTTCCTGTTACAGATGGAATGCCAACAGTAAGAATTCCAGAGATAGTTGTGGGTGGAGAAGCAAACTAAATGTTTTATTTTTTTCCATGAATGTATCATTTTTACCACATTAATATCCTGGCTGAAATAGAAATTTCAACGATTTTATTCTGGCATACTTTTTGTATATTATTTTTTAATGCCATTTCAGAAAACTATAAAATCAGAAATTGCTCTGTCTGGTGTAGGAATACATACAGGGAAAAGAATTAACATAAGGCTTATTCCTGCTAAAAGGGATACGGGTATTATCTTTTATAGAATAGATAAAAAACTACCAATTAAAGCAAAACTTCCTTTTGTTATTGATACATCTTTTGCAACAACAATAGGAATTGATGGAATAAAGGTTAGAACTGTTGAGCATCTTCTTGCAACTTTGCATGTTTTTGGAATAACAAATCTCCTCATTGAAATAGATGGTTCTGAAATCCCTGTAATGGATGGAAGTGCTATTGATTTTGTAAAAACTATTATGAAAACAGGAACTGCAAAACAGGGTAAAACTATTCCTATACTTAAAATAACAAAGCCCTGTATTTATGAAGAGTCACGTTCCAGGATTGTTGCCAGACCATACAAAGGCTTCAGGATAACCTATAAAATTTTTTATGAACATCCATTAATCTTAGAACAATCTCTATCCATTGAGATTAACGAACAAAATTTTATAAGAGAAATAGCGCCTGCAAGGACTTTTGGATTTTTAAAGGACATACAGTATCTTGTCCAGAACGGCTTTGCTCGTGGAGGTTCATTGGAAAATGCTCTTGTTCTTGATGAAAAAGGAGTTGTGGGAGGAAAACTCAGATACAAAGATGAATTTGTAAGACATAAAATTCTTGATGCCATTGGAGATTTATCTCTATTAGGTTATCCTGTTCATGGACACTTTATAATTGAAAAGGGTGGGCATACTGCTCATATAAACTTCTTAAAACATCTTATTGAATCTGACTCTTATGAATTAGAAGAAGAACCCTATTTTAATTTTCAACTATCAGCACAGAGTGTTTAATCCTCTGTCCAGTGTTTTGGATCAAGAGCATCTCTTAATGCTTCACCAAGAAGATTAAAGGACAGCACTGTTAAAAATATAGCTAAACCAGGGAATAAACTCATCCACCATGCCACAGTAATATAGTCTTTACCAATGCTTAAAATTCCTCCCCAGCTTGGCTCAGGCGGCTGGATTCCAAGCCCAAGAAAGCTTAATCCACTTTCAATCAATATAGCTCCACCAACAGAGAAAGTTGCAGCAACTATAACAGGATAAATAGCATTAGGAAGAATATGTTTAAAAATGATTCTACCAGAGCTTGCACCAATTGCTCTTGCAGCAAGAACAAACTCTCTTTCCTTCAATGATAAAACCTCTGCTCTCACAAGTCTTGCCACATCCATCCATCCTGTAAGTCCTATCACTATCATAATTATGTAAATACTTGGCTCAAGCACAGCAACAACAGCTAAAATTAAAAACAATGTTGGAAAAGCAAGCATTACATCAACAACTCTCATTATCAATGTATCAATCCATCCTCCGTAGTATCCTGCAATTGCACCCAGTATTGTTCCAGTAAAAATAGCAATTCCCATTGCAAGAAATCCTACTTTAAGAGATACTCTCGCACCATAAATTATCCTTGAAAAAACATCCCTTCCAAGTTCATCGGTGCCAAAGAGATGCTCTTTTGATGGTGGTTCAAGAACATGATAAACATTAATTTTATAAGGATCATATGGAGCAACATGAGAAGCAAAAATTGCAATAAAAAAAACAAACAGAATAAATACCAAACCAGCAACTGCCAGGCGATTTCTTAAGATTTGTTTCAGTATCAGCTTAAACATCTTGTTTTACCCTGATTCTTGGGTCAACAACAAAATATGCAATATCTGCAAGAAGATTGCCAATCAATGTCAATAATGCACCAATCAGCAATATTCCCATTATTGTTGGATAATCCCTTGCCATGGCAGAAGCATAAAAAAGCTGCCCCATCCCTGGAATTGAAAAAATACTTTCAAAGATAACACTTCCACCAATAAGTCCTGGAATTGCAAGTCCTAAGAGCGTTACAACTGGCAGTAAGGCATTTCTTAAGGCATGTCTAACAATAACAACTCTTTCAGGCAATCCCTTTGCTCTTGCTGTCCTTATAAAATCCTGTCTTAGAACCTCAAGCATGCTTGAACGGGTATATCTGGACATTCCAGCAAGCCCTGCAAAGGACATAATTGTAACTGGTAAAATAAGATGTTTTATCCAATCAATTACTCTTTCATGAAAAGGCATTGTTTCTGCTCCAATGCTCTGAATTCCAGAAATAGGAAGCCATCCAAGATTTACACCAAAAACAATCATGGCAAGTAAAGCAATCCAGAAAGTGGGAACAGAAAAACCTGTAAAAACAAAGACTGTAAGAGCTCTGTCAAAAAAGCTCCCTGGCTTCAAAGCTGAATACACTCCAATAGGAATAGAAACAATAAGAATAATTAGAAGAGAAAGCAGATTAAGAGTTACAGTAATTGGAAGTCTCTCTTTTATTTTTTCTTTAACAGCTCTTCCATCAACAAAACTCTTCCCTAAATCCAGTGTAATTATCATCCTGAGCCAGTTTAAGTATCTTTCATGAATGGGTTTATCAAGTCCATAAAGCTTTTTCAAAGCCTCAATTGCTTCAGGAGATGCCTTTGGTGAGAGTTCTTCAGTAAAGCTCGCAGGTGAGCCAGGTGCAAGATTTATCACAATAAAACATATGAGAGTGATACCAAAAAGAATTGGAATCATTAAGAAAAATCGTCTTAGGATGTAAGAAAACATAAATTAAATTTTACAACAAAAAAGCAGTTGTTTGAAAATCTTATTCTGGGATAATCCGTTTGATAGAAAAATTTTTTAAAATCGTGTATAATTTATTGATTTATATTTTGAGTAAGGAGAGCATCGGGATTGTCTCAAAATGACAAAAAAGAAAAAATGGAAAAAGAACTTCTCAATGAGCAGGAAATAGAAAGAATACTCACAAGGATAACCCACGAAATACTGGAAAAGAATAAGGGTGCAGAAAATATCTGTCTCATTGGTATTGTTACAGGAGGTGTTTATCTGGCTGAAAGGATAAAAAATAAGATAAAAGAAACTGAAGGGATTGATGTACCCTTAGGTATTCTGGATATATCCTTTTATAGAGATGATATAAATATTTCAAAAAAACAAAAAGCAATAAAACCTACCAATATTCCCTTCAGCATAGAGGGCAAAAATGTGGTCCTTGTTGATGATGTACTTTTCACAGGAAGATCGACCAGAGCTGCAATGGATGCATTAATGGATTTTGGTAGACCTGCTCAGATTCAACTTGCTGTATTAATTGATAGAGGACACAGGGAGCTTCCAATTATGGCTAACTATACAGGTAAATACATTCCCACTTCAAGGGATGAAAAAATAAAGGTAAAATTTAAGGAAACTGCGGGTAAAGACTCAGTGCTGTTAATTAAACAATGAAAGACCTTGTAGGAATAAAAGAGCTTTCAAGGCAGGATATTGAGGAAATTCTCAATACAACTAAAGCTTTTAAAGAGGTTCTTCAAAGAGATATTAAAAAAGTTCCCACCCTAAGAGGTAAAACAGCAATCAATCTTTTCTTTGAACCATCAACAAGAACCAGAACATCCTTTGAGCTTGCTGAAAAGCGTCTTAGCCTTGATGTGCTTAATTTTTCAGTAAGTACAAGCAGCGTTGTAAAGGGTGAGACCCTTTATGATACATTGAAAACCATTGAGGCATACAATGTGGATTATATTGTTATAAGACATTCCTGTTCAGGAGCGGCAAAGTTTGTAGCAAATCATACTTCAGCCTCTGTTATAAATGCAGGAGATGGAACAAATGAGCATCCCACTCAAGCATTGCTTGATGCTTTCAGTATTCGTGAGATTAAAGGCAGACTTGATGGACTTAAAATAGCTATTGTGGGAGATATAATTCACAGCAGAGTTGCCCGTTCAAACCTTTATCTTTTAAGCAATTTTGACACAGAGATAAGATTTGTTGGTCCTCCTACTCTTCTTCCACAACAGGCACCTGACAATGTAAAAATTTTTTATGATCTTAAAGAGGGTATAAAAGATGCTGATGTGGTTATGCTTCTCAGAATTCAGCTTGAAAGACAGAATGCTGCATTTATACCATCCCTAAAAGAGTATTTTCATGTTTGGGGAGTAAAAAAGGATGCTTTCTCATACATTAAAGATGATGCAATTATTATGCATCCAGGTCCAATGAACAGAGGAGTTGAAATCTCCACAGAGGTTGCTGATAGTTCCCGTTCAATAATTCTCAGACAGGTAACAAATGGAATTGCCACAAGAATGGCTGTTATTTATCTTTTAACTCCAAGGGAGGCATAGTTGATTATTAAAATTTATAACGCTTACATAGTTGATCCTTTTACTGACACAGAAGGAATTGCCGATATATTGATTGAAAATGGAATTATTTCCAGATTAAATTTTAAGCCCGATGCTCCAGGACTTCAACCTTCAGCTATACGCCTTCAGCCTGAGCTTATAGAAATAAATGCCCGAGGTCTCTATGTTTTCCCTGGTCTGATTGATATGCATACCCATTTAAGAGAACCAGGTTTTGAATACAAAGAAACCATTCGCACAGGAACTCTTGCTGCTGTAAAAGGTGGTTTTACCTCTGTATGTTGTATGGCAAATACTAATCCTGTAAATGATAATCCGGAAGTTACTTATTATATTTTATCAAAGGCAAAAGAGGAAGGTAGTTGCGATGTATATCCTGTAGGAGCTATTACAAAGGGACTTAAAGGTGAAGAAATTTCTGAAATGGCAATGCTGAGGCAGGCAGGCTGTGTTGCCTTTTCAGATGATGGTATGCCTGTAATGAATGCAATGATCATGAGAAGAGCTCTTGAATATTCAAAGGCAGTAGGAGCACCAATTATATCTCATTGTGAAGATCTCTCTTTAAGCGAAAATGGAGCAATGAACGAAGGAAAACTCTCCTTTTATATGGGACTGAAAGGAATCCCAAAGGCTTCAGAAGAAGTAATGGTTGCAAGGGATATAATTTTATGTAAACACTTTCATTCACCTTTACATATAGCTCATGTATCAACTAAAGGTTCTGTTGATTTAATAAGAAAAGCCAAAGAAGAAGGCGTGCCTCTGACAGCTGAAACCTGTCCTCATTACTTTACTCTTACTGAAGAGGCTGTGAGAGATTATAATACCACTGCTAAGGTAAATCCTCCATTGCGCACACAAGAGGATATGGAAGCAATAAAAGAGGCACTCTATGAAGGAATAATTGATGTAATAGCCACAGATCATGCACCGCACAGCCTTGATGATAAAAACACTCCATTTCAAGAAGCAGCAAATGGAATCTCAGGTCTTGAAACAGCCCTATCTTTGAGTCTTAAACTGGTCCATGATAAAGTTTTAACTTTAAGAAAATTAATTGAAAAATTTAGTTTAAATCCTGCAAAGATATTAAAGATAAATAAATCTGGCATTAAGGAAAAAGCAGAGGCAGATTTAATAATTGTTGATATAAACAAAGAATGGACTGTTGAAAAAGAGAAATTTGCCTCAATGGGTAAAAATACTCCCTTTGAAGGATGGAAACTTAAAGGAAAGGTTCTTATGACATTAAAGGGTAAAAAAGTTTTTAATATGTGGCAGGAGGAAAAATGAAAAGAGCAATGCTTGTTCTAAAAGATGGAACAGTGTTTGAAGGATACTCCTTTGGAGCAGATGGAGAATCCATAGGAGAAGTTGTTTTCAACACCTCAATCACAGGTTATCAGGAGATACTTACAGATCCTTCATATAAAGGACAGATTGTGGTTATGACTTACACTCAGATTGGAAACTACGGAGTAAATGATGAAGATGTAGAATCCTTTGGTGGACCAAAAGTTGAAGGATTTGTTGTGAGAGAATATAAAGACTATCCAAGTAACTGGAGAGCAGAGACAACTCTTGGAGAGTATCTTAAAAAATATGGTATCGTGGGAATTCAGGGAATTGATACCAGAGCATTGACAAAACACTTAAGGGACAATGGTGCTCAGATGGGAATTATATCAACAGAAGACCTTGACCCTGTAAGCCTACATAAAAAAGTCCTTTCCCATCCAGATATATCAGAGATTGACCATGTCAGTGCCATGATGTGTAAAGAGCCTTACATGTATTTTAAAGAAGAAAGTGCACCTCTCTGTGTTGTTTATGACTATGGAGTTAAACTGAACATACTCAAAAATTTAAAAAGAGTTGGGTTTTCAGTTTATGTTGTCCCCGGTAAAACACCTGCAGAGCATGTTCTTGATATGAATCCTTCATGTGTGATGTTAAGTAATGGTCCAGGGGATCCTCAAATTCTCTCTTACGCAGTGGAAAATATTAAAAAGATTATAGGAAAAAAGCCTATCTTTGGGATATGTCTTGGTCATCAGCTTTTAGGACTTGCCCTGGGAGGAAGTACATACAAGCTTAAATTCGGTCATCACGGAGGCAATCATCCAGTTAAGGACTTGAAAACAGGAAGGATTTCCATCACAGCTCAGAATCACAACTACTGTGTTGATATTTTAAGCCTTAAAGGTCAGGTGAAACTGACTCATAAAAATCTTTATGACGGAACAGAGGAAGGAATGGAACATGTAGAGTATCCAATTTTTTCAGTGCAGCATCATCCTGAAGCAGGACCTGGACCCAATGATGCACTGGATGTATTTGAAAGATTTATGGAAATTGTAAAAAAAGCGTAAGATTATGCCTGTAAAATATGATGAAATATTCATTTCTACCATGCGTGAGATAAATATCTGCAAAGATTACATAAATACCTATGAAAAGGAGATTAAAAAACTTGAGAAAAAACTCGGTATCAATTCTTCTGATATTACACAGGAGATGTTAAAAGACAAAAAAATAAGAAAACTTTATGAAAAAACACTTGCCCTTCAAAGGGAAAAAGAAAGACTAAAAGAATTGGAGGAGCTTCTGAAATAATATGCCAAAAAGAACAGATATTAAAAAAATACTGATTATCGGCTCTGGTCCAATAATAATTGGCCAGGCTTGTGAATTTGATTACTCAGGTGCTCAAGCCTGTAAAGCTCTCAAACAGGAAGGATATCAGGTAGTGCTTGTAAACTCAAATCCTGCAACAATTATGACTGATCCTTCAATGGCTGACGCTACTTACATTGAACCTTTGACTGCTGAAATTCTTGAACTCATCATAAAAAAAGAAAGACCTGATGCTTTGCTTCCCACATTGGGTGGGCAGACTGCATTAAATCTTGCTGTAGAGCTTGGTGAAGCAGGAGTTCTTGAGAGATACTCTGTGGAACTAATCGGTGCAAATTTAAATGCCATAAAAAAAGCAGAAGACAGAGAACTCTTTAAGCAGGCAATGACAAAAATAGGGCTTGATGTACCCCATTCAGCAACAGTTCATAGTTTAAAAGAAGGAGTTGAAGTAATTGAATGGATTGGATTTCCTGCAATTTTAAGACCTGCTTTTACGCTTGGTGGAACAGGAGGAGGAATAGCATACAATATTGAGGAGTTCAAAGAACTTCTTGAAAAAGCGCTTAAACTGAGTCCCATAACTCAGGTCCTTATTGAAGAGAGCCTTCTTGGATGGAAAGAATATGAGCTTGAGGTCATGCGAGATAAAGCAGACAATGTTGTAATTATATGTTCCATTGAAAACTTTGATCCAATGGGTGTTCATACAGGAGACTCCATCACTGTTGCTCCAGCACAGACTCTCACTGATAGAGAATATCAATTAATGCGTGACAGTGCAATTAAAGCAATAAGAGAGATAGGTGTTGACACAGGTGGAAGTAACATTCAGTTTGCAGTAAATCCTGAAAATGGAAGAATGTGCATAATAGAAATGAATCCAAGAGTATCCCGCAGTTCTGCTTTAGCTAGTAAGGCAACAGGATTTCCAATAGCAAAAATAGCTGCACGCCTTGCTGTTGGATACACATTAGATGAAATCCCCAATGACATAACAAGGGTAACACCTGCAAGTTTTGAGCCAGTTCTTGACTATGTGGTTGTTAAAATTCCAAGATTTACCTTTGAAAAATTTCCAGAGGCAAATCCAGTTCTTACAACTCAGATGAAATCAGTTGGAGAAGTAATGGCAATAGGAAGAACTTTTAAGGAAGCTCTTGGCAAAGCAATTCGCTCCCTTGAAATTGGTTCCTATGGATTTGAAGAGATTAATGCTTCTACCGATGAAATAAGATGGAGACTTAAAAATCCTACAGCAGAAAGACTCTGGTATATTGCAGAGGCAATAAGAAGAGGCTTCAGTATAGAGGAGATATATGAACTGAGCAGAATTGACCCATGGTTTTTGAACAACATAAAAGAAATCCTGGAAATTGAGAATAAACTGAAAACGAAAGAGTTAAACCATGATCTTATCTTTGAAGCCAAACAAAACGGTCTTTCTGACAGAAGAATAGCAATGCTTACTGGTAAAAAAGAGGAAGAAATAAGACAATTAAGAGAAGATTTTAAAATTAAGCCAGTATACAAACTTGTTGACACATGTGCTGCTGAATTTGTTGCCTATACACCTTACATGTATTCCTGTTATGAGAGAAAGTTTTACTCTCTTCAACATAATACTAAGCTTCAAACCAGATGTGATGCTGATGCTCCTCCTACAAAAAATCCTGATAAAGTAATAATTCTTGGTTCAGGACCTAATAGAATTGGACAGGGTATTGAGTTTGACTACTGTTGTGTTCATGCAGTTTTTGGGTTAAGAGAGCTTGGATATGAGACAATAATGATAAACTGTAATCCAGAGACAGTGAGCACTGACTATGATACTTCAGACAGACTTTATTTTGAACCATTGACCCTTGAAGATGTTTTAAATATCATTGAAAGAGAAAAACCTCTTGGCGTGATACTGCAGTTCGGGGGTCAGACCCCATTGAAACTTGCAAAATCACTTGAAGCTAAAGGAGTAAATATTCTCGGAACAAAAGCTGATGCCATTGACAGAGCTGAAGATAGAAAAAGATTTAAGGAACTGGTGGATAAATTAAACTTAAAACAGCCTCCAAGTGGAATAGCTACATCCATTGAAGAGGCTCTCAAAGTAGCAGATACTCTTGGCTATCCTATTCTTGTTAGACCTTCCTATGTTCTTGGTGGAAGAGCAATGGAAATTGTTTATGATAAAGACTCTTTACTCAAGTATATGAAAGAGGCTGTTAAAGCTTCTGAAGACCATCCAGTGCTTATTGATAGATATCTTGAAGATGCCATTGAAGTAGATGTAGATGCAATAAGTGACGGTGAAACAGTAATCGTTGCAGGTATTATGCAACACATTGAGGAAGCAGGAATTCATTCAGGAGATTCTGCTTGCTCACTTCCTCCTTACAGTCTTTCAGAAGAAATTATTCAGAAAATTAAAGAAGAAACAATTGCAATTGCAAAAGAGCTTGAGGTTAAAGGACTCATGAATGTTCAGTACGCTGTAAAAGATGGAGCAGTCTATGTTTTAGAGGTAAATCCCCGTGCATCAAGAACAATTCCTTATGTAAGTAAAAGTATAGGTGTGCCTCTTGCAGCAATAGCAGCAAAGGTTATGGTAGGAAAAACATTAAAGGAACTGGGACTTATAAATCACATAAAAATGCCATATGTGACAGTGAAAGAAGCTATTTTACCGTTTGATAAATTTCCTGAAGTAGATGTTATTCTTGGTCCTGAGATGAAATCAACAGGTGAAGTAATGGGAATAGATGAAGACTTTGCACTTGCCTATGCTAAAGCTCAGATGAGTGCGATGGGTAAAATTCCTTTAAGTGGAAAAGTATTTATAAGTGTTAAGGATAAAGATAAAGCTCTTGTGGTTCCTATTGCAAAGGAATTTATAGAACTTGGTTTTACAGTAATTGCCACTCGTGGAACTGCCAGATTTTTAAAAGAAAGAGGATTAAATGTGGAAACAATAAATAAACTTCAAGAAGGTCGTCCTCATGTACTTGATTTAATAAAAAACAGACAGATTCATTTTATAATAAACACGGTTTTTGGAAAGCAGGCGCAAAAGGATTCAATGTATATAAGAAGAGGAGCATTAAACTACAAAATTCCATACACAACTACCATATCAGGTGCGAGTGCGATTGTTAAAGCAATAAAAAAGCTTAAAGAAAGTAAAATTAAAGTAAAATCTATACAGGAGTATCACAAGAGTATTTGAACCTTGAACTTTAAACTTTGAATAGCCCGAGGCTGTTGAATAGCCCGCAGGGCTTAGAGGAGGTGTTTGGGTGATAAAAAAAGCATTAATAAGTGTATATGACAAAAGAGGGCTGATAGAGTTTGCAAAGGAGCTTGATAATATGGGAATTGAAATTCTTTCTACAGGTGGAACTGCAAAAATTTTAAAGGAAGCCAATATAAATGTAATAGATGTTTCAGAATATACAGGCTTTCCTGAGATTATGGATGGAAGGGTAAAAACCCTTCATCCTCTTATCCATGGTGGAATACTTGCAAGAAGGGACAATGAAGCGGATTTAGATTCAATGGAAAAGTTGGGAATTAAACCCATTGATATGGTGGTTGTTAATCTCTATCCATTTGAAGCAACAATAAAAAAAGAAAGTGTTACCATTGAAGAAGCAATAGAAAATATTGACATTGGTGGTCCCACTCTCTTAAGGGCTGCTGCTAAAAACTACAAAGATGTGATAGTTCTTGTTGATCCTGATGACTATTCTCACATAGTTGATGAACTTAAAAAAGGAGAGGTTTCTGTTGAAAAAAGATTTGAACTTGCCAGGAAGGTCTTTTCTTACACCGCAAGATATGATGCCTTAATTGCAGAGTATTTTAATAAAATCAGTTCTGTAGCCTCTCCAACCTTTAGAGAAGACTGGACATTGCCATTAAAAATGGTGCAAACATTGAGATACGGAGAAAATCCTCATCAGAAAGCAGCACTATATGCTTTAAATGAAACTCCATCTCTCATAGATGCAGAAATATTGCAGGGCAAAGAGATGTCATTTAATAACTATCTTGATACTCATTCAGCAGTTCTTTTAGCTTCAGAATTTGAAGAACCAGTGTGTGTAATTGTAAAACACAACAATCCCTGTGGAGTGGCAGTTGCTGAAAATTCTCTAAATGCTTATAAAAAAGCCTTTGAATGTGATCCTGTAAGTGCCTTTGGTGGTATAATTGCCTTTAACAGAGTTGTAGATAAAACCACAGCAGAAGAAATTGTTCAAACTTTTTATGAGGTTATTATTGCGCCTGCATTTGACGAAGAATCATTGAAAATTTTTTCAAAAAAGAAAAATCTGAGATTACTGAAATTTTCAGCTCTTTCTGATAAAATTAAACTATCAGGTTTTGATTTAAAAAGAATTATCGGTGGATTTATAGTCCAGCAGTGGGATGCCATTCATGATGAATTTTCTCAGGCAAAGATAGTTACCAGACGTGAACCAACAGAGGATGAATGGCGAGCTTTAAAATTTGCATGGAAAGTTTGCAAACATGTAAAATCAAACGCCATTGTTTATGCAAGAGAGGACAGAACAGTAGGACTTGGAATTGGTCAAACAAGCAGAGTATTTTCAGCAAAGATAGGTGCCATGCATGCTTTGAGTCCCCTTAAAGGAACTGTAGTTGCATCTGATGGATTCTTCCCATTTAGAGATAATATTGATGTGCTTGCTCAGAATGGAGTAACTGCTATAATTCAGCCAGGTGGTTCTGTGAGAGATCAGGAAGTAATTGATGCAGCCAATCAGTATGATATGGCTATGGTATTTACAGGAATAAGACATTTCAGACATTAAGATGAGATCTTTTAAAGAAATTAAAGCGAATTATTATTTTACAAAAGAGGATGAAGCAAGGCTATCAGAGCTTAAGCCTCTCATGGAAAAAAGAGCTGAAAAAGTTGTAGGAGCTCTTTATCAATGGATAATCCAGACAGATTCAGCAAAAAGAATTTTTAAAAATGAATCATTAATAAAACATGTAATGAGACTTGTAAAAACATGGTTTATCAGTCTTTTTTCTGGCAGATATGATAATTACTTTTACGATTCACTGATAAGAATTGGTCAAAAACATGAAAAAGTTGGCGTAGATCCTCATTTTATGACAAGAGCAATAAACATCATAAGAAATGCTTGCGTTGATATACTTTGCGAGGAAGTGGAACATGAGAGAGAAAAATATTTAATATCAATCAATAAAATACTTGACATAAATCTTGATATTATCACCTCTGCATACCTTGAGGAAGAAATAAAAGGTTATTCACCAGTATACAGGATAAAAACTCAACTTGTTCGATATGGAGAGATATTTTCTCAAATTGTAAGTATTGTGCTTATAGTTGGATTGAGCATTCTTACATTTGCTGTTATTTATCTTTGCGGTAAAGATATATATGAAATATTATCAGGCAAACTTGAACAGAGAATTGTAACTGCACTTGGTTCAGTGCTTATTTTATGGGTTATGCTTGAACTTTTAAATACTGAAATGGCACATCTTAAAGGAGGAAAGTTCAGAATAAGTGTTTTTGTTGGAGTAGCACTTGTTACTGTAATAAGAGAAACCATGATTGCCACACTAAAACATGAAACAATTGAATTTATAGCCTCCCTGGTAGCAGCCATTCTTATAATAGGTATAGTTTACTGGTTAGTTAAAAAGACAGAGGAGGAAAGAAGATGAAAGTTCTTGTTTTGGGTTCAGGAGGTAGAGAACATGCTATAGTATGGAAGCTTGCTCAATCAAGGGTGGTTGATAAAATTTACTGTGTGCCTGGAAATGCAGGAATTGCACAAATTGCTGAATGCGTAGAATTAGAAAGTAAGGATTTTTCTGCTCTGGTTGACTTTGTTAAATATGAATGGATTGACCTTACAGTTGTTGGACCTGAAGACCCTCTTGCAAAGGGAATAGTTGATGTATTTCAGAAAGAGAGAAGAAAAATAGTAGGTCCATCAAAAGCAGCAGCTCAACTGGAAAGTAGTAAAGTTTTTGCAAAGGAATTTATGAAAAGACATAAAATTCCAACAGCAGAATACAAAGTTTTTACATCTTACACCCACGCTGAAGAATATATCAGATTAAAAGGTACTCCAATTGTTGTGAAAGCAGATGGACTTGCAGCAGGCAAAGGAGTTTTCGTATGCCACAGTTATGATAAAGCAATTGAGGCTTTAAAACTTATTATGAAAGAAAAAATCTTTGGCTCTGCTGGAGATAAAGTAGTAATTGAAGAATGTCTCACCGGGAAGGAAGCTTCCTATCTTGTTTTTACAGATGGAAAAACCATTATTCCTATGGTAACATCAAAGGATCATAAAAGACTTCTTGACAATGATGAAGGACCTAATACTGGAGGCATGGGAACATTTAGCCCAAATCCGGTAATTACTGCAGAGCTTGAAAAAGAAATTCTTGAAACAATAATTAAGCCAACAATAATGGGATTAAAATCTGAAGGAATAGTTTATAAAGGTATTCTTTATGCAGGGCTTATGATTGTCAACGGTAAACCCTATGTGCTTGAGTTTAATTGCAGATTTGGAGACCCTGAAACACAGGTTATTTTACCAAGACTTGAAAATGATTTAGTTGATATTTTTATGGCAATAGCAGAGCAGAGATTAAATAAAATAGATGTAAAATGGAAAGATGAAGCATCTTTATGTGTTATTCTTGCATCAGAAGGATATCCGGGAAAATATAAAAAAGGACTGCCTATTACAGGTCTTGAAATGGTTAAAGGATTAAAAGATTTAATTGTTTTTCACGCAGGTACTAAATTTGATGAAGATGGCAGAATTGTAACAAATGGAGGAAGAGTTCTGGGAGTTACTGGCTTAGGAAAGGATATAGGAGAGGCAAGGCAAAAAGTTTACAGCGCGATTGAGTTGATTCATTTTGAAGGCATGCAGTATAGAAAAGATATTGGATTAAATATTTAAAAAATTTTTAAAATAAAAAAATAAGCGAGAGTGGCGGAATGGCAGACGCGCTGGACTTAGAATCCAGTGGGGAGACCCGTGAGGGTTCAAATCCCTCCTCTCGCATTGAATGTTGAAAAGGTTTTAGTGTGCTAAGAGGGTTAAAATGCAAGAGAAAAAAGTTAATGGAAAAACATTACGAATAATGATTGGAGATATTACAGAAAGGAATACAGATGCCATTGTTAATGCTGCAAATAATTATCTAAAACACGGTGGAGGAGTGGCTGGTGCAATTGTAAGAAAGGGTGGACAGATCATACAAGAAGAAAGCGACAGAATTGGCTTTGTGCCAACAGGTTCTGCAGCCATCACAACTGCTGGTTCTTTAAAGGCAAAATATGTTATTCATGCTGTTGGACCTAAATGGGGTGAGGGTGAAGAAGAAGAAAAGCTTAAAAATGCAGTATTAAGCAGTCTGAAGCTTGCCAATGATTATAAACTTAAAACTATCTCATTCCCTGCAATAAGTTCTGGAATATATGGATGTCCAAAGGATATGGTGGCAAAAGTTTTAATTAATACAGTGATTGAATATTTAAAAAACTATGATACAACTCTTGAAATCATTGAGTTCTGTCTTTTTGATGAAGAAAGCTTTCGCTACTTTAAAAAAGAGTTTGATAAAATATAAACACTGCCGGGATAGCTCAGTGGTAGAGCAGTCGATTCGTAATCGACTGGTCGTGGGTTCAAATCCCATTCCCGGCTTTAATTTGTGTGCCTGTCTGCTACTTTTGTAGCACCGAAAGAATCAGGTTTTGTTACAGCAATGTATCCTGATCCAACAATCATCTTAATAACTTCTTTAATAAGGTTTCTTGTTGCTCCATTTTTACCTATATCAAGATGAATTTCAACAGGCAATCGGGATACTCCATTTTCAGACAACTTACTTTTTAAAGCCTCTGCTACTTCAAGGCTAAGTGAGGCTTCAGTAAAAATTCTCAATTTTAAACTATCCACTTTTTCATGTTTTATTTTTCTGTAAAAATATCTTCCACCAGCACCCTTTCTATGAATTATTATTGCAGTTACAAAGACAGTCTCTTCTCCTGGGAAAGAATCACTTCCTACTATTAAATTGTATTGCCTGTCCGGTTGTTCTCTTACAAAATCTATTATTTTTTCAAAAACCTGCTGAAATGACAAACATCCAAATGTAGGACTGATAAAAACTGATTTTTTAAGCGATTCAGTTTCCATTTTTTATATTTTACCAAAAATTTTCCAAAAGTTGACATATTTTAATCTATGATGATATAAAAAACTATATACCTTGCGGGCGTAACTCAGCGGGAGAGTGTCAGCTTCCCAAGCTGAAGGTCGCGGGTTCAAATCCCGTCGCCCGCTTTTTTATTGGAGGTCAACTTGCCTGTATTCAAAGAAGGTGATTTAGCTCTTTTGGTAGATTCAAAGGAAAGAAAATATCTTGTTACATTAAAAAAAGATGCCTCTTTTTCATTCCATAAAGGTAATGTTACATTCAATGAGATAATCGGCAAGCCTGATGGAATTAAAATTAAATCCTCTCAAGGGGAAACTTTGACTGTTTTTCGCCCTACCCTTGAAGAATACATTCTTAAAATGAAAAGAGGAGCTCAGATAATATATCCAAAAGATATTTCAAGAATTATCACCCTTGTTGATATTTTTCCGGGAGCAAAAGTATTTGAGGCTGGAACAGGCTCTGGAGCTTTAACGCTGTATCTTTTACGAACAGTTGGAGAAAAAGGCAAAGTTGTATCATATGAAAAAAGGCAGGATTTTTATGAAAATGCGAAGATGAATATTGAAAAATTTATTGGAAATGAAGCAACAGGACAATTAATTCTTTTAAATAAAGACATTGCTGAAGGCATAGAAGAATCAGATTTTGATAGAGTAATTCTTGATCTTACAGAGCCTTGGCTTTTTCTTAATAAAGTGGTAGATTCTTTAAAACCTGGCGGAATTTTGGGATGTTACCTGACAACAGTTTTGCAAATATATAGTTTAATGGAAGAATTTGAAAAAAACTTTTCTCAAAAACTTTACAAAATCGGCATATTTGAACTTCTTGAAAGAAAATGGGAAAAGGAGGGCTTAAGTCTCAGACCAGCTTTAAGAATGGTGGCTCATACAGGATTTATTGTTGTTTTTAGAAAACTTTCATGACTATCAGGTGTCTTCTTGTAAATCCATGGATTTATGACTTTGCTGCCTATAATTTCTGGGCAAGACCTCTCGGGTTGTTAAAAGTAGCTGAATTTTTAAGTCAATTTGATGTTGAACTTTTCTTAATAGACTGCTGTGATTCCTTTAGAGTGAAAAAATATGGAGCAGGAAAGTATAAGGCAGAAGTTGTTGAAAAGCCTGAAATTTTAAAAGAGATACATAGAAAATATAAAAGATACGGATGCACTAAGGAAGAATTCATTGAAAAACTAAGTTTTGTTGATCCTGTTAATCTTATTTTTGTTACTTCTATTATGGCTTACTGGTGGTATGGGGTAAAGGAAGTTATAGAAATTCTCAGAAAAAAATTCAAAAACATTCCAATTATTCTTGGAGGAATTTATGCCACTCTTTATAAAGAACATGCAGAAAAAAATACCAATGCTGATTTTATTTATGAAGGACAGATAGATGACAGATTAATTAAAGTAATTGAGAACTTCGGATTAAAACTTGAAAAAATAAACAATAAGCCAAAATACTGGTGGCAGATGAACTTTTACAAAGAAATGCCTTATGCTCCAATTTTAACTTCAACAGGATGTCCTTTCAGATGCTCCTATTGTGCTTCTTCTTTATTATACAACTCCTTTGAACAAAGGAATATAGATGAAGTAGCAGATGAAATTGAAGGATTATATAGGCTTGGAGTAAGAGACTTTGCCTTTTATGATGATGCTCTGCTATATAAAGCTGATACTCATATAAAACCTCTGCTAAAACAATTACTTAAAAAAAATTTACAGGCACGATTTCACACTCCAAATGGACTTCATGCTCGCTACATTGATAGAGAAGTTGCTCAGTTAATGAAACTTACAGGATTTAAAACTCTAAGACTAAGCCTGGAAACAGTGGACATAAAAAGACAGATAGAAACTGGCGGCAAGGTGACATGCGAAGAAATTGAAAAAGCAGTCCTGTATCTTAAAGAAGCTGGATTTTCTTCTCAGGAAATAGGAGTTTACATAATGTACGGACTTCCTGAACAAAGTCTTGATGAAGTAAGAGCTGGTGTAGAATTTCTGAAAAAATTAAAAGTTCGGATTCATTTAACAGAGTTTTCACCAATTAAAGGAACTTATTACTGGCAAAGGCTTGTAAAAACTGGCATTATTTCCGAAGATTTAGATCCTCTTTTAACAAATAATTCAATTTTTTCAGAGATTTTTGCTGGATATTCAAGAGAGGAATTAGAGAAATTAAAACTTGATGTCAATTATTTTAATCTGATATTATAGACAGCAAAGTTTTTATCCTGGAGAAATAAAATGGATGAAAAAATTAGCAGAATTAATGAGCATTGAGCAAAGATTCACTGCTTCACTTGAAAAACTAAGAGAAGCACTCAGGTTTTCCATGTTAGAAGTTCACAGTGATTTAGAGGATATAATTGATAGCTTTATTTTTTGCCACTGAAAAAGAATGTGAATTAATTATTAAAAGCTTACACAATAAGCAGTTTTTTTCTATAAAAACCGTATCATTTATTAAAGGCAAAATAAAAGATGTTGATTTAATTTTATGTATTTCAGGAATTGGAAAAACTTTAGCAACCATAGCATCTTTAATCTGTTTTGAAAATTTCTCCATAAAAAAGGCCATTGTCTCAGGCATAGGAGGTGCTTATCCTTCCTCTGGGCTTGAGATAGGAAGTATTGCAGTAGCGGAGAAGGAAGTCTTTGCTGACGAAGGACTGTTAAGAAACTGTCATGATGCTCCAGATTCTTTTATTTTTTTCAGTCTTGAAGAAATCTCTCTTTATGTACCAGATTTCTTGAAAAATCTTCCAAAAGGAACATTTCTCACTGTTTCATCCTGCACAGGAAATCTTGAAAGAGCCAGATTTCTTGAAAAAAAATTCAATGCCCTATGTGAAAATATGGAAGGTGCAGCAGTAGGAAAAGTATCTAAAATTTATAATATTCCCTGTATTGAAATAAGAAGCATCAGTAATACAGTGACTGACAGAGCAAAACTTTTAAGTTTAAAGGAAGTGACAGAGACATCTTTGATAGTTCAAAAATTTATTATTGAAAATCTCATACTATTTGAAGAGTCTCTTTAATCGCTCCAATAATTTTCTGCACACTTTCTTTTAATTTCGGATAATTTTCCCCTGAATACTTTATAAAAGCTTCATAATGTTTTAGAGCATCAGCTTTTTTATTCATTCTGTAATAAGTTACTGCAAGATTGTAATGTGTTTCAGGATTTTCAGGATCAAGTTCAAGAGCTTTTATAAAAAATTCCACAGCTTTTTCATACTCTTCTTTATTTAAATAGACAAGACCTATATTTGCATATGGCAAGGCAAAATCTTTATTAATCTCAATGGCTTTTTTAAATTCATCTATTGCTTCTTCAAATTTATTGAGATAAAAAAGAGCAAGTCCGTAGTTGTTATGAAGCTCAGGTAAATTAGAGTCTTCCTTGATAAGTTCATTATACATTTTGCAGGCTTCTTCAAACTCTTTATATCTGAGCATTAAATTTGCTTCTTCAAATCTTGATTCAAAATCTTGCTTTTGCATAGAAACAATTATATCAGATCTATTCAGGTTTTGTATACATATACCATGGTTTTTCCGTAGTTCTATGAATGCCACACAGTTTGGCAACTGCATCAACTATTTGATTTGCATTAAAAGGTCTTACAATAACATTGTCAACCATTTTATCCTGAATAAGCTTTATTATTTCCTGTTTGGCAGTATCAGCTGCAATTATCAAAAGAATTTTAATTTTTGATTTACTCCTTATTTTCTCTAAAAAAGGAATTGTGCTTTCACCATCAATCTGAGAGTCAATTATCATTCCACAAAAATTTATATCTGCTTCAAAAAGTTTCTCAATTTGATACACATGGTCAAAATATTGTAATGATACCTCTGAAAGCTCCTTCAAAGCCCAGTTAACAGTATTTTTAATATCCTTTTGAACACATACCAGAACTTTCTTTTTCATAAAATCTCCTTTCCAATTATTTTACCTAACAAAATTAAAGCCTTTTGAATGCCTTCAGTTTTCAAGACTTCACTAAACTTAGACACATCTATTATAAAATAATCATTCCTTTTCTTTACAGTTACCATAAAACTCTGTAGAAAACCGTTCTCACTGAGTAAGACTTCCACAGCATAATCCTGTTGCCTTTTCCATACAGAAAAACATTTTAAATAAAGAGCATCTTCTATTTTAAATGCTTTGTGGGCTATTAGTTCTACATCTATATTTGCTAAAACTTTCACAGGATACAACTCAGACACCTCCTTTATTTCATTGATTTTCAATAAGACGGGCTCTTTTTCTTTTTTAAGAACAATATCCCATATATTTTTGCCCATTGATAGCCATCTTTTTTCATATTTTGTTAAAGGCTCATTTATTGTGGGATTTAAAACATTGATGGAAAAACAATTTAAAAAAGCGGATTCTTGCAGTGTGAACTCAACAAAGGAATAATCATCAGTTCTTATTTTAATTTCACCATCAGGAACTAATTTTTTTGTATAAATATAAAGATTTTCCCTTCTTGTAAGTCTTCGTTCAGCATGGGATTTTTTAAACCATGGATCAGGATAGTTCATTATTATTTTTTTCACGCTACTGTCCCTGAATAAAAGCTGGAATGCCCAGTATGCATCAAGACGGGTGCAATAAATATTATTGATTTTCTTGAGACTGCACTTTTTCAAAAGCTTATTTACTGGAATCCATGATTTTTCAATGCCAAAAAATATCTCATTTCTGTTTTCCTCTGCAAGTTTAATTAAAAAATCTCCTGAACCAAAACCAATTTCAACTATAATATTTTCAAAAGCAAGAGGCTTCTGAGCCTTCCGATAATCAATATAGTTTTGCATAAATACCAAACTTTGGCTATGACAACTAAAATAACTTATTGAGTCTGATAACAAACTCAACTATTGCTTTTACGGAAATCTCTTCATAATCTAAAAGCTCTTCAGGTGTGCCACTTTTGGGAGTTTTTTTGCAGGCAAGACTATAAACTCTCTCAGAGCCAACTTCAGATTTAACAGCTTCTCCAATACCTCCAGCTGGATAATGATCTTCAACTGTAATAATTGCTTTTGTCTCTGAAAGAGCATCCTTTAGAGTTTTTACATCCAAAGGCTTTACACTGTAAAGATCAATAATCCTGATAAAAATTCCTTTATTTTTCAGTTCTTCATATGCTTTCAGTGCTTCATGAAGTGTTATTCCTGCTCCAATAACTGTGAATAAATCTTTATCAGACTTTCGGATTACTTTTGAACCACCAATGGGAAACTCTTCATCATAGCTGTAAATAACAGTCGTTGCAGAGCGAGTTGTTCTTATATAAACAATTCCATCATGTTTTGCTGCCTCTCTTACAAGTTTTTCTGTAGAAACTGCGTCACTGGGATATAGTATTACGCTATTTAAGATACTTCTCATCATTGCGATATCCTCAAGACCCATCTGGCTGGGACCATCCTGTCCAATTGAAACTCCTGCATGGGAACCAACAAATTTTATATTTGCCTCGCTATATTGTGCCATTCTTATATGATCAAAAGCACGGGTAAGAAAGGCTGCAAATGTTGAAACAAATGGAATCTTACCTCTAAGAGCAAGACCTACTGCCATTCCAACCATATTCTGCTCTGCGACAAAGCATTCAAAAAATCTTTCTGGATAATATTTTTTAAATATCTCTGCGTATGTAGAATTACTCACTTCTGCGTCCAGAACAACAATATTAGAAAACTCCGGAAATATTTTTACCAAAGCCTCACCATAGGCACGCCTTGTAGCAACCATCTCACCAATCCTATATCTTTTTGTAAACTCCTTTATATGCAGAGGAATGGGGTCAGGTTTAAGACTATCAGGCTTTTTCACTGAAATTGTAAGCTTTTTTATCATTCCAAGCTCTTTCAAAGCTTCCTCAAATTCAGCCTCTCTGAGTGCCACGCCATGTCTATTATCTCTGTCTTCAAGAAAAGAAACTCCTTTTCCTTTAACTGTTTTTGCAATTATCATTGTAGGTAAATTACTTTTCAGGGCTTCTTCATAGGCTTTAAAAATCTCATTGAAATTATGTCCATCAATACATATTGTTTTCCATCCAAAAGAAGAAACTCTTTTTTCATAAGCAGATAAATCCCATCCATACATTGTCTCGCCACGCTGCCCAAGTCTATTTACATCAATTATTCCAATGAGGTTGTCAAGTTTGTAATATGAAGCAAGCTGAATTGCCTCCCATACAGAGCCTTCAGCCATCTCACTATCACCAAGAAGAACAAAAACGCGATATGGAAGTCTGTCAATATATTTGCCGTTAATTGCCATTCCAGCACCTATTGAGAGACCCTGACCAAGAGAGCCTGTTGCAGCCTCTGCATATGGAAATGCCCTTACAGGATGCCCTTGCAGAGGAGAGTCAAACTTTCTTAAACTCATGAGTTCTTCTTCAGTAATTTTGCCTGCTACTGTCCAAAGAGAATATAAAAGCGGTGCTGCATGTCCCTTTGAAAATATAAGTCTGTCATTGTTTGGATTATTGGGATTGTCTGCATCAAAATGAAAAAAGCCTCCGAAAAGGAGGCTTACCATTAATTCTACTGATGAAAGGCAGGTTGTGGGATGTCCTGAACCTGCTTGGGTTGTTGATAAAAGAATATAGTATCTTACAAGCTTTGATATTTCATTGAAATCTTTCACTTTTTGTTTTCTGGTGTTTCACTTATAAGCATTTTAAGAAGTCTCATTCTGCTTGGATGCTTAAGCTTTCTTAATGCTTTAGTCTCAATCTGACGCACTCTTTCCCTTGTAATTGAAAGATATCTTCCAACTTCTTCCAGTGTATGATCCCTATCCTCACCTATTCCAAATCTCATTTTTATAACTTTTTCTTCCTTTGGTGTAAGAGTTTTTAAAATTCTTTGAATGTGTTCACTGAGTTCTGTTCTTTCAGCTTCTGCCACAGGAGAGGGCGATGTTTTATCTCCAATAAAATCTTCAAGTTCTGTATCTTCGTCACCAATTGGTGTTTGAAGTCCTATAGGATCCTGTATGGCTCTGAAAACTTCCTCAACTTTTCTTACAGGAACACCGAGTTTTTCAGCAATTTCTTCATTACTTGGTTCTCTTCCAAGCTGCTGTGTAAGTTCACGAGATGCCTTTGTAACTCTATTATAAAACTCCATCATATGAACTGGTACTCTTATTGTTTTGGTCTGGTCAATTAAAGCTCTTGTAATTGCCTGCCTTATCCACCATGTTGCATAGGTTGAAAATTTAAAACCCTTTTCATATTTAAATTTATCAACAGCTTTCATTAAACCAATATTGCCTTCTTCTATTAAATCAAGCAGTGGAAGCCCTCTACCTACATAGTTTTTAGCAATGTTAACCACAAGTCTTAAATTCCTGGTAATTAATTCATTTTTTGTTTCTTCAACAAGACATTTTGCTTTATATATTTTTTGCCAGATATTTTTTAATTCATCTATTTTAACTCCTGCTTCGTTTTCAATCTTTTTAATTTCTGTATAAACTTCTTTATAAAGATTCTCCAATTGTTTTGTATTTTCACTTAATTTCTTTTTTTCATTTATAATTTTTCTTAATTCTTTGAGAGAACCATACTCTTTAATTTTTTCTTCAGCTTTTTCAATGTCATTAATTAAACTTTCCAGCCGAATAATAGTTCTACTTAGAGCCTCTTCTGCTTTATCTTCTTCAGTTAATGTCTCAGCATCTTCTTCTTTGTTTATTTCATCTAAAATTTTTTTATAAAGAGATAATTCCATTATTGTTTCTTTAATTATATTCTTTCCTTCCTGAAGTTTTTTAGCAAGTTCAACTTCCTCTTCCTTGGTAAGTATTGGAATATCACCCATTGAGTTAAAATAAGCCTGGACCAGATCTTCTACATGCTCTTCTTCTTCAAACTCTTCCTCTTCTTCTAAAAATACTTCCTCTTCATCTTCATCAACAACTCTCACTCCCATATCACTTAAAACATCTATAAGATCCTCAATCTCTT